>CADASP010000051.1 GCA_902790625.1 uncultured Prevotellaceae bacterium | reverse complement strand
TCCTGAGCGAAGTATGCTTTCACGTCGGAGGTGCGCAGCAGCAACAGCGAGCCGAAGCTGAAATCGTCGCGCACGCTGCCCAACTGGTAGTCGATGAGCGGATGCGTCTCCACGGTGCCGTCGGGCAACTGGATGCGGTGGTCGGCATAGAGCATCGAGGCTCCCGTGTCCTCGGCAACGGTCACGAGGCGCGTCAGGGCGTAGTAGCCCAGCTGCAGCTCGAAGCACTTGGTATAGAGTAGGATATAGGGCGCCGAAGCCTCCTCCGCCATCTGGCGCAGTGAGCTTGTCTGGAAAGGATTCTCGATGTGATGGATGCTGGCTACGCAGTCATCATTGTGCAAGGCGGCCTGCGTGAGCTGCCCCTCATGCTCCCCGGCGAAGGGGAGAAAACAGTCAATCTGGTGCATATAACTGGCTTGAAACTTAATTCGTGCGACAAAGATACAAAGAAGAATTAGAAAAGAAAAATGAAACGCGGATAATGATTGTTAAAAGTGGAAAAACAACAAGCAAAAAGAGTAAAATAAAGGGCAAAGAGGAAAATATTTGCGCAGAAAGTATGCAGCGTAATGAAAAACTTTGTATCTTTGCCCCAAAACCAACTTATACTAACAAAAACCAAAGAACAACAGCATGAAGAAATTTTTTGCTCTCGTCGCTGTCGCCTGTATGGCTGTGACAGCTGGCGCTCAATCGCTCTCCGTGACCGATAAGGATTGGCACTGGGATAAGGGAACCATTGTGATTAACACACCTCAGCGCCCTGCCGGGCAGACGGATGTGCTGCAGCTCACGGCTCCGAAGTTGGAGACGGTGCGTGTGGCCTTCGTGGGTCTCGGCATGCGCGGTCCCGGTGCTGTGCAGCGCTGGACCTATATCCCCGGTGTGCAGATTGTTGCCCTCTGCGACTATGTGGAGGCACGCGCTGAAGGCTGCCAGAAGTATCTCCGCGATGCAGGTCTTCCCCCTGCCACCATCTATAGCGGCGAGAAGGGCTATGAGGAGCTCTGCAAGCGCCCCGACATCGACCTCGTCTATGTCGCCACCGACTGGGACCACCACTTCCCCGTGGCCAAGTGCGCGCTGGAGAACGGCAAACACACTGCCATCGAGGTGCCCTCAGCCATGAACCTGGCACAGTGCTGGGAGCTCATCGAACTCAGTGAGAAGACTCGCAAGCACTGTATGATTCTCGAGAACTGCTGCTACGACTGGTATGAGCTTAACGCCCTGAACATGGCGCAGCATGGTGTCTTCGGCGAAGTGCTCCGCGGCGAAGGTGCCTACATCCACAACCTCGACGACGACGACTTCTGGGATTACTACTGGAAGAACCCCGCAGATGCTGACCAGGCAAAGCTCGGTTGGCGCATGAAGTACAACCGTGACAACCGTGGCGATGTTTATGCCACTCACGGCCTCGGCCCTGTGGCCCTCGCCATGAATATCCACCGTGGTGACCGCTTCACCACCCTCGTGGCCATGGACACCAAGAGTGCCCACCACCCTCGTGGCCATGGACACCAAGAGCGCCCACGGACGTGAATGGGTGGAGCAGAAGACTGGCAAGCCCTGTCCCGAGTTCCGCAACGGCGACCAGACTACAACCCTGATGCGCACCGCTGAGGGTAAGGTGGTGGAAATCCAGCACAATGTCATGAACCCGCAGCCCTACAACCGCCTGTTCAAGCTCACTGGCACCAAGGGCTATGCCACCAAGTACCCCGAACAGCACTTCGCCCTCGACAAGAGTCAGCTTGCTGCCAGCGGCGTGGCACCCAAAGTGGATGACCTCAGCGCCCACGGCTTCCTGCCCCAGGCTGAACAGGACGCTCTCGTAGCTAAATACCAGCACCCCATCATCAAGAAATATGGTGAGATGGCACAGAAGGTGGGCGGCCACGGCGGTATGGACTTCTTCATGGATGCCCGCCTCGTCTATTGCCTGCAGAATGGTCTGCCCCTGGACATGGACGTTTACGACCTCGCTGAGTGGTGCTGCCTGGCCGAACTCGGCGCTCTCTCAATGGACAACAACTGCGCCAGCGTGGCCTTCCCCGACTTCACACGCGGTGCCTGGAACAAGGTGCAGGGCTTCCAGTTCGCATGGGCTCCTGCAGAGGCTGAGGCCGCTGCTGAGGCTGCTGCCACGGCATGCACTGATCTG
>CADASP010000050.1 GCA_902790625.1 uncultured Prevotellaceae bacterium | reverse complement strand
AGGAGAAGACGGGCGAGTCCACGCCCGTAAACTCAGCCCGCATCGTGCCCATCACGGAGGGTTCTGCCTACACCCTGCAAGGCACACCCGCCACGGCCAGCACCCGCGGCATCGTCATCGAGGGCAGTCAAAAGGTTGTTAGGAAATAAAGAATATATGAGCAAAAAAACACTTCGCTGTTTGACTCTGGTGGTGACCGTTACCGCTGCCTTATTCCTGTTAGGATGTGGAGGCAACTCCAAAGAACAGGAAAGGCTGTGCAGAGAAGCAGAAGACATGGTGTACGAGGCCTATATGGCCAAGGACTACCCGCGCATCATAGAGCTTGTGGACAGTATCAAACCGCTGGGAAATTTCTCCGAGGGCAAGGCTTGCTACTGGCTGGGCTACGCCTACGACAGGATGATGCAGAAGCGCATGGCCGAGCTGTACTGGAAGACGGGTATCGCCGCAGTGGAGAACTCTACCGACGATGAGGACGTGCGGGTGTATGCCGGCATTGCCAACCGTCTGACGGGTCTTTTGAGTACATGGACTGAATACGAGGCCGCCGACACGACCAGCGAATACACCAACATGCTCATCTATATCGGCTGTAGTCAGAGCCGTCTGGGATTGAGTGATGACAAGACCGACAATCGTCTGGAAGAAGCCTATAGCGCTCACATCTACAATATCCATAAACACCCGAATGCCATCAGTTTCCGCGATGCCATCGTGGGCGTGATCAACATCAGCTACAACTACTTGGAAATAGCCGACTATAAGAAGGCTGTATTATGGCTTGAGCGCCTGAACCAGCTGATCGACGGATATGAAAAGCAGGCTGACGCGCGACCTGACTATAGCAACAAACAGCGGGCACGCTACAACATCTATTTAGCCAGAGCTTTAGAGGGTATGGGGCGCAAGGACGAAGCCGCCGAGGCCTACAGGCTGTTTTGCCAGACTGATTTCTTCCAGACGGCAGAAGGCAAGATACTGGCCAGCGACTATCTGCGGCTGGCAGGACGTTGGCAGGATGCTGCCGACAACTTCGGAAGCCTGGATGAAATGATGAAAGAGTTCGGCACCAGCTATTCGTTGGAGAACATACAAAAAATGCTCCTAAAGAAGTATGAAGTCAATAAGAAGGCCGGTCGTATCGACACAGCCCGTGCCGTGAGTATAAGTATCACCGAACGACTTGACTCGGCCATTACTCTTTCGCGCAGCGCCGAAGCCCGTGAAGAGGCGGCTGTACACCAGAAGGAACTGGAGATGACCGCCGAAAACGAGCGAAACATACGCCAGCGCCACATCACCCAACTCATTGCCATGACGGCGATTGTCGTTCTCCTTATCATCTACATCATTGTGCGCCACCGCATGGGAGCCCGTCTTGAGAAAGCTCACAACGAGCTGAAGACTGCCTACGACCAACTCGAAGAGACCACCACCGCCAAAGAGCGTATGGAGAGTGAACTGCGCATTGCCTGCGACATCCAGATGTCGATGGTGCCCAGCACTTTTCCCGACTATGAAGGCCTAGACATGTATGCGTCAATGACACCAGCCAAGGAGGTGGGTGGCGACCTCTACGGCTATCATCTGGAGGGCGACAAGCTCTATTTTGCCCTTGGGGATGTCAGCGGCAAAGGCGTGCCCGCCTCGCTGTTCATGGCACAGGCCACACGACTGTTCCTCACCCATGCCACACAGGGCATGATGCCGGCAGAGATCTGCACGAGCATCAACAAAGCCCTTGCCGGTGAAGATAACGTGAACGCCATGTTCGTAACTATGTTTATTGGTCTTCTCGACTTGAAAACGGGCCATCTCGACTTCTGCAACGCAGGACATAATGCGCCTGTCCTCGGCGGCGGTGAACTGGGTGGCGAGTTTCTCGACATGCTGCCCAATGCGCCCATAGGACTCTGGCCAGGACTGGAGTATGAGGGCGAGGAACTGGACAGCATCAAGGGACGGCAGCTGTTTATCTATACCGACGGTCTGAACGAAGCCGAGAACCGGCAGCAGGAGCAGTTCGGTGACGACCGCCTGTTGGAGATTCTACGTGCCATCCATTACGAAAATGCCCGCCAGGTCATTGAGGCCATAGAGGCCGAAGTGGAAAAGCACCGCGACGGAGCCGAACCCAACGACGACCTGACCATGATGTGTATCAAATTATGAGCAATGAGATGATGGTAACCAGGGTTTAAGAACGTTAAATACGTTAAATCTTCATGCTTTTGGGACACCAAAGAATCCCCAACGTCACTTTTCTACCGTTTAACATGTAAGTTATTGATTATCAATATTTAAAATATTC
>CADASP010000049.1 GCA_902790625.1 uncultured Prevotellaceae bacterium | reverse complement strand
TCGGAGTCGTAATAGTCGCTGCCGCGGTAATAATCGTCATAATACCGGTTGTCACAAGCTGCAAACGTGAGAGCCAGGACGGCCATCGTGATAAGTGTAAAGATCTTCTTCATAGCTGTATGGATTTTATTTGATTTAACTTTTGATGGTGCAAAGGTAAGGAAAGTTTTCCCAACGTGCAAGTGAAAATTCCTATTTAGCAATAGGGAATTTCCTATTTATGTTGAATAAATTTCAAAAAAGTAAAGATTTCCGAAGAAAAACATTGTCAATCCGAAAATAATGCATAACTTTACAACGCGAAACTAACTAACACACCAAAAGAAAGATTTCTTTTCCATTATTAATACTATCATTAGAAAAAAAGAGCGGCGCGGTTGTGAAACCCCGCCGCTCTAATCTCTGATGTCTGATATTCCCGTGCGAGTTTACTCCTCGCTTGCGGCACTTGCCTCAGTCTTCTTGCCAAAATCCGGGTCGACCTTGATAAAGGCGGTCACGGCAAAGGTAATGACACACAGCGCCATGACGATGATGAAGAACGAACGATAGCCCAGCGCATCCTTCATCCAGCCAGACACCATGCCTGGCAGCATGAGTCCCAGATAGGAAATGGCGGTGCAGAAGGCATAGTGAGAGGTCTGGTAGTTGCCCTTGCTGAAGTAGAGCATGTAAAGCGTCAGCGCAGTGAAGCCGATGCCGTAGCCCAGCTGCTCAACGAACAGGCAGCTGCTGATGACAAACAAATTGTCAGGCAGCGCATAGCTCATATACACATATACAATGTCGGGCAGCGTGATGGCACACACCATGGGCCACAGCCAACGCTTGAAGCCGTCGCGGCCTGCGAGCATGCCACCCAGGATGCCGCCCAGCGTAAGTCCGATGACGCCCACCGTGCCGCTGGCCAGTCCGAACTCCTGAGGCGACAGCCCCAGACCGCCTGCAGAATGAGGGCGCATGAGGAAGGTAACGCTCATCTTGGTGAGCAGCGCCTCGGGGAAACGATAGAACAGAAGGAAGAGCATGGCATACATCATCTCGCGCGGCGGCAGCTTCTGGAAGAACGTCTTGAAAGCGCTCACCACACCGTTCATCACCTCGCGGGCATTGGTGTCGTGAGGGACATCCTTCGCGGCACGCGGCATGATGTAGCTGTGGTAGAGCCAGATGGCAATGAAGAGGGCCGCCAGTCCATAGAATACCAGACACCAGGTGTAAGCCATCTGATAACGGAACATCACCTGCAGCACACCTGCCACGGGAATCAGCACGCCGTTGCCGAAAATGACAGCCAGGCGATAGAACGTGTTACGGATGCCCACAAACCACACCTGCTGATGGTCGTCCAGCTCAAGCATGTAGTAGCCGTCGGCGGCAATGTCGTGGGTGGCACTGGAGAAAGCCATCAGGAAGAAGAAGGCCATAGTGCCCTGGAACCAGAAGGGAGTGTTCAACGTAAAAGCCACACCCGCCAGCGACGAGCCCAGCAGCAGCTGCATGGCCAGCACCCACCAGCGCTTGGTGCGATAGAGGTCGACAAAGGGACTCCACAGCGGCTTGATGACCCACGGCAGTCCCAGCCAGCCGGTATAGAGGGCAATGTCTGTGTCTGTCAGTCCCAACTGCATATACATGACTACGGCCACCGTCATCACCACCACGTTGGGCAGTCCTTCGGCGATATAAAGGGTCGGTATCCACGACCACGGATTTCTGTGTTTCATAAAGTGATATTTGTTGCGATAAAATTAATAAATTTTCTTGATCTCGGCACCACGGTAATAGTGCAGCAGTATCTGTTCGTAGCCGTATCCCTGCTGACCCATCACCGCTGCACCAATCTGACACAAGCCTACCCCGTGGCCCCAGCCCTTGCCGTGGAGGCGGAAACCCTCTGGCGTCTTTTCCACGTCGAAGGCAGAACTGTAGAGATGGCTCTCGCTGAGCGCACGGCGAATCTCCAGCTCCTTGCCGATGGTGAAGGTCTTCTTCGTACCCACAATCTTCAGCTTCCAGATGCGCCC
>CADASP010000048.1 GCA_902790625.1 uncultured Prevotellaceae bacterium | reverse complement strand
GTGAAAGCCACACAGTACGACTGGGTTACCGGCCGCAAGACCGACGTGCTCATCCGCAGCTACTTCCAGCCTGACGACCACAACAACCCCACCTTCGTAGTGTTACCCGATGAACGCGTGATGATTTTCTACACGCGCCACACCGACGAGGCCTGCATCTGGTACCGTATCTCCCAGAAGCCAGGCGACATCACAGCCCTTGGCGAGGAGAAGCGTCTGGCCACGGCCAACAACACCACCTATCCCTCGCCGTTCATTCTCTCGGACGACCCTAGCCACATCTACCTCTGCTGGCGCGGCATCAACTGGCACCCGACGATTGCACGCCTGACGATGCCCGACGCCTCGGACAACTGCTCCTTCGACTTCGGCCCCAAGCAGATTGTGCAGAGCACAGGCGCACGCCCCTATGCCAAGTACCAGAGCAACGGCAAGGACAAGATATACCTCTCCTACACCACCGGTCACCCCGACAACGAGATGCCCGACTGGCTCTACTTTAACGTCATCGACATCAACCACGGTAACGGCCCCATCCTGCGCGACATCAAGGGCAACCAGCTCTCCGTCATCGCCAACGGCGTGCACAACGTCAACAAGCAGGACAGCTACGCCACCGCCCATCCCGCTGCCATCGTGGACAACACCTCCGGCGTGCGCAACTGGCTATGGCAGATTGTCATCGACAAGGACGAGAACCCCGTCATTGCCTATCCCCACATCGACGAAGCCAAGACGACGCACCAGTACTGGTATGCTCGCTGGACAGGCAGCGCCTGGCGCCGCACGAAGGTGGCCGAAGGCGGCCACGGCTTCCACCAGAACTGGAATGCCACCGAGCGCTGCTACAGCGGCGGCATGAGCCTCGACCCAGACAACGTCAACGACCTCTACCTTAGCATCCCCACCTCCAACGGCACCTTCGACCGCAATGGTGTCTATGAGATCTGGAAATACACCATCAACGATGCCGGTCAGGTGAGCGGCAGTGAGCAAATCACTAAGAACTCCGCCAAGAACAATGCTCGCCCGTTTGTCATCCCGGGCTCCAAGAACTCACCCCTGCGCCTGGCGTGGATGAACGGCGACTACTTCTACTGGATGGTGCAGAAGAACTATCCCAAGGGCTACCCCACCGACATCCGCATGGACTGCGAGTGGAACGAGGAGCTGACGCCTGAGGACGCCAATGCCGACATCGTCGACTGCTACTGCCTCGGTGTGAACAAGACGCTCAACCTGGCCTTGGCCATGAACGCTTCGAAGTACGCCGCCAGCACCCTCTTCACGCTGGGCAACATGACCTACTCCATCAACAGCGACAACTACCCCGTCATCTCCATCGGCAACGCCACCTATCGCAGCCAGAACCGTCTGCTCACCAGCGACGACTGGGCCACCAACTCCACTGGCACCAGTGGCGACAACCACCCCACGAAAGTGGCGACATGGATTCTCTCCATGACCTATGACGGCCAGGTGCTCACCACCTATCGCAACGGCCTCGTCGATCAGGTCATCGAGACCACAGCCTTGGAGGGTGGCGCCGCCAACTTCGAGACATTCCCCCACACACTGCTGATGCAGAGCGACTACTACGCCTGCGCCTCGCCCCTCACCGTGCAGAGCCTCATCAAAACGATGCAGGAACAGCTGGATGCCGAGAAGGCAAAGAATGCCCTGGCCATGCTCGAGCTGCCCGCCGAGACGCGCACGGACCTCGTCTTGCCTGCCTCCAAGCTGGGCCTTGACATCACATGGACCTCCGACAACGAGTCGGTCATCAGCAACAACGGCGTGCTCTACGCCATCACAAAAGACCAGAATGTCATCCTCACAGCCACCATCGGCGAGGAGAGCCGTGAGTTCCCTATGAAGGCGCTGGCGCGCGACATCACCAAGAATGTGCGCTACACCAACGACCACATCGACCTGACTGCGAACACCGCCTCGGGCTTCTCCACGAACACCTACGTCACAGCCCCCCAGGGCTTGCTCACAGGCCTCCGTTCTTACACCGTCCTGCTCACAGCGACG
>CADASP010000047.1 GCA_902790625.1 uncultured Prevotellaceae bacterium | reverse complement strand
CGTGATGCCCGTTGTACAGGCCGTGGAGGGCGATGCCCTGTTCTCGCTCTCCGGACGCGGCACCGTGATCCTCGACGACCTGGCCGAGACCATCTTCACCCCATCGGCCACAGGCAACTGCCGCTATCAACTGCCCGGCTCTGAAGTGTGGGCGGCGCAAATGCTGGAGAAAATCAGACGATATAACAAAATGATGTAAAATATGAGAAATAAAAGACTATGGATGATGGCCGCCATCCCTGCCGACATCCCTGCCGATCAGGGCACCGACTATGTCGGTCCCGATTCCGGTAAAGTTATTGTAGGCTGCGGCGGCTGCTACAGTAGCGAGCCCTACACTTGCACCTCTTCCTACCACGGCCGCGAGATTGAACACAACGGCCGCAACGCTACTGTAGGCTTCCGCATCGTTTTGAGACCAAATGGCGCATCCGCACCTTCTTCGGTCTGCGGATATAAGTAGAAAAGCGCCGCAATCGTGCGAAGATTAGAAAATAATTCGTATCTTTGCGCCGTTAATGCAAACAATATTATACAAGACAATGAACGAAGAACTGCAGAGAATTAATCGGGATGACTATGTCCAGACAGGCGAGGGCGGGACATCCCTCACGTACAACCACAAGGACGGCAAGACCTGCCAGAGTAAAATGAAGAATGAAGATTTTGCCACCGCAATAATATTGTTTGCCATGACGTTTTCAGCCCAAGTAGCCCACTCACAGCGTGCCATCGCCTTTGAAGGTGTAGAGAATGCCCGCGATATGGGTACTCTTGTCATGCAGGACGGGCAGACGATCCGCATGGGCATGCTCGTGCGCAGCGGTTGTCTGGCCAAGGCCAGCGAAGGTGACGTGGCTGTGCTGAAAGAGAAGTACCGCCTGACCGATGTCTTCGACTTCCGCTTCGAGGCCGAGGCCAATGCAACCCCCGACCGCATCATCGATGGCGTCAGTTACACCCACCTCTCCACGCTGCCGACCGCATTCATACAGGGATTCTCTTCCAGCAGACCCGACTCGACAAGGATGGACACGCGGGACATGGCAGCCATGCTGATGAAATACGCCTTCGACCCCAAAGCGCAGACGATGGCCCGACAACTCTATCCCGCCATCGTGACCGACTCTACGGCGCAGCACTACTACGGTGAGTTTCTGCGTGGTGTGTTGAATGCCAAGGGCGGTGTGCTCTGGCATTGCTCGCAGGGCAAAGACCGTGCCGGCTGGGCATCGGCCTTCCTGCTGGCAGCCCTCGGTGCCAGCCGCGAGACCATCGTCGCCGACTTCGACCTCTCCAACCAGAGCTATGCCCCTGCAGTGGAGGCGATGACGGACAAGGTAAAAGGAAAAGAAAGGCTACGGGTAGGCGACGGCACGTCGGGAATGGGCAGCGACGAGGCTGTGGCCTTCATCCGCGCCATGGTCGGCGTGAGCCGCGAGAACTTCGAGGCAACGCTCAATCTGATCGACCAGCGCTACGGCTCGCTGCCCGGGTACATAGAGAACCAACTGGGCTTCAAGAAAGAAGAACAGCAACAGCTCAGATTGAAATATCTGACGACCAAACAAGACTGATTATATGAGTGAAATACAGATAGTCAATTTAGATGACTACAAGCAGATAGGCGAAGGCGGCAACGGAAAGACCTATGTCAACCCCGCCGTCCCCGGCGAAATCCTCAAGGTGAACAATGCCCGTATAAGCACCTGGGAGGCCGTGAAGCGCGAATACGACATCTCGCGGGCTGTGGCGGATCTGGGCATCGCGGTTCCCGCGACGTACCGCATCGTGCAAGTCGGTAAGGCTTTCGCCACCATCTCACAGCGCATCGAGGGCAAGCGGTCGCTCTCGCGCATCTGCCACGACGAGCCGCAGCGCACCGAGGAGATGGCCCGCCTGCTGTGCGGCAAGGGCAAAGAGCTTTTCGCCACGGAGTGCAACACGCAGTTCTTCCCCAGCCGACGGGACCAGGCGCTGCAGGCCATCGAGCAATCCTCCTTCGTGAGTCGCAAGAACAGGGAACGGCTACGCACCTTCGTCGAGAGCATCGCTGAAGACAGCCACTGCCTGCACGGCGACTTCCAGCCGGGAAACATCATACAAACCGGAGCCGACAACTACTGGATTGACCTGGACCGCTTTGGCCACGGCGACCCCATGTTCGACATCGGCCACCTCTTCCTCATCTGCCACATCTACGCTCCCATGAAGCGGGTGCAGGACATCTTCCACATGACTCTGGAGCAGTTCTACCGTTTCTGGGATGCCTTCGCCAAGGAATACACCGGACAGGACGACCATGCAGCCTTCGATGCCCTGGCCGGCCGTTTCGCCGCCCTCGACGTCGTTCTCCGCACCGTCTTCCAGAAGCCCAACTTTGTCGAGAAGCTTTTTTTCGGCACCTATGTACGTAAACTGATGAAACAATATTATTCGTAACAGATAATGGCAAACAAACCGTTAGACACCACACTGTTGGACCGCGCCATCGTGTTCGCTGTCCGCGCCCATGCCGGGACTGAGCGTCGCGGCAAGGGTTTTCCC
>CADASP010000046.1 GCA_902790625.1 uncultured Prevotellaceae bacterium | reverse complement strand
GGATGATTAAGATCATACGACATGCCTTTGCGCTCATCCGCGAGGACAAACTCTTCTCTGCCATCTACGTCGCGGGCACGGCGGTGGCCATCGCCTCGGCCATGGTCATTGCCATCGTGTTCAATATCCTGCTGGGGGATATTCCGCCAGAGTCGAATCGCTCGCGCACGCTCTACATTACCAACTGCTTCGTCACCGAGTCGGCGGAGAAAAACAATTCCGGTTTCCCTGCAGCCGTATCCACGGAGTGCATCGACTCCGTGTTCCGGCAGATGAAGAGCGTAGAACTGGCTACGGGACTCGCCTATCGCAACTCCCTCGGCATTGCCGACGAAAGTCTGGAGCACCTACAGGCCATCTCAGCCATACCCTGTGACCCTGACTTCTTTCGCCTCTACGACCTCGACTTCATCAGCGGACGGCCTTTCTCTGAAAAGGAGTTCCGCGACGGCGAGCGTGTCTGCGTCGTCTCCGAGCGGCTGGCGAAGAAGTTGGACGGTTCCGACCACTTCGTCATCTACGACCGCGAAGACCATCCGTCATTGCGCATCGTCGGCGTGGTGAAGACGGTGAGTCCGCTGATGATGAATTCCACAGCCGACATCTACCTGCCCTACAAGGCTGATTACAGGGCTGCCCCTGTTGATGAACTGAACCTCGACCAGCTGGCTTACTGCGGATTTCTCGAGGTGCGTGTCCTGCTGCGCGACGGCTACAGCCGCGAGGAGTTCCTCGAAGAACTGGAACCTCTACGCCAGCACTACAATGCTGTGGCTACCCAGCAGATGGGCGAACCCACACGATGGGTGGTCGGCGCCGAAAAGCACTTCTTCAAGAACATACACTTCTTTCACAAAATGAACGACCAAGGTCTCACCGACCAGGCCAAGGAACTCCTGCCGCCCGCTATCCTGATGCTGTTGTTCCTCTTCCTGCCTGCCATCAACCTAAGCGGACTGATGAGCAATCGTATGGAGGCCCGCCGCGCCGAGATGGGCATCCGCAAGGCATTCGGAGCCAAGCGGCGCACACTGCTCAACGAGGTCATTTCCGAGAACCTCGTCTTGACGCTTCTCGGCGGCATCGTTGGCTGGGGGCTTTCGTGGCTTTTTGTCAGCACCGTGTGCGACAGTGCCATCTTCAAGGATATTTTCCAGACCAATACTCTGCCAAGCCCCGAGATAAGCCTCACTATCTGGATGTTCTTCACACCCACGCTTTTTCTCATCGCTTTCCTGTGCTGCGCCGTGCTCAATTTGATGGCCGCGCTATTGCCTGCATGGGCGTCACTCCGTAAACCGATTGTCGAATCCCTAAACCAGAAGAGATGAACCAAACAATAAAGAACTTTTGGGCGCACCGGCGCCAGAACGCGTGGATAATAATTGAGATAGCCCTTGTGGCAGTGCTCAGCTTCCACTTCCTCGACGGATTCGTCGTCACTGCCTATGACACCTACCTATGCCGCCCCGCTGGCGACTTCGAGCGCGACCATCTGCTGGTAGGGGTAGCGGGATTCTACAACCATGCCAAGCCCATTGAACATCCGGTAGCTCTTCCTAATGGCTTCACCGAAACCGACACCACCCGCCTCTCCCCCGAAGAGCGCTTTGCTCTTCAGGCCATTGCCAATCTCTACACCATACGCGACCGTGTCCGCGCTCTACCAGAGGTGCAGTACGCCGGACTGATGGACGGCTATGCGGGCGTCGGTCACTACCGCCACTGCAACTATTGCGCCGAGACCGACACTACCCGCCAATGCGGAGCCTACGAAGAGACCTTCCTACTGCATGAGCAGTTCTTCGAAACCCTCGGCATCACACCCGTTGAGGGCAGTCCTGCCGCCGATGTCCTCAGTAACGACTGTCCCACCGACGGTGCCGTCATCACCCGCTCGATGGCTCTTGCCCTCTTCGGCACCGACCAGGCCGTAGGCCGCCGCCTCGTGGAGTATGACTACAGCGACCCTGCCTTGGCCCAAGGTCGGAAAGTAGCTGCCCGCTACACTGTAGCCGCCGTTGTCGAAGATTACCGCTTCCGTCCCAACGAACGCTACAGCTACATCATCCTCGTCCCTCGCACTACTTTGGCCAGCACCAACGCGAAGATGTTCATCCGCCTGCACCCCGAAGCCGATGCCGCCGCCTTCGTCACAAAGATACAGACGAAAGAAACACAACAGGAAATGCAGGTCGGCAACTACGGTCTCGCCCTCGCTATGCCCTACGCCGACTACTTCAACAACAATAGCAGGAGCGACGTCGGCACGGAACTTTCCGTCATGGGCACTTTCATCGCCCTGCTCCTGCTCAACGTCATACTCGGCACACTCGGCACCTTCTGGCTGCAAATCCGCAAACGCACCGAGGACATCGGCATTATGCGTAGCTTCGGAGCCAAGCGCCGCAACATCTTCTGGATGCTCTGG
>CADASP010000045.1 GCA_902790625.1 uncultured Prevotellaceae bacterium | reverse complement strand
GTAGTATTGATCAATCAATTTTGAGGTTTGTTGAATAACGAAAGGATCAAGAATATCCTTTTTGTTCCGACTCAGCCCCTTATCGTTAACCATCCATGAAGTCCTTAGATAAGAAACTTTACGATTGTGGGCAAAACGTATGTACACGACATACATACCATCTTTCCTTTTTGATTTTACAGTAGCTTTTAATGTTGCCATATCAAATGTATATTATATGATTATACGCAATAGTGCGCATTCATATAATATAATTCAGGTTTCATAAGGCTCGCTCAAATCTAGGTAAATTTTACTATAGACCGACCTATTGACACACGGAAAAGTGTTTGCACAATGGTATGTACATTATGCATATAAAGCAAAAAAATCAGCCGCAATAACCGCACTCAAATTTTTGGTAAACAGGCTCATATTTTGGTAAACAAATTTGAAGCAGAACTACCTATGAATGGCATTTTCCAAAAATATAACTAATTGTATATCAGTGATTTGTAATTTCAGAAATGTTTCCCGAAAAAACACGTTTTGGGAGAGATACAAAAAACGCAAGTGCTTTGTTATCAAGCACTTGCGTTTTTATGTATCTCAAAAATCCGAAAATTATTCACATTCGAGAGCGCCCTGGGCGGCGGCGAGGCGGGCGATGGGCACTCGGAAAGGCGAGCAGCTGGCGTAGTTCATGCCAATCTTGGCGCAGAACTTCACGGAGCTGGGTTCACCACCGTGCTCGCCGCAGATGCCGCAGCGGAGGTCGGGACGCACCTCGCGACCCTGCTTCACGGCGTACTTGATGAGCTTGCCCACACCGTTCTGGTCAAGGACCTGGAACGGGTCGACCTTCAGAATCTTCTTGTCGAGATAGACGGGCAGGAACGAGGCGATGTCGTCGCGGCTGTAGCCGAAGGTCATCTGCGTCAGGTCGTTCGTTCCGAATGAGAAGTACTGGGCCTCGGTGGCGATACGGTCGGCGGTGAGGGCGGCACGCGGAATCTCAATCATCGTGCCAATCTCGAACTCGACCTCGATGCCATACTCGGCAAAGACTTCCTTGGCGGTGTACTGGATGATCTCCTTCTGCTGCTTCAGCTCGTGCAGGATACCAATCAGCGGCACCATGATCTCGGGCATGGGGTTCTTGCCTTCCTTCTTCAGCTCACAGGCAGCGCTCAGGATGGCGCGTGTCTGCATGGCGGTGATTTCGGGGAAGGTGATGCCCAGACGGCAGCCACGGTGACCCAGCATGGGGTTGTTCTCGGCCAGTGAGTCTACGCGGCGCTGAATGGTGGCGAGGTCTACGCCCATCTCCTCAGCCATCTGCTGCTGTCCAGCCAGATCGTGGGGAACGAACTCGTGGAGGGGAGGATCGAGCAGACGGATGTTCACGGGCAGACCATCCATAGCCTCGAGGATGCCCTTGAAGTCGGCCTTCTGATAGGGGAGAAGCTTAGCCAGAGCCTTCTCACGTCCGGCAACGCTATCGGCCAGGATCATCTCGCGCATGGCCACAATCTTCTTGTCCTCGAAGAACATGTGCTCGGTACGGGTCAGACCGATGCCCTTGGCGCCGAAATTGCGAGCCACCTGTGCATCGTGTGGCGTATCGGCGTTGGTGCGTACCTGCAGCTTGGTGTACTTGTCGCAGAGGTCCATCAGCTCCTTGAAGTCGCCACTGAGCTCGGCAGCCTTCGTGGGCACCTCGCCAGCGTAGACCTGACCGGTGGTACCGTTCAGCGAAATGTAGTCACCCTCCTTATAGGTCACGCCGTCAATCTCCACGGTCTTGTCCTTATAGCTGACGTTGAGCGAGCCTACGCCCGATACGCAGCACTTACCCATACCACGTGCCACGACGGCAGCGTGCGAGGTCATACCACCACGAGCGGTGAGGATACCCTCGGCAGCAGCCATACCAGCGAGGTCTTCAGGCGAGGTCTCGATGCGCACGAGCACCACCTTGTGACCATCCTCGTGCCAAGCCTTGGCATCGTCGGCGTGGAACACAATCTGACCGCAGGCGGCACCGGGGCTGGCGGGCAGACCCTGAGCGATGACCTTGGCCTTGGTGAGGGCCTTCTTGTCGAACACGGGGTGCAGCAGCTCGTCGAGCTTCTGGGGCTCGCAGCGCATGATGGCGGTTTTCTCGTCGATCTTGCCCTCGTGGAGCAGGTCGATGGCAATCTTCACCATGGCAGCACCCGTGCGCTTGCCGTTACGTGTCTGCAGGAACCACAGCTTGCCTTCCTGCACGGTGAACTCCATGTCCTGCATGTCGCGGTAGTGGTTCTCCAGGTTCTGCTGAATCTGGTTCAGCTGAGCATACACTTCGGGCATGGCCTCCTCCATCGAGGGATACTTGGCGGCACGCTCTTCCTCGCTGATGCCAGCACGCTCGGCCCATCGCTGCGAACCAATCTTTGTAATCTGCTGCGGTGTGCGGATACCTGCCACCACGTCCTCGCCCTGTGCGTTGACGAGATACTCACCATTGAACAGCGGCTCACCATTGGCGGCGTCGCGGCTGAAGCAAACGCCCGTAGCAGATGTGTCGCCCATGTTGCCGAATACCATAGCCATCACGCTGACAGCCGTTCCCCACTCGTCGGGTATGCCTTCCATCTTGCGATAGAGGATGGCGCGCTCGTTCATCCATGAGCGGAACACGGCGCAGATGGCACCCCAGAGCTGCTCGATGGGATCGTTGGGGAAGTCCTTGCCTGTGCGCTCCTTGATGGCGGCCTTGAACAGCTGCACCAGCTTCTTCAGCTCGTCGACGTTCAGGTCCTTGTCGAGCTTCACGCCACGCTCGGCCTTCACCTTCTCGATAATCTCCTCAAACGGGTCGATGTCGGTCTTGTTCACGGGCTTCATCTCGAGCACCACGTCGCCATACATCTGCACGAAGCGGCGATAGCTGTCGTAAACGAAGTGGGGGTTGCCGGTCTTCTTCACCATTCCCTCTGCCACCTCGTCGTTCAGACCCAGGTTGAGGATGGTGTCCATCATGCCAGGCATGGAAGCGCGGGCACCGGAACGAACTGAGACGAGCAGGGGATTCTCCTTGTCGCCAAACTTAGAATTCATCAGCACCTCGATGTGCTTCACGGCAGCCGTCACGTCGTCGTTGAGCAGCTCCATGATTTTCTGCTGCCCCACCTGATAGTACTCGTTGCAGCAGTCGGTAGTGATGGTGAAACCAGGAGGAACGGGCACGCCCAGCAGGTTCATTTCGGCCAGGTTGGCACCTTTTCCGCCGAGTTCCTCACGCATTTTTGCATTACCTTCGGCTTTTCCGTTGCCGAAGAGGTAAACTCTCTTTTGACTCATTAGTGATAAATATTTACGATTAACTAAACAAATTGTTTCAATTCTGCAAAGTTACACGTTTTTTTGCACACTGCCAAAGAAAACGGGCAAAAATTGCAATGACGAAGTTACAATTTCTGCATTTTTCGGCTTAAAGGCGGCATGCCACGATGCTCTGGCGTTGTTTTTTGGCCATTTCTGCCTCATGCTTGGTCCATGGGGAAGAGTCCGTAGAGCTTGGCGTCGATCATATCGGTCACATGCTTCAGGTGGTCGGGGTTGTCGCCAAACTTGCAGTGGTCGCCGTCGACGATGATGAGCTGTCCTTTATACCCAGCAATCCATTCCTCGTAGCGGTGCTCCAGTCCCTGCAGGTAGTCGAGTCGCATGGTCTGCTCGTATTCGCGTCCGCGCTTCTGTATCTGTGCCACCAGGGTGGGAATCGACGAGCGGATGTAGATCATCAGGTCGGGCAGCTTCACGAGCGACATCATCAGTTCGAAGAGGTCCTTGTAGTTGTCGAAGTCGCGGTCGCTCATCATGCCCTGCCCATGCAGGTTGGGGGCGAAGATGCAGGCATCCTCGAAGATGGTGCGGTCCTGTATGATGGTGTCGTTGGACTTGGATATCTCCACCACCTCCTTGAATCGCTTGTTGAGGAAATAGATTTGCAGGTTGAACGACCACCTGGGCATGTCGGCATAGAAGTCGGCCAGGTAGGGGTTGTTGTCTACGGGCTCATAACGGGGTGTCCACCCGTAACGATGGGCCAGCAGTCGTGTCAGCGTGGTTTTTCCGCTGCCAATGTTTCCGGCTATGGCAATGTGCATGGTCTAAGCCCCCTGAGTGAGGGGGATGGGGGTCTGAACAAGCGAAAATCAGACTGTTATTTGGTTATTACTTGTATGAGGGCTGAGGGTATCTGCGCCTGTTCAGACCCCCAGCCCCCCAAACTTATGGGGCAAAGGTGGGGAATAGTCCAAACAGCGTGCGGTCGATGCGGTCGATGATGGTTGCAAAGTCCTTGGGCTGGTGCTGGAAGTCGAGGTTGTCTTTCTCCACTATCATCACGCGTCCGGGGTATTTGTTCAGGATGAAGTCCTCGTAGCGGCGGTTCAGGTTTTCCAGATACTCCAGCTGTATCTGCTGCTCGTAGTTGCGTCCGCGCTTCTGTATGTTGCCCACCAGGTGCGCCACCGATGCCCTCAGATATATCATCAGGTCGGGCACGTGCACCACCGTCATCATCTGCTCAAACAGCTCCATGTAGGTGTCGTAGTCGCGGTCGGAGAGGTTGCCCATGGCTTTGTTGTTGGCCATGAACACGTAGACGCCCTCAAAGATGGAGCGGTCCTGTATTACGGTGTGCTGTGCGTGCTCGATGTCGATGAGGTCGCGGAAGCGCTCTTTCAGGAAGAACACCTCCAGGTTGAACGACCATCGCTGCAGGTCGCGGTAGTAGTCCTCCAGATAGGGGTTGCCCACCACGGTCTCGTAGCGGGCCTCCCAGCCGTAGTGGCGTGCCAGCATCTGGGTGAGCGTCGATTTTCCGCTGCCAATGTTTCCTGCTATGACGATATGCTTTGGGTTCATGGGTTCGGGCTGTTGTTGATGAAGTGTGCGATGTCGTCGGCCACCTGCTGTGGGATGCTCCCTTTTCTCAGGTATTCCTGCGGCGACGACTTTCCCTGTCCTTCCAGAAACAGGTGGTTCAGCCGGGGGTAGCTGTGCAGCTCGGCGTTCTTGTGGCCTTTCAGCGCTTGCTGCCACAGGCCGTAATCGTGCATCGTCACCTGATAGTCGCGCTCGCCTTGCAGCAGCAGCATCGGGATGCAGAGTTGCCGTGCAGCCTCCACCTGTCGCTGGGGTTCAAAGTAGTGGGGGCTTTGGCTGCGCAGTTGCTCAATGGTCTGTTGCTTCTGCTCGGCTGTGATGGTTTCTTCCATCAGGTATTCCACCTGCTCTGCCACCACTTCGCTCAAGTCGCGTGCTGGGGCGGCCATCATGATGATGCCGTCGAGAGGCGTGCGCTGTGCGATGACGGGTGCCAGCATGGCCCCCAGGCTGTGCCCCAGCAGATACACATTATTACTATATACGCGCGCGAGGGCCACGGCAGCGATGGCGTCGGTGATGGTCTCGTCGTCCATCGTGCTGACGGGCTGCTGCGTGACGTAGGTGCGCTTGTCGTAGCGCAGACTGCTGATGCCCCGCTCGGCCAGGAGTCGCGACAGCTGGCGGAAGGTCTTGTTGGCCATCACCGTCTCGTCGCGGTCGAGTGCGCCCGAGCCGTGCACCATCACCACCATGGGCGGGTTGGCCGAGCGCCCGCTCATCACCACGGCTGCTGGCAGCGCTGGGCCATGGGCCGAGCGCACGGTGTCCTCCACCTCCACGGCATCCGCTGGCAGCGGGTCGTCGTTGGCCGACGCCTCCGGCATGGCGGGCATGATGCGCAGGCCCTGTATGCGACAGTCGGCATCGAAGGCCACCACGAAGCTGAACGTGGTCTCGCCGAAGACGATGTTCGTCTGCCACGCCACCAGCTGCCCTTGCTCGGTGCGGTTCCACGCGCCATGTTCTTTATACGGCCCTGCCAAGCCCTCCATCTGCTCCACGCCAGCCGCCAACTGCTCGCGCGTCAGTGCGGCCTTCATCTCGTCGCCCATCTGGGCAAGCAGACTGTCGGCCTGTTGCTTCAGCAGCCATTGCAGTGCGCGCTCAGCCCTGAGGCTGTCGCCAAGAGGCCCGTTTTGTGCGTGCATGGCGAGCGAGCAGCATAGCATGATGAGGAGTGCAAGTCGCTTCATTTGTCTTCGTATTCAAGAAAGGTGCTGCAAAGTTATAAAATAATGCTGAAATAGAAAAGCATTTTTCGCATATTAACGCAGATGAACCCATAAATAAATGCAAACAAGTGTTTTAAAATAGTGGTCGGACATGCCAACCGACCGATTGGGGGCTGTATGGAAAAATCCCACGCCTTGGGACGAAAATTTGGCGTTGACTTTTTTCAAAAAGTCAACGCCATTTTTTCGCAGGGTGCCTGCCGCCTTCTTCCTGAGCGCGAGCGCCACTCCTTTCCGCCTATGCTCGCCAAAAAACTTCGACCTGGTACGGTTGAAATGACATCTTGAAAGAAAACAGGAAATACAACTTTTTTAGAAACGAATGAGGCTAATTGTTCATCATTTTGCTCACGAATGATTATAATTAAAAAGGCCACATTTGTGGCCAAAATTAAAATGAATGATGAAAATTCATTTCTCAAAAAACATCTTTCCACCATATTCTGACGGATTTGCCGCTCGGCTCCGCCCGAACGGGTGATGTTTCATGTTTTATACTTTTAGGGTTCAGTGTACCAACTGTTTCCGCCCGTTGCGGACGTACACGCCCGGCCGTGGCTGGCCCTGCACACGGCGACCCTGCAGGTCGAAGAGCACACATGATTCAGAAGTGATTGTCTGCAGTTCTGTGACCGATGGCATCTCACCTACAAACGACAGGTTGGACTCCTCGAACATCAGGTTGTTACTATATGCTATTAGATAGGCGCGGAAGGCTCCCACACGGGGGAGGTTCCCACCGCCACGGGGTGTGCAGTCGGGGGTGTTGTCAAGGACATGGCAGAACCATGGCGAGGAAGCATACCAGTTGTGGGCCCAGCGACTTTGGTAGGTGCCATGCAGCCCGAACTGCTTGTCTTTGTCGAGCAGTTCGCAGCCCGCCTCGGGCAGGTTTTCCATGTCGTAGCCAGAAAGGGAGATGCTGAAGTCCTCGTTGGGGAAGATGACGTAGGGCACGTTGGCCTGTGGGGATGGCTCACGCTCAAAGATGACGACACCCTCATCGGATATGCGGTCTGGGCGGTAGTAGCGACCCCATGATGCGTCGGGGGTCTCTGGCAGGATGATGGTCGACAGCTGGTCGGCCTTGAAGTCCAGCCTGTTTATCAGCACGAAGTCGGTATAAGGAAGGGGGGAAATGATGGAATTCTCTTTCAGTTTGAAGAAATAGTCATACAAATAATCTGCATAGCCATGTGCCGACAGTTTCAGGAAATAGGTGTTGTTGCCATGCTCCACCCTGACGGTATAGCGGCCTTCCTCGTCGGTGACGGCATAATAGGAATGAATGATGGTGTCGGTGGTCTCGATGTAGTCGTAGACGCATACGCAGGCATCCTTGACAGGATTCCCGTCTTGGTCGGCCACTGTCCCAGAGAGGTATTTCACAGGAGCCGTGGCTGTCAACGTCGTCAAAGCACCTCCATCCTGCTGCTGCTCGAAAATTAGCGGCTGGCTCACGGCGGTGCCGCTACTTTCTATTCTCAACTCTGGCAAAACCGCATCGAATTTGCACGGACTGCTAAATGGCAGCTCCAATAGCGGGATCATGGCTTCGGCAGAACCGCCGCTGGGGATGGTGCAGTCGCCATCAAAGACGCAAGAACTCCCACCCCACCTTGCTTTCAGGTAGACTTTCACATGGCGGGTCAGCTCCTCGCCTGGATTGTAGCCCTTGAATGTCAGTTTCGTAATAAGGTCATCAATGAAAATTCTGTCTGTCATCAGTACACCTTTGAAAACAATATCCACAACAGAACTTTCCTGCGTCACATCTATTGGGGCTTCTACAATAGGCGCAGACTGCTCAACCGTGAAATCCCAGCTGACAGTCTCCTGTGCTTGGGCCGTCAGGCTGCCAAGAAGCAATAAAGTTAAAAAAGTTCTTTTCATTATTCAAAAGTTTTAAAGATATTAATGAATTACTATTTCTCCGCTGCAAATATAGCAAGAAAACAAATACGAACCAAATTTTTATCACAAAAAAGACCTTACAAAATTTCCTGGGGCTGACAAATGCTCAAAATGAGGGTATCCAACTCCTTCGGCGCCCCTTCGATGCCATACCTTTTCTTCAAGATGCGCCGCCTGATGTTGGCGATGTAGCTACTGGTTAGTCCCAGCAGCTTGCAGATTTCTGACGGGGAGAAGAACGCGCGTGTCAATAGGCACACCTCATATTCTATAGGCCTCAACATGCCATCGGGCGTGTTCAGCGTGCCATAGAACGAGGGGATGACCCCCTCC
>CADASP010000044.1 GCA_902790625.1 uncultured Prevotellaceae bacterium | reverse complement strand
TCTGCGCCGATGGTACTGCAATGCAATGCGGGAGAGTAGGAGGCCGCCTCCTTTTGAGTGGGGACTGTAGCCCAATGCGGGTTGCGGTCTCCTTTTTTTATTGTGCGCGTGCGTCTCGCGCCGCCCGGATATTCAGGAGAATCCGTGAATTTCGGAATTTGCGTTATCTCCTGAATTTGCAGAAAAACCCAGTTCCCGGCAGCTTGCTATCCTATTTCTCACCCTTGAATGGGTCTCTGTTGACGGGTGCATTCGCTTTTTCTTGTTATTTTGCTAAAGATATTGTTCTTTTGTTTTGATTTTTGATTCATTTGAATTAACTTTGCACTGTCAATTCAATTGCATTATTATCTTTATTATGAGGAAAATTGTCATTGTGGTGTTGACTGCCGTCTTTATCGGTAGTTGTGAGAATAAAACAGGCCTTAAAACGAAGGCTCCCACACGCGTAACGGTTCAGACGGTGTCGGAAGCCCCTATGGCAAACAGCCAAAAGTACGTCGGCATTGTTGAGGAGTGTCAGTCGACGGCTGTCAGTTTCACGACCATGGGGGTTGTCAAGCGTGTGCTGGTGTCTGAAGGGCAACGGGTGGCTCGTGGGCAGCTGATAGCTGAGATTGACGACACCCAGGCCAAAAACCTGCTTAGCGGTGCCGAGGCGGCCATGGCACAAGCCAATGACGCGCTGCAGCGGTATGGCATGCTGCACGAGAACGGGTCGCTACCTGAAGTTCAGTGGGTGGAGATACAGAGCAAGGTGGCTCAGGCCAAGTCGCAGTTGGAGGTGGCGAAGAAAAACTTGCAGGATTGTCGGTTGACGGCTCCTGTCAGTGGCATCGTTGGCAAGAAGCTGATTGGTGCTGGCGAAACTGCACTGCCCTCACAAGCGGTGGTGAACATTCTCGACATCTCGACCGTGAAGGTGAAGGTGGCTATCCCCGAGGCTGAAATCGGCTACATCGAAGCCAATACTTCTTCTATTATTAAGGTGGAAGCCATCAACCGCAGCCTTGATGGCGGCAGGATAGAGAAGGGCGTGCAGGCCGATGCCCTGACGCATACCTACGACATTCGCATCAACGTGGCAAATGCCGATCGAAGGTTGTTGCCAGGTATGGTGGCCTCTGTGTCGTTTGCTGCGATGCAGTCGCAACCTACTGAGCTGACCATTCCTATCACGTCTGTGCAGCGCAAGGCCGACGGAAGTATGTTTGTTTGGACCATCAGTAACGACAGCACTGCCCACCGTACGACAGTAACCTTTGGCGAAAGCAAGGGCAACCGTGTCACCGTCAGCAGCGGCATCGGCAATGGTGAGCGCATTGTGACAGAGGGCTATCAAAAGTTGAGCGAAGGCACCCGCGTCGTCTTCTAAGCTGAAGATAGTACCCGATTGATTATTAAGTAGTAAATAGTAAATCGTTTAATAGTAAATGAAACAGATGAACTGGCTCCGCTGGCCACTGGAGCACTACTCCATAACGCTGCTGATGGTCGTCATACTGCTGGCACTGGGTATCTATGGCATGTATGTGATGCCGAAAGACGAGTTCCCCGCCTTCACCATCCGGCAGGGAGTGGTGGTGGCTGTCTATCCGGGAGCGACGACTGAGGAGGTGGAAGAGCAAGTGGCCCGACCGCTGGAGCGCTATCTGTTTACCTACGGCGAGGTGCACCGGCAGAAGACCACCACCACATCGCAGAATGGCATGTGCATCGTCATGGTGCGTCTAAATGATGATGTCAACAACAAGGATGAGGTGTGGTCGAAGATTAAGCATGGTCTGAACGGCTTCAAATCGCAACTGCCCAGTGGCGTGCTGGCCCTCGTGGCTAACGACGACTTCGGCAACACCTCGGCATTGCTCATTGCCATTGAAAGTCCTGAACGCAGCTATCGTGAACTGAAGTATTATACCGACCATCTGTCAGACCGATTGCGTCTCATACCGTCGGTGGCCAACGTGCGTATCTATGGCGAACAGAAGGAACAGATTTCGCTCTATGTCGACCGTCAGCGATTGCAGGCCTACGGCATTGGCCAACAGATGCTTTTCTCGCGCCTTCAGGCCCAAGGTGTCACCACCCTCAGTGGCAGCATCAGCGACGACGACCAGCAGGTGCCTATACACATTGAGGCTACGGAAAACAGCGAAGAGGAGATCGCCAACCAGATTATCTTCTCTGACCCAGTGACGGGTAAGGTGGCACGTGTGAGGGACGTGGCTCGCGTGGTGCGTGAATACGACAGTGCCGAGAGTTATATCGAACAAGATGGGCATCCTTGTGTGTTGCTGTCGTTGGAGATGACGCCAGGAAATAATATCGTGGCATACGGCAAGGACGTTGACAAGGTCCTCAACACCTTCCGCCTGAACGAATTGCCCGACGACGTGACGATTACACGCATAGCCGACCAACCAAAGGTGGTGGGGAAGAGTGTCAGCGACTTCTTGCGCGATTTGCTTATCTCGATGCTGATTATCATCATCGTCATGATGATCCTCTTCCCATTGCGCTCCGCCATCGTGGCAGCCATCACTATCCCGCTGAGCACGTTTATCTCGGTGTCGATTATGTATATGATGGGCATCGAACTGAACATCGTGACGCTGGCAGCCATGATTGTGGTGCTGGGAATGATTGTCGACAATTCGATAGTGGTCATCGACGGCTACCTGGAGTATCTCGGCAAAGGCTATGAGCCAAAGGCAGCTGCCTTGGAGTCGTCTCGACAGTATTTCATGCCGATGATGCTGGCCACGCTCTGCATCTGCGTCATCTTCTACCCCTTGCTGCTCACCATGAAAGGCGCTGGCCACGACGCATTGGAAGATTTCCCGGTGACCATCACTGTCAACCTGATGGTGTCGCTCTTCCTCGCTGTGACCGTCATCCCGTTTTTGGAGGTACTTGTTATTAAGCCTGGAAAGGTGAAGACTGATGGCAATGCCATCACTAAGTGGGTGCAGAATACATATAATAAGGTGTTAGACATTACGTTCCGCCATCCGTGGTTGACTATTTATGGCGGCATTGGCATCATTTTGTTGTCGTGCCTTATCCTACCCTCGTTAAAAGTACGTCAGTTCCCCTTTGCCGACCGCGACCAGTTTGCCGTGGAGATATTCCTGCCCGAAGGTAAAGGCATAGCCGAAACACGTGTCATTGCCGACTCCCTGCGCCAGGTGCTGCAGAAAGATGAGGATGTGAAGTGCATCACCTCGTTTGTGGGCTGTTCGTCGCCCCGCTTCATGGTGTGCTATGCTCCTCAAATGGCAGGACGCAACTATGCTCAATTCATTGTGAATACCACCTCGCAGGATGCCACTCTGAAATTGCTGGCCAAGTATCAGCCTGTTTGGAGCGAAGCCTTCCCACAGGCTTACATCCGTTTCAAGCGGCTCGACTATCTGGAGGTGCCTGAGTTGGAGTATCGCTTTTATGGTGAAGACCTCGACTCGCTGCATGTGGTTGCCGAGCGGATGATGGACCGTATGAGGGAGATGCCGGAACTGGAATGGGTGCACACCGACTATTTCCAGCCATTCCCCATCATCAATGTAGAACTCGACCCTGTGGCATCGGCACAATTGGGCATCACTCGCAGCACAGCCGCCCTCGCGCTCGGTGCCACTACCAACGACCTGCGTGTGGGCCATATCTGGGAGGGCGATTACGAGGTGCCCGTAGTGGTGAAGGACGATGCCGACATGACCTTCTCTGATGTCGAGAATCTGGGCATCTCTACACCGGTGTCGATGCTCTCTGCTGGCATCCATAGCACCAATACCACCGTTCCACTACGTCAGATAGCAAAAGTCAGTCCCAAATGGAGCGAAAGTCGCATCATGCATCGAGGTGGCGAGCGCTGCATCACGGTGACAGCACAGTTTGCCAATGGCGTGTATGCCGCTCCCGTAGAGAGCCGCATTGCCGATATGATGGAGAATGAGATTGATTTGCCACAGGGCGTGCGTGCCGAGGTGGGCGGCGAGATAGAATACAATGGCGAGATGTTGCCACAGATCTTCGGCGGTGTAGCCATTTCAATGGTGATTATCTTCTTCTTCCTGCTTTTCAACTTCAAGAAGTACGGCATCACCACCGTATGTATCGCAGCCCTTGGCCTGATGCTGCCTGGTGCCCTCATTGGCTTGGGATTGATGAACCGCATGCTGGGACTCACCAGCATCATGGGTGTCATCACGCTGATGGGAATGATTATGCGCAACGAAATACTGATTTTTGAACACGCCATTGACTTGATAAAGCAATATGTGGCAGCGCATGGCGACTGGACGGTGGACCGAAAGGCCTACAATGAGGCTGTGCGTCAGGCCGCCTACGATGCCGGCAAGCGCCGCATGGTGCCCATCTTCCTCACCACGGCCACGACGGCTGTGGGCGTGGTGCCGATGATCATCGCGCAGTCATCATTCTGGATGCCTGTGGGCGTCACCATCTTTGCAGGAGGCATCGGGTCGCTCATCATGGTGGTGACGATGTTGCCCGTCATTTATTGGAAGGTTTCAACCAAGTGACATATTATTCAAATGAAGAAGATAACAGCAATCATTGCCTTTTTTCTTAGCTGCGAATTCATCGCAGCCCAGACTCACTACACCCTACAGCAGGTGCTCGACTCAGCTCGCCAAAACAATATCGCCATCCGCAACGCCCGGCATGATGTTGACGCGGCCCAGCAACAGCGCAAGGAGGCTTTCACCAAATTCTTCCCCAATGTCAGCGGCACCGGCCTCTGGTTCAATGCCAACCGTGGCATGGCCTCCTATACGATAAACCCTACCGACATGCAGCCATCTTCCGCTATGGGGATGTTGTCGCAGATGCTGCCTGCCGAAGCCTTGGCAGCCTTTGCCAGCCCCATCAGCATGTCGATGATGAAGAATGGCACCATCGGCTCGCTCATGGCTGTCCAGCCCGTGTTTGCTGGAGGGCAGATTGTCAATGGAAACAAACTGGCCAAGGTGGGCGAAGACGTGAGTCATTTGCAACTGCAACTCTCAGAGAACGAGGTGGAGAAGACGACCCATCAGTACTTTTGGCAGATGGTCTCCCTGCAAGAGAAGATGAAAACGCTTCAGGCTGCCGAAGCCCTGCTCAACGATATATATAAAGATGTGGACGTGGCCGTGCGTGCTGGCGTTGCCCTTCGCAATGACTTGCTGCAGGTGCAGCTGCGCCTGAACGACGTGGCCAGCCAAAGGCTGAAGCTGCAGAATGGTTTGTCGCTTGTCAAGATGCTGCTGGCTCAATACTGTGGTTTGCGCGATACGTCGTTTGTGCTTTCTTCGCCTTCTGTAGAGAATGTTGAAGTTCCTGTTCAGGTCTCCGCCGATGCTGCGCTTCGCGACCTTGCTGAATACCAGCTCTTGGGCAAGCAGGTGGAGGCCGCCGAACTGCAGCGCAAGTTGGCTGTGGGAGCGAATCTTCCTTCCGTCGCCGTGGGAGCAGGCTACAACTATCATAACCTGATGGACAATGACCGTACTTTTGGCATGGTGTTCGCCACTGTCAGCGTGCCCATCTCCGATTGGTGGGGAGGTTCTCATGCGGTGAAGCGCAAAAAGGTGGAGTTGCAGAAAGCGCAGGAGCAGCTGTTGGACAATTCGGAACTGCTGAAGATTCGGATGCAGAATGCGTGGAATGGGGTGGAGGAAGCCTATTCGCAACTGCAACTGGCCCAGCGAAGCATTGACCAAGCAGAGGAGAACCTGCGACTTCATCGCAATGCGTATGAGGCGGGAACAGCCCGAATGGCCGACCTGCTCGAAGCACAGTTGCTGAGTCAGCAGTCGCACGATAAGCACACCGACGCTTTGTCTGAATATCAAAACAAGCTGCTGGAGTATCGTCAGTCCATCGGCATGTAGCTTGTTGGTGGCTCATATTATCTTGTTTCTTTTTTTCACAAATAACATTCTTATGTTGGCAAAGACCTATACGGCTGCGGTGAATGGACTCGAAGCCACCACCATTACTGTTGAGGTGAACATTACGCGAGGAATGCAGTTCCACATGACGGGTCTGCCCGATACAGCCGTCAAGGAGAGTTATGACCGCATCATGGCTGCCACTTCCAATATTGGGTTCAAGATTAGCTTAGGTAGTCTCACGGTGAACCTCTCGCCTGCCGACTTGAAGAAGGAAGGCAGCGGTTTCGACCTTCCCATAGCCATCGGCATATTGGCGGCCGACGGAAAGGTGGAGATGGGGCGACTGGGGGGCTACATGATGGTGGGCGAACTGGGGCTTGATGGTGCTCTGAAGCCTGTGCGTGCCGTGCTGCCCATTGCCATCCGCGCCCGCAAGGAGCATTACAAGGGGCTTATAGTTCCCAAGGAGAATATTCGCGAAGCGGCG
The DNA here is from genome assembly GCA_902790625.1 of uncultured Prevotellaceae bacterium. Lineage (GTDB taxonomy): Bacteria > Bacteroidota > Bacteroidia > Bacteroidales > Bacteroidaceae > Prevotella. The sequence goes on along the minus strand of CADASP010000044.1, from coordinate 2,217 downwards.
GTGGTGAACAATCTGGAGGTCTATGGCATGGAGAATCTGGCCGATGTGGTGGCTTTCATGAATGGCAGCACCATCTACGAGCCTATGGTTGTCGACACGCGCAAAGAGTTCTACGAGCGGCAGTATAGCTTCGACCTCGACTTTGCCGATGTGAAAGGGCAGGAGGGAGTGAAGCGTGCGTTGGAGGTGGCGGCCAGTGGGGGGCATAATGTGATTCTTATTGGTCCGCCTGGGAGTGGCAAGAGCATGATGGCCAAGCGATTGCCGTCGATTCTGCCCCCGCTGACGCTGGCCGAGAGCTTGGAGACCACGCAGATTCACTCCGTGGCTGGCAAGCTGGGCAAGAACACCTCGCTCATCTCCATCCGTCCGTTTCGCAGTCCTCATCATTCCATCTCGCAGGTGGCCATGACGGGGGGCACATCCAGGGCTACGCCCGGCGAAGTGTCGTTGGCCCACAATGGGGTGCTTTATCTCGACGAGCTGCCCGAGTTTTCCAAATCCACCCTCGAAGTGCTGCGCCAGCCGTTGGAAGACCGCCGCATCACCATTTCCCGTGCCCAGTACACTGTTGAATACCCCTGCTCCTTTATGTTCGTGGCCTCCATGAACCCCTGTCCGTGTGGCTACTATGGCGACCCCACCCACAACTGCGTCTGCACGCCAGGACAGATACAGCGCTACACCTCGCGCATCAGTGGCCCATTGATGGACCGCTTCGACATTCAGGTTGAGTGCTCTGCACTCAGCTACGATGACCTTTCTAAAGCTCCGACGGGCGAGCCTTCCTCCGTCATCCGCGAAAGAGTGCTGAAGGCCCGTCAGATTCAGGAACACCGATTCCAAGGGCAAAAGGGCATACATTGCAATGCCCAAATGACCGAAAGAATGATTCACCAATATGCCGAACCCGACGAAAGTTCTTTGGACCTCCTTCGGATGGCGATGGAGCGTTTAAAACTATCCGCAAGAGCCTATAATCGCATCTTGAAAGTCGCCAGAACCATCGCTGATTTGGAAGGTTCGGAGAAAGTTCAAAGCCAACATATCGCCGAAGCTGTGGGATATAGAAACCTTGACCGAGGTGATTGGGCTGAGAGAGGAATATAATGTAAAACAATTAAATACTTCAAATATGCAGACAGCAAAGCGTTTAGGCGATATGGAAAATTATTCCATCTATATGTTAAATGGCAAGATGGGATTGGCTGGCACGCCTAATGGAGAGAAAGAACAAGTGATTTTAACTCAACCTAAGTATAGCATTATCTATCCCTTTGTGAAAGGATACGCTATAGTAAAGGCTGGAGATTATTATGGCGTCATAAACAAATATGGAGTTGAAACTATACCTGCGAATAGATATAAGTACATTAATCCTAATTGGAAAGAAGGTTATTATTTTGTTTCTGACAACCATTTTGGTGATAAACATTATTTGGATGCTGAAAACAATTATTTCTATAGAGCAGAACCTTTTGAGTCTATAAAAAGAACAGTGGCAATGATTGCTAATATTGATTATCAGCATATATCTCTCCATCAACTAACAAATGATGTTTTTTCTTTTTCTTATAATAAAAAGGCTTATGTTTATAACAAGCAATTAAATAAGATTATTCTCCGTGGAGGTAAAGCAAGGTTAATAAATGGTGACAAGATTATATTCAAGGACGAACATACAAATAAAGAAGGAATAATGGATTTGAATGGGCATATTTTGGCATCTGCTATATTTGATGAATTGTTTTATTGTGCTACCGATGAGGATTATATTCCAGATAATCTAATAGAGGCAAGAAAAGATGGCAAGTCTGGTTATATTGATATTTATGGTAATGTTAAGATTCCTTTTATTTATTATAACTGTGGTACTTTTCAAAAAGGATATGCATGGGTTTGTGATAAAGATTACAAGTGTGGCTTAATTGATAAATTTGGCAATGTAGTAGAACCACTTATTCATGAAAGTATTGAAATACTCTCAAATGGTAATATTGTCTTTCTTGATGAGAATGGTAGCAAGGAGAAGTATTACCTTAAAGATAAACCTAGGGATTTTGTAAAACAAGACTGGAAACATATTTCTTTTAGCTTTAATATCTTTAACAACCCCGATTATGTTAGGGTTAAAACGAATGAACAAAAAAATGGAATTACGCATATTGATGGTAGAGTTATGTTACCAGCAATTTATGATGATTTTGCTTCTTTCCA
>CADASP010000043.1 GCA_902790625.1 uncultured Prevotellaceae bacterium | reverse complement strand
ACCCTCGGCTATTGAGCGATGACCCCTTCAGGGGCACATACGGCAGTATGCGGATAATCAAATTAAAAGAAACTAAACCATCATGAATATGAAAAAGATCATCATCATCGACGGAGGCCCGAGAAAGACGTTCAACACGGCCCAGATGCTACAGCAATTTGCCGAGGGTGCATGCTCAGTGAGCGACCACGTTGAAGTGAAGACCGTGCGCCTTTATGGTCTCGACTACAAAGGCTGCATGTCGTGCATGGCCTGCAAAATCAAGGGCAAGGCATCCAACGTCTGCAAGTTCAAGGATGCGCTGACCCCCGTTTTGGAAGAGATAGCCCAGGCCGACGGCTTGGTGTTGGGTTCGCCCATATACTTTGGCGATGTAACAGGCCAGATGCGTACGTTCTTGGAGCGTTTGGCATTCCCCTGGCTCTCCTACAACGACTATAGCCTGACGGCTCCCAAGCGCATGCCTGTGCTGCTGATGGAGACCATGAACGGAACGCCTGAAAGAAACAACAGCCAGGGCTACGGCTCGATGGAGTACTGCATCACGGCTGCCCTCGGCGAGCCTGAACGCCTGACTGCCTACAACACCTATCAGGTGAAGAACTACGAGCGTTACGAGCTTGCCGGGTTCTCCGAGGAAGCCAAGCGCCAATGGCGCGACGAGCACTGGGAAGCCGACTTGCAGAAAGCCTTTGAGGCCGGCAAGCAGATGGCCAAGAAGATTTTGGAACAACAATGACGTATGCTTCAGTACATTGCCGATTTCACTGCGTGGCCGATACTCACAGGCATCTTCATCGGCTACATAGCCAACCGCATCATGAGCGGCGAGGGGAAAGGGTGCTGCATGAACCTCTTTATAGGGGTCATCGGCAGCTATGCAGGAACATTCATCAGCCATCTGCTGAACATCGAGTTGCTTGGCAAGGGCTTTCTCAGCAACTTCGTGTTTTGCGTTGCCGGTGCAGTCACCGTATTGTGGATTTGGAAGAAGCTGTTCGGATAGCCTCCCTCCATTTTCAGCAAAATTGGTATATAATCAGCCGATTTGTGTATTGCCCATTTTGAAAAATAATAGTAACTTTGCAACGTGTTTTTAAATTGAAGACAAGTATGAAAAAGATTGTAATGCTTTGGGCAGCACTCCTGAGTGTCTGCATTCCTGCGCTATGCGCATGTAACCGTAGTCTTTCACAAGCAAACAAAACAAGCGAGAGCAAAGACACGAAAGTATTGGTAGCCTATTTCTCGGCATCGGGCATAACGAGAGGTGTGGCACAGCAGTTGGCCGAGGTGACCGGCGGAACACTGCACGAAATAAAGCCCGAGCAGCCCTACACCGAGGCCGACCTCGACTGGCGCAACAGGCAGAGCCGCAGCAGCGTGGAGATGCAAGACAAGTCGTCGCGCCCCGCCATCACCGACAAGCTCGCAGACATAAAGGATTATGACGTGGTATATGTGGGCTTCCCCATCTGGTGGAACACCTGCCCCACAATCATCAACACCTTCATGGAGGCTTACGATTTCCAGGGCAAGACCGTCATCCCCTTTGCCACCTCAGGCAGCAGCAGCATCAAGAAAGCCTGCGAAGACCTGAAGACCGCGTATCCCAACATCGGCTGGAAGGAAGGCAAACTGCTGAACCGTGCGACAAAGGACGAGTTGAAGAAGTGGGTGGAGAGCAATAGATGAGGGGCTCCGCACAGCGCAACGACAAGGGGGCGGTACACATTCTTTCGTGTGCCGCCCCCTTGTTGCATTTCGAAATATGGCTTAGCGCTTGTCGGGTATGCCGTAGTCTATCCATCGCTCCTGCGGATAATACCCCTTGAGCGTCTTTTTCTTTTCGGCGTAAGCTGCTTTCACGCGAGCCATCACGGCGCTCATCTGCTGCACCTTCGGTGCCAGTTCATCACGCAGACGGTCTACCTCGGCATTGGCAGCCTCCAGTTCGCCGACGGCCTGTTCCATGGCGCTGATTTCTTCGTTGGTCACCCCGCCGCCAATACCCTTCAGGTGCTTGCGTAGGCCCTCTACAAGATGGCGGCTCTTCTCAATCTGAATCTCTACTGTCTTTGACATAATTCTTTCGTTTTAAGTGATACTTTCAGTAAAAAAACTCAGCGCAAAATTAGCAAAAAAAGTCGATTTTGCGTACGCTACAGCACCTCACTTTTTCGTTTTTTTAAGACGTAGACAGGGCCTAATTTAACGTTTGTTATACGCTTCGCGACTTATAAGAAACCAAATAAAACACGATTTGATTGATCAATCAAATCGTGTTTTATTTCAAATCCTACCGAGCGGTGGATTATCAGCTTACAGGACTATATACACCCCTCTCCCCTTGGAGAGGGGCTGGGGGTGAGGCTCCTTATTTCAGCGGCTTGATGGTGACCACGCGGTCGTAGGCTTCCGGCTTCACCCTGTATTCGTCGAGCACGTAGACGCAGGTGCAGCCGACGCCGGTGGTGGCATAGTCGATGTTGAGGGTGTAGCAGTCCTTCTGTGGCTGCAGCTGATAGGTGAACTGGCTCTTCGTCAGATTGTCGGTGGTGAAGGGATAGGCGTTGAAGTTGAAGTGCTCGTTCATGCCTATCTGCACGCCGTGGCCGTCGCCATCCCTGAGCTGCACATAGCGGTTGTCGGTGCGCAGCCCGTAGTCTTGCGGCATCAGGTAAGGCTCGTACATCTCTGCCACGGTCTTGCTCCAGACACCCACCTGGTAGCCCGTCTTGCGGTCGGGGTAGTTCTCCTCGGGGCCGCGACCATACCAGGTGATGTGGGCGAAGTCGTTGGCCACCTGCGTGGTGAAGCCTATGCGCGGCAGCATCTCGGGCAGTCGGCCCTGCGGACTCAGGTGGTTGTGAATCTTCACGGTGCCGTCGTCGTAGAACTGATAGGTGTAGTCGAGCGAGAACCCAGCCAGCTGCACGCCAGAGATGTAGAGGTCGAGCTGGCCGTAGGAAGAAGCACCGACCTGCACCAGCTGGCTCACGCTGACGGTGTTTTTGGAGGTGAGTCGCACCTGGGCTGGCACGACACGCAGTTGCTGCACGCCCTTGGAATACCATAGCGTTGCCACCTGATTGCCGTAGCCCTCTGCATAGCCGCCGTTGACGCGGAAGGCATCCCATGAGTCGAACTCGTTGGCCAGCGGGGCACGCCACAGGTTGAAGGTGATGGGCGACTTCAGCACCTGTTTGCCCGCCACCTCCATCTGCTCCAGCTCGCCCGTCAGCTTGCTGATGACGTAGCGGAAGCCGTCGCCAGTGATGGTGATATGAGTGTCGTCTTCCTGAGTGGTGAGAGGTGAGAGGTGAGAAGTGAGAGGCGAGGTGGCGGGGATATTCCAAGAGGTAAGTTCCAGCTGGTCCCAGGCCACCTCATGGCCAGCTTTGGCCCATACTTCATCCTTCTTCAGCGTCGAGGTAATCGTCACGCGGTACTCCTTGCCGGGCACGATGGTGGGCTTGTGATAGGGTATGCGCACCACCTGCGACTGCTGCGGGGCGGTGGTCAGCTGCATGTCACCCTCTTCGAGCAGGTCGCCGTCGGCCATCAGTGCCCAGTGTGTGGCATACTGCGAGAGGTCGGTGAAGAACAGGCGGTTGGTGACCTCGGCCTCGCCGGTGGCGGCATTGAGCAGCCGTATGCTCACGGGCTGCGTGGTCCACTTCATCTGCTTCATCTCGGGCTGCACGGTGCGGTCGGGCCAGATGCAGCCATAGGTGCGCATGTTGCCGCCAATGGTGTAGAAGGTGCCCTCGTCGCCATTGCCGTCGAAGGTGAGGTATAGCACGGCATCCTCGGCACGTCCCTCGCCGTCGGCCAGGCAGCGGCTGTAGATGGCCACGTTGTCCATCTCGGCATCGGCGGTGTAGGTGGTCATGGGGTCGATGGCGTGGTTGCCGGCAATGCGCCCGATGTTGATGGGATAGGGGAAGTTGCTCAGTATGCCGCGCTCGCCGCCGCCACCGCCACGGGGTCCTCGCCGCTGGCCAGACTGCTCGGGTGCAGCGGTCTTCTCGGTGCCCTTCAGCTGTCCGTCGATGTAGAGCCGCATCTCCTTGCCGTCCCACGAGGCCGTCACGTGGTGCCAGTTGCCCACCCAGTCGGCAGGCAGGCTGACATCGAGGGTGTGCTTCACGCCAGAGTGCAGATAGAACTGCAGCTGCTCGCTGCCCCGCTGCACCACGCCAAACTGGGTGTTGCCCTTCGTCACGTAGGGGGCGCCCTCGTAGGTGCCGCTCAGCTTGCCGGGCTTCACGTCGAAGCTGATGGTGAGCTCCTTGCTGGCCAACTCCACATTGTTGCTACGATACACCTCGACCCACTCGTCGTGGCCGCTGAGGTGCAGCACGCCCTTCGCCACCTTGGCATTGCCCATCAGGTGGGCAGGGGTGGCGTAGGGCGAACTGTCTTTCAGCGGACGGATGTGCTCCGTGAGGCCTGGGTTGACGAAATCCCAGATGGCACCGCCCATCAGTCGCGGATGGCGACGGATGACGGCCCAGTACTCGTCGAGTCCACCGCCGGCATTGCCCGCCACCGACAGGTATTCGTCCATGAACGAGGGGCGTGGGTCTTGCTCCTCGGGCACCATCGCCGTGTTCATCTCCAGCTCGTAGGGCGTGGGATAGCGCGGGCCTATGATCTCCTCGCCGGGGTGGGCGTAGGCATTGCCGCCATACATGAAGTAGCGGGTGGGGTCGAGGCGCTTGCCCTCTTTCACCACCTCGGTGATGAGCGGGCCTTCGCCGCTCTCGTTGCCAGCGCTCCAGAAGAGCACGCAGGGGTGGTTGCGGTCGCGCAGCACCAGCTTCTGCACACGCTCCAGATACATCTCGCGGAAGCGCTGGTCGTTGGAGATGTATTCCGTGGCGTGGGCCTCGGTGCCAGCCTCGTCGATGATGTAGAGGCCATACTCGTCGGCCAGCTCCAAGTATTTGTTCACGGGGGGATAGTGCGAGGTGCGCACGGCGTTGAAGTTGTGCTGCTTCAGTATCTCCATATCCTTGCGGATGGTGGCTTCGTCCATGGCGTGCCCCAGCTCAGGGTGCTGCATGTGGCTGTTGATGGCGTTCACCTTGATGGGCTGTCCGTTCAGGTAGAACGTCTGGTGGCGTATCTCGGTCTCCTTGAACCCCATCTTGGTCGTTATCGTCTGCATCACCGTGCCAGCGTCGTTGAGCAGCTCCAGCTTCAGCCCGTAGAGCACGGGGGTCTCGCTGGTCCACTTGTCGGGGTTGGCGATACGCGATGTCAGCTCCACCGTCTTCTTTTCCCCTTGGCTGATGATGGTGAAGAGTTCGGTGGTCATCTGCTTCACCTGGTTGCCCTTCGCATCGGTCAGCGTGGCGCGCACGGCATAGTTGGCGCTGGCGGTGTCATATTTCTTCACGTCGACCGCCACCCTGAGCGTGGCGTCGCGGTACTGCTCGTCGAGGTCGGTGGTGACATACCAGTCGAAGAGTCGCGTCGTGGGCGTGGCGTAGAGCGTCACATCGTCGAAGATGCCCGCCAGGCGCCAGTAGTCCTGCCCTTCCAGGTAGTAGCCGTCGCTGTATTTCAGCACGCAGACGGCGAGCACGTTCTTGCCGGGCTTCACATAGGGCGTCACGTCGTACTCTGCCGGCTCCTGTCCGCCTTCGTTGTAGCCCACCTGCTGACCGTTCATCCACACGAACGAGGCGCTCTGGGCCTTCTCCAAGCGCAGGAACACCTGCTGCCCTTTCCACTGTGCGGGCAGGGTGAACGTCTTGCGGTAGGCACCCGTGGGGTTGTAGTCTTTAGGCACGAAGGGCGGGTTGGCCTTGAAGGGGGCGGGCACATTGCGGAACTGTGCGTCGCCGTAGCCCTCCATCTCCCAGTTGATGGGCACGCGGATGGTGCGCCACTTGCTGTCCTTGAAATGGGTGGCGAAGAACTGCTGTGGCACCTCCTCGGGGGTGTTGGCGAAGTAGAACCGCCACGGCCCGTTCAGCGACAGGTGGTCGTCGGCCAGATAGTAGGCGTGGCCCTCCTCCTGACCTTCCTCAAAGACCGAGGTGTTCTCAATGTAATCATACAGGTGTTCCAGATACTGGGCGTTCAGCTGCAGCGTGCTGGCAGCGAACAGGCAGAGTGCAAGTCTTTTGGCGTTCATGTGGTTGATTGTTTTTTTATAAAATGATTCAAGTTTCGCATTCGCTCCGCTCGGCTTTGCCGCTTCGCTCTGCGAAGAACATCTCAACTCCCCGAAAAGTCAATACCCCAGCTCCTCGCCCACCAGCACGACGATGTGTCGGCCTTTGGGAGAGTTTCTCAGGAAGTGGATGTAGTTGCAGATAGACTCTGGTGAGTTGCAGTTGTGGCACACGCCGTCCACCTGGCAGGGAGTCATGATGTCGAACCGGGCGGCGTTGATGGGTGCCGCAGTGCTTCTGGCCCTCGCCAAGGCTGCCTCCACGTTCTGCGCCACCTTGTTCATGCCGATGACGAAGATGACCTTCTTCGGCCCCCAGGTGATGGCCGCCACGCGGTTGCCGTTGCCGTCGATGTTCACGATGACGCCATCCTCCGAGATGGCATTGGCGCTGGTGAGGTAGAAATCGACAGAGAACGCCCTGAGATAGGCGGCTTGCTTCTCCTCGGGTGTCTTGGCCAAGTCGCGGTCGATCACAGTCAATGATTCCCGGCTTCTCAGTGCGTCGGGGATGCCCAGGTCGCGCACGGTCATGGTGCCGCCCCATGTCACGGAGCTGCCGTCGTCTATCAGCTCCGATATTTTCTCCACTGCCAGCTCCGCCTTCGGACAATAATAGGCCTTGATGTGGCGGCGCTGCAGGTTCTTGATGATGGTCTGAGCCAGTCGCTCGTTTCTTGCTGATTGTGGTGTCATAGTTGATATGTTTTGGGTTGTTTCTTGCTGTCCTTTCCGACTCGACAGTCGTTTGCGCGTGCAAATTTACGAAATAATAAAGAAACAGAAAAGCATTTTTCGCAGATTTACGCAGACAAGGCCATAAATAAGGGCAAAATGCGTGCCATCCAGAGTAACTTTCGCTCAGCTGTAGAAGGAACTTTTTCTGCTTGCTGACGGACGAAAGGCAACGTTTGTGATAAAAAAGTGGGGAAATATTGCAAAAAAAATCGGGGTTTGTTAATTTTGTTTTATAGAAAATGCCTAACTTTGCATACCAAACTTAACAAAATCGCCCGGCGAGTATAATTTTCTTACATCTTCTTACGTTATATAATCAACTCAACTTCGCAAGTTGAGAAAGGAGTTGTGGAGTAAGGAGTAAGGAGGTAAAGTAGGTTACTTTCAGCCTCATGGTTCCACTCCGATAAGATAGGAGAACGGCGGGAAAAGTAGTAATCCACTTTACCTCCACGCCTCCTTACTCCTTTACTACTTGCAAGTAGAGCTTGCGAAACTTGAACTATCAACTATCTATTCACCAACAACTAACATCTAAGCGAAATGAAAAAAAATCCTGTTCTCCTCTTGGCTGCCTCAGCCCTGATTGTTGGCTGCGCTTCCAACAGCACCTCGCCCACCGCCACGATTGATGCCGACGGTGTAGTGGCCGAACTCTCACTTGAAGACAAGGCACACTTTGTCATTGGCACGGGCATGATGGGCTTCTCTGGCGACGATGCCGTCATCGGCTCCACGCAGAACCTGGTGCCGGGTGCTGCCGGCACCACCTACCCGCTCGACTCGCTGCAGATTCCGGCCATCGTGCTGGCCGACGGCCCTGCCGGCTTGCGCATCAACGCCACCCGCGAGGGCGACGCGCAGACCTACTACTGCACCCACTTCCCCATCGGCACGCTGCTGGCCTGCACATGGAACGCACCCCTCGTTGAGCAGGTGGGCGCCGCCATCGGACAGGAGGTGAAGGAGTATGGCGCCGACGTGCTCCTGGCCCCGGCCCTCAACATCATGCGCAGCCCGCTCTGCGGGCGCAACTTCGAATACTACTCTGAAGACCCCTTGGTGGCCGGCAAGACCGCTGCCGCCTACGTCAACGGTGTGCAGACCAACGGCGTGGGCACGAGCATCAAGCACTTTGCCGCCAACAACCAGGAGACGAACCGCATGAACAACGATGCGAAGATTTCGCAACGGGCACTGCGTGAGATCTACCTGAAGGGCTTCGAGATTGCCGTCAAGGAGTCGCAGCCCTGGACGGTGATGACCTCCTACAACTACATCAACGGCGTCTACACCTCGGAGAGCAAAGACCTCGTGACCACCATCCTGCGCGATGAGTGGGGCTATGAGGGGACGGTGATGACCGACTGGTTTGGCGGCAAGGACGGCGCCAAGCAGATGTGGGCCGGCAACGACATGCTGCAGCCGGGCAAGAAAGAGCAGTTCGACTCCATCGTGGCGGGCGTCAGGAGCGGCAAGCTGGCCGAGGCCGACCTCAACCGCAGCGTCACGCGCATCCTCAGCCTCATTGAGAAGACGCCCCGCTATCAGGGCTACAAGTTCTCGAACAAGCCCGACCTGAAGGCCCATGCCGAGGTGACCCGCCAGTCGGCTGCCGAGGGGATGGTGCTGATGAAGAACGAGAACGCGCTCCCGCTGAGTGCCGACATCAAGAACGTGGCCCTCTATGGCAACACCTCCTACGACTTCATCGCCGGTGGCACCGGCTCGGGCAATGTCAACCACGCCTACGTGGTGTCGCTGGTCGACGGACTGAAGAACGGGGGCTACACCATCTCCGAGGAGATGAAGACGGCCTACGAGAGCTATCTCGCCGACTGCAAGAAGGCACGTGAGAAGGAGCTGGAGGAAATGGCGAAGAAAGACCCGCAGACGGCAGGGCTGATGAGCTTCCTGCCCGGCACCCTGCCCGCCGAGAAACTGTTCACGACCAAAGAGCTGGCCGGCCAGGCTGCACAGGCCGACGTGGCCATCATCACCATCGGGCGCATCTCGGGTGAGTTCCTCGACCGCAAGGCCTCCGACTTCAACCTCAGCGACTCCGAGCGGAAGCTCATCCTGCAGGTCTGCGACGTCTTCCACAAAGCGGGCAAGCCCGTCGTGGTGCTGCTCAACATCGGTGGCGTCATCGAGACGGCCTCGTGGAAGAACATGCCCGACGCCATCCTCTGCGCATGGCAGGCCGGACAGGAGGGTGGCAACAGCGTGGTCGACGTGCTCAGCGGCAAGCAGTCGCCGTCGGGTAAGTTCACCATGACCTGGCCCGTGGCCTTCGCCGACGCCGCCTCGATGCGCAACTTCCCCATCGACCAGGACCCCCGCATCGACATGACCAACCAAGGCCAGAAGGGCGACGTGAGGAACGTCGACTACACCGTCTACGAGGAGGACATCTACGTGGGCTACCGCTATTTCGAATCGTTCAACGTGCCCGTGTCATATCCCTTCGGCTACGGACTCAGCTACACCACGTTCGACTATGCCGATGCGAAGATTCAGCAGAAGGGCGATGCCTACGAGGTCAGCGTCACCATCACGAACACCGGGAAGTACGACGGCAAGGAGGTGGTGCAGCTCTACATCTCAGCACCCGACAACCAGACGGCTAACAAGCCCGCGAAGGAGCTGAAGGCGTATGCCAAGACCAACCTGCTGAAGCCCGGCGAGAGCCAGACCGTCACGATGACGGTGAAAGCTGCCGACCTGGCCTCCTTCGACGCCGATGCCTCGGCATGGGTGGTGGCCGAGGGCGACTACCAGTTCCTCGTCGGTGCCTCCGTGCAGGACATCAGGGCCACCCTGACAGCCAAGGCCACCGCACAGCAGACGAAAGTCAACAACGTGATGAAGCCCGACGTGCCGATGAACCTGCTGAAGAGATAAGAAGGAGAAGGAGACCCTCCCCCTGCCCCCTCCCTAAAGGAGAAGAAGACCCTCCCCCTGCCCCTCCCTAAAGGGCGGGGAGTATATAGACTTGCCGTTGAAAAAGAGGCAGCAAGACTAAGTACTCCCCTCCCTTTAGGGATTACTCATTACATACATTTGCCAAAGAATCCCCGCCGCTCAGTTGGATTTAGAAAAACAGGGAAAAACAAGAAAAACAGGAAAAAAGGTTTCGAGCTGTATTTTTTGTTTTTAGTAATGAGTACACTCCGAAAACCCTTTTCCACTAAAAAACAACCCAAAAACAATGCGCAGCCGTTCCCCTCCCCTCAAGGGGAGGGGTAGGGGTGGGGTCTCTAACATCCTGCGAGTGAATGATAT
>CADASP010000042.1 GCA_902790625.1 uncultured Prevotellaceae bacterium | reverse complement strand
ATCTTTTTCATATTCATGATGGTTTAGTTTCTTTTAATTTGATTATCCGCATACTGCCGTATGTGCCCCTGAAGGGGTCATCGCTCAATAGCCGAGGGTACGGCAGTACCCCCTGTCGTTTTATCCGCAGGTCGTTCCGACCTACGGCTATTGAGCGGAGACGCTTTCAGCGTCAGTTGCGGACTCATGCGGATATTCATTTCATTTTAATACCATTTATAACCGTGCTCCTTGAAGTAGTCGATGGCAGGCTGATAGCCTTGGAAGGTGGCCTTGTGAATCCACTTCAGGCCCTTCTTCTCATCTACGGGCACGCCGTTGCCCGTCATGTGAAACCAGCCGATGGCAAACTGCGCCTGGGCATCGCCGCCATTGGCCGCCAGCTCGAACCAGAAGGCACACTCGGTGAGGTCTCTCTCCACGCCATCACCGTTCCAGAAGGCCGCTCCGCAGTTCTTCTGACTCAGCACATGCCCTTGGAAGGCGGCCTCGCGATACCAGAGGAATGCCTTGTGGTGGTCTTTCTCCACGCCCTCGCCAAGGTAGTAGGCATTGGCCACGTTCACCTGCGACTGCATGTCGCCCTTGTCGGCGGCTTTCATGTACCACTCGAAGGCTTTCTCAGCGCTCTGTTCCACACCCTTGCCGTGGAAGTAGCACTCGCCAACGTTGAAGCAGCCATAGACATCGCCCAGCTCGGCAGCCTTCATATACCACTCGAACGCCAGCTGATGGTTGACCTTCACGCCCGTGCCACGCTCGTAGCAGACCCCAAGGTTGTTCATCGCCTTGGTGTCGCCTTCGTATGTCTTCTCACGATACGAGTCGGCCTTGTTCCTCTCCTTTGGCATAAGCTGTGATACCCTTATAAATAATGAGCATAAAGACGGCGCTAATCGAAAGGCCGCGATGCAGCCCCTCTTCGCTTCTTCTGTTGCAAAAGTAATAATAAATGCTGCAAAAACAATGATTTTGCAGAAAAAATTGAGAATTATTATGTTTTTGGGGTTTTGGCGGAGAAGCGCCAAACACGACGGCATGGGGCAATTAGGGGGCGTGCGGGATGGCGGGTGAGGGTGATAGCATCCGTTTCTGCAAATTTTTACTTGAAAAGATGGCGATAAATGCCCAAAAATTCGTAACTTTGCCCTCACAATCTGTATTCATTATGAAGAAAGGGATTATTATCACAGCTTTGGCAGTCATGATGACGATGGCTGTTGCTCCTGCGTTTGCGCAGGAGGAGAATGGTTTCAAGAAGTTCAACGTGAGGGAGGACTTCACTGAGAATGGTTTCCAATGGTTCCACGATGCCGAGCTGCTGGCTGCTGGCAACAAGGACAAGAGCAATGCCATGACCATTGGCTGGGGTGGCATTGGAACGCTCTGGGGGCGCACGGCCCTGACCGTCTACGTGGCCGAGAAGCGCTACACCAAGGAGTTTATGGACAAAGCCGAGTACTTCACCGTGATGGCTTTCGACGTGGAGCATGGCAAAGTGCTGAACTACATGGGCACCAAGAGCGGCCGCGATGGCGACAAGGCTCAGGCGCTTGGACTCCATACGGCCTATACCGCCAATGGAACGCCGTACTACACCGAGGCCTCGATGGTGATAGAGTGCAAGACGATGTATGCCGCCCCCTTCGACCCTCAGTATTTCAAGAGCGATGTGCCCAAGCGGATGTATGCCAATTTCCCTGCCGGCATCCACTCTATGTATATCGGCGAGGTGGTTAATGCCTGGAAGAAATGATGTCTTGAGGGGAGAGGCTTGCCAGCACTTTCATCCATCGTCCCTGAAGGCTTTGTATTTTTGCCAGGCTTTTGCTAATTCATCGGTGTTGTCGCATATCCCACTGAAAAAGTGCGCCTGGGAGTCGTCCTTGAATGGTGCCCAATTCCCGCAGATGGTGCCATCGTAGGCGATGATGGGCTGGAAGAAGCCGCTGTTGTTGTGGGCGCGATGGCGATGCTCTGGTGGGAGGACGATGCTGCGCGACTTATAGCCGATGAGATACTCGTCGTAGGGAGGAATCAGCAGGAGCTTGCCCCTTCTGAAGCCTCGTGTGCGACAGTTGTCGGTGAGGAGGTAGAAGTCCCTGCCTCTCCACCGCTCCATCGCGATGCTGTCGCCCTGGAGCGCTATGCCCCGGCGGCAGTCGCTGATGTTCAGACCCGACCACCACACGAAATCCTCGAGCGTGGCAGGCTGGTGGCTCTGGAAGTATTTGCGGGTGAAGCGCATCAGGGCTTCATCGCGGTCCATCCTTTCCATCGGCTTCACCTTGTTGGCCGTGAGCGCGTAGGTGGCCTTCATCGGCAGTAGCTCTCCACTGCAGAGCGTGCCCGACATCTCTGCCATGCGGATATGGTACGACAGCCGGTGGTCGCCCATCCTGATGTCTTTCTCGGCCAATGCCCTCACAAAGTCTTCCTTCGTGGCACTCCCCAAGTCGGCCGCCGTTTGGGCGAGGATGTCCCTGACGTGCATCAGTTCCTCGTCGGGGATGGAAATCTTGTTGCTGCTCATCCATCCCTTTGTGACCGCAATGGCCTTGGGTGCGCATAGGCCAATCAGCATCCAGTAGTCCTCGGCTGAGATGAGTTGCCACGTGCCACGCATCAGGTGCAGACGGATGATTCGCCCACTGTCGAAAGCCTGCTTGAACGCCCCTGCCGACGGATGGCACGTTCGCATCGCCACCGCCCACCGCATCATGCGATACTCCTGAGCCTGCATGGCACCCATGTGGCCGACCACAGCGGCAGGGTCAGCAAACTGAGGCGCGGCCAGCTGCTGGTTGAGCAATCGGATGGCGATGGGGTTCATGGGCATACGTGATTCCTTAGCGGGGTAGGGGATGGAGGGCTATTCAACCATGGGGAATCGTTTTCTGGAAATCCTTCAGCACCTGTTCTATCTCCGAGGGGTCGTCGGTGAGCGTCAGGAGCAGGTTCTTGTATCTGCCTCTCTCCTCCATCTGTCGCAGCATCGGATAGACAGGAACGTCTTCGGCCCAGAAACGCTTGCCCATGAAAATCATCGGACTGGCAAATCCGAACGACAGGTAATGGTCTTGCACCGCATTCTGGAAAATCTCTTGCAAGGTGCCTGCGCTGCCGGGCGTATAGATGATGCCGCCAAAGGCGATGGTCAGGATGGTGTCTTCGCGCACGCTGTTCACAAAGTATTTGGCGATGTGGGTGGCAAAAGGCGTGGACGGCTCATGGCCGTAGAGCCAGGTGGGAATGCCCAGGCTGACGTAGCGGGTCTGCGGATAGCGCCGCATCACCTCGAGCGCCGACGACAGCCACGCCCTGTCGTTGAACGAGGTGGCGGCATCGGCGAGTCTGCTGAGGGCCTCATGTGCCTCCTCGTCGGTGCGCCCGGCCATCCATGCCCCCAGATGCGTGGCCTCCATCGCCCCCGGCCCTCCGCCGCTGACCATGATGAACCCCTCCTCGGTGAGCCGCTTGCTCAGCATGGCCACCACGGCAAACATCGGATCGGTGCGCAGCAGGGCATGGCCACCCATGATGCCGACGCACCGCATGGGGTCGTGGTCTGCGAGGAATGCTTTCAGGGCCATGTGGATGCCGTGGTCGTGAAACGTGCGCGCCACCGACTCGTTGACATCCCGGGCTATCTTGCCCTGAGCTATGAAGTGCTGGTAGACACGGCTGTCGTAGCACTGGGCAAACGATGTCCTGTCCTGGGCCTCGTCGGCTGAAGGTTCGTAGCCCTGGTAGAGTTCCTCGGCATTATAGAGGTGCCCGTGGCGGAGCACTTCGTATGGCACGGCTCTCAGCCACTCGGCCAGTCCGTCCATTTTCTCATAGTCTGGGTTTGTAATCATAGCTTTTTCACTTTTTCAGCGGCTCACTCCACCACTTCTATGTAGAAGCTGAACGGGCGGAAACCGTCGTTGCAACTGATCATCGCGCTCATGGGGTTTTTCATCCAGCCGTCGTAGAAGTTTCCCTCGCCTCTGGCCAACGACTCCACAAACTGGCGCATGGAGCACCACGCAGAGAAGCACATCCCATCGGGCTGCTGGCCGTCGATGGATATCCATTGCTGGCCCTCCGTGACGTCGCAGGTGTGCTCGATGGGATTCTCGTATTTTGCCATCAGGTCGGGATAAACCGTCTGGCGCAGGGCGGTGATTCGTACTCGCATAGGCAGGTAAAAAATGATTTGTCGCAATTCTGCTGCAAAAATAGCAAAAAAATCGGAAACAAGTCGCCTTTTTGTACTGTTTTTTGTCTGCTTTGTTGTAACTTTGCAACCACATCTCACAAGGAGATGATGATTCTGCATGATTATTAAGACTATCGAGACAGTATGAAAGTATTATTGATTAACGGAAGCCCTCGGGAGAATGGCAACACATTTACGGCGCTCAGCGAGGTGGCAAAAACGCTGAATAGTGAGGGCATCGACACTGAGATGATTGGCATCGGCAAGAGGGCCGTGCAGGGGTGCATCGCCTGCGGCATGTGCGGCCGGACGGGCAAATGCACCTTCAACGACGACCTCTACAGCAGGGTGCTGCGGGTGGTGAAGGACGGCATCGACGGCCTTATCGTCGGCTCGCCCGTCTATTACGGAGGCCCCAACGGGTCGCTCTGCGCCTTGCTCGACAGGGTGTTCTATTCCCTGGGACCCGACTTGCAGTACAAGCCGGGGGCTTGCGTCGTGGTGTGCCGACGTGGTGGGGCCACGGCCTCCTTCGACCGTCTGAACAAGTATTTCACGATGATGAACATGCCGGTCGTCACCTCGCAGTACTGGAACCTTGCATACGGGCAGACACCCGGACAGGCAGCACACGACGAGGAGGGCATGCAGACCATGCGCACGCTGGGTCGCAACATGGCGTGGCTGCTGAGAAAGCTGAGCACTGGCGAAGGCAGCATCCCCGAGAAGGAGCAGCGCGTGTGGACAAACTTCATCAGGTGAACGAGGCAGCAGCATGCCAGAAAAGCGATATCATTACCTTGTTTTTAATTCAAAAAGAACAGGCTAACCCCCAGCACCGAGATGACGGCTCCTACGACGCTGCGCAAGGTGATGGGCTGATGGAACAGCCAGTAGGAGGGCAGGATGATGATGATGGGCGTGAGTGCCATGAGCGTAGAGGCGATGCCGGCACTGGTGTATTGGACGGCCATCAGCGAGAATCCCACTCCCACAAAAGGCCCAAAAATGGTGGTGGCGGTGGCCACGGCCATGCCCTTGCCATCGTGCAGGGCATGGCGCAGCGGCTGCAGCCCCTCGCGGAAATAGAGCAGCAGACTGAAGCCGATGATGCCGGCTATGCACCGCAGGAAGTTGGCACTGAAGGGGATGAGCCAGCTGGGCATGGCCTCAGTGTCGTAGTGGTCCATGCCCATCTTGCTCAGCACCAAGCCGATGCCTTGGCACAGGGCGGCGCCGATGGCGAAGAGCACACCATTGAGTGGCAACTTGAGCGACACCTTGTGATGCTCGCCTCGCCCCAGCACAGAGATGCCTATGCCCACGAGTGTGACGAGCATGGCTACGATGCTCATGGCCGTCATCTGCTGCCCCAGCACCATCCACGCCATCAGGGCCGCCGCCAGCGGGGCCAGCGTCATAAACAGTTGGCCATAGCGCGAGCCGATGATGATGTAGCACTGGAAGAGGCAGAAATCGCCGATGACGTAGCCCACCACGCCCGAGAGCAGCATCCACCCGCAGGCCTCCCACGACCCCACGGGCGGCAGCGGGGTGCCCACGACCACCCAGAACAGCACCAAGGAAAACAGCAGTGCCAGTGCCATGCGCAGCACGTTCAGCGGCAGGTTGCCCATCCGCTTGCTGCCAAATTCGCTCAGCAGGGCGGTAGCCGTCCATGAGAAGGCCACGCCAATGGAAATCAGTTCACCAAGATAAGTCATCGTTTAGTAGAATAACTACGCAGATATGTCCCCAATAGGTATTGCGGGGTGCAAAGTTACGGCATTTATCTGAGAAATCGCTATTGGAGGAGAGAAAAATGTTGACGAACATGAAACACATTCAATTTTTCTTCGTATCTTTGCCGAAGATTATCCATCCTTTTGCACATTCATCCACGAAACAGGTTTTATTATGATTAAGAAGATTATCCGATTGTTTGCCATTGCGGCACTCTCAGCAGTATCCGCCGCTGCTCAGGCACAGACCTATCCCAGCAAGCTGCTCGGCCATGAGACGCAGATTGACAACATCATCAAGGGCATGACGCTCGACGAGAAGATTGCCATGCTCCACGGCAAGAACATGTTCTCGTCGGCGGGCATTCCTCGGCTGGGCATCGCCGATGTGGAGTATGCCGACGGCCCCTTCGGCATCCGCGAGGAGATGGAACCCCATTCGTGGAACTCCGCCCACCTGACCACCGACTCCGCCACCTTCTTCCCCACCGGCTCGGCGCTCGCCGCCACCTGGAGCACGGAGTGGGCCTACGCCTACGGACGGGCGATGAGCCGCGAGGCACGCTTGCGCGGAAAGGACATGATCCTCGGCCCCGCCATCAACATCCAGCGCATACCCACCGGCGGGCGCACCTACGAGTATCTGAGCGAAGACCCGCTGCTGAGCGGCATGCTCGCCGTAGCCTATACGAAGGGTGCACAGGACGACGGCACAGCGGTGTGCCTGAAGCACTACGCCCTGAACAACCAGGAAGACTATCGTGGCTTCGTGGATGTGCACATCTCCGACCGCGCCATGCACGAAATCTATCTGCGGCCGTTCGAGATGGCTGTGCGCGAAGCCGATGCGTGGGGCGTGATGGCGGCCTACAACAAGGTGAACGGTCGCTGGTGCTCAGAGAACGAGCATCTGCTCACCACCGTCCTGCGCCAGCAATGGGGCTTCCCCGGCATGGTCATCAGCGACTGGGGCGGTGTCCACACCACCGTGGATGCCGTGAAGGCGGGCATGAACGTGGAGATGCCCGGCCAGCGCTTCTTCGGCCAGGCGTTGCTCGACTCGGTGAAGGCGGGCAAGGTGAGCGAAGACATCATCAACCAGCGCGTGCGCGAGATTCTGCGTGTGCGCCTGACGGTGAAGCCCATCCCCCACGAGCAAGCCAACAAGACACCCGTGGGCAATGCCGAGGAGATGGCCACAGCCTTGGAGGTGGCACGCCGCTCCATCGTGCTGCTGAAGAACGAGCAGCTGCTGCCCATCAATCCCAAGGTGACAAAGCGCATCGCCGTCATCGGCGAGAATGCCGTCACGAAGATGGCACTGGGCGGCGTGGGCGCCGGAGTGAAGACCCGCTGCGAGATAACACCCTTGGAAGGCCTGAAGGCCATCTTGGGCAATCAGGTGAAGCTGACCTATGCACCGGGCTATAAGAGCTTCGACCGCGACAGTCGCAACAAGCGTCTCACCCCGCAGCAGCCTGCCGACCGCCAGCTCATGGCCGAGGCCGTGAAGGCCGCTAAGCAGGCCGACCTCGTCATCTTCTTTGCCGGCGACAATCGCGAGGTGGAGACCGAAGGCTCCGACCGAAAGTCCATCACCCTGCCGTCGGGGCAGGACGAGCTGGCCGCCGCCCTCGCCAAGGTGAGCAAGCGGCTGGTGACGGTCGTCGTCTCTGGCGGTCCTGTCGATGTCAGCAAGGTGAGCGAGGCATCGGGGGCACTGGTGGCCTCGTGGTTCAATGGCTCCATGGGAGGCCAGGCGCTGGCCGAAGTGCTCACAGGACAGGTCTCGCCGTCGGGCAAACTGCCGATGACATGGCCGAAGAAGCTCGAGGATGTGCCAGCCTATGCCACTGGCTCGTATCCGCAGAATATGGCCAACAACCAGCAGGGCGACATCTTCGTCGACATCACCCGCAACCGCAGCAACGACCGCCGCCAGCAGCTTATAGCCAACTATGCCGAGGAGGGCCTCGTGGGCTATCGCTGGTACGATGCCAAGGGCTTGGGGGTGGCCTATCCCTTCGGCCATGGGCTGAGCTACGCCACCTTCGCCTACAGCAGTCTGAAGGTCGTGCCCACCCTCGACGGCTTCGACGTCAGCTTCACGCTGGCCAACAACTCGCAGTTCGATGCCGAGGAGGTGGCGCAGGTCTACATCACTCGCCACGCTTCCCACATTGCCCGCCCCGTGAAGGAGCTGAAGGGCTTCCAGCGTGTGGCATTGAAGGCGGGCCAGCAGCAGACGGTGACCATCGCCCTGCGCCGTGCCGACCTCTGCCATTGGGACGAAGCTGCCAGCACATGGATGCTCGAACCTGGCGAGATGGATGTCTACGTGGGTGGCTCGTCGGCACAGCTGCCACTATGCGTGTCAGCCGTCATTCAATAGCTGCCGGGCGAAGGGCGTTTTGCCCTTTCTTGCGTCCCTTCGATAGCAAGAGCGACCAGAGGTTGAGCGCAGTCCGTTTGTACATTGTTATTCCATCACGTGCGAAAACTTGAATAAGAATAAAAATCAACAAATCACATTCTATCGAAGAAAAATGTGTAAAAAATCACACTTTTCGCCGATAGAATGTGATTTTGGCGTAAATATAGACGGCTCAAATCAGTTTCTGCCTTTATTGATGATGTAGATGCCCAGTGCGGCGAGTCCTCCGGCAAGAATGTATTTCAGGTGAAACGTCTCGCCAAGGCAGAGGCACGAGGTGATGGCGCCCACGATGGGTATGATGGAATTGAAGATGGCTATCTTTCCCACAGGATTCAGGCTGAGAAGCTTGTTGTAGAGGGCAAACCCGAGGGCGGAGATGGCGACGAGCAGACCGAGGCAGACGAGTGCAAGGGTGTTGATGCGGGGCAGCGTGCCACCAAAGGCCAGCCCTGGGACGATGAGCAGCAGGCCACCGATGGTGAGGCTGTAGCCCGTGCCTACGAAGACATCCACCCTGCGGCTCAGTCCGCGAGTCATCAGGTTCGAGAGGGCCGAGCAGATGGCGTTGACGATGATCATGCCGTCGCCCAGCAAAGTGAATTGCCCGCCATCGGCTCCGCCAAGGTTCAATGCCAGGATTCCGCTGAACCCCACTGCGCAGCCCAGAAGCTTCCTCGCCGACAGCTTGTCGCTCTTGAAGCAGGCACAGGCGAGGAGCACCAACAGGAATGTGCTCAGCGAGTTGAGAATGGCAGCCCGCGACCCTTCGCTATGCGACATGCCGATGTAGAAGAAGAAATAGTGGAGCGTGGTGTTCATCAGTGCAAAGGCGAGAATGAACCACCAGTCGCTCGGCTTGCTGGTGGCAAACGAACGGCGGCTGCCACGGGCTACCGACAGCACTATCAGGCCAGCCGCCGCAAAGCGGATGCCCGCAAAGAGCATCTTGCTGCCCGTCATGTCGGCAGTAATGCCAAAGGCGCTGAAGCCCACCTTGATGAGTGGGAAGGCCCACCCCCAGGCTATCGCCGCTGTCGTGGCAAACACAACGACCCACACGGGGCGCTGGAAGATGGATGGTCGTGTCGGTTCCTCTATTGATGCAGTGGCAAGAGTTCTTTTCATCATAGGTGTTATTATAAATGGCGGGCAAAGGTACTCATTTCTATCCGATAAATTGCAACTTTGCAAATGAAATTTTCGACGTTCCGTAATGATGAGATAGCAAGAATAATCATACGCAAACGCACCGTAAGGGATGCCTCGGCATCCGTTTGTGAGGCTTTTTGTGGCGAATTCTTGCATTTGAAGAAAAAAAACTGGCTGTGATGCAGGGTGCTTCAAATTAAATGCCTAACTTTGCGCCGTCGCAACCAGCAGGGGCCTGCGGTGCGCGGTGCGGCCAGTAGCGGCATGCACAGGAAAAAGGTTCTTATCTGTATTTTTTGTTTTTATCTGTTTTCCTAACAAGAAGTACCTCCGCCGCTCCCCAAATCCGACCGAGCGGGATAATCATTCTGCAAGAAAGCGCTGCAGGAATGCGAAACGTTGGTATGGCTGATTGATAGGCGCAGGGCAATAGGGAGAGAGGCATGGGCAAATTGGGATGCACGCATGCCCAAACGGGAAAAAGGCCATGCTTTTTCGGTTGGCAGCGGGCGGGGACATGATTGGCAGCGGCCGCTGCCAATGATGGCAGCGGTCGGGGAAATGGATGGCAGCGGCCGCTGCCAACCGGTTTTTATTCTGTGGGAGCATCCTGCAGCAATGCATAGTGCAGCGTGCGGCTCTCGCGATAGAGGTGCAGACGTGGGTGGTCGCCTTCGCAGAGGCTGTCGAGATATGCCTTTGCCGACTTGGCGCTTCAGATGGCTGAAGCCCATGAATGCCTTCACGGTGATGTATCCGTGGCGCACGCTGCGGCGCAGGGCCTCGTCCATCGCCTGGGGGTCGTACATTTGGCTGTTGCCCACGTTGCCCTGCTGGCGGTGGAAACCGTCGCGGCTGCAGTCGGCATCAAAGCGTAACTTTGCCTGACTCGTTTATAAGATTGATTATGATTGACAAAATTTTATTTCAACTCGGTCTGAAAGATTAATGCCCGGATCTCGATGTCGAGCTTGCGCAACTGTGCTGAATACTCGTCAATCTGCGAGTTTCATACCTGTATGTCTTTTGATGTTGATGCCAGCAATTTCTCTGCCAGCACTTTCGCTTTTTGATCAGTGATGGGTTCTTCTGATGCATACAGTTTCTGAGTCAGCGGACTATTCATCACCAACCCGGCTGCATCACGCGGTTCAATATCATACTCTGATACCAAATAGGCTGCAAGGTCAGCCATTAAATCTTCAAATTTCAAATACCTCTCTTCCATATCGTTATTCTTTGATTAGTTCCTTTATTGCCTTTACCGTACAGAAGCAGTACTGAATGTACTTACTGCCAAACTGTGAAACATGTTCTGCGAAGTCAAGCAATGCCGCTGTTTCCAGATAGTGCGGGCCGAACTTCTGTTTGTGGCGTTCTATCTCTTTATCCACAAAGGCATCAGCTACTGGGCCAATGACCACATCATAGTCATGGGCGAATGATTCGTCAGACCGATTCAGAATGATAAACTTCGACCATTCGGCACTGAAGCCCTTAAACTCCTTAATCTTCAATCCGTATTCTTCTGCTTTGCTGGGATAATACAGGAAAGGTGTGACTACTGGGTCACCTCCGTCTCTGCCTGACTTGCGCTTTGCCATCAGGTAGGCACGCTGCCATTGGGGTGTCAAGTAGAAACCACGGCCAAAGTCGTTCATCATCTGACATATCGCCAGATTAGGCTGGACAATCTCAACGTTACTTCCGTGTAAGAGTCTCATATAGCCTTTCTAACCTTTTCAAGATTCCTGTTGCAGACCTTGTCGAGGTCATCGAGTATTGTCTGACGAGGCAATGTCTGTTCGTAGGCATAGTTCTCTTCAAGGAACTGGATGCCCTTATACACCAGCAGATACTTGTAGGCATCAGCAAACGTCATTTTCTTGCTGTGGGCATACCACATCACGCCTATCGTCACAAAGCGTACACGCTCTACCTTTTTCGCGCCAGGTTCTTTCATGCCCATCACTTGGATGGTGATTTTCTCACCCATCGCATCCATAAGCAGCGAGGCATCCTCAAAAGAGATGTGGGTCAGTCCTTTTTCTATCTTGCTGATACTACTCTTGGGTAGGCCAACGCGCTTACCCAACTCCTCCTGAGTCATGCCCTTGGCTTTCCTAACCTGCTGAATCGTCATACCCAGCATGCTGACATTTTCTTGATCTTCGAACTTGTTCTTCATAATTCATGGTCTTCTGCTGCAAAATTACGAAAAATTTCCGAAATGAGAAACTTTTCGCCTGTTTTTTTGATGCCGAAGAGAAAAAGACCATGCTTTTTAGGTTGGCAGTGGTCGGGGAAATGGATGGCAGCGGCCGCTGCCAACCGGTTTTTGCGCTTCAGATGGCTGAAGCCCATGAATGCCTTCACGGTGATGTATCCGTGGCGCACGCTGCGGCGCAGGGCCTCGTCCATCGCCTGGGGGTCGTACATCTGGCTGTTGCCCACGTTGCCCTGCTGGCGGCGGAAACCGTCGTGGCTGCAGTCGGCATCCTTGACAAACTGCTTAGAGGGGATGAACTCCAAGCCGCCATATATCACGTCGCGCGCCGTCACCTTCTCCGGCTCGGTATGGTCGCCAAGCAGCTTCAGCTTGGGTGCCAGCGAGCCGAAGGGCGTCTCCACCCGACAGCCCCTGCGCAGCCACATGGTGGCCACATCGCTGAAGAGGTCGAAGAGCATCTTGATTTCGCCCTTGCTGGTATGGCGATATTTGGCACAGAACTCATCGATGTCGTTGAGGTCGTACTTGCGCTCTATGACGGGCTGTGCATAGAGCAGAGGCTTGCCGTCGTCGCCCTTCGTGGGGCGCGGCTGCAGTTCAAAGAGTATTCCGTCGGTCTTGCGTGGCATAGTGGTTTTGTAGCTTTGTAGTTATAAACAATCCTAATATTTGGCGCAAAGTTACAAATAATTGGGCAAAAAAGCGTAACTTTGCCTGACTAATTTATAAGATTGATTATGATTGACCAAATTATCGCCTACAACAAGGACTTCGTGGCCCGGAAAGGCTACGAGAAGTATCTGACCAGTAAGTACCCCGACAAGCGGTTGGCGGTGCTGTCGTGCATGGACACCCGACTGACGGAGCTGCTGCCTGCTGCCCTCGGTTTGAAGAATGGTGATGCGAAGATTATCAAGAACGCCGGGGGGTTGGTGATTTCCGCCTTCGACTCTGCCATGCGCAGCCTGATAGTGGCCATCTACGAACTGGGCGTGGAGGAGATCATGGTGGTGGCGCACTCGCATTGCGGAGCCTGCCACATGAGCTTCGACCACTTCCATCACGCGATGATTGCCCGTGGCGTGACGGAGGATACGCTCGCCACCATCCGCAAGTGCGGCATCGACCTCGACCACTGGTTGGAGGGGTTCAAGGACACGCCAGAATCTGTCCGCAAGACCGTAGAGACCATCAAGACCCATCCGCTGGTTCCGAATGACATCGTGGTGCGCGGCTTCATCATCGACTCGGAAACGGGAGCGTTGGAAGAAATAAGCTGCACGGCGCCACAGGCATTGACACTCGTGGCGGTTGGGAACACTCGATGGAGTAGACCCACCCCCAGCCCCTCTCTAAATGGAGGGGAGTAATAAATAGACTCGACATGAAAAGGATTAGGACTATTATATTTGCAACGATGATTGCAACTGCAACAATGGCTCAGGGCGTGGTGGATGTGCATAGTCACCTCATCACTCCTGAGTTTGTGTCTGCCTTGGAGAACGAGGGACGACTGATGGATGAGGGATTCCCCTTGCCGAAATACGACGTGAGGGAGCATCTCAGATGGATGGACGAGGCTGGTGTGCAAACATCGGTGCTGACATTGGCGGCTCCGCAGCCTTCGTCTTCTGAAATAGTGAGACAAACCAACGAGGCCGCCGCTCGCATCAAGCGCGAACACCCCGGGCGATTCCTGTTCTGTGCTTCCCTTCCACTGCCCGATGTCTCCAAAGCCATCTGCGAGGCCATCTATGCACTCGACACGCTGAAGGCCGATGGCATCAAGCTGGCTACAAACGTCCGGAACAGCGAGAGCCATCAAGCTTGCTTGAATGGCCGAGTCGCGACGGACGAAGACGAAGTCAACGTCCGGAACAGCGAGAGCCATCAAGCTTGCTTGAATGGCCGAGTCGCGACGGACGAAGACGAAGTCAACGTCGACGGGCAATACCTCGGTGCGCCAGAACTCGACACGCTCTTCTCGGTATTGAACGAGCGACAGGCCGTCGTCATCCTGCATCCCCATCGCCCGGAACCTGTCAATCGTCAGGTGATGCAGCAGACGCCGCTTGCCATGCAGGAATACCTCTCGGAGACCACCCGCGCCGTGTCGAACATGATTTCACGAAATGTATTGGCTCGCTATCCAAATGTGAAGGTGGTGGTGCCCCATTGTGGAGCCTACCTGCCACTGGCTGTGCCTCGCATGAAGTCGCTGACCCCCGTGATGCAGGCCAACAAGATGGTGGGCGAGATAGATTATGAAGCCAACCTCGCAGCCCTCTACTACGACCTTGCCGGTGCCCATTCGCCTGAGGTCATCCGCATGCTGCTCACCATCACCACCCCCGACCATCTGCTCTATGGCTCCGACTACCCCTACGTCGCCCCGCAGGTGCTCACGCAGAGTCTGGCGAGGATGAAGCAGTATCTGGGCGACGAGCCAGACCTCGCACCATTCCGCGAGATGATACTCTACAAGAATGCCAATCAAATATTTAAAGTAAGATGATGAGACAGTTAGCAATGACGGCAGCCATGATGGCCTTGTCGGCTTGCACAGCTGGGGCATAGGACGAAGGGATGGTGCTCATAGAAGGTGGTACGTTCCAGATGGGTAGCCCAGTTACAGAGCTTGAGCTTAAAACCTATCTGCCCAACTTGGCCAACTACGATGTCATCCTGCTGGGCTACTTCAACTGGTTGGCGTCCATTCCTGCTCCTGTCCGTTCCTTCCTCATGCACGACGATTTCAGCGGCAAGACCATCATGCCCTTCTGTTCGATTGGTGGCAGACGCTTCGGGCAGACTATCAGTGCCATTGCCAAGCTGGCTCCTGAGAGCGTCATCCTGAAAGGGCTCGACGTCACCTATTCCTCCTACGACCGCACGGCTATCCGCTCATGGCTCGATGCCATCACAGTGTATCAGCAGACGTCAGCCGTCCGTACTGTGAAGTCCGAAAATGCCAGCAACAAGGGGTTCTATTCGCTCAATGGCCAGAAGGTGAAAGAGCCGCGTAAGGGCATCTATATCGTCGACGGAGAGAAGCGAATCATAGAATAAAAGAATCGATTTAGGAGGAGGAATACCATGGGCGAAGATGGCAAATTGGCGCATCTTCGCCCGCTTTTCGTATCTTTAACGGGGAAAGCGGACAATAATTGAAAAAAAATGCTTATATTTGCACCGTCAAAACGATTAAAAACAGGAAGATTATGCCCAAGATATTCGAATATTTCGGTTTCATTTTCTATTTCTATTCAAACGAACACGAGCCTATACACGTCCACGTGTTGCATGGAGGGAAGGAGAGCATCTTCGACCTCATCATGATGAACGGCGAGCTGGTTGAGATACGTGTGCGCGAGAAGCACGGAGCCGAGCCGCTGCCAGAGAAGGACAAGCGCACGGCAGAGGCTTTCATCCACAAGTACCACAAGAACATCATCGACAAGTGGGTGAAGTTCTTCGTCCTGAAACAGAGTGTCCGCAGTACGAACATCAAAAAGAAACTATAAGGAGGAACAGACATGGAGAGACTTTTCATCACTAAGGCAGAGAACAGGGGCAACCTAACCGTCAGCCTGACATTCAGCGACAACACTGTGCGGACGGTGGACATCGGCGACTTCATCCGCCGCCACCCCCATCCGCAGTACAACAAGTATCTCGACCCACGCAAGTTCAGCCGCTTCACCATTGAAAACGGCAACATTGTGTGGGGCAAGAACTGGGATCTGATTTTTCCCGTCGAGCATTTGTATGCTGGGAGATTGTAAATAAATCAAAATAGGAGAACAAGACTATGCTATTGACAGTTACAGATGTAGAGTACTTGGGCGACTACACGTTGCTCTGCACGTTCAGCACCGGCGAGACACTGAAGGTTGACCTCACACCGCTACTTTCGTATCCTGCTTTTGAGGAACTGCGCGACAAGGAGCAGTTCATCCAGTTTGGTCTTGAAGATACAATCTTTTGGAAGAACGGCGCCGACATCGCACCAGAAAGACTATACGAGATGGGCAAGGCCGCGTAATATCTAACGAAACGATCAACGATTGGAGCAGCGAGAGCCATCAAACTTGTTTGAATGGTCGAGTCGTGACAATCGAAGACAAAGTCAACGACATGAGCGGATAGACCGACCGACTGGTGGGTCTATCCGCTTTTTCAATCAAAAAAGAGAACGAGTGGACGGAAAAGAGATTCGGGAGACCGGCGCTGGCGATTCAGCGTCGGTCTCCCGAAGAATTATTCGTAAGAGAGAATCAAGAGCCTGTCCCCATGAGTCATTATTTGAAATACCTAATATAAACACTTTTTTGACCTAAAATAGGCGAAGAATCGTACTCAACTTCAGTAAATTGCCATGTATCGTCCTTGTTTGTAAAGCAAGTTGTTTCTGTGCCATCGTGGGAATCTCGCCTCTTACTTATGTCGTGTGAGGTGGAACATCTTTCTTCAAGTTCCTTACATAGCGATTGATAAATTGTATAGCTGTTCGGACTATAAATGTTGAGGACTGCACCCTTTAGTACACCGTTACGTGTAGTTAGTCTACACGACCAATCAATGTCGCCTATTCTATGCTGAAAAGCCACATCAATTTCATCTTTATGCCCATAAACTGGAAACTCTTTATATGACAAGCCTTCCGAGTTCAAAACTTCTTTTATCTGAGCTGTGGTTGACTCGTTAATAATTAGGCCAAGGTAATTATCAACCGGTAAATTATCGAAGAGCCTTGTTGGTTTTGTATCAACCTTTACATTCTTCTTAAATAAATCAAATACTCCCATAATATTAACAATACGATTAAATTATTACAAAGTAAAGTCGGGATGCTCAATCACTTCCTTTAGTCGTTGAGGTAGTTTTGAATCGACTTCATAAAAAGCAGGGCCACCTTCAAGAACATCATTTATCTTTTCTTCTAAGTCAGCATCACCATAATCGGAAACCTTCTTCATCAAACGACCAATAGTCATTAATTGCACTTCGCCCATTGACATTTTTGTCTGATGGCCATTGATTGGTACATACACAACGTAATTTGGTAGCCAACCATTCTTCTGAATCATGTCTACTACCCCAACTTTACAAATCCATGATGATACAACGAGATAAAAAGGGTCTTTGTCATCTTCGTATTCATCTAACATCTTTCTTATATTGGCAACGGCATTGCCTAATTTCGTCAATTCTTTTGCTTGACCGAATAGATTTGAAAAGAATCTCATAATGATTATTGGTATTTGTTAGTCACATTGTCCATATACTGTCTTGTACGAGTCTCTATCTGGTATATCATATCCTTCTGGGGCATAGTCTCAGGAAAATCCCATTCTAATTTGTGCTCACCAAGAAAAACATTCTTCATGTCGAATGTAACATTGATTTTATTGAACGTATGTTGAAAGTGGAAAGCAACATGACCTGTTTGGTTTTGCATTGCTACACAGCAATACGTGTTGGTTTCCTTGGTAACATTCATTCCAGAATCTGGGTCAATGAAGTTATCAATAAGGGTTTTATACTTCTTCCTAATTCCACCTTCCTTGACAATTTTGTCGTTTTCTTTGTAAGAGTCTTTAGCAAAGTTAAAAAGAATAATAGCAACAACGACTATTACAAAAATCCAAAAAGTTCCCATGGCAGTTATTTGAAATAGTAGTTTATCTCGTTAAATATTTGAATGTCACTTAGCTTTCTCTCAAATTTCCATTCTTTGAGAACCTGAGAGTGGTCAATGCAGGCCACATGTATCTGTGGCCCTCCCAAAGCGGAGAAACTGATAAACAATTCTTGTCTTTCATTATTGCCAATTCGTATAGATTCATCATATTTCCTTTCCATTAGAATGGTGTGTGAGGGATTGGATAACAACATGTTTATCAATCCAGAAAATTTATCCCGTAGCCTATCTGCTGTGCCGGGAGTTTTCAATGCGGCCTTTTCTTCTTGGTCAATCTTTGAGCGGCAGTTGAACGAGTAAATAAGAACAACAACACAGATGATAATTAAAACAATACTCATACTCTATAGTATTTATAGTCCATTACTGCATTTATGATTTTTTCGGAATTGCTGATTCGTAGAATGTTTGGCGTGTCCTCATTGACGATTATAAATAAGGAGGTTGTTTGAAAATCTTGATGTATTCATATTTAGTATTAGAATAAGCTTTTCAGGAGATACCACGGGAATAGAATCAGGGCGACAATACAACCACTACCTGACTCAGGAACGTTTCTTCTCAATCCGCCTCTTGACTTTACGCAGTTTTGGCAAATCTGGAAATGAAAGTTAGAATCATATCCGCTGGTAAATCTTCCAGGATTACTATGAATAGGGCCACCACACATAGGGCATCTTCCATTGTTAAGCAAGCCAATATCTTTAAGGTAAGAAATAGCCTCGCTATCCTCAATCGTACCAAGTACAAATAGTTTTGGGTCATCACCTGCCACATACTTGCCAGTTTTAGTCCAACGATGTTCGTCAGAATAAAATACTTTAGCCTTAAAACCTTTCCGGTTCAGTTCTTCTGCCATAGTCTCATTCCATTCCTGCCATGACATTTTATTAATCTGTTCCGATGTATACTTCATAAGCTGTATTTTATTCTTTTCTTATCCTCCAGTTGCCAAAAGGACCATTATTATTGTAGAAGCGTGGCACTGATTTGCCACTTCTTCTGACGGAGGCTGTGAGAATTGCCTTGAACTGAGAAGGAGTAACCAGCCCACGCTATAAGCGCGAACCGATACACCGTCCTTGCAGTTCGTTGGAAGTTTCTCACATTTCCGTCAGCAAGTCGAGCATAACGCTTCGTTTATTCAATAAGTCGACGTTCCGAAGAACGACTGCAAAATTACACAAAATTCTTCAATTCTCGCACATCATACTGTGAAATTTACATAAAATGTGATGGGCTTGTTCATTATCTTGCTTCCAGCACACGATTTCGACCCCGAAACTTGATGCAGCGGGCAGGGAGTTTCGACCAAGAAATTCTGTGTCGACAGAGGTCCCTGTACCCCATAGAGAAGTCCGCGCAGGGCAGAAATCGGAAAAGCTACAACTTCGTGGCCCGCGCACGCTGGAATGGTGGTCGATATGACCCACATAGAGCAATATCTTAACACGATTGTATTAAAAAAGGAGTTTTTGAAGCCCACGGAATGCGGGGAAGGAGTTTCCGTTGATTCCTGTGGACGGCTCGCAGTCGGGCGGCAGATTCCGTAAAATTGGTATATATCTCCGTAATATGTTTATGCGCCGTCTGCGGGAAAAGCAGTAATTTTGCGGTCGGAAATAATTAACGCATAGACAATAAGATGATGAGACATTTACTAATGACAGCAGCAATGCTTGTGCTCTCCCTCACGGCAGCAGCACAAGAAAATGAGAAAATGATAGTCCGCCTGGCTGAAATTGAGGTCTACCCGCAGCACCTCAAGGAGTATCTCGAAGCAGCCAACGAGGTGGACCGTCTGAGTGTGGAACGAGAGCCGGGTGTCGTCTGTCTGTTCCCCATGCAGAGTGCCGAGGACTCCACGAAGATTCGCATTCTCGAGATCTATGCCTCCGAGGAAGCCTATCAGCAGCACCTGAAGACCGGCCACTTCCAGAAGTACAAGCAGGGCACGCTCCACATGGTGAAAGACCTGAAACTGCCCACGATGAAACCGCTCGACCCTGAGACGATGAAACTGATATTCAAAAAGCAGAGATAATATGGACTACGTAAAACTTGGGAACTCAGACCTGCGTGTGTCGCGCATCTGCCTTGGATGCATGGGGTTTGGCGATCCCACCATCGGACAGCATTCATGGACGATTGGCGAGGAGCCGACACGTGAGATTATCCGTCGTTCGCTCGACCTTGGCGTGAACTTTTTTGATACGGCTATCGCCTATCAACTGGGAACATCGGAACAGTACGTGGGACGTGCCCTGCGCGATATGGCCAAGCGCGGCGAAGTGGTGGTAGCCACAAAATTCCTGCCACGTACCGATGAAGAAATAGAGAAAGGCATCAGTGGCCGTCAACATGTATTGAACAACATCGACCTGAGCCTGCAGCACCTCGGCATGGACTATGTCGACCTCTACATCTACCACATCTGGGACTATAAGACGCCAGCCGAGGAGATTCTTGAAGGCATGAACGAGGCTGTGCGCCAAGGCAAGGTCCGCTACATCGGCATTGCCAATGTTTATGCCTACCAGCTGGCGAAGATGAATGCGCTGGCTGAGAAACGCGGCTGGGCAAAGTTCATCTCGGTGCAGAACCACTACAACCTCATTATGCGCGAGGAAGAGCGCGAGATGCAGCCCCTGTGCCGTGAGGACAACATCGCGCAGACACCCTATAGCGCACTGGCCTCCGGCAAACTGGCCAAGCGCCCCGGTGAGTCCTCGAAGCGTCAGAAGGAAGACGCGTTCATGCACTTCAAGTATGATGCTACTGCCGGGCAGGACAACCTCGTGGTGGAGCGCGTGGTAGAACTGGCTGACCGCTATGGTGTGGAGATGACGCAGATTTCGCTGGCCTGGCTGTTGACGAAGGTGGAGTCGCCCATCGTGGGAGCTACGAAGCTACACCACATCGAGGGAGCTGTGAAGTCGCTCGATGTCCGTCTGACAGCCGATGACATTCGCTACTTGGAAGAGTCCTACGTGCCTCACAATCTCTCCGGC
Organism: uncultured Prevotellaceae bacterium; assembly: GCA_902790625.1. Lineage (GTDB taxonomy): Bacteria > Bacteroidota > Bacteroidia > Bacteroidales > Bacteroidaceae > Prevotella. The sequence goes on along the minus strand of CADASP010000042.1, from coordinate 6,626 downwards.
GTGATGGCCGTCAACAAGCCCGTGATGAGCGAGGAACCCGTATGGGTGGCAGCAAGCAGAAACAAATAATCATTAAGGTATATGAAGAAACTGTATCTGTTTGCATTGGTCTGCATGATGGCCATATAAGGTTTCGGCCAGAGTTCCGTGGTGTATTTCACGCAAGACATTACGTCTGAATCGCTGGTGAGCATCTACGAGGCACTGGGCGTGAATAGAGAACAAGAACTTGCTATCTTACCATTACTAAAAGATTTCGTACGGGTGGAAAAGTTTATTTCTCGTCATGATATTCTCGTTCCACGTCGTGGCTTTCTCGTTCTATGTCGTGGAATGAACTGTCATCATCACTTATAAATTTCGGTTGGCAGCGGCCGCTGCCATCATTGGCGGCGTTCGCTGCCATGATTGGCAGCGGCCGCTGCCAATCAGCCAATCATGTCCCCGCCCGCTGCCAACCTAAAAAGCGTGCCCTTTTTCCCTCTGCGGTGCCTCCCGCTCCCTGTTTGTCGTGCGCCGCCTCTCCTGAAAGCACCCCATTTCGCTCGTCATCGACGGTGCTCAACGGCATGTCACAACGTTTTTTAGCGAATGGTTTGCTGATTCCGTAAACAATTCTTGTCTTTCCTCTAAAGAAAAAATGAACTTTTTATAAAGTCGTGCCCTTGCTCAAACTGCTGAACTGGCAGGGCAAGGATGATGCCGTAGCCGAGCCACGGTGGCTGCATGCGGAGTCAAAGCCGTGATGGCTTCGCAGCATGAGCGTCGTCATGAGGCTGTGCTGACCAATGCCTCGCAGTTCTATCGTGTCTGTGGTTCACGTCTTCAACGCGCCCCGCCATCGCAAGGCTCTAAGGCGGAAAGAACCATCACACCGTTAGGCAGCTTGGCCCATAAATCCTAATAATTCTCAAAACTTTGTGCAGATATGGTGATTTTACGGCATTTATTACTACTTTTGTAGTCATATTCAAAAAGGATTTAGGCAAAAAGAGAATCTAAAAACAAATAACATGAAGAGTTTTAAGCCGACAGTAGGTTTTATTTGCATTGGTATCTTGCTGGCAGCATGCGGCCAGCAGAGCAAAAATGAAACGACTATGGATTTCGTAGACAACGTAGAGGTGGCGCTCGCCGACGGTGGACACATTGACCTGAACAGTCTGCGGTGGACACGTGAGCCAAAGGGCTACGAGGTGAAGGGCGACACCATCTTCATCACCACCGCACCGAAGACCGACCTCTGGCAGCGCACGTACTATCACTTCCGTAACGACAATGCGCCTGTGCTGCAGATGAAGACCCGCCAGAAGTTCTTCAGCTTCGTGGTGAAGACCGACTTCACAGGCAGCCATCACCGTTTTGACCAGTGTGGCATCGTGATGTATCTCGGCAGCGAGAACTGGCTGAAAGGCTCGGTGGAATACGAGAACGACGCGTTTCAGCACTTGGGCAGCGTGGTGACGAACAATGGCTACTCTGACTGGGCCACGACGGCTATTCCCGCCGACGTGAAAACCATGTGGTACCGATTCTCCCGCCGCGAGGATGACTACTGCATCGAGTGCTCTGCCGATGGGCAGGCGTTCAGTCAGATGCGCGTCTGCCATATACCTGCGGCAGCCGAGGAGATCAGCTTCGGCATCTATGCCTGCTCACCTGAGGAGTCGTCGTTCACGGCCATCTTCACCGACATGAAGATTACCGAATGTGCATGGAAGGCTCACGACGGCCAGCAGCCTGACGAGGCGATTGCAGCAGATGCCATGCCCTAAGAACGGGACAAGGCAGATGGCTGTCGCGAGAAGGCTTGCGAGGGTGGCACCACCCGAGCATGCTGCCAAGCTCGGTCTCGGCAGCCGACAGTACACACTGATAAGCATCGACAAATAAAAACAACTGCCAGTCCCTACCCGAGAGGCTGGCAGTTTTTTGGTACGCTTTGTCGATAAGAGGCTTTGTTTCTTGCTCAAAGATGCTTCGCTCTACGGATTCTGTAGTGTGGATGGTAGGCATTGTTTTTTCATATTCCTGCTTTCAGCGTAGTTTTATAATGTCGCTCCAACGGGTGGTCGGATTCTTACTTCTGAAATCGTGCTTGATGGCATTGGCAAAGACTTCTGCCTTACCTTTACCGTTCTTCTGGGTATATTGCTGGGCACCGATAACGATGGTCTCTGAGCCATGCATGCGATTGATGCGGTCAATCACCTCATCGAGTCGGCGCATCTTCTGAATCTGCTCGGCATTCAGGTCGAATAAGTCTTGTTGAATGGGGCTGTCTGGAGAAATACCCATCACGATGACACCAGCTTTCTTATACTGGTAGCCCTGAATGAAGATGCGGTCAAGCACATCGTGAGCCGCCTGAACAATGGGAATCGTAGAACTGGTTGGGGTGACAAGCCGCAGTTCCTGAAAGTTCCAGTATTGTGCCAGGTCTTCACGGAAGGCATTGGTATTCACAAACACGCCAACGGTGGTGGCAACCGTCTGCTGCATTCGTAGTTTCTCGGCACACCGGGCTGCATAGTTGGCAATGTGAGTACGAAGTGTGTCCTTGTCGCTTATCATACCGTTGAACGAGCGGCTGGTGCAGATACTCTTCTTCTTTGCCAGTTCTTCATTCGGCACAGCATCCTCGCCGTTCAGCTCCTGCCACGTTCGCACGATGTTGATGTTGTTGAACGTCTGTCGTACCCAGTCCTTATGGTGTTTGGCAAAGTCGAGAGCCGTCTTGCAACCTAATGACTGTAGTTTGGCAGCATAGCGTCGCCCGATGCCCCACACATCCTCGATGGGGCACCATTCCAGCGCCTTCTCCCGTTTGTAGTCCGTATCTATCATGCAGCAGTGTTTATAGGCTGCATATTTCTTTGCCAGTTTCGAGGCAATCTTGGCCAATGTCTTGTTGGGAGCAAGGCCGATGCTGATAGGCAAGCCTACCTCGCGCTTCACCCGCTTATGAAGATTCTCTCCCCACGTCTGCAAAAATGAAGAGTGAAGAGTGAAGAATGAAGAATTTGCTGCCGCCTCAGAAGAATCCGAATCGACGTCCCATGAGCCGTCCGATTCTTCATTCTTCATTCTATATTCTTCATTCGGAAGGTACATGAAGCACTCGTCTATTGAGTAGCGGAAATAGGCTGGCGTCTCTTGGCGGATGATGCTCACTACACGACCTGTCAGTTCTCCGTAGAGTTCGTAGTTAGAAGAGAAGACTGCAATCTTCTGCCCGGGGAATAATTCTGCTAACTGAAAGTATGGCGTACCCTCCTTGATGCCCATCTTCTTTGCTTCGTTGGAACGTGCCACTACACAGCCGTCGTTATTCGACAGAACCACGATTGGCTTTCCCTCCAAATCAGGCCGGAAAACCTTCTCGCACGAACAGTAACAATTGTCCAAGTCAGCTATGCCATACATCGTTTCTACAGTTTTTCAAATGTACGAATCAGGTGAATCACCGTTCCCCAAATCTGGAAGTTCTCAGGATCTTTGACCTTGAACACAGGGTAATCAGGGTTGGCAGGGCGCAGTTCGATGTAGCCATCCTTCCGATGTGTCAGATCGAGGAACTTCATCGTGAAGCCACCGTCCCACCATGCCACAACGATTGAACCGTCGTGTGGCTCCACAGCCCTGTCGATAATCACACGGTCACCGTCCAACAGTCCTGCATCCCTCATCGAGTCACCCTCTACATCGCCATAGAACGAGGCTTCAGGATGACGGATATAGTCACGGTTGAAGTCCAGCGTCTCATGCCTGTAATCGTCAGCCGGACTGGGAAATCCTGCTGCTACGCCCGCATGTTCCAGTTCCAACTTGGTGTCGAATACACCTCTTATTATTTTGATATTACCCATCTCTAAATCATAATAATTCTCAAAACTTGCTACAAAGGTAGTGATTTTACACTGATAATTGGTAATTTTGCCCTCACATTTAAATGAATTTAGGCAAAAGAGCATGGGGAAATGGACGTAACAGAGTTACATGACGAAGAAAACCTGCTGGTGCAGATGCAGGATAGATGGGAGAACTACGGCAGTCTGGATGCGATTGTCGATGCCCACGACCCGTTCACCCTTGAAGGTGCACCAAGGTTTGAACTGTCGGAGAAGATCGGCAGTCTTCTGAGTCATGCTCTCACAGAGGATGAGCGCTCGGCTTTGCCGCTTCGCTATGCGAAGAACCTGCTGCTTCGCCAAACGCTCGGCATGGGCTGCAAGCAACGCTCCGTGAAGAGCCTTGCCCAGCAGATGGGAACAACCCAGAAAGCCATTCAGTTGGATCTTGCCTCAATCATCGAGAAACTGCGTCATCACGACGATTCCATCGAGCTATGGAAATATCTCAACCGATAATAAATAACAACATAAAAACAAAGGATTATGGAAAGTGTCATCACAAGAGAGGCAGCGTGGGAGCTGCTGAGAAAGTATAACAAAGACCCGTTTCACCTGCAGCATGCACTGACGGTGGAAGGTGTCATGCGCTGGTATGCCGAGCAACTGGGCTTTATTAGTGAAGTGGACTTCTGGGGAATGGTCGGACTGTTGCACGACATCGACTTTGAATTATATCCCGAGGAGCATTGCGTCAAAGCCCCGAAACTGTTGCGTGAAGGTGGCGTGGGCGAAGAAATGATCCATGCCATCTGTAGCCACGGCTATGGCATCACCGTAGATGAGAAGCCCGAACACCTGATGGAAAAGGTGCTCTTCGCTGCCGATGAACTAACGGGACTGATTTGGGCTGCCGCCCTGATGCGCCCTTCGAAGAGCGTTCAGGACATGGAACTGAAATCACTCAAGAAGAAGTACAAGTCAAAGGGCTTTGCAGCAGGCTGTTCTCGTGAGGTCATTGAACAGGGAGCAGAAATGCTGGGATGGCCCCTGGATGAAGTGCTGCAAAAGACCCTTGATGCCATGAGGGACTGTGAGGCCCGTGTAGCAAGCCAGATGGAGGGAATTTAGACCTATGTCCAAGGAGCGCAACAAGGCAGACGGCTTATGGAAGACTGAAAAAAATAGCAGCAAATATTTGGATTATATGGCGAAAAGTTGTAAATTTACACTCAAAAAGGTGGCGAAAAGTTGTAAAACAGTCTCCAAAAACATTGCGAAAAGTTGTAATTATGCTTAGAAGAAAAGTATTACCACAGATAGAAGAGTGGCATCAAGGCGGATGTCGGAAAGCCCTTTTGCTTACAGGTGCTAGGCAGGTAGGAAAGACTACCGTAGTACGTGAGTTTGCCAAGCAGCACTATGCCCATTTTGTTGAAGTGAACTTCGTGAAACGTCCGATAGCACAAAAGGCTTTTGACGGCGACCTTGATACCAAGACCATCATAACCAACCTGTCTGCTATGGGCTTTGGCCCGTTTGTCGAGGGCAAGACGCTTGTGTTTCTCGATGAGATTCAGGAGTGCCCCAATGCACGTACAGCAATAAAGTTTCTCGTTGAGGAGCACACCTATGATTTTATAGAGTCCGGTTCTCTGTTAGGAATCAATTACAAGCCAGTGCCCTCTTATCCTGTCGGCTATGAAGAAGAGATTGAGATGTTCCCATTCGATTTTGAGGAATTCCTTTGGGCAAACGGTATATCAGACCAGGTGTTTGATGTGCTGAGGGACTCTTACCTCCATGAAACGCCAGTGCCTGACTTCATCCATCAGCGGATGAGCCAGTACTATCGTCAGTTTCTTGCCGTAGGCGGTATGCCCGAAGCAGTGCAGACATTCGTCAACAATCCTGATTTCCGTGCCGTTGAGAAGGTGCATCGTTCTATTCTGACAACCTATCGGGCTGATATCACACAATATGCCGGTAAGGATCAGGTGCTGGTAAAGCGCGTATTCGATGCCATTCCCTCAGAACTGGCCAAGGAAGACAAACGCTTCATTCTGGCAGACTTGGAGAAGGGAGCCTCGCGACGCAAATATGAAGATCCTACCCAGTGGCTTATCGATGCCGGGATAGCCTATTATTCCTTCAACACAGCAGCATTTGAACTCCCCTTCGAGGCTACTGAAAATCGAAAACTGTATAAACTGTATATGGTGGACACGGGATTGTTGGGCAGCATCCTGCTCAAAGGCACCCATTTTCAAGTATTGAGCGGTGACATCAGCGTCAATGAAGGTGCCCTGACTGAGAACTACGTGGCCTGTGCTTTGTCAGCCAAGGGAATCTCACTCCACTATTACGACAAGAACAGCAAGCAGGAACTCGATTTCATCATTGAGGAGCAGAACAAGATTACTGTCATTGAAGTGAAGTCTGGAGAGAAATACAAGAAACACGCTTCCTTGGATGCTGCCGTCAAAGACTATACAGACAAGATACACCGCTCAATCGTATTGAGCCGCTATAATGTCAGCAGGAAGGACGATGTGCTGTATCTTCCGCTCTATATGACTATCTTTATATAAATATGAGAAAGGTATTATTAGACGCACATACACATACGGTGGCATCTGGTCATGCTTATAGCAGTCTGCAGGAGATGGCAAAGGCCGCTGCCGACATGGGACTGGAGGTGCTGGGAATCACCGAACATGGGCCAAGTGTGCCAGGTACTTGCCCTACGCTGTATTTCAAGAATATGTTCGTGGT
>CADASP010000041.1 GCA_902790625.1 uncultured Prevotellaceae bacterium | reverse complement strand
CCGTTTCATGTGTATGCTGTCAAAACAAAGCAAAACAATGAACAGCAAAAGCATGAAACGGTTTTTTATTACATTGCTGGTGGGCCTCACGATGATGACCGGAGCCAGCGCACAGGGAACAGAACTTATTGATAGAAGGGCACCGCTTTACCTGGTGGACTCGCTCAAGTTGGACAGCATGTACAACTACTGGAACGACTTCGTGACCCAGCACCCTAAGGACGATGCTGCATGGCGCAATCTCTTCGAGATATGCTCTACCCAGGAGTTTAGACTGAGATGCAAGAACTGGGAGGCTGGCATACAGCACTTCAAGGACGAGATGATGCCGCTGTTGGAACGGATCAAGAATGCCCTTCCTGGCAGTTATACCGCTTACTATTGCGAATATGAAGGTATGCTCGCCACGACGACCGACAGGAGAGAACTCACTGCGGACTCCGCCATCGTCCTGCTGCCCAAGGATGCTCCTGCGGGTGATTACGAATTGTGGACGCAATACCTGATTCCCAAACGTGACACAGTGAGGATGGCCAACGTGCTGACCCAATACTACGAGAGCGGGCAGTATTCCGAGGAGTTGTTGCAGTACCACTTCAACGAACTGCAAGGCATGGACGAAGGCGGTGTCTATATCGCTCCCCATCCGGGTGAAATGGTCGGCAAACTCATCCTACAGCATGTGTTGGGCGTTCACAAGGATAAGATTCTCTACGACGAGGATGCCGCCATGATGCCTAAGTATGTAAAAGATGTATTTGAGCACATTGGCATCCCCTTCAACGATGACGTATGGAATCAGTTGTGGTCTATGTGGCAGGATAAGACACTGACAGCCATCATGCGCTACATCTTCGATCACTCCAAGCGTCCTGTCTATCTGTCGGCTCACGATATGTGGCAATACATTATAGGGCAAGGCTTGCCTGACGAACTTAAGGCCTGCCTCTACAACGAGGGGCTGACCATGCGCTACTCCACTAAGCCTTACGACAACAGGGCCGTGAAGCGTCGCAACATTGAGCAGCGCTACCGCCTGGAGTATCTGCGTATGCGTTTCCATCCTGTGATGAAGAACACACAGCGTTTCTCGGGTTCGGCCGAGGGCGACGCCTACGCCATGAACTATATGAGGCTGCTGCGCGACCAACTGCCCTACTACAAGCAGCACAACAAGGAGCGCTATCAGTGGCTCAGCGACATCTTCAGCGATGTCATCAGCCAGTTGGAGAAGAAGAACTACGATGTGGATGAATTCAATGGCTATCTGAAATGAGCATCTTCCACCTGAAACCTCTGCGCCAGCTCGCCGACGAGGAGCTGATGGCACGGGCGGCGGCAGGCAAAGCCCCCCTTGCATCCCCCGAGGGGGACAAGGCTTTCGAGGAACTGTATCGCCGCTATGCCCGAAGGCTGAAGGGATTCTTCTTCCTGCAGTTAGGCGGCGATGAGGAGCTGGCTGCCGATGCGACGCACGACGTGTTCCTTCGCGCTTATGAGGCCCGAAGCTGTTATCAGGAGGGACGCAGCGTCAGCACGTGGCTCTTCACCATCGCCTACAACCTCTGCCGCAACCACTACCGCAACAATGCCTACGAGGCACAGCTGTTGGCCACCCTCGATGCCGAACCCATCAGCGAACAGCAGATAGAAGTGCAGCTCGACCAATCCACGCTCGACGAAGCCTTAGCACAGGTGCTCGCCGAACTGCCCGCACCCTTGCACCAACTCTTCTCGCTCCACTATCAGGAGGAGCTGAGCATCCCGCAGGTGGCCGAGATTGTCGGCATCCCTGAGGGCACCGTCAAGTCGCGCCTCCACAAGACCATGAACATCATCCGCAAAAAACTGAAGAAGTATGAAAATAAGTAACGAACAGATTATCCAGTCGGCCCGCCGTCAGCGCCAGGCCGTTGACAGTCAGATGAGCGTTGCCCCGTGGCACCCCCGTCGCCGTCAGGGCCGCTCCATTGCAGCCGTCATCGCCATTGCCGCCAGCCTCGTCAGCTTCATCGCCGGTTATGGCATCCGAGGAAAAGTGTCACAGCCCGAAGCCCAGCCGTTGGCACAAAGCATCGTGGTGCAGCACGACACCATCATGCAAGTAGAGACCCTCCATGACACCATCTATCAGACGCGCGTCGTCACCCGATACGAGAAACCCCTCATGGCCCAACAGACCACCGACTCTCAGCCATCGTCCCCCGACCAGCAGCTGTCCGCAGAAGAAATGGCCTGCTCCATGTTGTGCGACGACATCCCTTACGAGCTGTTGGCTACCCCGTAATGCAAAATATGTCGCAATCGCAATCTTTTTCCCGCAAAAAGCGCAAATATCAGAAAAAATGCGTAACTTTGTCGGCGAATAATAAAACGAAACAATTATGGCAAACGTAGCAATGGCCCCTGCCCAGGGGCAGATATTGGTAGACATCGAGGACATGTCAATGCTGAAGGACATCAAGAAGGCCATCAGCATGGTCAAGGGTGTTGGGAAAATCACCATTCCGCGCCGCAAACGCATGTCGTCTTACGAGCGCTCGTTGCGCGACCTCGATGAGGGGCGAGTGACGACTCACGCTTCAGTAGATGATTATTTTAAAAAACGCCTTGGATAGCCCCATGTACAAAATTAAGTAATCAAGCCTTTCTGTTCCATCCGTGTGCGGAAATGCACGCAAAGCGTTCGATAACGCACAGAAAGGAGCAGGAACGTAGCAAAGTATATCACAGTAGTTCAGCGAAATAGGTGTTTGGCACAGATTTTGACGGAAGGAAAGTGTCAAACCCTATTTCGAAATGAATGTAAGATTAATCCTTCTCTTCGTTATCAGCGCGAACATAGAGGCGGCAGCGCAAAGCGACTCCCTGCGGCTGACGCTCAGCGAAGCTATCGCCCTTGCCCAGCAGCAGTCGAGCGATGCGCTGGCGGCGCGCCACTCGTTGGAGGCGGCGGAGTGGAGCTACCGCTACCACAAAGCCAACTACCTACCGTCGGTGACGCTGAGCAGCTCGCCATCGCTCAACCGGCAACTGAACAGCATCACGCAGCCCGACGGTACCAATGTCTTTGTGCGGCAGAACCAGCTGAGCACCGACCTCGCGCTGAGCATCAGCCAGAACGTGACGCTCACGGGTGGCACCCTGTTCCTACGCAACAACCTGCAACGAATAGACGAGTTTGAACAGCGCACGCACGGCTACAGCAGCGTGCCTTTTTCCATTGGCTATCAGCAAAACCTCTTCGGACACAACCATCTGCGTTGGGCACGGCGCACCGAACCACTACGCCACAGCATCGCCCGCAAGCAATATGCCGAGACGATGGAGCTGGTGGCCTCACGTGCGAGTACCTATTTCTTTATGCTGGCTTCGGCACAGACAAACCTGGAGATAGCGCGGCAGAACTTCGCCGTCAGCGACACGCTGCTCAGCTACGCCCGTCGCCGCTACGAGCGCGGCAGCATCACCGAGAACGAGATGCTTCAGCTTGAGGTGGGAAAGCTGACGGAGGAGACAAACCGACTGAACGCCGAAGCAGAGGTGGAGGATGCCATGCAGACGCTGCGCTCCTATCTCGGCATCAGGGTGGAGGTGCCCCTGCAGGTGGTGCCCGACACGCTCATCAGCAACGACGTGGTGGATGCCGACGAGGCGCTGGCGCTGGCCTTGGCCAACAACCCCGACCCTGAGCAGCTGCGGCTGAACGTCATGGAGAGCGAGAGCGCCCTGTCGTCGGCCAAGGCGAACCGTGGTCTGAAGGCCGACCTCTACATGCAGTTCGGCCTCTCGCAGAAAGGCGCGACGCTCAGCGAAGCCTACACAAAGCCGCTGAACCAGCAGTATGTGAGCATGACGCTGTCGCTGCCGCTGCTCGACTGGGGGCGCGGACGGGGACAGGTACGCGTGGCCAAATCGCGATTAGAGCTGACACAGACGCAGAGCGAACAGGCCATGCAAGACTTCCGGCTGAACGTGCAGAAGATGGTGCGGCAGTACAACCTGCAGGCCCATCGGGTAAAGATAGCCTATCGGACCAGAGAGACGGCCCTGCGACGCTACGAGGTGGCGCGCTGGCTCTACCTGCAAGGGCGCACCTCGCTGCTGGAGTTCAACGCAAGCGTCAACGAGAAGGACAATGCTCAGCGCGCCTTCATCGCCGCCCTGCAAACCTACTGGAGCCTGTATTATGGACTGAGAAGCCTGACAGCCTCACCCCCGACCCCTCTCCAAAGGGAGAGGGGAGTATATACCTTAAAGTAGAGAATATGGAAAAGAACAAAAACAGCCAGTTACATTTTGATTCCCTCCCTCGTAAGAATGCAGCAGGGGGAGGGTCTGCCATGGACATACCCTTGCCCCCACGTCCGTGGTACGTGAAGTACCGCAAGTACATCATAGGCGGTGCGGTGCTTGCCGCGCTGATGATTTATGCCATGGTGCTGCAGCTGGGGCCGCGCACGCTGAAGGTGACCATTGGCGACGAGCAGATGGCAGTGGCCACCGAGGGAGAGTTCCTGGAGTATATCGATGTGAACGGCGTGGTCAGCCCCGCCACCAGCATGCGGGTGAACGCCCAAGAGGGCGGCACCGTGGAGCGCATCTGCTGCCGCAATGGCGATGTGGTGCGGCGCGGCGACACCATCCTTGTCCTCTCGAATCCAAAGGTATTAGAAGAAATAGCTGCCGAGCGGCAGACCTACGAACTGCAGCAGATGCAGCATCGCCAGCAGCTTATCGAGATGCAGCAGAAGAGCATCACCCTGCGCAGTCAGGCCTTGCAGGCCAATTTTGAACTGAAGAAGATGGCGCAAGACTATGAGTTGGCAGAGGAAGAGGCTCGGATGGGCGTGAAAAGCCAGGCGCAACTGAAGGTTGCACGCGATGAATACGACTACAACCGCCAGCGCACGCTGCTGAACATAGAGAGTCTGCACCAGGACTCCGTGCTGAACATCATAGGCCGTCAGCTCATCGAGCAACAGATGGCGATGGAGGCACAGCGACTGGCCAACAGCATCAGCCGCCGCGACGCCCTTGTCGTCCTGGCTCCTACCGACGGGCAAATCAGCAACATCAACGCCACCATCGGGGCACAGATAGCGGCGGGCGAGCAGGTGGGCGAGATAGGCGTGCTGACAGATTACAAGCTGACGGCCCGCCTGAACGAATACTACATCGACCGCGTCCACACGGGTCTCTCTGCCACCGCCGTGCTGAAAGGCCAACGCTACGTCTTCGAGGTCAGCCGCACCACGCCCCAGGTGCAGGACCACAGCTTTGCAATAGAGCTAAAACAAAAAAACATCACCCAGCAGACCCAGCGGACCCTCCCCCAGCCCCTCCCTGTGAGGGAGGGGAGTATATACTCTCAACCCGGAAACACCACGGATAATTCTTCTGAAGAATCAGCGGAAAGTCTATCTACTCCCCTCCCTCACAGGGAGGGGCAGGGGGAGGGTCTGCAGGGAGGCGGTCTTGAGGGGCAGGGGGAGGGTCTGCAGGGTTTCAGTCTGCTCCTTCCTGGCCAGACCCTGCGCCTACAAATAGAACTCGGCAAACCCGAGCGCCGTCTCATCATCCCTCGAGGCAGCTTCTATGCGCAGACGGGTGGACAGTGGGTGATGCTGGTGGACGAAACAGGGCACAGCGCCCATCGCACCCCCATCAAACTGGGCCGACAGAACACGGAGCATTACGAAGTCCTCAGCGGCCTACATGCTGGCGACCGCATCCTCATCAGTGGCTACGAAGCCTTCGGCGACGCAGAGGTCGTCGAGTGGTGAAGGAGATTATTCCGTTTTGTTCAGAATCATGTTCACAATGGTCTGGACATCGCCGATGGTCACACCTTCAACGCCATCCACGTCGGCAGCATCGAGGTTGATGTTGGCGGCTGACGGGTTGAGCAGATAGGCCACCACAGCCACAGCATCTGCCACAGATACCGCCCTGTCGCCGTTGGCATCGCCGGGGATAAACGATGGCTTCTCGGTGAAGTAGCCGGGATTGCTCTGACCGCCGTCGATATGGGCGTAGGCAGCATTCACGTAACTTTCATTGTATTTTGTGCCCTTTCCGCCCACAAGCTTGTAGCAGTGATAGAATGTTTTGGAAGAATAAGTCACAGCATCAGTGCTCCAGTCGTCGCCCACATAGATGGTAGTGAGGCGGGAGCAGTATGCGAACATGTACATCATGCTGGTGACTTTGGCGGTGTTGAAACTGCTCAAGTCAAGTCTGGTGAGACCGGAGCAGTTGTAGAACATACCATACATGGTATTGACTTTGGCGGTGTTGAAACTGCTCAAGTCAAGTCTGGTGAGACCGGAGCAGTAGTAGAACATGTCATTCATGCTGGTGACTTTGGCGGTGTTGAAACTGCTCAAGTCAAGTCTGATGAGACCGGAGCAGTTGTAGAACATTTCCTTCATGCTGGTGACTTTGGCGGTGTTGAAACTGCTCAAGTCAAGGCTGGTAAGGCCGGAGCATTTTTCGAACATGTATTCCATGTTGGTGACCTCACTGGTGTTGAGATATTCCATTCCCGTAATGGAGGTCAAGTTCACCATCTCAGAGAACCAACAGTAGCAGTTGGTGGGTCGGGCATCGGCAAACGAGGAGTCGAACACCACCGATGTGATGTTAGTGCGGTTAGTGTACCATCCTGGGGTATTGACGCCTGTGTTCAGGTCATAGGTCGTGCCCGAGCGGGTGCTGCGCAAGATGTCGTAGTAGAACGTCAGCGTGGCGTTGTCGGCATTGTACACAGCGTATGCCTCGCGCTCTGGCGAAAGATAGCCGGGATTGCTCTCACCGCCATCAATGCGGGCATAGGCAGCGTCCACATGACTTGCATCGTACGTGGTGCCGTTGCCCCCCACGAGCTTGGTGCAGCCCAAGAACATACTATTAGCAGAACTAACGGCATCAGTGTTCCAGCCGTCACCCACATAGATGGTGGTGAGGTTTGAGCAGCCATAAAACATTGATTGCATGTTGTTGACCTTGGCGGTGTTGAAGCTGCTTAAGTCAAGCAAAGTGAGGCTGGAGCAGTTATTGAACATGCATCTCATGTTGGTCACCTTGGCTGTGTTGAAATGGCTCATGTCGAGGCTATTCAAGGCAAAACACCGACCGAACATCCAACTCATACTGGTCACCTCACTGGTGTTTAAGTATTCCATTCCCGTGATGGATTGCAGCTGCTGCATGTCATAAAACCATGAATAGGTGGTCGTAGGACGGGCATTGGCGAACGAGGAATCAAAGACCACCTGGGTGACAGTGGCATTGACGCCGTCTGTTTCCCAGCCGGTATCGGTCCCATCCGTGTTCAGACTATAGGTTGTGCCCGTGCGGGTGTTGCGCAGGAGGTCGTAATAGAACGTCAGCGTGGAGTAGCTGGAGGTGTACACAGCGTATGCTTCTCCCACTTGTGTTAAATAGCCTGGATTGCTCTCACCACCATCGATGCGGGCGTATTCTTTTGACACATGGTCTTCATCGTATGTTGTGCCCTTTCCGCCCACAAGCTTGGTGCAGGAAGAGAACATGTTATCAGAACCGGTCACGGCTGCTGTGCTCCAGCCGTCGCCCACGTAAATGATAGTGAGGGCCCTGCAGTTACTGAACATACTATTCATGTAATTGACGTTGGCGGTGTTGAAACTGCTCAGGTCGAGGCTGGTGAGGCCAGAGCAGCCATCGAACATGCCAGTCATGCTGGTGACGTTGGCAGTGTTGAAACTGCTCAGGTCGAGGCTGGTGAGGCTGGAGCAAGAAGAGAACATAGACTGCATGTTGGTGACGTTAGCCGTGTTGAAATGGCTCACGTCAAGACTGGTGAGGCCGGAGCAGAGGTTGAACATTTCATACATATTGGTGACCTCACTGGTGTTTAAGTATTCCATTCCCGTGATGGATTGCAAATCCTGCCTGAGACAAAACCATCTATAGGTGGTCTTCGGACGGACAACGGCAAACGTGGGGTCGAACACCACCGATGTGATGCTTTCGCTTTGCCTCATCCATCCTGGTTCTTTTCCGCCAATGTTCAAGTTATAGGTCGGGCCCGGGCGGGTGCTGCGCAGGTGGTCGTAGTAGAATGTCAGCGTGGCGTTGTCGGCATTGTACGCAGCGTATACCTCGCGCTCTGGCGAAAGATAGCCGGGATTGCTCTCACCGCCGTCGATATGGGCATAGCCCTTGCCCACTTGATAGCTATTGTACTTCGTGCCACTGCCACCTACGAGACTAGTACAACCCTCGAACATACTATTAGCAGAACTAACGGCATCAGTGTTCCAGCCGTCACCCACATAGATGGTGGTGAGGTTGGAGCAGCCATAGAACATTTGTTGCATGTTGGTAACCTTGGCGGTGTTGAAGCTGCTTAAGTCAAGCATAGTGAGGCTGGAGCAGTTATTGAACATTAAACTCATGTTGGTCACCTTGGCTGTGTTGAAATGGCTCAGGTCGAGGCTATTCAAGGCAGCACACCGACCGAACATCCAACTCATACTGGTCACCTCACTGGTGTTTAAGTATTCCATTCCCGTGATGGATTGCACCTGCTGCATGCCATAAAACCATGAATAGGTGGTCGTAGGACGGGCATTGGCGAACGAGGAATCAAAGACCACCTGGGTGACAGTGGCATTGACGCCGGCTGTTTCCCAGCCGGTGTCGGTCCCATCCGTGTTCAGACTATAGGTTGTGCCCGTGCGGGTGTTGCGCAGGAGGTCGTAATAGAACGTCAGCGTGGAGTTGCTGGAGGTGTACACAGCGTATGCTTCTCCCACTTGTGTTAAATAGCCTGGATTGCTCTCACCACCATCGATGCGGGCGTATTCTTTTGACACATCGCTTTCATTCTGTTTTGTGCCCTTTCCGCCCACAAGATTGTCGCAGAAAGAGAACATGTTATTAGAACCGGTCACGGCTGCTGTGCTCCAGCCGTCGCCCACGTAGATGATGGTGAGGCTGGAACAACCACAGAACATGCTTGACATTTCGGTGACGTGGGCAGTGTTGAAACTGCTCAGGTCGAGGCTGGTAAGGCCGGAGCAACTCTGGAACATTTGTGTCATGTCGGTGACCTTGGCGGTGTTGAAGCTGCTCAGGTCGAGGCTGGTGAGGCCAGAGCAGCCATAGAACATGCATCTCATGTTGGTCACCTTTGCTGTGTTGAAATGGCTCACGTCAATGCTTGTCAAGAGTTCGCAATATTTAAACATCCAAGCCATATTGGTGACCTCACAGGTGTTCAAGTATTGCATTCCCGTGATGGATTGCAGCTTCTGCATGTTAAAAAACCATCCGCAAGTAGTCGCCGGACGGGCATTGGCGAACGAGGAATCAAAGACCACCTGGGTGACATCGACATTGACGCCGGCTTTTTCCCAACCGATATCGTTCTCTCCTGTGTTCAAGTTGTAGGTCGTGCCCGTACGGGTGCTACGCAGGTTGTCGTAGTAGAAGGTGAGGGTGGCATTCGAAGAGGTATAGCAAGCGTAAGCCTCTTGTGCCTTTGTGGTCTGCACGCCTGCCAGGATGCAGATAAGAATAAATAACAGCTTTTTCATATAGGTTGCAGTATTAAAATTCACGTTGTTATCATTTTTGCCACAAAATTAGTCTTTTTTTCTGAAACACGAAAGTTTTGGGGGATTTTTTTCATGAAAAAAAACGACCTTCGGTTGAAAAGACAAGAAAAAAAGGAAAAAAGGTTTTTATCTGTATTTTTTGTTTTTATCTGTTTTTCTAATAAGAATTACATACCCCGCCCAGTCGGTTTGAATGGTTAATTTCTGCATAAGACAGAAGAGAAACTGTGAAGGGATGTGAAATGGAAATTCCTGAATTCTTACAAAATAAATTTTCAATCTGGAACGGAAGACGCACACTTCCGGCCGTTTGTGCAGGGTTGAGGGGCTTGGGAAAAAGGACTTTTAAGGCGGATTTTGCACAGCCGTGGCGGTTTTGTGCAGTATATTTGCCGATTTTTGGGCCGTTTTCCGTTTCCGCAAGCACGCCCCTTCAGAAAAAGTCAACGCCAATTTTTTTTTCGGCGTTGACTTTTTCGAGCCAGCGAAAGGGATTTTGTGGTTTTTCGAGGCCAACCGACTGAAAGCCAACCATTTTGCGAACCCTCTCAAAACTCGCGTATTTTCGGCCAAAAGTTTTTTCGTGGAAAATTTTCGAAATATGAGGGCCTTTAGCGGTTTTTGGGAGGCATCCGTTTTAATATATTTTAATTTTCAGGGTGGTCCCGCGCAGGGTAATGAAAAAAATTCGAGCTGTGCGGTTGCCCCAGCGGGGCAAGATAAGGGTAGCCAGCCATACAGCTGCCCCATTAGGGGCTGCGAAATGGCTGGTGTGTGATGACAGAGGAGAACAAAATAAAACATGTTTCGCAAGTTCAATTGAGCGCGCCCCTCCGGGGCTTTCGCGTTCAAGCAGAAGCCCCGGAGGGGCGACGGAAGACGATGGTGAGCACCAATCGTCCAGGCAGGGGCAACGCCCCTGTATTAGATTCTGTCTTAATCTCCAAAGAAAAGGGAAGGAAAATAGAACATTTTAACATTTAACGTCTCTCAAAGATTTTTGTACATAGATATCTTGTC
>CADASP010000040.1 GCA_902790625.1 uncultured Prevotellaceae bacterium | reverse complement strand
GTCGCTCGCGGTGGCTGCCTCCTGCGGATTCCTCACAAGCAGCTCACGCAGATGCTGCACGATGCTCGATTGCTTCAATGCCTCGTCGACGCTCGATTTGCGCGTTTGTTCCATTACCACATTATACTATAGTAACGCAATATGATTACTCAATGATCGTCTCTCCCCGCGCCCCCGCATGGCCTGAATTGCCACTCGGCAAGCAAAGCGAGACGCTTGCAACCGAAGGGACGCAAGAATCCGGCCGAGCGGGTGAATCTTCCTTGCAATCAGTTCGTTTACCACTACATCACCATGGGCGTTGATGCTGAGCAACAGCTTGCCTTGGTTGTCGCAGACGTTATAAACAAACTCATTGCTGGTGTCAGTGGCCAAGGGCGCTTGCTGCTTGGCCGGGGTTGATGTTTCTCCGTTCATTTGTTTGTCAATTGTTGTGAATTATTAATATCAACTAATTACACTAATAAAAAAAGCACTTAGCGTTAATAGCTTTATCCGAGACTTTTGGCTTATTTCCTTAATCTTTGCCTTAATTATAATTGGTGAAACAATTTGTGGGGGCGGCAGGGCATCCCACAGCCCCCACGCGAAAGAGAGAAAAAAGGTCAGAGTGAAATCGTACCCGTGAAATAGTAGTTGCTTCCCGTCGGGATGATTTGCAGCTCGTAATCGCCAGAGAGCCAAGTGGGCAGCTGAAGGGTGGACGAGGTGATGACGGTGGAGTAGACCTCGATACCGTATTCGTCAAGCAGACGCAGCTCATAGCCGTTGCAGGGGGGCAGGAACGTGAGCGTGTAGCCATCGATGGAAACTTCTGGAACAGTTTCTGGTGACCTGTTGGGGTCATCTTGTGTGTCAAAAGGATCATCGAACCCAATTTCCAATGGGACAACTTCTGATGCAACACTAACGGATACATTTACTAATGGCATAAATACCATCATGACAATTGCAAATAACTTTTTTGTTTTCATCGTTTTTTGTTTTTAAAGTTAAACGCCACAAAGTTAAAAACAACAACAAAAACAAACAATAAAAAATGGAAAATAAAAGGCTGTCACCAACCCAAGAAGAATAGAGGAATCACTTTAAACCCCTTTTATAACAAGCAGTTAAATGGTAGGAACTATTTTTTCACTACTTTTTCACTTTTTTCCTTTTATGATTGTTAGGAAGGCAAAATTTTATAGCGCTGAGACAGATTCTTGTATAGTGTTCTAGCGGTAGAATCGCCAAATAATGCAGCATTGACTCCTTTTTTTAAATTACCCACCTGTGATGAAGAAATGTTTAATAGATGGGTGATTTCATTAGGGCGCAGTTGAAGAATGACCAAGAAACATACTTGCATTCCTAAGTTACTAACAGTTGAGGAACACATCATGTCATTGATTAACTCAGGATAATACTCTTTGACTGAATTGTACAATAAAACTTGATCTGAATCAGAAAGACAAGCTTTGTAATCTCGGGCATAAATCTTGATACGTTTGACTATACCCAATCTAAAGAATGGATCGGATTTCTCCTTATAGCCGCTGATAGAAAGTTGGCGCTCCAGAGTTTCAACCCTCTTCTGTCGTTCTTCAATCTCCATCATCAACCTTTTGGTTTCCATTTGATTCTGCTTGTTCAGGGTTTCAATAACAACTTGGGCTTCTTCATTGGCAATCATCGCCAATCCCAAATTTTCCTTTATTGATTTGACGGTCTGCTGGTGTTTATCAGTAATTACTTTCAATTGCTGTGTTTTCTCGGCAATATCCTCTTTTGTTGCTTGAAGCACTTCAACCAATTCACGTTTCTCCTTCTTTAGCATTTGATTTTTATGTCTGATTATTATCATTACAATAAGGCCTATTATTGATAGAACCAAAAGGATGATAATGTACACTAAACGTTTGTTGGCTTTTTCAGTGCTGCTCAATGCTTGTTTCCTAAACAAATTGTAGTTATAGCTCGCTTCCATTTGAGCAGTCAGTTCCATGTCTTTCTTTGCTATGGATGAATCGTTGGCCATACAATACAGTTGTGCATACTTTGCTATCGAGTCTGCAACATGCCGTTTAGCGTAGACACTAAGCAATCCCTTAAACATTGAATTATGAGCAACAAACGACATATTTGGGTATTGCACTTTCCTGTAATAATATTCAGCCGAGTCCAAAAGGGCGATGCTTTCGAAATAGCGGCCTTTATAATAATAGTAATAACGATATCTGGACTTCAGTTCATGGTTTAAATCAAACAGATTGCTTTCCAAGTCAAATCTCTTGATAAGCGTCTCTAAATCATCAAGATGCTCTTGCTGCTCAGCATATAAGTGCATCAATAAGATTGAAGATTGAAGGCCATCTTGTACATAATCGTTTTCCTCATATAAATGCAAGACTTCTTTCAATAATGTCTCGGCCGTATCACGCTCGTTCAAGAGGCTGTAGGCATTTGCCGACATCTTTTTTTCATAGAGTGCAATTTTTGTCAGACCAATAGATTCGGCATAATGGTAGGCTTTTTTTCTTGCTTCAATTTCATTAGTCAACAAGAGTTGACGATGGTAAACATTTGCCATCTGCGAATAGATGCTGCTAAGTGTTCTATATGTACTTTTGTCATCATCCGATTTTTCTGATTTGCTGATGGCCTCCTGATAGCTGTCGATGGCGCGGGGAGCCTCGCCCAGGTCTCTATAGACGCAACCGAGGAGGTAGTAGGCGAGCATGGCATCGTTGGGGTCGCCACCGTCGTAATAGCTGGCCACCTGCAGCATCACGGAGTCGGTGGTGAAGGGGACGTAAGCCTTGTTCATGGCCTTGGCACGCAACAGCTCCCAGCGCATGCGCTGCGGGCGGGGCCAAGCATCCTTGTCCATTTTGTGTGATTCGAGCAGGTGCAGGGCGGAGTCGGGCTGAGCGTCCATCAGACTGTCGGCCTGTTGCAGCAAGGCGGTCGCCTTAGGGTTGCTACTGCCACAGTCGGCCAGCAACAGGGCCGCGAGGGCATATATATAAATAATGTGTCGCTTCATAGGTGCAAAGGTACGAATAAGCGAGCGAAAAGCAAAAGAAAAGATTGTTTTTTTTAACCCTGCATTATAGCCGCCCCTTATCAAGGGGCTCTAAATCTTTGCTTTTCCGAGCGACAGTACCTTCGGCGATAGCCAAAGGTACGAATAAGCGAGAGAAAAACAAAAAGAATTTGTTTTTTTTATCCCCGCTTTAATGCCGCCCCTTATCAAGGGACTCAAAATATTTCGCATCGACAACGAGGGAGTGTGGATAAGGAATGAAAACAGGTTGGCAGCGGCCGCTGCCATCATTGTTCCCGCCCGCTGCCATGATTGGCAGCGGCCGCTGCCAATCATGAGGGCGGCCGCTCCCAACCCAAACGGCACGGTGTTTTTCCCCGCTCCGCCACGTCCGTTCCCAATTTGCAGTGGCCGAGACACGCTGAAGGGGCACTTGGTAAGTAATGTTTTCACAAAGAGTTTTACGAGATTAGTTGTTGCAGAAAGCGTATGCACGCTAAAATTCAAGGGGTGCCATACATCCAGTGCCTTCGCTCCTCGTCGTTCATCTTCTCGATGGCATAGCGCAGTGTGGTGCGGGGCATCTCATGGGCATGTTGCTGCAGGAAGTTGCGTAGCAAGTCCATCGAGACACGCTTCCCCATCTCGCGCAGCATCCATCCCACTGCCTTCTGCATCAGGTCGTGGGGATGATGCAGGTGCACCTCGGCATAGCGTAGGCACCATGAGGGGTCGCCCTGCTGCGACGTCTTCCATGTGCAGACCATGCTCATGCGTTGCCGCCAGAGGTTATGGCTATGTGCCAAGGCATCGAGCACACTCAGCCGATAGCTCTGCTCGTCTGTATCATCTGCCAGATGGGTGGGCAGCAGCAGCCAGTGTCCTAAGATTTTTGGGGCCGAGAGGTCTACCAGGTCCCAGTTGTTGGCCTGCTCGGCATGCTGCAGATACATCGTCAGAATTTCGTCGCGCCCACTGATGGCGGCCTCATCGCGTTCCTGCCGCTTCGTAGCCAAACGTTCAAAGCGGGCCACCATCACCAGCAGTGCGCACAGCCTCACCTCGTGCCACTGGCTCATCAGCAGGAGGGGGACTTCGTGCAACGGCAAGTCTTTAGCCACCGTCTGCACTATCTGCCGTGTCTGTGGCACCTTCAGCCCCAGGAACTCATCGCCCTCGCCATACTCGCCTTGGCCAGTCTTGAAGAACCGCATCAGGATGTTGCGCTGCTCATCGTTTTGCAGCGTCTCCATGTATCTAACGATTTCCTTTGCCGTCTTCATCCCTGCTTCCCCTGCTTTTTGCTCTTTCCCTTTTTAGCTTTCGGTTCGGGCAGGGCATGACAAGTCACCCTGACCAGCTCGGAGAGATAGTCGCGGTCGTCCACGTCGGCAATGTAGAAGTAGTCCTTTGCCCCGTCGTAGGGTGGGAGTAGGTCTACTGTGCGCAACAGTGGCCGTGCTGCCTCCGTGGGTTTCAGGAAGAAACTGTCGTCGCATATGAGGCCGATGATCTTCCCATTGCAGTAGATGCCGTAGTCGCCAAACATCTTTTTCACCATCATCTCGCCAGCACCAGCGCATTGGTCGGCGATGTACTGTACAAAATCTGAATTGCTTGCCATATTGTTCCGATAAATGCTAATCGTTTGCAAAGGTACGAAAAATGGAATAATTACTGGCATCGTGGCAGGGCAAAATTTGCTTGAATCATTTCAGGGATATTATTTGTATGTCTGCGACGCTACACGAATGGCCGTGAATGAAACGCGAATGACCCGTGAATGCTGCACCAAATAATATTCATGATTCATTCGTGCTTCATTTATGTACATTCATGTTACGCCGTAGGCTTTTTTGTCTGCGACGCAACGCGAATGCCCGTGAATGAAACGCGAATGACCCGTGAATGCTGCACCAAATAATATTAATGATTCATTCGTGCTTCATTTATGTACATTCATGTTACGCCGTAGGCTTTTTTTGTCTGCGACGCTACACGAATGTGCATGAATGAAGCACGAATGTGCATGAATATTCATGAGACGTTTATGGCCATTTGCGGACGTTTGAGTGACGCCGTAGGCTGGTGAGAAACGGGCTTCAACATCATTTCCGTGAATAAAGCAGAAAAAAGTTCTCAAAAAATTTGGTGATAAGCGAAAAATGCACTACCTTTGCACCGCAATTGATTCAAGGTGCCTTGGATGAGTGGCTTAGTCAACGGTCTGCAAAACCGTCTACAGCAGTTCGAATCTGCTAGGCACCTCAGAATGAAAATCCCGAAACCTCTTTTAGACAAAGGGTTTCGGGATTCTTCAATTTGTATAGGCAGTACAGATAGACATGTAGGCACTCCTTTCCTCTTGAATGGGAAAGGAGTGCCTACGGCAATGTCTACTGGACCAACTCCATAAAAATAGATTTAATCGATGATGCGGACACCCCCCTTGTCGGCTGAGCTGACGCTTTGTGCATAGGCACGCAGGGCCTTGCTCACGGAGCGCTGGCGGCGAAGCGGTTGTTGTGGGCGTGCGGCCAGTTCCTCGTCGGTGAGCTTCACGTTGATGGTGCGCGAGGGGATGTCGATGACGATGATGTCGCCATCCTTCAGCTTGCCGATGTTGCCACCGCTGGCTGCCTCGGGCGAGATGTGGCCTATGGAGAGGCCGCTGGTGCCTCCGCTAAAACGGCCGTCGGTGATGAGGGCACACTCGCGCCCCAGGTGCATCGACTTGATGTAGCTGGTGGGATAGAGCATCTCTTGCATGCCGGGGCCTCCCTTGGGTCCCTCGTGGGTGATGACCACACAATCGCCACTCTTCACACGTCCTCCCAGGATGCCTTCGCAAGCGTCTTCTTGCGAGTCGAACACCACGGCGGGTCCTTCAAAGTGCCATAGGCTCTCGTCGACGCCGGCGGTCTTCACCACGCATCCGTCCTGGGCGATGTTGCCGAAGAGCACGGCCAGTCCGCCATCCTTCGTGTAGGCATGCTCCAAGTCGCGGATGCAACCATTGGCGCGGTCGAGGTCGAGTGTGGGGTAGAGCTCGCTCTGGCTCCCCATCTCGGTGGAGAAGCGTCCAGCCGGGGCGCTAAAGTAGATGTGTCCAGGATGAGGTGTCTGGGGTGCATGGGCGATGGGCGTTGGGTCGTAGGTGGCGAGGGCCTCGGCAAGTGTGAAGCCATCTACGCGGATGGTGCTGCCGTCGACGAGCCCGCCCTTGGCCAGCTCGCGCAAGATGCCGAGGATGCCACCGGCGCGATTGCACTCCTGGACGGAATACTTCTGCGTGTTGGGCGCCAGCTTGCACAAGCACGGCATGCGACGCGAGAGGGCGTCGATGTCGCTCATAGTGAAGTCGACGCCAGCCTCTTGGGCCACTGCCAACAGGTGGAGCACGGTGTTGGTGCTGCCTCCCATGGCAATGTCGAGTGCCATCGCGTTGAGGAACGCCTGGCGGGTGGCTATCGAACGTGGAAGCACGCTCTCGTCACCATCATTATAGTATGCCATCGCGTTCTTCACTATCTGCCGAGCGGCACGCTTGAACAACTCCAGTCGGTTGACATGTGTGGCCAGGATGGTGCCGTTGCCAGGCAGAGCCAGTCCGATGGCTTCGGTGAGCGAGTTCATGGAGTTGGCGGTGAACATGCCGCTACACGAGCCACACCCTGGGCAAGCGCATTGCTCAATCTCCTGTAGCTCTTGGTCGCTTACGCTGGGGTCGGCTCCCTTCACCATGGCGGTGATGAGGTCGGCGTTCTCGCCGCGCCACCGTCCGGCCTCCATCGGGCCTCCACTGCAGAAGATGGCGGGGATGTTGAGCCTCATGGCGGCCATGAGCATGCCCGGTGTCACCTTGTCGCAATTCGAGATGCAAATCATGGCATCGGCCTTATGGGCGTTGACCATATACTCCACCGAGTCGGCAATGATGTCGCGGCTGGGTAGTGAGTAGAGCATGCCATCGTGGCCCATGGCGATGCCGTCGTCGATGGCAATGGTGTTGAACTCGGCGGCATAGCAGCCCATGGATTCAATCTCGGCCCTCACTATCTGGCCTATCTCGTGCAGGTGGGTGTGGCCTGGCACGAACTGGGTGAACGAGTTGACGATGGCGATGATGGGCTTGCCCAGTTGCTCATGCTTCATGCCCGTGGCCACCCATAGTGCCCGTGCACCAGCCATTCGGCGTCCTTCGGTGCAGACGCTGCTACGTAACGGATGTTTCATGTCGGTTTTGTTTTTACGATTTTTATCGTTATTTCGTTATGACGTTATTTAAGTTTCGCCTATCTTTGGGAGTTTAGGAGTGTGGGAGTGTGGGAGTTTAGGAGTTTGGGAGTTTGGGAGTGTGGACGATAGTCTTTGCACACCATGCCGCGAGCAAAAAACTAAGGTCCAAACTCCTAAACTCCCAAACTCCCAAACTCCTTAAACATGCTAAACTTGAGTCACGTTATTTCGTTCATTCATTATTGCCTCGCCCTTGGTTAGAAGAAGAGCTCGTTCACGATGGTCTCGAAGGGGTCTTCGCCTTCGTCTTCTGCCTCATAGTCGTCATCTCCTTCTTCTTCCAATAGCAATTCTTCTTCGCCCTTGCAGGGGTCAAAGCCTGGTGTCAGGTTGAACTCATCGCTCTGGCTGATGCCGAGGCTCTTGTCGGCGTAGACCTTCTTCATGTAGAGTCCGAAGACGGGCAAGGCCGCCGCCGCACCTTGTGCGTAGGCCATGCTCTCGAAATGGATGTCGCGGTCGTCGCCTCCCACCCAGCATCCCGACACCAGCTTGGGCGTGATGCCCATGAACCATCCGTCGCTATTGCTGTTGGTGGTGCCCGTCTTGCCTCCCATGGCTGCCGTGAAGTTGTAGGGTGCTCGGCGCAGACGTGCACCAGTGCCGCCGTCGACGACGCCTCGAAGCAGATAGATCATGCGCTCGGCCGTTTCGGCATCGATGACCTCGTTGCCGGGGCGGGCCAGCACGTCGGTGCCATACTCCTTGCCCTCGCTATCCACAATCTTCGTCACATAGATGGGCGCCGAGCGGTAGCCGTGGTTGACGAAGGTGGTGTAGGCCGACACCATCTCGGCCACGGTGTTCTCGCAAGGCCCCAAGCAGAGTGCAGGACCGGGGAAGATGTCGGGGTTGTTGAAGCCGTAGTCGCGCAACAGGCGCAGGAAGTTTTTCGGTCGGAGCACGTCGATGAGGTAGGCCGACACCCAGTTGTTCGATGTCTGCAGTCCCCATCTCAGCGTCACCATCTCGCCCTCGCGTGCTCTGCTGCCGTTGCGTGGTGTCCATGCCTGTCCACTCTCGGTATAGTAGGTCTTCTGTATGCAGGGCACCTCGGTGCAGGGCGTCATGTTGCCGCCCGATGGCATCATGGCCAGCGAGTAGAGGAAGGGCTTGATGGTAGAGCCCACTTGTCGGCGGCCCTCGGTGGCCATGTCGTAGGCGAAGTGCTCGAAGTCGAGTCCACCTACGTAGGCCTTCACGTGCCCGCTGTGAGGCTCCATGCTGAAGAATCCCGTGCGCAGGAACGACTTATAATATAATATGGAGTCGAGGGGCGTCATGGTGGTGTCGCGGTCGCCGTGATAGGTGAACACCGTCATCTTCACAGGAGTGTTGAAGGCTCGGTCTATCTCATCCTGCGTGGCACCGTATTCCTTCATCAGCCGGTAGCGCTCGCATTGGCGTATGTTTCGCTTCAGTATGCGCTTCACCTCGCTGGCCGAGAGCGTGTTGCTGTAGGGGGCGTTGCGGCGGTTTTTGTTGCCTTTGTTGAAGGCCGGTTGCAGATAGCCCACCACATGCTCATAGCATGCCTCTTCGGCATACTTCTGCATGCGGGTGTCGATGGTGGTGTAGATTTTGAGCCCATCGGTGTATACGTTATAGTGCGAGCCGTCGGCTTTCTTGTTCTTGTTGCACCAGCCATAGAGCGGGTCTTCGTCCCATGCTATCTTGTCGTAGACGTATTTGTTCTGGTTCCATTCCGGATAGTCGCTCTTCGATGGTTCCTTGGCCATCATATATCGGCGCAGGAAGTCGCGGAAGTAGGTGGCTTGCCCCTCGTGGTGGTCGGCCACGTGGAATTTCAGGTCGCTGGCCAGTGGCACCTGCATGCAGCTGTCCATGTCTTCTTTCGATAGGTATCCCTCCTTGTACATCTGCATCAGCACGATGTTGCGCCTCTGCTCGCTACGCTCGGTGTAGCGTCGCGGGTTGAAGTAGGAGGGGTTCTTGCACATGCCCACCAGCGTGGCGGCCTCGGTGATGGAGAGCTGCGACGGCTCTTTCGAGAAATACGTGTTCGAGGCCGTTTTGATGCCCACGGCGTTGTTGAGGAAATCGAAGTAGTTCAGGTACATGGCGATGATTTCCTCCTTGGTGTAGTGCCGCTCCAGCTTCACGGCGATGACCCACTCTATGGGTTTCTGAAGCATGCGCTCGGTGGTGTTGTGTGCCACGTCGCTGAAGAGCTGCTTGGCCAGCTGCTGGGTGATGGTGCTGCCTCCTCCGGCGCTCTTCTGTTGCAGGATGCCTCGCTTGATGATGGCACGCCCCAGGGCCCAGAAGTCGATGCCGGCATGGTCGAAGAAGCGGGCGTCCTCGGTGGCCACCAAGGCGTCAACCAGGTGCTGCGGCAGCTGGTCGTAGTTCACCATCACGCGGTTCTCACGGCTCAGGCTATAGGTGCCTATCATCTTGCCATCGGCCGAGTACACCTGCGATGCAAAGCGGTTGATGGGGTTCTGCAACTCCTCGATGGGCGGCATGTAGCCGATGCGACCATCGGCGATGGCCCAGAAGACAACACCTATGGCAATGACGCCCAGCAGAAGCAGCGTCCACAATATTCTGACAAACCATTTTCTCATATCGACGGCAAAGGTACAAAGAAAAAGTGAATCGACCAAAAATGCGAAGTTAATTCTGCTTATTGGTGCTCAGAAAGGCTTCGTTCGCTGTTGCAAAGGAAGTGCAGGGGAAGACTACGTGAGCTTCCGCGCGGGTTCAAGAGTTGAAGGGCTGAGCCAAGACCAATCTACTGTAGGGACGGACCTTGTGTCCACCGCAAAAGAAAAAAGTAACATTTTCCCCTTGCGGACAGAGACAAGCTCTGTCCCTACGAACTACCATATTGTGCCTTTTTCAAGTGGACTCATATAATAAATAGCAGCAATTGAATTGTGTCGAATGATGGAAGTGAATGGAGGCGGGAATGCGTCAATGTGGCATGTCGAAAGCAGTCTTGAAAGTAGGGCGTTGACTTTTGAAAATTTGGTGGCTCCTTTTTCAAAAAAAGCGCCACCAAATTTTTGTCCCAGGCCGTGGGATTTTTCTGCCATATTGTCATACCCCCTTCCAATGCATAGCAAGAACAAGAAAAATGAATGGTTTCCACGATTTTGTTGGGCGAAAAATTTGGTTCTTTGACCGCTTATTCGTACCTTTGCCGAGAAAACCCGAAAACGTAGCAAGGATATGAGACTGAAGAATGTGATTCTGCTGCTGGCGCTCATGGTCAGCGCATCGGTATGTGGAAAGAAAAAGGCCGTGCAACCCCCATTGTGGCCCAACGGCGAGGTGATGGACGCCTGGTTTGCCGACACGGCAAAGGTGGACGTGGCCAGCCTGGGACGACAATATGTGCTGACGAGCTACGGCGTGCGACAAGGCACCACCGACATTCAAACCCGAGAGATTCAAGCGGTCATCGACCGAGCAGCCAACGAGGGTGGGGGAGTCATCGTAGTGCCGAAGGGCACGTTTTATACTGGTAGCCTCTTCTTTAAGCCCGGCACTCACCTGTGTGTGGAAGAGGGCGGCGTGCTGAAAGGCAGCGAGCGCATACACGATTTCGAGATTCGTGAGACCCGCATCGAGGGCCAGACCTGCAAATACTTTGTGGCGCTCATCAATGCCGATGGCGTGGACGGATTCACCATCTGCGGCAAGGGAACCATCGACGGCAACGGACAGCACTACTGGGAGGAGTTCTGGATTCGGCGCCAGTGGAACCCCCAGTGCACCAACAAGGATGCCCAGCGCCCCAGGCTGACGTATATCTCGAACTCGAAGAACGTCACCATACAGGATGTGCGGCTCATCAACTCGCCCTTCTGGACCAACCATATCTATCGCTGCGACCACGTGCGCTACCTCGACCTCTACATCTATTCGTCTACCCAGGGCATCAAAGGCCCGTCGACCGACGCCATCGACATCGACGCCTGCCACGACGTGGTGGTGCGCCGCTGCTATATGAACGTGAACGACGACGCCGTGGTGCTGAAGGGTGGCAAGGGCACCTTTGCCGACCAAGCACCCGAGAACGGGCCCTGCTACAACATCCTGGTGGAAGACTGCCACTATGGCACCGTGCATGGATGCATGACGCTGGGCTCGGAGAGCCTGCACGACTGGAACGTCATCATGCGCCGATGCCATGCCGACGACACCCACAACGTGTTGTGGCTGAAGATGCGTCCCGACACGCCCCAACACTACGAATACGTCAGCGTGGAGGACTTCACGGGCCAGTGCCGCTCGTTCCTGCTCATCAAGCCGTGGACGCAGTTCTATCAGAAGGAAGACCGCCCCGACATGCCGCTCAGCGAGTGCAACAACGTGTCGTTCAAGAATATCCGCATGGATTGCGGCACCTTCTTCGATGTGCGTGGTAGCGACAAATACCGTCTGCACGACTTCGCCTTCGACAATGTGGACGTGACGGACAAGGCCAAGGTGAAGGCCTTCACCGACAATCCCATCGAGCAGCTGCAGCTGAACAAAGTGCTGGTGAACGGTGAGGCAAAATAGTCAAAGTTTATGGATTAAAGTTCAAAGGATATGAAACTGTTGAGAATTTCTATCATCCGCGCCATCGCAGCTGTGGTGGGCGGCGTGTTGTTGTTGAAGTACGATGCCGACGTGCTCAAGGTGCTCACCATTGTGCTGGGCGTTGTGTTCCTGTTGGCTGGCGTTGTGTCGCTGGTGGGATGGGTGAACAACCGGCGCAAGAAAGCCGACTTCCGTGCCTACGACAACCCCAAGGCACAGGCCGATGATGCCGACCCGTCGGTATTCCCCATTGCAGGGCTGGGCAGCTTGTTGCTCGGACTCATCCTCGCCCTCACCCGAAGCAACGACTATGTGGAGTGGGCCATGTATCTGGTAGGCGCGTTGCTGGTGCTGGGCGCGCTCAACATGCTCATGAACCTCTTCTCGGCACGCAAGCTGGAGCCTGTGCCCGCTTGGCCGTGGCTCATCCCCGTGGCCGTGGTCGTGGCTGCCATCGTGGCCATGCTCAAGGGGTTGGTGCCTGCCAACGTGTGCACCACCATCCTCGGCGTCACGGCTTTGGTGTATGCCGCCGGCGAGGTCGTCCTCTCCTTCCTGCTCACGGGCATCCGCCGTCGCTACGAGAAGACGCAGGCCCAGGTGCGAAGGGCTGGTCAGGTGAA
Organism: uncultured Prevotellaceae bacterium; assembly: GCA_902790625.1. Classification (GTDB taxonomy): domain Bacteria; phylum Bacteroidota; class Bacteroidia; order Bacteroidales; family Bacteroidaceae; genus Prevotella. The sequence continues at coordinate 3,737 of CADASP010000040.1, read as the reverse complement.
GGCCGAAGCCGAGGATGCCCAGATGGTGCCCATCAACGAGGAGAATTGAAAACCGAGAATTAGATTGAAGAGCAAATAAAATGCATTTTGGTGACTTGGTAATGATTAAATAATGAGTCCCCTTGAAAAAGTTCACAATCTGGTAGTAATAGTGAAAATACAATGCGCAGCCGCTCCCCGAGGAGCTGCTGCGCATTGTATTGGTTGGTTGTGGACTTTTTCAAGTGGACTCGTTTTTTAATTATTCTTACGATTGCAAAGGATAAAAAACGCTAACGATTTAGCATTATTTTGCAAACTCCGCTTTGCAATTTGAGAATTTCTTCGTAACTTTGCACTCGTTTAGAAGAAATCACCATTTTTAGGTATCATTGTGCTTATAATGAAACGAACGAAAATTGAGCAGTTGTTGATCGTCATCGCCTGGGTAGGGCTGATTGGAGGCAGCCTCTTTACATTCCTCGTTAGTAAGGGTATCTGGGAATCCAAGCAGGAGATGGCTTTTCCTCAAGCAGTTCTGACCTTTGTCGGCGGTGTAGGCGCTTCTGTCGTTGGTTGGGCGTTACTCATGCAAATCATCCATCTTTCAGATAGGATTAGCAGAATTGAGAATGAACTGAAGGAATCAAAATAATATCATTATTCATTAATACGTTTATTTTACTAAACAAATGGCAAAAGAAAAGAAATTTATCACCTGTGATGGTAACGAGGCTGCTGCTCACGTGAGTTACATGTTCTCGGAGGTAGCCGCTATCTACCCCATCACCCCGTCTTCGCCCATGGCGGAGCATGTCGACGAGTGGGCCGCCCGCGGTCGTAAGAACCTCTGGGGCCAGACCGTCAGTGTTCAGGAAATGCAGTCAGAGGCTGGTGCCGCCGGTGCCGTTCACGGCTCGTTGCAGGCTGGTGCCCTCACCACTACATTCACCGCTTCTCAGGGTCTGCTCCTGATGATTCCCAACATGTACAAGATTGCCGGTGAGCTGATTCCTTGCGTGTTCGACGTGTCGGCCCGTACGCTGGCCAGCCACTCGCTGTGTATCTTCGGCGACCACCAGGACGTCATGGCTTGCCGCCAGACGGGCTTCGCCATGCTCTGCGAGGGTGGCGTGCAGGAGGTGATGGACCTCACCGCCGTGGCTCACCTGGCAACGCTCGAGACCTGCGTGCCCTTCGTCAACTTCTTCGACGGCTTCCGCACCTCTCACGAGTACCACAAGATTGAGCTCATGGACCAGGAGGAAATCCGTCCGCTGGTGAAGGAAGAGTACATCAAGCGCTTCCGCGACCGCGCCATGTCGCCCGAGCGCCCCATCACCCGTGGTACGGCTGAGAACCCCGAGACGTTCTTCACCCACCGCGAGGCTTGCAACCCCTACTACGACTCGGTGCCCGAAGTGGTCGAGAAGTACTTGGGCGAGATTTCGAAGATTACCGGCCGTGAGTATCACCTTTTCTCATATTATGGAGCCGAGGATGCCGACCGCATGATCATCCTGATGGGTTCGGCTACCGATGCTGCCCGCGAGGCCATCGACTACCTGAACGCCCAGGGCCAGAAGGTGGGCATGATCAGCGTGCACCTCTATCGTCCGTTCAGCGTGAAGCACCTGCTGGCTGCCGTTCCCAAGACGGTGAAGAAGATTGCCGTGCTCGACCGCACGAAGGAACCCGGAGCAAGCGGAGAGCCCCTCTACCTCGACGTGAAGGACGCCTTCTACGACCAGGAGAACCGTCCGCTCATCGTCGGCGGCCGCTACGGTCTGGGTTCGCACGACACCACTCCCGCTCAAATCATCTCGGTGTTCAACAACCTCGCCATGCCCGAGCCTAAGAACCACTTCACCATTGGCATCGTCGACGACGTCACCTTCACCTCGCTTCCCGAGGTTGAGGAGATTGCCCTTGGCGGCGCTGGCATGTTCCAGGCCAAGTTCTACGGTCTGGGTGCCGATGGTACCGTGGGTGCCAACAAGAATAGCGTGAAGATTATCGGCGACAACACCGACAAGTACTGCCAGGCTTACTTCAGCTACGACTCGAAGAAGTCGGGCGGCTTCACCTGCTCGCACCTGCGCTTCGGCGACACGCCCATCCGCAGCACCTATCTGGTGACCACGCCCAACTTCGTGGCTTGTCACGTTCAGGCTTATCTCCACATGTACGACGTCACACGCGGTCTGCAAAAGAACGGTCAGTTCCTGCTCAACACCATCTTCGACGCCGACGAGCTGGAGAAGTTCATGCCCAACAAGGTGAAGCGCTACTTCGCCCAGAACAACATCACCGTCTATACCATCAACGCCACCAAGATTGCACAGGAGATTGGCTTGGGCAACCGCACCAACACCATCCTTCAGAGTGCCTTCTTCCGCATCACCGGCGTCATCCCCGTGGAGCTGGCCGTCGAGAAGATGAAGGCTGCCGCCTTGAAGTCTTACGGAGCCAAGGGTCAGGACGTGGTCGACAAGAACTACGCCGCCATCGACCGTGGTGGTGAGTACCAGCAGCTGACCGTGAAGCCCGAGTGGGCTAACCTGCCCGACGACGAGGAGAAGGTGGACAACGCTCCCGCTGCCGCCTACGAGAAGCGCGGCGTGGAGGCCTTCGTGCCCCTGTGGAACAAGGACAACTGTATCCAGTGCAACCAGTGCGCCTACATCTGTCCTCACGCTGCCATCCGTCCGTTCGTCCTAACCGACGACGAGCTGGCTGGTGTCCAGTCTGTTGCTGTATCACAGCAACCCTTCGAAACGCTCGAAATGAAGGCTCCCGCCGCCATGAAGGGCATGCACTTCCGCATCGAGACCAGCGTCCTCGACTGCCTCGGCTGCGGCAACTGCGCCGACATCTGCCCGGGCAACCCGAAGACTGGCAAGGCCCTCACGATGGTTCCGTTCAACCCCGATGCTGAGGAAATGAAGCAGGAGGCTAAGAACTGGGAGTACCTCGTGAAGGAGGTGAAGAGCAAGCAGAACCTCGTTGACATCCGCAGCAATGTGAAGAACTCACAGTTCGCACAGCCGCTGTTCGAGTTCTCGGGCGCTTGCTCTGGTTGCGGTGAGACTCCGTACGTGAAGCTGATCTCTCAGCTCTTCGGCGACCGTCAGATGATTGCCAACGCTACCGGTTGCTCGTCTATCTATTCTGCCTCTATCCCCTCTACGCCTTACACCAAGAACGAGAAGGGTCAGGGTCCCTGCTTCAACAACTCCCTGTTCGAGGACTTCTGCGAATTCGGTCTCGGTATGCAGCTCGCTCACAAGAAGATGCGTGGCATCCTGCGCGAGAAGGCTGAGGAACTGGTCAAGACTACCGCTTTCGACTGGATGCGCGAGGCCACGCAGAAGTGGCTCGACACCTACGACGACTCTGCCGCCAACCGCAAGGCAACGGATGAGTTTATAGCTGCCCTCGAAAAGGCCATACTGCCCATCGACGGAGCCATCGAGTTCTGGCAGGGTAAGGGCATTGAAATCTACGGTGCCGAGGTGGCTGCACAGAAGTTGCAGAAGGCCAAGGAGGCCAAGGCAGCTGGTAGCCCCATCTGCCCGTGCCGTGGCTGTGCACTGGAGAGCGAACTCCTTGAGGGTAAGGCTCATTTGGCCAAGCGTTCTCAGTGGATTATCGGTGGCGACGGTGCTTCTTACGACATCGGTTACGGCGGTCTCGACCACGTGATTGCTTCTGGTGAGGACGTGAACATCCTCGTGCTCGATACTGAGGTTTACTCT
>CADASP010000039.1 GCA_902790625.1 uncultured Prevotellaceae bacterium | reverse complement strand
GGAAACGCGAGCAGCGAGAAGCACAGGATGCCTATGAGCTTCAGCAGCGTTTCTTCGGCGGCGAGACATGGAAGACCGAACGGTTTTTCCCGAAGCCCTTTTGAAAAATCCCGTGATCATGGTTGTTGTGTGGGAGGGCTGGCGATAAGCATCAGCCACGCGTCAGCCCTGTTTTTTAACCTTTAACTACTTGACAAACAATGATTTTCAGAAAGAATCAGATAAACCCTGAAGCCAATGAGGTCTCGATGATGGTCAGCCTCACGACGGCCGACTGTTGGCGATGGTTGAATGTGCTGTACCGCCGTCTCTCCAACGGCCTCGACAAGGATGATGCCTTGCCGACGGAAACCACCTTCAGCGAAGACGAGCTGCAAAATTGGCTCGCGAGAGAACCCGCCATCCTGGGGTGGATGCCAGAAAAGCACGCCACACCCATCTGCAAGTGGTGCATCCGCGTCGCCCGTGACAAAGGGTATCTTGTCAAAGAGGGGAAGAACTACATGCTGACAGAGAGGATGGGAGCAAAAAACGGAAGACCCAAAGAGACATAGTTGTTTAAAAGATGTTTTCTACATTTTCATTGTGCAGGGTGCGCTGGCCGCGATGGTTCGTGCACCCATTTTATTTGCAACAAAAAAGGGATCCCCAATGCAGGAACCCCTCATAATGTTAGAAGGTGATTTCACCCGTCTGCATGTTGTACTTCGCAATCCGTCCGTTGATGTTGTTCAGGTAGACGTATTTCCGCCCTACCACAGATAACGCTTCGCTGGGCTGCACCCAGGTACGCTCACCGACGTATCGGCCAAAGTCATCATATACTGACGGATTATCGTGGTGAAAAAGTTTCAAGGCATCGAGTGCCTCGTTGAATATAAAATGAAAATTCATAAATAAAAATAATAAATAAGTTATTAAATCCTGTACAGAATTTCACTCTACTTCACATCACCTTACTAAACTGGATTTACGCTCTCGCAACCGTGTGCAAAGTTACTACAAAGTGTTGAGACCACCAAGGGGTGAAGCATTATTTTAGGTTAAATTAAGTTTTAGGCCACAGCAACAAGAACCCCGCCATCATTTTCGCTTTTCGCACATCATCAGAAGCAGGATGGAGAAAATGTTGACAAAATTAAGCAATGACTACGCGCGCGCGTGCGTTAAAGGGTGGCTCTTCATAGGCGTTTTTTGTCATTTCGTCCTAAACTCGCAACCATCCGAAAATGCGCTTAAATAGACAACTAAACTTTCACATCACTTTCACCGCACCAAAATCAGGGGAAAAGAAAAGGGGCTTACCTTTGTTGTAAGTCCCTTATTTTTAGCTTGTTATCTTGGTAGCGGGAGCCGGGATTGAACCGGCGACCTCATGATTATGAATCATGCGCTCTAACCAGCTGAGCTATCCCGCCATCATTTTTGCTAAGCGGGTGCAAAGGTACGACTTTAAATTTGAAAAAAGAACAATCGCCTTATTGTTTTTTCTCCGCGTTAACGTTATTTATGAATTATCGGCAAAAATAACGCGTTCAAAAGATGGCGATTTGTCATTTTCTTTGTATCTTTGCAGCCAAGAAGTGCGAAAAGCCAATAGTAACCACTTGTTTTAGAAAAGATACTGACCTCATGGACAATAAGAAGCAAAAACTTGTATTAGAATACCCGCTGAATGCCCGCAAGCCCGACATCCTGTGGAGCCTGATGAGCACCGACCACGGCCTGGAGCGCTGGATTGCCGACCGAGTGAACGAGAAGGATGGCGTATTGGAACTGACGTGGGGCGACTTGTGGGGCGACCACCACACCCTGTATGCTCGTATTGAAGACCGCCAAAAGAACAGCCATATCCGCTTGCGCTGGACCGACGAACCCGACCCGGATGCCTATTGGGAGATGCGCATCGGCCGAAGTGAACTGACCGAGCAGGTGTGCCTGTGCGTCACGGACTACACTTACGCCGAAGACCTCGATGACCTCCACGACCTGTGGGACGGCAATTTGGAGCGGCTGCATCGGTCGAGTGGACTATAGACGGGGACTCTCCTTGCTTGGAGTGAAAAGGAGTGAAGGGGAGTGAAAAGGAGTGAAAGGACAATAGTTCATACGCCAAACTATCGTCCTTTCACTCCTTTTCACTCCCCTTCACTCCCCTTGATTCACTTGTGGTGGCGGTTGGCTCGTTGCTCGCGGTATTTGGCCTTCTGACGAGCTGAACCGCTGCCGTGGGCACCGGTGATGTACTGCTTCTTCTTGGCCTTTGTCTTCACCTTGCCATCATTGGCATTGCGGCGGTCGCCACCACGGCCGAAGGAGATGCCATTCTCAAGTATTTGCTGAAAATCGTCCATGTTGCCGTGGGGTTAATGGTGGAAGAGGCGGACGCCGGTGAAGGCCATGGCGATGCCATACTTGTCGCAGGTCATGATGACATGGTCGTCGCGCACGCTGCCGCCAGCCTGTGCAATGTATTGCACGCCGCTCTTGTGTGCACGCTCGATGTTGTCGCCAAAGGGGAAGAAGGCGTCGCTGCCCAGGCTCACGCCCGTGTTCTGGGCTATCCACTCTTTCTTCTCCTGCATGGTAAGGGGCTGCGGCTGGCTGGTGAAGAACTGCTGCCATGCGCCGTCGCGCAGCACGTCGTCGTGCTCTTCTTCCGAGAGGAATACGTCGATGGTGTTGTCGCGGTCGGCACGGCGGATGCCAGGCACGAAGGGCAAGCTGAGCACACGCGGATGCTGGCGCAGCCACCAGATATCGGCCTTCTGTCCGGCCAGGCGCGTGCAGTGGATGCGACTCTGCTGTCCGGCGCCGATGCCGATAGCCTGGCCGTCCTTCACGTAGCAGACGGAGTTGGACTGCGTGTACTTCAGCGTGATGAGGGCAATCATCAGGTCGCGACGGGCATCGGCAGTGAAGGTCTTGTTCTGCGTGGGGATGTTCTCAAACAGGGCGGGGTCGTCGAGTCGCACCTCGTTGCGCCCCTGCTCGAAGGTGACGCCAAACACCTGCTTGCGCTCCAGCGGCTCAGGACGGTAGCTGGTGTCCATGCGCAGCACGCAGTAGGTGCCCTTGCGCTTGTCGCGCAGTATCTGCAGCGCCTCGTCGGTGTAGCCTGGGGCGATGACGCCATCGCTCACCTCGCGCTTGATGATGAGTGCCGTGGCCAGGTCGCAGACGTCGCTCAGCGCGATGAAATCGCCATAGCTCGACATGCGGTCGGCGCCACGTGCACGGGCGTAGGCACAAGCCATTGGCGACTCGTCGAGTCCGGGGATGTCGTCGACGAAGCAGATGTGCTTCAGCACAGGGCTCAGGGGCAGACCCACGGCGGCGCCAGCAGGGCTGACATGCTTGAACGAGGCAGCGGAGGGCAACCCCGTGGCCTGTCGCAGCTCGCTCACCAGCTGCCACGAGTTGAGGGCGTCGAGCAGATTGATGTAGCCGGGACGGCCGTTCAACACTTCGATGGGTAGTTCGGAGCCATCGGCCATGAAGACGCGCGACGGCTTCTGATTCGGATTGCATCCGTACTTCAGTGCGAGTTCTTTCATTATATATATTATAATGTGTGAATGAATAAAATCGTTTCGACGACAAAAGTCTATAAAAACAAGCAAGGATGGCCACGGGGGCCATCCTATGCGCTTGAGCGAGCCTCTTGTCGGATTCGAACCAACGACCCCGAGATTACAAATGCTCTGGCCAACTGAGCTAAAGAGGCGGGTGGGCAAGCGGTCTGCATCGCGCCGCTACAACCAAGTACCTTTGCTACGTTCCCGTCCTGGAGGATTCCTCAGGAGCTGGCCGTACAGGACTTGCCCATGTTTCGGTTTTTGCGGCTGCAAAGGTACGAAAAAGTTGGCTGTTTGGTGGCAGCTTCTGCGAGATATTTTCCCTCAATTAACTTTTTTTACGGATTGGCGCTGCAAAAACTCTCAACTCTCAACTCTCAACTCTCAACTTTTTCGTACCTTTGCACCCGTCAATATGAACGTTCAAGATTACTCCCAACTTCGGGCTTTTGCCCGTGTCGACGGGCTGAAGCTGTTTGTGCTTTGGCTGGTTAGCTTTGTGTGCTACGTGGGAGGGCTGAATCATCCTGGGCTGGGCTTCGTGGCTATCATGCTGGCTTTCATCACACCTTTCTTGTCGGCGCGACTGCTGCGCAAATATCGCGACGAGGTGCTGCAGGGCACCTTGAAGTTCGGTCGTGGGTGGTTCTACGTGGTGCTGCAATTCTTCCACGCCAGCGTGCTCTTCGCCGTGGCACAGTTCATCTACTTCGCCTTCATCGACAAAGGCTACTTCATGGACACCCTGAGCGAGATGCTGTTGGCGCCCGAGAACAAGGAAGCACTGAAGGCGCTGGGCATGCAGGGGCTGGAGGAGACGCTGTCGATGATGCGCCAGATGAGGCCCATCGACCAGGTGCTCAACATCCTGATGTCGAACCTGCTGATAGGATGCCTGGTGGGAGTGCCCATCGCCGCGTTCTGCAAAAAAGAGAAATGAATAATATGGACATATCAGTAGTCATTCCCCTCTACAACGAGGAAGAAAGCATCGGCGAGCTGTTCGAGTGGATAGAGCGCGTGATGCAGCAGCATGGCTTCACCTACGAGGTGATATTCATCAGCGACGGCAGCACCGACCGCTCATGGCCCATCATCGAGGAGCTGCACCAGCGCTCCCCCCACGTGAAGGGCATCAAGTTTCGCCGCAACTACGGCAAGAGCCCGGCACTCTTCTGCGGCTTTGCCGAGGCACAGGGCGACGTGGTGATCACCATGGATGCCGACTTGCAGGACTCGCCCGACGAGATTCCCGAACTCTACCGCATGGTGAAGGAGGAAGGCTACGACCTCGTCTCAGGCTATAAGCAGAAGCGCTACGACCCTCTGTCGAAGACGCTACCCACCAAGCTCTTCAACGCCACGGCACGCCGTGTGAGCGGCATCAAGAACCTGCATGACTTCAACTGCGGGCTGAAGGCCTACCGCAGCGAGGTGGTGAAGAACATCGAGGTGTATGGCGAGATGCACCGCTACATCCCCTATCTGGCCAAGCAGGCCGGCTTCGGCAAGATAGGCGAGAAGGTGGTGCAGCACCAGGCACGAAAATATGGCACGTCGAAGTTTATGGGATGGAACCGCTTCGTCAACGGTTATCTCGACCTGCTCACGCTGTGGTTCCTGAGCACTTTCGGCAAGAAGCCCATGCACGTCTTCGGCTTCTTGGGCACCATCGTGTTCTTCATCGGTTTCGTGGCCACCATCATCCTGTGCATCGGCAAGCTGATGGGGCGCATCTGGATTACCAACTCCCCATTCTTCTACATCGCCCTCACCATGATGCTGATGGGCACGCAGCTCTTCCTCGCCGGATTCGTGGCCGACCTGATGAGCCGCAGCAGCTCCAACAGGAACGACTACCAAGTGGAGAAGAAGATTATTTGAGAACAAAGCGTTGAGACACGAATGAAAAAGAATCCAACATATCTGCGCTCATTTTTCACTGCCATCGCAAAGATGGTGGGTGTCTCATCCTGCACCACTCACCACTCACCACTCACCCTGTCCACACTCTTCGCTCTATCTTCGCTTTTCATTTCCTGCTCCAACATCAACTGCCCAGTGCAGAACACGGTGGCGCTGAGATGCAGCATCGCCGACACCGAGGGCAACGAGGCCAAGCTGGCCGACACGTTGTGGGTGTGGACGCAGCGCAACGACGGCAACGACACCCTGCTCAACCGATGGGTGGGGCCGGCCAACTTCTCGCTGCCCATCAGCTACTCACATCCCGAAGACGTGCTCATCTTCTTCGTGGGTAGTCTCTCCAACACATGGACGCTCGACACGCTGTGGCTGCAGAAAAACGACATCCCCCACTTCGAGAGCGTCGACTGCGCCGCACACTTCTTTCACGACCTAACCGCCGTGCGCAGCACCCACCAGGGCATCGACTCTGTCTACATCAACCAACAGCGCGTGGACTACGACCCGCAGCGCACCAATCTGATTATACGATTCAAGAACGTCAGCCATGAGTAGGAGATTCAAGTTCTGCAGATGGATGAGGATGATGGCGGTTCTTATCACTTGTCACCTATCGCTTGCTACAGCCACTGCCCAGGGATTCCTGAAGTGGGAGGCCGACAGCGTGCCGCTGTTCAAGGGGGTGGCCGTGGGCGTCGACCTGGCCGGAGCGGCCCAACAGCTGTTGGGCGACTATGGCCAGTTGGAAGCTATGGTGCGCGTGAACCTGCACGACCAGTACTTCCCCACGCTCGAGGTGGGCCTGGGCAAGGCCAAGCACGACGACGACTTGGTGACGGGCATCACCTACCACACGTCGGCCCCCTACTTCCGCCTCGGAGCCGACGTGAACCTGATGAAGAAGAAGCACACCGGCAACCGCATCTACGTAGGCCTACGCTACGGCTTCACCTCCTACAAGGTGGACATCAGCCGAGAACCCTTCGCCGACCCCGTGTGGGGATGGAGCACCAGCTATGGCGTGCAGGGCGAGCGCTGTTCGCAGCACTGGGCCGAGGTGTTGTTTGGCATCGACGCCAAGGTGTTTGGCCCTCTCCACTTAGGATGGAGCGCCCGCTACCGCCGGCGTATTGCCCACAACGACGGCATCACCGAGAAGACGTGGTATGTGCCCGGATATGGTGTACAGGAAAGCACGCGGCTGGGCTACACCTTCAACCTGCTCATCGACATATAGCAGCCGCCCCGCCCAGCTGCCACAGATTCTATAGAAGCTATAGATACTATAGAAACTATAGATACTATAGACACTATAGATTCTAAAGGCCAAAAGAGAACTGTGGCTATGCCCGCCAACTCACTACATCAAAAAAAAACTGACAAGATGAAAAGGAAATCGCTCTACTGGCAGTTGCCCCTGCTGTTGTTGCTCATCGTGGGCACTTGGTATGTGGCCCGCGAGAACCGGCAGGCATCGGCAGCCGTAGCGTTCCAAACCGACCACGGACTGGTGTTTGGCACCGTCTACAACATCACCTACGAAAGCGAGCAAAACCTGCAAGCCGACATCGAGCAGGCTCTTGGCAAGGTCGACGCAGAGTTCTCCATGTTCAACGAGAAGAGCACCGTGGCCGCCATCAACCGGGGCGAGGCGCCACAACGCAGCGCCATGTTCAACGAAGTGCTGCAACTGGCCGAGCAAGTGAACGGCGACACCGACGGAGCTTTCGACATCACCGTGGCACCCCTTGTCAACGCCTGGGGCTTCGGCTTCAAGCACGAGCAGATTCCCACGCCACAGCAGGTGGACAGCTTGCTGAAGATACGCTCACAGCTCGACTTCAGCGCCATCGCCAAGGGCTACGGGTGCGACATCGCCGCACGCGTGTTCAACGACCGTGGCATCACCAACTACATGGTGGAGATTGGCGGTGAGGTGGTGACGAGGGGCCACAACCCCAAGGGTCAGCAGTGGCGCATAGGCATCACCAAGCCCATCGAAGACTCGCTCAGCACCAACAACAGCGAGCTGCAAGCCGTGATGGCCGTGAACGACATGGCCATGGCCACCAGCGGCAACTATCGCAAGTTCTACTACAAGGACAACCGCCGCTACGCCCACACCATCGACCCGCGCACCGGCTATCCCGTGCAGCACGACCTACTCTCGGCCACCGTCATCGCTCCCACCTGCGCCGTCGCCGACGCCTACGCCACAGCATTCATGGTGCTCGGCATGCAGAAGGCGAAAGAGGTGCTGGCCCGACATCCCGACATGAAGGCCTACTTCATCTACACCGACGACAAGGGCGACTATGCTGTGTGGCACTCGCCCGAACTCAACATCGAATAAGAATGAAGAGTGAAGAATGAAGAATTGGCTACCGCATCTCTTCCCTCCACTCAAAAGCAAGCCGCCCTTGCCCCCAAGGAGGGCACAACAGATTCTACGCCCCGCAAAACAATAGTAGTCCCCTCAGGGGCAGAGGAGGGAGACTACCCCTCATTATTTAGTGATGGCTTCTCACTTTTCACTTCTCACTTATCAGTTCCCATTGTTTCAAGGGATGAGCCAAAACGAACTGATGCAGATGGCTGGCAACACCAAGTTCGGATTCTTGAAGTTGCCGGCCAGCAAAGCCGTATTCAGCGAAGGCGACATCTGCCAGCAACTGTTCTTCCTGGTCAGTGGGCAGCTGCTGCTCACCACACGTAGCGCCGACGGGGGCTATTCGCTCACCGAGCACATCGCAGCACCTTGGATGATGCAGCCCGAGGTGCTGTTCGGACTGCAGCCACGCTACAGCAGCACCTGCACCACCGCCACGCTCTGCCACCTCATCACCCTGTCGAAAGATGAGGTGTCACGGCTCGCCGAGCAGTTCCTCGTCGTCAGGCTGAACCTGCTCAACCTTCTCTCCACCAAGATGCAGCGGCAGAGCCGGCAGCAGTGGCGCAGTGCGCCGCGCTCGTTGCGCGAGCGTTTCGTCAGGTTCCTCCTCGACCGCTCCGTCTATCCCGCAGGGGCAAAAGAGCTGAACGTCATCATGACGCGACTGGCCACCGAGCTGGGCGACAGCCGCCTCGACACCTCGCGCATGCTCCGCGAGCTGCAACAGATGGGGATGCTGCAACTGAACCGTGGCCGCATCAGCATCCCGTCGCTCGAAAAGCTCATCACCTGCTGCCCCTGACCCGGGAATATATCCCTTTTCAGGTTTAGTCATAAATAGACGGTCGACTTCGGATTCTAATGCAGAGGTGTCAGCAAAGGGATTTGCATTCTTTGCTGTCAAAATATTATCTGCAAGTTTTGCCTATATTGATTCTTCTTCTTTACACTCAGTTCACCTTGCTGGCCCCAACGAGCGAAACCTAAATTACATTTTTGCAATATAGGAGTTCACCACCTGGCCCTGTCCCGAACGAAACGGGGAATTACAGGTTTGTAATATAGAAGCATCACTTAATAAATTTCGGTTGGCAGCGGCCGCTGCCAATCATGTCCCCGCCCGCTGCCAACCTAAAAAGCATGCCCCTTTTCCCTCTGCGGTGCCTCCCGCTCCCTATTTGTCGTGCGCCGACTCTCTATAGTAGTTTTTTATCATTCCCGGGACGCTGGAGGCCGCTGAGAAGCTCCCTCCAGCCTTTTTCCTTTCTATAGAACCCTGCCCTTACGCAGCGGGGGGAGCAATGGCAATACCTTGATGAGGTGACACCGTTGCTCCCCCCGCCCTGCAAGGCGACTTTCAACATTAGTGATAGTGCTGTCGGCGGCGGCTAATACAGCTCGAACTCGTAGATGCGGGTGGCGTCGCCGGTGGTCTGGGTGGAACCCACCACGAAGAGGCGGACGAAGCGGGCATCGGTGGGCGTGAAGCGACGGTCGGTGACGTTGCTGCGGTTTTGGTCGAACATGTCGACGGTGACCCATTCGTCGCTCTCGCTACAACGTGTCTGCAGGAGGCAGGTACGCGTGATGTAGGAGAAGTCCTCGGCACCGGCATGTAGCAGACGCCAGCGGCTCACGCGCTGCGTGGCTCCCAGGTCGAAGACGACGTAGTTGGGGGCGGGCTTGACGTCGCACCACTTCGTGTTGTCGTTGCCGTCGACCAGGTTGGTGGCTCGCTCCCTGTCGTTGCACTCGCCCGTGACGGTGACGAGGCGTGCGCTCTTCAGGAGGTTGACCGATGGCTCTTCAGTCTGCGACAGCTCTGTAGCATGGGGCCTCAACGATGTCTTGAAGAGGGGGAAGGCGGGCTGCAGGTCGGATTCCACATTGTCGGCGGTGGCAGCGAAGATAACGATGTTGGGGTCGTGGGGCAGTTGCACCTCGCAAGGCTGCTGAGGCAGGGGGATGTCGATGCGGAACATGTAGGTGTACTCGTAAGGCTCGTCGTCGGCAGCCGAATGGCGGTGGGTGCCCACGTATGCCACGCGGGCATCCTTGAGGAACCCCTCGGTATGGCCATCATGCCCCCACTGGCCTATGAAACCTGTATAGAAGGGAACCAAGGCTGAGTGCTGAGTGGTAAGTGGTGAGTGGCGAGTGTTGAGAGGCGAGAGGCGAGTGGTGAAGGTGGCCATGCGGTCGCCTTTTGCCGAGGCGGCGAGCAGGTGGAGCTGGCGGGCAGCGGGCAGCTGCAGCGTCTGTCCCTTGCAGCTCATGCCGTTGAGGCCGTCGGGTTCACCAAAGCGGAAGACGACGTCGCCGTCGGTGATGCCGTCAGCAGGAAGGAGTTCGGCGGCATAACTGTAGCCGCTCTCGAAGTTGGCATCCTGGCGGAACTCGTTGAAGCTGAAGCAGCGGCGGTCGAAGGAAGCCCCCCCGCCCTCTCCGGAAACGCCGGAGGGGGCTACTATAGTTTTGCTATCAGGCGAGAGGTCTATAGCGCCCCCCTCGGGGGGCGAAAGGGGGGCTTGGGCTTCTTTCTCCACTTTTATCTTATACGTGCGCACGCCATAGGGGTTGATGCTGACGCTGAGCGAAGAACGTTCCACGTTGAACGGTGAACGTTGAACGTTGCTGGCGAGGGCCTTCTCGGTGCCGTCGGCCTCCACAGCCTGAAGGATGGGGGCAGCAAAGGTGAGACGGGCGGTCTGCGTAGACTTGCCACCCAGCTCGTAGACGCGCACCACATACTCGTCGGTGACCTCGGCCTGCTTCAGGCAGCGCACCAGCACATTGGGATTGTCGCTTCTGACGAAGGAGAACTCGCGGCCCAGCTCGCCCTTGTGCTTCGTGGCGAAGAACACCTTCGGACGGCTGTTGAGCAACGTGGCCTGCTGCGAGGCGTGCACCTCGTCGAGGGCGCCCTGATGACCCATGATGCTATAGGTGAACACATGGTGGCCCTGGTCTTGCTGCTCCTGATAGGCGAAGTTGCCGTTGGTCTTGGGCGTGTAGAGTAGCGAGAGGCGCAGGGTGTGGTCGTCGGGCTTGTCCCATCCGTAGCGCGAGTCGTTCATGATGGTCACGCCATAGCTGCCGTCGGCGGCGGTGAGGTCGGTCCAGCGATGGGCATACACCTCGAACATGTTGTCCTGGTTGTTGCCACGCTGAACGCTACCGAGGCCGATGTCGTAGGTGGCCTTCTTGTTGCCGACGCCGAGGGGGAAGACGGCCTTCAGCAGTGCATTGCTGGAACGCCAGTCGACCTCGTTCTCAATGTCGATGCGCGGTGCCTGATGCCCCTCGTAAAGATGGATGCGCTGCACGATGTCCGACTGGCCATACTTCTTCTTGATGACAATGGTCTTGCGCAAGCTACCCATCACGACACTCACCTCGGCCTGGTCGTGAACAGCAACGGGGGCCTTGTCGAGGGTGCGCTTCAGAATCTCCCAAGCGGGCCAGCTATAGGAGGGGCAATCGTCGAACACCGCCAGACCGATACTTTGGCCTGCCGCCACCAGCTCCTTGCCCACCCGCTTGTCGACGAGCGAGACGATGTCGCCATACTCATTGACGCGCAGCACATAGACGGAGTTCTCGATGGAGGTGAGGGGTGAGTGGCGGGAGGTGAGAGGTGAGTGGTGAGTGGTGGACGAGGAACGTTGAACGCTGTAGACGGCGAGGCCCGTGGGTGGCAGGGTGGCTTCGAAGAGGAGCTGCTGCCGGCCGTCGCACTCTATCACCTGCGAGGGCACCTGCTTCCCGTTGGGTCCCAGCACACGGTAGCCGCTGCTCGCCTTGCCGTTGGACAGCGAGGGCTGCATCTGCACGATGGTGGTGACGGGGAAGGTCTCGTTGTTATACACCACGATGGGCTGTCCACCCACGTTGGTGTCCATCTTGCGAGCGATGGCACTGACGCTGTGGGTGAGCACGTCGGCGAAGCTCTTCAGGCTGAGCAGCTCGTCGTTCCACGAGAACTCATAGGCACGTGGGATGCTGGTGCCGGTGAGGTCGTCGTGAAACTGATGCCAGATGACGCGGCGCCATGCCTCGGTGAGCTGCTGGCGGGGGTACTTGGCGGCGCCGAGCCAGTCGGCGATGACGGCGGCACGCTCGGCGGCGTCGCCCAGATGCTCGTTCTGTCGGTTGTAGAGTTTCATGGCGGCCTGCGAGGTGTAGCATCCGTTGCCGTGGACATCCATCGTCAGCTCACCGTTGAAGATGGGGAGGGAAGAATACTCGCCCCCCGAAGCCTGTTTCCAATCCTTGTAGAGCTGGTCGCTGGTGGCGCTGACGATTTGGATGGGGCCGTCGCCACGGAGACCTTTCTCCACCGAGCGCACAGAGGCGATGGTGGGCGAACCACCGATGTCGCCCGTGCCATAGTAGCGATAGACCTGGTTGAGGGGACTCTCGCCAATCTCGCGAGCGAGTTGCCGGTTGTTCGATAGGTCTTCGTCGTCATAGCGCTGACCGTAGCTGAAGCCGTGGGCCATCATGATGCGGCTGCCATCGATGCCCTGCCACAAGCCGATGGTGAAGGGGTAGCGCTTGTTGCCTTCGTAGAAAGGCTTGGTGCGCCATCCCAGCTTCTGCGACGAGAAGCCGATGAGACCGCAGTGGGCGGCCAACGTGGGCATGGTATAGGGGAATCCGAAGCAGTCGGGCAGGAACACGTCGGTGCTCTCGGTGTTGAACTCCGTGCGATAGAACGTCTGGCCGAGCAGGATGTTGCGAATCCACGACTCGGGCGAGCCGATGATGACCTCGTTGGCATCCCAGCTGCTGCCGGTGAGGTGCCAGCGCCCGTTGGCCACATACTGTTTCATCTCGTTGTAGAGCTGCGGATAATACTCTTTCATCCACGCATACTTCACCGCTCCCTCGAAGTTGAAGATGTAGTCGGGATACTTCTTCAGCAGGAAGAGGTTTTGCGTCAGCGTGTTGCGTATGTGGTGACGTATGGTGGCCTGCACGTCCCAGTTCCACTGCGTGTCAAGATGAGCGTCGGCCACCATATAGGCTTTCATGGGCTTCTGCTGTGCCAATAGCGCTGTGCCCAGCGAGAGGCAGAGGGCAATACCAGTCAAACGTCTCATAGCTCTCGCCGTTTACAACTGTTGAGCAGGTCGGCCTTGCCGTCGGCCAGCAGCTTCAGGATGAGTTCGCCGAAGAGGGTGTTCTGCCACGCAAACCAGGCACGGGTGTAGTGGCGGGCATCGTCCTTGTTGAACGACTCGTGGATGAAGCCGGTGCCCGCGTCGGTCGACATCAGCATCTCGATGCAATGCTTGATTTCGGCATCGCTGGTGCTGGTGAAGGCATACATCATGATGGACATGGGCCACGGCATGTCGTAGCCCACGTGGGGACCTCCGATGCCCTCGCCGGCCTTGCCACGGAAGAAGCTGGGATTGTCTTCCGACCACAGGAAGCGGCGGGTGTTCTGATAGATGGGGTCGCTGACGGGCACGTCGCCCAGATAGGCCATGGCGAGGAGCGACGGCACGTTGGCGTCGTCCATCAGCAGATGGCTACCGTAGCCATCCACCTCGTAGGCGTAGATTTTGCCATACTTGGGATGGTCCACGACGGCATATTTCTTCAGGGCCTGCTCCACCTCGTTGGCCAGAGCGCTACACTGCTGAGCCCTCGAAGCGTCGTGGTTCACGGCGGTGAGAATCTCGGCAGCCTTGCGCAGCGAGGTGACGGCCATGAAGTTGGAGGGTACGAGGAAGGGGAAGACGGTGGCATCGTCGCTGGGGCGGAAGAAGGAGGCGATGAGTCCCACGGGCTTCACGGGATGGCCCTTGCCGTCCCAGCCCACGGTGTCGAACTGTCGGTCGGTGGTGCGCTTGAAGCGGTAGCTGCCCGTGCCCTCCTTGTGCTGCTGCTCGCGGAATACGGCCAGGATGTTGTCGACTGCCTTCAGCCACTCCTCGCCAAAGATGGTGCCGTCGGAGGTCACCTTCCAGTACTCATAGGCTAAGCGGATGGGGTAGCACTGCGAGTCTATCTCGTATTTTCGTTCGTGTATGCCGGGCTTCATCTCCGTCTGGTCGCTCTGCCACTCGCCCACCTGGGTGGAGTCCTGATAGAAGGCGTTGGCATAGGGGTCGAGGTTGATGCTCTTCAGCTGACGGAGGATGACGCCACGGATGAGCTTGGCCAGCGCCGGGTCGACGGTGCAGAACTGCACGTAGGGCCACACCTGGGCGCCAGAGTCGCGCAGCCACATGGCAGCGATGTCGCCGGTGTAGACGAAGGTGTCGTCGTCGCCGCCAGGCAGCTGCTGATAGTGGGCGGTGGTCTCCAGCGTGTTGGGGAAGCAGTTCTCGAACATCCATGCCAGATAGGGGTTGTCGCTGAGCTGCTGCTTCACTTTTTCAATCTTCTGGTCGATGGCCTGCGAGCTGAAGAGGCGCTGCTCAATGGGCGGCCGCTTCGACTGGCCCACGGGGATGGTGGCGTCGGCAGTCATCTGGATATACTCGGCACCGAATGCCTGTGTCTTCTCGTCGTCGGCGGCACTCGCTGCGCCCTGCTCTGGCGCTGGCTTCTGTCCGCAAGCTGCCAGCATCAGTGCGGCAGCCATCGTTGCTAATAGTCGGTTCATTGGTTTATCGTTTTTTAATCACTTTGCAGATGGTTCCGTCTTCGCGGCGCACGATGTTGATGCCCATGAGCATGCTGTCGACCTGAATGCCCGAGAGGCTGTAGACACGCGGAACGTTAAACGTTGAACGTTCCACGTTGTGGATGGCGTTCACCCCCTCTGGCTCCTCGGCGCCGTAGATGTTGGTCAGCTTCAGGTTGGCCTCGCGGATGCGGGCCTCGTTCATCTTCATCACCTCGCGGTCGTAGGTCATCAGGCCGTTCACCTCGGTCTCCACGTCGGTGGTCTGGGTGTAGACGGCGGCGCAGAACGAGGCCTTGCCGCCATCGGTGGCCGTGGCATCATTTGACATGGTGGCCACGGCCTCCACCACCGCCACGTAGGCGTCGGTGAGCTTCTGCTCGTTGTCGTAGTTCACGTAGGTGGTGGCGGCATTCTCATACCAGCGATGGTCGCCGACGTGACGGCCCAGTCCGCCAAACTCGCCCAGCACCACGGGGCGGTTGGCATCGTAGAGGAAGATGTGGGGCGGACGGTCGTAGTCGTGCAGGTCCACGATGTCGCCCACGCCCTCGTAGTGGTTGCCACCACTGGCAGCGTTGACCAGGCGGGTGGCGTCGACAGAGCGGGTGAAGTCGACCACCTCGGCGGTCTTGAACTGCCCCCAGCTCTCGTTGAAGGGAGTCCACACCACCACCGCCGGACTGTTGTAGTGCTGCTCCATGATTTCCTTCCACTGGTTCTTGAAGGCGGTCTCCACGGCGCTGGTCTGCTTGCCCGAAACGGTGCTCCACTGGCGTGTCACCCACGGCTCGTCGCTGCGCCCCAGGGCGGGCATGTCCTGCCACACGAGGATGCCCAGACGGTCGCAGTGGTAGTACCAGCGGGCGGGCTCCACCTTCATGTGCTTGCGAATCATGTTGTAGCCCAGCTCCTTCGTCTTCTGCACGTCGTAGGCCAGCGCCTCGTCGGTGGGTGCGGTGTAGAGTCCGTCGGGCCAATAGCCCTGGTCGAGCAGTCCGAAGTGGAACACGTCGCGGTTGTTCAGCTGCATGCGCCACTCGCCATTGTCCAGCTTGCGGGTCGAAATCTTTCGCATGGCGGTGTAGGCCTTCACGTGGTCGCCACTCTGCAGTGCCACCTCGAGGTCGTAGAGCCACGGGTTGGTGGGACTCCACAGCTTGGCGTTGGGCACGCTCAGCTCGATGGGGCTGCCCACGGTGCCGGTGGCCTGTGCCACGGTGTTGCCCTGCAGCTTCATCACCACGCTCACCGCCTCGTCGTCGGTGGCATTGCCACCGACCACGGTGACGCTCAGCTTACCCTGGTCGATGTCGGGGGTAGTGAGGATGTTGCTGATATACGATTTCGGCACCGGCTCGAGCCACACCGTCTGCCAGATGCCCGACACCTGGGTGTACCAGATGCTGCCGGGGCCACCGGGGTTGTAGCGCTGCTTGCCCAGGGGCTGAGCGGTCTCGTCGGTGTTGTCGATGGCCATCACGGCGAGGGTGTTCTCGCCCGGTGCCAGCTGCTGGGTGATGTCGATGCTGAAGGCGCCGTAGCCGCCCGTATGGGTGCCCACGAGCGAGCCGTTCAGGTAGACGCGGGCCTGATAGTCGACGGCGCCGAAGTGCAGCAGCACCTGCTGCCCGGCCCAGTCGGCGGGGATGGTGAACGTGCGCTGATACCACAGGTAGTTGTTCTTATCCAGCATGCGCATCACGCCCGAGAGGCTCGACTCCACGGGGAAGGGCACCAGTATCTTGCCGTCCCACTCGGTGGGGATGGTGCGCTTGGTGCCGATGTAGTAGTCCCACAGGCCGTTCAGATTCATCCACTGCTGCCTCACCATCTGCGGACGCGGATATTCGGGCAGGGGCTGCTGCGGGTCCACCTGTGCTGCCCAGCGTGTCTTGATGTGGTTGCCCTGTGGCGCCCATTCGGGAGCGGCGGTGGTGGTGGGGGCATATTTGTCCATGAGCACCTTCATCCAGTGGCCGCCGATGACCGAGCGGGCACGGAAGCCGCGGGCGTCGCCACTGCCCGTCCAGTACCAGTCGCTCAGCGGCCAGCGCGTGCGCGTCTCGTTGGCATATTTCCACACCAGGTCGGCAAATATCAGGAAGGTGTCGTTGTCCTTGGCCATGGCGGCTGTCCACATCACCCAGTCGCTCTTGGTGTAGTTCTCGCGGTTGTCCAGGGGCAGGCCGTAGGTGTTCTGCTTCGTCAGGTAGAAGGCCATCTCGCGCTCAGCCACATAGCGGGGGAAGAGCTGCAGACCCCACATCTTGTCCCACACCAGGTTGTACTTCTGGCTCCACGAGCCGCCACGGTCGAAGGCCAGCTTGTAGTGGTTGCCGTCGCGGGCGTCCACATCCCACACCAGAGCCATCTTCCGCGCCGTGTCCATATACTTGTTGTACATATCCTGTCGTCCGCGCATCTTGCACATCTCGGCATAGGCAGCAATGCCCATGATGGCCTTGATGCTCAGGTTGGCGTTGTGTGCCCAGTGCCCTGCAAAGTCGTCGGTGCAGAGCTGCGTGTCGGGGTCCTGTCCGTTGTTCACTAAGTAGTTCACCCAGCGTGTGCAGATGTTCCAGTAGGTGTTCACCCAGTTGGTGTTGCCCTCTATCTTGCAAATCATGGCCGCCAGGGTGAGCATGTTGCCGCTCTCCTCCAGCGGCATGTCGCCGCCATACACCTGTCCGTTGGCATGCGGATAGGTGCCCAGGTCGTGGGCGGCCCAGTCCTTGTTCCAGCGGCCGGTGCGCTGATACTCGAAGATGCTGGTCATCATGCCTTTCTGCAGCTCGGTGTTGTAGAGCAGGAACAGGGGTGCCGAGGGATAGGTGAGGTCAACGGTGTTCACGCAGCCGTTGGAGTTGTTCTCCTTCGAGAAGTAGAGCAGTCGCCCGCCATCGTCCTGGAACAGCTTGTGGGCGGCCAGCACCTGGCGATAGCTGCCCGAGAGCAGCTCGGCATATTTCACGTTGCCAGCGGCGAGGCCGTCGTCGTAGATGGTCTTGTCCTGCTGTTGGCAGCGCGCCATGATGTCGGCATAGCCTTTGCCCATCTCGTCGAATGCCTGCAGGATAGTCTTGCCGTTGCGGGCCCAGTAGCCCTTGTAGTCCTTGTTGAAGTAGCGGATGTCCTTCACCTCGTCGTAGCCTATCATCATGAAGCTCGACGCCTCACTGACGGTGCCGAAGTCGTGGGTGTAGGCCAAGGTGGTCAGGTTCGAGGGCGACTGGTTCTTCACCTCGCCGCCATAGTCGGGCAGCTGTCCGGTGGTGGTGAAGGTGCTCTCGGTGGTGGCTGTCGGCGCCACCGTCACGCTGCCGTTCAGTGCCGACAGGTAGAGGTAGCCCCAGTCGATGCAGATGAGGTCGCCAGCGCGCCCCAGCACCTTCTGCGCCGTGGTGCCCGCCTTGGCATAGCTCACCCCACCCTCGCTGACGATGCTGGCATCGACGGGCTGCGACAGCTCGTTCACCGCCAGGCGCGGCGTGGTGGCCACATAGAACTGCACGTTGTGCTCTCCGCCGTCGGTGGAGCGCACCTGATAGGAGATATAATTAATAGGTGTCGACAGCAGGTCGAGGTCGTCGATGATCATGGGGGCGGTGAACACCACGTCGAGCTCCACGGGACCGCAGGCGAAGGTGTAGTAGGTCTGCGTGGCCAGCACGTCGACGCTCTTCTGCGTCGCCGTCAGGATGTCGGCCCCCGTCTGGAAGACGTTCTCGAAGAGCCCGAAGTCGATGTAGGCGCCACCGGTGGTGTTGTGGCAGTGGGCTGCCAGCACGTTCTCGCCCACCACCAGCTTCTGCTTCTCGCTGGCGCTCAGCTGGTGGGTCTCGCCCTGCAGCCATGTCTCGCCGGTGCTGACCACCTGCGTGCCGTTGACGTATAGCTCGAACACGTCGTCGTGCGAGAACTCTATCCAGAGGTCTTTCTGCAGGTCGTCGGCCGTCAGCGTCACGGTGCGGCGCACGTAGATGTCGCTGTTGGTGTCGGTCCACGCGTTGTGCACGTATGGATATTCGCCCCTGGTGCCCCAGGCGGCCTTCTCCACCTTCCAGCTGCTGTCGTCATAGCTGCGCTGCGTCCAGTTGGTGTTGTTCTGCTTGGTGTGGCTCACGCGCCCCGTCCACGAGTCGCCGTCGTCGGCCATCGCGGCGATGGCCACCAGCAGCTGCTGCCGTCCGGTGCCCATCCAGCGATAGCTCTTCCCGTCCACGCGCAGCATACCGTCGATGGGCTTCTCGGCGTCGCTCCAGTGGCGCACGGTGCCGTCGGTGAGCCGGTCGAAGGGCGACCAGAACGAGAAGTAGGGGTCGTTGACCAACAGGGGCACCGACGGCAGGCGCAGCTGCGTGGGCTGATAGGGCTTGAACAACGACGGCTGCTGGGCAGCAACGGTGAGGGAGAGGAGCAGCACAAGGGCCGCAGCTGATAGATGTTTCAGTTTCATGACTCGATTTTCTTGCTTGCTTATCGGTTTATTGTTGTTTTACGAGGGCAAAATTACGGAAAAAATACAGATAAGCCCAAGAGAATTTAATCAAAAAAGAGCAAAAACCGTTCATTTGAGGAGCAAGGGCGGCAGAGAGCGGCGAACAGAATGATGCCAGCGCGAATACGCGCTGCACCCCAACCACCTGCCGACGGCGGCACCGCCTTTTATTCGACCTGTGATTGACGACCTTGATCGCTGTCATCGGTTCCTTGTGTAACAACAGGTCGCAAAAGCAATTATTATGCCCTCAGTGGAGGTGTCAAAATAGGACAACGCACAAAACATGTGAATACTTCGTCCAAAGTTTGAAAAAGCCGTAGCAAAAGTTTTGTACAGAAATCGCCCATTTCGACTAATATTATAAAAAGGTATAGGAAAATAGCCGAAATCTGAAAAAGAATTTGTATCTTTGTCGCCGCAAACCATAAAAGAGTGACAAATATGCAGACAGTAGCAACATCAGAAAACGTCATGCTCTCGCTGCCATGCGGCGACATGAGCTTGCTTCGCAGCCTGTCGAAGAAAATGGGCTGGACCATACATCGCCAGCGTAAGAGCGGCATTGAGAAGGGGCTGGAAGACATTCGCAAGGGAAATGTCTATCACGCCAAGAACTCTGAAGACCTCGTCAAGCAAATACTGGGCTGACCGATGTATGAAGTAATCTATACCGGCCAGTTCCGTCGCTCGCTGACAGTTGCAGTTGATACTCGTCGATACGGGTAGTCACTCTGATTTATTCTAAACCCCGATTGCGTAATAGCGGTCTTTCTTTCACTGTCGCGGGGGCTGCAAGCGATGAACTACCAGAAGCAGAAAGGCACGCCCATTGGCGACCACATCGACAAAGTAGGCCAGGTGTTTTACGAGGCGGCATAGTATTTATTCAGATGACTGAGCTATTTACTTAACCCACCAGATTGTGTTTAATTTCCAAAAATAAAAAGTTCAGGATTTGGACGCAATTTTGAGCGAATTTTAGCGAAAAATGGCCGTCTCGTACCGTCAGTGGACGTCCGTGAGCGAAGAAATTGGTGACGGATTAGCCAAAACCTGCACAAGCTCGGTGGTTTTGTGCAGTTTTTTTCGCCATTTTTTGCTCAGTTTCTCGTTTTTTAAGCATGCCAAATTTTCAAAAGTCAACGCCAAATTTTTCTGCGGCGTTGACTTTTGAAAGTCTCATGGCCGAAAATTTCGCTAAAACACGCGTAAGCGTTTGTGGGATAACCCATTATCTAAACTTCTCAAATTTCGCGTTTTTTCGACCAAAAGTTTTCTCGTTCAAAATTATCGCGTTTTGGCGAGGGTAGACTGTTCAATTTTACCTCGTGTTTAATATTCTTTTCATATTTTGCGGCTCTAACGTAGCCGCTCAGTCAAGCCATAATAGTTCAACCTACGGTTGAAATCTTTTAGAACCATTTCAACATTTCAACTTTTCGATATTCGATGATGTCTGTCTTTGGCTTAGGCATCTTCGCTCCCGCCCCAAAAAAACGATGGTGCGCCCCAAACCTCTCTGGGGCGCACCATTCTTTCGTATCCGCTTCGCGGTTGTCAGGGGGGGAGTGTGGAGGTTACTTCACGTACTTCCTGCCGCCACTGATGACGATGCCCTTCTGTGCCTTGTTCAGCAGCTGACCCTGCAGGTTGTAGATGCGCTGGACGCTCTGCGCTGAGCCCTCGACGTCGGTGATGCCCTGCTGCTGGTCGGTGGGCTTCTCCTTGCCATAATAGGTGAGGCGGAAGTTGTCGAGCACCACCCAGTCGCTGT
>CADASP010000038.1 GCA_902790625.1 uncultured Prevotellaceae bacterium | reverse complement strand
GATGGCATCCTCCTTCAACTTATCAACGGCACGGGTGTATTTCTCGGTGTGCTTCAAACCGCTGTGGCCGAGTAGGCTGGCAACGGTCTTGATATTGGCTCCGTTGTTGAGGATGTTCACAGCAAAGGAGTGGCGAGCGCAATGCCAGCTGATGTGCTTGTCGATGCCGGCACGTTTCACCCATCGCTTGACGGACTTACAGCAGCTTTCGTATGATGGGAGGTTGAAAACGAGCGATTCCTTTGTCTCTCCTTCTTTTGGCCTGCCAACCAGATGGATGAGTCCGTCATTGAGGGGGATGGTAACCCAACTGCGGGCGGAGTGACCTTTGGTCTTGTCTTGTTCGAAACGCAGGAGTTTGTTAGCATAGTCAATGTTCGAGTAGCGTAGGTCTTTGACATCGCAAAAACGCATACCTGTATAGAGGCAGAAGATGAAGGCATTACGGACATTCTCTTTCTCGAACTGATAGTGAGTATCCATGAGTTTTTGTATCTCCTCTTGTGAGAGCACATCTTTCTTCAGCACCTGGTCATCAACGACACAGACAACTCCCTTGCATGGATCTTTCGCCATGATGCCCTGGTCGACGGCAGAACGCACCACCTTCTTGAATCGCTGCAAGATGCTCTTGGCTCCTTCGCCCACACTACGAGTCTGAAGGTATTCGGCAAACTTTACCATCATTTCATGAGTAATGGCATCGGGCCGGATGAAGTCTTTCAACAGCGGATAATACTCTGCAAGGAAGTCCTGGAAGCGATTGAGGGCAATCTGAATCATGCGAATGTCCTTCTTGGTGTAGCTGCTGATGTACGACTGATAGTAGTCGAGGAAGTTGATGCCTTTCTCTTTCTTCAGCCGGTAACCCTCGCGGTTGTCCAAGAACTCTTGCTCACGCTCGAAACGAATCTTCTTGGCCAATTCCAACGTCTCCTTGTTTTGCTGTCGTTGGATGGGTGTACGGGGTGAAGCCAAAAGATACAGTGACAGACTTTCTTTCTTGCGAATGGATGTGCCGTTGTCCCGATTATAACCCATCTGATACTCCAAATATAGGCTATATTCGGTGTCATTCTTCACTAATTTCTTCAATAATCGCGTGCAAAGGTACAAAAAGTTTTAATTCTGGGGTGTTAAAAAGGTGTTAATTCTAACAAAACAAGGGCAAAAATGGGGTATTTTGTCAAAAATCAGAAAAATTGCAAAACACCGTAAATAATTGTATATCAATTACTTTATATCCTTTTCTTTCCTTTGTTTGAGGCGGTTATATTCCGGCTCTGGGTACACCAAATTATCTGGAAAGTGTTGTAAATCAAACATTTGCAACACTTTTTGCTTTTATAACGAGCAAAAAGCGAGCAAAAAACGACAATACACCCACTTTTTGACGTAAAAAATGGTGCAAGTGTATCACTACGCCTATAGGATATAGGCTAATGTGCTAATGTGCGTTTGTGTGTTTTCGCAGGTCTGTTCCGCTTTTGAACATAGTTGAAGCTCTTCATTTACTTTATCACCCCCACGATATCCTGCACCGAAGCGACGCCGTGGGCATCGAGCCATTGGTTGATGCCGTCGCGCACCTTGATGGTGACGGTGGGGTCGATGAAGTTGGCGGTGCCTATCTCGATGGCCGACGCGCCACACATCAGGAACTCCAGTGCGTCGGTGGCCGTCATGATGCCCCCCAAACCAATGATGGGCAGGGCGATGGCCTTCCTCACCTGGAGCACCATGCGCAGGGCGATAGGCTTGACGCAAGGGCCACTGAGGCCTCCCGTGCCGATGGAGAGCACTCGGCGCCGCTTCTCGATGTCGACAGCAGTACCCATGAGCGTGTTGATGAGGCTCACGGCATCGGCTCCCGCCGCCTCGACGGCGCGTGCTATCTCGGCAATGTCGGTGACGTTGGGCGAGAGCTTCACTATCAGCGTCTTGTGGTAGCGCTGGCGCACTGCCCTCACCACGCTCTCGGCCCCCTGGCAGGTGACACCGAAGGCCATGCCGCCGGCGCTGACGTTGGGGCACGAGATGTTCAGCTCGATGGCGGGCACGCGCTCCAGGGCATCTATGCGGGCAGCACACTCGGCATAGTCGTCGACGGTGGAGCCGCTCACGTTGACCACCCATGCCGTGTCGATGTGCTTCAGCTGAGGATAGATGTGCTGGCAGAAATAGTCCACGCCCTTGTTTTGTAGTCCCACGCAGTTGAGCATGCCCATGGGTGTCTCGGCCATACGCGGGTAGTCGTTGCCCTCGCGCGGCTTGAGCGTCGTGCCCTTCACGATGATGCCGCCCAGCTGGTGGAGGGGCACGAAATCTTGGAATTCAAGGCCGTAGCCAAAGGTGCCCGAAGCGGTCATCACGGGGTTCTTCAGCGCCAATGCGCCGATATTCACATTCAATTGTGCCATCTTAGTTCCTCCACATTAAACACTGGTCCTTCTTTGCATACGCATACATTGTGCTCGTGCAGCTCGCCGTGGGCATCGGGTCGGCGCACCCTCTCCACGCAGCAGAGGCACGCCCCCAGGCCACAGGCCATCAGGTTCTCGAGCGACACCTCGCAACAGATGCCCTTCTGGCGGGCATAGGCGGCCACCGCCTTCATCATCGGCGTGGGACCACAACATTGTATCATCCCAAAGGCCTCGTCGCTCAAGATGGAATGGTTGGTGACGAAGCCCTTCTGGCCCATCGATCCGTCTTCGGTGGTGACCTCCACACGCCCATAGCGACGGAACTCATCAAGTAGCAAGAGGTCGGTAGCCATGCGTGCCCCCAGCAGAAACGTAGGTGGAGCACCCGCGTCGCTGAGCACCTTGCCCAAGTAGAGCAAAGGAGCCACACCAACACCACCGCCCACGAGAAGACGTTGACCATTGACCATTGACCATTGACCATTGACCATTGGCTGCGCATCAGAATGGTCAATGCCCGAAGGTGAATGGTCAATGGTCAATAGTGAATGGTCAATGGTGAAGCCTCTCCCCAGTGGCAGCATGCAGTTCAGGTGGCCGCCTGGCTTCAGCTGTGCCAGATGGCGGGTGCCCTCGCCCACCGTGGCCACTAAGAGCCACAACTCGTTCTTCACATCATCAACAAAATTGATGGAGATGGGCCGCCTGAGGAAAGTGTGTGGCGAACCATCGACGCGTACTTCGACAAACTGGCCTGGCTGCATGGGGGGCAGGGGCTGGCTGTCGGTAAGGCGGATGAGGACATAGCGCTGGTGGATTTGCTCTGCGGCTATGACCTGCAAATTGAGCAGATATTTTTTCATGTCTTCAGATAATTGACCGCAAAGGTATGTATTTTTATCCATAACGACAAGAAAAAAAGAGAGTTTGTTTTCTACAATGTCGCAATATTTATCTTTCTTTTCTTTGCCATTTCAATTTTTATTCCTACCTTTGCCAGAGAAAGTGTGCCAACTTAGACCTTTTTACCCAAAACTAAAAATGAAAGCAACCACCCGCAATCTACTGGTCAACAAATGTATACAACTGACCGACAGCATGAGTGTCAGGAGCCGCAACATCGTCATGAAGATGCTGAAAAACGTTGAGGACACGCTGGAGCCACTCCTCATGGGCCAAGGCGACGTGAGGAGCCTGCCCCTGTGTGGCGAGAAGACGGCCGTGGACATCAAGCGCCTGATAGACCAGCTGCAACCCTACTACATCGAGATAACAACCGACGAGGAGAAGGCTGCGGAAGAGATGTCGCTGCCACAGAACCTCAGCCTGAAGCCCAACAACAAGGCCGACGACACCCTGCTGCAGGAGCTCTTCGTGAAGATGGTGGACAACATTGCCAACACTCGCACCCGGAACCTCATCAAGCGATACATCAAGAACTACCGCCAAGGCGAGGTCTACCTGAAGGACCCTTCGCTCGTAGGCAAATGGCACGGGGCAGGACAGCAGACCATCGAGGGCACCGCCACGCTGCTGAAGGAGTTCCACTCAGAGTACCTGTCGATCTGCATCGGCGAGAAGACCAACAGCAAGACGCTGGTGGCAGCATCCGACTACCCCTTCCTGTCGCCCGAAGAGCAGAAATTCGTCATCGATTTCAAGCAAGCCGAAGGCCGCTATCCCGTGCTCTTCATCGCCAAGTGTTACTTCCACGCCACCACCGTGCGCCCCTCGCAGTTGTTCGCTCGCGCCAATGGCATACTGGGTGAACACAAGCGCTTGGACATCTTGGCCGAAGAGCTGCACCTGACACGCGAGCGATTGCGCCAGCTGAGCTTAGCCAACGTGACCTCGGCCCCCGACGCAGGGCGCACCTGGGACTATCAGCGGTGGAAGTCGCAGCCCTACATGAAACAGCCGCTGCTCACCGCCGACATCATCGGCTGGGAAAAGCTGAGCGAGAAGGAGCACCTGGGCGACCTCGACTTCTATTCAGCCCTGACCATCATCAAACAGATGAGGCCACTATACATCGTGGCAATGCGCAACGACGGCCGACGAGCCAACAACCGGCTGCCACCCACCATCCCATGGACGATGCCCGAGGTGCTCTTCGCATGCAATGCGAGCTACGAATGGTTCCCCTTCGAGAACGCCTTGCTGCCACTGGCACACAACGCCAGCATGGTGAGGAAGAGCGATGAGCGACTGAGCCTGACGGGACGGACAAACCGCTACTTCGGCACAGGACATAGCGACGGCGACCGCCATGCCATCCTCGACATCATCAGGCAAGTACTGCCCATGTTCAACAACGTCAGCACAGAGGGCGATGACATCATCCTGAAAGCCAACCGCATCGACTATACCGAGGTGTGCCATCAGATTCTGAGCCAGCAAGGTAAGCCCATGACCATCAACCAAATCTACAACGAGTTCAAGAAGCTCTACCCCAACGACCCCCACTCCGGCCACAAGTTCCTGCGAAGCTATCTGCTCAACACCCCACGCATCGAGCCCATAGGCAGCAAGTCGACCTACCAACTGCCCGAATGGGGCCACTTCGCCGGGTCGCTGGGACAGCTGGCCGAGCACATCCTGCTAAGCCACGACGTGCCCATCAGAGCCGACGAGCTGTGCCAGCTGATGGCACAGCAGCGCCCATCGTCGACATGGAAGAGCTGCTACACCAGCATCTATCTCGCCATCACCTCAAGGCGGCTGCTCTACTACATCGACAGCCTCGACAACACCTCCTCCACCACCACAGAGGGCGGCAACGGGGCACCCGAAGACAGCTACCACTACATCGGACTCTACGACCGGCAGTATCCACCACGCTACTGGCCATCAACAATCACCCTCGACGGCGCCCTGAGAAGCCTGCACCGCTTCATCGACGAGAACCAGCGATGGCCCTTCTCGTCCAAAGGCGGCACCATAGAAAGCATGCTCTACTATGTGATGAGGAAAATAGCCAAACGCCGATGCGTCACCGACGATGAGGTGCAGCGCTACCACGAGGGAATAGCCGACATACCCGCCGACCGTTATCCCACCAACCGCAAAGACCTGCAGTTCGGACAGCGATGCCAGCAGATAGCCGACTACTGCCGCCAGCACCATCGGCTGCCCACCCACAACGAGCAGCCAACGCTGATGTCGTGGTACAAATCCATCTGCAACCACGCCGACACCTTGATAGGATTCCGCAAGCAACAGCTTGCCCTGCTGGCCGACACCATCGCCACTCACCACTCACCACTCACCACTCACCCTTTACCCCCCACCTCGGCCCTGCCAAAAGGCTTCAAACCCGGCAAACAGCTCACCCTCGACTTCAACGAATAAAATATTCTGCAAAAAAATTGTCGATTCTGCACCGTCATTCATAAAATTTTCGTAACTTTGCGCCATAATACTCTCTGACCTATGATGAAAAAGACAATCATTCTCGCCATGCTGCTCCTGGCAGGAGTGGCTGCCACACATGCCCAAGACAAGAAATACCAGCTCTATGGCATCGGATTCTACAACCTGGAGAACCTCTTCGACACTTGCCACGACGCAGGGCACAACGACTATGAGTACCTGCCCGACGGGCGCAACAAGTGGACGGGGCTGAAATACACCAACAAGCTGCGCAACATGGCGCGCGTGCTGGCCGAGATGGGCACCGACAGGCTACCCATAGGCTGTGCAGCCATCGGCGTGAGCGAGGTGGAGAACGCCAAGTGCCTCACCGACCTGTGCGACCAGGAGCCGCTGAAGCAGCGAGGCTACAAGTTTGTGCACGTGGAAGGACCCGACCAGCGCGGCGTAGACTGCGCCCTGATCTACAACCCCAAGCTGTTCCAGGTGCGAAGGGTGGAGCTTATACCTTATATATATGTGAAGCCCGAGGACTCGCTACGTGCCACCCGAGGCTTCCTCACCGTGAGCGGAACACTGGCGGGCGAGCACGTCACCATCATCGTCAACCACCTGCCATCGCGTGGAGCCGTGTCATACTATCGCGAGGAGGGAGGACGCCAAATCCGCGAACTCAAGGAGCGGCTGCTGCGCGAAGACCCCAACGTGAAGCTCATCATCATGGGCGACATGAACGACGACCCGCAAGACAAGTCGATGGCCGAGGCACTGGGTGCCCGACGCAAGATGAAGAAGGTGGAGGAAGGCGGACTGTGGAACCCCTGGTGGGACGTGCTGGCATCGGGAAGCGGCACCCTACCCTACGACGGCGGCTGGAACCTCTTCGACCAGATCATCCTCTCGCGCTCGCTCCTCGACCTGAAGCACATGAAGGACGGCAAAGACGTTGACCTGAAGAAAATCGACTGCTCAACGCTCAAGTACTACCGACACCAGATATTCCGCCGCGACTACCTCTTCCAGCGCGAGGGCCGATACAAGGGCAACACCCTGCGCACACACGCCGGAGGCACATGGCTCAACGGCTACAGCGACCACCTGCCCACAGTGGTCTATCTGGTGAAAGAAGCCAAATAGAGTGATGAGTTAGGAGTGAGGAGTGAGGGGTTGCAACTCGAAGTTCCCCAACTCCTCACTCATCACTCAAATTAACTCCTAACTCCTAACTCCTAACTCCTAACTCAAATTAACTCCATATGACCATCATCGGAATAGCTGGCGGCACAGGCTCAGGTAAGACCACCGTCGTAAAACACATCGCACGCGCGCTGCCACCCCACTGCGTGGCCGTGGTGCCACTCGACTCGTACTACAACGACACCACCAACCTAACGCCCGAAGAGCGCAAGGCCATCAACTTCGACCACCCCGACGCCTTCGACTGGAAGCTGCTCACCGAGCAGATACACATGCTGAAGACAGGAAAGGCCATCGAGCAGCCCACCTACAGCTACATAGAAAGCAACCGGCAGAAGGCCACCATACACGTAGAGCCTAAGCCCGTCATCATCATCGAGGGCATCATGACCCTACACTACAAGAAGCTGCGCGACATGATGGACCTGAAAATATTCGTAGACACCGACAGCGACGTGCGACTCATACGCAACATACGCCGCGACGTGGTGGAGCGCGGGCGCACCGTCGACATGGTGCTCGACCGCTACGAGAAGGTGCTCAAGCCCATGCACGAGCAGTTCATAGAACCCACCAAGAAGTTTGCCGACCTCATCATACCCTGGGGAGGCGACAACAAAACAGGCATCCACATCCTCAAAACCTACATCGAGGGCATCGTCACAGGCGTGTAGACGACCGGTGCACCTGTCTTAAGATTCTTTCCAACCAACCGTAAAATAACGGCTGGGGGCGAACATCTTAAAGGCAACACAAACAACAAAGACAACAACATCACTTCACTCTATACCTTAGGCTGCTGGATACCTCTTCCTGCCGTCCTTCCTGCACTTGGCTTTTCTGTCCTCCTCCTGTTCAAACTTGGCCTTCTTGGTCTGGGTGACGGCAATCCGCTTGAACTTCATCCGCAGGGAGTCCAGGGCGCGCAAAGATAAGAATCATCTCATTGTGCAATTCTTCCACCGTAGGGACAGACCTTTTGTCTGTCCGCAAGCGTGAAAAGTATCTTTTGCGGATGCGGACAGACACAAGGTCTGTCCCTACGAGTGGATGTTTTTTTGCGTGGAATAGGAGAAAAGAAGTGGTGCTCGCGCTCAGGAAGAAAGCGGTAGGCTCCCTACGAAAAAATGGCGTTGACTTTTTGAAAAAAGTCAACGCCAAATTTTCGTCCCAGGAAATTCTTCATTCTTCACTTCGAAAGATTCTTCATTTAGGAATCTGTTTACTTTTTTTTCATAACAATGTCACAAAACGAACCACTTATTCGTTATATAGACAAATGACGAAAGCAGAAGAGTTCAACAAAACCATCGTGCCCATGCGTGACAGTCTGCTCCGACAGGCAATGCGCCTGTCGGGCCATGACGGCCAAACAGCCGAAGACCTGGTGCAAGAGACCCTGATACGCCTATGGGAGCTGCGCGATGAATTGCCCCGGCATCGCAACGTGGCTGCATGGGCATCCACCATTCTGCGCAACAAATGGAACGACCATTGGCGACGAAGCCAGCACACGGTGAACGATGACCCACTGCTACAACGACTGCAAGACCGCACTGCTGACCCTCCTGACGACATGGAACTCATTAACCTCATCGTCGACCATCTGCCACCCCTACAACAACTCATATTCCGATTGAAAGAGATAGAAGGCTATGAGAAAGAAGAAATAATGCTTGTGACTGGGTGTAGCGACGAGAGCCTACGCCAGAACCTGAGCCGAGCACGAAGACGCATACGTGAACAATTTGCAAAACTGAGAGACCTATGAACCGAAAACAGATAGATGAAATGCTGAACCGCTATCTCGATGGTGCCACCACCAACGAGGAGGAGAGGATTCTGCGCCTTTATTTCAGCACAACACAAATAGTGCCGACGGAGTGGGAAGCCTACAAAGCACTCTTCAGCTGGGAGGCCAGGCAACATGATTCTACAAGCCATGGCCACTCAGTGCTGGCACGCACTGCGCAACGGCCCTCCCAGCATCATTATTTTGCCATCGCTGCCAGCATCGCCGCATTGCTAATCATAGGAGCAGGCATCGCGACCATGTTGCAACACTCCCTGAGCAAAAATTACGCCATCATTGATGGCCACTACACCACCGATGCTGCCACCATTCGCAGCGAAGCAGAAGAAGCCTTGCTGATGGTCGGGGCCACCGACGATGAAACTTTTGATGCCATTGATATTCTTGCTATACCATAAAGAAATGAAATTAATATGAAGAGTCGGATGTATATAATTATAGCATTGTTCTTGGCTGTCTGCCAGACAGCGTCGGCCCAACAGAGCCTGGCAGTGGCAGACGTGTTTAGCCGCTTTGGCCACGAGAGGGGGTGCAAGATGGTGGAGATGCACCATACCAAGCTACGAGGATATGAACTGAAGACCTACCAAAGTCTGACCTATCGCACAAAGGGCGACCAGATAGCTGCAATGCTCGAAGCAGACCGCATCCAAGCAAAGAAGATTCGCGAGGTGATCTGCGACGGGCGTGTGAGCAGTGGCTACTACATCATGCCACCAACAAATGTGGGGCTTAATCGCTACGTGCTCTATACGCAGAAGGAGGACAAAAGCGGAGCCGTCATCTATATCGAAGGCAAGCTGGAGCCGGATGACATACTGAAGATATGCTACCAGCGAAGAAAAAGCAGATAACATAATAAAAACAATAAGCATTATGAGAAAGATAATCATCACAATGGCTTTGGCCATGCCCATAAACCTCATCGCCAAGGAAATGGCCGACACCACCGTAGTCTACAACGGCAAACAAATTGTCATTGACGACAACTCGCAGGAGACTCGCATCAGTGTATTCACCCTGGACAGCACCCAACTGACAAAAGCGAGTGAGACGGTATTTGTCAACAAGCAGGAAGTGGAGCGCATTTATGTTAGTTCGCCCTTCTACCCCACCAGCACCAGTATGTTCTACTCGTCAATGTATCCCACCATCTGGTGGGGGGTATCATCGCTGTCGACAAACATCGCGACCAAGAAGAGCGGCTCATCGAAAAACAGTATTCATGCACGTGGTAGTTTTGAGATAGGCTTCACCACGGCAGAGGCCATCTACCCCATCAACAAGAGAGGCAATCTGCTGTTTTCCACCGCCATACAAATGGTCTACAGCAAGCACCATTTCCAGCACAGTGCGCTGCTCAGCAACGATGGCCACAGCATCGCCTTCGAAGACCGCACCCATGCGCCAGCGTCGGCCAACTATATGGCTTACGCCTCCATGCGAGTGCCGTTCATGGCAGGCTATGCCCCCACCGTGAACTGGCCAACAGACTGGCTCGACACGCAGTTTGGCATTGCCCTCGTGCCCCAGTACCGCTTCGGAAGAGCCAGCTACAGGTTTGAGCAAGAGGCGTTCGGCGACCCTATTGAGCAGAAACTGAAAATCTGCCACTGGGGATTGAATATAGATTTCAACATGGTTCTTGGCCCTGTGAAGTTCAGCGCATCTGTAGGCTTGCTCCCTGTTTTCAAGACTTCGGATGGAAAGAAAGCCTACAACTCGTCGTTAAACTTTGGCATCAATATCGGTGAACTGTTTGGCAAGCGCAGTCAGAACGGCTCATTCTGACAATGGCGGGCAAGGGCGGCGCATGCGAGGGAGGATTTTGCAGTCTGGGCAGTTCGCGTCGGTGGCTCTTTATTCGTAGCACTATGCCAAAAAATCAAAAAAAATTCGAAAGATGGGTGTTATCTCGCTTTTTTACGCTAATTTTGCAGTTGAAATAACGTAAAGGCGAAAACACACATGGGTAAAAAGAGAAAAAACAAGACAAAAGCCGAAGAACCAAGCCCCTCGTTGATGGGCGCATTGGGCCTGTCGCGTGCTACTCAGATATTCCAAAACGAGCGGCTGCGCTTCTTCACCGGCATGCTGCTCTTTGCGCTGGCATGCTGTCTGGTGCTCTCGTTCATCTCGTTCTTCACCACTGGCCAGGCCGACATGAGCATCATCGAGAATGTGCACCCCGGCGAGATGGCCAACCAGAACGGCGAGTTCAAGAATGCCTGCGGCTCATTGGGAGCATATACGGCCTACTTCTTCGTGAAGCAATGCTTTGGGCTGCCCGCCTTCCTGGTGCCCGCCTTTCTCTTCCTGCTGTCGTTCCGGCTGATGAAGGCATTCAAGCCCGCGCTGCTGAAGTGGTTCATGTGTCTGATGCTGGTGATGCTGTGGCTCTCCATCGCGCTGGCCAAGTTTGTGTCGCCCCTCTTCAGCGACAGCCACTTCTGCCTTGGCGGCGACCATGGGCTGATGGTGGGGCGCTGGATAGAGGGCTTTGTGGGCGTGCCCGGCTTGGCTGCCGTGCTCATCGTCATCGCACTGCTGTTCCTCACCTACATCAGCTCCGAGACCTACGAATGGATTAGGAAGATGCTGAATCCCAAGCGCATTTTTGACCAGGTGAAGTTCACGGTGAGCACGGGCAAGGAAGACCCTGAGCCCACACTTGCCACGAGCACCATCGTGGAAGACCCCACCACGTTTGACGACCCTGCGGCACAGACCGTTGAGTTCAAGGGCGAAGACCTGGTGGTGGACACTGGCAACAAAGAGATGGTGAAGCCCGTGCGGCGCGACGACAAGAAGAAGCGTGCCGACGGCGAAGAGCTGGGCATGGACGTGACGGCAGCACAGGAAGAGGAGAAGGCCAGCGGCAACGACCTGGTGAGCGTGGGCGACC
Organism: uncultured Prevotellaceae bacterium; assembly: GCA_902790625.1. Classification (GTDB taxonomy): domain Bacteria; phylum Bacteroidota; class Bacteroidia; order Bacteroidales; family Bacteroidaceae; genus Prevotella. Next base: position 6,810 of record CADASP010000038.1, on the reverse strand, counting down.
AGATGCTGGAGCCCTACGACCCCAAGCTCGACCTGGAGCTGTACCACTACCCCACCCTCGACCTGCTGAAGCACTACGACGATGACGGCAAGCCCTACATCGACATGGCCGAGCAGACCGCCAACAAGAACCGCATCGTGGACGTGCTGCGCACTTTTGGCATCGAAATCAGCAGCATCAAGGCCACCGTAGGCCCCACCATCACGCTCTATGAGCTGGAGCCTGCTCCGGGCGTGCGCATCTCGAAGATTCGTGGACTGGAAGACGACATCGCGCTGAACCTGAAGGCGCTGGGCATACGCATCATAGCACCCATACCAGGCAAGGGCACCATCGGCATAGAGGTGCCAAACGCCAAGAAGAGCATCGTGTCGATGGAGAGCATCCTGAACTCGAAGAAATTCCAGGAGACCACGATGGACCTGCCCTGCGCCATGGGCAAGACCATCACCAACGAGGTGTTCATGTTCGACCTGGCCAAGGCGCCCCACCTGCTGGTGGCCGGTGCCACGGGACAGGGAAAATCGGTAGGTCTGAACGCCATCCTCACCTCGCTGCTCTACAAGAAGCACCCCGCCGAACTGAAGATTGTGCTCGTTGACCCCAAGATGGTGGAGTTCAGCATCTACCGCAACATCGACAAGCACTTCCTCGCCGCCCTGGCCGAAGAGGCCGAGACGCCCATCATCACCGACACCAGCAAGGTGATACGCACGCTGCAGAGCCTCTGCGTGGAGATGGACGCCCGCTACGAACTGCTGATGAAGGCCGACGTGCGCAACATCAAGGAATACAACCAGAAGTTCACCAAGCGCGAGCTGAACCCCGAGAACGGACATAAGTTCATGCCCTACATCGTGGTGGTCATCGACGAGTATGGCGACCTCATCATGACGGCCGGCAAGGAGATTGAGCTGCCCATCGCCCGCATCGCACAGAAGGCGCGCGCCGTGGGCATCCACATGATCATCGCCACCCAGCGCCCCACCACCAACATCATCACGGGTACCATCAAGGCCAACTTCCCTGCCCGCATCGCCTTCAAGGTGAGCCAAGGCATCGACTCGAAGACCATCCTCGACCGTATGGGTGCCCAGCAGCTCATAGGCCGCGGCGACATGCTCTACCTGAGCGGCAACGACCCTGTGCGCGTGCAGTGCGCCTTCGTCGACACACCCGAGGTGGTGCGCATCAATGCTTTCATAGCACAGCAGCAGGGCTATCTGGAACCCTTCGAGCTGCCCGAACCCGTCATCGAGAGCGCTGATGGCGGCGGCAGCAGTGGAGCCGACGACGTAGACCTGCGACACCTCGACCCCATGTTTGCCGATGCTGCCCGCCTCATCGTGCACGAGCAGAGCGGCTCCACCAGCCTCATCCAGCGCAAGTTCTCCATCGGCTACAACCGCGCAGGCCGACTGATGGACATGTTGGAGAAAGCAGGAGTGGTGGGACAGGCTCACGGCTCGAAACCCCGCGAGGTGCTCATACAAGACGAGCTGTCGTTAGAGCAGCTGATAGCATCGCTGAATGGTTGAGAGGTCCCTAACTTTTCACTTATAAAAACCCCATATTTATGAAAAGAAGAACAATCCTTGCCCTTGCCGCACTGCTGATGGCAGCGACGGCCGCACTGGGGCAGACAGCACAGCAGGTGCTCGACAAATGCGCCAAGACAGTGAGCGCACCTGGCGGCATCACCGCCAACTTCAGCATGAGCAGCGCGCAATATGGCGATGCAGCTGGAACCATTGCCATCAAGGGAGAGAAATTCCACATGAAGAGCGACGCCACCACAATGTGGTTCGACGGCAAGACGCTCTGGACCTACATGGCCAGCAACGACGAGGTGAACATCTCGCGCCCCACACAGCAACAGCTACAGGCGCTGAACCCCTACAACTTCATACACCTGTACAAGAAGGGCTACACACCGACGATGACCACCTCGGCCACCGAGCACACCGTGCACCTGACAGCCACCGACCCGCAACACAAGATTCGCGAGGCGTTCCTCACCATCGAGAAGGGGACCTACATGCCCAAGACCATCAAGATGCTCGTAGAGCAGAAGTGGACCACCTTCAACATCAGCGCACTGAAGCAGGAGAAGCTGGCCGACAGCCGTTTCAAATTCAACGCCGACGCCTATCCTGACGCCGAAATCATCGACCTGAGATGAACAGAATAGCTTTGTACCGACTGCTGCGCCGCAACGCCAAACTGAGCGAGAAGCGCAGCCCAGCCTTGGAGCAGGGGAAGGTGGCCAAGGTGATGATGTATATCGGAGCAGCCTTCGTGGCCGCCTACCTCATCTTCCTGGGAAGCATCTTTGGCAGGCTCGCCGCCGAGGAGGACATGGCCGAGATGATACTCTTGCTGCTCCCTCTGCTGCTCATCATCGACTTCCTGATGCGCTTCATGGCCCAGCAGACACCGATGGTCTTCGTCAAGCCCTACCTGCTCATGCCCATGCGCTCGCAGGTGGTGCTCGAGTCCTATCTGCTCACGATGGTCACCAGCAGCTACAACTTCCTGTGGCTCTGCCTGCTGTTGCCCTACGCCTACATCAACCTGCTGGCGGGAGCCAACTTCTGGGCCATCCTGGGCATCGTGGTCTGCGGACTGATTATGGTGATGATCAACAGCCAGTGGTATCTGTTGGTGCGCACGCTCATAGGGCGCTCGCTGCTGTGGTGGCTGCTGCCCATAGCCGTCTATGGCGCTGCCATCGGCCTGTTTGTCATCATGATAGAAAACGATGGGCTGGGCATTCTCTCCGACTGGTTCTACTTCCACCCTTGGGGCATCTGGGTGTTGGCATTGCTGCTGACGGGAGTGCTGGCACTGGCACTGCTGCTGAACCTGAAGGTGCAGGGAGGCTTCATCAGGAAGGAGCTGTCGAAAGAGCAGAAGAAGGCCAAAGCCATCAAGCATGTGTCGCAGTTCACCTTCCTTGAGCGATTCGGACAGGCAGGCGAATACCTGAAGCTGGAGCTGAAGAGCATCATGCGCAACAAGGCCATCAGGGCCCGCGTCTTCTCCAGCCTCTTCCTCATCGTCATGCTCTCGGCACTCATCACCTACACCGACATGTACGACGGCAAATACCTGCTCAACTTCTGGTGCTACTACTGCTTTGCCATCTATGGCATGACCACGCTCACCAAGGTGATGTGCCCCGAAGGCAACTACATCGACCTGCTGATGACGCAGCGCGAGAACATCCTGCTGCTGCTGCGCGCCAAGTACTACTTCCACGTGGCCATCCTGCTGGTGCCCCTCATCATCATGCTGCCTGCCGTCATTGCCGGCAAGTTCACCCTGCTGATGATGCTGGCCTATCTGCTGCTCACCAGCGGACTGTCGTACTTCATCATGTTCCAGCTGGCCGTCTACAACAAGCAGACGCTGCCACTCGATGCCAAGCTCACCGGCAAGAACAATGTGGAGAGCGGGCTGCAGCTCATTATCGAGCTGGTGGGCATGTTCCTGCCGTTGCTGCTCGTGGGCATGCTGCTGGCGGTGTGCAGCGAGGAGGTCACCTACATCATCATGGCGCTGCTCGGCCTCGTACTCACCATCGCCCATCCCCTGTGGCTCCGCAACATCTACCTGCGCATGATGCAGCGCAAATACCAGAATCTGGAAGGATTCCACGCCAGCAGATGAAGAACATTTTTAAATGAAGAATGAAGAATGAAGAATGAAGAATTTCTTGCTTCCCGTTGGTTCTTTCAGTCGCTTCGCTTTATGAAAGCGGCAAAGCCAAGCGGCAAGCGGCAGAGCCGAGCGGCTACCGCATGTCTATCCTCCACTCACCACTCACTACTCACCATTCTTCTCGTCGGCACCACCATGCTGACAGCGCAAGCACAGATACCCATTGTGAAGGGCAATGTCATCGACCGCAAGCTCACCGCCATGACCATCCACGCCGACAGCGTCAGCATGGATTTCGACAACGACCAGCAGCAAGCTGCCAAGGCCGATGTGGTGGTGGCCTTCGGACAGGTGAAGGTGGTCGAGGCCCAGGGGTGGCTGGAGTCAGCCTACGTGAAGTTCGCCCCCTACCCTGCCGCCAAGGGCTACCACGTCTATGTGAAAGGAGGCAGCCTGGCCGACTACACCCTGCTCGACGCCCAGCTGGTGCGCAACTATGGCAGCTATGGCCGTGCCGATGCCGTGGGACTGAAGGCCGCCGCCGACTACCGCTTCCGCATCGTGCCCACCGACAGCCAAGGCCACGAAATCAGCACTGCCGCCACCGAGACCAGCACCCTGAGCGTGGCACCCTACGACCGCAGCGGATTTGCACACTTCAACCACACGGACGGCGTGGGAGCCTACCACGACGACGGCACGCTGAAGCCCGACGCGCGCGTGGTGTATGTGACACGCGACAATGCCAAGACCGTAGCCCTCGACATCATCAGCGACAAGAAAGGCACCAAGACCACCACCTACACCGGCATCCAGCAAATCATCTACGGCTACCAGAAAGGCTACGACCACCGCCCGCTCAGCATACGCCTCCTGGGCACCATCGAGAAGGAGCACTGCGACGAGCTGCTCAGCTCAGCAGAGGGGTTGCAGGTGAAGGGCAGCGCCGCCTACCAGCCCATGAACATCACCATCGAGGGCATCGGCGACGACGCCACCCTGCGTGGCTTCGGACTGCTGGTGCGCAACTGCGCCAGCGTGGAGCTGCGCAACTTTGCCAACATGCTCTGTATCGACGATGCCGTGAGCCTCGACACCAAGAACGAGCACGTGTGGATTCACCACCTCGACCTGTTCTACGGACAGCCCGGCAGCGACAGCGACCAAGTGAAGGGCGACGGAACGGTGGACGTGAAGGCCGACTCACGCTACGTCACCATCGCCTACTGCCACTTCTGGGACAACGGCAAGTCGTCGCTCTGCGGAATGAAGAGCGAATCAGGACCCAACTGGGTCAGCTACCACCACAACTGGTTCGACCACAGCGACTCGCGCCATCCCCGCATCCGCACCATGAGCGTGCACATCTACAACAACTACTTCGACGGTAACGCCAAGTATGGTGTGGGGGCTGCCATGAAGAGCAACGCCTTCGTGGAGGCCAACTATTTCCGCAACTGCAAATACCCCATCCTCATCTCGCGACAAGGCTCCGACATCGCCTCTGGGGGCACTGGAAATTTCTCGGGCGAAGACGGCGGCATGGTGAAATCGTATGGCAACATCATGCAGGGCGGCACTTACGTCAGCTACCAGCAGAACGCCACACAGTTTGATGCCTACGAAGCCGCCACCCGCCAAGAGCAGGTGCCCGCCACGGTGGCCGCCCGACAGGGAGGGCGCACCTACGACAATTTCGACACCGACCCCGCCCTAATGTACCACTACACCCCCGACGCTGCCAGCCAAGTGCCTGCCATCGTCACCGGGCCCGCAGGGGCAGGGCGCATGGGCCACGGCGACTTCAAGTTCCAATTCAACAACAGCACCGACGATGCACACTGCAACGTGAACACCGCTCTGAAGCAAGCCATCACCAACTACCAGCCCACACTCAAGGGATTCTACGATTGAGCGAGGGCCATGCAAGCTCGCTTGCAGATGGCCGAGCGTGAGCGATTTATCCAAAAGCAACGGGAAGGTGATCTCTATTCGGGAATGGGCGTCACCACTCAATAGCCGTAGGTCGGAACCACCTGCGGATAGAACGACTGGAGGTACATCGCCCCAGACGGGGTCGATGTCGTTAATCTGCTCTCGCCGATGCTGTAAGGTGTGTTGAGGGCGACGATTCTTTCCGAATCATTTTTACTCCCAACTTTCTTCAAATTTGAAGTACGTCTTCTTGCCGTTCACCATTTCCTTCATGTGTTTCCAATTCATAGGAAGGTATTCATCATCGTCCCAAATGTTGATGAGAATGTAGAACCCGTTCTCGTCCATGAGGGCATCGATGGTCATCGACTTGCGAGGCTCGTCAATTTCATACATATTCCGGTATGATTCTCCCCTGAACATCCTCGCGGGATTCAGCGGTGGGAAGTACTCGTCAGAAAAGATGGTGTAGGCTTCCCTCGGATGGTCGGCAATATACCGGCGCACACATTCCATCACTTGATGGAGCTTCACCTTGGCCTTTTCCTCGGAAGTAAACTTATAGACAGTCAGACGGTTGTCACCTTGTCGGCGCACGCTTTGCTCTACCCTTAGAAATCCTTCAATAAAAGGAGTCGTCTCATCAATGGTATAGACATCGAAGGTGCTGTCGTGCACACAATGTATCTCGTGGCGCTTGATGGTCTTGTCTTTGAACAATGGTTGTAAGGCCCGGTGGAGGGCATCGACGTTAAAGTCCTTGGTGGCATAGAGAGTTGTATCGACAATGGTGTTGACCCTGAGTTCCCCAACGCCGATGCGAGCCATACGCCATTTAAGTCCACGATCTGAGTCTGTATAACGGAAATAGACCATTTCGGGCGTTTTGCCAGTACCGTAGCTATCATTTTCCGGGTACTCAAATTTCCTTGGTATCGGAGCGTTTTCGTAGGGTTTCAGGGCGATGGTGGTGATGATGGTGTCGTGCCCGTTCTGATGATACTCGTAGCTGTAGCTCTCGGCGGCATCTTCAGTCAGTTCGCTCAGCGTTCTGCGGATTACATGAAAAGCTTCGCGGTATGAGCGCCATTCTGCACGTACGGCGCTGTCTTCCTTTGCATCGAGCAGCCTGCCCATGAAATCCTTGATGGGGGCTGGCCCGTCGTCATGAAGTCCGAAGTTGAAGTCGTAGCGCTTGCGGAGCCCCTCCTG
>CADASP010000037.1 GCA_902790625.1 uncultured Prevotellaceae bacterium | reverse complement strand
TGGGGGCTGTACTGCATGAACCAGTGCTCGGTGCCCTCGCTGTCGAAGATCACGGTCAGTGCCTCGTTGTTCCAGTCCCTATAGGGGTCCCACGACTGGTCGCCCTTGCGGAAGTTGCGGAAGACGGTCTCGAAGCCGTCCTTCGTCTCCATGTAGAAGCCCTGCTCGCCGGTAACAATGACGTGGCGGCCCGACGGGTCGTCGGGAGCAATGGTGAAGCGGAAGGCAGAGTTGTTCAGTTCGTAGGTGTCGAAGCAGCGGCGCTGCTGCTGCCACGTCTGGCCGCCGTCGTGCGAGTACCACAGTGTGCGGTGGGTGACGCGGCCCCAGCGACCGTTCTCGCCAGTCCAGCGGTAGCCCATCACGTAGAGGTTGTCGCCCTTGCCGGCGATGGTCATCGTGCCCGATTCATAGCTGTCGGGCAGATATTTTGGCTCTCCCCAGGTCTTTCCGCCGTCGTTTGAGCGCTGATAGACAATCATTTCCTCATCGCCGTCGTTAAGCTTGCCGTCGTAGATGAGGTCGATGGTATTGCCCTGCATCACCATCTGCGGGCGGTAGCCGGGCATGTTGCTCCAGTAGGTGTAATGACCGGTGCCCTGCTGTGTCACGTCTTGCGTGACGAGCGTCTTGCCGCCGTCGGACGACGAGTTCAACAGGATCTTGGCACCGTTAACGTCGTTCCAGCATGCCATCGTCCACTTGCCGTCCTGCACCTGAAGGTCGGCTATCTGATGGAAATCAGGATATGGACGGCGCTCGCCGAACGGGTAGCCTTCCAGCTGCCATTTCAACAGTTGGAATTTCTGGCCGCCGTCGGTACTGGTGTAGGCACGCAGTTCCTTGCGGCCCGTGCCGTCGGTGTGGCGCGTGGCAAAAACAACCGTCTGCCCGTTGCTGCCGGTGTAGTATTGGCTGAGGTGCTGCGTGACGGAGCCTGTGCCAAACTGCTCCAGGTCGACGGTTGTGAAAGATGCGCCGCCGTCGGTGCTACGTGCAAAGCGCAGTTTCCAGCGGTCATCGGCATCTTTCGACGGACAGAAGATGTACACGCTGCTGCCGCTGACGGTCATCAGGTGGTTGTTCTCCCGATAGAGCTTCTCCGTCGAGGTGCTGATGAGCTTGGCCTCCTCCCAGGTGCGCCCCAGGTCGGTGCTGCGGCGGTAGTACATGCGGTAGTTGCCCTCGGCGTCCTTGCCGTTCTCCTGCCACAGCAGGTGGATGGTCTTGCCGCTGGTTTCCACTTCCATGGGGAGGATATTTGTGGAGTACGCCGTGATGTCGGTCACGCCGTAAGTGAGGTTCTGCCAGCCGCCCCACTCGGAGGGTAGCGACTGCTTCAGGTGGTCGGCTGTCTGTGCCGCCGCCATCATTGGCATCGCAAGGAGTGCCAGCTTGATGAGTAGTTCCTTCATAATGCTTAACGAGGTTTAGTTATAATAATTGTGCAAATTTAACCAAATCTCCTTATTAAGCTACTATCAAAACGCGGGAAACGACTATCAAATCAAGGAAATAGTAGATGTTTACACCTGTTCACCAAAAAAAAATCGAGCTGTACGGTTGAAAGGACGCTTTCAGCGTCTGGAATCTTCAAAAAGCGCTACCGTCTTTTCAACCGTACAGTACGAAAAAAATCCCAGAATCGCGTTTAACGATTCCGGGATTTATAGTAGATGATACTAAACTCTTACACCAGGTCGGCACGTCCTTTCACCTCTTCCAGCACAGCCTTGGCGATGGAGCTGGAGAGCGGAGCGTGGTGGTCGTACTCCATGGAGCTGGTGGCACGACCGCTGGTGATGGTGCGCAGGGCAGTGACGTAGCCGAACATCTCGCTCAGGGGCACCTGGGCCTTGATGACGCGGGCACCGCTGCGTGCCTCATCCATGCCTTCCACCTGTCCGCGGCGCTTGTTCAGGTCGCCGATGACGTCGCCCATGTTCTCCTCGGGTGTCACCACTTCGAGCTTCATGATGGGCTCCATCAGCACGGGCTTAGCCTTGGCGCAGCAGTTCTTGTAGGCTATCTGAGCGGCAATCTCGAACGACAGCTGGTCGGAGTCCACGGGGTGGAATGAGCCGTCGAGCAGCTCCACCTTCAGCGAGTCCATGGGATAGCCGCCGAGGATACCGTTCTTCATGGCGTTCTCGAAGCCTTTCTGCACCGAGGGGATGAACTCCTTGGGAATGCGTCCGCCAGTAACGCTGCTCACGAACTGTAGACCGCCGTTCTCCTTGATGTTCCAGTCGTCGTCCACTGGACCTACGTTCACGATGATGTCGGCAAACTTACCACGTCCACCGGTCTGCTTCTTATATACCTCGCGGTAGTTCTCCACGGTGCGGGTGATGGCCTCCTTATAGTTCACCTGGGGCTTACCCTGGTTGCATTCCACCTTAAACTCGCGCTTCAGGCGGTCGATAATGATGTCGAGGTGCAGCTCGCCCATACCACTGATGATGGTCTGGCCGCTCTGCTCGTCGGTGCGCACGGTGAATGTCGGGTCTTCCTCAGCCAGCTTGGCCAGTCCGTTGTCGAGCTTGGCGATGTCGGCCTGGCTCTTCGGCTCCACGGCGATGCTGATGACGGTGTCGGGGAAGGTCATGCTCTCGAGCACGATGGGCTTGTCCTCGTCGCAGAGGGTGTCGCCAGTGCGGATGTCCTTGAATCCCACGCCGGCGCCGATGTCGCCAGCGTCGATGCTGTCCATGGGAATCTCCTTGTTGGAGTTCATCTGGAACAGGCGGCTGATGCGCTCCTTCTTGCCCGAGCGGGGGTTGAAGACGTAGCTGCCGGCCTTGACGCTGCCGCTGTAGACGCGGAAGAACACCAGTCGTCCCATGTAGGGGTCGGTGGCAATCTTGAAGGCGAGAGCTGCGGTGGGTTCGTCTTCGCTGGGCTTGCGGTCCTCTTCCTCCTCGGTGTTCGGGTTGGTGCCCTTGATCACCTCCACGTCGACGGGAGCAGGCAGGAAGGCGCACACATAGTCGAGCAGGGGCTGCACACCCTTGTTCTTATAGCTGGAGCCGCACACCATCGGCGTGCACTCCATGGCGCAGGTTCCCTTGCGGATGGCGGCGATGATTTCGGCCTCGGTGATGGAGGCGGGATCGTCGAAATACTTCTCCATCAGGGTCTCGTCGTATTCGGCAGCGGCTTCGAGCAGCTTGTTGCGCCACTCGTCGCACTCGTCCATCATGTCGGCGGGAATTTCCTCAATGTCGTATTCGGCACCCATGGTCTCGTCGTGCCACAGGATGGCCTTCATCTTGATGAGGTCTACGACACCCTTGAAGTTCTCCTCGGCACCAATGGGCACCTGGATGACCACGGGGTTGGCACCCAGGATGTCGCGCATCTGCTGCACGGTCTCGAAGAAGTCGGCACCCGAGCGGTCCATCTTGTTCACGTAGCCAATGCGAGGCACGTTGTACTTGTCGGCCTGGCGCCATACGGTCTCCGACTGCGGCTGTACGCCGTCGGCAGCGCTATAGGTGGCCACGGCACCATCGAGCACACGCAGTGAGCGCTCCACCTCGGCGGTGAAGTCCACGTGTCCCGGAGTGTCGATGAGGTTAATCTTGTATTTGTTTTTGTTCCATTCCCAGTAGCAGGTGGTAGCGGCACTGGTGATGGTGATGCCACGCTCCTGCTCTTGGGCCATCCAGTCCATGGTGGCGGCGCCGTCGTGCACCTCACCAATCTTGTGGGTTTTGCCGGTGTAGAACAGGATACGTTCAGATGTGGTTGTCTTGCCGGCATCGATGTGTGCCATGATGCCGATGTTGCGTGTCAGATGCAAGTCTTGTTTTGCCATTGCTTTCTTTTACCCCCAAGTCAGGGGGAGATTCTTTGCCCCCTGCGGTGAGGGGGGTGGGGGGCTGAACAATCGCTTGTTTTCTCCCCGTTTATACCTATTGTTTGTTAAAAGTTATCCTTTAGTAATTAACCCCCAACTTAAGGGGTTGGGTGTCACTTGTTCCGACTCCCAACCCCCTAACTTAGGGGGCTAATTCAGCTGCTATTAGAAGCGGAAGTGTGCGAAGGCGCGGTTGGCCTCTGCCATGCGGTGCATGTCTTCCTTACGCTTGAAGGCTCCGCCTTGGTTGTTGAATGCGTCCATAATCTCGGCGGCCAGCTTGTCGGCCATCGACTTGCCGCTGCGCTTGCGGGCAAAGTTGATCATGTTCTTCATCGACACGCTTTCCTTGCGGTCGGGGCGGATTTCTGTGGGCACCTGGAAGGTGGCACCACCAATTCGGCGACTCTTCACCTCCACCTGTGGGGTGATGTTGTCCAAAGCCTGCTTCCATATCTCCAGCGGAGTTTTCTCAGCATCCTTCATCTTGTTCTTCACAGTCTCGAGCGAGTTGTAGAAGATTTCGTACGCGATGGACTTCTTGCCGTCGTACATGAGGTGGTTCACGAACTTCGACACTTTGGTGTCGTTGAAAACGGGATCCGGCAGGATCACGCGCTTCTTGGGCTTAGCTTTTCTCATTTTTTTGTTTTTACTGTTTTTGTCTGCTTGGGTTGTCTTCTTCCTCGTCTTCAATGTCCACACTCGGACATTTACTCAACCTTTAATAAGATGCTCCAGCAAAACGTTTTTTCTTTAAGTTTTCTGAGTTTTGCAAGTTTCTGAGTCTTTGAGTATTTTGAGCTTTTCCTCTCAGTTCTGAGCCTGCTCATCACCGAGCACTCTGGGAACTAAAAAACTCAAAAACTCACACTCCTCGTCTTACTTCTTGTTCTTTTGTGCTTTGGGCCTCTTGGCACCGTACTTCGAGCGGCGCTGCAGGCGGTTGGCCACACCGGCGGTGTCGAGCGTACCGCGCACGATGTGATAGCGAACGCCGGGGAGGTCCTTCACACGACCGCCACGCACCAGCACGATGCTGTGCTCCTGCAGGTTGTGTCCCTCACCGGGAATGTAACTGTTGACTTCCTTCTGGTTAGTCAGACGAACACGGGCTACCTTTCGCATAGCCGAATTAGGTTTCTTGGGCGTGGTCGTGTAGACGCGGACGCAGACACCTCGACGCTGTGGACAGTTGTCCAGTGCGGGCGACTTCGACTTGTCTACGATCACTTTCCTGCCCTTGCGAACCAATTGTGAAATTGTAGGCATAATTAAATTTACTTTTTTGTTTGTTATTTATATATAATATTGTATATGTATCGTATAGTCATAGTGCCTCCTCACATCAGTAAGGGTGCATTTCGGGGTGCAAAGGTACAAATTTTATATGGATTTACCTAACGGATGCCTCAAATATCCCCTGTCTAAGTCTATCTTTTAACAAAATACAACAAATATAACATTTGATAACAAGCAGAAACGCTAATTTGTGGCCGAAAGATATTCCACATACCACTGTCAAGGACATTGCCTCAAACAGTCTGTTATACATAATAATTCGTGGAAATGATATATTAGTTGGCACAAAGGCCAGCCAACCCCTCCCTTTGCGTAATTGAGCTTCCGACCTGTCCATGCCAGAAAAAAACGTTGACTTTTTCCAAAAAGTCAACGCCTTTTTTCAAAAAGTCAACACCATTTTTCTAAAAGTCGGCACTGTTTGAAAAATTTTCGATGAAACCTATAGAAAAGTAGGAACCTACTTTTCTGCACGAGAAGCTATAAGGTTGTTCCGCACTTTGCGCCAACAGCGATACCTAATTCGTTGAATTCGTCAAATTCGTTGTCGTAGAAAACGTAGGATTGAGTTGTTGCAGATGTAATCATGGTTTGCCAGCCACTTCTTTCATCTTTGATAGACGCTGACGGGCCTCGCTGCGCGCCATGTTGATCTGGTGGCGATACACCAGACAGGCCAGGATGAAGTAGGCCAGCATTTGCAGCCACAGGATTTGGTATTCGGTCAGCACATCGCTGAGCGTGCCGCCCATCTCGTTGATGCGCACAAAGCCGCGAACGCCGAAAGTGCTGGGGAAGAGCCAGCTGACGCCTTGCCAAAAGCCGGGTATGCTGCTTTGTGGCCAGCTAATGCCAGTGAGGAAAAGCAGCGGGATGGTGACGAAGACCATGAGCAGCATTACGTTTTCGCGATAGCGCACCAGGCAGCTCACCACCATGCCGAAGAAGATGCAGTCGAGCAGGTAGGGCAACAGGAAGATGGCCAAGTCTTTCCAGCGGCCTATGGCGGTGAAGCCAAAGATGCGGGGGACGACGAGCACCAGGTAGGCCGTCATCACGGCATACACCATGAAATAGGCCAATGCCTTCCCGCCCACGATGCGGAACATGCCGTTGTAGTGCCGACTGATGGGGATGAGGTTGTGGTAGCGGTTGCGCTCGCGCGATGTGCCAGCCGAAAGACCTATGCCCAGCACCAGCGTCTGCTGGATAATGAGCATCAGCACGGCGGGGATGATGAACGAGCCATAGCCGCCTGTGGGGTTGAAGATGGGCACCTCCTCGAACTGCATGGGCTGTGCCGCTATCTGTTCGTCGCGCAGGGTGTAGTGCCCGCCCAGCTTGGTCTTTATCTCTGAGCCCATCTGCATGGTTACGGTCTGCGCTGTCTGGAACACGGCTTTGTAGCACAGCATCAGGCTCATGTCGCTGTAGACGCTGATGGTGGCCTGCTCCATGCGGTTCACGCGCGTCTCAAAGTCGCTGGGAATGTAGTAGATGCCACGTGCCACCTGACGGCTCAGCAGCGAGCGGGCCTCGTCGAGGTCGCTGGCGTACGACAGGATTTTCACGTCGGGCGAGGCGTCGCACTTTCGCGCAAACTGTCGCGAGAGTTGTGAGTGGCTGTCGTCGACCACCACCACGGGCACCTCGCGCACCACCTCGTTGTTGTAAATCCATGAATAGAGCAGCGGATAGGCCAAGGGAACCACAAAGCAGAAGATGAGCACTCCCTCATCTTTCACCATCTGCTTGATCTCTTCCCACCAGATGTAGCAGCAGTCGTGCAGGGCTTCAATGATTCTGTTCATGGTATATACACGTAGTTGAGCATGGCGTTCTTAATCTTCTTCAGCACCAGCCAGGGCAACAGTGCGAAGGCCACGAGGGCGGCCAAGTGGAACCACGCCTCGAGCAGCGAGTAGCCGTTGAAGACGCATATCTGATAGAGCATGTAATAATGGCGCAGGGGGAAGAGCCAGCTGCCCGCCTGCAACGCCCCGTCCATGCCGATGATGGGGAAGGCGGAGCCGGCCATGGAGAAGCTGAGCACTGCCCAGAGCGAGCACACGCTCATCGACATGCGCAGCGAGGGCATCAGGCCGAAGACGAACACACCGAAGCCCTGCGAGGCCATCACATGAAGAAGCCCCAGCAGCACCATGACGCCCACGCCGCCGGGGTGGGGGAAGCTGAGCACGCCAAAGACATAGTACTCGTAGAAGAATGTGACGGCGAGGAACACCAGCGTCTGGGGCAACAGTTTGCCCACGAGGGCCACGAGGATGTTGCCATGTGCCGTTTCCATCCACTCTTTCGACGTGCCGAACTTCAGCTCCGTTCCAAGCGAATAGACGGTGATGAGAAACATGAAGAGCATCATCAAGCCCGGTACGAGCATGGTAGTGAGGTATACGTTGTAGTTGGTTTGCGGGTTGCTGATCAGGTGCATATCCACCCGTATGGGCTGCAAGAATGTTTGTATCTGTGCATCGGTGAAGCCACGGGCACGCAGGGTGGCTTGTCCCACGGCGGCCGACCCCAGCGTGGCAATGGTTTTCATGTCCTTATACACCAGCGAGCCACCCGTGATGCTGGCCATAGAGTAGTAGAACGAAATCTTGGGCTGGCGACTGCTGAGTAGTTGGTCGGTGGTGCCTTTGGGGATATAGAGGAATCCGTAAATCTGGTTGTGCTGGATGGCGCGGCGAGCCTCGGTGACGGTGGGGTAGTGGGCCACGACCTCAGAGTTTTGGAAGGCGTCGAGCTTCTGCACCAGCGCACGCGTGGTAGAGGTGTTGTCTTGGTCTACCACGGCCACAGGCATGTCGAGCGGCTGGCCGTCGTTCATCATCGAGGTGAAGAACAGCACCACCAGCACGGGAAACACCACCATGCAGAACCCATAGATGGGGTTCTTCAGCAAGATGCGGGCTTCGCGGACAAACAGAGAGACCCACACCCGACCCCTCCCTTGAGGGAGGGGAGTAGATACATTCTCCGCTGATTCTGTGGTCGTGTTCATATGCTTAGGTCTAAATATACTCCCATCCTTCTGGGAGGGGGCAGGGGGTGGGGTTATTTGATTACCAGACTCATGCCTGGCCTCAGCCCTTCAAAAGGCTCGCTGGGGCGTGCCTTCACCTCGAAGGTCTTCAGGTCGAATTGGCCGCTGGCCTTCGTCGCCTTCCACACGGCATAGCTGCCCTGGTCCTTCATGTGGTAGACCTTCATCTTGATGTTCTTGTTGAAGGCTGGCACGAAAGCCTCAAACTCCTTGCCTATCTGCAATTCGCCCAGCTGGTCTTCGCGCACGTTGAAGGTGCCCCAGAGGTCGTCCATCATCGAGATGGTCATGATGGGGCTGCCCGTTCCCACCAGCTCGCCCACCTTGGGATAGATGGAGGCCACCTCGCCGTCCATCTGTGCCGTCTGCACGGTCTCGCCGATGTAGGCGTTCACCTCCTTCACGGCTCCACGAGCACGCTCCACCTGTGCCTGTGCGGCCAGCTTCTCTTCCTGCCGCGCGCCGTTCACGGCCATGTCGTATTGACTTTGTGCTGCTTTCACCTGCGCCTCCGATGCCTTGAACATTGCCTCGGCCTCGTCGCGCTTCTGTGCGCTCACCACGCCCTCATCGAAGAGCCGCTGCACGCGCTGGTAGCTCTTCTCGGCAATCTCCAGCCCGGCCTTCGCCTGCTGCAGCAGCTGGAAGGCTCCCTGCACCGTTTCCTTGCGGGCACCGTTGCGGGCCATCAGCTCCAGGGCGGCGGCTGCACCCTCGGCACCCTGTGCCTGCTGCATCTTGGCCTGCACCTCAGGGGCGTCGAGGATGGCCAACGTGTCGCCAGCCTTCACGAAGTCGCCCTCCTTCACACGTATCTCAAGGATGCGGCCGGGCACCTTGCTCGACACGCGATATTCCGACACCTCCACTTGACCCTGGATAATCTCTGGGTCGCGGTCGATGACGAGGAAGCCGATGGTGGCCACGATGGCCACCACGATGACGAAACCCAGAATGGCCAGCAGGATATTGTTGTGCTGCTTTTTGGCTTGTTCTTTTTCTTGCATGTTTTTTTGTCGTTATTTCGTTATGACGTTATTTCGTTATTCCGTTATGACGATGGGGGTTATAACGTTATCATCACGCTTTGATTATGGATGGAGTGTGCCGAGTGCCTTCTGCAAGTCGACTTGCGAGAGGCGTACGTCGATCTCGGCGTCAATCTTCTGCGACTGTGCCTGCAGCCATGCCGTCTGGGCCTCCATCACCACGGTGGGAGTGATGACACCCTCCTGGAATCCCAGGTTGGCCACGCGCAGGTTTTCCTCAGCGCGCTCAATGCTCTTCAGGGCCATGGCCAAGCGCTTGTAGGCCTCGTCCACCTTGAAGCTGCTCTGGTTCACCTGCAGCTCTATCAGGTCGCGGGCTTCGTCCAGCTCCAGATTGGCGATGGCGGTGGCGCTCTTCGATGCGCGCACCTTATAGGCCACGTCGCCCCAGTTCCAAATAGGTATGCGCACGAGGACACCAACATTCCAGAATCCGCCAAATTTCTTCTCAAATCCGTTCAGCACGTTAGGGTTGCTGATGGCATAGCCCCCCATCAGCGCTACCTGCGGCAAGTTGGCGGCGCGCAGGATGTTGGTGGCTTGCTGACTGATGCTCACGGCGTTGCCGAGCATCTTCAGCTCGGGGCGAAGTGAGTGGGAAGAGGGTGGGGGAGGTGCGGTAGGCGAGACGGGCGTTGTGGCTTCTTCCACGTCGATGTTTGTGTCGATGGGCAGTCCTATCTGCTTGCACAGCAACATCTTCGACAGCACCAGTCCGTCGTTCACCTTTTGCAGGGTCATCTCGGCCTCGTTCACCTTCACGCTGACGCTCAGTCCGTCGCTGCGTGTGGCCACGCCCTCGTTGATCATCTTCTGCACATCGCTGTCGAGCTTCTTCACCACGTCGAGGAAGCTCTCGGCCAGCCGTTGCTTGTGTCGCAGCGACACCACCTGCCAGTAGGCCTGGTCGGTGGCGTAGATGACGGCCTGTTGGCGTGCGTCGGCCGAGTTTTGCATCATCTCTTCGTTGATGTCGGCAATCTTGTTTAGTGCCGTGATGGCTCCCCCCATGAACACGGGCTGGGTGACGATGAGGCTACCGGCGAAGATGTTGCGTGTGTCGGTGCGGAAGGCGTCCACAATCTTTTGTCCTTCGGTGTTCAGCAGTCCGGCGGTGTTGGTCAGCGTCTGTCCAAACTGTTGTTGCATTTGCCCGGCCATCTGCTGGAATGCCTCCATGGGCATGCCCATTTGGCCGAGCATCTGCCCTATCTGTCCCATTTGTGTCTGCAGTCCGCCGGCCATTCCCTGCAGTCCGCCAGCTACGGTGGTGCCGATGTTGCTCAGCGATGCTTTCTGATGGTCATTGAGCAACGATATCTCTTCGCTGGTGAACTGATAGGTGCCGATGGCCGATAGATGGGGCAGATACTTGGTGCGGGCCGAGCGCTTCAGGTTGTGCGCCACGTCCTGTTTCAGCTTTGCAATGCCCAGCTGCTTGTTCTGCCTGAGTGCCATGGCCCTGCAACTGTCAAGGTTCAGTACCTGCACGCCCTGCGCCATGGCGGGGAGCACACCCAGCACCAGCAGCCAACGGCACATTACTTTACGTTTGTTCATGATTTGGTGTTTTATGACTCGCAAGTAGACTGCAAAATTAATGGTTTTTGATGAGATGCCAAAGAATATTCTCTTTTATTTAGTTTTTTTCCCGATAGCACCGTGTTTTTTAAGTTTTATTTCCTATTTCGAACACATCAGTTGACTGCATATTTCTTCTGCCATCGTGTTGAGCGCAACACAATCCGCTCGACTGATGTGCCGTTTGCTGGCATCATACGGCCAGGGGCTCAGAATCAGCAAGCACCCCGAAGCGCAGGCGTCAAATAGGGCATCGGTAGGCTTATAGTAATCGCGGAAGCCATTGTCGGCAAGACAGACGAATGGCAGTTGCTCGTGCAGCAGTACCTCCATCACCTGTTTTTCCTGTGTAGAGATGAAAGGCGACACCAGCACCACTCCTTTTCGGGCTGCCAGCACCCGTGCGTTCATATAGTTGCGCAGTGGAAGACGATCGCCATGTTCTGCCATTTCCACCATCACCCTGCGCACATGCACGGTCTCGAAACGTTCAGCCGTCATCAGCGTCGTGTTGCCCACGCCATCATAGCTGCGCCCGCCTATCTCTATTTCCCGTTGCACGCGGAAATAGCCTGGCCTCAGGCGTTTGGTGGCCAAGCGCTGCGGATTCATGTCAATGTAGCGGATGGTGTTGGGAAGTTGCGTGGTGTGGCCCATCGGGCGGATGAAAGGCATCTCGGTGAAGATGGGTGCCAGGCGGTAATAGGCCTCGTTGCCCATCTCTTCGCGCAGTGCTGCGGCGAAGGCTTCAAAGCGGGTGGTCTCCTCCCGCAGGTTTCCTTCTTGGTGGTTAAGCCGAATGATATTCGGCTCAAGGAAAGAAGACCTGGTCCAGGCACGCCCCAGCTTTTTTGCGGCCTGCCAGAAGCCTCGTGCCAAGGTTCCAATGCCTGTGGGCATGGTTCTTCTTACGTACAGCACTGCATGCAGGTGGTCGGGCATGAGACAGAAGTGCAGAACCTGCACCTCTGGGTGATAGGCGGGAGTGCCCAACAGACAGTCCACCAGCGCATTGCCCAGGGGCGTGCGGCTCACCCAGGCCTTGGTGGGGTCGTTGCCGGGAACGACGAGCGTCCCCAGCAGGGGCTGGCGGTCGGTAATCGTCAGTGTGATATGAAACAGGCCTACCCCCTTCCACGTTGTGCCAGGCTCTTGCCATTGCCATCTTTCATGCTCTGCCATCTGCCCTTTCTGCTCATCAACGCTTGCACGAGCCAGCCATGGTTATTTCTCGAAGCTGAAGGTGCGCGAGCCAATCATGTTTCCATCGGCGAAGATGCTAACGCGATATTCGCCAGCCTCGAGGAACTCTCCCACTTGCCAGAACATGGTGACGGGTGTCTCCTCGCCACTGTATTCGATGACCTTCTTCATCGAGTATTCCAGCTGTCGGTTCTCGTAGGCAAAGGTGCCTCCACCATTCAGCACGTCGCCGTTGGGTGTCTGTATGCGCACGTAGATGGTGCGCTGCCCATTCTCGGCGGTGACGTTTCGCGATATGTTGAAGTTCACCTGCAGCGTCTTGGCATCCTTCATCTTCTTCGACACCTTGCTGCGCTTGTTCAGCGGGGTCATGCTGATGGCGGTGGCATCGAGCTGAGCGGCGATGGTCACCTTCTCCGTCAGCTGCTCGCGCTGTTGCTGCAGGTTCTGGTTCTGTCGGTTGCTCTCCTCCAGCCGTCCGCTCAGCTGTGTGTTCTCCTGTCGCAGACTCTGGTTCACCTGGTTCAGCGAGTCCACTTGGCGTATGTAGGTGCGCAGCACGGCGCGCACGCTGTTCAGTTCTTTCTTCAGTCGGGTTATCTCGCGGGCGTCGTCGGCCTTCACGCGTTTCAGCTCTTCCAGCAGTTGCTGGGCGCGCAGCTGCTCGCGGGTCAGCTGTGCGATGAGCGAGTCGTTGGTTATCTGTGCCATCATCTCGCCATATTGCTGTCCCAGCTGCTCATAGTCGCTTTCCATCTCCTGCTTCTCCAGCTCGGCCAGCTCTTCGATGGCCTGCACCTTCTGCTCCAGTTCCTTGTTGTCGCTGCGCTGGCGCAGGTTCAGAATCAGCAGCACCACGGCGACCGCTACTGCTACGACGGCCACACCGGCCAGTAAGTATCCTTTCTTCATGTCTTGTGTTTGTCTGTTTTTACGATGATATGTTCCTTTAGTCCTAATTCTCGCTGTGGGGGCGTATTTTTATAATGTTGAGAAATTCCGAAAGTGTTCGCACGTTTACTTTGGGAAAATCGTAGTGTTCGAGTTCTGCAAAATGTCGGTCGTTGCTTACGATGTAGGTGGCTCCGGCAATGACGGCGCAGTCCATGAACTTGTTGTCGTCGGGGTCTGCGGTGATGAGATTGAAACGGTAGGAGGGATTAACGCGTTCCACGTTGGGCGTTTCTATCAACTCCTTCAATACGGTGTTGGCTATAAGGTTGTTGTATCGCTTTGCCAGTATCTCATGGTATTCAAAGAGAATCTCATTGGTCACACAGAGTACGAACTTACCTAAACGAAATGCCTGCCAAATATCGTTGTTGTACGATCCTGGCATGATTACGTTGACGAGGCAATTGGTGTCGAGGACGATTTTCATTTGTATGGAGTCCTCTCGTGCTGGTTCGACCATTTGTCCAATATCTGTTGAGTAATGTGGTTCTCTTGTTGGAACTGGAGTAGAAGGCTGTCCGTCTTCTTTCGATAGAATTGGAGCAGTATGTCTTGCAGTTCCTGCATTTCCTGCTCTGTGTCTATGTAAGCCATCAGGCTCAGCACGTTTATTTGCGTGGGATTCAGTTGCGTTGTTGCCATTGTGTCTGTTTTTACGATGTTGTTATTATGGGATTCTTCCCGTTCCAATTCGCAATTTTGCTGCAAAATTAGCATTTTTTTCTGAATAATCGTGCGCTTGCCCTCTCCTTTTTATATATATTTAGCGTAGGAAGGTTTTTGAAATGCTTGGCGCGTTGCTGCTATTCCTAAATATTGCTTTTTTGTTCCGTAAGGCATTTTTCTTCTGCAAATGTTTGTGTGGATGAAAGAAATAGCGTACTTTTGCAGTCGAAATGCAAAAAACTTAACATTTGTTCTTTTTTTATTTTATAAACGCTTATGAAAAAGTTTACGCTTTCTGTTATCGCCGCCGTGCTGACCTTATGCTCAGCCTCGGCACAGTCGCTTACCAACAATGCCCTGCAGCCAGTGCCCGCCTTCAACCCCCAGAAGGTGGCTCGGATGAGCAGTCAGCTGCCCAGCGAGCAGGCTATGGCAGCTCGCCCGTCCACGTCGCGTGCTGCCGATGCCTCGACCATCATCACCGAGACCCCCGAGGGCACGCTCTACGACCAGGTGGTGCTCAGCTATGGCGCCTATGGCCGCAACTGGCTCTACGGCCTCATGGACGTGAGTACCGACGGTGGTATGGGCAAGATCGTAGACGGTGCGGACGGCAACGTCTACATCTACAACCTACCCACCTACCTCAATGCCGGCAGCTGGGTGAAGGCTGAGCGCGCCGAGGGCGACACCATCGTCATCCACCGCCAGCTCATCGACCAGCGTGAGGGCAGCGACGCCATCTACGACTACTACATTACGAAGGTCGTTTGGGAATGGACCGACGAGGCGGCCGGCGAGGGCCGCTTTGTAGAGGCACAAGGCGACACCGACATGAAATTGCTCTACAGGGATGGCGTGCTGAACAGTATCGAGGCCAATACCGACCCCTATGTCGAGGGCAACTACGCCCTGGGTGCCGTCTACACCACTGACAACGTGACTTTCACCTGGGAGGGAGCCACCAACTGGAATCTGCACTATGAGCCGCTGACCGACGAGCTGGTGCAGCTGCCCGAGGGGGCCGAGCTGGAGACTATCACCGTGAGCTACACTGACGCGAATGGCAACAACACGGCTGAGCAGGTGAAGGTTGCCTTCGTGGGCAACGAGGTCTATCTCAACGTCTTCCAGCAGGGCGTCTATGCCAAGGGCACCATCGAGGGCGATAAGCTCACCTTCAAGAGCGGCCAGTACCTGGGCAGCTACTACAACACTTACTACATCTTCTTCGTGGGCGAGCGCTTCTCGACCGTCGTAGACCCTTCAACGGGACAGGAGTATAATGCCGCAGAAATACTCGACGAGCTGGTGTTCGACTACAACGCCGCCGACCGTTCTTTCAAGACCGATGACGTCCTGGTCATCAATGCCGGCAAGACCAGCCCCCGCCTTTATCTGACGGCGCTGTTTGCACCCTCATTCTACTTCTTCAAGGAGGTGCCTGCCATCCCCGCCAATCCCACCATCACCAACTACAGCGCCTCTTACAGCCAGTGGGGATACAATGCTTTGCAATTCACCATATCGCCCACCGACAAGGATGGCAACTTCATCGTGCCCGAGAAGCTCACCTGGATGGCCTACATCGACGACGAGCCGTTCATCTTCAGCCCCGACGACTACAGTGGTCTGACGGAAGACAAGGAGGAGATTCCTTATGGATGGTTTGACTCCAACTACGACATCTACACCAGCTTCTTCACCATCTATTTCGAGCCGGCCAAGAACGTGGGCATACAGACCATCTATCGTGGAGGCGACCAGGAGAACCGCTCCGACATTGTTTACTACGACCTGGCCACCAGCCAGATTTATACCGAACCCTTCGACAACACCACCGTGGGCGTTGATGGCGTGAGCAATGCTCAGCCTGCCGCCGTGGCCTACCACGATGCCCAGGGCCGTCGCGTGGCTGCCAATGCCAAGGGCCTCGTCATCGAGACCATCACCAAGGCCGATGGCACCAGCCGGAGCATCAAGCTGTTGCAGAAGTAACTGCCGGATTCGCATTTGATAGAGTATTTCCGCCGCTCCCCCCGTCCCTGCAAGGACGGGGGGAGCAACGGCGACACCTCGACGCGATGTGAAGATACCAAATCTATCCTCCTTTAACTCCCCCCCCTAACTCCCTTTAACTCCCCAATCATGAAACCATCAACCCATTCTTTCCGCTCCTTCGTCCTCGCCCTTGCAGCGCTGCTCCTCGGCGGTGCTACAACGCTGCAGGCTTCTGAGATAGAAATCATCTACAGCCGAGGCGACAGCCTGCGAACAGCTGGAACGGGCAGCACGAAGGCCGAGACCTACGACGTGGCCCAGCATATCGACGACCGCGCCCTCGTAGGACTACAGGTGAAGGCCCTGCGCATCGCCTTCCCCTTTGATGGCGACCTCACCGACGGCCAGGCATGGCTGTCGCACGAGCTGCCCACCATCAAGAGCCAGCGCCGACAGGAGGCCGACATCGCCACACAGACTTTCGACCCAGCCAAGGGCTACACGCAGGTTGACTTCGCCGAGCCTTACACCATCACCGAAGAGGGCCTCTACGTGGGCTACACCTTCAAGCTGGCCAAGAGCACCACGGCACGCAAGCCATTAGTAGTCAGCGGGCGCACCACGCAGGGCGGTCTCTACCTCCACTCCTCCGACGTCTATCGCACGGCATGGCACGACCTTGCCGCCGACCTCACCGACCTTGCCATCCAGGTGGTGCTGGTGGGCGAAGGTGTCGGCGTGCATGCCGTCGGCGTGGGCCGCGTGCAGGAGTTCGACGGTCGCACTGGCGAGCCTAACACCACCACCGTGGAGATTGTGAACCACGGCACGCAGGGCGTCGCAGCCTTCGACTACACCTTTGAGCTGGCGGGTCAGACCGGCAGCGGACATGTGGAGCTGGGCCGTGACAAGCTGCCCGGCATCTTCGGGCGCTCGGCCACCTTCCAGCTGCAGCTCCCCGCCGTGGCCGAGAAGGGCGCCTACCCCCTGACGGTCGACATCACCCATGTCGATGGCTTCGTCAATGAAGACGTGGCCCACCAAGGGCAGGGGCTGGCCAACCTCTACCATACGCTGCCCGTGCACCGCGCCGTGCTCGAAGAGTACACTGGCACCTGGTGCGGCTATTGTCCGCGAGGCTTCGTGGGGCTGGAAGAGATGAACCGCCTGCATCCCGACGACTTCATCGGCATCTCCTACCACAACCGCGACCCCATGGAGGTGATGAGCACGGGCCAGTTCCCCAGCAATGTGCCGGGCTTCCCCGCCGCCTTCATCGACCGTCACTCCTCCACCGATGCCTTCTGTGGAGCCTTGGGTGGCAAGCTGTTTGGCATCGAGGATATATGGTTGCGCGCCTGTAGCGTGCTCGCCCCCGCCGAGGTCGATGTGGAGTCGGCATGGACCGAGGACAGCGTGCTCACCGCCACCGCCCACGTCACCTTCCCCCTGGAGCGCGACGACTGCCCCTACGAGGTGGGCTTCATCCTGCTCAGCGACGGGCTGACGGGCACTGGCAGCAGTTGGGCACAGGCCAACTACTATGCTGGCGAGTCGGGGTGGCCGTCGTCGATGGATGCCTTCACCAAGGGCGGCAGCTATGTCAACGGGCTCACCTTCAACTTCGTCATCGTGGCGCGGTCGGGCATGGCTGGCATCGAGAACTCCCTGCAAGCACCCATCGAGGCCGATGTCACGCAGAGCTACGACTACGCCTTCGACATCCGCGAGGTGAAGAACACCAGCGGCAACCCCGTGGTGCAGGACAAAAACAACCTGCGTGTGGTGGCCCTGCTCTTCGACAAGGAGACGGGCGTCATCCTCAATGCCAACAAGGCCGCCGCCGGTGCCTCGTCGAAGACGCCCTCGGCCATCCGTCAGCTGGCTCGCACACCCAGCCAGCGGGTGCGCTCCACCGTAATCTACGACCTGCAAGGCCACCGCGTCGGCATGCCCCAGCGCGGCCTCTACATCAAGGCACAGACGCTGGAGGACGGCACCGTGAGAACCGAGAAAGTCTCTTATTAAGTGAAGAATGAAGAATGAAGAATGAAGAATTTGCTTCCGCACTCTTCATTCTTCATTCTTCATTCTTCATTTAAAAAAGACTCTTCATTTAATTAATGTCTCCGCAGAACTGGCCCATGAAGAGGATGGTGCCGCTCTGCACCTCGCTGATGTAGTAGACGAAGGGGCGGTTGGCGATGAAGAACTTCTTCTCTTGGGCTTTGCCATCGATGTCTGCACCCATCTGGAGCTCGGCCAGCGTCACGGCGGCACCCTCGCAGCCGTCCTCATCCACGCCGAGGCGCGTGTTCTGCTTCATCGTCGTCACGTAGAGGTTGCCATCCCCTTTCACCATGTTGACCAGCTCAGCGCCTTTGCTGAACAGGCGAGTGATGCCCATGCCCTTGAGCAGACCAATCAGGTCGGTGTCTACCGTGGTGGTGAAGACGGGGATGTAGGCTTCTACCATCTGCTCGCTGAACGAGAGTGCACCGAGCTGCTCTGCCGTGAGTGTGCGGACGAATGCCGACAGCTCCTGATCGGCAGAGGGCAGCACGAAGGTCATGGCATAGTGGCCGTGGGCCAGTGGCAGGCGCAAGGCTTGCATGCCACGCTGCTCGCCATACTGCATGGTGGCCGTCTTCGTCATGGCGGTCAGCACCTGGGGGCTGTTGCCATTGGTAAACATCAAGCCACGCGATTCGCTCTTGTCGAAGGCGTCGGCCCAGCGCGCTTTGAAATAGATGGCGTTCAGCAGGCAGAGCACGTCGTTGGGGTCCAGTCGGTCGGTGATGGTGGGGATAAGCCCACGCGTGTATTGGCTGCACCAGTTGTTCACGGCCGTCGTGGCCTCAGAGGTGGTGAAGTCGAGCGAGAACACCGATGCACCGTAGTCCTTCTCCATCGCCGTCTGGTAGCTGTCCCTCAGGCTGAAGAGCTTGTTCACCGACACGTTGTTGGCCATTGCCACCGTCACGTCGTTGTCGGCAGAGGGAATGGCCTTGATGTACTGTGCGAAGAGCTGGCTCACCGTTGCCTTGTCCTTGCCTTTCATGCCCAGGGCAGCGGCAATCTCATTGCTCGTCTGGCCCTCGGCACCCTCGTTCACCATGCCCAGCACGAAGGCCGTGCTCAGCGGTGCAATCACGGTGCTGTGGTAGCCTTTCGCGCTGCTTTGTTGCTGGAACAGTCGCACGGAGAAGTCGTTCAGCGGAGCCACCATCGTTTGCTGTTCCTCCGTCAGGCCCAGCACCGACTCAACGCTCGTCCCGTTCACGGTGTTGCCACTCTCAGTGGCATTGTCGTCGTCGCTGCTGCAGCCCACCATCAGCAGACCGGTCAGCAGCCAAGCTAAATTCTTCAGTTTCATAATCGTATGGTTTTATGGGTTTATTATATATGATGATTAGTTCGTTTTAATATCGCGTTGCAAATTTATGACTTTTCTGCGGTTCCACCAAATTTCTCTTAGAAAAAATACCTAACAAAATGCATGCGGGCTAAAAAGTGTTCAACAGAATAGCATCCAAGTCTTTCGGCGACAGCCAAAGGTACGAATAAGCGAGTGAAAAACAAAAAGAATTTGTTTTTTTATCCCCGCTTTAATGCCGCCCCTTATCAAGGGACTCAAAATATTTCGCGACAATAACGAGGGAGTGTGGATAAGGAGTAAAAACTGGTTGGCAGCGGCCGCTGCGCCAATCATGGGGGCGGCCGCTCCCAACCCAAACGGCACGGTGTTTTTCCCCGCTCCGCCACGTCCGTTCCCAATTTGCAGTGGCCGAGACACGCTGAAGGGGCACGCGAAACGCAAGAGGCAACAAGAACAACCAAAAAACGAATGAAAACGAACTCCTTTCCAACGGCGAATGACGACGGATTACGCGGATTTATCTCTGACAACGAATGAGATGAATGAAACGAATTACGCGGATTTATCTCTGACAACGAATGGGACGAATGAAACGAATTTTGTTTTTGACAACGAATGAAACGAATGAAACGAATTACACGAATGATAATTGATTCCATTTGCGAAAGCCCACAGCACCACTAAAACAATGCGCAGCCGCTCCCCTCCCTTCAAGGGGAGGGGTTAGGGGTGGGGTCTCTAACATTCTGCGAGTGAAAATAATACAGACCCCACCCCTGCCCCTCCCCTTGAAGGGAGGGGAAAGGCGACGGGTAGGCGACCAAAGGTCGGGAATGTGGCTCCGCTTTGTACTACAACATTGTAGACTTTTTCAAGTGGACGCATAAAATAACTGAACACGAAGACATGATGAGTCTTGTGCTTCGTGTCTTCGAGAACAAAAAAAACGTACGGTTGCTGAAAATCGCGATTGAGCGAGGGCCATGCAAGCTTGCTTGCAGATGGCCGAGCATGAGCGATTTATCCAAAGCGTCTCCTCTCAATAGCCGCAGGTCGTTCCGACCTACGGCTATTGAGAGGAAACTGCTTCACCGTCTTTTCAACCGTAGCAGGTCGAAAAAAAGCCGGAAGCGCAAAGGCTTCCGGCTTAAGAATGAGGTGTGAATAAGCTGGTTAGTCGTCGAGGACAGACTCCTGCACGAAGTCGAGCACGTTCTTGCGGTTGGCCTGCATGCGCTCGTACTCCTCTTTGCTGCCCACGATGAGCTTCTCGAACTCGCGCAGACCAGTGCCGGCGGGGATGAGGTGACCGCAGATGACGTTCTCCTTCATGCCCTCCAAGTAGTCCACCTTTCCGCGCATGGCAGCCTCGTTGAGCACTTTCGTGGTCTCCTGGAAGGAGGCAGCACTCATGAAGCTCTTCGTCTGCAGTGCGGCACGGGTGATACCCTGCAGTATCTGCGTCGACGTGGCGGGCACGGCATCGCGCACCTGCACCACCTTCAGGTCGCGGCGCTTCAGGCTCGTGTTCTCGTCGCGCAGACGGCGGGCGGTGACAATCTGTCCGGCCTTCAGCTCGGTGCTGTCGCCAGCATCGGTGACCACCTTCTTGCCCCAGATGCGGTCGTTCTCCTCGGCAAAGTCGAGCTTGTCGACCACTTCCTGCTCGAGGAACGAGGTGTCGCCGGGGTCGTTGATCTGCACCTTGCGCATCATCTGGCGCACGATAATCTCGAAGTGCTTGTCGTTGATCTTGATACCCTGCAGACGATAGACGTCCTGCACCTCGTTGACGATATACTCCTGCACGGCGGTGGGGCCTTTGATGGCGAGGATGTCGCTGGGGGTGATGGCACCATCGCTGAGCGGTGTGCCGGCACGCACGGCGTCGTCGGTCTGCACCAAGAGCTGCCTCGACATGGGTACGAGATATTTGCGCTGGTCGCCCGACTTGGAGGTGACGATGATTTCGTAGTTGCCGCGCTTCACCCTGCCCATGCTCACGATGCCGTCGATTTCGCTCACCACGGCGGGGTTGGATGGGTTGCGGGCCTCGAAGAGCTCGGTGACACGAGGCAGACCGGCGGTGATGTCGCCACCCTTGGCGGCGGCGCGCGGAATCTTCACCAGCGTCTCGCCCGTGCGCACGGTCTGGCCGTCTTCAACGACGATGTGGCCACCCACAGGGAAGTTGTAGGTTCCGATGACCTCGCCGTCGGCACCCACGATGTCGCAGGTGGGCACACGTGTCCTGTCCTTCGACTCGGTGACAATCTTCTCGGTGAGGCCCGTCGTCTCGTCGGTCTCGGCACGGAAGGAAACACCTTCGAGCACGTTGTTGAACTTCAGCGTGCCGGCATACTCGGTGACGATGACGGCATTGAAGGGGTCCCACTGTGCAATCTTGTCGCCCTTGTGCACCACGTCGCCCGTCTTGTAGTAGAGCGATGCACCGTAGGGGAGTGCCACCTTCGACAGCGAAATCTTGGTGGTGGGGTCTTCAAAGCTGATTTCTCCCAGACGGCTCACCACCATCTCGCACTCGCGGCCATCCTCGTCGAAGGGCACGGTGCGCACCTCTTCCAGCACGATGCGGGCCGTCTCATACTTCGACACGATGCTGGCGTTGGCGGCGGCGTTGGCAGCCACACCACCAGCGTGGAACGTGCGGAGCGTGAGCTGTGTGCCCGGCTCGCCAATGGCCTGTGCGGCGATGACGCCCACGGCCTCGCCCTTCTGCACCATGCGGCGCGTGGCCAGGTTGCGGCCGTAGCACTTGCGGCAGACACCCTTCTTCGACTCGCAGGTGAGCACGGAGCGAATCTCGACCGACTCAATCTCGGCGGCCTCGATCTGCTCGGCGATGTCCTCGGTGATCTCCTCACCGGCGGGGACGATGGTCTCGCCCGTCTTCGGGTTGACGACATCGTGGACGCTGACGCGGCCCAGGATGCGCTCGGCCAGCGAGGAGATGACCTCGTCGCCGCTCTTCAGGGCGGTGCAGACGAGTCCGCGGAGCGTGCCGCAGTCTTCCTCGGTGATGATGACGTCGTGCGACACGTCAACGAGTCGGCGGGTGAGGTAACCGGCGTCGGCCGTCTTCATGGCCGTGTCGGCCAGACCCTTACGGGCACCGTGGGTGGAGATGAAGTACTCCAGCACCGACATGCCCTCCTTGAAGTTCGACAGGATGGGGTTCTCGATGATTTGGTGACCCTCGGCACCAGCCTTCTGCGGCTTGGCCATCAGTCCGCGGATGCCAGAGAGCTGCTTGATTTGGTCTTTACTACCACGGGCGCCAGAGTCGAGCATCATGAACACGGCGTTGAAGCCCTGGTCGGCCTCGGTCATCTGCTTCATCAGGATGTTGCCGATGTCGTTGTTCACGTGCGTCCAAGTGTCGATGACCTGGTTGTAGCGCTCGTTGTCGGTGATGAAGCCCATGTTGTAGTTGTCGGTAATCTGCTGCACCTCGTCGTTGCCCTTGGCTATCAGCTCTGCCTTCTCCTTGGGGATGATGATGTCGTCGAGGTTGAACGACAGTCCGGCGAGGTAGGCCATGCGGTAGCCCAGGTTCTTGATGCCGTCGAGGAACTCGCAGGCCTCGGCGAAGCCCACATTCTTGATGACGTCGGCGATGATGTCGCGGAGGCTCTTCTTCGAGATGACCTTGTTGACATAGCCCACCTGCGGCGGGATGATGCCATTGACGATGACGCGGCCCACGGAGGTCTCCACCTGATGGCGCACCTCATGGCCGTCGACAATGTCGTCGACCATCACCTTCACTTGGGCGTGCAGGTCGCACTTGCCCTCGTTGTGGGCGATGATGGCCTCTTCGGGTCCATAGAACGAGAGACCCTCGCCCTTGGCACCCGGACGAATCTTGGTGATGTAGTAGAGGCCGAGCACCATGTCCTGCGACGGCACGGTGATGGGAGCGCCGTTGGCAGGGTTGAGGATGTTGTGGCTCTGCAACATCAGCAGCTGGGCCTCGAGGATGGCCTCGTTGCTCAGGGGGAGGTGGACAGCCATCTGGTCGCCGTCGAAGTCGGCATTGAAGGCGGTACAGGCCAGCGGGTGGAGCTGAATGGCCTTACCCTCGATGAGCTTGGGCTGGAAGGCCTGGATGCCCAGACGGTGAAGCGTGGGGGCACGGTTGAGGAGCACGGGGTGGCCCTTCATCACGTTCTCCAGGATGTCCCAGATGACGGGTTCGCGGCGGTCGACAATCTTCTTGGCGCTCTTCACCGTCTTCACGATGCCGCGCTCGATGAGCTTGCGGATGATGAACGGCTTGTAGAGCTCGGCGGCCATCAGCGTGGGCAGACCGCACTCGCCCATCTTCAGCTCAGGGCCTACGACGATGACCGAGCGTGCGGAGTAGTCGACGCGCTTACCCAGCAGGTTCTGGCGGAAGCGGCCCTGCTTGCCCTTGAGCGAGTCGCTGAGCGACTTCAGGGGTCGGTTGGAGTCGCTCTTCACGGCGCTGGCCTTGCGGCTGTTGTCGAAGAGGCTGTCGACGGCTTCCTGCAGCATGCGCTTCTCGTTGCGCAGAATCACCTCGGGGGCATGAATCTCGATGAGGCGCTTCAGGCGGTTGTTGCGGATGATGACGCGGCGATAGAGGTCGTTGAGGTCGCTGGTGGCAAAGCGTCCACCATCGAGGGGCACCAGCGGGCGCAGCTCGGGAGGCGTGACGGGCAGGATCTTCATGATCATCCATTCGGGGCGGTTGATACCTTTCTCCACGCTCTGGCGGAAGGCCTCCACCACCTGCAGACGCTTCAGGGCCTCGTTCTTGCGCTGCTGCGAGCCGTCGGTGTTGGCGCGGTCGCGCAGTTCATACGACAGCGAGTCGAGGTCGAGGCCCTGCAACAGCTCGTAGATGGCCTCGGCACCCATCTTGGCCACAAACTTGTTGGGGTCGGTGTCGTCGAGATAGTAGTTGTCCTCGGAGAGCTGATTGTCGATAATCTCGTTGTACTCTTCTTCGGAGAGCAGGTCGAACTTCTGCGAACCGAGCATCGGCTCGCCATCGGCATTCTTGCGGCCTTCCATGGCACCGGGCTGGATGACGACGTAGCGCTCGTAGTAGATGATGGCGTCGAGCTTCTTGGTGGGAAGACCGAGCAGATAGCCAATCTTGTTGGGCAGGGAGCGGAAGTACCAGATGTGTGCCACGGGCACCACCAGCTCGATGTGGCCGCTGCGCTCGCGGCGCACCTTCTTCTCGGTCACCTCCACACCGCAACGGTCGCAGACGATGCCCTTGTAGCGGATGCGCTTGTACTTGCCGCAGGCGCACTCATAGTCCTTGGTGGGGCCGAAGATGCGCTCGCAGAAGAGACCATCGCGCTCAGGCTTGTAGGTGCGGTAGTTGATGGTCTCCGGCTTGGTCACTTCGCCGTAAGAGTTTTCGAGGATTTCCTCGGGAGAAGCAAGTCCGATGGTAATCTTGGTGAAATTACTCTTTGTCTTGGAATCTTTCTTGAAAGCCATATTTCTTTTTCTTCTTTATTTCATATTGGAGTTCTGGAGTTCAGGAGTCCTGGAGTTCAGAAGTTTCAGACAATACTCTTGTCACTCCTTCTTTGCAGGGAGCAGGTTCCCTGCTCCAAACTATCGTCTGAACTCCTTTGACTCAATGCTTTAGTCGAGGGTGATGCTCAGGCCGAGGCCGCGCAGCTCGTGCAGCAGCACGTTGAGCGACTCGGGGATGCCCGGTGTGGGCATCGGCTCGCCTTTGACAATTGCTTCGTAGGCCTTGGAGCGGCCCACGGTATCATCAGACTTGATAGTAAGTATCTCCTGCAGCACGTGGCTGGCACCGAAGGCCTCGAGGGCCCACACTTCCATCTCACCAAAGCGCTGGCCACCGAACTGGGCCTTACCGCCAAGGGGCTGCTGCGTGATGAGGCTGTAGGGGCCGATGGAGCGGGCGTGCATCTTGTCCTCGACCATGTGGCCCAGCTTGAGGAAGTAGGTGATGCCCACGGTGGCGGGCTGGTCGAACTTCTCGCCCGTCTCGCCATCGTAGAGGTGTGTGGAGCAGAGGCGTGGCAGACCAGCCTTGTCAGTCCATTCGGCCAAGTCGGCGAGCTTGGCACCGTCGAAGATGGGGGTGGCAAACTTCACGCCCATGCGCTTGCCAGCAGCGCCGAGGATGGCCTCGAAGATCTGTCCAAGATTCATTCGCGAAGGCACACCCAGCGGGTTGAGCACCAGGTCGACGGGACGGCCATCCTCGAGGAACGGCATGTCCTCCTGACGCACCACCTTCGACACGATACCCTTGTTACCGTGGCGTCCGGCGAGCTTGTCGCCAACGCCAATCTTGCGCTTCTTGGCAACGTAAACCTTGGCCATCTGCAGAATGCCGGAGGGCAGCTCGTCGCCAATGGTGATGGCAAACTTCTTGCGCTTCATCTCGGCATCGAGCAGCTTGAACTTCTTCATATAATTAATGATGAGCTTGGCGATAAGGCTGTTCTTGTGCTCATCGTTGGTCCATTGGTTGGTCTGCACGTCGCCGTACTCCAGGTTGCGCAGGATGGTCATGGTGAACTTCGAGCCCTTGGTGATGACCTCGGCGCCGGTGTAGTCCTTCACGCCCTGCGACACCTTGCCCTTGGTGAGCTCGGCCAGCTTGTCGATGAGGATGTCCTTCAGGTCGTTCACCTTGGCTTCGTATTCCTCGTCGATCTTGGCCAGCGTCTGCTTGTCCTGTATCTTGGTTTGGCGGGTCTTGATGGCACGGGCAAAGAGCTTCTTGTCGATGATGACACCCGTGAGCGACGGGTTGGCCTTCAGCGAAGAGTCCTTCACGTCGCCGGCCTTATCGCCGAAGATGGCTTTCAGCAGCTTCTCCTCGGGCGAGGGGTCGCTCTCTCCCTTTGGCGAAATCTTGCCAATGAGGATGTCGCCAGGCTCCACACGGGCACCGACGCGGATGATACCATTCTCGTCGAGGTCCTTCGTGGCTTCTTCGCTTACATTGGGAATGTCGGAGGTGAACTCCTCCATGCCGCGCTTGGTCTCACGAACGTCGAGCGAGTACTCATCAACGTGGACGCTGGTGAGGATGTCCTCGCGAACGATGCGCTCGTTGAGCACGATGGCATCCTCGTAGTTGTAACCCTTCCAGGGCATGTAGGCCACCAGCAGGTTGCGGCCGAGGGCCAGCTCGCCGTTCTCGGTGGCATAGCCTTCGGTGAGGATGTCGCCCTTCTTCACACGCTGGCCCTTGTCGCAAATGGGACGCAGGTCGATGGTCATGTTCTGGTTGGTGCGGCGAAACTTGGGAATGCGGTATTCCTTCAACGCGGGTTCGAAACTGACGAACTCCTCGTCGTCGGTGCGGTCGTAGAGGATGCGGATGGTGGTGGCGTCGACATACTCGATGACGCCGTCGCCCTCGGCGGTGATCATGGTGCGAGAATCCTCGCACACCTGGCGCTCAATGCCGGTGCCCACGATGGGGGCCTCGTTGTGGAGCAGGGGAACTGCCTGGCGCATCATGTTAGATCCCATCAGTGCACGGTGGGCATCGTCGTGCTCAAGGAAGGGGATGAGCGAGGCGGCGATGGAGGCAATCTGCTGCGGCGACACGTCCATGAGGTTCACTTCGGTGGGAGGAACCACGGGGAAGTCGGCATCCTGGCGGCATTTCACCACGTCGCGGATGAAGGTGCCGTCGTCGTTCAGCGGGGCGTTGCCCTGTCCGATGACGTAGTTGGCCTCGTCCTCGGCTGTCAGATAGACGATGTCGTCGTTGTTCAGGTTGGCCACGCCGTTCTCCACTTTGCGGTAGGGGGTCTGGATGAATCCCAGCTCGTTGATCTTGGCATAGACGCAAAGCGAGGAGATAAGGCCGATGTTGGGGCCTTCAGGACTCTCGATAGGACAGAGTCGGCCATAGTGTGTATAGTGAACGTCGCGCACCTCAAAACCGGCACGCTCACGGCTCAGACCGCCAGGACCCAGGGCGGAGAGGCGGCGCTTGTGCGTGACCTCGGCCAGGGGGTTCGTCTGGTCCATGAACTGCGAGAGGGGGTTGGTGCCGAAGAACGAGTTGATGACGCTCGAAATGGTTTTGGCGTTGATGAGGTCGGTGGGAGTGAACACCTCGTTGTCGCGAACATTCATGCGCTCGCGGATGGTGCGGCTCATACGAGCCAAACCGATAGAGAATTGGTTGCTGAGCTGCTCGCCAACGGTGCGCACACGGCGGTTCGACAAATGGTCGATATCATCGACGGTGGCCTTCGAGTTGATGAGCTGAATAAGATATTTGATAATTTCTATGATGTCCTCCTTGGTCAGCACACGCACTTCCATGTCGGTGGACAGGCCAAGTTTCTTGTTGATGCGATAGCGGCCTACGTCGCCCAGGTCGTAGCGCTTGTCGGAGAAGAACAGGTTCTGGATGACTTCGCGGGCACTGGCATCGTCGGCAGGGTCGGCATTGCGCAGCTGGCGATAGATGTGGATGACGGCCTCTTTCTCCGAGTTGCTGGGGTCTTTGGCCAGCGTGTTGAAGATGATGCTGTAGTCCTGTGCCACGGCCTCGTCCTTGTGCACGAGGATGGTTTGTGCACCACTCTCCAGGATGTCCTCAACGTTGTCTTCGGTGATGAGCGTTTCGCGATCCATGATCACCTCATTGCGCTCCACCGACACCACTTCGCCCGTGTCCTCGTCGACGAAGTCCTCGTTCCAGCTCTTCAGCACACGGGCTGCGAGCTTGCTGCCCACCACCTTCTTCAGGGCGGCCTTGTTCACCTTCACCTCTTCTGCGAGGTCGAAGATTTGCAGGATGTCCTTATCGTTCTCGAAGCCGATGGCACGCAGCAGCGTGGTGACGGGCAGCTTCTTCTTGCGGTCGATATAGGCATACATCACGTTGTTGATGTCGGTGGCAAACTCAATCCACGACCCCTTGAAGGGGATGATGCGTGCCGAATAGAGCAGTGTTCCGTTGGCGTGGACGTTCTGGCCGAAGAACACGCCAGGGGAGCGGTGCAGCTGCGACACCACAACACGCTCGGCTCCATTGATGACAAAGGTGCCGTTGGAAGTCATGTAGGGGATGGGACCCAGGAAGACATCCTGAATGACGGTGGGGAAGTCTACGTGGTCGGGGTCGGTGCAATACAACTTTAGCTTGGCCTTCAGGGGCACGCTATACGTCAGACCGCGCTCCAAGCATTCTTCGATGGTGTAGCGTGGCGGGTCGATATAGTAATCCAAGAACTCAAGAACAAAGCTGTTGCGCGTGTCGGTGATAGGGAAGTTCTCTGAGAACACCTTATACAATCCGT
This sequence comes from uncultured Prevotellaceae bacterium, assembly GCA_902790625.1. GTDB lineage: Bacteria > Bacteroidota > Bacteroidia > Bacteroidales > Bacteroidaceae > Prevotella. Next base: position 7,551 of record CADASP010000037.1, on the reverse strand, counting down.
CGTTCTTGCGTTCCTCAGGCGGTGTGTCTAATTGCAGGAAGTCCTGAAACGACTTTAACTGAACATCGAGGAAATCGGGCAGGGGCATGGGGTTCTTCACGCTGCCGAAGTTTACTCTTTTGTCTATTACTTTTGAAGCCATATATGATTAATGATGTTGTTTCTAGTAATTCTAGCCATCCTAATTCCTCTAGTAAAACTAGCATCACTAGTAAAACTAGAAATAAGCGAAAACAGGGTGTTGTAGAGACGAAAAAGGTCAGGAACCCTCTACCAGAGAGCTCCTAACCCATGTGATATCAAAGTTCTGAATTACTTCAGTTCCACCTCGGCACCAGCGGCCTCGATAGCCTTCTTCAGGTTCTCAGCCTCGTCCTTCGACAGACCTTCCTTGATGGTAGCGGGAGCACCGTCAACCAGGTCCTTAGCTTCCTTCAGACCCAGACCACAAGCTTCCTTCACGGCCTTCACGACCTGAAGCTTAGCAGCGCCAACCGACTTCAGCACCACGTCGAAAGAGGTCTTCTCCTCAACAGCCTCAGCGGGGCCAGCGGCGGGGCCAGCAGCCACTGCAACAGCTGCAGCAGCGGGCTCAATTCCATACTCGTCCTTCAGGACTGTTGCCAACTCGTTCACTTCCTTCACAGTCAGGTTCACCAACTGCTCAGCAATAGCTTTAATATCTGCCATTTTATTTAATTGTTTTTTTAATTGTTTTTACTGTTTGTTGTTTCTTCCCTTTTCAACTGTAATTAAAAAGGCCGCTTGTTATTGGTTACGCTCAGCGATAGCGTCGAGCAGGCTGTGGATCTTGCCACCAGCATTGAGTCCAGACATGATGTTCTTGATGGGCGACTGCAGCAGAGCCACAACGTCGGCAATCAGTTCGTTCTTGCTCTTGATGGCCACCAGCTCGTCGAGCTTGTCGGCACCCACGAAGAAGCTCTCTTCTGCAAAAGCACCCTTCAGTGCGGGAACTTCCTGCTTCTTGTTCTTGTAGTCTTTGAGCAGCTTGGCGGGGGCGTTGGCCACATTGGTGAACATCAGTGCTGTGTTGCCTTTCAGGCAGTCGTACAGAGCGGTGTAGTCCAGCTCGGCATTCTCGAAAGCCTTGTGCAGCAGCTTGTTCTTCACCACCAGCAGGTGGATTTCGTTCTTGAAGCAGTTGCGGCGCAGTTCGCTCGTCTTCTCTGCGTTCAAGCCCGTCAGGTCGACCAAGTAGAAATGAGGATATTCCTTCAGCTTCTCACCCAGATCTACGATGATAGTATCTTTTAATTCCTTTTTCATTTGTCTAATCTTTTAACGAGTTATTCAACTGATTTAGGATCTATCTTGATACCCATACTCATCGTACTGGAGAGGAAAATGCTCTTCATGTATGTTCCCTTGGCAGCAGCGGGCTTCAGCTTGATGATGGTGGCGATGAACTCCTTGGCATTCTCATAAATCTGCTCGGGGGTGAAGGTCACCTTGCCGATAGATGTGTGAACGATACCGGTCTTGTCGACCTTGAAGTCAATCTTACCCTGCTTCACTTCCTTAACAGCCTTGGCAACATCCATTGTAACGGTGCCGCTCTTGGGGTTTGGCATCAGTCCACGAGGACCAAGGATACGGCCCAAGGGACCCAGCTTACCCATGCACGAGGGCATCGTGATGATCACGTCAACATCAGTCCAACCGCCCTTAATCTTCTCGATGTACTCATCGAGTCCGACATAGTCGGCACCAGCTTCCTTGGCGGCAGCCTCCTGATCAGGAGTACAGAGAGCGAGCACGCGCGTCACCTTGCCAGTACCATTGGGCAGCGACACAACGCCACGCACCATCTGGTTGGCCTTACGCGGGTCAACGCCCAAGCGTACATCGATATCTACAGATGCCTCAAACTTGGTCGTGGTTATTTCCTTGACCAATGCAGCGGCTTCTTTCAAAGAGTATGCTTTCCCTGCTTCAACCTTATCAGCTACCAACTTTTGATTTCTTGTCAGTTTACTCATTGTCTTGTAAAATTGAAGTTATTGTTATTTTCCAGGGAACTCCCCTTGTACAGTGATACCCATGCTACGAGCCGTACCGGCAATCACTTTCATGGCAGACTCAACAGTGAAGCAGTTCAAATCCTGCAACTTATCCTCTGCGATGGCGCGCACTTGATCCCAGGTCACGCTGGCCACCTTTTTGCGATTGGGTTCTGATGATCCACCCTTCACTTTGGCAGCCTCAAGCAGCTGAACGGCTGCGGGAGGTGTCTTGATGACGAAGGTGAACGACTTGTCGGCATAGTAAGTGATAACGACAGGAAGAATCTTTCCTGCCTTGTCCTGGGTTCTGGCGTTGAACTCTTTGCAGAATCCCATGATGTTGATTCCCTTCGAACCCAGTGCAGGGCCTACGGGAGGCGAGGGATTTGCAGCGCCACCTTTAATCTGTAATTTGATTAATCCAGCAACTTCTTTAGCCATTTTTGTTTGTTGTTTATTTGATTGTCATATAAGCCTGGGAGTGGAAGCCTCCCGAGACCGTATACTAGAATCAGCGCACCGTAACAAATTGCGCCCTATTCTTTCTCCACTTGATTAAAACCGAGTTCGAGGGGTGTCTTGCGGCCGAAGATCTTTACCATCACCTTCAGCTTGCGCTTCTCGGTGTTCACCTCCTCAATCACTCCGCTGAAACCGCTGAACGGCCCGTCGGTGACTTTCACGGCCTCGTCGAGGACAAATGGGATTTCCAGTTCTTCCGACTTGATGGCGGTGTCTTCTGCCGAGCCAAGGATGCGGTTGATGTCGGCCTGGCGCACAGGACTGGGTTTGTCCATACCGCCGAGGAATCCAAGGACATTGGGTATGAAGCGCAGGGTGTGTGCCACTTCGCCGTCGAGGCGGGCCTCCACCAGCACATAGCCTGGCAAGAACAACTTCTCCTTGACCACGCGCTTGCCGTTGCGCAGCTGGGCATACTTTTCAGTAGGTAGCAAAATTTCTCCCACATTGTTTGCCAATGCAGGATTATTTCGCATCAAAGCCTCCAAGTACTCTTTTACCTTTGCCTCTTTTCCGCTAACAGCTTTCAGTACATACCACTTCTTCCCAGTCTCAGCCATTTTTCAATCTAACCCTTAGCCTGGATACACCACGCTCATTACCGACTTGAAAACAAAATCCATCACCCAAACGACGAGGGCGATAATCAGCGATGCCGACAGCACCAACATGGCACTGGCGGTAAGTTCTTTGTAAGTAGGCCATGTCACCTTGTGTGCCAACTCATCGTAGCAGGTCTGGCAATACTTAATGAATTTCTTGATAATTTTCATTTCTTCTGTCTCTTGCTTTGCACGGGAAGGAGGACTCGAACCCACGACCCTCGGTTTTGGAGACCGATGCTCTACCAACTGAGCTATTCCCGTGTAACTGTTGAGTGTTCAGCGTTAAGAGTTGAGAGACTTTGCGTCTGGTGTTTAGAACTAAAGCCCCTCAACTCTGAACACTCAACTTTCGATGTGATTAGTCTTCGTAGACCTCAGTGATCTGGCCCGAGCCGACGGTGCGGCCACCCTCGCGGATTGCGAAGCGCAGACCCTTGTTCAGTGCAACGGCGTAGATCAGCTCAACGGTAATCTCCACGTTGTCACCAGGCATCACCATCTCAACGCCTTCGGGCAGAGAAATCTCACCCGTGCAGTCCATGGTGCGGAGGTAGAACTGAGGACGATACTTGTTGCCGAACGGAGTGTGACGACCACCCTCTTCCTTCTTCAGCACGTAGATGGAAGCCTTGAACTTCTTGAAGGGCTTGATCTGACCCGGATGGCAGAGCACCATACCGCGCTTGATCTCGTTCTTGTCGATACCGCGGAGCAGCAGACCCACGTTGTCACCAGCCTGGCCCTCGTCGAGGAGCTTGCGGAACATCTCAACGCCAGTCACCACCGAGTTCTTGTCCTCACCGAGGCCGAGCAGCTCGACAGCGTCGCCCACGTGGATGACACCCGTCTCGATACGGCCGGTAGCCACAGTGCCACGACCTGTGATGGAGAACACGTCCTCAACAGGCATCAGGAAGGGCTTGTCGGTAGCGCGAGGAGGCTCCTGAATCCACTCGTCGCAGGTGTTCATCAGCTCCATCACCTTGTCTTCCCACTTCTGAACGCCGTTCAGGGCACCGAGAGCAGAACCGCGGATGATAGGCGTGTCGTCCTCGAACTCATACTGAGCAAGAATCTCCTGGACTTCCATCTCGACGAGCTCCAGCATTTCCTCATCGTCAACCATGTCGCACTTGTTCAGGAACACGACCAGACGGGGAACGTTGACCTGGCGAGCGAGCAGGACGTGCTCACGAGTCTGAGGCATAGGACCATCGGTAGCGGCCACCACGAGGATAGCGCCATCCATCTGGGCAGCACCAGTAACCATGTTCTTCACATAGTCGGCGTGTCCCGGGCAGTCCACGTGTGCATAGTGACGCTTCTCGGTCTCATACTCCACGTGAGCGGTGTTGATGGTGATACCACGCTCCTTCTCCTCAGGGGCGTTGTCGATAGCGTCGAAGGACTTCACCTTGTCAGCGTTTCCGGCCACACGCTTCGAAAGAACCAGCGTGATGGCGGCGGTCAAAGTAGTCTTACCATGGTCCACGTGACCAATGGTGCCAATGTTGACGTGCGGTTTGGTGCGCACAAATTGCTCTTTTGCCATTGTTTGTTGTTTTTATTAATTTTGTTGATAATCGAACTGTTTTTGCTCCTCCTATCATTTCTCAGAGAGCTGTAACTGAGAGTTGAACTCAGGACCTCTTCCTTACCAAGGAAGTGCTCTACCACTGAGCTATTACAGCATTTGTTATAGAGCGGAAAACGGGGCTCAAACCCGCGACCCCCAGCTTGGAAGGCTAGTGCTCTATCAACTGAGCTATTTCCGCAAGTACGGTATATTTGGCTTCGTCTCGGCATAAGCGAGCTTCTGCTCTCGACTTGCACAAAATTTCCGCAAAAACACTCTTGAGAGTGGGAGGTGATGGATTCGAACCACCGAAGTCGAAAGACAACAGATTTACAGTCTGCCCCATTTGACCGCTCTGGAAACCTCCCAAAATTTTTGCCTGCCCTCAGGCGCTCCTGCCTTCGGCGTTCTCCTTCTTGAGCCTTGCGAGGATTGGCTTTGCCTTTCCTCCGAGTCTCCTTGAGCCTCTTGTCGGATTCGAACCAACGACCCCGAGATTACAAATCACGTGCTCTGGCCAACTGAGCTAAAGAGGCTTTTTAAGCAGCCGCTCTCGTTTCAGATTTACGACCTGTCGGAAAACGGCTGCAAAGTTACGACTTTTTTTTGAATCTCCAAAATATTTCGGGATTTTTTTTTAATAATTCCTCGATTTTTCTTTGATTTTCTGTAGTTGAACCCTCAAAGCGTCGACACAGAGGTCAATTCCTTCCTCAAAAGTGTCGTTCACTTTCTCCACGTGAACAGGGGCTTGGCCGGGCAATGTCACCGTGATACCTGTCTCCTTGTTCAGTGCCGTGGCGGGCTTCACCACTTTCAGCTGCACCTCTACTTTCTGTATATCTTCGTATGACTTTTCTAACTTGGCGACCTTCTTTTCGATGAACGCCTCTAACTTTTCGGTAGCGTCGAAGTGTATCGACTGAATTTTAATTTCCATAGTTAATCTCCTTTTATTTTTTAAAATTAAACTATAAAGTTCAGCCCCTTGGGTGGGCTTCTTTGTAAACTCGCTTCAATTGCTCGAAGGTGGTGTGCGTGTAGATCTCGGTTGTCTGCAGGCTTTCATGTCCCAGCAGCTGTCTCACGCTCTCCAGTCCGGCATCGTGGTTGAGCATTGCCGTTGCGAAGGAGTGTCTCAGCACGTGTGGCGACCTTTTTTTCATTGTGGTCACCTTTGTCAGGTTTTTCCTGACGATGCCATACACTTGGTTGCCTGTCATGCGCCGTCCCTTGTTGTCGACGAAGAATGCGTCCTCGTGTGTGGCCACCTCTTTGTCGCGTACTTCGATATACCGACGCAGTTGTTCAGCCAGCTCATTGCCGAATGGCACGATGCGTTGCTTGTTTCGCTTGCCGGTCACTTTCAGTTGTCCGGCCATGAAGTCCACATCCACATCGTTCAGTCCTGTCAGCTCTGCACGTCTCAGCCCAGCCTCATAGAGTAATAATATAATAGTTCGCGCGCGAACATCATTTATATTATCTCCCCATTCTTCTCTGTCGAGCAGGTTGTCCATCTCGTTCTCACGCATATACTGGGGCAGTGGTTTTCTTTTCTTCGGCCCTGTTATGGCATGTGCGGGATCATGGTCGACCAGCTTTCTGGCCAATACGAATCGATAGAACGATTTGATGGCCGAGAGGCCCGTGTTCACCGTCGAGGCGATGTTGCCCCTGTCCATGAGGCTCTCCATCCATCCCCGGATGATGTCGGCATCCACCGATGCCCAGTCGAGCCCAGAGTCTAACGACTGAAAAAATGCCTCAAAGTCGCGAAGGCTTATCTCGTATCGCCTGACGGTCTGCTCACTGCGGTTCCGTTCATGGCGCAAATAGGCGAGAAAAAGGTCAATCACGCTTTTCGGCAACGAATTTACGGAAATTTTTTGAAACTACCAAATTTTCCGGGAACTTTTTTTAATTTTCCTCGGCTGTACGCAGCTGCTGCACGTAGACGGCGTGTTCCATCTTCAGGCGCTTCAGTACAGAGGGCTTGTTGAATTGCTGACGGCGGCGCAGTTCTTTCACAACGCCAGTCTTCTCAAACTTTCTCTTAAACTTCTTGAGGGCCTTCTCGATGTTCTCGCCTTCTTTTACCGGTACAATAATCATACTGTTTTTTGACTTTAAGTGTTTAATAGTTATACATTTCTGCGTCGTCCGCGCATGGCGCGCACGATTAGCGGGTGCAAAGGTACAACTATTTTGTGAAACTGCCAAGTCTTTTACCCGATTTTTTAATTCAGTGGGCAAAATGGGGGGCAAATGGGGTGGACAACTTGAATAATTCATGGATGTTTCTATTAGATTATCCGCAAGTGTCCGCAATTGATGATGAAAGCCTCACATTCCGATTGTCCGAGGGCACGCCGTATCCCAAGAATGGCAGGATCAACATCGCCGCTGATGATTGCGAATAAGCGAGGGCACAACTTTTAATATTTCATTTTTCTCTATGCTGTATTGTTCATTCCCAGTGTTATCTACCGCAGAGCGGTCTTTTTTAAAAACCAAATAAAACCAAATAAAAACCGACAAAAACATGTTTTATTTGGTTTTTTCTTGTTTTTTAAAAAGACGCGAAGCGTAATCTATGCCAGCAGTCATGAAAAGTGATGCCATGCCGGTGAGCATTGTTGATGACGAGTGAAATGGGGTGCATTCAGGAGAGGCGGTGCACGACAAACGGGGAGCGGGAGGCACCGCAGAGGGGAAAAGCGCATGCTTTTTAGGTTGGCAGCGGGCGGGGACATGATTGGCAGCGGCCGCTGCCAATGATGGCAGCGAACGCCGCCAATGATGGCAGCGGCCGCTGCCA
>CADASP010000036.1 GCA_902790625.1 uncultured Prevotellaceae bacterium | reverse complement strand
GCTGCCATATACAAGTCCGACATCATGTGGAGAGATTACACCCAAATGTCAGAGGAAGAGGATATTTGAGGTTCGGGAACTCTTCACCATACGGATTAAAGAAAAAGAAAAAGCATTAGAAAATGCCTGCTTGGATTTTAAGAAAAAAGAAGGAGAAATGATTCTCAGTCAAAAAGAAATATCTTCTCTTCATAATAAAATATTAAGCCTACAAGATTGCGTTAATTTAAAAGTGCAAGAATTGGAAGTGACAAAAAATCAATTGCTTGAGGCTGAAAATGAACTCTCAATTATAAAAGCGAGTAAAGAATCGAACCCTTTTGAAAGATTGGCAAACTGGTAAAGATATTGGTTTATCCAAAGTTGAGTCTAGTCTAACTTGCCAGTATATGCTAAGAACACAATAAATGATATAATATGTTATTCGGAGATAAGATTAAAGAGCTCAGAGATGAACAAGGTTTGTTGCAACGACAGTTGGCAGCATTCTTAGAGATTGACACACCGATGTTCAGTAAGATTGAACGTGGTGATAGAAGAGCGAAGCGTGAGCAGGTCATCAAACTTGCAGAATATCTGCATCAGGATGAAAAGGAAATGCTCACCTTATGGTTAGCAGACAAGTTCATTGATGCAGTTGAGGATGAGCAAGAGCGTGGCCTCTGCAACGATGCTATCATTATTGCACAGGAGAAAATAAAAACCATGTAATCATGAAATAGACATCTTCACTCTTCCATGTATAACCAGCCCGAATCAAGAAAAATCATCAAGTTTGTGATTTTTTCTGTGTTTTCTTTTGGTTGTTTGGTGATTTTGTAACATGTTGATTATCAATGGTTATTTCCGTTTTTGCGACATGTGTGCAACATCCGGTGCTAACGCATTGATAGTCAGTTAAAGTCGTTTTCGAGGAGGTCAGGTGAGAGAATAGAATTGTAATCATCAATAAAAATTCCGTAGCGGTGTTTGCCGTTACGGGATTTTTTTTGTATTTTTGCATCCACGAACTAAAACGCGGCTGATTGATATGGCAACACGGTCTGTTATACGGATTGTTCCGAAAGAATTGAAAGGACAGGACAGCAACACGGAGCCTGCTCCTAAGTACATCTATTTGTATCACCACTGGGATGGCTCGCCTTCTGGTGTGGGAAGAGAACTGGAACGCTTTTTGAGAGGGCGCGACGATGGCAACGGCACCCACGGAGAACCCACGTGGGACGGGGCGCGCATAGCAGAGGAATTGTTGAGCAGTGCATCAGGCTACCAGAAAAGCGACGGACTGCACGGCGATGTGGAGTACGGCTATGTGATAGACTGCAACCGTCGCACCCTGACATGCTATGACCTGGACTATGGACGACGCAGCATTGACAATGCCAATGTGATAAAGATGTAGCTTGCATCAACGGGCTGGGCACCTTCTTGTTGGTTAATTCCAGTAGCAATATTCTACCTCATTCAATATATCCTTCTTGGTCGTAGCCACGATGATATTTGTTGATGAGGTCTATTAGTAACTGTATTCTATTGCCATCATAACGAAGTTCATGATATTTCTCGTATTGCTCGTTGTAGCGGGTTGGTGAGCCTTTTGCCAGTCGCAGTTCAATATCCGACGGAATGAGATAGGATGAACGATTGCCAAGATACCGATGGAATTCCGTCAAAAATATATTGATACCAGCTAAATCGAAATCGCCAAAATGAACATAGCGATTGGTTATCCCCTGTAGCCAGGAACGGAGGTCGGTGGATTGTGGATAGCGGGAAACGAACAGACACTGATGGACACCCAATTCAGACTCAAACAGTTTGCGCTGCTGACGAATCTTTCGGAAGTTTTCCATATTCTCGATTCCTACCACAACGATGTCCTCGGGTATTGTGAATGTATTCCAGTCGGTTACAAACATAAAACAACCTTCTTGAGGGTTTACCACAAATGGGTCACCGTTTAACCGACACTCGATAGGTTCATAGCTGTTTATGGGAAATCCCGGGCATGAGCGAACAGTCGCCAGTTTGGAGTTGCCGGTTTCTGTAGCCAATTGAGCACGTGAATCCGAAGCATTGACTTCCAGCAAACGATAGCGTTCATCTATATTGATGAGATGCTGCTTCAGAGCCTCAATGCTGCGCGCCCGGTATGATTTCCTTGAGCCACGGGTTACCACTGATAGCAACCCTTCAGCCATCAGTTCGTCAATCAGCTGGCTGCTCAGTCTTGAGCCAGCCACTTGCTCGCCTGCCAGCAATGCTTGTATAGATGTGCTTATTGCCATTGATGATGCTTATGTTGTTCGTTTGAGCAATTTCTCCACTCTCGTCTTCACGCCATGTTTGCTGAGCAGATAGGTATAGCGGTAGTCGTAAGGGTTGTACGACGTAGGTGAGCTGTTGATGAGATAGATGTTGCGCGAGTTGGCAAACTGCAGAATGCCCTTGATGTTGTTTGGGTGCAGACGGCCAATCTCGTCCATCATGCAATGCACGATGAAGTCGCCGCTCTTTCTTGCGGCTTTCTTTTTGAACACGTTGATGAGCATAATGTTCACCATGGCCTTCACCAGGATGTCGGTTCCGTCGGAGCCTACATTGTTGATGCGTTCCACCCAGTTGGTGTCGTTGTCGTTCTCCTTCACACGGAACTGCAAGCGGAAAGCGTTGCCAAGCGAGACGCTCGGTCGGGATTGTTCGTCGTGCAACTGATGGGAGAGGTTCTTCAGATAGTCCACCACCTTGCGATTCACTTCGTCTCGGTTGTCGCTGGAGAAGAGATTGAGTTCACCAATGGAGAGGGCGTTCTCTGTGGTGTAGTCGTGGATGGACATGAGTAGTTGCATCAGTCTGTCTGACGACTCATTGGCCCGTAGCTCAATGCTCTTGATGACACCGGCAAAGTTCTTCTCCACGAAGTCGCGGTTGATGTCGACAATCACGCCGTCCACGTCAGAGCGACGTTTCATCAGGGCACCGATTTCTGTGGAGATGCGCCCCAAGATGTCCTTATAATGCTCGCTGGTGCGCTGTCGGAACTCCTCTATCTTGTTGTTGTCCATGAAATCCTGCAGGTCTACGGCTATCTGTAGATAGTCGTTGTCTGTCACGGGCATCGTGTTGAAGTGGAAAGCATTCTGTGGTTTGAAGTTGCGGTTGAAGTTGACGACGATGTCTTTCAACTTGTCCATCGTCTCTCGTTTTTGGTTCACCGTGCCTCGCAGCTGGCTCAGCAGCTGCTGACAGTCGTGTGACGTCTCTTTGGTCTTGTTGTCGGAGAGGAACGTGTCGGGCACCAGATGCTCGTTCTCCACCACTTGATGATACTGGTTCAGGCCCTCGCGGCGGTGCGTCAGTTCCTGTAGCACCTGCCTCTGCCGCTCTTCTTGTTCCTGCCGCTTCTTCCCGATGCGCGCCCGCTTGTCCTCATAGCGTTGGCGCATCATGGCGAATTGTTGTTCAATGTCCTTGATGCTCTTGCGTATCTCTGGTTCCTTGGCAAAGAGGTTTTGCTCCGCATCGCGGTATCTGATGACCGTAGGACGTTCTGCCTCAATCTGATTCAACAGTCGCTGCAGCTCCTCCAACGCCTTGCGATATTGCTCCAGCAGATTCACATCAACGCCCTTTCCAGCCAATTCTGCTTTCTGCTGTGCATCGAGTTCTGCCTTCTGCACTTCGAACTCCTGATAGCGTGCTGTGGCCTCCGATGCCTGAGATTGTTTGAATGCCCGCAATTCTTCATCGAGGGTTTTAGATGCTTTGTTGAAGGTCTTGTCCAAGTCGCCGAGTTCCTTTTTGTTCTTGGCCTCCTGTTTCTCGCGGGCTTCCTTTTCTGCCTGCACACGGAGCAAGGCTTCGTTGAAGGCTCGCTCACGGACAGTCTTTTCTTCTGCCGTGAGTTCCTGCTCTTCCATCTCCAACCGGTGCTGCTCGTTTTGCAGGTTCTGCCGCTTCACGGGAATCTGCTCTTCTTCCACCTTCAGCAGCGTTGACTGCTGGCGCAGCGGATTGAGCCTTTCGGCATATTTCTTTCCAAGTTTCGCGATGTTCTCCTGCAGACTGACGGGCAATCCGCTGAGCGCTCTGTTCAGCTGCTGCAACTGCTCTTCCCATGACTTCTGCTCTGCCCGATAGTCATCAGGTGTGCGATGCACGGCATCAATGTTATCCAGGTTGAGTTTCACCCCAAACATGCTTTGGTCGTTTGGGTGATTGGTCGTTTGGTCGTTTGGGTGATTGGTCAACGATGGCTCCAAGCCTTGGGCATATAGAATCCGCTCTTCGTCGGCCACCTTGCCAATGGTATTCTCCCATTCCTCCACATGGTCGGTCAACCACTGATACAGCGAGCCATCGAGGTGCGACAGTAGCTGTTCAATCTTTGCTATCTGCTCCTTGCAATCTGTGCGGCGAGTTTCCAGACGTTCCTGTTCCCGCTCGGAGGCCTGTTTCAGTTCAGCCTCCTTCATTTCATATTCTGCCGTCAGCTGGGCTATCTGGCTCTTCACTGCCGTCTGTCGTGCTGCGTTCTCTTTTGCATCTAACTCCATTTGCTGGAGCTGAGCGAACACTTGCTTGATGTCATCGGCCTTCGGATGCCACAGCCTCAGCTCTTTCAACGCTTGGTCGGCCCTGCTTTGGTCTTTCTGCAACAGTTCCAGCCGGTCGTCCGACTCATGTCGCCAGTTGTTGAAGGATTCCATCAGCTGGTTCCTGCCTTTCGTGCGTTCATCCTCCAGTACTTTCCGCTTTGCCTGTAGTGATTCCTGTCGACGATAGAAAGCCTCCTTCTGTGCATTCTCGAAAGCCTGACGAGCATTCTCCAGTTTCCCTTTGGCGATGTTGTATTTCTCTTCTATCGATGCATGCGTCTTCAAGATTCCGTCCAGCAGTGTTTGCTTGTCTTCAGCCTCCTGTTTGATGGTTTCCTCGCGTGCAGCCAACGCCAGTTTCTCGCCGATGTTCATGGCCTCGAAGTCTTTTCTGGCCTGAGCTATCTCCTTCAGCTTGCTCTTTTTGCCGCCCAGTTCTTGGTTGAGGCCGTCTCTCTCCTTGTCGTATTCGGCCGTCAGCTCTTTCTCGCGATGGCGTTCCTTCTCTATGTCAGCCTTCACCTCTGCGGCTTCTGTTTCCAAGAGTGGTATCTTCTGCTCGCTCTCTGCCACTGCATGGTTCAGCATGCGCCATAGGTCAAGAAGCTGCTGGTCGAGTGCCACGATTCTCCGCCCCTGTTCGGCAATCTTCAATGCTTGTTGGCGCACTGGATAGCTGCCGTCGCGTGTCTGCCTGAACCAACAGTCTATCTCGTCATACTCCCGCTCGAAGTCGGTCACCAGCCGCCGATAGGTCTGCAGGTCGATGGACACGTCTTCGTCGGCCATCGACTGTATGATGGTGTTCTTCACAAAGTCGGCATCCAGCTTGGTGTTCAGAAACACGTTCTGAATGCTTCGTGGGATATTCTGATAATGCGCACTTTGCACGATGGCGTAGCGGGCGTATTTGGCATCACGGGTATTGCCGAAGAGGATGTCCTTGAACATCACGCCGGAGTCGATTCTTGCCGAAACCGCCACGTTTTTGTCTATCCGTTCACGTATTCTCACCCAGTCGCTCAGCACCTGCTTGTCGTCGCCTACAAGCCACTCACGCTGATAGGGCGCATCGATAAACCGCCATGAGGCGCGTCCCTGGTAGCGACTCACCAAAATGGTATAAGCTCCACCGTCGCGCATCACTTCATAGAGGATATACGAGTTGGACTGGCGGAAATAGAACTCGTCGAACGACTTCTGTCCCTGCTGAATGCCCAAGCGGTGCTTGTCGGCATTGTAGAAGAACAGCAGCGCCCTGAGCACCGTACTCTTGCCCACGCCCTGTGTACCCGTGAAATGCACGTTGCCGTCGACCGAAATCTCGGCATACGGGATGTTGGCACTGTTGATAAATATGATTTTATTCAGGTACTTCATCTTCGTTGGCTATTTGGATCATATTGACCAAGTCCTCGGCATAGTGGAAGGCCGACGTTATCTTATACGTCTCGTCCTGCTCGATGATGCACTCGGCAAAGCCCATCGTCTGCATCTCCTGCAGCAGTTTGTTGACGATTTCGAGGTTCGACCCCATGCCGTATTTCTTATAGAGGTGGCCCGCCTTCTCCTTCAGCTCGATGTCGAGGCTGATCTGCTCTGTCAGATGACTCTTGCGGAACTGGTAGCCGGCAGTGAACGACTGGTTGTAGGTCTTCAGGAAGTCCAGATAGTCGAGCCACTTGGAAAAGCTTTCCAACTTCTGCTCAATAGCCTGTCGCCCTTCTCCAATTCGTGAAAAATAGAAATAGCCATTACCTGCCTCCAACTGCAAGCCTATCTCCTTGAAGAAGTCGGCATAGTCGTTCTGGTTCTCCTCAATGTCCTCGTACAAATGACGTACTGAAGCATCCGCGCTGTCCACCGAGAGAAACTCTCCCCGGCTCAGTCGCTCGTAGATTCTTTGGGTGTTATTTCGCATAGATGATGGGATATTCAATGTTTTGGTAAGTGGCATATCGCCCGGTCATCCGGCATTCATCGGGATGCAGGATGACCAGTTGGCAGAAGAGTGCCGCATGGTCTTCGATGCTGCGCTTGGCCTTATAGTCGTAGTGCAGGATAAAGTCGAACAGGCTGTAGCTCGATGCCGTGAAGGCATTCCACACCTCTGCTGGGTCTACCTCCTTCAGCCTTTGTATATGCTCCTGCAAGTCTTCGTCGGTCAGCGGTTCAGCCTCCGTCCTGGCCGTTTTCCGCAGACCGTTGCGCTCGGCTATCCGTCGCAGCATCCTCACCACCTGGTCGTTCTCCCTCAGCATGTCCAAGGAGAGGCGGATGCGACTGTACCAGCGCGATTCCATCCACAGTGGATTCCGCTCCTCCAGCACCTGCACCACGTTGGTCTCGGTCTTGATGAGCAGCTGGTCCTGCAGATATTTCAGTTTGCGTATCTTCTTGTAGAGCTGGTTCTGTAGCTCAATCTGGTTGATGTAGACGATGATCTGACGGTCTATTTCCATCAGCGCATGATAGGCCTCCACGAAGTCGTGCTTCACGTCGCTGCACGTCTTGGCCATGTGTGGGTCGCCAGCCATCAGGAAGAAGGCGTTCTCGGTGTCCATCAGCTTCTCGCACTCACGTATCATCGAGCGGATGCTGTGGCTCTTCTCGTCCAGGTTCTGCAGCTTCTTTATCTTGATGATGTAGTTCGGTTCCTGTTTATACGCATGGTCCATATTGCGCTTCAGGTCCACCACGTTCTTCAGCGTGCGGAACCCCGTCTTCTTCAGCAACTGGCGCACGCTGTCCTGGTATCCGGCCTTACGATTGGTGTTTGTCTCTTGCAAGAAATAGCCAATATATTCCTTCAGCGTGTTGATGCACTCCTGCACACTCAGCACGCTGATTTCCTCGTTCACGTTCAGCACCTCTTCAAAGAAGTTCAGATAGTCGCTCTCTATCTCCACGGTGTTGCCCGTCTCCACCAATACTCCGTAATCCAGGAGCCTCCTGAGCCTCGCCTCGTTGCCTCCCTCCAGTTCCAAAGCCAGTCCTATCGGGAACTTCATCAGTTTCCGCTTCTCAAACATCTCGCTCAGCAATCCTTGCTCACGCGCGAGTGTCTTAGTGAGCTCTTCTATGGTTCTGAAATGTGAAAGTATCTCCATGGGCAATTTCCCCAATCTTTTTCAGATGAGTTGGACTTTGTGATAAATACGCGTACAAAATTAGTTTTTTCTCAACGAAATAACGAGGAAAAATCAACTTTTCTGCATAATTCAATCGTTTTTCATGTCTTTTTCTTCACTTTTGTTCTCTGCGAGGAGAGTTTCAACAGTTACTAAAAAAAGTACCGCCCAGCAGCTGCCAAGCGGTACTATTTCACTATTGCACATTTTTTCTTCTTTCCGCTTGTGTCACTCAGTGCTGGAAGAAGAATCGTTAAGGATGATGTTCACCACCTCCACGGCATCGGCGATAGTGACCTTGTTGTCGTTGTTCACATCACCCTCCAGATTGGATGGAGCCTCCTCTATTCTCAGGAATATACCGTTAGGGTCCGTCTCCTTCGTGGTCCATCCAGCCAAGATGTAGGCTTCCTTCGTGCCCTTAGGAACGGTGAGGACGCAGTTGGTGCTGATAACATTTAAACTAGAATTAAGAGTAGGTGGCGTCGTTGCCTTTGAAATCATACTTGTCAATTTACTGCATTCCTGGAAAGCATTAGAGAAAACATAATTAACCGTACTTGGTATTTCAATAGTCTCCAATTCTCTATTATTGTAGAAACATTCTGCTTGAATGGTTTTTACTCCTTCAGGAATCTTGGTGTATCGACAGCCAGCTTTTAGAGAACCGCCATTCTGAATAATGGCGTTGCAACCGTTGGTGGACTTGAAATTTGTGTTTTCCTCATCAACGACGATACTAACCAAATTCTGACAATAGCCAGTTATACCCACTCCAATAGTAGTGACGTTCTTCGGGATGAAGAGTGTCTTTAGCCCGGAAACTCTGAAGGCTTGATTGTCTATGGACTGTAGGCTTTCAGGCAAATCAATATTTTCCAACTTGCTACAACGGAAGAATGCGAACTTACCAATTGACGTTATAGTAGAGGGCAAGACAACTGAAGCGAGCGACTGGCAATCATAGAAAGCTTTATCTTCAATACTCGTCAGTCCAGTGAAATATTGGAACTCATCGAACGAAGTGATGGTGCCGTTTTCATGGAACACCGACTGTTCGCCATCCATCAGCGTCGTCACAGCCTTAGCCTCATCCTTCGAGAGTTCGCCGTCGCCATTGGTATCCCAGTTCTCCACACAGATACGCTTCACCTCAGCATCAGCAAACTGGATGATGTCAGCGGGATCTACACTTCCATATTCCGCGATAAAGCCAAATTTGCCCCACTCTTCGTCTGCAGCATATGCATCTAAAGAACCAACTGGAACAAAAAGCCACATTCTTGACACCTCATCACCAAAGCCATTTGATGTGCTCAGGTCGAGCGGTGTCTTCCAAGGAGCATAGACTACCAAATTATTGTTTACATTCATCAGTGCTCCCTCTTCAAAACCCTTCAATGCCTTGGGCAGATAGAGGGTTTCAAGATGCAGACCTGCCAGGAAACCATAGGGTATCACATTGCGAGTGTTTATCTTATACTCACCATTCTCGTCGGTATAGAACGCCTCGTAGCTTTCAATCAAGGAAGCATCCGTAAGGTCGAGGCTGATCAAGCTACCCTGTGTGTCGGGCTTGGTATAGTAGTTGGGCTTGCCGCCAAGATAGCGGACGGCCGCCAAATCGGAGGCAACCATTTCCATGTTGACCGACAACTGCTCTATAGCATTCTTCTGGCTCTCAGGCAAAGAATTAACAAAACGGCCCAAACTGCCTATCAGTCCTATGTGATGATAGGAAATCCAAGGTTCAACAGCGCCATCGGCATAGAGGACCGACAACTGATATTCTGTTGTGGTATTTGTTTCGAAACCAGCCAAAGGCACAAGATAAATGCCGTCGCCCTGCAGATAGTTGGCAGGCGGCAACAGCTGTTGCATTCCCGTAGTAAAGATGGCACTCACTTCCTTGCCTGCCCTTGGCTGGATGATAGCATAATAGCCAGACTGCCTTACCAAGTATTCACCCGAACTGGCATGGCCTGTTGAAACGGATAGCACCTCATCGTCTTCTGGATTATATATTTCAATGCTTCCATTGCCGTCACCGTTCTTGACGGTCAGATGCCGGGCATTGCCCTCATGGATGAGCTGAATGTCGAGGTCGCCATTGATGGGGACATTGTAGTAATACCACATCTCACCATCATAGTTGCCTGACACATTGGGGTCAAAGGCGATGTCAACACCGTTGACGTTGACGCGAGCGGTTTCCACGATGCCATTAGTAGACTCTGAAATAGGTACTACGAAACACAAAGTCTGTATGTTGTCGATATCGTATGCCCATTCGAAGCTTTGTGTATCGCCGTCTTCCTCCATGTCTCTGAGACGATATGGATTGCCTTCGATATATTCTTCTTCGGGATCTTCCTCATTAAAATCATACCAGTCTTCATTCGGTTCCTCAATCCATACAAGACCGTGGCCCGCCTTCGTAATGTTCACGCTCAGCACTGTGCCGTTGTCTATAATCTGAGTGGTGCCGATTTGGATATCGTTATTCGCACCATAGTGAGGGACATAGCTGGCCTCATAATACTTTGTGCCATCTGAATTGGTTCCCTCCTGAAGCTCCAAACGCTCCCGGGCTGCAATTATATAAGGTATTACCCCGTCACGCACATTCTCCAATTTCAGGGTGACTGGCTTCTCAGGGTCAGCATAGAAGCTATACATCTTATTATTCTTATAGGTAAAAGTGTATGGTATACCTTTGCGGGAGCAGCTCACCGTCAGTTTGGCTCCTGCAGGTTTATCAAAATACCATATCTGCATCGGTATATCAGTTGCCGTGAGCCTTACCCGATAATCGAGGTATGAGGCACTGCCCGTCGTCCTGAAGTAATACTTTCCCTTACGGTACACACCATTAGTCATTCCGCCATATTGCTTCAGCAGCTGGTACTCCTGATTATTTGCGTCAAAGGCCTTAACGACATAACGCAAGGTGTCATAATCCAAGGCTACCTCATACGTACTGTAGGGATGTTCGGGACTTGCCACACTATAGGTTCCAGCATCTTGATAGTCAGAAATCTTTTTTTGGTTATCAACATAGACTGTGATATCGCCAGGCGTCTCAACGACAAGGCCACCACCCCAAGTTGAGGAACTCATGTACATAATGCGGACATTCGTATTCGAATTGGCATCAGGATTGGCATACACCGTGTAATAGAATGTATCGCCAAAGATGCACATCGGGACTGGGTCTGCGTTACCGACTTGAATATAGGGTTTCAGGTAGGGAGAGACGTTAGGTACATTGTTCAGTACAAAGGTCTTGCTTCCCTGCTTGGGGCAGTCAATGGTCATTTGCCGCTCTGTAAGAGCATGGATGGTCTTAGTGACATTGCAAGCGTATAAACTATTCAGGTTATAGCCATAATCGATATAGCTGACATCGCCATTGGGGAAGAAGTCTATGGTCACCTGGAGCTTGGAGTTGGTGAAGGTTGTATATTCCTGCTTGACGTTCCTGTCCGGAAAATACGAGGCTAACTTAACACCGGCATTATGGTATAAGGTCAGATTCGTCGTCGTGTTCGTGCCGAGAGCCGTCACCAGAGGGCAATAGTTTTCCCACTTTCCCACATTGATATTCCACCTGCGCCTCACGCACACTACCCTAGGGTCGTCGGCATACAAACGTCTCAGGCTTGTGCATCCCGAAAAGACATTTGTGCTGTGAGTGCCAGTCGGCGATTGCGTGTCCATCGCGTAGCTGTTGGTAAAGAAGCAACCGAGAAGCCTTACTTCCTCAAGCTGTGTACAATTCTGGAATGTTCCATCCTTGATAGCACGGATGGACTGGGGCAATGTCACCTTCGTGATGTTCGCATTATTCGAAAAGGGGGTCTGAATGGTACCTGAAGAGTTAGTATAAACATAATCCGTTACACGATAGCCTCCCCAATAGGGATTGTTGGCTTGAACCAACCAATCTTGATTGCCAGGACTGACCGGCCAGATGTATTCAGGGACCACAATCTCACCCGAATAATTACCCAAGGCTATCATAGCCTCGTGAGTCGTATTATTCAGATAGTACTGAATGCCATCGGCTTCGTATGTGTTGGTAGACCAACTGCTTTGGGCCATCGCCACGTTTGCGCCTCCCACCCATAGCAGTAGCGCAGTCAAAATGAATCTAAAATGTTTCATGTTCGATATTGTTTTATGTTATTATTCGTCTTCGGCTGCAAATATAGGAAAAAAGCCCCACAAGCACTTGTCTATTTTGAACACCGGGTAAAAAATTAATGTTATTTAACGGAAAAAGTGGTGGTGAATGACCTCTATTCCGCCATTTCTTCGTACCTTTGCAACTACTTTTTAAAAACATACCGACTAATAAACCGAATAGCAATGTTAAAACCACTAAACAAGCACTTCGCCCCCAAAAGCGTGATGCCCGAGAAGGTCATCCAGTTTGGTGAGGGCAATTTCCTCCGCGCTTTCGTGGATTGGATTATCTGGAACATGGACCAGAAGACGAACTTCAACGGCTCAGTCGTCGTTGTTCAGCCACTGGCCCAAGGCATGGTCGACTGGCTCAACGGCCAGGACTGCCTCTACCACGTGAACCTGCAGGGTCGCGAGAACGGCAAGCCCGTGAACACGCTGGAGCGCATCGACGTCATCAGCCGCTGCCTGAACCCCTACTCGCAGAACGATGCTTTCATGGCGCTGGCCGACCAGCCCGAGATTCGCTTCGTCATCTCGAACACCACCGAGGCCGGCATCGCCTTCGACCCCGCATGCAAGCTCGACGACAAGCCAGCCAGCAGCTATCCCGGCAAGCTGGTGCAGCTGCTCTACCGCCGCTACCAGACCTTCAATGGCGACCCCACGAAGGGTCTCATCATCTTCCCCTGCGAGCTCATCTTCCTCAACGGCCATGTGCTGAAGGACTGTATCCGCAAGTACATCGACCTGTGGGAGCTGCCCGAGGGCTTCCGCCAGTGGTTTGAGAACAGCTGCGGCGTCTACGCCACGCTGGTCGACCGCATCGTGCCCGGCTTCCCCCGCAAGGAGATTGCCCAGATTCAGGAGAAGATTGGCTACCGCGACAACCTGGTGGTGCAAGCCGAGAACTTCCACCTGTGGGTCATCGAGGCCCCGCGCGAGGTGGCACAGGAGTTCCCTGCCGACAAGGCTGGCCTGCACGTGCTCTTCGTGCCCAGCGAGGAGCCTTATCACAAGCGCAAGGTGACGCTGCTCAATGGCCCCCACACCGTGCTCAGCCCCGTGGCCTACCTCAGCGGCGTGAACATCGTGCGCGACGCTTGCCAGCACGAGGTCATTGGCAAATACATCCACAAGGTGCAGTTCGACGAGCTGATGCAGACCCTCGACCTGCCGATGGAGGAGCTGGAGAAGTTTGCCGGCGACGTGCTGGAGCGCTTCGACAACCCCTTCGTCGACCACGCCGTGACGAGCATCATGCTCAACAGCTTCCCCAAGTTCCAGGCTCGCGACCTGCCCGGCGTGAAGACCTATCTGGAGCGCAAGGGCGAGCTGCCGCGAGGCCTCGTCTTCGGACTCGCTGCCATCATCACTTATTATAAGGGTGGCAAACGCGCGCAGGACGGTGCCGACATCACCCCCAACGACGACCCGAAGATTGTGGAGCTGCTGCAGCAGCTATGGGCCACGGGCGACACGCAGAAGGTGGCCGACGGCGTTCTGGGCGCAGAGTTCATCTGGCAGGAAGATTTGAACAAGATTCCCGGGCTCAACGCCCTCACCAAGCAGTATCTCGACCTGATACAGGATCGTGGAATGCTCGAGGCCGTGCAGACGATTCTCTGACGACTGCCACCCGCCTTTGATTCAGCCCCCATGAGACAACAAGATGGCTCATGGGGGCTTTACTGCTCCCTCCTCGCAATTGCCTTGCAGGGCGGGGGGAGCGGTGGAGATTCGCTGGCAAATGTAGTGCAAAGGCACTTCAAACAGGGCAACCCTATGTTCAATATCGGAAGTGACCTGCAAGGACGGGGAAACGTGAAAGATATTGACAAAATGGCCATTTAACCCCTCCAGAATTCAAAAATTCTGCGCGAGAAAACTTTTGGTCGAAAATTTTCAAATTTTGAGAGGTTTTGCTAAATGCTTGTCATTCAACCGGTTTGGATGGATTTGGCGAAAAATAGGCATCGCTGGCTTTAAAAAGTCAACGCCGAAAAAAAATTTGGCGTTGACTTTTTATTTTTTGGCGTGCTTACAAAACCGCGAAAGGGCACCAAATAGGGGCTAAAAACGTGCACAAAACCATGGTGTGTGTGCAAAAATTTGGCTATTTCCCCTCAGTTTTTAATCCGCCGAGGGTTGAACAATGCTCCTAAATGGGCGTTTTTCGCGCTAGATTGCCTCGAAATCGTGAACAAATTTTGTTTTGAAAGATTTTGACAATCTTTCCGATGCTTAGCTGTCGAGTGTTCTATTTCGTAACAACTTAGTTCGCCACGGGTGCCCCCGCGCTCCAGTCGGATTCATGCGTACATTCGGTAGGGACGGACCCCCAAGTCCGTCCGCAAGCAATTTGCCCACGCGGACGGACACAAGGTCCGTCCCTACGGTGCTGTTCAGGCGGCAAATCTGGCGGCGTAAATAATTCTTGTTAGAAAAACAGATCAAAACAAAAAATACAGATAAAAACCTTTTCGAGGTACGGTTGAAAAGACGCTTTCAGCGTCTGGAATCTTCAAAAAACGCTACCGTCTTTTCAACCGTACAAAATGCCCCCTGGGTGCCTTGGCATCCTTTGGTGGTTCGCTTGCGGATAATCATTTTGTTTGAGCACTCCATATATGAGTACACTCCGAAAACCCTTCTCCACTAAAAAACAACCCAAAAACAATGCGCAGCCGTTCCCCTCCCCTCAAGGGGAGGGGTAGGGGTGGGGTGGGGTCTCTAACATCCTGCGAGTGAATGATATACAGACCCCACCCCTGGCCCCTCCCCTTGAGGGGAGGGGAGCTGCTGCGCCGACTTTCGCGACAATATTGGTTTTCGGAGTAGACTCATATATTATATTATTGCGTGCGATAGTGCCTCACCATTCGGCTACCATCAAGCGGTGAAACTATTGGCCTCTTCACTCCCCTTCTCCCGAAAACTTGAATGAAATTATTTTAAGGAGGCTTAAACCTTCTTAATCATGTTTCGTCATAGAGTGTAGAAAAAACAATATTAGTAAGTATGAAACGATTTTTACTCGTGATGGCCGTAATGCTGCAGACGGCCCTCTCCATTCAGGCGCAGCGAACCATCAGTGGAACCGTCGTAGACAAAGATTTGCAGGAGCCCGTCATCCAGGCCACCGTTGCCCTGCTCAACAGGCAGGACAGCACGCTCGTGGGCAATGGCGTGACCAATCTGAGCGGACAGTTCTCGGTCAACGCACCCCGCGATGGGCAGTTTGTGCTGCGCGTCACCTACGTAGGCTACAAGCCTCTGTACAGAAACATCACCGTCAGCGGTCAGCCCCAGCGACTGGGCACGCTCACCATCGAGACCGACTCGAAGATGCTGAAGGGCATCGAGGTGGTGAAGAACATCGCCCGCGTGCAGACGAAGGGCGACACGCTGATTTACAACGCCGACGCTTTTAAGACCCCCGAAGGCTCGGTGGTGGAGGAGCTGGTGAAGCGCCTGCCCGGTGCGGAGATCGACGAGAGCGGCAACATCAAGATCAACGGTAAGCAGGTGAGCAAGATCAAGGTGGACAACAAGGAGTTTGGCGACGCCCAGACGGCGCTGAAGAACCTGCCCGCCAACATTGTGGAGCGCATCCGCGCCTACGACGAGAAGAGCGACCTGGCCCGCATCACCGGCATCGACGATGGCAACGAGCAGACGGTGCTCGACTTCGGACTGCGCCAGGGCATGAACCGTGGCACCGTGGCCAACATCGACCTGGGCGTGGGCACCAAGGACCGCTACACCAGCCGCCTCTTCGGCATGTATATGCGTGGCGACTACCGCGTGATGGGCATGGGCAATGCTGCCAACGCCAACCAGGGCATGGGCGGCGGCGGCCGGCGCTTCGGCGGTGGCGGCGGCATGGGTGGCGGCGGACTGAACGCCACGAAGACCGGCATGGTGAACGTGAACTATGAAAAGACCGACAAGGTGATAGCCCAGGCCAGCGTGAACTGGAACCACCGCGACGGCGACACCTGGTCGCGCCGCTCGAGCGAGAACTTCGTGGGTGCCGCAACGGCAGGAGCACAAGCCACCTCGTCGTTCCAGAATTCGGTGAACCAGAGCTTCTCGCGCTCGGACAGCTGGAGCGCCAACGGACGCATAGAGTGGACTCCCGACACGTTGTGGAACATCAGCTTCCGCCCACAGTGGAGCTACTCCACCAACGACGGGACCAGCTGGAACACCTCGGCCACATTCAACGACGACCCCTACAACCACATCAACTACCAGCTGAGCGCTGCCGTGATGCAGGAGATAGTGAAGAACGGAGGCGACCTGAGTGAATACGTCGTCAATGGCAGCAATAACAAGAGCCTCTCCTATGGCGAGAACAAGCGACTGGGCGGTACGCTGATGGTGAACCGCCTGCTGAGCGGCACGGGCCGAAACATCACCCTTCAGCTGACGGGTAACTACAGCAACAACGAGAACCAACAGCTCTCGACCAACTGGACCCATCTGTTCAAGGGTACCGCCAAGTTCAACGGCGTTTCTGACCTTTCAGACTACCAGACGAACCGCTACAACCTGACACCCACCAAGTCGTGGGACTATAGCGTGCGCGCCACCTACAGCGAGCCTATCGCCTATGCCACGTTCCTGCAGTTCAGCTACACCTTCCAGTATCGCAACAACGAGAACGACCGTGCCACCTTCGACTACTCTGACCCACTCCTTTCTGACCCCACCATGGGATTCGACTTCAACAACTCGGTTGCTTATCCTGTCTACCGTCAGTGGGCCGACTACTTCAACTTGGTAGGCAGGGGATATAACCCCCAGAATGGCGACTCCTATTACAGCAAGGACCAGAGCCGCTACTCGGCATACAAGAACTATATCCACACCGGCGAAATCATGCTGCGCTTCATCCGCAACACCTACGACTTCAACGTGGGCGTGCAGGTAGTGCCGCAGACATCGGAGTACACGCAGCGCTACCTGGGCTTAGACACCATCGTGAACCGCTCGGTGACGAACTGGAGCCCCACGGCCAACTTCCGCTGGCGCTTCTCGCAGCAGGGCAACCTGCGCTTCGAGTACCGAGGCAGCACCAGCCAGCCGTCGATTGACCAGCTGCTCGTCATCAACGACGATACCGACCCGCTGAACAAGACTACGGGTAACCCCGACCTGAAGCCCTCGTTCACGCAGAGCTTCAACCTGCGCTACAACGACTACTTCATGGCTCGCCAGCAGATGATCAATGCCAACGCCAACTTCTCGACCACGGCCAACAGCATCGCCAACAAGGTGACCTACGACCTGCAGACGGGTGGACGCACATCGCGCCCCGAGAACATCAACGGCAACTGGAACGCCGGCGCCAACATCATGTGGAACTCGGCCATCGACTCGCTCGGACTCTTCAGCTACAACGTCTCGCTCAACGACAACTACAGCCACCGCGTGAGCTTCCTCGACCAGAACAAGCAGGCCGTGAAGAACATCACCAACTCGAACAACATCGGCAGCCGCCTGGGACTTACCTTCCGCAACGACTGGTTGGAGGTGGAACTCAACGGCTCGCTGAACTACAACTACACGCGCAACAAGCTGCAGCCCAAGTCTGACCTCGACACCTGGAGCTTCGCCTACGGCTTCAACACCACCGTCTACTTGCCGTGGGGCACACAGATTGCCACCGACATGGGCATGAACAGCCGCCGTGGCTACACCGATGCCTCGATGAACACCAACGAGCTGATATGGAATGCGCAGATTTCGCACAGTCTGCTGCAGGGCAAACCCCTCACGCTCATGTTGCAGTTCTTCGACATCCTGGGCAAGCAGTCGAACTTCTCGCGCACCATCAGCGCCATGGCACGTACCGACAATGAGTACAACGCCATCACCAGCTACATCATGTTCCGCGCCAGCTATCGTCTGAACCTCTTCGGCACACGTGAGGCACGCCGTGGCATGCGCATGGGTGGCATGGGTATGGGCATGCCTGGTGGCGGCTTCGGCGGCGGCGGTGGCAACCGTGGTGGTGGCAACCGTGGTGGAGGCGGCTTCGGCGGCGGTGGTGGCTTCGGCGGCGGTGGCTTCGGTGGCCCCGGACGCTTCTAACCCCAACGATGCCAGACAGAATAGCTATATGCCAACAATGCGGGCACGGGCATTTTCCCTTAGTGAAAGTGCCCGTTCTCTGCATTTGCTTGCAGGCGACCGAAGCTGGCGCGGTGCTGCTCAAACTGTGAAAACTTGGTAACGTGCTGTAAAAAAAGTGATAAACGTTTTGCCGTTTGCGCAAAAATAAGTAATTTTGCACTCCGAAATCCGAAGAACATGAACAAACGAATAATTGTGGTGGGGCTGTTGGCCGTGTTGCTCACCAGTTGTGTAGGCGAGTACAACAAGGTGTATAAGACCACCGACATGGACTACCGCTATGAATATGCCAAGCAGAGCTTTGCCGAGGGCAAGTATGCTCGCGCCGCCTCGCTCCTGCTCGATTTGATTACGCAGAAGAAAGGACACGACGATGCCGAGGAAGCCCTCTACATGCTGGCCATGAGCGAATATATGAGTTCCGACTACGAGTCGGCATCGGCCACCTTCAAGAAATACTATCAGACCTATCCCAAGGGCGACTATGCCGAGCAGGCGTCGTTCTATGTGGGGCAGTCGCTCTATGAAGGGGCACCCGAGCCACGACTGGACCAGACACCCACCATCGGCGCCATCAACGCTTATCAGCAGTTTCTCGACTTCTTCCCTGAGAGCGAGCTGAGGCCAAAGGCACAGGAACGGCTCTTTGAATTGCAAGACAAGCTGGTGCAGAAAGAGCTGCTCTCGGCTCAGCTCTACTACAACCTGGGAGGATATTTCGGTAATATCAACTCGAACAACGAGAGCAACTACATCTCGAGCATCATCACCGCCGAGAATGCGCTGAAGAGCTATCCCTACTCAAAATGGCGCGAGGACTTCTCGTTGATTATCATGAAGAGCAAGTACGAATTGGCCGAGAATTCGTCGGCCGACAAGCGGATAGAGCGCTATCGCGATGCCGAAGACGAGTGCTATGGCTTCATCAACGAATTCCCGGAATCGAAAAACGTGGCCATGGCCCAGAAGTTCATTGCCAAATGCAAGAAGGTGGTGGGGGATTGAGGTTCGCTGAACCGCTGAATCGTTAAATCATTAAATCGTTAATATAAAAGATGGATTACAAAAAGTCAAAAGCTCCGGTGAACACCGTGACCCGCAACATTATGGATTTGTGCGACGAGACTGGCAACATCTACAAGTCGGTGGCCATCATTGCCAAGCGTGCCAACCAGATTTCGGTGCAGATAAAGGAAGACTTGTCGAAGAAGCTGGCCGAGTTTGCCAGTTACAACGATTCGCTTGAAGAGGTGTTCGAGAATCGCGAGCAGATAGAGATTTCGCGCTATTATGAGAAGCTGCCCAAGGCCACATTGCTGGCTACGCAGGAATTTGTCGACGGAAAGGTGTATTGGCGCGACCCACAGAAGGAGTCGGCCATGCAGACCGATGATTTGTAGTAGCATCCTTCACAATAAGTAGAACTATGCTTAGACCACAAACTTGGTATCTGCTGCTGGCAGCGCTGTGCGCTTTGGTGTGCCTCATCGCTGGTGGCGGCACCACGCTTCAGGTGGTGCTGCTCATCGTGGCGGCTGTGGCATCGGCGGCCATCGTGCCCCTCTATAAGAACCGTCGGCTGCAGGCCGCGCTCACGCTGCTGCCCATGGTGCTGCTGCTGGCGTGGTATGTGCTGCTGGCACTCTATGCCGTACCCGAAATCATGCACTGGAATTATGTGCTGCCTGCCGTTGCCATCTTGGCGCTCGTCATGGCCCGCAAGGGTATTGTGCACGACGAGAAGGTGGTGCGCGCGCTGGATAGAATAAGATAAGCCTTTCAACAAGCTCGATGGAGGTAAAGACTTCTGATTTCGTCATTTCATCACCCATGGTGTCGATGTGCCCATCCGACACCAAGCCCGAATATGCCTTCATCGGACGAAGCAATGTGGGCAAATCGAGTTTGATCAATATGTTGTGTCGCCACAAAGGGCTGGCCAAGACATCGGCGACACCAGGAAAGACATTGCTCATCAACCACTTTATTATTAATAAGGAGTGGTACCTGGTCGACTTGCCAGGATACGGCTTTGCCAAGCGGTCGAGAAAGGAAGT
Organism: uncultured Prevotellaceae bacterium; assembly: GCA_902790625.1. Taxonomy (GTDB): domain Bacteria; phylum Bacteroidota; class Bacteroidia; order Bacteroidales; family Bacteroidaceae; genus Prevotella. Next base: position 14,153 of record CADASP010000036.1, on the reverse strand, counting down.
GCAGAAGCTCGACCAGATGATTCGCGGCTACATCCTGGGACGCGAACAGCTGGTGAACACCTTCGTGCTGGTGGATGTGAGGTTGGAGCCGCAGGCCATTGACATGGAGTTCATGAACTGGCTGGGCCTGTCGAGCGTCCCTTTCTCCATCGTCTTCACCAAGGCCGACAAGATTTCCAACGCGAAAGTGGCGCAGAACATTGAGGCCTACAAGAAAAAGATGCTGGAGACATGGGAAGAAATGCCTCCCTATTTTGTCACCTCGGCCGAGAAAGGCACGGGGCGCGACGAGGTGCTCGACTATATCGAAACAATCAACAAATCGCTGGAGCGGCAGTAGACGGGCAGAACGCTTCATCCACATGGCCAAGGAAATACCATACCTCGACGTTCAGAACCTGACGAAATCGTTCGGGGCGCTGGTGCTGTTCGAGCGTATCAGTTTCTCCATTGCCGAAGGACAGAAGGTGGGGCTGATAGCCAAGAACGGCACGGGAAAGTCGACGCTGCTCTCGATACTGACAGGCAAGGAAGGCTACGACGATGGCTCCATTATCTTCAAGCGCGACCTCAAGGTGGGGTTCCTGGAGCAGACACCCACATTCGACCCCGATGAGAGCGTGCTCGATGCTTGTTTCAACCATCAGGGCGACCCGGAGCGGGTGCTCAAGGCCAAGCAAATCCTGACCCAGCTGAAGATTCGCAACCTACAGCAGCCCATGGGGCAGTTGAGCGGAGGACAGCAGAAGCGCGTGGCACTGGCCAATGTGCTCATACTGGAACCCGACCTGCTGATACTTGATGAGCCTACCAACCATCTCGACTTGGAGATGATAGAATGGCTCGAGGGATTCCTCTCGCGGGGCAACAAGACGCTGCTCATGGTGACTCACGACCGCTATTTCCTGGACCGTGTGTGCAGCATCATCCTGGAGCTCGACGACCACACCATCTACACCTATCGCGGCAACTACTCGTACTATTTGGAGAAAAGGCAGGAGCGCATCGACAACCGACGGGCTGAGATTGCGCGTGCCAATAACCTCTATCGCACCGAGCTGGAGTGGATGCGCCGCATGCCACAGGCTCGCGGCCACAAGGCCCGGGCTCGCGAGGATGCCTTCTACGAACTGGAGAAGACGGCGAAGGCACGCGTGGAGGAAAGAGCCATCAGGCTGAAGGCCAGCAACGTCTACATCGGCTCAAAGATTTTTGAGTGCCAGTATATTTCAAAGCAGTTTTCCGACGATGCCATCATCATGCACGACTTCTATTATAATTTCTCGCGCTATGAGAAGATGGGCATCGTGGGCAGCAATGGCACGGGAAAGACCACCTTCCTGAAGATGCTGCTGGGACAGGTGCAACCCGACAGTGGGCGCATCGTTATTGGCGACACCGTACGCTTCGGCTATTTATCGCAAGAAGGATTGAAATTCGACGAGCAGCAAAAGGTGATTGATGTGGTGCGCGACATTGCCGAATATGTCGACTTGGGGCAAGGACGCCACCTGTCGGCCAGTCAGTTGTTGCAGCATTTCCTCTTCAGCAACGAGCAGCAGCACAGCTATGTCTATAAGCTCAGTGGGGGCGAGCGCCGCAAGCTCTACCTCTGTACCGTGCTGATGCGCAACCCCAACTTCCTCGTACTCGACGAACCCACCAACGACCTCGACATCATCACCCTGCAAATCCTGGAGGAATACCTGCAGGACTTTCCCGGCTGCGTCATCGTGGTCAGCCACGACCGCTATTTCACCGACAAGGTGGTCGACCACCTGCTGGTGTTCAAGGGCCAAGGCGAGATAAAGGATTTCCCAGGCAACTACACGCAGTATCGTGAGTGGCTGACGTTGATGCCTCGTGCACAGAAAGAAGCGAAAGAGGAAAAAACACCCCCGAAGCGTAGGGAAGAGTCTTCTTCAGGAGCGCGTCGACGTATGTCGTTTAAGGAGAAGCGTGAGTTTGAACAGCTGGAGAAAGACATTGAGCAGCTGGAAGCTGAGAAGAAGCAGATTGAAGAGGCCCTCAGTTCGGGTACGCTCTCAGTGGATGACATCACCACGATGAGCAAACGGCTGCCACTGCTCACCGATGAACTCGACGAGAAGTCCATGCGATGGCTGGAGCTGTCGGAAATAGAGAATTAAAGGTGAATCAGCAATATCCCTCACAGCTGCTGGAACGTGCCGTGCAAGAGTTTGCCACGTTGCCAGGCATAGGGCGCAAGACGGCCTTGCGCCATGTGCTCTACATGCTGCGCCAGCCCGTGGCCGATGTGGAGCGCTTTGCCGAGGCTATTGTCACCTTGCGGCGCGACGTGAAGTATTGCAGCTCGTGCCACAACATCAGCGATGACGATGTGTGCCCCATCTGCCGCGACCATCGGCGCGATGCCACCACCATCTGTGTGGTGGAGAACATTCAGGATGTGATGGCCATCGAGAACACACAGCAGTTTCATGGACTCTATCATGTGCTGGGTGGCCTTATCTCGCCCATGGATGGCATCGGCCCCTCCGACTTGCAGATTGACTCGCTGGTGGAGCGGGTCCGGCAGGGCAACATCCGCGAGGTGATATTGGCGCTAAGCTCTACGATGGAGGGCGACACCACCAACTTCTTCATCTTTCGCAAGCTGGAGCCTATGGGTATCGCCATCAGCGCCATCGCACGGGGCATCGCCGTGGGCAACGAGCTGGAATACACCGACGAGGTGACGCTGGGGCGCTCCATCCTGAATCGCACGCCCTTCAACGGATAATAACTAAGAAACAGAAAATGAACTCATCAATGTCAACAACCCAGCGCAGGCTGATGCTGCTCTTTGTCATCATACTGTTAGTGGCAGCCGCCATCTATGTCGGCGGCGAGTTTGCCAAGGTCGACATGTGCATCCTTGCAGATGCATCTCGGCAGCAGCGATTCTTCTGCTCCACACTGATGATTCTGCTCACCATTGGCCTATTGCCGCTCTCGTTGCGCTTGTTCCGCTTCAAGGCGGTCAGCGCCGACTTGCAGCGGCGCAAGGCAGCGGCCTTGGCTTGTTGGGGCACCATCCGACTTGCAGTGCTGGGCCTGCTGCTTGTGCTCAACACCTTCCTCTATTTCGCTTTCGGCTTCGAGGCTGCCTACGGCTATTTGGCCGTGGTAGTGCTGTTGTGCATGCCTTTTGTGGTGCCTACCAAAGAGCGGTGCATGGCCGAAGTGGGCGAAGAGAAACCCACAGAAACAATCACTACAGACAATACTGATGAAGAAGCTAACGGTAGTCATAGTCAGCTATAACGTGCGTCATTATCTTGAGCAGTGCATTGTCAGCGTTCAGCGTGCCGCTCAAGACATCGACTACGAAATTTACGTGGTCGACAACGCTTCTGTTGACGACACTGTGAGCTATCTTCACGAGAGGTTTGGCAGCGGCATCAATCTCATCGAGAGCCAAAACAACCTCGGCTTCGCCCGTGCCAACAATCTGGCCATCCGCCAGTCGCAGAGTGAGTATGTGCTGCTGCTCAACCCCGACACCTTCGTGGCCGAAGACGCGCTGCACACGGTGCTCGACTTCATGGACCATCATCCCAAGGCTGGCGGCGTGGGGGTGAAGATGCACAATGCCGACGGCACGCTGGCCCCCGAGTCGCGCCGTGGACTGCCCACGCCGTGGGTGTCGATGTTGAAGATGCTGGGGTCTTCGCGGCGTTATTACATGAGCCACCTGTCGTGGGACGAGCCGGGGCGCATCGAGGTGATGAGCGGCGCCTTCTGCATGTTGCGGCGCGAAGTGCTCGACCAAGTGGGGCTGCTCGATGCCGACTTCTTCATGTATGGCGAAGACATCGACCTCAGCTATCGCATCATGAAAGGAGGATACGAAAACTGGTACGTGCCAGCCAGCATTGTCCACTACAAGGGCGAGTCGACCAGCAAGTCCAGCTATGGCTATGTGCACGTGTTCTATCAGGCCATGCTCATCTTCTTCCGTAAGCACTATGGCCATTTGTCGTTCCTCGTCACGCTGCCCATCACGTTGGCCATTTATGTCCGTGCTTTCTTTGCCCTCGTTCACACGCTCTATTGGCGAGTGAAAATGATGCTGGGCCTCGACAAGTGGTATGCCGATGAGCGCTACTGCTTTGTGGGGTCGCCCTCCATGCTCGACGAGTGCCGGCAGCTGGCCAAGCGCAAGGGGCTTGAGGCCCGTTTCGTTGACATCTCGCAGTTACCATCATTAGTCGAGCAGCTACAGCCTGAGTCGTATGTCGTCTACGACACCGACACCATCCCCTTTTCCCAGGTTATCAGCCATGCCGCATCGTTGCCCAGTTCGGCAAAGATGCGGATAGGCACCTACAGCATGGCCACGAAGACCATTATCACCCAACACGACATCATCAAATGACCGGCAACACAACTATTCCCAAAGTGTTCCTGCGAGCCATGGAGCCGGAGGACTTGGACTATCTCTATCGCATAGAGAACGATGCCGACTTGTGGGGCGTGGGCGTCACCAATGTGCCCTATTCGCGTTATGCGCTCCACGACTTCATCGCCAACGCCACGGGCGACATCTACACCGACAAGCAGGTGAGGCTGATGGTCGACGACGAGACCCACCGCACGGTGGGCATCGTGGATTTGATGAATTTCGCCCCCCGCCACCATCGTGCCGAGGTGGGCATCGTCATCGAAAAGCAATGTCGTGGCCGCCACCTTGCTCTTGCTGCCCTCGGCGAATTGCACCACTATGCTTATCACGTGCTCCATCTGCACCAGCTCTATGCCATCGTGGCAGAGAGCAACACCGCTGCCCGCCAATTATTTATCGTCAACGGTTATATCCACTCTGGATTGCTGAGGCACTGGCTTTTCAATGGTGAGGACTACGAGGATGCTTGCCTGATGCAGGCGATGCTGTTGAAATGATGTTTTGGATGTATGAAAGATACTGAGAATAACTACATTGAACTCAAAGGCGTACGCGTCAATAACCTGAAGAATATCGACGTGAAGCTGCCCCAGGGCAAGTTCATCGTGATAACTGGAGTGAGCGGCAGCGGCAAGTCGTCGCTGGCCTTCGACACACTCTATGCCGAGGGACAACGCCGGTATGTGGAGAGCCTGAGCAGCTATGCCCGCCAGTTCCTGGGGCGTATGAACAAGCCCGAGTGCGACTTCATCCGAGGCATTCCTCCTGCCATTGCCATCGAGCAGAAGGTCATCGCCCGCAACCCGCGCAGCACGGTGGGCACCAGCACTGAAATCTACGAATACCTGCGTTTGCTCTTTGCCCGCATTGGCCACACCTTTTCGCCCGTCAGTGGGCAGGAGGTGAAGAAGCACAGCACCGAGGATGTGGTGCAGAAGATGCTGGAGTTCTCTGCTGGCACCAAGTTCTTGGTGCTCGCCCCGCTTGTGGTGGCCGAAGGGCGTACTATCGAGCAGCAGTTGAAGGCCAGCATGCTGCAGGGCTATAGCAGGATGTTAGCCCCCAAAGCCCTCAATACCCTCGAAGCCCCCCCTTCAGCCCCCGAGGAAGCTACTATAGTCCGTATCGACGACTTTCTCTCCACACTTTCCGCCCCCAAAACTATAGAAGCCCCCTCGGGGGCCGTAGGGGGGGCTTCTTCCTCGGGGGCCGTAGGGGGGGCTTCTCCCTCGGGGGCTTCGGGTTATTACCTTGTCATCGACCGCCTCTCTGCCTCCTCGGAGAAAGAGACCATCGACCGACTTGTGGATTCGGCCGAGACGGCGTTCTACGAAGGGCAGGGGCAGTTGCGGCTGATGGTACTTCCCGCTGGGTTGTGCTATGATTTTTCCACCCGCTTCGAGGCCGACGGCATCACTTTCGAGGAACCCACCGACCAGACCTTCTCGTTCAACTCGCCTGCAGGAGCCTGTCCTGAGTGCCAAGGCTTTGGCAAGATTATCGGTATCGACGAGCATCTGGTCATCCCCAATACGTCGCTCTCGCTCTACGATGGTTGTGTGCAACCGTGGCATGGCGAGAAGATGGGCGAGTGGAAGAACTGGTTCATCCAGCATGCCGTGAAGGACGATTTCCCCATTTTTGAACCCTACTATTCGCTAACGCAGCAGCAGAAGGACTGGCTGTGGCATGGTCTGCCCAGCGACCGCAAGGCCAAGGAGAAACCCTGCATCGACAGTTTCTTCCAGATGGTGCGCGAGAACCAATACAAGATTCAGTATCGCGTGATGCTGAGCCGCTATCGTGGCAAGACCACTTGCCCCACCTGCCATGGCACACGCCTGAAGCCCGAGGCCGACTATGTGAAGATTGGCGGGCGCAGCATCACCGACTTGGTGCAGATGCCCGTGGCACGTCTGGCCGAATGGTTTGCCCAGCTGCAGTTGTCCGAGCATGATGCCCGTGTGGGCAAGCGCTTGCTCACCGAAATCACCAACCGGTTGCAGTTCCTGCTCGATGTGGGGCTGGGCTACCTGACGCTGAACCGCCAGTCGAACTCGCTCTCTGGTGGCGAGAGCCAGCGCATCAACCTATGCACATCATTGGGCAGCAGCCTCGTGGGGTCGCTCTATATCCTCGACGAGCCCAGCATCGGGTTGCACAGTCGCGACACGGCTCGCCTCATCCATGTGCTGAAGGAACTGCAGGCGCTGGGCAACACGGTGGTGGTGGTGGAGCACGACGAAGAGATGATGCGTGCCGCCGACTACCTCATCGACGTAGGCCCTGATGCGGGACGCCTGGGCGGCGAGATTGTGTATGCGGGAAGCCCGCCTCCAGAAGCCCCTCCCCAGCCCCCCAAGGGGGGGGTAGAATCCCATACCCTCCGCTATCTCATGGGACTCGACTCCATTCCCACGCCATCCTCGCGCAGACCATGGAATCATTATGTAGAAGTGAAGGGCGCACGCATGAACAACCTGCGAGGCATCGATGTGCGCATCCCTCTCAACGTGTTGACCGTCGTGACGGGCGTTTCCGGATCTGGCAAGTCGAGCCTCATCAAGGGCATCCTTTACCCCGCCTTGATTCGCCATCTAGGTGAGGTCGCCGACGCTCCTGGCGAGTACAGCGGTCTTGGTGGCGACATCGACGCCATCAGCCGGGTGGAGTTCGTCGACCAAAATCCTATCGGCAAGAGCTCCCGCTCCAATCCCGCCACTTATGTCAAGGCCTACGATGCTATTCGCGACCTCTTTGCCGAGCAACCCTTAGCCCAGCAGATGGGTTTCACGTCGCAATATTTCTCGTTCAATGCCGATGGCGGACGATGCGACGAGTGCAAGGGTGCCGGAACCATCACCGTCGAGATGCAGTTCATGGCCGACCTGGTGCTGGAGTGTGAGGCATGCCATGGTCACCGCTTCAAGAGCGACATCCTCGACGTGCGCTATCAGGGGAAGAACATTGACGATGTGCTGAACATGACCATCGACGAGGCCATCGAGTTCTTTAGCCCCCCACAAGAGGGCGGGGGACAGCCTACCTCTACCCCCCTCTTGGGAGGGACGGAGAGGGCCACCATCGTGAAGCGGTTGAAGACGCTGTCGGATGTGGGACTGGGTTATATCAAGCTGGGCCAAAGCTCGTCAACACTGTCGGGCGGCGAAAACCAGCGTGTGAAACTGGCTTACTTTATTGGGCAAGAACGTCAAGATCCCACCCTGTTCATCTTCGACGAGCCCACCACCGGCCTCCACTTCCACGACATACGGCGACTCCTGACATCGCTCAATGCACTCATCGAGCGTGGCCACACCGTCGTCATCATCGAGCACAACATGGATGTGATACGCCAAGCCGACCATATCATCGACCTCGGCCCCGAGGGCGGCGACAAGGGTGGGGCACTGGTTTGCTCGGGCACCCCCGAAGAGGTGGCACAATGCCCCGAGAGTATCACGGGGCAATACCTTGCACGCTTTTTTAAGTGAAGAGTGAAGAATGAAGAGTGAAGAATGAAGAATGAAGAATGAAGAATGAAGAATGAAGAATGAAGAATTTCTTCGTACTGCGTTGAAAAGACGGGGGCGTTTTTTTTAAGATTCCAGACGCTGAAGGCGTCTTTTCAACCGTACATCACGAAATAATCCCGAATCGACAAGCGCGATTCGGGATTATTTCGTAGATGAATGCTGCTGCTTATGCCAACAGCTTCTTCACCTGCTCGTAAACGTTCTGGCCGGTGTAGCCCAGTTTCTCGTCGAGCACCTTGTAAGGAGCGCTGAAGCCGAAGCTCTCAAGACCCCATACGCAGCCGTCGGCACCTACCAGCCCTTCGAGGGTGACAGGCAGACCAGCGGTCATGCCGAACTTCTTCTTGCCAGCGGGCAGCACGCTCTGCTGGTACTCCTTCGGCTGACTGCGGAACAACCCCTCGCTGGGCACGCTCACGATGCGCACCTTCACACCATCCTCGCGAAGCAGCTTTGCTCCAGCCTCAAGGGTGGAAACCTCTGAGCCAGAGGCGAGAAGGATGACGTCGTAGTCCTCGTCGCTGCCAGCCACCACGTAGGCACCCTTCGTGGCTTGGCTGTAGTCGTTGCCTTCGGGCAGGTTTTCGATGTTCTGGCGGCTGAAGATGAGCGCGGTGGGCGTAGCGGTGTTCTCCATGGCCATACGCCAGCACACGGTGGTCTCCTCGGCATCGGCGGGGCGCACCACGAGCATCGAGTTCTTTCCGTGGTGGTTCTTCAGCTTCTCCATCAGGCGAATCTGTGCCTCTTGCTCCACGGGCTCATGGGTAGGACCGTCCTCGCCCACGCGGAAGGCGTCGTGCGTCCAGATGAACTTCACGGGCAGCTCCATCAGAGCGGCCATGCGCACGGCGGGCTTCATATAGTCGCTGAACACGAAGAACGTGCCGCATGCGGGGATGACGCCGCCATGCAGGGCCATGCCGATGCAGCAGCAAGCCATCGTCAGCTCGGCCACGCCAGCCTGGAAGAAGGCACCCGTGAAGTCGCCCTTCACCAGGTCGTGGGTCTTCTTCAGGAAGCCGTCGGTCTTGTCGCTGTTCGACAGGTCGGCGCTTGCGCAAATCATGTTGGGCACCTGCTCTGCCAGGACGCTGAGCACTGTGGCGCTGGCACCGCGAGTGGCGGCACCGGCCTTCTGCTGCACCTTCGTCCAGTCGATTTCGGGAGCCTTTCCGCTGAACCACTCCTCCAGCTGCTTGGCCTGCACGGGATGTCCCTCGGCCCACACAGCCTTCTCGGCGTAGCGCTCGGCCACAATCTTCTTCAGCTCCTCGCGGCGCTTGGCGTAGAGCTCCTGCACTTCGGGGAAGATCTGGAACGGATTTTCGGGGTCGGCGCCCAGATTCTTCATCGTCTGCACGAAGTTGTCGCCTCCGAGGGGTGCACCGTGGGTGGCGCAGTTGCTCTCATAGCTGCTGCCGTCGGCCTTGCGGGCACCCTTGCCCATCACGCAGTGGCCGATGATGAGTGACGGGCGCTCTTTCTCGGCCTGAGCCTTCTTGATGGCCTCGCGTATCTGGTCAACGTCGTTGCCGTCAATCTTCTGCACATACCAGCCCCATGCCTCATACTTCTTGGCGGTGTCCTCGCTGGTGACCACCTCGGTGCGGGTAGAGAGCTGAATGTCGTTGGCGTCGTAGAACATGATGAGGTTGTCGAGGCCCAGGTTGCCGGCGATGCGGCCTGCGCCCTGCGAAATCTCCTCCTGCACGCCACCGTCGCTGATGTAGGCGTAGATGGTCTGGTTCATCACGTTGCCCAGGCGAGCCTTCAGGAACTTGGCTGCGATGGCAGCACCCACGGCAAAGGTGTGGCCCTGTCCCAGGGGACCCGATGTATTCTCAATGCCGCGCTCCAGTTCGCGCTCGGGGTGTCCTGGCGTGACGCTGCCCCACTGGCGCAGCTGCTTCAGGTCGTCCAGATTGTACTTGCCGATGAGGGCGAGCTGGCTGTAGAGCATGGGAGCCATGTGGCCCGGGTCGAGGAAGAAGCGGTCGCGTCCCTCCCAGTTGGGGTTCTCGGGGTCGTAGACCAGGAACTCGCTATAAAGCGTGTTAATGAAGTCGGCGCCGCCCATGGCTCCGCCGGGGTGGCCGCTCTTAGCCTTTTCAACCATAGCAGCAGCCAGGATTCTGATATTGTCGGCTGCGCGATTCATCACTTTGTTGTCGTTTGTCATAACAGTTAATTTAGTATATAAAGGAATTTGGGTGCAAACTTACTATTTTTTTTTCAATTGGCCAAGGTTTTGTTTGAAAAAAAGAGCACCCTATTTTGTTGCCAATGAAATGCTGAGGGGTTTCATCCCTTCGGCCTCCGCCTTCAGCGTGACGTTGCCCGCCTGTCGGGTGGAGCGCAGGATGACGGTGCAGGTGCCGTTGTAGAGGCTGCGGGTGTTGCCCGTGGTCATCTCGTTGCTGGTGATGTCGCCGTTGATGACGCCCACGATGGTGGCGGGTCCTTCCACTGCGAAGGTCACCAGCCGGTTGTCGGTCTGCACCTGTCGTCCCTTTTTGTCGATGGCACTGATGCGCACGTGCTGCAGGTCGATGCCGTCGGCATGCCAGAAGTCGGCATTGGCGGGCGACTTCTTGGTGAGCGGGGGCAGGTCGGCCTCGGCTTTCAGCTTCACGGCCTCACCGGTGGTCTCTATGCGATGGCGTGCCACCACATTGCCACCATTGCGTGCCACGGCCTCCAGATAGCCGGGCACATAGCTGACGTCGTTCCAGCGTATCTGGTTGCGCATCTTGGCATTGCCTCGGTCGTTGCTTTTCTTGCCTAAGCTCTTGCCGTTTTGCACCAGCTCCACCTCGTCGGCGTTGGTATAGACGATGAGTTGCAGCTTCGACCCCTCTGCGCGCCGGTAGTGGTCGCTCATGCCGTCGTTGCCCGTCTGCACGCCGTTCCACATCATGTCGCCCTTCTTGTCTACGATGCCGATGTGCACGGTAGGCTCGTCGGGGCTGAAGAAGCTCTTCATGTACCATGCCTTCGGCTTCGGCTCCAGTGCGATGTCGAAGACGCCCTGTGCCCACCCCTTGGCGGGCCATCCCTGGCTCTCGCCCAGATAGTCGATGGCTCCCCAATAGGCCAGGCCCATGGCGCGGTCGCGGTTCATCTCAAAGAAGTTTTGGCCCATGGCCGACACCGATGCCTCGCTCTGGTAGAACGTCATCCAGGGGAACCGTCGCCCGTCGCCGGGGAAGTACATGTAGCGATAGTTATACGACTGGAAGTCGGTGATCATGGCCAGGTCGCAGGGCAGCGAGTCGGTCTGCCAGTTGCGGTAGCGTGGGTGCATGGCCACGGTCACCAGTCGTGTGCTGTCGTAGCGGTTGATGAGTGGTCGCATCAGCCGGTACATCGTCACGCCAAAGTCGTTGTAGGGCTGGTTGGGGTCTTGCTGCAACTCGTTGCCTAAGCTCCATGCTATCACCGATGGCGAGTTGCGGTCGCGCTTCACCCATTCGGGCACATCCTTCTGCCACAGTGCCTCGAAGGGCACGCGGCCTCCCGTGTGCTGCCGTGTCCACTTGTCGTAGAGTTCGTCCACCACCAGCATGCCATATTTGTCGCACAGCTCTATGAACTCTCGGCTGTAGGGGTTGTGGCTGGTGCGTATGTGGTTCATGCCCCACTGCTTCATCAGCTTGATGCGCTTCTCGATGGCCCGCGGATAGGCGGCTGCTCCCAGGGCGCCCAGCGAGTGGTGGTTGGCATAGCCCTGCAGCAGCACCTTGCGGCCGTTGAGCTTCAGTCCATACTCGGGCCCAATCTCCACGGTGCGTATGCCGAAGTGTGCCTCGGCTACGTCCATCACCTCGCCCCGCTCGTTCATCAGCTCCACCTTGGCGCGGTAGAGGTTGGGGTGGTCGATGTCCCACGTCAGCGGGTGGTCGATGGCCTGCTCCTTCATCCTCATCTCCTGCGTGCGTGTGGGTGTGAGGCGCTGGTGGCTCTCGGTGGTCTGCAGCACCTCGGTGCCGTCGGGGGCGTAGATGGTCAGGCGCAGCTTCACGCTCTTGTCGCGCCCACGGTTGGTGTATTCGGCGCCCACGGTGACGTATTTATTGTCGCGTGTGGTGATATAGAGCGGGTGGCGCTCGAAGTAGAGCTCCTTCGACGTAGACACTAAGCGCACGTGGCGGAAGAGCCCGCCACCGGTGTACCAGCGCGAGTTGCCAGGCTGGCGGGTGTCGGCCATCACGGCGATGACGTTGTCTTGCCCAAAGCGCAGACGGTCGGTGATGTCGATTTCGAATCCCACGTAGCCATAGTCGGTGCCGCCGATAAGCTCACCGTTCAGGTAGACGTCGGCCGTGTACATGATGCCGTCGAACTGCAGCAGCAGTCGGTGTCCGCGCAGCGAGTCGGCGGGCGTGAGGTGCATCCGATACCAGCCTTTGCCCATCTCCTTGAATCCCCGGCTCGAGAGGCGGCTGATGATGTTGGCGGCGGGGTCGTTGTTGTCGGCTTTCTCGCCGGCATTGGGTGTCACCCACGGCTGCTCTATCTGGAAATCGTGGGGCACGTCGACGGTGCGCCACTGGCTGTCGTCGAGCTGTGGCGAGGCACTATTGGCCACGTCGCCCAGATGGAATTTCCAACCAAAGTTCATGTTTTGTGCACCTGCCAGGCAAAACGGCAGGAGCAGCAGTAGCAAAGTAGTAAGTTTCTTTTTCATTGCATTAATGAGGTGGTTAATAGTTGAGTAGCCTCACCCCCAGCCCCTCTCCAAGGGGAGAGGGGAGGGTATAGACTTGTTCCTTGTCGTTCCCGGATGGTGGAGATATAGTGGGGCTGGGTGTGAGGCTTCTGCATATTTATGGGTTCAAAATCATGTTCACCAGCGCATTCACATCGTCGATGTTGATGGTGCCGCCCGGCACAATGTCGGCAGCTGCATGGTTGTAGCGGGTGCCTTCGGGGTCGTTGCCCATGATGATGTCCACCAGTGCCGTGACGTCGGCGATGGTCACGTTGTCGTCGTTGTTCACGTCGCCCGGCAGGAATGCTGGCTTCGTGGTGAAGTAGCCCGGCCCGTCTACGCCGTCCACATGGGCGTAGGCCGCATCCACATGCGCTTCGTCATACACCGTGCCGTTGCCGCCCACGAGATTCTCGCAGCTCATAAACATCTCTGTAGATGCTTCCAAAGCCGCCGTGTTCCATTCGTCGCCCCCATAGATGGTCGTCAGGTTGGTGCAGTAAGCGAACATGCTAACCATGTTGGTGACGTTGGCTGTGTTGAAGTTGCTCACGTCGAGGCGGGTGAGGTTAGGGCAGGCGCCGAACATGGCATACATACTGGTGACGTTGCTGGTGTCGAAATGGCTCACGTCGAGGCTGTTGAGGCCTTTGCAGTAAGTAAACATGTATGACATATCGGTGACGTTGCTGGTGTCGAAGTGGCTCACGTCGAGGCTGGTAAGCGCTTTGCAGCCATAGAACATGGCATACATGTTGGTGACGTTGCTGGTGTCGAATTCGCTCACGTCGAGGCTATTGAGGCCTTCACAGTAAGAAAACATGTATGACATATCGGTGACGTTGCTGGTGTCGAAGTGGCTCACGTCGAGGCTGGTAAGCGTTTTGCAGCCATAGAACATGGCATACATGTTGGTGACGTTGCTGGTGTCAAAGTGGCTCACGTCGAGGCTGGCGAGGTTGGTGCAATCATAAAACATATATACCATGTTGGTGACGTTAGAGGTGTCGAATTCGCTCACGTCGAGGCTGGTAAGCCCTTTGCAGCCATAGAACATGGCATACATGTTGGTGACGTTGCTGGTGTCGAATTCGCTCACGTCGAGGCTGGTAACCGCTTCGCAGCTATAGAACATGGCATACATGTCGGTGACATTGCTGGTGTCGAATTCGCTCACATCGAGGCTGGTGAGGTTGGTGCAGCTGCCAAACATGGCATGCATGGATGTAACGTTGGAGGTGTCGAAGTGGCTCACATCGAGGCTGTTGAGGCCTTCACAGTAAGAAAACATGCTATTCATGTTGGTGACGTTGCTGGTGTCGAAGTGGCTCACGTCGAGGCTGGTAAGGGCTTTACAGCCGTAGAACATTCTACCCATGTTGGTGACGTTGCTGGTATTGAGGTAGTAGATGATGTTTGTGAAGCTGGTGAGCGCACTCATGCCATCGAACCACTTGTAGCAGGAAGTGGGCCG
>CADASP010000035.1 GCA_902790625.1 uncultured Prevotellaceae bacterium | reverse complement strand
TATGTACAAAAATCTTTGAGAGACGTTAAATGTTAAAATGTTCTATTTTCCTTCCCTTTTCTTTGGAGATTAAGACAGAATCTAATACGCACTTTTCTGTGGAATGCCACATAAAGATGCTTGTCTGCTTTCTGATGAGCAAGCTTGGCAGACATTAGGTTTTTGTTTCCCTGAATTGTTATTTCACAATAGGGAATTTTCAAAATGAGTCTATCTGGAAAACATGATGTACCTTTGTGCTCAGATTTTAAAACTAAACAGACATGGAAGTAATTTCAATTGAGCTCAGCACCTTCGAGGAACTGCTGACGAGCTTCAACAGCTTCGTCACAAAGATGAAGGAGATGGCAAGTAGAGGCAATGACAAAGGGTTCGGTGATTGGCTTGACAACCAAGACGTATGCCAGATGCTGAACATCAGTCCAAGAACATTACAGACTTTACGGGATAACGGGACGCTGGCTTATTCTCAAATCAACCGCAAGGTGTATTATAAGCCTGAGGATGTGAAGAGGATTCTTTATGTTGTGGCTGGTAGAGATAAGAATAGCAAGATGTGTAATCTCAAAACGAGCCGCCTATGAATGAACTGATAATGCCACATAATGAGGTAATAGGCAATTATCGTCCATTGCTTGATGGTGAACGCTATTTGACAGACAAAGAGGTGGCACAGATTCTGAAAGTCAGCAGACGAACGCTACAGGAATACCGCAATGATGGTGTGCTACCTTAATATTATTAGGCGGCAAGGTGCTTTCGGGTTACGAATTAGAAACCTAACTCCTTCACCAATCCTCCCCAATTTGCTTTCTCCTTCAATTTGAACTTCCTCGTTTTTCCCTTGATTGCCTTTATTTCAGGCCGAATTGCGTTAATCTTCCAAAATCGCTTCGCTTTTACAAGCTTTTTTCGTAACTTTGCCGCCAATTAATCATATCATCAATAATATGGAGTCAAGATTAGTTGTCTACAATACGCTGACGCGCCAGAAGGAGCGCTTCGAGCCGCTGAACGCCCCGCATGTGGGCATGTATGTGTGTGGTCCCACCGTCTATGGCGACCCCCATCTGGGCCACGCCCGCCCCGCCATCACGTTTGATGTGCTGTTCCGCTACCTGAAGCACCTGGGCTACAAGGTGCGCTACGTGCGCAACATCACCGACGTGGGCCACCTGGAGCACGATGCCGACGAAGGCGAGGACAAGATAGCCAAGAAGGCACGCATAGAGCAGCTGGAGCCGATGGAGATAGCGCAATACTACACCCGCCGCTATCATCAGGCCATGGACTCGATGGGCGTGCTCAGGCCGAGCATCGAGCCATGCGCCACGGGGCACATCATCGAGCAGCAGCAGCTGGTCGGTGAGATCCTGAAAAACGGCTTCGCCTACGAGAGCAACGGCAGCATCTACTTCGACATCGAGGCTTACAACAAGCGGTATCAATATGGCATCCTGAGCGGCCGCTCGCTTGAGAACGTGAAGGACGCCAGCCGTGAGCTTGACGGCGTGGGCGAGAAGCACAACCAAGCCGACTTCGCCCTGTGGAAGAAGGCACAGCCCGAGCACATCATGCGCTGGCCCAGCCCCTGGAGCGACGGCTTCCCCGGCTGGCACTGCGAGTGCACCGCCATGGGTCGCAAGTATCTGGGCGAGCAGTTCGACATCCACGGCGGCGGCATGGACCTCGTCTTCCCCCACCACGAGTGCGAGATAGCTCAGGCGCAGGCCGCCATGGGCCATCAGGCCGTGAAGTACTGGATGCACAACAACATGATTACCATCAACGGGCAGAAGATGGGCAAGTCGCTGGGCAACTTCATCACGCTGGAGCAGTTCTTCACCGGCCAGCACGAGCTGCTCTCGAAGCCCTACTCGCCCATGACCATCCGTTTCTTCATCCTCTCGGCCCACTACCGTGGCACCGTCGACTTCAGCGACGAGGCCCTGCAAGCCGCCGAGAAGGGACTGGAGAAGCTGCAGAACGCCATCGCCGACCTGGACCGCATTGCCGCCACATCGCAGTGTGATGCCGAGACGGAGCGGGTGGTGAAGAGCTTGCGCGAGCGCTGCTACGACGCCATGAACGACGACCTGGCCACGCCGCTCGTCATCAGCATCCTCTTCGAGGCCGCCACCGTGGTCAACCGCCTCGTAGACCACAAGGCCACCATCTGCCCCGACTGCCTAAAGGAGCTGAAGGAGGTGATGCACCTCTTCGCCGAGGACGTGCTCGGACTCAGCATCCAGCGCTCTGCCTTCAACGTTCAGCGCGAGGAGGCTTTCGGCAAGGTGGTCGACATGGTGTTGGAGCTTCGTGCCAAGGCCAAAGCCGCCAAGGACTGGGCCACCAGCGACCAGATACGCAACGAGCTGGCCGCCGCTGGCTTCGAGGTGAAGGACACCAAGGACGGCGTCAGCTGGAAACTGAACAAATAGGAGTTAGAAGTTACGAGTTAGGAGTTAGGAGTTGAAGGTTGTTGATGTTTGAGGCAGAGATTGCGAGATACGAGGAGTTGCGGCAGTGCTACGAAGAGAGGATAGCCCTACGCATGAGTCGGCACGACTGGAGGGAGTATAACGAGATACTCTTCTCGGCTCACTCCTGCGCCATCGAGGGCAACAGCTTCACCGTCGACGACACCCGCATCCTCCGCGAGCAGGGCATGGCCATGATTCCCGTGGGGCGCAGCCTGTTGGAATGCACCGAGATGGCCGACCATTTCCGTGCCTTCGACTATGTGGCCAGCCATCTGCATCATCCTTTCGACGAAGCACTGCTCAAGGAGGTGAACCGCTTGGTGGTGGAGCATACCTTGGCCTACCGCTGTCGGGGAGCCGTAGCCGGTGAGTATACCGACGAAGACATGGCTGCTGGCGACACTATCTTTGGCGACCATGAACAGTTGGTGGCGCGAGTGCCGTCGCTGATGGCCTCCACAGAGCGCGCCTTGGCCGACGGGCAGCACCCGCTCATAGTGGCGGCACGCTGGCACGGCTTTTACGAATACTTGCATCCCTTCCGCGACGGCAACGGGCGCACCGGGCGTCTCATGTCGAACTTCATCCTGCTGCGGGCTGGGCATCCATTGCTAATCATCGATGTGAAAGACCGTCAGGCCTATATCAATGCGCTCCGACAGATTCGCACCGAGGGCACCGACGAGCATCTCGTCGCCTTCTTCTTCCACACGGCCATCCAACGCATGCAGGGCGAGTTGGATCAGAAGCGAAACAATACGAGACCCGTCTTCTTCTTTTAATACTCTCACCCTATGAGCTACGGACGATACATCTGCAACACGCTGAAAGCCATCCGCCGCCAGATAGCGGACGCCAATGGCATTAAGTATGAGCCGCGTGAGTGCCACCACGAGGGCGATTGCGCCGGCACCTGCCCCGCTTGCGAGGCCGAGGTGCGCTATCTGGAAGGCGAACTCAACCGCCGTCGCAGCATGGGCAAGAAAGTGGCCGTGGCGGGCATTGCTGCTGGATTGGTGGGATTGGCAGCCTGCGCCACCAGCAATTCGGAGGATAGCCTTTCCATGTCGCAGCAGACGACCGACTCCGTTTCTGCAATGACGAAGGAAGGGGATGACGCACTATGGGTGGGGGAAATCGTTGAGCCTATGCCCTCCTTCCCCAACGGCGAGAAGGCTTTGATGGAATACTTGCAAACGAATTGCAAATACCCGCAAGTAAAGGATTCCATCGATGGGCGTGTTGTCATCTCTTTCACCGTAGAAAGTGACGGCAGCATTACCGAAGCTAAAGTCGTTAAATCCTTGTCCCCGGCCTACGACGCCGAAGCACTGCGCGTGGTCAAAGCCATGCCCAAGTGGGAACCTGGCAGACAGAACGGCGAAGCGACGAGCGTAAAATACACTATTCCCATTACTTTTAGAAAGGAGTAGAAAACTATGAGCTACGGACATCACATCTGCAATACGCTGAAGGCCATCCGCCGCCAGATAGCGGAGGCCAACGACATCCATTATGAGCCGCGCGAGTGCCACCACAAGGGCGACTGCGCCGGCACCTGTCCCGCTTGCGAGGCCGAGATGCGCTATCTGGAGGGCGAACTCAACCGCCGCCGCAGCATGGGCAAGAAAGTGGCCGTGGCGGGCATTGCCATGGGCATGGCAGGACTGTCGGGCTGCGGCATCGGCAAGATTCTTCAACCGCCATTGGCCGGCATCCCAGCCATGCCGCCTGAGCAGCAGGCCCAGCAACTCGCAGCCGCTGCCGACACCATCACCACCGACAGCATTCGCCCCGTGAAGAAGGATGAAACAGTGTTGGATGGCATCGTGGAGGAGAGTCCTCAGTTCCCTGGCGGCGACAAGGCGCTGTTGGAATATATGAAGAAGAACCTCCAGTATCCTGATGAGTGCATGCAAGGGCGCGTCGTCGTCAACTTCACAGTGGAGAAGGACGGCAGCATCAGCAATGCGAAGGTAGTAAAGTCGGTCAGCGTGGGAGCCGACAAGGAGGCTCTGCGCTTGGTCAACAACATGCCGAAATGGATTCCCGGCAAACAGCTCGGCGAGCCCGTCAGCACCAAGTACACCCTACCCGTCATTTTCAGGCTTGAATAAACCAGCCCCACTCATCGCCATCGCCCGCCACCGCCTGAGTGTCGACGGTGCGGGCGTCACCACGCTGGTGGCTTTCCACGGCTGTCCGTTGCGCTGCCGCTACTGCCTGAACAGCCAGTGCTGGGAGCCTGACGGCATCCGCCAGTGGATGACACCCGAAGCACTGGTGAACGAGCTGATGAAGGACAACCTCTACTTCCTGGCCACGGGCGGCGGCGTCTGCTTCGGCGGTGGAGAACCCTTGTTGCGGAGCGATTTCATCGTCAGCTTCTGCCAACTCTGCCCCAAGGAGTGGCGCATCAACTTGGAGACATCGCTCCAAGTGGAGACGAGCCTACTCGAAGCTGTCATCCCCTACGTACATTATTATTATATAGATGTGAAGGACCTGAATCCCGACATCTACCTCCGCTACACCGGCAGCGACCCCAAGCTGCTGATGGCCAACCTGCAGCTGCTGGCCCACCACCACCTGCAGGAGCGCGTCACCATCCGTCTGCCCTTCATCGCCAACTTCAACACCGATGACGACCGCCAGCGCAGCCGCCGACAGATAGAGGCCATGGGCTTCAGCCGTTTCGACCTTTTCGAATACAAAGTACCCCAAGCACCCGCATAGAAGAAAAAAATGTGAATGTTTATTAAACCTTTGTAGGTGCACAGCGTCAATTATTTGTTTTTATCTACTCTATTACACTAATTAAAACTACAAAGTTATGAAAAAAATGATGATGATGATGGCCATGCTGGCCGTCTCGTTTGCCATGCAAGCACAGACCAAGTTCCACGACGTAGAGTTGAACGAGGCTACAGGCCCCGTGAAATCTATCACACAGTCGGGAATGATGGGTCGCGGCGAACAAGTTATCAACTTTACCCAGGACGGCAAGATGCAGGCTGAAGGCCTGACTGGCCAGGTGTACGATGAGAATGGCTACCTACAGAAGGTGTCGAGGTCGGTGGAGACCCCTCAGGGCAACATGACCATCACCACTACCTATAAGTGGGAGAACGGCAAGGTGAAGAGCCAGTCGATGGATTTTGGTCAGGGTGCCATGACTCAGACTTACACTTACAACGAAAAGGGTGCTCCTGCCTCGATGTCGATGGACATGATGGGCAACGCCATGGAGACTCCTTACACCGACTACAAGTATGATGACCACGGAAACTGGATCAGCCGCAAGATGTCGATGATGGGCCAGGAGGTGGAGATGACCCGCAAGATTGTTTACTACGAATAAGTCTATTTTTCCTACACATATAGAACATGTCGGGAGGACGGCGCTGGAAAGCCAGCGACCGCCCTCCCGTTTTCTTTTGTCGTCCTTGCATGGCCTTGCCAACTCCCCTCGTCCTTTTTCAACCCAAATCGGTCATTAGCGTTATGATGATGACAGCCTTTATTTTTGAACAGATGTCTTGCTGCTTTGAGTGCGCAATGGGGTTCCATTGTAATCGAAAAAGCGGCGGGGCAGATGACAAAAAGAAAGCGTGTTAGCGCGTAACAGCCTAATGACCGATTTGGGTTCAAGGAAATACGCGGTTTCCCTTGTCGGTTTCCTCCTTTTTCACTACCTTTGCAGCCATGAAGCGACACCTTATTTATATATATGCCCTCGTGGCCCTGCTGCTGGCCTCCTGCACCAGCGGCCACAGCGACATGCTCGCCCAGTTAGAGGAGCTGGAGCGACAGAACGTCGCCGACAGCCTGATGACCAACGACTCGCTGGCCCTCGCCCTCGCCGACTTCTTCGACCGCCACGGCACACCCAACGAGCAGCTGCGCGCACACTACATCCTCGGCCGCACCTACGCCGACATGGGTGAGGCTCCCCAGGCCATCGACTGCTATCAGGAGGCCGTCAACTGCGCTGATACTACAACGGCAGATTGTGATTATTATCTGCTCTCACGCATTTTTTGCCAAAAAGCGGAGCTGTTTTATCAACAAATGTTACCTAACGAAATGCTTGAAGAGCTCCTACAAGCTCAGAAATATGCCAAACTTTGCAATGATACAACGACATACCTTATCGCCTATGAACGACGAAATTGCGCTTATAGTCTTCTTAATCAGCAAGACTCTGCGCTATCTGTTATAGAGAATGCTTTTCAGGCATACCAACAGTATGGATATGATGATCTGGCTGCCAATGCTGCAAGTACATTGTTCATAAATATGGTGGAGCATAAGAAATGGGAAGACGCAAAAGCATACATGGACATCTACGAACGGCATTCTCGCTTTTTCCAGAATGGTGAGATTGTTTCTGGCCGGGAATTATTCTATTATTATAAAGGCTGTTATTACGCTGGCATTGGATTGAATGATTCGGCAAGCTACTATTACCAGAAAGAACTGCTTTTGGCTCAGAACACTCAGGATGCGAATAATATTGAAGCCGCCTATAAGGGACTCTATGAGTTGTACAAGTCAATAGGACTGACTGATTCTGTGGCGAAATATGCCGATCTCTGTTATTTGACAAGCGATGAACAATACCAACAGTCATCGGCACAAGAACTTCGCCACATGCATGCGCTATATAATTACGACCGCAATCAGCTATTGGCAATGACAAAGACCAAAGAGGTTGCTGAAATGCGTCTATATCTTTTTATCATTATTTTATTCACCTCGCTTTTGTCTGTCATTATCGTATTTAGAGTTCGTAAATGGCGCAAACACAAACAGGAAGAACTACAAGCTATAGTGAAGGAAAAACAACGTGAAATTCAATTGATGCAAGAAAAATACGATGAAAAGATACAGCAACAAGAACATGCAAGGATAGAACTGTCCAAGATTCAGAAATCCACATACGAAGCTTTGCTTAGAGAGAAAGAATCTGAGATTCAGAAACGTCAATCAGAGATTGATGAGCTTGAACGGGTTCTCCATGCCAAACTTAGCATTGACGAAGAAATGCTTTCCAGTTATATCTGTCGGCGTTTTCATTATTATGCCAACCATCCTTTAGACAATTTTTCGAGTCAGGAAATGGACATGTTAATAGAAATGGTAGAACAGAAAATTCCATCTTTTTATATTACGCTACATAGCGGGAAAAGCATAACCCAATTTGATTATTTCGTTTGTGTTTTAATCCGACTACAATTTGCACAGGTTGAAATTAGTAGTTTGACGGGAATTGCTTCGCCAAATCTTACCAGAAAACGTCGTCAATTATTAACCAGATGTTTTGGCATTCAAGGTTCAGCAGAAGAATTCAACGAAATCATAACCGCTATAAAATAAACGCTTCCTGTTGATTACCAATATTTTATCCAAAAGTGATAACAAATTGATAATTCTTATTTCTCGTAGTTCTTTGCGGTCTGGAATAAAGTACATATCTTTGCTCCGTCAAACCAAATTAAAAAACTATGAGTTACATTGAACTATGAAAATAATACACAGGGGGCGTCAAAACGCGACTTCGAATCGGTATACTGCCGATATACCAATGGTATATAGCCTATATACCGATGGTATACTGCCGATATACCAAATGCGTTCGCAATTTTTGACACGCCCTCTTACCTTTAACAATTAAATCCTAAAACTATCATGAAAAAGCTCTGTTTATTGATGTTGCTTTGCATTGCCGCTGTATCGGCAAATGCACAGTTGAAAGTGGTAGCAACGTGGCTTCTGACCGCAGCCAAGGCCCTGTTGTCGTAGAAGACGGATCGTCAACCATTTCGACGATAAGAGGAACGACGATATATAACGATTTTGAGGTAAAACAAGGTGCTTCGTTAATAATTTGTACAAATAGCAATGAAATGTTTCAATAAAGAGCCCAAATATGAGAATTAATTCTTACCTTTGCAATGCTATTGAGAAAAAAACGCTACCATTATGAAAAAGATGTTTTTTGTACTAATTCTTGCCTTGTTCGTTCCATGCATTCAAATGATGGGACAAGAAGGTGTCACATTGGGCTGGGGCGGTGCTGAGCCAAGTAAAAGCAAAGCTACCAATAAAATGCTCGTCGACGGGAAGCAATGGGTGTATAGCCACCATGTGTACCCCATGTTTGGTGATGAGGTGGTGACAAAGGTGACCTATACGCTTAGTGGTGACACGCTCATCAAGTACAAGCACTATAAGAAACTGTACTGCCAAGAGGAAGATGAAGCTCCGGTCTATAGCAGGGCATTGAGAGAATCAGGCAAAACGATTTATTGCTACATGGAATGGTATGACTACGGCCATCGTAAAGAAGAAGACAGGTGCTACATCATATTCAACCCTATCCTTTTTTCGCCTTCGTTTATGGAACCATATTTTGAAGATCTTGTTGACCGCGTTGATGAATTGACCGTCAACGGCAGGACGTTTACACGCCATCGCTACTACGAAAATGAAACGGATGAATGGTGGCAAGCCATCTTTGCGGGCGTAGAAGGCGTCGGCTTCGAACACAATGGCATTCTTGGCATGGATTTCTCCATGAGCATGTCAAACTTTTTGAGTTTTGAAGCCTGCTATGAAGACGGCGAGTGCATATTCACCGCCGGAGACTTCCAAAAGCCGGGCAATGACTCCGATGGTGTTGAAGCACCCCTTCACCCTTCACCCCTCACCCTTCACCCTCAACGCTGCTTCGACCTGCAGGGCCGCCGCCTCACGGGCCAGCCAAAGCCCGGCATCTACATCGTGGACGGGAAGAAACAGGTGGTGAGATAAGAAAATAATGTATCGACTATGAGAAAGAGCCTTTTCCTGTTGTTATTTGGCTTGTATTGTTTTTTTTCCTATTTTGCAAACAGAATATAAAAACCTTAGAGCTATATGAAGTATATATTTCTATTATTGTTCATGGTGCCTTGCTTGTCGTATGCGCAAGGCGACGAAGATGGTTGGAGCGGAGGCGATCCCAATCCAACGGTGAGCATTGATGGACTCCTATATAAACTAAATACGGAGGAACATTCTGCGAAAGTGGCCAATGGCAATAGGTGGGAGGGTGAGCTACTGATTCCTGAGCAAGTGGCCTACGAGGGTGAGATGTACACGGTAAAGCAGATAGAATGGATAGCATTTAAGGATTGTAGCACGCTGACAAAGGTGACCATTCCCAAGACGGTGGTAGAGATTCAACACTACGCCGGATGGGAAGACTGTAAGAATCCCTTTGTAGGTTGTACGAATCTGGAGTGCATAAAGGTTGACGATGATAACCCAAGCATGTGTTCTGATGACGGTGTGCTGTTTAGCAAAGACAAGACACAGCTCTATAGTTATCCAGTGGGTGCTAAGGCTGCTAACTATATTGTGCCCGACGGCGTATCATTTATTGGAATAAATGCTTTTAAAGCCAGTCCATTTCTGGAATCAGTAGAAATGCCAAATAGTGTACAGCGTATGGCAGGCGGCATTTTTTCGAATTGTAAAAAACTGAAATCTGTAAGGCTATCAGAGAGCATAACTTATATACCTGCCTATCTATTTGACAATTGTGAGAGTCTGCGTGTGATTGATATTCCGCAGAATGTTAACGGCTTTGGCGAAAGTGTCTTTCGATGGACTCATCTCAGTGCTTTAGTAGTTAGGGGTACTTTTGAGGAAGACCTTCGGAATGATACTTTCAACTGCATAGACGAGTCGATGGTGATATACGTCCAGCGTTCCGAAATACCAAAATTTAAGAAAGTGTTCTCTGGATCAATACGACCCATAGAAGAATATACTACAGAGGTCTTGTCAATAAAAGCTGATGTTTCAACAACCCCACTCGTACACTTCGACCTGCAGGGTCGCCGCGTCATGGGCCAGCCGAAGCCGGGCATCTACGTCGTGGACGGGAAGAAGCAAGTGGTGAAATAAAATGACATAAAGAACAAATGTATTTATCGACTATGAAAAAGATTTTTATCCTATTGTTTTTGCTCTCTGCCTGCTTCGGCAGTCTTGTTGCAGAGGAAGCATACCGCCCGATGCTGAAAGAGGGGAAGCAATGGTTCTGCTATTTAGGCAACTCGTTTCGTGAGTATAGTTATAACTTCTATATAAAAGGTGACACCATCGTAGACGGCGAAAAATGCTTCAAGATGTATGTTGATTTCAGAAACATGCTCACAGGCGAGCTAATTTCTACCAGTTCTGGTGCATATCTTGAGAAGGACCGGCGAGTCTATCATGTAACTAACGACCGCAGGGAGCTGCTCTGCGACTTCAACCTGAAAGTCGGTGACACGAAGCCGGGCGGCAATCAGCAGGTCGTATCGATTGACTACATCTACGTGCAGGGAGCTTGGTACCGACGGTTCCATCTCAGAGAGCCAGGCGAATTTGAAGGCGATGTGGAGGAAGGCTATTGGGTGGAAGGCGTAGGCAGTTCAAGGGGATTGCTGGATACAAGCTCTTGGGCTGTCACCGGCGGCACGCACAAACTGATAACCTGCTACGAGGACGGGAAATGTATCTTCACGTCAGAGAACTTTGAGCACATGCCCAGCGGGAAGACGGATGCTCCCAGAAGGATGCTGGTGCGCGAAGACAAGGAGTGGTGGTATCACGACTCGAAAGCAGAGATGTACCTTGAAGAGCCCTACGACTTCTATATGTATGCCGACGGCGACACGCTGATCAACGGCCTTCAATGGAAAAAAATCTATCAGAAAAGAGCTGAACCCATATATGAGAAGGCGATGCGCGAGGATAACGGCCGCGTATATGAGCTGCGCCCCGGCGGGCAGGAACGCCTGCTGTTCGATTTCTCCTTGAAGGTGGGCGATGTCTATGAGCCGGCTGGTGAGCCACACCGCATGATGACGGTGATAGCCATTGACACGGTGATGGTGGAGGACGCTGCCCACCGCCGTCTGCTGCTGATGCAGCAAGTGAACGGGCAGACGACCGACCTGACCACCTGGACAGAAGGCATCGGCAGCGAGTGCGGCATCGACCTGCCTGCCTATTGGAGCGACATGGACCCGAAAGTGGTGAACCACACAGGCGGCAGAAATTACTATCATCTGCAGTTCCTGGGCTGCAAGGATTTTGGCAGCGACACCGATGGTGTTAAAGCAATCCTTCGCCCTTCATCCCTCACCTTTCACCCTCAACGGTGCTTCGACCTTCAGGGCCGCCGCGTGCAGGGCCAGCCACGGTCAGGGGTGTACATCCGCGACGGGCGGAAGCAGGTGGTGAAATGAGCAACGGTTTTTCACGGTTCTACACGGTTCTCAGCGGAATGGATGAATAGCCACGAACTAACTCGGGCATTCACGGCCAAAAATGGATCTAAGGAGCGGAGGAGAGAAGGAGTGACCCTCGCGCCAATATCACAGGAATACACCTGGGATACAAAAATTTTCTTGCCCAAAAGCGTGCCTTTCTGGTTTTTTCTTCGTATTTTTGCAGAAACTTTTTGATGGAATGAAGAAACTACTATCACTGCCTCCCAATCTGGTGAGGAAAGGCACCACAGGCGCTACGGTTTTTCACGATATAACAGGCCTCTCCGAGGAGGAGTACTTCTGCACCTGCGACCCCGAAGGCCACCGCGTGGGCAGCGGCGGCGGCACGGCATGGCTGCTGTGGCAGGCATTCGCCCACTCTCAGCAGAGGGCTCAGAATTCATCCGTGTCCTCTCCATCCTCCGTGGATATCTTCTCCCGCTGGCTATCGTCGGAGCGGCGCATCCTGCTGCATGCCGGAGGGCAGAGCCGCCGACTGCCAGCATACGCCCCTTCTGGAAAGATTCTGACCCCCATCCCCGTGTTCCGATGGGAGCGCGGCCAACGGCTGGGACAGGACTTGCTGTCGCTGCAGCTGCCCCTCTACGAGCGCATCATGCAGGCGGCACCGCAGGGACTGAACACCATGGTGGTGAGCGGCGACGTGTTCATCCGCTTAGCCGACGGCCACCCCCTGCCGCCAGTGCCTGAGGCCGATGTGGTGTGCTACGGCCTATGGCTCGATGCCAGCGTGGCCCGCAACCACGGGGTGTTCATCTCCGACAGGCACACGCCACAGGTGCTGAAGCAGATGTTGCAGAAGCCCAGCACCGACCGACTGAAGGAGCTGCAGCGCAACCACTTCTATCTCACCGACATCGGCGTGTGGCTGCTCAGCGACAGGGCCGTGCATCTGCTGATGAAGAAATGCATTGTCCCAAAGAGCCTCACCCCCAACCCCTCTCCAAGGGGTGAGGCTGAGGAGTCGGGGGTGAGGCTATACGACCTCTACTCCGACTTTGGCCGAGCCTTGGGTACCGACCCCGAACTCGACGACCCCGAACTGCGCCAGCTCAGCGTGGCCGTGGTGCCGCTCACGGGCGGTGAGTTCTACCATTTTGGCACGTCGACCGACGTGATAGCCTCAATGGTGCGCTTGCAGAACGTGGTCTCCGACCAGCGCCGCATCATGCACCTCGACCGCAAGCCCCACCCCTCCATCTTCGTGCAGAACGCCACCGTGGCCATCGGCTTCAACGAACAGAACGCGAACATCTGGATAGAGAACAGCTGCATAGGTCAGCGATGGACGCTCACCAACAACAACATCGTGACGGGCGTGCCGCAGAACGACTGGCAGGTGGCACTGGCCCCCGGCGAGTGCCTCGACATCGTGCCCATCGGCGAAGACCACTATGCCGTGCGCCGCTATCACATCGACGACCGTTTCGACGGCGCCGAGCAGCAGCGACCACAGTTCCCCGTGGTGAAGCTGGAGGAGATAGAAGCAGTGCTCACCTCCCACCACTCACCACTCACCACTCACCACTCACCTCTCACCTCCCACCCCTCACCTCTCACTTCTCACCACTCACTCAGCGCGGAGCAGATATCGGCCGAGGCCAACCTGCACCGTCTCTTTGCCCAGCGTGAAGCCTTCCGTCGTCAGAACTGGCCCGCGCTGGCCGCCAACTGGCAGCACAGCGTGTTCTATCAGCTCGACCTCGACGATGCGGCCAACTGCTTCCATCGCGCTGGCATCCCCCTGCCGCCACCATTGACCGATGAGGCTCCGCTGACCACGCGCATCCACGATGCCATGCTGCATGCCGACAGCGACAAGGCTTTCGGCCTGCTGCGCCAAGGCATCATCGCCCAGATAGAAGAAGAGAAGCAGGACGCCCGTTTGGCCGTGTGCCACGACCAGATAGTTTGGGCACGCAGTCCAGTGCGCATCGACATCGCCGGAGGCTGGACCGACACCCCACCCTACTGCATGCTCGAAGGCGGCAACGTGGTGAATCTGGCCATCGACCTGAATGGTCAGCAGCCGCTGCAAGCCTACGTCAGACCTTGTTCCGACCGGCATATCGTTATCCGCAGCATCGACCTGGGAGCCACTGAGACCATCAGCAACTACGACGAACTGGCAGAATACAACCGCGTGGGGTCGCCCTTCTCCATTCCCAAGGCCGCCCTCGCCCTGTCGGGCTTTGCGCCACAGTTTGCCGCCCGCCGCTACGACTCGCTGCAACAGCAATTAGAGGAGTTCGGGGCGGGCATCGAGCTGACGCTGCTCTCGGCCATTCCAGCGGGCAGCGGCTTGGGCACCAGCTCCATCCTTGCCGCCACGGTGCTGGCCGCGCTCAGCGACTTCTGCGCCTTGGGGTGGGACAAGAACGAGATTGGCCGCCGCACGCTCGCCCTGGAGCAACTGCTCACCACGGGCGGCGGCTGGCAAGACCAGCTGGGCGGAGTGCTCGCGGGGCTGAAACTGCTGCAGTCGCAACCGGGCATCAACCAGCAGCCCATGGCGCGATGGCTGCCCACCGATGTCTATACGCTGCCAGAGTATCGGCCGTGCCATCTGCTCTACTACACCGGCATCACCCGCACCGCCAAGCAGATTCTGGCCGAGATTGTCAGGCGCATGTTCCTCAACAGCCACGACCAACTGCTGCTGCTCAGGCAGATGAAGGAGCACGCCCTGCAGATGTATGAGGCCATACAGTGCCAGAACTACCATCGCATGGGAAGGCTCGTGGGCCAGACGTGGCTGCAAAACCAGCAGCTCGACAGCGGCACCAACCCTGCAGCGGTGAAGCGGCTCACCGACATGGTCGACGACCTGTGCCTGGGCTACAAGCTGCCCGGAGCCGGCGGTGGCGGCTACCTCTACATGGTGGCCAAGGACACCGAGGCGGCGGCACGCATCAAGCACATCCTCAACGAGAACCGCCAGAATGCCAACGCCCGCTTCGTCGACATGGCCCTCTCCACCACGGGGTTGCAGGTCAGCCGCAGCTGAACGACTCACACTCACCACTCACCCCTCACCCCTCACCACTCACCCCTCACCTCTCACCACTCACCCCTCACCCCTCACCCCTCACCCCTCAAAGACTATGGCAAAAAGCAAAGAAAAGGCAAGAAAAATGGATGTTTTCGTTTTTTTTCTGCTGTTAGCACGCATTATTCCGCTGAAAATGATTACTTTTGCAGGTGGAAACAAACAAATAAAACGTAATTACTAATATGGCAAAGAAAGCACTTTTGATGATTCTCGACGGATGGGGAATCGGACAGCATGGTAAAGGCGACGTTATCTACAACACCCCGACACCTTATTTGGACTATCTCACGGCCGTAAGCGCCCACTCGCAGCTGGCAGCCAGCGGCGAAGACGTGGGACTGCCCGACGGACAGATGGGCAACTCGGAGGTGGGGCACCTCAACATTGGTGCAGGCCGCATCGTCTATCAGGACTTGGTGAAAATCAACCGCGCCTGCAAGGACGGCAGCATCGTGGAGAACCCGCAGGTGAAGGCCGCCTACACATACGCCAAGGAGCAGGGCAAGAAGCTGCACCTGATGGGTCTGACGAGCGACGGCGGCGTGCACTCAAGCCTCGACCACCTGTTCAAGCTCATCGAGGTGGGCAAGCACTACGGACTGAAGAACCAGCTGTTCGTGCACTGCTTCATGGACGGACGCGACACCGATCCTCGCAGCGGAAAAGGATTCATCGAGCAGGTGACGAAGGTGTGTGCCGACAACGACGCCGCCATCGCCAGCATCGTGGGCCGCTTCTACGCCATGGACCGCGACAAGCGCTGGGAGCGCGTGAAGGAGGGCTACGACCTCGTGGTCAACGGCACCGGCAAGCAGGCCACGGATATGGTGGTGGCCATGCAGGAGAGCTACGACGAGGGAGTGACCGACGAGTTCATCAAGCCCATCCACAACGCCACCGTGAACGGCTGCATCGAAGAGGGCGACGTGGTCATCTTCATCAACTTCCGCAACGACCGCGCCAAGGAGCTCACCATCGTACTGACGCAGCAGGACATGCCTGAGCAGGGCATGAAGACCATCCCCGGCTTGCAGTACTATTGCATGACACCCTACGATGCCAACTTCAAGGGTCTCCACATCCTCTTCCCGAAGGAGAACGTAGAGAACACGCTGGGCGAGTACCTCTCGCAACAGGGCAAGAAGCAGTTGCACACCGCCGAGACGGAGAAATACGCCCACGTCACCTTCTTCTTCAACGGTGGGCGCGAGGCTCCCTTCAAAAACGAAGACCGCATCCTCGTGGCCAGTCCGAAGGTGGCCACCTACGACCTGAAGCCCGAGATGAGCGCCTACGAGGTGAAGGACAAGCTGGTGGCTTCGATCAAGACCCAGCAGTACGACTTCATCGTGGTGAACTTCGCCAACGGCGACATGGTGGGCCACACGGGTGTCTACAACGCCATCGCCAAGGCTGTCTGGGCCGTCGACCGCTGCGTGCGCGACGTCATCGAGGCCGCCAAGAAGAACGGCTACGAGGCCATCATCATCGCCGACCACGGCAATGCCGACAACGCCATCAACCCCGACGGCACGCCGAACACCGCCCACTCGCTCAACCCCGTGCCCTTCATCTACGTCACCGACAACAACTCGGCAACGGTGAAGGACGGTCGTCTGGCCGACGTGGCTCCCAGCATCCTGCACATCATGGGACTGGAGCAGCCTAAGGACATGACGGGCGAGTGCCTGATTCAGGACTGACGCCGCCATGAACGCGAAGCCACAGAGACCACAGAAAACGCGGAGCTTGTCATTTGCTCTGTGTTTGCTGTGGCCTCTGTGGTTTTCTTTATCCCTCGACGCACAATGCTGGCGCAGTGTAGACCCGCGCATCGGCAGCGTGGGCGTGGGGCGCACATTCCCCGGTCCCGTCATGCCCTTTGGCATGGTGAAGCCCGGCCCCGACTGTGGCGTGCTGCCCAATGCCGGCTGGGCACCGATGCCCGAACGCGTCAGCGGATTCTCGCAGACGCACGTCAGCGGCACCGGCGGCGGACAGAAATATGGCAACATCCTCATCCAGCCAATTATCAGCAACGGGGTTCGCCCATCTCCCACGGACTATCCGCAACGCAGAGTCACGGAGACTATCGAGCTGGGCTACTACGCCACTACCTACGAGAGCGGCATCCGCACCGAAATCACCACCAACGAACGTTGTGCCCACTACCGTCTGCACTATCCACGCCACTTATCGCCTGTTACTTCTCGCTTTTCACTTTTAGTTGACGCCACCCATTTCCTTGGCAAAGACTCCGTTCCCGACCTGCGCGAGCGCCAGCAGTTTGTGGGTGCCGAGGTGGAGGCCATCAGCGACCATGAGGTGGTGGGCTACAGTCGTGTGCGCGGTGGTTGGAACAACGGCGATGCCTACACCGTCTATTTCTGCCTGCAAACGGATAAGCCTTTCACAAAACAGCCCCAGCAGACCCACCCCCAGCCCCTCCCTGGAGGGAGGGGAGCAGATAGTTTTGCTGCCTCCTTCCCTAATGGCAGGTCTATATACTCCCCTCCCTCTCAGGGAGGGGCTGGGGGTGGGTCTGTTGGTTCCCTCCTGCTCTCCTTTGCCGACACGCTGGTGGGCGTAAAGGTTGGCATCAGCTATGTCAGCACCATGCAGGCCCGCCGCAACATCGACGAACACGGCTTCGACGAACAGCTGGCGATGCTGCGCGATGCTTGGGAACAGCAACTGCAGAAGATTCAGATAACGGGCAGCGACGCCCAGCGGCGCATGTTCTACACCGCGCTCTACCACACCATGCTGATGCCCATCGACAAGACGGGCGAGAACCCGAAGTGGACCGATGCCCCCTACTACGACGACTACTACGCCATCTGGGACACCTACCGCACGTCGTCGCCCCTGCTCACACTGCTCTGGCCAGAGCGTCAAGTGGCCATCATCAACTCCTTATTAAATATATATACGCGCGAGGGCTACCTGCCCGACGCACGCTCTGGCGACTGCAACGGACGCACGCAGGGCGGCAGCAATGCCGAAGTGGTCATCGCCGACGCCTTCGTAAAGGGATTAGGAACAGTCAATCATCTACAGTCTACAGTCTATAGTCCAAAGCCTACAGTCTATAGTCTACAGTCTACAGTCAACAAACTACAGTCTACAGTCTATAGTCCAAAGCCTACAGTCTATAGTCTACAGTCTACAGACAATTATCTACAGTCTACAGTCAACAAACTACAGTCTACAGTCAACAATCTACAGTCTACAGTCAACAATCTACAGTCTATCGACTATAGTCTTGCCTTGGAAGCCATGCTGAAAGACGGCGACACCGACCCCGGTGCTGACCATGAGAAGCATGGGCGCGGCGGTCTGAACGAATACAAGCGTCTGGGCTACATTCCATACGGCATCCCCCGCGCCGGCACCCGCACCGTGGAGTACGCCTACGACGACTACTGCATCGCACAAGTGGCACGCGGTCTGGGCCGCAACGACATCGCCGACGAATACCTGCGTCGCAGCGGCAACTGGCGAAACCTCTGGCGCAGCGATTATGAGTGGGACGACGTGCGCGGCTACATCCTGCCCCGCGACGAAGAAGGCCGCTGGATGGACAGCGTGCCTTGGGGCCGCTCCAAAGTCTTCCACCCGCTGATTCCCTACACACCCGTGACGAAGGTGGCGCCTTGGTATCTGCCTTGGTGGGACACGTTCTTCTACGAGGCCCTGTCGGCAGAGTACTCGCTCAGCATCCCCCACGATGTGCCCGGCCTCATCGAGGCCTGTGGCGGCAAGGAGGCTTTTCGCCGCCGTCTGGACCTCTTCTTCGAGCGTGGCCGCTACAACGTGGGCAACGAGCCGTCGTTCCTCACGCCCTGCTATTATCACTGGATTGGCAGGCCCGACCTGAGCACGCGGCGCATCCACCAGATTGTCAACGACAACTACAGCGATGCCCCCGATGGCTTGCCCGGCAACGACGATGGCGGCGCGATGTCGTCGTGGCTGGCATTCCACATGATGGGCCTCTATCCCAACGCAGGGCAGGACTACTATCTGCTGAACGTGCCGATGCTCGATGAATATACCTTCCGACTCCCTAACGACCGCAGCCTCCACGTCACCAAAAAAGCTGCCAAGGCCATTAAGGTCGCCCTAAACGGTCGCCAGCTGAAGGATGCGCGCATCACCCACGAGGAGCTGATGGAGGGCGGCGAACTGGTGTTTCAAGCTCCCACCCCCTCCCATACGGAAGGAGGGACTGATGACACTCAAACCCCGAAATCAGCGGCAACAAGAGCAGCCAAGCAGCCCTCCCACACGGCAGGAGCTGGGTATTTAGGTGAGGTTGCCTTCACCCTCAACCGACAGTTCCGCACGTGGCCCCTCTCATTCGCTTGGCAGGGCGACACGCTGAACATCGTCTGCAAGCAGACCACCTACCGCATCCCACGCCACGAGGCAGAGCACGCCACGGGCTTTTGCTGGCTCAACCCGCAAAACGATGGCACTATATATCATCATGTAGGCGGAACCTTCCTCTTCGTCTCTGCCGATGCCGTGCAACAGCTCCACGCCCATGGCTTCTTCGTCTACGACGGCATCACTTGGCGGCAAATCGGCGACAGCGAAAACCACGTGCGGGCCGACATCGACGGAACGGAGATGTGGATACGCCTCGACACGTCAACAGGTCTCTACTTAGTGACCGAGATGCGCGGCAATCCATTGGGGATAGATTGGAAGTTATAGGCTGTTTACTTCATCCATGCTCAAGCCAAGGCTCTTGGCAATGATGTCCAAGGGGACACCATTCCGCTTCAATTGGCGAGCATTTTCCTTCTTTTCTTCAGATCGCCCTTCAATCAGTCCTTTCTCAAAACCTTCTTCTATACCTTCGTCACGAGCAGTCACCATGGTGTTGCGCAGGATAGCCCTGTCCATCATATAGCGGTCGTAGGCCACTTGGTCTTCATGCGTCATCTTCATCAGTTTCAGTTTCTCGCGAGCCTGTATGAGTCCCGGCGCGTCGGCATCAGCAGGGATGTCGCTTGTAGCCAAGAAATAGAGCCATTGGTCGAGCGCCACCTTCGACCAGCGATTGAAATCGTTCACCTTCAATATAATATACTCAGGGAAAAGGTCGCTGACCTCAGATGCCTTGAACTTCTGTCGCATATATGGCGAGAGCTTCAGCACGTCGTTGTTATGGATGCCCCGGAACTCGGTTTTGCCAATATATACAACATCCTCGCCCTGCCCAAGGTCGAAATAAACGATATTGATGGAATAGATTTTCTTCACATGCTCATAGTTCTCCCCACCATTGATGTATTCTGTCACCAGCTTCGAGGCTCCGAAGAGCATGCGTTGGAAGTAAGCGAACTCTGGCTCGCCCTGCACTTCAATGAGGAGCAGCTCGCCATTTGCGTCTTCGGCCAACAAGTCCACACGGTTGTACTTCGCGTCGTCGCGGTTCTTGTTGCCCTCGCTCTCCAGCAGTCGGTGAATCTTGATATCTGTTTGGAGCAATGTGGTCAGGAATCCCTCCAACACGTCGAAATTGGACTTGTCACGCAAAAGGCGCTTCAAAGCCCAATCAAAGCTGACATAGGTTCGTCCTTTCATAAGTTCACGGTGTGTTTCAGTGGGCAAAGATAATGATATTTCTACAAACTGCAAAATATTTTCCACAGAAAAAGACAGAGGAAAGACAAGAATTATTTATGGAATCAGCAAACAAAATAGTAAAACCCACCCCCAACCCCTCCCTTGGGGAGGGGTTGGGGGTGGGTTTTACTATCCTATGAATGAGTCTACTCCGAAAACCATTATTGTCGCGAAAGTCGGCACAGCAGCTCCCCTCCCCTTGAGGGGAGGGGCCAGGGGTGGGGTCTGTATATCATTCACTCGCAGAATGTTAGAGACCCCACCCCTACCCCTCCCCTTGAGGGGAGGGGAACGGCTGCGCATTGTTTTTGGGTTGTTTTTTAGTGGAGAAGGGTTTTCGGAGTGT
>CADASP010000034.1 GCA_902790625.1 uncultured Prevotellaceae bacterium | reverse complement strand
TTGCCTGAAGACTTTGATGCTCAAAAGTACTTTTCTAATGTTGTTGGCATCTTTGTGAATAAAGATTTACCCATTACAAAAGTCAAAATCCGCGCCTACGGCATTCAAGCAGAATATCTTCGCTCTACTCCGCTCCACAAAAGCCAATCGGAAGGTAAATCCAAGCATGGTGAATTTGCAGATTTCACCTATAGATTATGCGTTACACCTGAGTTGGTCAGTCTGTTGCTGGCAATGGGTGATAAGGTGGAGGTGTTGGAGCCAAAGGAATTGAGGGAGGAGATGAAAAAGAGAATTGGTAACATGATAAATATATACCAATAGAAATATGAAAAAAGAATTAAGATTACAGTATTTTGAAAGACTGATAGCCAAGAATGGTTCTGACAGGTACTTTATTGAACAATTTCTGCAAGGGAGTGGTAACGAACTTGAGAAGAAATTTTGGAGCAATAGATCTTCATCAAGATTATGTTTTGACTTATATTCTTGGCTATGTAAAGAAAAGGGCATTAAGAACTTTCAATTTGAAAAACATTTACCTGGCATTCTTGTCGGAGAGAATAAAACGGCAGGAACTCCCAACATGGATGTTTTCTTTGAAAAATGTGATAATGTCGTTTTTATTGAAAGTAAGTATACAGAGAAAAGTGGTTGGAAATACAAGGATGACAAACATAGAGACGGCTTTTATCTTTCTGAAGCATATTGGGGAGAAAAGGGTTACAAATCATGTAGAATGTCTATTGGAGAAAGGTTTTATGATAATCCACAAATAGCAGAATCATTTCGTGGTTTTTGTGAAGATATTCAAAAAGAAATAAACCAGCGTAAGGAAAAAGAACAGAAACATTTTTCTTGGTTTGATCCAAAACAAGAAACTTGTCACTTGTTTGGCATAATCTTTTATGTCATTAATAATAAGATAAAGAATAAGAATATTTTCCTATGCAATAATGTCTATGAAATAAAAAACTCCGATTGTTTTAAAATAGAAGGATCTATTGTTGAAGTATTCAAGAAAAAAGCAGAAAAAATGTTGAATAAGATTTTCGAAAAGAATAACTGCAAGTTTACATTCGAAGTGAATACTATTCAAGAGATGCTTAAAAATGGCTTTAAAGGTATAGATTTTACCAAAGCGAAAATGTTTGCAATGGATGACGAGCTTTTAGTGAAGAATTACATAGAAACAAATTATCAAGAAAGTAAAAGATAATAATTTTCATTAGTTTTCTGCGGCGTTTTTGCACATCAACATGCAAAAACGCCGTTTTTTGAGCCTTTTTATTCGTATAAAGATACATATATATGGAGGGCTATTCCTCTTAACAATATGTAATTTCAAAAATCATGAGTAAAAACAAAGAACAGAAGCGCAAGGCTCAATTGGCTACGCGAACCAAGAATGAATCATTCCGTTTTCAGGTGGAATACATGAGAAAACAAAAGGGTATCGACATTATGGGGATGGAACAGAATTTGAGTGCTGAACTGGACGCCATCTGTCAAAACTGCCTAACGGATGCTTTACTCGACTTGGCAAAAATCGTAGAAGGGATACATAAGGAACTGGGCTTTGAGCAGGAGGCGGACAAATGCTCCCTGAACGGCACCCTCGTGCCCTTCATCCTCGGCATCACCACAACTCAACCCGACAACACCACATATTATCCAAACATATTCATGGAACAGCTGCCTCTACAAATGACAATCGCCTATGACAACGAAATTAGGAACCAAGCAGTTAATTGGATGAAGGCAAATGGATACGAGATTTCTTCATATCTTGGTCAGCCTCTACTCAAACTGAAGAATGTAAGAATAGTAATAAGAAGGGTGCTCAAGACATAAAGTTTTTCAATCACCTGAATAAACAAAAAAAGCAACTAATGAGACAATTCAAAAACACCAAGAACAATACCGAGCGTAGCAACATTTCAGTAAACAATTATCTCAAGGAAGTAATCCGCTATCCAATGGTAACGGTAGATGAAGAGGTGATTCTCACACAAAAACCATTAGATAAATAATTATTTCACAAAAAACAAATGGCAATGGCAAAGGAAGAAACGAAAATAACAGAGAAGAAACTGGAGAATTATACTCTGGCATCAGCATTTGAGATGATATATGAAGAATCTTGCGACAGCAAACTCTCCCCAGAGTTCTACGACAAGTGCAATGATGCTATCAATTTTGTCAGCAAGGAATTAAACGTTACCCATTTTCAATCAATTATGCTTGCCATACTCGCAAATAGCAACGAATCTAAATCTCTAAACTACATGTCATGCTATACGAAATGTTCACCTCTCAGATTTCGTATACACAAGGAAGAATTGGATGATTTACATTATAGGCACTTCGTGCAATGGAGTATGGCAAGATATGCTTTAGAGTACCGCATTCGTGATGAGTTTATGGAGGCTATTATAGATAACAAGCCATATACCCCCAAGAAATATGAAGACTACACAGCATACGATGTCTATACAATAATCACCAAATGGATAGAGATGCTAAAACGCGATGAAGGACTCTATGAAGAAATAGCTAAAAACGTCAGACGACTCTTGGAGTCGACAAGGCATCTGATATTCTCAAAAGACTTGCTGACCTCCGAACTGAACGACCTTGCCATGATGGTGATTCTACTCACAGTGATGGATAAGATAGAAAACAATTCTGATTATATTTCGTCTTCTGAGATTTTACGAATCCTCCCTGAAGAATCAGGCATCAAGTCGTTCATATTCGTTCTAAATGCCAACACTTGTATATTAACGAAAAAAGGGTGGATAGAAAACTACACCGTCAATGGCATGGTTGAACCAGACAAATTCTGTCTTACAGACAAGATATTAGAAACTACTCTTGTAGAGTTTAGGGAATATATAGATATAAAGAACGAAAACATAAGTAACTCTTTACTTATGCCAGATGTAATCGTAGAAAAGCGCATGTACTACAATGAACGTGAAACAGAAGAGATAGAACGCTTGACCGAACTACTTTCTATAGATAGATTCAAGGACATTCAGCAGCGTCTTAAAGAAGCAAATATGCGTACAGGCTTCACTTGCCTCTTCTATGGCTCCCCTGGTACCGGCAAGACAGAAACTGTGCTACAACTGAGTCGTAAGACTGGACGTTCAATCTTTCAAGTCAATATATCCGATTTGAAATCAAAGTGGGTTGGTGAGAGCGAGAAGAAGATTCAGGGACTCTTCACTAAGTATGAGGCAATGGTCAAGAAGTGTGACATCTGCCCTATCCTACTCTTCAACGAGGCAGATGCCATTATCAACAAACGCTCAAACAATACCGATGCGGCTGTTGACAAGATGGAGAATGCCTGTCAGAATATCATTCTTCAGGCTATGGAGAATCTCTCTGGAATAATGATTGCCACAACCAACCTCACAAATAATTTGGATTCAGCATTCGAACGACGTTTCCTTTATAAAATATGTTTTGACAAACCGACTGTGACCACCAGAAAACAAATTTGGAACGCCATGTTACCCTCCCTAAGTTGTGAAGAAGCGAGAGGCCTTGCAGAGAGCTATGATTTCAGTGGCGGTCAGATTGAGAATATCGCACGAAAGCAGATTGTTGACAGTATTCTCTATGGACACCATCAAGATGTTTCAAGCGTCAGGTCTTATTGTGACAGTGAAATAATTCGAAATGCGAAAGCGAACAGAATTGGATTTGTATAATAATAAAGTATGGGTGCCAAGCACATAGAGAGAGTTATCAAGCGGGTAGGCGATGAACTCGCCGAGCATTATGCCTACTGCCACTCCAATTTCCTCCACCATATCTGCCTTTTGTTTCCTTTCAGCCGTACGAATTATTTACGGCATCAGCAAACGATTCGCTAAAAAAGTGATGACATGCAGCTGAGCATTGTTGACGACGAGCGAAATGAGGTGCATTCATGAGCGGCGACGCACGACAAACGGGGAGCGGGAGGCACCGCAGAGGGAAAATGGGCATGCTTTTTAGGTTGGCAGCGGGCGGGGACAACATTGGCAGCGGCCGCTGCCAATGATGGCAGCGAACGCCGCCAAGAATGGCAGCGGCCGCTGCCAACCGAAATTTATAGATGAATATAGAAAAGTATTTATTTCATCTTGTCTTCTCTAATTTCATTACTTTTACAAGTCGGTCTGCGCCTACTTCCAGATTGGGGCAAAGTGTTTCCTCTCCAGTATCCAAGAACCCGCATTTCTCCATCACTCTGCCAGATGCAGGGTTTGAAGGGAAGTAGTCGCCCCAGAGCACAGTGAAGCCCTTTTCGCTGAAACAATAGTCGATGACCATTTGCAGTGCTTCCGTGCAGATGCCTTTGCCCCAATACGGGCGGGCTATCCAATAGCCCACCTCTGCATGATCTTCAGCAATCTTCAGATTAGATGATGATGCTGGCAGGAACCCTACACAGCCAATGGCTTCGCCAGACTCTTTCCAAATCACCGCCCACATTCCTTCTGAGCGAAAGACGGTCTGAATAATGCCCAGGCTTTCCTCCACAGACTTATGTGGTGGCCATCCGGCACGAGGCCCAACATCGGGGTCGCTGGCGTATTTAAACAGCATCTCGGCATCGCCATCCTGCCAAGGCCGCAATAATAATCTTTCTGTTTCCATCTTCTTCGAGGAGTATAGGAGTAGAGAATATGTGGAGGTAAAGTATGTCGGATTCTTGCTCTTGAAATCGTGCTTGATGGCATTGGCGAAGACGTTGGCCTTCCCCTTGCCGTCCTTTTGCGTGTATTGCTGACTGCCCAGCACAATGGTCTCGGTTCCATTGACCTTGTTGATGCGGTCAATGACGGCATCGAGTCGCTTCATCTTCTCGAATGGCTGCTGGCCGTCATGGGCTTTCCATGCGCACTCGGTAATCTTCATATCCGAGAAAACAGCTGTGAATGAGGCCTCTTCTGGCGAACATGCATAGATGCCAAAGCTGATCTCATTGGCTCCGGCATACATGTGACAGACGCGCATCTGACTGAACGTCTGGCCATCAACAGAGCACTCGATGCAGTAGTCATCCTCACGGCGGGAGAATCGGTGCCACATCGTCTTCACATCGGCAGGGATAGCCGTTGTGGCCCAATCGGAATAGCCGTTGTTCGTCACCACACTGCTTAGATGCTGGAACTCATCGTTCTCGTATTCCACCGAGCCCTTCAGCCAGTTGTCGCTATTGAGATACATCACGATGCCGCACTGGTCAGGGCGATGTTGCCGCAGATGATGATGAAGAGGGCAGCAAGCCCCCATTGTATGTTTTCCTTCATAAAATTCCTGCTTCAGCCTATCACGTATTTGCTGCCCGGAATCAGCGAGAGGATTTTCGTGGCGACAGCACAACACACGAACGTGAGCAGGGCGATGGCGGGAATGGCTATCCATACGGGCAGCAGGGGATGAGCCGCATCGCCACCGATGAGCCAACCTGAAATAAACGTGAGGAAGAAGATGTGCATCAGATACATGCCGAAGGTGAGCTTGGCCAGCCCGTTGATCCATCGGGGAGCCTTCTGGATGCAGCTGAACATCAGGAAAGCGCCGAAAGTGGCCAGCAGCACATTGGGTGTGCAGAACTCCCACGACCACTCAACCATCGGCGTCGCCATCTGCACGCCAGGCACCGCCTTCCACCAGAAGCTCCAGGCAGTGAACACCCCGCCAATGATGAGGCAGGCCGCGCCTACAGTCAGCCGCTTCCGCTGGCCCCACTTCAGGTGTACACGAATGAAGTGTGCCAACACGAGATAGCCTAAGTAGCCAGAGCAGTACCACAACGCCGAGAACTGATTCCAGAAACATTCACCCCATAGCTCGGCCGACACAAAGCGATGCAGCCAAGGCGTCAGCGTGGAGAAGGCAAAGATGCCGAGGAACGTCAGCTCCTCCTTCGCACTGGCTTTGGCGAGCCAAGGCGACACCACGGGAATGATGAGGTAGATGCTGAT
The DNA here is from genome assembly GCA_902790625.1 of uncultured Prevotellaceae bacterium. GTDB lineage: Bacteria > Bacteroidota > Bacteroidia > Bacteroidales > Bacteroidaceae > Prevotella. The sequence continues at coordinate 31,053 of CADASP010000034.1, read as the reverse complement.
GAGCGGGTACATGAACCACAGATGACCGCCCCACTGCGGGAAGTTGAAGGGCACCATCTTCAGGCCCTCGATGGCCTCATCCCACGACGAGCCGCCCCACGTGGCCGGCAACAGGGCATAGAGCACCAGGAAGCAGACAAAGGGCGGCAGGATGCGCAGGAAACGACGATGATAGAACTGGCCCATCGTCATGCCCGGTTTCATTGGCACCAGCAGGAAGGCCGAGACAATCATAAACAGCGGCACGGAGATGCGCCCGAAGAACCCATCATAGATAGACACCCAGAGGCGGTTGTCCTCATTCACCACTTGGGATATCTCTCCAATGTTATAAAACGCCTCGCTGGAGTGAACCACCATCACCAGCAGGCAGGCTACCACACGGATGTAGTCTACAAATGCGATTCTCTCTTTCATATCAGTTTAGTTTTTTTGAAGATAATCAAAACCCGCGCTACCCCATCACCACGTCGAGCACCATCACACCCGAGGCAAAGCCCAGCAACGACTTCTGAAGGCGCACAGACATCGCGTCTTTCATCAGGAAGACGAAAGCAGAACCCAGCACCGTGCCTAACAGGGGAATCAGAAGACCCACAACCAGCGTCAATGTCATCATAAAGCCTATTCAATCACAGCCGTTTTCGGCGCGCAAAGGTACGAAAAAGCGAGCGAAAAGCAAAGGAAAAAAAGGTTTTTCTTCTTGCTTTTCCGAGCGGAAGTACCTTCGGCGAAGCCAAAGGTACGAAAAAAAAGCGAAGTGTGTGGTGGTGCTGCCCGCACCCCACAAGCGATTACTTCAGTATGACACTCTTGCCGCCGATGACGTAGACACCATGCAATCCGTCGATGGAGCGTGTGTTGCTGCGGAGCAGCTTGCCGTCGACGGTGAAGACATCGAAGGGCTGTCCGCTCTGCAGTACATCGTCGATGGCCGTCGGCAGATAGGTCAGCGAGGCGTAGGCGGGGATGGTCTCTGTGCCGTCGGCGAAGACTGCGGTGACAGCTATCCTGTGCTTGCCAGCCTCCAGGGCCTCGTTGATGCTGTACGACGCTGTTTGCGACGTGCCCACCAACCTGCCATCGACATAGATGCGGAAGTGGTCGACGGCGGTGAGGCTGTTGTAGGTGATGTCGTCAATCTTCAGACCGTATCCCAGGTGCGATGCCTTGTTGTGGTGGATGGCGAAATGGCGGGCTGTGGCGGGCAGCGTGACATAGGCCAGGTTCCACTCTGTGTCGACGGCATCGTTGAGGGGCTGCAGCAGCTTGAAGTCGCTGATGTTGGTTCCCGTCTCCGAGTAGAGCACCTCCAGTCCCTGCTGCTTGCCAAGGAGGGAGCCATAGTAGAACTCCACGACGGAGCCTCCGGGCACGAGGGGCGAGATGAGGTAGTCGTCGGGCTGCGGGATGTAGTTGCCGTCGGCGGGGTCCATCGACACCAGATACTGGCTGCCGGTGACGGCAGCGAGATTGTAGAAATAGTAGTGGTCGGTGCCTGTGAATATTTCCCCATCGAACACCTGGTAGGCCTGTGGCTTGCCGGCGGTGGGCGAGATTATGTCGAAATACTCCCAGGTGTAGGTAGGCTTGTTGTCGGCATCATACATCTTCCACACGCCCATCTGGCCCTCGGGTGCTCCGCTCATCACGCCGCCTGTAGACCACAGCTCGTAGTCCTCGAAGCTCTCGGTGATGACCTGCGACGACTAGGCTATAAGCCCTCGCCTAAAAAGCGTGCGAAAATACACATTTTCAAAAAACAACCAAATTTTTATCAAAAAAACATTTCGGCTCACTTGACATAGCTATTTCCCGCCTGTGGATGGCCATTGCCACGCCTTATGCCACATACAGGGCTTCCACCCGTTCTTGTTGCTTTTTCCACGCATTAAATAAATGAGTCCACTCCGAAAACCAATATTGGCGCGAAAGACGGCTGCGCATTGTTTTTGGGCTGTTGTTTAGTGGAGAAGTGCTGCCATCATTGGCGGCGTTCGCTGCCATCATTGGCAGCGGCCGCTGCCAATCATGTCCCCGCCCGCTGCCAACCTGAAAAGCATGCCCCTTTTCCCTTTGCGGTGCCTCCCCCTCCCTGTTTGGCGTGCGCCGCCTCTCCAGAATCCACCCCATTTCGCTCGTCATCAACAATGCTCAACGGCATGGCATCACCTTTTTAGCGAATCGTTTGCTGATTCAGTAAATAATTCGTGTCTTTCCTCTAAAGAAAAAATGAATTCGAGCTGTTGCGGTTGAAAAGACGCTGAAAGCGTCAGTTGCGGGCACTTGCAGATAATCATTAATCTTAAAGAACCAAATAATCATTACTAAATGCAATTTGTATGCTCCACGGAGTCGCAGCAGAAAGCCCCGGAGGGGCGACGGAATACAGGCAGGGGCATCGCCCCCGTGAAAGCAAAGGGAACAAAAGCCCCGGAGGGGCGACGGAATACAGGCAGGGGCATCGCCCCCGTGAAAGCAAAGGGAACAAAAGCCCCGGAGGGGCGACGGAATACAACATAATCATCCCCGCTCGACCTTAGGATTCCCACTGGTGACCCTACCCTCGCCTTTCGCTTGCAAGCAAGAACTTATTCAACCTACGGTTGAAAAGACGGTGAAGCCGTCTGAAGTTTTCAAACAACGCCACCAATTTTCAACCGTAGCAGGTTGAACTTATTTTTAACCATTACTATATGTATAAATGTAGGGGGAATCTGAAAAATAATTATTACCTTTGCATCGCAAAAACAGAAAGACATCGTGATATGACAATAAGAAAAAGAACACTACGCAAATTTGAGCCGGGACTGGGAGACTTTGGCGACCTGCCCGACAAGAAGGTTGCAGACACGAAGGAGTCCGACACCTGGACCATCATCACAGCCCTTGACAGAATCCTCAGCAAGGCGCAAGACTCCCGACTGTCAGCCGAATTCTGGGAGTCGGTGAAGAATCCCCTGGCATACCTGCGCGAGATGCTGGGGCTGACCGACATTCAGATTGTTGCCCTCGCCATGCTCATCGAGGCCGGCGAACCGATGTCGTGGAAGAGCATGGGCAACTATCTCGGATGCTCGCGCCTGTCGGTGATGGTGTATTCCGAGGAGATCGAGGAGCTGATAGCCCAGCGCTGGGCCTTTCGCAAGTGTGTGCACGATATCACCGGCTACTCCGAAGGCATCACGCTGGCACACGGCGTGGTCACGGCGCTTCGCCACAACAAGCCCTTCGTCCCCGAGAAGATCGACGGACTCACCGAGCAGCAGTTCGTAGACAAGCTCGAGAAACATATCAACAAGAGCATGAACGACCGCAACACAGAATTCGCCGACGACGAGGAGTGGATGGTGCAGCTGGCCCAAGCCAATCCCCATCTCCCGCTGTGCCAAGAAGTCCTGAGGTTCGACGACATCCATGTGCAGTCGCTCCTGCTGATGATTGTTGTCGACTATGCCCAGTGGGAGGGTTCCGATGGCGAGGGCCTCACGTTCCAGACCATCGACGGCCTTTATCCCGATGAGTACGAATGCGACTTTATGCGCGAGGACTTGCGCAACGGCACCCACCTCCTCATCGAGGGCGGATATATCGAGCATAAGTGCAACGACGGCCAGGCCGACACCGAGCAGTATATGCTCACACGCAAAGCCAAGACCGAGCTGCTCTCGGCCTATACCCCCAGCCACTCCAAATGCAAGAGGATGAGGCCCAGCGACCGCCTGCTGAGGAGCCACCACAGCATCAAGGAGAAGCTGCTGTTCTTCAACACCACCGAGCAGGAGCAGATAGCACGGCTCACCCGTCTGCTCAGCACCGACAACCTGCCCTCCATCCAGCAGCGACTTGAAGAGCAGGGCATGCGCAAGGGCTTCGCATGCCTGTTCTATGGCGCTCCCGGCACGGGCAAGACCGAGACGGTGCTGCAGATAGCCCGGCAGACGGGGCGCGACCTGATGCAGGTCGACATCGCCGGACTGCGCGACAAGTGGGTGGGCGAGAGCGAGAAGAACATCAAGGAGGTGTTTCAGCGCTATCGCCGACTGTGCCGACATAGCGAGGTGATGCCCATCCTCTTCTTCAACGAGGCCGACGCCGTCATCAACAAGCGCACGACCAACGTGGAGCACTCCGTCGACAAGATGGACAACGCCATGCAGAACATCATCCTGCAGGAACTGGAAGACCTCGAGGGCATCCTCATCGCCACCACCAACCTGACGAGCAACCTCGACCGTGCCTTCGAGCGCCGCTTCCTCTACAAGGTGGAGTTCCACAAGCCCGATGTCGACGTGAAGGCCAAGATCTGGCGCTCCATGCTGAAAGACCTCAGTGCCGACGATGCCCATCAGCTGGCCTCCCACTTCGACTTCACTGGCGGTCAGATTGAGAACGTAGCCCGCAAGCGCACCGTCGACTATATCCTCTCGGGCAAATTCGCCTCGGTAGATGAGATCGAAGCCTACTGCCAAGCCGAACTCCTGGGTGGCAAAGACCGCAGGAGCATCGGGTTTGTCAAACCGTCGCTGTCGTAGTGATTCAAGTTCCTCATCTCTGGAGTGAAAGGGAGTGAAAGAGGGAGTGAAAGGGAGTGAAGGGGAGTGAAAGGGAGTGAAGGGGACAATAGTCTAAAAAACAACCCAAAAACAATGCGCAGCCGTTCCCCTCCCCTCAAGGGGAGGGGTAGGGGTGGGGTCTCTAACATCCTGCGAGTGAATGATATACAGCCCCCACTCCTGGCCCCTCCCCTTGAGGGGAGGGGAGCTGCTGCGCCGACTTTCGCGACAATAATGGTTTTCGGAGTAGACTCATACATATAATTGGCATGCCGATTTCGACTATTTTTCATATCTTTGCAACCTGAAACATCTTAAATCAACAACAACATGGCATTATACAGCATTCCCTCACCACTCACCTCTCACCTGCATTAAGAGACAGTCGCGAACTGCCCCAACCGAGCCGCCCCCTCGTAAGCGGCCACGGTGGGAAAACAATGCGAGTCAGTAGCCTAACAGCCATTAGGCTACTGACTTAAAACAAGCGAGAGTTTCAACACCTAATTGTTTAACATTAAAAAAACTTTTGCATTATGAGAAGCAGCAACCATTTTTGGGTCTTTTGCAAAACAAAGACCTGCCACGTATTGATAATCGACATCTACGACCCCAACTATCTGGAACGCCCTCGCGAAGAGCGTTTCAGCGAGCTGAAGTCGCTCCTCACCCACGACATTATGTCGGTCAAGAAAGTGTATGTGCAACATGACTATACCTTCACCGAACTTAAGCTGAAGGACTCTTGGATAGGTATTGAGCGCATAGTCGAAGTCCACCGCTTTCTGGAGCGGCTCTATCCTCACATAACCCCTCTGCCCGCCCAGAACGCCGTTTTATACGACGGCACCCTGGAGCCCGACGAGCGTTTCGACAACACCCATCTGCACCATTACAAGGCAGCCCCCAAGGAGCGCAGGCCCCCGCAGGAAGAGCCCGTCGAGGGCGACCAATACTTGAAGGCCGACGGCGAAGTGTATACCGTTGTCTACGGCACCGAATGTCGCGTGTGCGAACTCGTCTGGGAAGCCTTTAAGGGCGATATCCCCGAAGGCTTCAGAGTCAGCCATATCGACGGCAACAAACGAAACAACAGATTAGACAACCTTGAATTAGTAGCAGAGTAATTATGGCAATCATAGCAGAACCCTTCAAGGAAAGTGGAGAGAACTTCCCACAAAACATAATCATACTCACCGACGGTCGCCAGCTTGATTGTTATCCGCTCGCAACACAGGCCCCTGAGAAGTCAGACGGCGACCAGCGGCAGCTCTTCCTCGACAATGCTTTCTATCTCCTCGCCCACCGGGAGCGCATACTCAGCGATAGCCGCATGTTCCTCTGCCCCGTCGCCGTTCAGAGCGGGCTTGCCTATACCGGCACGTCGGGATTCCGCAACCCCATCCTGGGCGTCTACCTCGAGTGGTGGCCCCTCGTCCCCGACGCCATGCAGACCGACGGCAGCGGGCGCCGCGGCCTCGTCTGTCAGCTGTCAGGCAGCCCGCTGAGCGGAATGAACAAGTGCAGCCTCGTGCGCCAGGACGGACGGCTCGACGTAGTCACCCTGTCGTCGTTCGGCCGCCACTGGGGCCCGTTCATGAAGCTCAACCAGCGCTACACCGAGGCCAAGCAGCTCTACCAGGCCTACACCCTCAGCCAAGTGCTCGACATCCTCCGCCGCGAGGACAACGGCCATGCCGATCTGGCAGCCGCTGTCGACGTCCAGTTCATGAAGCATCACATCGAAACCCTCAACCGTCAGATAGAGCAGATCCAGGACGAGTGCCGCCAGTGGCACGACAAGTACACCAGCGCCCTGACCCGATACAACGCCGACAAAATGCGCCAGCTCTATGCCGAGTGCGAAGCCTTCGAGGCTAATGTCAGCAGCCAGATCAGCAGCCTCCGACAGCAGAAACAAGCCCTCAAGGCCAGCCTCAAAGCCGGGCAGCTGACAAACAAAGCCTACCAACAGCAACTGACACCGCTGAAACGCCGCATCAGCGACCTCCTGCTCAGAATCAGCCATTTCGAGTTCAGCAAAGTCCGCGAGGCCTTTCCCGACGAAGCCGACATTAGTTTCCCCATGATCGAGTCCTTCGTCTGTGGCAAGAGAAACCAAAACAATTCGTAAGGTTGAAAACATGTCTAACTTTGTAGGCGATTTACGAACGCTAAAACATTATCAATGACCGACATCTTCACATATCTTAAAAGACTATCGCGAAGAAAAACCCGAATGGATAGCCAGATATCTTCGCGGCGAACAAATCACGTTCCGCGACATCATGTCATCAAGAGTAGGCTATTATCCTGGAAGTGGCTTCGATGGCACATTGATGAAGGTGGGCAACAAGTCACATTCCGTTCACTCTTTCCTGTATGTAGACTATTTGCTCAAAAGGATTCAAAGAATGAATTGTTGCTTATGGATAGATTTCGATGTGGCTGCTGCCGGAGGAGCCGTTGCGGATGACGCGTATCTGGGTGGTGATGCGCGACATGGAGTCGGTGTGGCTGATGACGCCCACCTTCTTGCCCTGCGACGACTGGAGCATGGCAAGGGAGTTGATGACCGTCTCGAGGCTGTCGTGGTCGAGGGAGCCGAAGCCTTCGTCGATGAAGAGGTTCTCGAAGGAGATGTTTCTGGAAGACAATGCCGAGAGTCCCAGTGCCAGCCCCAGAGAGACGATGAAGGTCTCGCCGCCTGAGAGCGAGGTGGTGTCGCGCACATCGTCGGCGCGGTCGTGGTCGATGACACGGATGCCGAGGGAGTTTTTTACCTGCTGCAGCTCGTAGCGGCTGTTGAACTTGCGTATCTCGACGTTGGCATGTGCTATGAGGAAGCGCAGGGTGTAGCACTGTGCTATCTTGCGGAGCGTCTTGCCATCGGTGCCGATGGCGCTGGCTATCTCTTCCCATTCCTTCTTCAGCATCGTCTTCTGCTGCGCCTCGTCGTGGAGGGTGCCCACGAGCTTCTGCGCATCGTCGTGACGCTTCTTGCGGGCCTGACATTCCACCAGCTCGGTGTTCGACAGCTGCTCCAGCTCGGCCTTGCGCGCCGTCAGCGTTTGCGGGTCGGCAGCGGGTTTCTTTTCCTGATGGGCTTGGTGCCGCTCCTTCTCATTGTCGTAGGTGGTCTTGGCTGCAGTAGCAGCCTCCGTCAGCCTGTTCTGACGCTGCCGGATAGCCTCCCAGTTGGCTTTCGACTCGCTGATGCTGGCGATGGTGTGGAGGGTGAGCGTCTGGGGATGGTCGGGCAACGCATTGTAGCTGTCGAGCCAGGCTTGAAGCTGAGGCTCCACCGCCAAGAGGTGTTCATGCTGTTTCGCTCTGGCTTGCGCGGTTGCTGTCAATTCCCCTTGGGAGTGCTCCTTCTCTTTTTCGAGTTTTCCTATCTTTTCTGCCTGCTTGTCGACGTCGGCATCGGCTTTCTCCTTGGCCTCCTGCAGGAGCTTCTCGAAGCTGTCGGGGTCGTTATCGCCTATCTCTGCCTTGAGTGCCGCAGTCTTGGCATCCACCTCCTTCTTTGCGCTCTCCAATGCTTGGTTGGCATTGGCGAGGGCCTGTGCCTTCTCCTGTTCCTGAGCCTTCAGGTTTTCGGTTTTCCCCATCTCGGTAGAGAGTGCGGTATGGGCAGTGGCTATCTTTTCTTCAGTCTTCTGAAGCTCTTTGTCGGTCTGCTCTTTATACTTGCTCAGTGCAGCCTCGGCCTTTTCTTTCTGCTCACGAAGACGTTTGATGGTCTTGACCAGCACATTATATTGCGTCAATGCCTGGCCTGCCTTGTCGGCCTCTTCGTTGATTATCTGTTGCAGTATGCCCAACTGCTCCACATCCTCGGGCCAGGAGGGATAACGGCTGTGGATGGTGGTCCACACCGCCTGTTGCTTGGAGAGCTGGTCTCTCAGGCTGTCGACGAGGTTCCTTTTCCCGTCGACAGCCCCATTGTTGTGGCTTCTCTCGCTTGTGAGTCGCTGGATGCTCTCCTTCATCCCTTCGAGCTGCGTCTGCTTCTCTCGGATGAGTGCATTCATCTCGTCGACGACTGGGGCGAATGCCTCATGGCTGTTGTAAGGATGATGGGTGGCTCCGCAGAGGGGGCATGGCTGTTCGTCGACGAGGCTCTGGCGATGGTGCGCCCAGTTCTCGCTGGTCATCAAGGTGTAGGATGTGCGGAGGGTATCCAACTCCTTTGCCAAGGAATCGGTGTTGAGCTTCTGAAGCTCTTCGTCAATTTGGGCGTTGCGCTGGGTGAGGTGTCCTATTTCCGCTTCGGTCTTTCTGATGCTTTCGGCATTCTCATCGATGCTCCTCCGCGTGTTGATAGCCTCGGCGATGTCGGCCTTCTTCTGGTTGGCTATCCTGTCGGCATTCTGTAGCTTTTCAGCATCCAGGTCTTTGGCTTTCTCGGCTTCGGTGTTATAGGCCATGGCAGCCTTGTCGGTAGCATCGGCTTTCTGCTTCTTCATCGCCACGACTTTCTCTGTCAGCGCTTTGCATTCAGTCTGGGCTTTGGCATACTCTTGCTGGGCCGCCTCTATGTCTTTGGCATTGTTGGCCACATCCTGCTTGGCCTTTTTGTAGTTTTTCTCCGCCTTTCTCAGGTCGACTTCTTTGTCTGCCTTCGTCTTCGTGGCAATGGCGAGTTCTCCCTTGATGCTTCGGGCTTTGTTGATGTGTGGTTTCTGCTCATTCAACACCGTGGCGGCCTTGACCGCAGCCTCCTTGAGGGTTTGGAGCGACTGTTTTGCCCCTGCTATTTCCTTCTGCTTGTCCTCCAACTGCTCGCCCAGGGTCTTCAGCCTACTATCCTGCTCATCTATTGTCTTTCGGGCTGTCTGTATGTCGCGATAGAATCCTACTGGGATGAGGGTGGCATCGTGCAACCGCAACTGGTCGCTGTCGGCTTTCATCGCCTCCACATCCTGCTGGCTCTGCTTGAGAAGAGACTCATATTTACCAAGAGTCTCGAGGAACTTCTCTTCCACGTCGTACCACCCCAACGCCTCGACGACGGTGGCGAGTTCTGCTTTTTTGTTCTTCTCAGCTTCCTCCAGCTGTCTGAGATGGTCTTCAAATGCCTTAAGCTCTTCATCGGGAATCAGGTCGTTCTTGTAGGCCGCGAGGCGTGCGCTGACGGCGTTGTAAGCGTCGACGGCATTGTCTTTCTGCTCCTTGATTTTCAGGGCAATAGTGGTGTAGAGCTGCTCGCATCCGATGAGCTTCTCGAGCAGCTGATAGCGCTCGTCTTCCTTGGCGGTGAGGAACTTTGAAAAAGAACCTTGGGCAATAAGGACGGTGCGCAGGAACTGTTCGTACTCGAGACCGATGATGGCAGGAATCTCATCCCAGCAGACTTCTTCCTCCTTCGTCTGACCCTCCTCTTGGGTCATCAAATAGAGTTTGGAGATGGGTCTGTCGTATCTAACGCGGTTGAACTTGACGTGCCATTCTGCCCGATACACGTTGCCATTGTTGGCCCTGAAGGTGAGTTTGCTATAGCCCAGCTTCTTGCCACGGGTGAGAATATTGACACAATCGGTGGGTGCTGGACGGTTTCGCTCGCCCTCATCCATGGCGCCATATATCTCCATACCCTTTCGTTCACCCTGTCTTCGGGGATAGCGTGGGGTGCGGTTGTAAAGAGCCAAACAGATGGCATCGAGCAATGTGGACTTGCCGCTGCCCGTGGGGCCCACGATGCTGAAGATGGTGCTGTCACCGAGGGCACCCTCTTCGAAATTGATGACTTCACCGCCCTGACGGTCGAGGGAGGCCAGATTGAGGATTTCCAATCGGATGATTTTCATTTGCTGTAGGATTCTGAGGTTATCGAGCCAAGCAACTCGCTGAGCATCTGCTCCTGGTGCTCACTCATCTCATTATTGTGCTGTATGGCGAATGCCTCTTTGAGGGTGTCGAGCGGGTTGCGGTTCAGGATGTCGTCGATGCTGTGGATTTGTTCTTCGCCCGACACGGTGGTCAAGTCGAGTTCTGGTATGATGCGTTGCATCTTACACAGCACGGCGTTTTTCTCGGCAATCAGTTGTTCGAGGGCTGCCAAGTCGTCGTTGCTCACCTTTTCGAGTTTCACCTTCAGCATCACATAGTCGAAATGGTCGTCGAGCTTGCCGTCGGTTCTGTCTTTCAGTTCTTTGTTGATGAGCTTCTTCAGCTTATTCGGTGTCAGCTCTTCATCATCCTTTGGCAGAATCAGCAGCTTGTGCTGGGGTTCATAGTCGAGGAACTCGGTGTGGTGCTTGCCATCAGCATGGATGGTGACCAAGTCGACACCGTGCTGGTAGTCAACTTCGGCGAACGACATGGGCAGCACGCTGCCGCTATAGCGTGCCCAATCGGTGTTCCAGATATGCTGGCGCTTATGGATATGTCCGCATGAGAGATAGTCGGGATGGTCGGTCCACCCGTCCATGCTCACTTCTTCCACTCCGCCTATGACAATCTTCTCGCTGGCATCCTGGCGGGCGATGTCGGCTCCCTTGGCATACATGTGGGCTATCATCACCAAGGGGATGCCGGGATATTTGTCGCGCGCTTTCGACGTGAGTTCACGCAGGAAGGCATTGACACCGGCTGAATAGCTGGCGTTGTGGATGATGTCGTTTCGCAGATAGGGTAAAGCCAGCACGACAACCTGTTCGCCTTCAGCATTTGTTACAGGCAGCATCAGGTCGTCGTAGTTGGTCAGCCATTCGCCTCCGTCGTCGGTCTGCACCCATGAGCGCTTGACCACACCTCTCACCTCCACATGGTGGCGGGCGAGCAGGGCACGGGGGGCCTCGAGGCGGTTGGCCGAGTCGTGATTGCCCGCAATGATGATGATTTGCATCGCGGGACATCTCTCGCTGGCATCGGCAAGGAAACTATAGTAGACAGACTGCGACGCCGCCGAGGGGTTGCCATTGTCGAAGATGTCGCCTGCAACGAGCAGGGCATCGGGCTGTTGCTGTTCAATCTGCGAGAGCAGCCAAGTCAGGAAATGCTGGTGTTCGGGCAATCGGTCGTTTCCATGAAACATGTTTCCGAGGTGCCAATCGCTGGTAGCTATTATCTTCATGCTTTAGTGTTGCGGTTCGCGAGGCAAAATTAGGAATTTCCCCTCAAACCGCCAAGGATTTGCGAGGGGAAATGGCGGTGCCTTTCGTTAAATTATTCCAAAAATCAGGGGCGAGCACATTTTATTATGATTATAATTATTATATTTGCAATAAAATTTGAAGAAATGATGCATGACATTGAGCTAAACAACCCTTTCGTTGTCGGAAAATACCAGTCTGACAAGTATTTTTGCGACCGAGACACAGAAACGGAGTTCCTGCGGAAACAACTGACGAATGGCCGCGATGTAGCCCTCATCTCGCCTCGGCGTATTGGAAAATCTGGACTCATCCAGCACTTTTTCAGCCAAGAGGACATAAAAGAACAGTACTATACGTTCTTCGTCGACATCTATGCCACTACGTCATTGGCCGAGTTCGTCTATTCCTTGGGAAAGGAGATATACGCCCAACTGAAACCATTGTCTACGGTTTGGAAGGAGAGATTCTTCCAAGTGATTTCTTCATTCCGCATTGGATTTAAACTTGACGCGATGACTGGTGCGCCATCTTTCGACTTAGGACTGGGCGACATTCAGGCTCCAGAAGCCACGCTCGACGAAATATTTGCCTACATCGAAGAGGCAGACAAACCGTGCATTATTGCCATTGACGAGTTTCAGCAGATTGGTGAATATGCCGAGAAAAATGTAGAAGCACTGCTGCGCACTAAGATACAAAAGTGCCATAAAGCCCAATTCATCTTCTCGGGCAGTAGGCGGCACATCATGAGCAATATGTTCAACTCCCCTTCAAAGCCCTTCTACCAAAGCACCATCAGCATGGGATTGGAGCCTATACCTCTTGCCACATATTCTGCATTTGCGTCCTCTCTTTTTGCAGAAAGAGGCAAGCATATCGACGGCGAGGTAGTTGAGGCTGTATGGAACCAATATCATGGCTACACATGGTTTGTGCAAATGATGATGAACGAGCTGTTTGCTTTGACTGCCACCAACATGACATGCAGTACAGGCATGATTGCAGAGGCAACACATAATGTTGTCATGGCACAAGAAAACAGTTACAAGGATTTGTTGACCAATATTCCTCCAAAGCAGAAGATGGTGCTGCAAGCCATTGCCAAAGAGGGGATTGCGCACAACATCACATCTGCAAAATTCATCAAGAAATACAACCTCAACTCTGCCAGTTCCGTGCAGGCGGCCGTCAAACTTCTACTAAAGAGCGATTTGCTCACCCAGGTAGACGATGGCTATCGCATCTACGATTTCTTCTTGTCAGAATGGCTGAAAACAGTTTATTAAGCAAGTCAGTTGTCCTCCTCATCAAAGTACTTGCCCACAGGCATGGAAGCATTCTTGGCGACACATAAGTTGAAGCGTTCACGACAGCTACGTTCACGGGCAAACATGGCACGGGTGCCGGCCTCGCTTTGTTGGAACTCCATGTGCTCGTCAATGGCAAATGAGTGGGCCATGGTCTCCACGTCGAGGTTGTCAGTTCCTATCAGCGTGAACGTCCAGCCCTGCTTTTTCAGCTTCTCAATCATCGTGCGAACCATCTTCAGCGTCCATTCCACGCTGCTGTTCTCTTCGCCGTCGGTGATGATGGTCACCAGCACGAGGTCGCCGTCCTCCACCTGGGCATTTAGCTTGGAGATACCCATGCCGATGGCATCGTAGAGGGGTGTGCCGCCACCAGGACAGTAGGCTTTCCAGTCCAGGTCCTTGGTCTGCGCAGCGGGCGTGTTGTTGTAGTGCCAGGTGGTGTGCCCCGTGTCGAAGGTGAGCAGGGTGACAGACTGCTGCTGGTCGGGAAACTTCTCCTGCATCTTGCGCACGGTCTGCAGGGTTTCGTTCATGCCTACAAAGGCCTGCTTGCGGATGATGGACATCGAACCGCTCTCGTCGACGATAATCAGATTGTGAACTCGCTTGGTTGTTTGCATAATCGTAATGTTCTTTAATGGTGAATACTCTGTTGCTTTTTCGACATGTCTTTATCTCTTTAAAGAAGAAATTGCAGAAAAATGAAGCGGAGGTCGATATTTTTTTGTAATTTTGCAGAAAATTATCGAGTATGTACTATCAACGGCTGTCTGACGAAGAGATTCTAAGGGGTTTCCGCAATGGCGACGCCGACATCATCCGTGAGTATTTCTACGGGTATTGCCAGGTGGGCTATCGTGTGTTTGACAAGCGCTATGACCTGAGCAGCAAGCAGAACCTGGACTTCATGTCGCTGGCCCACCAGTATGCGCTCTACCTGATGGAGCACGACTGGAAGCCATTGGAGGACCACTCGCCCAATGTGAGTCTGCGCACATGGCTCATCAACGGATTTCGCTATGTAGTGCTCGATGCCCTGAAATGGCACAAGAAGGAGTATGGCAGCATCACGTTCCAAGACTATCTGATGTCGTTCGACATGACCAGCGACCTGCGGTTGCAGTTCAACCAAATGGTGGAGGATGTTTGCGACCATGCGCCATTGAGCCGTGAAGACAGGCTGATCATCCACCTGTTGCTGTTGCAAGGATTCAAGTCGAAAGAGATAGCAGAGCAGATGGGGATAAGCCCGTCGGCCATCTCGCAGAGGTACAAAAAACTGAAGGAGCAGGTCATCACACCCTATTTCAAGAAGCATTTCGATATGGACTTAGACATGCCAGAGGTGATGGATGAGCGGATGTTTGGCACTCGCGAAGCTGGCATGGGCTACATCAGACTGTCGAAGAATGAAACGACCATGGCAGGGTCGATGGCATGCGAGGATTATGACTTTAACATAGAGGAATATATGGAACCGAAAAAACCGCAAGAGCAGAACCAACAAAAACGGACAACACCAGAGATGATCACTTCGTTGCAGCCAAACGAGATTTTCGTGTTTGGCAGCAACCTCAGAGGCATGCACGGCGGCGGGGCCGCCTATGTGGCCTACCGCAAATTTGGGGCCATCATGGGGCAGGGCGTGGGTCTGCAAGGCCAGAGCTACGGCATACCCACGATGCAGGGAGGCGTGGAGACCATCCGCCCGTATGTCGACGAGTTCATCCTGTTTGCCAAGGAGCACCCCACCCTCACCTTCCTCGTCACCCGCATCGGCTGCGGCATCGCCGGATTCAGCGATGAAGAGATAGCCCCGCTGTTCGCCCAAGCCCACGACGTGGAGAACATCGTGCTGCCGGCAGGATGGTAAGCGGCCAAGCGATTGAGGGAACGGGAGCAGTCGTTTGGCGGGCAACTTTCGTTCATCTTGTCACCGCTCTACAAACTGTTCTTTTTATAGCTCTGCACCGCCCAGACGGCCATGAAGCTGCCGATGGCGAGCAGGGCCGCTATCTGATGGGCCACCTGCTGGAAGCCTCCACCCCGGACGAAGACGGTGCGGATGGCATCGATGAAATAGTGCATGGGATTGATGTAGGTGGTGGCATAGGCCCAATCAGGCATAGAACGCGTGGGGGTGAACAGGCCTGAGAGCAGCAGGATGCTGACCACGAAGAACCACATGACGAACATGGCCTGCTGCATGGTGTCGCTATAGTTGGAAACGATGAGTCCAAACGACGAGAAGAACAGCGCCAGCAGCATGGCAAGCACATAGATGAGCCACACTGGGCCAGCAGACGTGAGGCCATAGACGAGCCAGGCCAGCACGAGGCAGACGGTGATGACAAACAGGGCGATGAGCCAGTAAGGGATGAGCTTGGCCAGGATGAACGACCACTTGGACACGGGCGTGACGTTGATTTGCTCAATGGTGCCTGTCTCTTTCTCGCCAACGATGTTCAGCGTGGGCAGGAAGCCCGTCATCAGCATCATCACGATGGCAAAGAGGGCGGGAATCATGTAGAGCTTGTAGTTTTGGCCTTTGTTGTAGAGAAGGAGGGTGGAGGGCTGCGATGATACCGCAGCATAGGCGACAGGAGGTGAGACAATCTGCGACAAATAGGCGCTACCCATAGCCCCCTTGGTGCCATTCACGGCATTGGCGGCGATGAGATAATGGCCGTCGCGAATCTCCAGAATCACGTCGGCACACCCCTTCTCAATGTCGTTCATCGCCTCGGCGTAGGTAGCCTTCTGTCCACCAAAGATGAAATAGTTCGAGGCAGCTATCTGCTGCAACAGCCGCTGCGACTCCACCGTTCGGTCGATGTCCACCACATCCACCACGATGTTTTTCACCTCCATCTGCATCACCCACGGCATGACGCACATGATCAGGATGGGGAACAGGACGATGAGGCGGGGCAGGAACGCATTGCGGCGAATCTGCAGAAATTCCTTTTGTATCAAGTATTTCAGTGTCATCGGCTATTCTAATCTAACGTTAAACCTCTTCAGCGCTATTGCCAGGAGCACAACCGTCATTCCTGCCAGCACCGCCACCTCGCGAGTCACATCGCCGATGCCCACACCCATAATCATCAGCTTGCGCATGGCCTGGATGTAGTAGCGCGGCGGCACGATGGCAGACAGCCATTGCAGCACCTGCGGCATCGACTCCACCGGGAACAGCATGCCCGACAGCATCACCACGGGCATGAGCAGCACCATGGCCGAGAGCAGCAGCGCCACCAGTTGCGTCTGCGCCACGTTGGAGATGAGCAGACCCAATGAGAGCGCCAATAGGATGTAGAGCGTGGAAACGGCCACTATCCAAAACAGCGACCCCGCCAACGGCACATCCAGCACGAAGCGCGCCATGAGCAGGATGGTGATGAGAATGGCGAAGGCGAGCACCAGATAGGGCACCGCCTTGGCGATGATGACCATCAACGGCCGCACGGGCGACACCAGCAGCACCTCCATCGTGCCCCGCTCCTTCTCGCGCACAATAGATATCGAGGTCATCATGGCGCAGACGAGCATCAGCAGCATGCCCATGATGGCAGGCACGAAGTTGTAGGCCGAGCGCATCTGGGGGTTGTAGAGGAGCCTCACCCCCAGTCGCTCTGCCCTTGGAGAGGGGCCTTTGCTGCCGACGGGCTGCATAAGTATGGACTGGGCATAGGTAGTCCATTGCTGCGCCATGTTGGGGTCGCTGCCATCAACCATCACCTGCCACCTGATGTGGCCATTCCCCTCTCCACTGGGGATGAGGCTGATGTCAGCCTTCTGACTGCGGATGAGTTGCTCTGCCTCTTGTGGTGTGTTCACCGTCTGGGTGATGACGAAGTATTCCGACTGCGCCAGTCGCTCTATGGCCTGTTGTGTGCGAATCGACATCTCGGAGGCGACCACCACCGTGCGCACGTTCTTCACATCGGTGGTGATGGCGAAGCCGAAGAGCAGCATCAGCACCACGGGCATGCCAAAGAGTATCAGCATGGTGCGCTTGTCGCGCAGGATGTGACGGGCCTCCTTGACGACAAAGGACAGGAACAGCCTCGCCCCCTGTCCCTTTCCAGGAGAGAGGGGGGTAGCCTCTTTTTCCACTGTATCTTTTCTATTCACCATCTATTTCTACTATTGGTCTATCAACTTCGCCCTTTTGGAGAGAGGGGGCTACTCCTTGCGTGTTGCCTGCCGGGCCAGATAGGTGAACACATGGTCCATATCGGGCTGGTGGCATTGTTGTTTCAGTTCTTCGGGCGTGCCCATCGCTTTGATTTTGCCATCGACCATGACAGAGATGCGGTCGCAGTATTCGGCCTCGTCCATATAGTGGGTGGTGACGAAGACGGTGATGCCGCGTCGTGCCGCATCGTAAATCAGTTCCCAGAACTGGCGGCGCGTGGCAGGGTCGACGCCGCCCGTAGGCTCATCGAGGAACACCACGCCCGGCTCGTGAAATATCGACACGGAGAAGGCCAGCTTCTGTTTCCAACCAAGGGGCAGCGAGCCCACCAAGTCGTCGCGATGCTCCTCGAACTTTAGGCTGCGCAGCAATTCGTCGGTCTTCGCCTTTATCTCTTCGCTCTTCATGCCATAGATGCCGGCGAAGAGACGGATGTTCTCAGCCACCGTCAGGTCCTCGTAGAGCGAGAACTTCTGCGACATATAGCCGATATGTTTCTTTATCTGCTCATATTCCGTGCGGATGTCGAAGCCCACCACCCTACCCGTCCCGCTTGTGGGTTGGTTCAGTCCTGTCAGCATGTGCATCGCCGTCGTCTTGCCCGCACCGTTGGCACCCAAGAAGCCGAATATCTCGCCCTTCTTCACTGAGAAGCTGATGTCGTCGACAGCACGGAAATCGCCAAATGCCTTCACTAAGTGCGAGACCTCGATGACAGGGGAAGGAGAAGCCCTTAAAGCCCCCGAAGCCCCCCCTACGGCCCCCGAGGGGGCTTCTATAGTTTTGCTGGTTGTGGAGTCTATCGTGCCCCCCTCGGGGGGCGAAGGGGGGGCTGAGGGGGCTGTGGGGGCTTTAGGTGGTGCCGGATTGAATATATCAGCAAACTCGGTCAGTATTGCCGCAGGGGTATCGATGCCCCTCACTCTTCCATGGTCGAGGAAGGCCACACGGTCGCAACAGCGCACCTCGTCGAGATAAGGCGTGGAGGCCACGATGGTGATGCCGCGCTCCTTCAGCATCAGCAGCATCTCCCACAGCTCCTTGCGGCTCACGGGGTCGACGCCTGTGGTAGGCTCGTCGAGGAAGAGCACGCTGGGCTGATGCACCAGCGCACAGCTCAGTGCCAGCTTCTGCTTCATGCCTCCCGATAGTGCCCCAGCACGGCGGTCCTTGAACCGCTCTATCTGCTGATAGATGGCGCGGATGGAGTCGTAGCCCTCCTCGACAGTGGTGCCGAAGAGCGTGGCGAAGAACTGGAGGTTCTCCTCTACGGTGAGGTCTTGATAGAGCGAGAACTTGCCTGGCATATACCCCACCCTACAGCGCACCTGCCGCATCTGCTTCACCACATCGAAGCCATCGACCATCGCAGTCCCCGCATCGGGCAGCAACAGCGTGCAGAGGATGCGAAACATCGACGTCTTGCCAGCGCCATCAGGGCCGATAAGGCCGAACACCTCGCCCTTGTCAACACAGAACGACACCTCGTCGAGTGCTTGCACCCGGCCATAGCTCTTTGAAACCCTATTAACTATAATTGCATCCATGGTTCTGCTTCCCTTTTCCCCTCGCTCGGCTCGTCCAATAGCTTAGGGCGTAACAAACTTCACTTCGCCGTACATACCTATCTTTACAGCCCCGTCGTTGTGTATGGCCACCTTGATGGCATACACCAAATCGGCCCGTTCATCATCGGTGAGGATGGTCTTGGGCGTGAACTCCGAGCGCGAGGAAATCCAGGCGATGACACCCTTGTACTCCTGGCGCTGACCGCCACCATAGTCGGCAAAGACCTTTACCTGCTGCCCCAATTGGATGTGCTGCAGTTGGACCGAGGTGACGTAGGCACGCAGATACATCTCCTCCGTGTCGGCCATCTTGAACAGCGGCTTGCCCACACTCACAAACTCGCCCCGCTCCACATATTTCTCCAGTACGGTGCCCTTCGTCGGCGTCACGATGTGGCACTTGCGCAGCATGTCCTTCAACTGGCTCACCTGCACATCGGCGGCTGCCGTCTGCTTGTCCAGCGCGCGGGTGCTGGTGCTTAGCGACGACACCTGCGCCTCCAACTGTTTCTGCAGCACCTTCACCTGACTGCTGGCATCGTCGAGCATCTTCGAGGGGGCGGCACCGTCGGCCACCAGTTCGCGGTAGCGCTGCTCGTCGTGCTGGGCCTTGGCCAACTGCTGTCGAGTGGCGGCAATCTGGCGCTCCATATCGGGTTTCTGACTCTGATACACCTCCTTCGTGGCCAGCAGCTGCTGAATCTTTAGCCACGTCTGCATGGTGTCGACGAGTCCCACCTCGCGGCCAGCCTCGATGTTGTCGCCCTCGTTCACGCCGAATGTCAACAGCGCGCCGCTTTGCTCGGCAAACACGGTGGTCTCCGTAGCCTCAAACGTGCCCGTGGCATCATATTCCCTCTCGCTCTCTCCACAGGCAGCCATCATCAGCGCCACGCCTGCTGTGATTATCATTCTTTTCATCGTTGTATAGTTTTCGGCATATTGTTATTTCATCATATCGAGATTACGAGTGAACATCAGCTCGTAAACTTCTTTCAGCATCTCAATCTCGTGCATCGACCGTTGCACCCGTGCGGCGTTCTCTTGATTGATTTCACGCACCAGGTCGTTCACGTCGATGATGCCGTGCGACAGCTTCGACTCTGCGGCCTTGCGCACAGCTTGCCGCAGCGCGATGATTTCCTCGTCGGTGGCCATCAGCTTCTGGTAACGCGCAATGTTCTCGTTCTGCTGAATCTGCTCCAGACGATTGTTGAAGAGGAAGGTCTCGCGCTGAACGTTGAGCGATGAGCGTTGGGTGTTGAGCTTCGCCTTGTCGTTCTTGCGGGTGTACAGGGCGCCAATGTTCCACGTCAGTCGTGCTCCCACGATGCCGTTCAGGCTCCAGTGGTGCCGCATCATGTCGTCAAACATGTTCAGGCCCGGATAGCCATAGAAGCCCTGCGCAAACACGCCCACCTTAGGCATCAGCGCGGCATCCAGCGCCTTCTCCTGAGCATTCAGCATCTCTATCTGCGCATCTATCGCCTTCAGCTCTGGGCGAAGGCTATTATAGGTCCTCCAAGCCCCCCCTACTGCCCCCGAGGGGGCTTCTATAGTTTTGCGGGTCGCAGGGGCTATAGTGCCCCCCTCGGGGGGCGAAAGGGGGGCTTTTGGGGCTTTAGGGGCTTTCACTTCTATCCCGCAGAACGCGCTCAGCATCCGCAGCAGCATCTGCTTCTGCGACTCCAGGGCTATGGCTTTCTGCACTGCGTTCAGCCGCTCGGCCTTCACATTCTGAAGGTCGCTGTCAGCGGCCGTGCCGCCCTTCACCATCGAGGTCAGCTTGCGCTCGTTGCCAGCCAACAGCTCCTGCAGGTCGAGGTTCAGCTTGATTTGTTCGTCGAGCATCAACAGCGCGAAGTACATCTCGTTCACGCGCCGGCGCACTTGATATATACTGACCTCGTTCTGGGCCGACTGCACCTTGCCCTGCTCTCGGGCGATGGCCTTGCCGTGCTTGATGACTCCCCCATCAAACACCGTTTGACTCACGTCGATGCCCACCCTATACTGGTCTTTTTTCAGCCCTTTCATGTCGATGCCCATCCCCGCCATCATGGCTTTCATCTGGTCGGGCCATGCCGCCACATCGCTCTGATAGGTAGCCTGTGCCGATGCCGTCACCTGCGGCAGCCATCCTTTCTGGATGTTTGCCACCGTCAGCTCAGTCGTTTGCTCGATAAGCCCATACTGCTGTATCAGCGGGTAGTTGCGTTCCGCCGCCTGCTGACACACCTCCAAGGTCTGTGCTACGCAAAACGAGAAATGGCAGATGACAAATGATAAACTTAATGCTGTTCGTCTCATTATTTTCTTTAGGTTTTGAATCTCGCAGCAAAGGTACGGTGTTTTTTCCAATCACACGTTATCCTTCAGCATCCAATTATGTTCTTTTTGTTCGATTTATGCAAAAACAGGGCAGTATTTCGAAGAAAAAGATTATCTTTGCAGCAAATTTCAGTAACGGCGAAAGTAGACACAAGCGAATATGATGGACACACACACCGACGCCATAAGGCGCTCGCCCAAGCAGGAACCGCTGCTGATGGGCCGCTCGCAGATGCAGGACATCCTGGCTCCCAACATGCCGAAGATTCATCGGCAGGTGTTCTTCAACAACGAACTGGGCATCGTGCACGGCGACCCGACATTGTTTCGGCTCATCATGAAGCAGAGACCGCCCTTCATCATCAACGACCACCGAATGGGCATCGTGGTGCGAGGCGAGGCCGACATCAACTTCAACCTTCAAGACCGCCACCTCAAGGCACCCTTGCTGGCCTATCTGGGGCCAGGAACCATCATTAACCCACAACGTTTCTCCAGCGACTTCGAAATCTATGGCGTAATACTGTTCAGCCAGTTCCCCACCCCCTTTGCGCCAGGGCAGCTGCCGTCGGTCTTCAACGGACAGGTGCGCGACTTTCAGCTGCCCGTGGACGAAGATGACCAGCAAACGGCACGCAACATCATTGAGACGCTGTGGCAACTGGTGCATCAGCACGACTATCACCAGCCCACGGTCCACACGCTCGTGGCCGCACTGATGCACCACTACGACGGATGCTACCGCAAGCAGGCCGACCAAGCCATCCTGTCGCAGTCGCGCGAGCAGACCATCTTCAACCGCTTCATCACGTTGGTGAACCAGCATTGCTGCGAGCACCATCAGATAGGCTACTATGCCGACCGGATTTGCCTGACGGAGCGCTACCTGAATACGGTCGTCAGGCAGACCAGCGGCATCACCGCCAAGGACTGGATAGACCGCGCCCTCATCACCCGCATCAAAATAGAACTGCGCCACACAGACAAGCCGGCTGCGCTAATTGCCGAGGAGATGCACTTCACCAATCCCTCGTTCTTCTCGAAATACTTCCGACGGCTCACAGGCATGACGCCAGGGGAGTATAAGGCACAACCATAAAAGGCCTGAAAACAACCGGAGAATTCCTCATAATAAGCTAAAGAGGCCCGAACTCCGTCTGTCCGTTGGCACCTGCGGCAGTTACTTTTCTGGCTGGGCGCAACGGTTCTATCGGACAGGTGAAATCCTTCAGAGCCGGCTTTGGATGGTTGGCATCAAAGCTGGGGGTGCCCGGGAGGACATACTGGCTCAGGCCAAGCCCAAGGTCTCTGATGGTCTGCACGATGGCAAGCGAGAAGAGGTAGGCTCCATAGTTGTCGGTATGCGTGCCATCGGCATAAACCGAAAGCGCATCGCGGCCGAGGGCAGCCACGATGCTGCGGCTCATCCCCCACAAGTCGATATAGGCGCACTCGCCCAGCTCGGCACCACGGCGGGCATTCGTGCCGTAGGGGGTCATCACCTCAGTGGCAGTGGCCGTCCTGCGGTCGATCTTGGTCATGGGCGAAACGATGACGGGTATCATCCCGTGGCGCTTGGCCTCGAGTGCCATCGTGGCCAAGCCCCACACATAGTCCTTTTCGGGGTCGGAATGCGTGCGCACCCAGTCGCCGGCGTGGTCGGCGGCATCCCACATCGGGTCATGGCCACGCTTCTTCTCGTCGTTGGTTCCGAGCTGTATCAGCAGATAGTCGCCCGGCTGGGCACTCTCCATAATCTTGTCCCAGCGCCGACCGAAGCGGAATCCCTTGATGGTCATGCCACTCTCGGCATGGTTGGCCACGACGACCCGCGAGTCGAACCAGCGCGGCAGATACTGACCCCATGTGCCTCCGCTGGCCTGGTCGGTCACGGTGGAGTCGCCAATGATGAACACCGTCACCACGTCATCCGAAGCGGGTTCTATCTCTACGGCGCATACCGCCGGGGCACTGCCATAGAACTGCAGGGTCAGCTTGTCGTCCCAGGTGTAGGTCTTGACAATGCCGGTCGCATAGTCCAACTCGCGCGAGTTGAGCTTGATGGCGTTGCCCTTGGAGAGCTGAGGTGTGCGCACGTTGACACCAAACGTGGCGGTGAGCGTCTCGCCCTTGTTCGTCGACAGGCTCTCTAACATCAGGCGGCGCACCTCCGACTTGACCGTGGTGCACGAAGTGCCCTGCGTGTCGCCAAGCGTGATGGTCACCTTGTAGTTCCCCTCAGGGAGTTTGACCGAGAAACGGAACAGACCGTCTGACGTGACAAAATCCTTTGTCACGTCGGTGCCCTTCTTCCTAACCATGTCAACAGGTACCGTTCCTGGCTCGAAGCCGAAGCCACGGTCGGGGCTATAAATCATCGACGACGTTACGACCTGAAAGCCCTCGGCGGCCACCGAGGAGCCGAAGTCGAATCGGTAGGTTTGTGCATGCAATGCCAGCGAAAAGGCCAATGCTGCTGAGCATGCTGAGAAGCGTCTTTTCATCATATCATTCGTTTTTATCCTGGCCAAAGATACACATTATTGATGACAGCACCCGCATTCTGCCGCCGCTATTTTCTGCGCTGACGGAAATCTGTATGCTGATTGACGCTTTTCCACATTCCCGGCCTTCGTTGTCGACGCCTATCTCCCCAGAAACTCGCTGGGCGTGAGGCCAGTCGTCCGCTTGAAGAGACGGGTGAAATGGTGGGGGTAATCGAAGCCGAGCAGACGCGAGGTCTCGCTGATGTTGCGGCCGTTCATAAGCAGACTCTTGGCCTGGTTGATGACATAGTTGTGGATGTAGCCGATGGCCGTGCCACCCGTGGCCTTGCGGACGAGATCGCCGAAATAGCGCGACGAATAGGCCAGCTCCGAGGCACAATAGGCAACGGTGGGCAGGCCCTTCGACAGCTGGCGGTTCTCGCGGAAATACGTTTGCAGCAGATTGTGGAAGCGCTTCAGCAGGTCGTTGCCGTCTTTATCCTCCTCTGAGAGCTGCCGCAGGTAGATACGGTTACAGTATTCCAGTATCAAGCGCAGGTAGCCCAGCAGGATGCTTCTTAAGGATGGCGAATCCTCATGCCCTGTCAGCTCCTGCCGCATCTGTGTGAGCAACTGCGTGATGCAGAGCCATTCGTCGGGCTCCATCCGCAGCGAGTCGGCAAAGAAATAGGAGAAGAACTGGTAGCGGTCGATCTGTCGCTCCAGCTCAGAGCCGTGCAGCAGTTCGGCCGACCACAGCAGCACCCATCCGCTCAGCGAGATGCGCTCGCCGTTGTCCTCCAGTCCTCCAATCTGTCCCGGCTCCACGGCAATGATCGAGGCATCGCTCGCCTGTAGCGTCTTCATGCCGTAGGAGAGGTTGATGGGAAACTGGCGCTGGATGAAAAGCCCATACACGCCATAGTTGTTCAAGCTGTGGCGGAAGGGGGCCAGCTCGTCGTAGTGGATGATGCTCACCAGTGGGTGCAGCACCGGCGCATCCACAAACCGGGCATAGTCGTTGACACTGTCAACTTTCAGAATCTTCTTCATTTCAGGGGCAAAGGTACGATTAAGCGAGCGAAATACAAAAGGAAAACGAGTTTTTCTTTTTTATTTCCGAGTAACGAATTTTGCAGGGCCCAAAATGAAGTCCCGAATAACACCTCCTAAACAAATTTGTTATATGGAAGTAACGAATTTTGCAGGGCCCAAAATGAAGTCCCGAATAACACCTCCTAAACAAATTTGTTATATGGAAGCGAGAGTACCTTCGGGCAAAGCTCAAAGGTACGATTAAGTGAGCGAAAAACCAAATTTTGCCGCAACCAAATAATCGCTTGCAAACGATTATTTCGACCTATGCAGTCGACAAGACTTAACGACAACGCAAAAAATGCCTGCACTATTTGCATCTACGCCCTTGGAGGCACATTGACGGTGGGTGAAGAGACCGAAGGAAATGACAGGTCATGACGCGTGCGTTTTCGCACAAAAACGTGCGAATATGCACAAAAACGTGGTGGCAAAAGGGATGGAGTATATTTTGGGCAGAAAAGTGGCGGCTATTTGGAGTTTTTTCTTTATCTTTGCCATCGATATACGAAAAAGCCAGAACAAAGAAAGATGGAAGACAAGAAAAAAGGCAAGGTGCTCATCATCGACGACAACGAGGACATCCTCTTTGCGCTGAACCTGCTGCTGAAACCGCTGGTGGACGACATCCGCGTGACCACACAGCCCGAACAGATAGACCGATTCTACGACCTGCTGCACCCCGACGTGGTGCTGCTCGACATGAACTTCCGCCGCGATGCCATCAGCGGCGAGGAGGGCTTCGAGTGGCTGGAGCACATCCTGCACCGCGACGCACAGGCGGTGGTCATCCTGATGACGGCCTACGCCGATGCCGACAAGGCGGTGCGGGCACTGAAGAGTGGTGCCACCGACTTCATCACCAAGCCGTGGGACAACTCCAAACTGTTGGCCACGCTCTTTGCGGGCATCGAGCTGAGTCGCGAGCGGCACAAGAACCGCCTGCTGGAGCAGCGCATGGAGGTGGCGGCATCGCCCTTCGGCGCTGCGGCGGCACCCACCATCATCGGCGAGAGTCCGGTGATGCAGCGCGTGTTGCAGACGGTGGCGCAGGTGGCTCCGACCGATGCCAATGTGCTCATCCTGGGCGAGAACGGCACGGGCAAGGATGTCATCGCCCGACAGCTGTGCGCCCTCTCCACACGTGCGGCAAAGCCCTTCGTCAGCATCGACCTGGGCAGCGTGCCCGAACAGCTGTTCGAGAGCGAGCTCTTCGGCTACGAGAAAGGGGCGTTTACGGATGCGCGACAGGCAAAAGCCGGGCGCATGGAGACAGCCAGCGGCGGCACGCTCTTTCTCGACGAGATTGGCAACCTGCCCCTTTCCCTGCAGGCGAAGCTTTTGGCTTCGCTGGAGCGTCGCCAGATCTCGCGCCTTGGCAGCACGCAGACAACGCCCATCGACGTGCGCCTGCTCTGCGCCACCAATGCCGACATCCACGCCGAGGTCGGCGAGGGCCGCTTTCGCGAAGACCTGCTCTACCGCATCAACACCATCGAGCTCACCATCCCCCCGCTGCGCGAGCGTGGCGAGGACATCATCCTGCTGGCCGAGCACTTCCTCAAGACCTACGCGCGCAAATATAACAAGGTGGTGACGACGCTCAATCGCGATGCCCGTCAGCGGCTGCTGCGCCACACGTGGCCAGGCAATGTGCGCGAGCTGATGCATGCCGTGGAGCGCGCCGTGCTGTTGGCCAAGGGGCCGGCGCTCTGTGCCCAGGACTTTATGCTGAAGGAGTCGGCACACCGAGCATCACAAACGCCAACGCTGAACCTGGAACGTCTGGAACAGGAAGCCATCGAGCGTGCCATGCAGATTGCTGGTGGCAACGTCACCCGCGCCGCCGAGCTGCTGGGCATCACCCGGTTTGCGCTGTATAGGAAGCTGAAATAAGGACACTCACCACCACCTCCCTTATGGGAGGGGAGGTTAGATTGACTGAGTATGAAATATAACATATTGGGAATTGTGGTGCTTGTGGCGGGCTTGTCCGTCAGCATCCAGCACCATCTGATATGGCCATCCATCGCGCTTGGAGTATTGTTACTCTGGCTGTGTGCCTCGCTCTATGGCCGCATGAGCCGCATGCTCTATGCTTACCGTGAGACAGAAAAGGAGAACGAGCAACTGCACACACGACTGGCAGAGGCCGAGCGGCAACTACAGTACCTGCGCCAGCTGACGGAGAACGTGGACACCGCCCTCTTCGTCTGCTCCACCGACGGGCGCATCGACTGGATGAACCATGCAGCAAAAGAGATTCATCAGAACCAGCAGACCCTACAGACCCACCCCTGCCCCTCCCTACAGACCCACCCCCTACCCTTCCCTGTGAGGGAGGGGAGTAGTTACACTCAAAGGCAGAATGCACATAGAGAGCAAGCGGCAGGTCTATCTACCCCCCTCCCTCACAGGGAGGGGCAGGGGGTGGGTCTTCAAGGGGTGGGTCTTCAGGGGGCGGGTCTGCTGGGGGCGGGTCTCTTTCTCCCTCCCCATATCCTTCAGGCCATCGCTGCTCATGCCGAGGTGGTGAATGGCTGTGCCCTCTCAACGGTGCTCCTGCGCATCGACGGCCAGCGGCGCTTGGTGGTGGCGCTGAAAGATGTGTCAATGCTGATGCAACGACAGGAGATGGAGGCATGGCAGCAACTCATCCGCGTGCTCACCCACGAAATCATGAACTCGCTCACCCCCATCATCTCCATCAGCGAGACGCTAAGTTCCTCCCCTTCGGGGGGAGGTCAGGAGGGGGCTGAGGCCTTCGCCGTCATCAACCGCCGCTGCCATGCCCTCCTCGACTTTGTGGAGAGTTATCGCCAACTGACACGCATTAAGATACCCGAACGAGCCACCTTCCCCATCAACGAATTATTGGAGCATATTAAAGGGCTTTACCCACAAATAAAAACACAGGGCGATGGACTGTTGACGGCTGACCGCGCCCAATTGGAACAGGTGCTCATCAACCTCATCAAGAATGCCTACGAGAGCGGGGCTACCAAGGTGGAGGTCTCTGCCAACGAGAGCGAAATCCGCATTCACGACAACGGCTGCGGCATGTCGCCCGATGTCCTCGACCACGCCTTCATCCCCTTCTTCACCACCAAGCCTACAGGCACCGGCATCGGCCTCAGCCTCTGTCGCCAAATCATCCTGAAGCACGGCGGCACCATCCGCGTGGAGAGCGAGGAGGGCAAGGGCACCACCTTCATCATCACATTGCCATCCCATTCCTTCTAATTGAAGTGTAGCAGAAGCAGATAATCCTCAAAAAGACATCTTTTTCTGGATTATAATCCCAAAAAGTCTTGCTTTTTTTGGATTAGACAAGATTTTGTAGTATCTTTGCATTGTGTACAATACCGTCTTGCAAAATTTCACGCCGCTGGGCAACGCTGCCATTCCTGCCTCTTTCATGCAGGCCTACCCTGTAGCGGAAGCTGTCGTCATCACGCCTGAGAACTATCTCGACTATTTGTAGTCCCCATCTGTGCATTTCCGCACACTGCAGAGCGTATCCGCACGCATCCTGAATAATGCTGATTTTGTTATCTCGCACAGAATCAGCATGCTCGCTTTTTGGCACGGTTGTTGATATATAGAAAGATGTAACAACTCGTCAACTAAAAGAATGAAGCAAGCATTTCGCATCATCACCCGCATGAAGGGCTACACGGCGTTGTCGCTGCTGGGCCTCATCATCTCGCTCAGCGGCACCGTCATCATCAGCCGCTACATCTATCAGGAGTGGACCATCGACCACTTTATGCCCAACCTCGACCGCACGTATGTCCTTGCCGAGCACTACAAGGACGAACCGCTCGACAACTGGGGCTTCGCCCTGAGCTACGACCCGAACCATCAGGACTGCTTCGTCTCGCCTGTGGAGGGGCAGAGCGAAATTGAGGCCTACTCTTCCACATCTACCCTGTGGACATTGTGGAGGGTGCCCGCCAGCTGACCGCCGAAGGGCAGTGCATGGTCAGCGAGGAGCTGGCCCAGCGCCTGTTTCCAGGCGAGAGTGCCGTGGGCAAGACTGTCAACATAGAGAGCGACACGCCGCACACCATCCTGGCTGTCTATCGCCAGCCCGCCACTAAGAGCAGCCTGCGCTTCGACATCCTGCAGTTCAACCGTAAGGAGGACCTGCTGGTCTCCAATGCCCACAACATCTGCCTTGTGCTACTGCGGGAGGGAGCCGATGTGGAGGCCTACAACGAGCGACAGCCCTTTCAGGAGTTGACGTTGTTTAGCCTGCGGCCTGCCAGGCTCTTCTTGAAACCCTATAGCGAGACCTCTTCCCGATTTGGCTGGAACTCCTTCACCGTGGAGAGCTATAAGTGCATCCAGCCAAAGAGTTCGCCCGCCTATTTGTGGATGCTGCTGGGCGTGGCCGTGTTGCTGCTGCTCGTAGGACTTTTCAACTTCGTGAACCTCTTCGCCGTGATGCGCTCCCACCGCCGCCACGAGTTGCATGTGCGCCGCCTCTTCGGTGCCTCGCGCTGGGACATCTTCGGCCAGCTCTATGCCGAGACGTTCCTCGTGGCAGTCCTCACCATGATTGGCGTGTGGACAGTAGTAGAACTGACCGAGCCGCTGCTTGCCACCTATTATAATATAGAGGTGATGGCGCAGTGGAAGTTCGACGTGGGGCTGACGCTGGCGGTTATCTTCGGACTGCCGCTAATGCAACGCCCCCCCTTCGGCCCCCGAGGGGGCCACAATAGACTCTTCCGCCGACAAAACTATAGTAGCCCCCTCGGGGGCAGAAGGGGGGGCTTTGGGGGCCTTGTGTTTCTCTTCCTTCAGTTCTTCATCTCCCTCGCCCTGCTCAACGTCAGCATCTATTTCATGCGCCAGCTGCACGTGATGCTGAGCACCGACCCAGGCTTCCGCACCAAGGGTCTGGTGAGCGTGATGGTACAGCCGCGTGGCAACGTGGAGCATTGGGCTGACGGCGAAGAATTTGAGGCATATCTTTCCAAAACGGAAAGCCAGAGCGACATCATCAAACAGCGTTTGGATGCCTGTCCCCACATCAAGAGCTATTGCTACGACCCTATGTTCATCGGTGACCAGTCGGAGCATCAAATCAACGACGGGAAGTACAAGGTCGATATCTGCTGGATCAACCCCAAGTCGATGGAGCTCCTCGGCATCAAGCTGAAGGAAGGTCGCATGTTCAACGACAGCATCGACCATTTCGCGCAATACCTCTGCATGGTCAACGAGACGTTCATCCGCCAGCTTGGCGTCAAGGATTTCCACGACTTCAAGATACAGTTCAAGTCACGGATGTGGTGGTCGGGTGGCAGCGACTGCAGCGGCAACCCGCCATACGAGATTGTCGGTGTCGTCAGTGACTTCCACCCCGGCAGACTGAAGGACAGTACCTGCTGATGGACATTGCCGAGGGCCACGAGCAGGAGGTCATCGACTACCTGCGCGACCTCGTCCACGAACTTTACGGCACCAACGAGCTGAACTATAAGTGGGTGGAAGACCAGCGCCAGGATCTCTACAAGGAAGACCAGCGCACCGCCCGCATCTTCGTCACCTTCTCGCTCTTAGCCATCGCCGTCACCTGCCTCGGCGTGCTGGGCCTGATGATGTTCGACGTGCGCCGCCGCTTCCGCGAGATAGCCCTCCGCAAGGTGAACGGTGCCACCTTCCGCGACATCGCCCTGCTGCTCTCGCGCCGCTATCTCATCATCTTCGGCGTAGCTGCCATAGCCTCGCTGCCCCTCAGCCTGCTCATCATCCACCGGCTCATGGCCTCCTACACCATCCGCACCTCCTTCGCCTGGTGGATTCCACTGCTGAGCATCGCCGTCATCCTCGCCCTCTGCGCCCTCACGCTGTACGGACAGATGCGGAAGGCCATGCACATCAAGCCCTACAAAGTGTTGAAAGAGAACTAAGCAATGGGTAGATGCAGACAAAAGGACCCACGCGTCTTTCGGGTGGGTGCCAGCTTAGAATAGCCCTACGGTATCAAGCGGACAAAGCCAAGGGGAAAACATTTGCAGACTCAGCACAAAGTTTGCAAAAGCACATATCACATCGATACGGTAGAGCACTGAATGGTACACAAAAAATATGATTATCGGGTACATGCGGATAATCATTAAACTTGGTATTCTTAGCGGTCGGACGACAAATCCGACCGAGCGGGGTCATCAGTAGGGGCGGACCTTGTGTCCGCCCGCAAACGGCTTGACACACGCGGACGGACTTGGGGGCCGTCCCTACGGTTCGAATACAGTTTTTGAAAGACGCGAAGCGTAATCTATGGGGTGCATTCAGGAGAGGCGGCGCACGACAAACAGGGAGCGGGAGGCACCGCAGAGGGAAAAAGGGCACGCTTTTTAGGTTGGCAGCGGGCGGGGACATGATTGGC
>CADASP010000033.1 GCA_902790625.1 uncultured Prevotellaceae bacterium | reverse complement strand
TTGTTTCATACTAATACGATTTTTGTTTGACATAAACTATTTTATCCAGCATTGTATTCCGCACTGTATTCCTCATATATTTCTGCGGATTGATATGTGAAATCATCTGCAGGATTTCGAGTACAAAGGTATGCGGAGTTTTTATTTCAGTTTCTTCTCATACGCAGCCATCTTGTCAACTACAGTATCATCGAGCATGTTAGCATAGACTTGCTCTGTAATTTTAAAGGATGAGTGACCGCAAATCTTAGCTACCGTCTTCAAATCCATGCCGCCTTCATTGAGTAGTAATGTTGCGCCAGTATGCCTTGCCCAGTGGATCGATACGGGTTTGTCAATGCCTGCCGCCTGTGCAATAACCTTCAGGTACTCGTTATACTTAACGTTGCTGATGACGGGTAACTTATTCTGATACTTTTTCAGCACGGCTAAGGCTGGTGATAGTAGTGGGATTGTGAACGTCTGCTTCGTCTTAGCTCGGTTTCCAACGTAAACCTTCATTCCTTTCACTTCCTTAATTTTACTCACATCGAAGTCGTGTAGTCTCTGAAGACATTCGGAAGGTAATGCGACATCGCGAACCTTCGCAAACTCTAATGGAGAAAGATACTTGCCAATGCCACCTTTCGATTTCTCCTTGTCAATACGAATCCATTTGTAAGGATTACGTTTCAAGAATCCTTCGTCAATAGCATCCAAGATAAAGGAATTGAGAAATCGGTGGTAGTTGTTCCACTTAGAATAAGGTTTCAGCCCCTTCTTCACCAAATGTTCATCCAATGCCAAGATGTTTGCATCGGTGACATCCTCGAAATAGCGGATCTTGCCCCATGTAGAGAAGAACCGCATGAAACGGTTGTAACGCTCCTTACTGTCATCAGCCTTGCCATACTGACGGATTTTTGTCCGTTGCTCACAGAACTCCAAGAACGAAATAGCGCTTGCTCGTTTACGCTTCAACCTCTCCTGAATAGAAAAGATGTCCATTACGCTCTCGCCCATCATGTCAAGAATGACCTGGCGAACCTCAGCCATGAGTTTCTCTAGCGTCTCGTTCAATTCACGGGCATCAATTCGATTTACCACAGCACCCCTGTGCCAATGCTTTGGCAGGAGCCTGATGCCTGTTGTCATGTACTTCTCTTAGTCGCAGTCTTTTTGCGATTGTAAACATACTCTAATAACGGTGTCTTGTTCATTTTTAACTAAAAGTATTACTTTAAACTATTGACAGCGGGGGGCGGTAATACATCTGGTAATACATTCCGTGCTTATGATAGCGGAAGATGTCCGATGACTGCTGATGTCATTTTAGGGACGTCCCTCCCTCTATATAGCAGAGTTTCAGTGGGTTAAAAATGCGAATAATTGATTTTCTGACACAAAAAAAGGGAATCCGTAAGGTTCCCATTTCACATTTTTGGCGGAGAGAGAGGGATTCGAACCCCCGGTACCTCTCGGTACGACGGTTTTCAAGACCGTTGTAATCGACCACTCTACCATCTCTCCTTAACAGATGGGCGGAAGCCCTGAAAAAGCGGGTGCAAAGGTACGCAGAAAATTGAAGAATGAAGAATGAAGAATGAAGAAAATTTTTGCCGCTCACGCATTTTAACACGATTTAACCAGACGCTCGGCTGATTCTTCTTTCTTCTTTGTCGTTCTTCATTAAAAAGTTGTACCTTTGCACCATGATTTACCCTAACAACTATGAGCAGAAGATAAGTTTTGCAGATATAAGGTCGCTTTTGCGCGAGCGATGCCTGAGCACCCTTGGTCGCGGCGAGGTGGACACGATGGAATTCCTGACCGACGCCGACGAGGTGAACGAGCTGCTGGCCCAGGTGCGCGAGTTTCGCCAGTTGATGCAAACCGCCACCGACTTTCCCTTGCAATACTTCTTCGACGTGCGCGAGGCCATCACCCGCATACGACTGACGGGCACGCACCTGGAGGAGCAGGAGGTGTTCGACCTGCGCCGTTCGCTCGACACCATCCACAAGATTGTAAAATACCTGGAAGCCCTCCCCTCATCAAATGAGGGCAGTACGATAAGCACTGAAAGGCGACAAGACGATGAGGCCTCGGCACCGAATTCTGCTTCCACCGCCCTGGCCCGACTGGCCGATGGCACGCCCACGTTTCCGGCCATGATCAGGCGCATCGACAGCATCCTCGACAAGTTTGGACGCATCAAGGATGGTGCCTCGATGGTGCTGGCTGGCATTCGCCATGAGTTGCAGAAGACCGAAGGCAGCATCTCGCGCACATTATACACTATCCTGCATACCGCCCAGCGCGAGGGGTTGGTAGACAAGGACACCGCCCCCACGTTGCGCGACGGAAGATTGATGATTCCCGTGTCGCCCAGCGTGAAGCGGCGCATCAGTGGCATCGTGCACGACGAGAGTGCCACTGGCAAAACCGTATTCATTGAGCCTACCGAGGTGGTGGAAGCCAACAACCGCATACGCGAGCTGGAGGCAGAGGAACGTCGTGAGGTGATTCGCATCCTCACCGTGTTCACCGACGAGGTGCGCCCCCACGTGACGGAAATCCTACAGTCGTACCACTTCCTGGCACGCATCGACTTCATTCGGGCGAAGGCCGAGCTGGCCGAACTGACGAAAGCCATCGAACCGCAGGTGATGCCGCAGCCCCACATCGACTGGATACAGGCCGTGCACCCGCTGCTGGCGTTGTCGCTACAGAAGCAAGAGAAGCAGGTGGTGCCGCTGGACATCAGATTACACGACGATATTACCGAGCAACAAGATAACGTTATAACGAATAGCGAGAACACCGGAAGGCTCCTCGTCATCAGTGGCCCCAATGCCGGCGGCAAGTCGGTGTGTCTGAAGACCGTGGGTCTGCTGCAGTATATGCTGCAATGCGGTGTGAGCATCCCTGTGGGCGAGCGTTCGCGCTGTGGTCTCTTCCAAAACATCATGATTGACATTGGCGACGAGCAGAGCATCGAGAACGACCTGTCGACCTACTCCTCGCACCTGATGAACATGAAGCAGATGCTGCGCCACGCCAACGAACAAACGCTGTTGCTCATCGACGAGTTTGGCGGCGGCACCGAGCCCACCATTGGCGGTGCCATTGCCGAGGCCGTGCTGAAGCAATTCTGGCAGAAGCGGGCCTTCGCCGTCATCACCACCCACTACCAAAACCTAAAGCACTTTGCCGACGGCCACGACGGTGTGCAGAACGGAGCCATGCTCTACGACCGCAACGAGATGCGCCCGCTGTTCCAGCTCTCCATAGGACAGCCGGGCAGCAGCTTTGCCATCGAGATTGCCCGCAAGCAAGGACTACCCGAAGAAGTGATACAGGATGCCAGCGACATCGTGGGCCGCGAGTATATCCAGAGCGACAAATACCTACAGGACATCGTACGCGACAAGCGCTACTGGGAAGGCAAGCGCCAGACCATCCACCAGCATGAGAAGCGACTTGAAGCCAGCGGGCAGAAGCTGGAGGCCAGCATTGAGGAGATTGAGCAGCAGCGCAAGGCCATACTGAGGCGTGCCAAGGAGCAGGCCGAAGAGATGCTGGCACAGGCCAACCGCAAGATTGAGAATGCCATCCGCGAGATTCGCGAGCAGCAGGCTGAGAAAGAGGCCACCCGCCGCATCCGCGAAGAGATGGAGCAGTTCAAGCAAGAGGTGGAAGGCATCGACATTCGCCAGAACGACGAGATGATAGAGCGCAAGATGCGCCAGATTGAGGAGCGGAAGAAGCGAAAGGAGGAGAAACGCAAGAAAGCGCTCCAAGCAGCCATAGAAGGCGACGCCACCACGGCTCAAAAGAACAACGCGGCCGAGGGACCCAAGGTTGACGCTGTCGTTGCTTCTCTTAGAGTTGGTTCCACGGTGCGCATCAAAGGCCTCAACAGCATTGGCACCATCGAGAAGATTGATGGCAAGCAAGCCACGGTGGTGTTCGGCGGAGGCATGCGCACAAAGATGCGCTTGGAGCGCTTGGAGGAGGCCACGGAATCGGCCAAGGACACCACGAAGAGCGAGGAGCGCAACGCTCAGATAGCGGGTGCGTGGACCAACCTGAGCAACAGCACGCGTGCCGCCATCGACCAGCGCCGCCTGAACTTCCGCCAAGACCTCGACGTGCGTGGCATGCGCGGCGACGAGGCCATTCAGGCCGTCACCTACTTCATCGACGACGCCATCCTGGTGGGCATGCCTCGTGTGCGCATCCTCCACGGCACTGGCACGGGCATCCTGCGACAACTCATCCGACAATACTTAGCCACCGTGCCCAACGTCGCCCACTTCCGCGACGAACATGTGCAGTTCGGCGGCGCTGGCATCACCGTTGTCGACATCGAGTGATTTCTCGCCTTCTCCCCACGAACCGTCTCCTTATTATATATATGAAGGAGCGGAAGAGTGGAGGAGGCAAAGTAGTAAAGTAGAATACTCTACTGCTCTCAGAACCTGCAAGAGAAGTGCGAAGACTAAGGTTGAGTATCTATTCTACTTTACCTCCACATCTTCTATACTCCTTTACTCCTGAAAGTTCTTCGCAAGCGAAGCGGCGAAACCTGAATCTATGACCTAATAGCCCAGCTATTGGTCGTCATTGGTTCAGCTTGAAGTTGATGGGCAGCGTGTAAGTAGTCTCCACCCTTTTCCCGTTCTGTCGGCCAGGTTCCCATCGGGGCATGCTGCGCACCACGTGGATGGCTTCCTCTTTCAGGGCATCAACGGCGTCGTGGTAGTTTCTCATGGCCTCCAAGGCTTCTTCATCGCCTTCTCTGGCAGCATTCGCCGTTTCCTGAGTGACGAGTGGTGTCTTGGATGTGGTGGAATTGGCATGCGGAAGACGCACGAACCCCGTCTTGTCGACCGTAAACTGCACCAGGATTTCGGCCTCCACACGCATCTCCCTGGCTACTGGAGGATAGCGAAGGTTGCGACTCAGATAGTTCATCAGCTCTCCATAACCACCGGGGAACGAAGGTGCCTGCTCAACGAGATTGAAGGTGTTGTCGCCCCCTTCGTTCATGTTTTGCTCCTTATAGCGTGGGCTGTTGAGGTCGATGCTGTCGGGATAACCCACCACCTGAATGTCATTCATCTTCATGTTCGCCTTCAGCACCACGTCCATCTTGTTGCCGCTGATGTCGAGTGTCTTGCTCTGACATCCCACGTAGG
This sequence comes from uncultured Prevotellaceae bacterium, assembly GCA_902790625.1. GTDB lineage: Bacteria > Bacteroidota > Bacteroidia > Bacteroidales > Bacteroidaceae > Prevotella. The sequence goes on along the minus strand of CADASP010000033.1, from coordinate 38,025 downwards.
TGATGCGTAGCTTATGCTGGGGGTTGGCCACCTTGATTGTGAACCTGCCGTTTATGTCGGTAGTTGTATGGGCCACGATGCGGTGGTACTCGTCTTCTTCCACAATGTTGGCCAGTTGCAGGGGCTGCCCCTTTTCATCGCTCACGGTGCCGGTAATGATGTCGCCAGGCTTTTGGTCTGGTTGCTGCTCGATGCGTTGTGGCTTCACCACAACAGGCGCGACTGGGTCCAAGGGTGTTGCTGTGCTTTCTTCTGCCTTCAGCACCTCGGCGATGGGCTGCTCGATGATTTTGACGCTGTTGTCGACGGCTTCTTTCAATACTTCCTTTGGCTTGGAGAAAGCCATGAGCGTGAAACCGACGAGTGGGATGGTGACGGCAATCCATATCATGCGCCACCAGTGTGATTGTTTTTTCTTCATCATCATGATTCGTTTTTTAATGTTGAGGTTAAACGAACTGGCGAGTGCGTAGGCCTCCGCTCCCACTGTCCGCAAAAGTAAAAGTCGCTGATAGTCATGGTTTGGAATCCTGTAATGATTTACCACTTCATCGTCGGCTTCGTATTCGTGTACTATTTTGAGTTCTTTCATGACAAGCCAGCACGCTGGGTTGATGATGACACACAGCATCAGCAGCACGAGGTCCAGATGGTGCAGCAGCGCAATGTGCGCCAGTTCGTGCCGCATGCTGGCTCTGCGTCCGAATCCCTGTTCGTGCGACGATATGACAATGCAGTTCATCCAGCTGAAAGGCCCGTATTCGCCATCGTGTTCCACCATCCATGCCCACCGGCCTATCCTGCGACGGCGTTTGCCATGAATGAACCGCAGCATCTTCACAATCGACTTGGCCCATCCTGTGAGCTGTATCAAGACATACAGCATGTACATCACCAGCAAGACAACGGCTACTTTTTCCATCGTGCTGAGACTCCTGGTGCCACCCTCCAGAAATGAAAATGATGAAAAATGAAGCGGAAGAAGTATCCTCTCACCTCCCACCGGTTGGCAGCGGCCGCTGCCATTCATGGCGGCGTTCGCTGCCATCATTGGCAGCGGCCGCTGCCAATGATGTCCCCGCCCGCTGCCAACCTAAAAAGCACGCCCCTTTTCCCTCTGCGGTGCCTCCCGTTCCCTGTTTGTCAATAGCTTTTACTATCGTCTGAACTCCTGCAACTCCTGCAACTCCAAATCATTTCTATGAACAATGTAGGCTAAAGCTGCTACCCACACGAAAACGCATAGAACCCTAAAAGGAAGAGCCGAAATACTCAAAAAATCAAAAAACTTTCAGCTTTCTTCTTTTATTTATATATTAATGAGTACCTTTGCACGTTGTTTTGCGCCAACGGGCGCAGTTTTATTTATTTTTTAGATGTTTTTTTAACACAGATGAACGTAATTACAAAGACCCTTCAACTGGCTGATGGAAGGACCATCACCATTGAAACCGGGAAAGTGGCAAAACAGGCCGACGGCAGCGTTGTTCTCCGCATGAACAACACCGTACTCCTGGCCACTGTTTGTGCCGCAAAAGATGCCGTTCCCGGAACCGATTTCATGCCTTTGCAAGTTGATTATCGCGAGCAGTACTCTGCCGCAGGCCGCTTCCCTGGCGGCTTCACCCGCCGCGAAGGCAAGCCTGGCGACAGCGAGATCCTGACCAGCCGACTGGTGGACCGCGTGCTGCGCCCATTGTTCCCCGCCAACTATCACGCCGAAGTGTATGTCAACGTCATGCTGCTCTCTGCCGATGGCGTTGACCAGCCCGACGCACTTGCCGGCTTCGCAGCATCGGCTGCCCTGCAGTGCTCGGATATTCCCTTCGAGTGCCCCATCTCGGAGGTCCGCGTTGCCCGCATCAACGGCGAGTATGTCATCAACCCCACCTTCCAGCAGATGAAGCATGCCGACATGGACATCATGGTGGGTGCCTCTGCCGACAACATCATGATGGTGGAAGGCGAGATGAAGGAGGTTTCTGAGCAAGACCTGCTCGGTGCCCTGAAGGCCGCCATGGTGGCCATCAAGCCCATGTGCGAGCTGCAGGCCGAGCTGAGCAAGGAGCTGGGCACTGACGTGAAACGCGAGTACTGCCACGAGGTGAACGACGAGGAGCTGCGTGCCCGCATGAACCGCGAGCTCTACCAGCCCGCCTACGACATCACCAAGCAGGCACTGGAGAAGCACGAGCGCGCCGACGCCTTCGAGAAGCTGCTCGCCGACTTCAAGGAGAAGTTCTTCGCCGAGCGTGCCGCCGCTGTGTCCGAGGCATCTCCCTCGGAGACCGAAATCTCCGACGATGACTACGCAGCCATGATGGACCGCTACTACAACGATGTGGAGCGCGATGCCATGCGCCGCTGCATCCTCGACGAGGGCATCCGCCTCGACGGCCGCAAGACCGATGAGATCCGCCCCATCTGGTGCGAGGTCAGCCCGCTGCCCATGCCTCACGGAAGCAGCATCTTCACCCGCGGCGAGACCCAGGCCTTAGGCACCTGCACGCTGGGCACGAAGCTCGACGAGAAGCTGGTGGACGATGTGCTCGACAAGAGCTACATGCGCTTCCTGCTGCACTATAACTTCCCACCCTTCTGCACCGGCGAGGCTAAGGCTCAGCGCAGCACAGGCCGCCGCGAGATTGGCCATGGCCACCTGGCATGGCGCGGACTGAAGGGTCAGATTCCCGAAGACTTCCCCTACACCGTGCGCCTCGTGAGCCAGGTGCTCGAGTCGAACGGCTCCAGCTCGATGGCTACCGTCTGCGCCGGAACGCTCGCCCTGATGGATGCCGGCGTGCCCATGAAGAAGCCCGTGAGCGGCATCGCCATGGGACTCATCAAGAATCCTGGTGAAGAGAAATATGCCGTGCTGAGCGACATCCTTGGCGACGAGGACCATCTGGGCGACATGGACTTCAAGACCACTGGCACCCGCGACGGCCTCACCGCCACGCAGATGGATATCAAGTGCGACGGACTGAGCTTCGACATCCTGGAGAAAGCCCTGATGCAGGCCAAGGCTGGCCGCGAGCACATCCTGGACAAGCTGGTGGAGACCATCGCCGAGCCGCGTCCCGACTTCAAGCCGCAGGTGCCCCGCATCGAGGCTTTCGACATCCCCAAGGAGTTCATCGGCGCCGTCATTGGCCCGGGCGGAAAGATCATCCAGCAGATGCAGGAGGACACCAACACCGTCATCACCATCGACGAGACCGACGGCGTGGGCAAGGTGCAGGTCAGCGGCCCCAACAAGGAGTGCATCGACGCTGCCGTGCGCAAGATTCGCGCCATCGTGGCCGTGCCCGAGGTGGGCGAGGTCTACGAGGGCACCGTGCGCTCCATCATGCCTTACGGCTGCTTCGTGGAGATTATGCCGGGCAAGGACGGTCTGCTGCACATCAGCGAAATCGACTGGAAGCGCCTGGAGACCGTGGAGGAAGCCGGCATCAAGGAGGGCGACAAGATTACGGTGAAGCTGCTTGAGATCGACCCGAAGACGGGCAAGTACAAGCTGTCGCACCGTGTGCTCATCCCGAAGCCCGAGGGCTATGTGGAGCGTTCCGCACGTCGCGAGCGCCCCGAGCGTCCTGAGCGTGGTGAGCGCCGTCAGCCGCGTCAGGACCGTGGCGACCGCGGCGACCGCCGTCAGCCCCGCCCCGAGCGCGGTGAGCGTCCCGAGCGCCGTCACGACGAGGAGTACCACGACCCGCAGCAGAACCGCGAGCCGCGCGACTTCAGCGACGCACTGGACCACATGGACTTCTAAATAGTATCATATAGAAACGAACTGCCCTAATTGACCTTGCCTCCCCCCCATCTGAGAGAGAAAGGTCAGTTAGGGTAATTTGTTTTTATCCTATATTCATCACGGAATGATTATCCGCAAAGAAGTGCAATTGACGCTGAGCAGTTATCATTACACAGAGCAAAGACAACATGGCACGAAAGAGAGCTTGTTTTTGCAGAAAAGTACAACGAGGACATCAAGCGCATGGCCTGGTATGCTGCCATCAATTGATGGCGCGATGCCGTTCGCAGCCGCTGGTTGAGACAAGCTCTGCTGCAATACAGTTTCAATATTTTGGCTAAAAACGTGTTCATGTGTTGAAATCAAAAGTTTTTGTTACATACGAAAAGACGCTTGCAAACATAATTGACTAACTTTGCACAAAATATTCTATTTGTAACTAAAACCAACATTTCAACACATGAACACAAAAAAGATTCTGTTGGCACTGGCGCTCTGCTGCATGGGCAGCACAGCCTCCTTTGCCCAAGGACTGAAGGACGTCTACAAGGACTACTTCATGATTGGCGTCGCAGTGAACCAACGCAACGTGACTAATCCCGAGCAGCAGGCGCTCATCAAGCGCGAGTTCAACAGCATGACCGCTGAGAACGACATGAAGCCCGAGCCCACCGAGCCGCAGGAGGGACAGTTCAACTGGGAGAATGCCGACCGCATTGCCAACTTTGCACGCCAGAACGGCATCAAGCTGCGCGGACATTGCCTGATGTGGCACTCGCAGATTGGCCGCTGGATGCTGGGCGACAACCCCACCAAGGAGGTGTTCTACGAGCGCATGAGAAAGCACATTCATGCCGTCGTCTCGCGCTATAAGGATGTCATCTACTGCTGGGACGTGGTGAACGAGGCCATGGAGGACAATGCCAACGCCACCGACCCCTACCGCCAGTCGCCCATGTACCGCCTCTGCGGCGATGAGTTCATCGAGAAGGCATTCCAGTTTGCCCGCGAGGCCGACCCCAACGCCCTGCTGTTCTACAACGACTATAGCACCGTGGACCCCCACAAGCGCGACCGTATATATAATATGGTGAAGAAGATGAAGGAGAAGGGTGTGCCCATCGACGGCATCGGCATGCAGGCCCACTATAACATCTATTATCCCTCTGAAGCCCGCCTCGACTCGGCCATCACATTGTTCAAGACCATCGTGAAGCACATCCACATCACCGAGTTCGACATCCGCGTCAACGAGGAGATGGGTGGCGGTCTGCGCTTCAGCCGCGAGGGCGTCAACGTCACCGACTCGGTGAAGCAGCACCTGGCCGACCAGTATGCCCGTTGCTTCCGCGTGTTCCGCAAGCACAAGGACGTCATCGATTGCGTCACCTTCTGGAACCTCGGCGACCGTGACTCATGGCTCGGACAGAACAACTATCCCCTGCCTTGGGATGCTGAGTACAAGCCCAAGCTGGCCTATGAGTATATCAAGGATATGAAGGCCCCCAAGTGGGATATGCCCAAGCGTCCAGCTCGCCAGCCCCGCCCACAGGGTGGCTTCGGCCAGGGTGGCAACCGTCAGGGTGGCTTCGGCCAGGGAGGCCCCGGTCAGGGTCAAAATCGTCGTCGTGGCCAGGGAGGCCCTGGTGGCTTCGGCCAGCAGCGCCCGCCGTTTGATGCCAGCCGCGCCTTCCCCGAGCAGCCCGGCGTGAAGGAGGATTTCGTGCCCTCCGAGCTCAACCAGCCCGGTCAGCAATATCCCCAGGTGAACTCGCAGGGCTATGCCCGCTTCCGCATCGAAGCTCCCGATGCTCAGGCCGTCAGCGTCAGCCTCGGACTGGGTGGTCAGGGCGGTACTAAGCTCAGCAAGACCTACGACGGCTCATGGGTTGGCACCACGGCTGGACCCATGGACGAAGGTTTCCATTACTATAACATCACCATCGATGGCGGCAAGTTCAACGACCCCGGCACCAACAACTACTATGGCTCTACCCGCTGGGAGAGCGGCATCGAGATTCCCGCCCACGACCGCGACTTCTACGCCATGAAGAACGTGCCTCACGGCAAGGTGTCGCAGGTCTTCTTCTGGAGCGAGAGCACCAAGCAGTTCCGCCGCGCGTTCGTCTACACACCGCCCACCTACGACAAGGACAAGAAAGCCAAGTACCCCGTGCTCTATCTGCAACATGGCTGGGGCGAGGACGAGACCGCATGGATGACACAGGGGCACGCCAACCTCATCATGGACAACCTGATTGCCGAGGGCAAGATTAAGCCCTTCATCGTGGTGTGCACCTACGGCATGACCAACAACATCCAGTTTGGTGGCCTCGGAGGCTTCACCGCCCAGGACTTCGAGAAGGTGCTCTGCGACGAGCTGGTGCCCTACATCGATAGCAACTTCAAGACCATCGCCAAGAAGGACGCTCGCGCCATGGCTGGCCTGTCGATGGGTGGCATGGAGACCCACACCATCACCCTGCGCCGTCCCGAGATGTTCGCCTACTACGGATTGCTTAGCGGCGGTACCTACAACCCCGACGAGATTAAGGACAAGAACCAGGTGAAGTACATCTTCATGGGCACTGGCTCGAAGGAGAACCCCGATGGCATCAAGTCGGCAGTGGAGGCCCTGAAGGCCGCTGGCTTCAACGCCGAGGGCCATGTCTCTCAGGGCACGGGCCACGAGTTCCTCACCTGGCGTCGTGCGCTCCATCAGATGGCCCAAAGCCTCTTCAAGTAATCGCCATCGCCGAAATAACGTTATAACGAAATAACGACAGAACAAGACCCAGGAGGGGCGGCGGAATGCATCCACAGCATTCCGCCGCCCCTCCTGGATTTTATGCCTTACAGGTCGAAGTATTTCGTGATGTGTGCGTCGTGGAAATTGTTCATCTCGTTCACCATACGCACGGCGGAGTCGATGATGGGGAAGGCGCAGAGCGCTCCCGTGCCCTCGCCGAGCTTCAGCCCCAGGTGGAGAAGCGGGTCGGCGCCCAGGAAGTCGAGCATCAGGCGGTGGCCCTTCTCGTCGCCACAATGGGTGAACACCATGTAGTGCTCCACCGAGGGGAACCACTGGATGGCCGCCATGGCACAGGCCGTCATGATGAAGCCATCGACCAGCACCACCATGCGCAACTCGGCCGCCCGCAGCATGGCTCCGATGGCGGCAATCATCTCGAAGCCACCAAAGTAGCGGAGTATCTCTGTGCATGTGTTGAACGCTGGGCGTTGAGCGTTGAATGTCGAGCGTTCCACGGCTTGTCTCAGCACCTCGTATTTGTGCTGGATGCCGGGGGCGTCGAGACCGGAGCCAGCCCCGATGCACTCTTTCAAGGGGATGTTGGCAAAGAGGTGCAACCAGATGCTCGACGGCGAGGTGTTGCCAATGCCCATCTCGCCGATGCTCAGCACTTGGCATCCCTCGTTGGCGCAATCGTCGGCAAGGTCGCACCCCACCTGCAGGGCTTCCTCCATCTCCGCTTCGCTCATGGCAGGCTCGTATAGAAAGTTCTTGGTGCCGCGTGCTATCTTGCGCTGGATGATGCCCGGGACGGCCGACAAGTCGTGGTCGACGCCCACATCGACGATGCGTAGCTTGAAGCCATGCTGGCGGCAAAACATGTTCACGCCGCCTCCGCCCCGTGTGAAGTTCACCATCTGTTGCCAGGTGACCTCGCGCGGCGACACGCTGACTCCCTCGCGCTCTATGCCATGGTCGCCGCCCAGGAGCAGGTGGCACGGATGGTTGAGCGAGGGCGAGAGCGTCTGCTGGATGAGGCACACCTGCATGGCCAGTTGCTCCAAGCGGCCCAGCGAGCCCTTGGGCTTGTTCAGGTTGTCAATCTTCTGTTGTATCGCTCCTTGCATCGAGCGGTCGAGGGCGGGGATATTGAATTGTTTCATGGATGTCGTTGTTTTACGTTGATTTGATGGTGACGGGAATCCCCGAAACCATGAGAATCACTTCGTCGGCCACATGCGCGATATGTTGGTTCATCCAGCCTTGAAGGTCGGTGAACTTGCGTTGCACGGCATTGTCGCTGACGCCTCCGCTGCCAATCTCGTTGGTGACGAAGATGTAGGTGGCGTCGGGCGTGGTGAATCGGTCGAACTCCGCCTTGGCCAGCTCGAGCGCCATGTCGGGGGCGTCTTGGTGGTGGAAGAAGAAATTGGTGAGCCATAGCGTGACGCAATCGACCACCACCACGCGATGGGTCATGTCGTGGCGGCTCAGATGCATCTCCTCCTCAATGTTGGTCCATTGCGGCCCTCGGCGCTCTTGATGGCGGCGCACCCGCTCGCGAAACTCCTCGTCCCAGACGTGCGCCGTGGCCATATACACGGGGTTGTCCGATAGGCTCAGTGCCAGTTGCTCGGCCTTTTGGCTCTTGCCCGAGCGTTGGCCGCCAGTAATCAAGATGATGCGTTTCATTGGGCACAAATCACTAAATAGGCCGATAGCTCCACCAGCAGACACACGGCACCACAACAGTCGCCGGTGTATCCGCGAAGCTTGTTCCAAATGAGCAGATAGAGGAAATACATCACGATGCAGGGGATGAAGATGAGCATGTAGTAGTCAACCCGCCCATAGAGCAAAGCCATGGGTAGCAGTCCTTGCACGGCCAGGCTGATGCCCGCCAAGGCGCTGGGCTTGCGATAGACGGCGTGGCTCTTGGCCGTGGCTTCGGTGCGGGCATAGGGCATCATCATCACCAGTTGGGCCGTCACCATCCTGGCATAGGGCGTCAGGGCGAGAATGGAAAGGGCGGCCAACGTGGGCGTCATGCTGATGAGGGCGGCAGCCAGCAATAGATGATAGAGCAGAAGACCCACGACGCCATAGGTGCCGATGTGCGAGTCTTTCATGATGCTGAGGATGCGTGCCCTGTCAGAGTCGCCCCCTCCAAACCCGTCGAGGAAGTCGGCCAGGCCGTCTTCGTGCAGTGCCCCTGTCACCATCAGTCTCACCACGATGGCCAGCAGCACCGCCACCATGTAGGGCAGGTACATGCTGCCCACCCATAGCGTGGCGGCCATCAACCCACCGGTGAGCCAGCCCGTCAACGGCCAGTGCTCCACAACGGTTTTATAGCATTCCTTGGGCGGTTGGTGGAGCCGCCAGAAGGGCAGCCTGGTGAAGAAGATGAACGAGGCCAAGATGCGGTCGTACCACTTGGTTTGGTCGATGTTTGTTTCCATAGTCATCTTTTGTTTGGCTTGTTGACGTTGGCCTTGAAGGCATCCAGTTGCTTGAAGCAATGGCGGTTGATGATGTCGTTGAGTTTGCGGTCGTGGTGGTGCAACGTTTGTGGCCATGTTCCGCCAAACACCAGCACCTCGCCATTCTCCTTCGTGTAGGGATGCCAAAGCGAAACGCCTGGGGTGGCGTCGTGGGCGAATCGTGCCCACACCGAACTCATGATGTCGGCCCATCGCTTGTTCTTTTCCATCGTCTCCTCCGATAGCTGGTCGGCGTAGTGGTGGAGCACATTGAAGCAACACTTCAGTTCTGCCCCATGTGCCGACCCCTTGCTTCTGCCAGTGGCTCTATCGTTCTCCTCCACGGTATAGAGGTAGACGTATGTGTCGGCCTTGCGCTTGCCACCGATGGCATCAGCGGTGATGATGGTCTTGGGGCGGAAGAGCCAGTCGATGCTCAGCAGGTCTTGTGCCAAGCGTTCAGGGGCGTTTGTGGGATAAGCTTCCTTGAAAGCCTCGATGTAGGCATCGGTCTCGTTGCCAAAGGTGCGTTGCAACTCGGCACGAGCCTCGTCGAGGGTGACTCGCTGGTTGTAGCGTTGCCGTTGCAGTTCGTTGAACGTGGTGCCAATGATGAGGGGGATGTCGTCGCTTATGCTGGCGAAGGCGGGTTGGAAGGGTTGTTGTAGCAATGTCTCGCCGTCGGGGGTGGGGCCGAATCCCCACATCATCGGCGTGCCGGGACGGCGTGTGCCAATGCTGGCTGCCATCGCCCGCTGGCCGGCATCGTAGAGTTGGCGGTAGGGCACGTCCTTGATGCGGTCGACATCGTTCTCGCTGATTCCCAGTTCCTTCAACACAGCCTTGCCCAACGTCTGCGTCATCTCTTGGGTGTTCACGTTGAGGATGGTACCGCTCATGATGATGGCCTTGTGGAAGAGGCCCTTGGCAGCTGGCATGCACATCAGGGTGCCCACCTTGCCGCCGCCGCCCGACTCGCCGAAGACGGTGACATTTGTTGGGTCGCCCCCAAAATTGGCGATGTTGTCACGAATCCATTTCAGGGCTTGCACCACGTCGAGCATACCCACATTGCCAGAGTATTTATATTTGTCGGAGACGGCCGAGAGGTCGAGGAAGCCGAGGATGTTCAGTCGATGGTTGACGCTCACCACGACGACGTCCTTCTTGGCCAATTGCATGCCTGGGTCCCAAGCCGACGTGCCCGAGTCGAAGCCGCCACCGTGTAGCCATAGCATGACGGGCTTCTTGCCTTTCACGTCGGTGGTCCACACGTTGAGCACGCAACATTGCTCCGACATCTCCGCCTCGCTCATCGGGCGGTTGGTGGGTTGCATGGTCTGCGGTCCCCAGTGGTCGCATGCCCTCACGCCGTCCCATCTCTCCACTGGCAGGGGTGGCATGAAGCGTTCCACCTTGGCGTAGGGGATGCCGAGCCAGGCCATCGTGCCCTCTTGTATGATGCCGCTGACACGGCCAGAGGTGGTGCTGACGACCTCGTTCTCAACCACGACGACCATGCGACGGTAGGCCACCAGATGATGTGGGCCGTTGTCGTGGACTTCGCAGATGAGATGGAAGGTCTGTCCTTGCGAATGAGCGGGGATGGTGACGTTGGTCGTAGCTTTGTTTGGTGTTGAAATCAGCAGTTGGCCAGTGCCAATCTCAGGTTGTTGCCACCAGAGGAAGTTGAGTGTGTCGCCGTCGGGGTCGCTGCTCGCCGAGGCGTCCAGCTGGATGGTGGCTCCTGCCTTGGTCCTGATGGTGTCGGCATCGACGACCACAATGGGATTGTGGTTGCCCTTGCCTTTGTCGGCCCACTCCATGCGAGCGATGAAATCGCCCAATTCATCGGGATAGAACCGCCGCTTGTAGCCGATGCTGGCAGTGCGCACCGGCTCTTGCCAACTGGTCCAGGCCGTGGTGAGCGAGTCGGGGCATAGCCCACGCTCATGATAGCCTGCCCAGCCCGCCTGGCGGGGGTCGTCGGGATTGTTCAGCCCGTTGGGCATCACGTAGAGGAAGCTGGGTGTGTCGCCCTCTACGCCCCATTTGTAGTTAGGATATTCCTTGCCCAAGGCGCCCTTGCCTTGTATGTGGCTGGCATGTTGCTGCCAGTGCTGCTTGCCCAGCTCGCATTGCTCCTGCCACGTGCCCTCGTCCCATACGAACTGCAGGTCGTCGGCGAACTCCTTCCTGAGCCACTGATGCGAACTGTAGGCGCGGTTCATGCGCATGCTGTACTGCATGTCCTGGTCGGTGATGGTGTAGATACGGAATTTGCGCACGAACTGCTTCACTTCGGCTGCTGTCCTTGTCTGCTTCACACGCCAGATGGCCTGCGCCAGTGTGTTGGCGCCGCCCCATGCCGCTACGTAGATGGGGCGGTTGTCGGCCTCGTCGGCCAAGCGTATCAGCAGGTTGCTGCCCGGCGTGTCGTTGTCTGGCCCAATGGCCTTGATGCCCCCATGCTGACTGCCCATCACAGCACGGCTCTTCAGATAGCCGACGCTGGGCCAGTAGCCCAACCGCTGCCGACCGTCCTCCTGCTCTTTGGGCAAGAAACCCTTTTGGGTCGAGCGTTTCATCAGCTTCTTGACATCCTTGCCGTACGCATTGAGCACGCGCTGCAGGTAGGCCGCCCATTCGGCAGGATAGGGGTCGCAGTTCCAGCCTACGGTGGTGATGATGGCCTCTATCTCGAAGAGGTCGGCGTATGCCATCAGCCGCACCATCGACTCCATGTCGTCGGGTTCCACGTCGGCAGGGGCAATGTCGGTGCACACCACCAGTCGGGGTTTCCATTCGTTGTCGGCCTTTGCTGTTGAAACAATGGAGCAAAGCAGGGCGATGGAAAGATACAAAACGATTCTGTTCACGTGTGCTGTGTTGTTATTTCTCATGATTGCTTTCGTCGTTTCGATAAGTTTGCTGCAAAAGTACAAAAAAACTTCGAAATCTCCTTGTTGCCTCATCATTTTTTTGCCTCGAATAGCCATACATTCCAATTATTTTCGTAAATTTGCAACGCAGATTCAAACACTACTGACATGAATAATAATTATCAAGCAAACAGCTATGCCATCGGCACCCTGCGCCAAGAGGTCCTTGAGGTGCTCACACAGAACATCCTGCCCTTCTGGCTCCATCAGATGCGCGATGAGGAGCATGGAGGTTTCTACGGACAGATGACGGGGCACTATCAGCTGAACAAGGAGGCCGACAAGGGGGCCATCCTCAACGCGCGTATTCTATGGAGCTTCTCGGCTGCCTATCGCGTGCTGGGCAATGAGGAGTATCTGGCGGCGGCCACGCGTGCCAAAGACTACTTTATCGACCATTTCATCGACCATGAGTATGGCGGCGTATACTGGAGCCTCGACTACGAGGGGCAGCCGAAAAACACACGCAAGCAGTTCTATGCCATCGGCTTCGCCATCTATGGACTGTCGGAATATGCCCGCGCCACCGGCGACCGTGAGGCGCTCGACTACGCCCTACAGCTCTTCGACTGCATTGAGGAGCATGCTTTCGACACAGAGAACAATGGGTATATCGAGGCACTCAGCCGCGACTGGCAGCCCTTGGCCGACATGCGACTGTCGGAACTTGATGCCAACTACCCCAAGTCGCAGAACACGCATCTGCACATCATCGAGCCATACACCAATCTTTATCGCGCGCTGCGCGAGCTACAAGCCGCTCAGGAGTGCGCCTATGTACCTGTCATTGGCTCGGTAATTCCCATCGACATTGCCACCTCACCTGAGACATTGCTGAGGGTGGAGGCAGCCTTGCGCAATCTCATCGACATCTTCACCAACCACATCCTCAATGCCGACACTCACCATCTCGACCTGTTCTTCGACATGGACTGGACGCGCGGCGCAGGGCATTTGGAGAGCTACGGCCACGACATCGAGTGCTCGTGGCTGCTGCATGAGGCCGCTCTGGTGCTGGGCGACGAGAAAGTGCTGAAGAAGGTGGAACCCATCGTGCAGATGGTGGCCCAGGCCAGCGAGAAAGGACTACGCCCCGACGGTTCGATGATTCACGAAGCCAATATAGACACAGGCCATGTAGATGATGATTTGCATTGGTGGGTGCAGGCCGAGAATGTGGTGGGATGGCTTAACCTCTACCAATATTTTGGCGACGAGGATGCCCTGCAGAAGGCATTGCGCTGCTGGGATTACATCAAAGAGCACCTCATCGACTGGGAGCACGGCGAGTGGTATTGGAGTCGCCACGCCGACGGCTCGCTCAACCAGGACGACGACCATGCGGGCTTCTGGAAATGTCCCTACCACAACAGCCGCATGTGCCTTGAGATTATTTTGAGAGTTAAGAGTTGGGAATAATGATTATCAGCATATACCCGATAGACAGTCTGCGCTCGATTTCTGGTCGCTCCTTGCCCCTACGAGGCGTCGGGTGATTGCGGATAACCTTTTTCTATATTCATCATTACATGCAAATTTCGGTTGGCAGCCATCATTGGCAGCGGCCGCTGCCAATCATGTCCCCGCCCGCTGCCAACCTGAAAAGCATGCCCCTTTTCCCTCTGCGGTGCCTCCCGCTCCCTGTTTGTCGTGCGCCGCCTCTCCTGAATGCACCCCATAGATATAGATTACGCTTCGCGTCTTTCAAAAAACACGATTTGATTGATAATCAAATCTTCTAAAACCAAATAAAACATGTTTTTGGTGGTTTTATTTGGTTTTATTTGGTTTTTAAAAAGACCGCTCTACGGTAGATAACACTGGGAACGAATAATACAGCATAGGGATAATGAAATTCTTAAACGTTGTGCCCTCGCTCAATCGCAATCATCAGGGCGATGTAAATCCTGCCATTCTTGGGTCACTGCGTGCCCTCGGCTATTGTGCAATGGTCACCTTTCAAGGTCACTTACGGAAGAATGCGAATAATCACATTAGAAGTTAGGAGTTAGGAGTTGATGACCTTTACATGTGTATATGACGAAAGTAGCTCAACTCCTAACTCCTAATTCCTAACTCCTAACTCAAAAGGCTCCTAACTCAAAAGGCTCCTAACTCCTTGGCCATAGCGCGACCCAAAGCTTGGCACTGGGCTGTTGTCTCGGGGGTCAGGCTTTGGCGTATCTCCACAGGCTCGCCCACCTGCTCATAGTGCAATTTTTCCCCATTCCATCGGGCTATTTCGGCCACAGCCTTCGATGCCCAGCCGTAGGAGCCGAACCATCCGAAGAGGCGCCCTTTGATGTCTTTCTGCGACAACTCGTCGAGCAGCACGTTCATCTCGTGATAGAGGCCCGTGTTGTAGGTGGGAGCTCCGACGATGAGTCCACGGTAGCGGAACACGTCGCGGATGATGTAGCTGTGGTGGGTCTTCGACACGTTGTGCATCACGATGTTCTTCACGCCAGCCTCGGCGGCAGCGGTGGCGATGACTTCGGCTGCTCGCTCGGTGTTGCCATACATCGTGCCGTAGCAGATGACCAGTCCTGGCTCGGCTTCATAGCGGCTCAGACGGTCGTAGAGGGCGATGACGCGCTGCACCTGCTCGTGCCACACGGGGCCGTGGGTGGAGCAGATATAGTCGACGTGCACGCCGCTCAGTTTCTTCAGCGCCATCTGCACGGGTGTGCCATATTTGCCCACGATGTTCGAGTAGTAGCGCTCCATCTCAGCCCAGAACCCGTCGCAGTTCATCTGCTCGTCGACTACAGCACCATTCAGTGCGCCAAAACAGCCGAAGGCATCGCCGCTGAAGAGGATGGTGGGTTCGGTTTGTTGAGGCGATGCCACAACCGACGGGACGCAGAGGGTCATCATCGTTTCGGGCCAGTGCACCATGGGGGTGAGGACGAAGCTCAGCTTGAGGGTGCCGAGGTCGATGGAATCGCCGTTTTTCACCTCTTTCAGACCTTCTTCAATCTTGTAGAAGCCACGCATCATGTCGAAGGTCTTCTTGTTTCCCACTATTTCTACTTGGGGGTAGTACTGGCGCAGCAGTGCCAGCGAGCCGCTGTGGTCGGGCTCCATGTGGTTCACCACGATGTAGTCGAGCGTGCGCCCTGCCAGCACCTCGCGGATGTTTTCAAGGAAGGGGATGAAGAAGTCGGCCTCGACGGTGTCGATGAGGCAGGTCTTCTCCTGGCCCATCACGATGTAGGCATTGTAGCTCACGCCGCAGGGCAGTGGCCACAGTCCCTCGAAGAGGCTTTTGTGGCGGTCGTTCACGCCCACGTAGAAGATGTTCTCTGTGATTTTTTTCATAGTTTTTATTTGCATTTGTTAGTCAGAATGCCATTGATTTGCTGAACTCCTTGCCCACATAGTTGTCGAGGCTCTTGCATGCTTCGGCCGAGAACTGGAGGGCGCAGTTGATGACGTTGTCCCATTGCTGCTCGGTGAGTCCCCGCTCAATGTCGGCGCGCCTGATGTCGTAGCGCAGCAGTCCGTAGGCGATGCCCGCGTTGAAGTTGTCGCCGGCTCCGATGGTGCTCACAATGTTGTCGGTCTTCATCACGGGATACTGCCTTTTCAGTCCGTTTTCGGCACGCAGTTCCACGGGTGCAGCCCCTTGCGTGCAAATGAAGCGCCGTGTGTAGAAGGCTATCTGCGTGCGGTAGATGACGTCGGGGTCGCTTTTGCGGAACATCACCTCGAAGTCCTCGACCGAGCCACGCACGATGTCGGCCATCTCCAGGTTCTCCAAAATGTTGGGCGTCAGCTTCATCACCTCGTTCTTGTGCGATGCGCGGAAGTTCACGTCGTAGTAGAGGATGGCCCCATGCTGTCGGGCGTAGTCGAGAAATCCCACCACCTGCGGGCGGATGACGGGGTTGACGGCATAGTAGCTGCCGAAGAGCACGATGTCGTCGGGCTGCACGTCGGGGTAGCTGAAGTCGAGCCGGTCGTTGGGATGGTCTTTATAAAAGATGTATTCCGCGTCGTTCTTCTCGTTGAGGAATGCCAGCGACAGTGGCGACTTGGAGTCGGGGTAGACGTAGACGCACGAATTGTCGACGCCATTCTGGCTGAGGAAGTCGAGTATCCTTCGCCCCACGCGGTCGTTGCCCGTCTCGCTGATGAAAGCCGCTTTGATGCCGCATCGCCCCAGTGAGATGAGGCTGTTGAACACCGACCCTCCGGGCACGGCACCCACTGGCTGGTCGTTTTTGAAGATGATGTCGAGGACGGTCTCCCCGATGCCTATAACCTTTCGCATGTGCTTGAAAATCGTTGTTGAAATGATATTTTGCTGCAAAATTAAAAAAAAAGTTCCAATAAAAGTGCAGTTACTTGGTTTTTTTTCTTACCTTTGCAACATATTATTATCCTAACAACATTTAATTGACCTGCTTATGACATTTACCATGATCATTCAACTGCTCATCGTGCTGCTGGCCCTTTGGGTGGGTTCGCGCTTTGGCAGCCTGGCGCTTGGCGCCATCTCAGGCATTGGCCTGGCCATTTTGGTGTTTGGTTTCGGACTGAAGCCCGGCACACCTCCCACCGACGTCATCTATATCATCATCGCCGCCGTCACCTGCGCTGGCATGCTGCAAGCCTCGGGGGGCATGGACTGGATGATACAGATAGCCGAGCGCATGCTGCGAAAACACCCCGACCGCATCACCTTCCTGGCACCGCTGACCACCTTCTTCCTCACCGTGCTGGTGGGAACGGGACACGTGGTCTACACGCTGATGCCCATCATCTGCGACATTGCGCTGAAGAAAGGCATCCGCCCCGAGCGCCCCTGCGCCGTGGCCTCAATCGCTTCGCAGGTGGGTATCACCTGCTCGCCCATCGCCGCCGCTGTGGTGGCATTTGCGGCCATTTCATCGAAGAATGGCTTCGAGGTAAACAACCTTCAAATCATCATGATCACCATCCCCGCCTGCATCTGCGGACTCATGGCCGCCGCCGCTGCCAGCTATCGTCGCGGTCTAGATCTCGACAAGGACCCGCAGTTCCAAGCCAAGCTGCAAGACCCTGAGCAGCGCAAGTTCATCTATGGCAGCAACGCCACCACGCTCGACAAGGTTATCTCGCCCGAGGCTCGTCGTGCCGTCTATGTGTTCTTGCTTGCGCTGGGCATCATCGTGATGTTCTCGCTGGTGCAGATTTTTGGCGGCAACCTGCTGCCCGAATTCGATGGCAAGCCAATGGCCATGAACCTGGTCATCCAGATAGTGATGATTTCGGCCGCCGCCCTGATGATTATCTGCTGCAAGGCGCAGCCCAAGAAAGCCGTGGCCGGTGCCGTGTGGCAGAGCGGTATGGTGGCCGTGGTGGCCATCTACGGCATCGCCTGGATGGCCGACACCTATTTTGGCAACTACATGACCGAGATGGAGCAGATGCTCACCGGCCTGGTATCGGCCTATCCGTGGACCATCGCCATCGCCTTCTTCCTCGTGTCGGTGCTCATCAACTCGCAGGGTGCCGTGGTGGTGGCCATGCTGCCCTTGGCCTATCAGCTGGGCATCGAGGGATGGGTGTTGCTGGGCGTGCTGCCAAGCGTCTATGGCTACTTCTTCATCCCCAACTACCCCAGCGACATTGCCACGGTGAACTTCGACCGCTCGGGCACCACCGTCATAGGCAAGTACCTGCTCAACCACTCGTTCATGATGCCTGGCCTGATTTGCGTCGTCACCAGCACCATCGTGGCCTATTTGTTGAGCATGCTAACGCACTGATTTTCATCCTTAGCAATGGACGTGAAAAAATGGAGCGCGACTTTTTGAAAAAAGTCAACGCCATTTTGGAAAAAGTCAACGCCAAATTTCAAAAAGTCGCGCTCCAAATTTTCAAAGTCGATGCCTACCTATAAAAAATACTGACATGGAAATGGAAAACCCCTACGTGAAGCAGTTTCCCGAACTGCTGAAAGGAAAGAAGATAATGTATGTGCACGGCTTTGCCAGCAGTGGCCAGTCGGGCACGGTGACGCGTCTGCGCACCGTGTTCCCCAATGCCACCGTGGTGGCCCCCGACCTGCCCGTTCACCCCCAGGAGGCGCTGGAGCTGCTGCACCGCCTGTGCCGCGACGAACGTCCCGACCTGATTCTGGGCACGTCGATGGGCGGCATGTACACTGAGCAGCTCTACGGTTTCGACCGCATCTGCATCAATCCCGCCTTCAAGATTGCCGACACCATGGCAGAGCACGGAATGACGGGCAAGCAGCAATTTCAGAACCCCCGACAGGACGGTGTGCAGGAGTTCTATGTAGACAAGGCCATGGTGAAAGAATACCGTGCCGCCACCGAGCTGAACTTCGCCCACGCCAGCGACCCCGACGAGCAGCACCGCGTGTTCGGCCTCTTTGGCGACCGCGACGAATTGGTGCACACCTTCGACATCTTCCCTTACCAGCAAGGCATACACTTCCATGGCGAGCATCGCATGAACGACCACTCGTTCATGCACTCCGTGGTGCCCGTCATCCGCTGGATCGACGACCGCCAGGAGCACCGCGAGCGTCCCATCGTCTACATCGGCACCGAGACCCTGTGGCAGCGCGACGGCCAGCCACGGCCATCGATGCAGAAAGCCGTGCGGATGCTCATCGAGCACTATCAGGTGCTCTTCGTATCGTTCGACATGACGGCAGAAAACATCTGTCACCTAAAAGAGCAGCTACAGGAGCACATCGGCGTGCCCGCCTGGGGCCATACCATCATCAGCAACCAGCGCCACCTGCTCTATGGCGACTATCTGGTGCAGGGGCCATGCGGAGCGCGCTGGCCTGACCACGACCCCGACCCCATGGCCACACCCATCGAGCTGGGCAGCGACACCTTTAAGACGTGGGATGACATCATCGGGTATTTCGAGCGCTTAGGCGGGCAATAAAATTCTGCAACGAAGGGTGCTGGCTTTTCATCGGCCTTGGCCTGTTCAAGGCCGATGACATCAGTCATAAGCTACATCTTCCTTGTCGGAATTGGCAACGATAGGAAGACCAAGGAGCACCGCTGCGAGATTGAACTGACGGCCATCCCATAGGAAGTGTTCTGCTATAAAAAAGCCTCTTTTTTCGGCAGTTTGAAAGAAAATCGGGTTTTTCCTTTGCCTTTTGCCCGTTTCTTTGTACCTTTGTGGCGATTTATGCCATTCTGCTATGGATAAAAGGATTGTTATCAAGGTAGGTTCCAACGTTTTGACGCGCAAGGACGGCAAGCTCGACGTCACCCGTGTGTCGGCCATTGTCGACCAGGTGGCATGGTTGCGCCGTCATGGCTATGAGGTGATACTCGTCAGTAGCGGTGCCGTGGCCTGTGGCAGACGCGAGCTCACCGTCGACCACTCGCTCGACTCCGTGGAGCAGCGACAGCTTTTCAGTGCCGTGGGCCAGGTGAAGCTGGTGGGCCTCTACTACGACCTCTTTCGCGAATATGGCATCCACGTGGGACAGGTGCTCACGATGAAGGAGAACTTCGAGCCGGGCGAGCAGTATCGCAACCAGCGCGCCTGTATGGCTGTGATGCTCGAGAACGGCGTGCTGCCCATCGTGAACGAGAACGACACCGTGAGCGTCACCGAGCTGATGTTCACCGACAATGACGAGCTGAGCGGGCTCATCGCCCAGATGATGGGGGCCTCGACGCTCATTCTCCTCTCCAACATCGACGGCATCTACGACGGCCACCCCGACGCACCCACTTCGCACATCATTCCGCAAGTAGAGCCGGGCCGTGACCTCTCGCAATATATTAAAGAGGAGAAGAGTGCCTTTGGCCGTGGCGGCATGCACTCGAAATACACCACGGCGCAGAAGGTGCAGCAGGCGGGCATCCGTGTCATCATTGCCAACGGCGAGCGCGACGACATCCTCGTACATCTCATGGAGCAGCCCGAAACGACGCCCCACACCGTGTTTGTGCCTTGTCATGCTTAAATAGATAATGAGACGGCTGCTGATACTGCTGATGATGTGGCTGCCGTTGCTGGTTGCCACGGCACAGACCGGAGCCACGTTGTGCGAGGCCACGGTGGTAGATGCCGCCACGGGCCAGCGGCTGCCCTTCGCCACCGTCAGCGTGGGGAGCCAGCGGGTAACCATCGCGAACGCCATGGGCACCTTCGCCCTGAATTGTCGCCCTACTGATTCGGTGCTCATCACCCACGTAGGCCACAAGCCTGTCACCGTGGAGGCCAGGCAGATGCCCGCCGTCGTCAAGCTGCAGCCCCGCGAGATGCTGCTCGACGAGGTTGTGGTGCTCCCCATTGGTTCCCTCATCGACCGTCTGCGCAGGGCAACGTTGCGCATGCAGCGTGAGCACCGGCGCGAACAGAGCCGGTATTTCTACCGTCAGACAGCTTTCTGCGGGGCACAGTGCTACGAGTTTGCCGAGGCGTTCATCAGCGGGGGGTGTGCCGTGTGGCTCAACAATCTGAAGCTGGTGAACGGTCGCTATGCCGGACTGCGCAGCGACAGCACCCATCAGTACACCTACTTCGGCAACTTCTTCACCTTCTCGCAGATTGCCATGGCGGCAAGCTACAATGTACCTGAAAAGAAGGATGACGTGGTGCCGCTCATCAAGAATTACCAAAAATACTACAACATCAGCTACAAGTCGACCACCGACGACGACGGCCACCGTCTCATCGCCATCACCTTCGAGCCCCTGCCCGCCAAGCTGAAGCACTATGCCATGATAGGGGGCACGCTCTACGTCGATGAGGAGACCCTCAACATCCTGCGCTTTGAGGGAGAGGGGCTGAATATCCTGATGAAGACGGAGGTACCCATGACAACAGAGGAAGGTAAGCGGTGGATAAAACAGAGCCTGTCGAAAATCAGTTTCAACTTTGTTGTCGACATGACCGAAGAGCGCGGGTTCACCGAGGTGCAATCGGTGTATATCGACGAATCGCACGAATCGAATGGCGAGACCATCTCCACGCGCTCGCTGCTGTTCAATATCGGCACCGACGCATCGGCTAACACGAACACCAAGCGCGGCAGGACGAAGAGCCTTGAATTCGGCAGCAAGCTGCACTATAGCATAGAGATGCGGGGCTACGAGGCCGGCTTCTGGCAGCAAGACGAGATAGTGAAGCGCACACCCGTGGAACAGGCCGTGCAGGAGCTTTTCGAGCAGCACAACCTCTTCGGCGTGATGCAATGAACAACGCAAGCAATTCATATAGACCATGCAAATGATAGACACTTTCCAGCGAGTGAAGGATGCCAGCCGCGCGCTGGCCCTGCTCAGCGACCAACAGCGCAGTGAGATACTACTGGCTGTTGCCGACACCATCATCAACAACAAGACGAGAATCCTGGAGGCCAACGCCAAGGACTTGGCGAAGATGGACCGTGAAAACCCACTCTACGACCGGCTCCTGCTCAGCGAGCAACGCTTGGAGGACATCGCCGCCGACATGCGCCACGTGGCTTCGCTGCCCACACCCTTAGGACACATCACCAAGAAGACCACGCTGCCCAACGGATTGCGGCTGCGGCGCGTCAGCGTGCCCTTTGGCGTCATCGGCATCATCTATGAGGCCCGGCCCAACGTCACCTTCGATGTCTTCGCGCTTTGTTTCAAGAGCGGCAACGCCTGTGTGCTGAAGGGTGGCCGCGATGCCGATTGCTCGAACCGCGAGGAGGTGGCACTCATCCACGAGGTGCTGCAGCAGCATGGCGTGCCCATGGATGCCGTGGCACTGCTGCCCGCCACCCACGAGGCTACCGCTGAGATGCTCGGCGCAGTGGGTTATATCGACCTGTGCATCCCACGTGGGGGCAGGAAGCTCATCGACTTCGTGCGCGACAATGCCCGGGTGCCTGTCATTGAGACTGGTGCCGGCGTGGTGAACACCTACTTCGATGTAGATGGCGACCTGGAGATGGGGCGCAATATTATTTTCAATGCGAAAACGCGCCGTGTCAGCGTGTGCAATGCGCTCGACTGCCTGCTCATACATCGCGAACGCATCTGGTCGCTCCCGTCGCTATGCGAGAAACTGGCCGAGAAGCATGTACTTATCTATGCCGACGACGAGGCTCACCATGTTCTTGCCGGCAATGGCTATCCCTATCTTGAAAAAGCCACCGCCGAGAGCTACGGCACGGAGTTCATGGACTACAAAATGGCGGTGAAGACTGTGGGCAGCCTCGACGAAGCCTTGGCACACATCGACCGCTATGGCTCTGGCCACAGCGAGGCCATCATCACCCGCAACGCGGATACTGCCCGCCAATTCCAGCAACAGGTGGATGCCGCTTGCGTCTACTGGAACGCACCCACCTCGTTCACCGATGGTGCACAGTTTGGACTCGGCGCCGAGATTGGCATCAGCACCCAGAAGCTCGGGCCACGTGGACCTATGGCACTCGAAGAAATCACCACCTACAAGTGGCTTATAGAAGGCGAAGGGCAGGTGCGCCCCTGAACCCAAAAAGTAGGCAATGACCGATTCGGGCTACTCCTCGTCGCTGTCGCCAGCGCTGATGGTGGTGTGGTTGTACTCGTTCACCTTGTTGGAGACTTGCAGCATCAGGGTGTGGCTGTGGAGGGTGATGGTGAGTGTGGTGGGCTGGTGGTATGTTGTTTTCATGGTGTCAGTTGATGATTTTGGTTCCGTCGCAATCGTAGAGTGAGTTCTTGCCGATATTGAGTCTCACGTCGTACTGGGTGCCTTTTTCGAGTGTGGCCCCGAAGGGGATGTATGCCTTGCCGCTGTGTACTTGGGTGTCACCAGATTTGATGGTGCAGTCCAGCTCAAGGTAGGTACTGGTGGGCGAGCCGCTGCCGTTCCAGGCCGTGAGCGTCTGGGGTATGAGGAAAAGGTAGGCTGTTGACTCGTTGGTGTCCATGGCCTCGTAGTCGGTGTAGCCCAGCGTCTTGCTGCCGCTGAAGAGGGGGTAGTCTGCCATCTCCGTGCCCAGTATCCACGACGTTGTGCTGTAGTAGTAGTCGCCCGCTTTCACCACGTGGCAGAGCTTCACCTCGCTCACCGTCAGGGTGTAGTCGCTCAGGTTCTTGGCCTTCTTCATGTGGAAGCGCAGGGCGGCGCAGGCATGGTCGAAAGTAAACGAAAGCTTGCCGCTATAGTGGGCCCAGGTGTCGGCGGTAGTGGCCACCAGCAGGTCTTTCTGGTAGGCCACCGTTTTTTCTACAGCGAAATGGAGGTAGGGGCCATCGGTCAAGTTGAAGGTGCCGCCAGTATGGGCGTACCATTTCACCTTGTCATCAGTGTCGGGCCACGGCTCTGTGCTACTCCATTTCCCGTTACTTTTACTGACCGTAATAGGGTCGCTGGAGCTTGAGCCATAGACATAGTGCATGGTGAAGGCATTGAATGATGTCGATGAGGTGGTCAAGATTTCGCCCCTTGTGCTGCGGCTTCCGTCTGGGTTGACGAATGGGTTTTCTGCTACGTTGATGGTCAGGGGGCGCTGCGTTTGCGTCGGCACCTGCTCTGTCGTCTCGTCGTCGTTGGAGCAGGCGGCAGCCATCGCCAGTGCTGCTGCCATCAGGAGGATTGTCGTTGTTTTCATGGTCATTGTATGATGATGCTTGTGATTTGCTGTTGTTGTGTTTTCGTGGCATTGTCAATGGTGAGCACGCGGTGCTTGGTGGCCTCGTAGTATTTCAGCGTCACCGTCTCGCCCTCTTGTCGCCCGTAGATGGTGATGCGTCCGCTGCTTGATGCCGCCCCTCGGCACTCGTCGCCCACGAAGGCGGCCACCTTGTCGCCCGCGGTGGGCACGATGTTGGCATCGGCGATGGCCGTGGCATCCAGTGCGAGACTCATCACTACGGGATATTTCGTCGAGCCGTAGGTGAAGTCGGGGATGAAGTCTTCGTCGATGCCAAACACCTGTTCTTTTGCGAACCTCGCTGATGCCATGCGTGCGAAGATGTGGTTCAGGCGGCTGTTGTAGTACATGAGCGTGACGTCCATCCATTCGTTGTCAGCCTCGTTGCCGTAGGTCTTCAGCAGAAAGAATGTGGACTGTGTGTCTCCTTCGCTCACGTCGAAGGCTGGACTGGCGAGGCCGCGCAGCTCTGTGCCCACGAACAGGGCCATGAGGTCGTCGGGCGTGGCGTAGGGCTGCAGCTCCTCCTCGATTTGCACCAGCATCACCGTCCAGTTCTCGTAGTTCGACGTGTTGGGCTCCTGCCAGTTGGGGCGCTCCTGGTTGTAGCTCCAGTCCATCTGCCACTGGGGGATGGTGTCAACGCTGGCCCAGGAGTAACCACCGCCCTTGCCGCTGTCTTGGTCGGTTTCATCGCTACTGCTGCAAGCGCATGCCACTAATGCCAAAAGGCATAGAAACAAATGCTTTGTCTTCATATTCTTTTTGAACTTAGAATTTTTATTTTTGAATTTAGGGTTATTGAGCCCACTCAGTTATTTGAGTTTTGCAAGCTTAGCTGAGCGCGCCCCGAAGGGGCAATAAGCCCATAGCCCAGGGCAACGCCCTGGGTAAGCCGATGTGCGGCAGCAACGCCCTGAAAGGGCAAAAGCCCTACGAGAGTGATAAGCTTTTGCCCTTTCAGGGCGAATGTCGGCATCTGCAGGTACCCAGGGCGATGCCCTGTGCTATGTGCTTGCTGGCCTTTCAGGCCGTCTTTCAGATAGATGCGGATAATCATTACAACAATTATGCGTAATAACCCGTCATTCGGACTAACATAGCCTAACTCTTTGATGGTACATTTGTGGGCAGTCATGTCATTTCACTACGATTTTCTTGCCATTGTAGATGTATACTCCCTTCTGTGCGGGCCGCTTTTGCAGTTGCACGCCGCCCGTGGTGTACCACTTTCCGATGGCATTGTCGGCGCTGGCGAAGCTGATGGCCGTGGGCGTGTCGGGGCTGCCTACGACGGCATCGGCTTCGAAGGTCATCAGCTCTGCTGTGGTGGCCACGATGTCGCCGTTGCGCTCGATGGCGAACCAGATGCCTTGCCGCTTCTCGCCGCCGATGCTGAGGTAGAGTGGTTCACCTGCTTCGTCGCCCGCTGTTATGGCTTCGCCGCAGCGCTCGCCGTCGGCGTAGGCCACCAGCCGGTCGCCCTCCTCGGTGGCGAAGCCCTCGATGATGGCCGAGAGGCTCATGGTAGCGCGGCTGCGTGCGGGAGCCTTGCTGGTGGTGGCGTATGCCCATTCGTCTACGAAGGTGTTTCCCGGTTCGTAGAAGGGGTAGCGGAAGGCCACGTCGGTGGTGTCCATGCGCAGGAGCATGTATCCCTCGCCGGGCTTCATGTATTGCAGATTGCCGCGCCAGCGCCCTGTGCCTCCTGCTACGGTGAAGTATGCGAACTCGTCGTGGCTCTTGATGACATCGCCGGGCAGCGCTTTGTCGTAGTAGTCGCTCAGGGCGGTCTCCACGCTCAGGTTGATGATGGGTGTATAGCCAATGCCGTTCCATCCCTGCTTCACCTCGATGGTGCGTGCGTCGTCGGCACTGATGATGGTGCCTCCTATGGGGAACTCTGTATCCTGCTGCACCTTGATGGCGTATGCCTTTCGTGGCGAGAGGCGCATGCTGCGCACCTGCCCCGATGCTATCCAGTGCCCGTTGTTGTAGAGGAGCGTTGCGCTGCTGTTCATGTCGGTCAGTATGTCGCCGTCCTGCCATGGCAGTCCGTCGAGCAGGTCGTTCAGGTATGCCAGCTTGTCGCTCTGCACGTTGAACGACACCCAGTTCCAGCCCTCCTTCAGGCAGAATGTCTGCACGAAGAGGTTGCCGCCCTCCAGTCGCACTGGCCTGTCGACGCCCATGATGGTGCCCGAGCTGAAGGCAATGGTCTTCTCACCGTTGGCGGTGAGCATCAGCTCTCGCCCTGTGGCATATTGCCACAGCTTGAATCGCAGTTCGCGCCCGTCGGCTTTGTTGTTGTATACGGTGAGGTAGAGGCTGCTCTCGCCCGTGAGTGCCGAGTAGTCGATGTGTGCGAAGCCGTGGCACACGTTGTCGCTGTCGAAGACCCCGATGATGTCGCGTGCGTCGATGTCTATCTCGTCGTTGAGATACACCTTTGCCACGATGTTCATCGAGTGCTCCAGCAGGTTGCCCGGCACGCTCCATGCCCAGTCGGGCTGCGGGGCCTCCACGGTGAGGTTGAGATAGAAGGGTTCCGAGATGCCGTCCTCGTCGGTGAGATAGATGATCTCGTCGTAGGTTCCCACGTTGAGGTCTTTGCTGACGGTGGCGCGTATCGTCGTCATGAATTTGGGTGTGACGATGTCGCTGTAGCTGTCGAGTGTGAGCCATCGTGGACAGTTCTCGATGGTGTAGGTGTGGCTGGCGGCGCTGTTGTTCACGATGGTGAGTTCGAGACCCTCTGCCTGTCCGTAGCCCACTGTTGCCGTCTGCCTGTTGGTCAGCCACTGCAGGGCGCTGTTCGTCACGTAGTAGCATGCCGTTGCCGGCGATGCCATGCTGTTGCCGTTTTTGTCCTCCACGTTGCTCACGGTGACGTAGATGTTGCGGCGGTTGATGCTCGCGCTGGGCTCGTTGATGTCCACCAGCACCCTGTGTCCCTCGCCCACGAAGCTGAAGCTCAGGTTGTGCAGCTCCTCGTAGGGCACCACGGGAGCCGCCGTGGCGTCGTCGATGTGTGCCAGGATCACGTCGGGTGCATCCACGAAGGGGTAGTCGCGCACTGGCGTCGTGGTGGGTTGCTGTGTCAGCGGGTCGAGCTCGTATTCTGCCTCCCCCTTGTCGTCCTTGTGCACCTTTCTGCTGTAGGGGTAGGGCACCAGCACGATGTCGTTGTCCTTCTGCCGTTCCTCGCGGTCGAAGGCAAGGTAGGTAAGCAGTCCCGCCTCGTCGCCCTTAGGGCTACGTGTGGCATAGCCCTGTATGAGCGTTGGTGGCAGCGCCTGTTCGAAGAGGCACAGCTCGTCGATGTTGCCGCGCAGCCAGTTGCGTGTGTCGATGGTCACCACCTTGCCTTCGTCGTTCAGCTCGTCGGTGCGTGCTGCCCCTATGAGCAGGTGTCCGCCGCTGATGGCTCCCAGCGAGTCGGCGTCGAACGTGGCTCGCAGCGCCTGGTCCACATAGATGTTGGCCACCCCCCGCGAGCGGTTCACGGTCATGGCGTAGTGGTGCCACTGGTTGTCGCTCCAGTCGCCAGGCACATCGATGACCATGCCGTGTGTGCGGTATCTCAGCTTCTCGGCCTCGAAGGCGATGTTGAAGAGGTCCTTTGCTCCCACCTCGGTGCGGCTGCCGGCACCGTTGGCCAGGAGCACGCCGCGCCCTGTGGCGTCGGTTTTGAACCAAAACATCAGCGTGTAGTCCTGCTCCGCTGTGCGGTTGAGGGCGTTATCGTCGAGAGCCAGTCCGCGGTCGTCCCAGTCGATGTGCAGTGACATTCCTCGCGGCATGGCCCACGAGGCGCCTATCAGCTTGGCGTTGGCACCCTGTGTGTGGTCGATAATGTAGTCGCCGCTGCCCTCGTTCATGGGGTAATAGTCCACAAGCCCCATCTCGTAGCCCGTCAGCCGTCGGCTGCCGTAGGTGGTGCCCACCTGTGAGCCGGTGAGTGCCCGGTACCACAGTCGTGCTTCCATCATGCGTCCCTCGTAGTAGTGGCTCTTCGACCGGTCGGTCTCGTTGGTTCGTCCGTAGATGAGCGGCCCTGTGCCGTGGTATGGCTCGCTGAGCTTGTCGTGGCCGATGGCCTTGCCGCCGTTGTAGAACGTGATGGTGCTGTCCTGGCCGATGACCAGTGCCACCTGTGTGAAGGCTCCCCTGACGATGGCGGTGTCCGACTCAAACGTCTCTTCGTCTACCACGGCCCTCAGTCGAAAATCCTTCGTCAGCCACAGCTGCAGCCGCTGTCCGTTGGTGCCGTGTGCGAAGAGCGGCATGTCGCGCCCTGTCTCGGCGGGGCGCACCATGAGGTCGATGGTCACGTCCTTTCCGCTGAAGTTGCGCTGTGCCTCGCTTTCCACGCTGGCCTCGCCAGTGAAGAGGAGGCTGACCTTCTCGGATACGTTGTCGTTGTTCACCTCGCCTTTCACCTCGAAGTTGGTGATGGCGTTGAGGTAGTTGTATTCTATGTCCTCTGAGAAGTTGAACACGATGTTTGTGGCGGCGGTGAGTATGCCGTCCTTGGGTTCGGGCAGTCCGAAGAGCTGCGGTCGGCGGGTGTCCTTCACGCCGCTGACGATGCGCGAGGGCGTGGTGAGGAAGGAGTTGCCGTCGCGGCAGTAGAGCACGGCGCGCAGGTCGTAGGCCTTCTCCATGACCGTTCCTTCGCCGTAGAACTCGGTCACGATGTTCCCGTTCTCCGGAATCATGGCGCACACACCGTTGGCCTGAGCCATCAGGGTGGAGTCGGCATAGTAGGAGCAGAGGTTTGTCCAGCTGTCCTCGCCGCGCAGCGACTCCTTGTACTGGAACTCTATGTGGTCGAAGTTCTTCTGGTGCTTGTCAAAGCCGTCGATGGTGATGGGCATGAACCATCCTCGGTCGGCGTTCCACTGCGCGTAGGTGTTCATCACCCACTTGTCGCCTGGCGACGCGATGTTCACCGGCCCGGCCATGCGCAGGTAGTGCACGTCGAACTTCACATTATCATACGAGCGCTCCCAGTCGGTGGGTGAGCACAAGCCCAGCTGCAGCCCCTCATAGTCGAACTCGTCGCCGGCATACACCTCGATGGTTTTCTGTACCACCTCTCCAGGGTCGAGCATCACGACGATTCCGGCGCTGTTGAGCGGTGTGCCGTCAACATAAATCTTTGCACCGTGGGGGTTGCTGTTCTCGTCGAGGTAGAGGTTGAACTGTCGGAGTCCTCCTGTGGCCGCCTCGGGCATCTCGCTATCATTGGTGAGGTAGACTTTGAAGCGTGCTGGGTCGCCGATGGCGATGCCGCTGACGCTCTGTCGGTCGAGCGAGATTTTCGGGTTCTGAATCTTCTTCGTCCGCTCGTCGAGTATGCGTCCCTCTTCGTAGAAGTGTGTGCGGCGCTCATTCTCCCATGGGTTGCAGGTGGCACCTCCGCGTGTGCGGTAGACGAATCCCCTGGCGTAGCGCACGTTTTTCATGTCGTTGTCGCGGCGCAGATGGTCCTCCACATAGTCCACGCCGTCATAGAAGTAGCGGTTGGTGAACACGTCGAGCACGCCCGTTGAATTCATGCTGGTGGTGTCGGTCTGCACGCGGTAGAGGTCGAAGTCCAGGTGGCTCTTCTTGTCCATGGCGATGGTGAAGCTCTCCTTGCGGCTATAGGTCTTCGCCTCGCCCGACACGTCCTTCACGCTGTAGTCGAGCACGGGCAGCAGGCTGAACTTGAAGGTGCTGCCATAGAAGTAGGTGGTGGATTCGAATCCGTTCTTGCTGCCTCCGTTTCTGCCAGCGCCATTGGTGCTGGCCGTTGAGTTCACATAGTTCTTATAGATGTATTTGAGTATGTATGACACGATTTTGATGCCGACAATCGAGCTGACGGCAATCCCCATGTCGGCCCCACCTTCGTCGAAGTAGTGTGCGCTGATGACGCCTGGCAGGTGGTAGTAGTTCGAGATGGTGTAGTCGCTCTCGAACTGCTCGCTATAGGTCACTTTCGAGCCGCCATCGACATCGTAGTTGGTCACATACTCGGTAGCGGCCAGCTTCTCGTGCTCGTTCTGCGCCACCATCTGCACCCATGCGTAGATGATCTGGCATTTCTCGGCCACCTCGTCGGTAGGCCGGGTGGTGGTGCCAGTAGGCAGGTGTATGACGTAGTTCATGTCCGGCTCCTCGTCCATCGTGCTGGTGTAGTAGAATATCTTGTCGTTCTTGGTGTTCATCAGTCCGAAGCGTTCGCTGTTGGCATCCACAAGCGAGCGGTAGACGGGCTTGCCCGTGGCATTGGCCAGCTTCTGTGCCTCTGCCGCCGTACCGGTGAACATCAGTGCGCGCAGCTCCTTCACCTTCTCAGGGATGAGTTGTGTGAGGATGTGTTTCTGCGAGTGCACGAACTGCGATGTCACCTGCGGTCCGTAGCCTATCGACTCGTCGCGCACCAGATGGTATTTTTTGCCTTGGGCTGTTCCCTCGGCAATCTCCACCAACATGCCGTAGTCGGTTTCTATGCTGGCCGTCTGTCCGCCGCCCAGCTTGCCCAGCATCTGCTGGTACATGCTGTCGGGGATGGCGCGGATGGTAGATACTGGTGTGACAATCATGTTCTGCACCATGCCTATATAGAGGTCGGCGTCGGCGCCCACCATGCTCTTGTCGCTTGAGGTGGTGATATCCTCATTCACGTTCATGGTGTAGGTGAAGGCTCGCTTGCCCTCCATGTCGAAGGCATACTCGAAGTCGATTAGCTCCTCGTTGTCGCTGCCGTTGATGATGCCGGCCACTGAGCCTGCCGCCACGGCTCCCTGGAAATTCTCCAGCTTAGTGCCGGTGACGATATTCAGCTTCAGTCCGGCATGCAGCTTCATGTCGAGGGTGTAGGTGTATTTCAGCTTCGACCCCTTCGACAGCGTGGCGGTGCTGCCTCCGCCAGGCGGGTCGCGCAGGATGTCGATGAGGAGTGGCTGTCCGCTGACGAGTACGTCCTTGGCTCCACTGGTGGCAAACATGTTCAGGATGTATCCCTTCAGTGGCTTGGCCTCGTAGGTGGTGCCGTCCTGCTCCAGTGTCATCGTCACGGTGCGCAGGGCATCGTCGTGCGTCAGCAGACGGGTGGTCTGCTCGGCTTTGAGGATGAAGCGCCCCTCGCCCACGCTGTCGAGTTTGACGGTTTCCTGGTGCAGACCGTTTTTCATGCCGTTGTGGATGGTGACCTTGCCACCGCCTATCCTCACCACGTCTTCCTTTGGACTGCCCTTCACGCCGTTCCATGGGTAGCGTTCCACCACGGCGAGCTGTATGGGATAGCCTCGCTCCAGGCTGAACACGGGATAGCCGAAGGTGTAGGCCACGCTGTCGGCACTCTGGTAGGCCAGTGGCACCTCCACGCTGTCGTCGTCGCCCACGGTCTGCGCTATGTATGTCTTGTCGCCAAAATAGCTGAAGGTGTCGTAGCCCACTTGTCGGTAGGTGATTTCCACTGGTGCGTGGTAGATGCGGCTGTAGCGGTAGTTGTAGGATTCTTTTGGCTGGTAGACGCTCTTGCCCTCGGTGTCGGTGAACGTTCCGTTGTAGGTGGAGTCCACAGGCGTGAGGCAGTTGGTGAGGTCGATGACCTCGCTCACCTGGCCGTCCTGGAACAATGTGGGGTAGCCCTTGCAGTACACCTGCTGCACCTTCCAGCGCACGGGTGGTAGCTTGAGCATGTACTCACCGGTGATGCTGTCGGGTTTCACCACCATGCGCTTGCGCTGCACCTCGACCGTGGTTTTGTGGCCCCCGCCGGCGGGATGCTGGAAGACGACGTTGCGCTTCGCGAGAGCGGGGTTCAAGTTGTCGTAGACCAGCCACGACGTGTTGTCGCCCTCCAGGGAGAGCACCATCGTCAGGTCATCGCCCAGGTTGTTGTGGCTCAAGTTGTTGTCGAGCGGCAGGATGCCTTGGTCCTTGCCGCCTACGACGCGGCCTGTGAGCTTCACCAATGTGGAGTCGTAGAAATAGGCCTGGCCCACCTTGTCGGTGAGCACCACACCGTCGGCGCTCTTGTACCATCCGCCGCCAGTGAAGGTGTGCTGGTTCATCTCGACCTGAATCTTGTTGAGCGTGTTGTTCAACACGTAGAACTGCGCATGTCCATCGAAGTCGGTCTCCACATGGCTGCCCTTGGCATTGTGCAGGAGACTGCCGTTCACGCGGAAATGGGCGCCCTTCACGGGGATGCTCGTGCCGTCGTACATCACGTAGGCATTGAACTGCAGTCCGTTGGTGATGGTGAACTGGTGTACCACCTCGTGGTTAGAGTGGTTGTTGAAGGTCACGGCATAGCTCTCCACCTCAAGCTGTATGCCGCCGGTGCTGACGGGCGTGACAGTGTAGGTGATGCTCTGCTGTCCGTTGTAGGGCAGCTCGTCGGCCATGAAATATCCGCTATCGTCGGTGGTCTTCGTCACCTTGGTGCTTCCTGACGTGATTTCCATCTCGATGCCAGGCACGCCCGTGCCGTCGCTGAAGCGCACGTAGCCCTCGGCGAGTCCGCTGTGCTTACAAGCACCCTCCTTCACTTCGGTCTCGGTATAGGTCTGCCCCTCGCAGTCGTTGGTGGCGCGCACCTTGTATTCATAGTCCTCAAGGGGCGAGACGGTGGTGTCCTCGTAGCTCATCTGGTCGATGGCACTCTCCACGGTGTCCCATGCATCGTTGCTGCCCTTCGCGCGGCGCAGCACCGTGAAGAAGTCAATGGGGTTGCCGTCGGTGTGCCACGTCAGCAGCACGCTGCTCTGGCGTGGCTCGGTCTTCAGCGTCTTGTCGATCTTGCCGATGCTCTCGTGGTGGAAATTCGAAGGGAGGTAGTCGCTGCTTGCCATGGGTGTCATGAGCGGCCACTCGTCCTGCTTGGCAAGCCATTTGTCATTCAGTTCCACGAATTTGGCGATTCTCTCCGTGTTGTCGGCATTGCAGAGCTTGATGCCCTGGAACTCTCCTGTGAAGTTCATGCCGCTGCCGATATAGTAGCATCGTTTCAGGGTGACATCGTCGCCCCAGAAGAAATTGCTTCCACGGTCGAGGTAGTTGCCGAAATAGCTGGTGGGCGAAGGAGCAGAGATGCAATCGGCCACGATGGACTTCGTGTTATGGTTGGGGATTTCGTCGCTGCTGGAGACCCTGGTGCCGATGAATCCGCCGTAGGCATAGCGGCCCGAGAGGTTGAGGCGGCAGGCATCGACACACCTATAGATGACGACATCGGATGCGGAGCTGACGAACGAGCACGACACGGTGTGGCAGTGGTAGAAGTCGACGCTCACCAGGCATGCGGCGATGGCGATGTTGCGGCCATAGCGCACTATTCCGGCGGGGCTGTCGCCCGACTGCATCTCGCCCGTCACCGTGAGGTTGGCGATGACGGCGTTCTGGGCATGGAAGAAGGGTGTGATGGAGTGGGTGGTAATGGTGTGTCCGCCGCCGTTGAAGAATCCGGTGAACGGCTTCGTCAGGGTTCCAAGCTGCTTGGCGTCTCTCAGTTCTATATCGTTGGTGAGCGTGACGTCCAGACTGGTCTCGCCATTGGCCACGGCATCGGCTAACCGGTCCCAGTCGCTGATGCTTCCCACAGTGACCTTTTTGACGGCCGAGGCGCCCGTGGCCTGTTCATAGTAGTCTGCAATCCAGTCATAGCGTATCGGGTCTAGGTTCTTCACCATATGCGGAACGACGAGGCCGTTCTTGTCTGTCTGCCATTCGTCGGCTCCCAGTGCGGCGATGAGTTCTTCTGCGGTCTTTTCGCCCACCTGGTTCAACTCGCCCCAGTTGCCGTAGGTCCAGTTGTTCACGCCCCCAAAGACGCTGGCATTGAGGTTGCCGATGTATTTGTAATTGGCTCCGGCGTGTTGCACATTCGTGTAGGTTCCCTTTTCAAGACAGGAGGCCACCATGTTGGTGGTGCCGTCTTCGGCCCATCCCATGAAAGCTCCAGCGTAGGATATGTTGCTGCCTGTGATGCTGCCGTCGAAGAGGCAGTTGGTGATGACATGGTCGGCCGTCTGTCCGTGGCCCACGATGCCGCCAACATGGTCGTCGCTGCAGCTCACGGTGGCGGAGACGCGACAGTTGGCAATGGTGTTGTGCTGGCCGCTGCTGCCGTCGCTGTAGCCCACCAGTCCTGCTGTGTGCAGACCGCCGGCGACGGTGCCCGCCACATGCAGACTTGTGATGGTGTAGTCCTTGGCATATCGGAACATAGCCTGTGTTCCGGCGCCGCTGATGCTGGCAGTGAACGTGTGTCCGTTGCCATCGAAATGCCCCCGGAAGGGTGATTCGGCGTCGCCACAGCTGTTGCCACTGCTGATGTCGTCATAGAGACGCGCGTTCACGTCGTATTCTCCCTTGGCATTGGATACCTTCTGGCAGAAGGTGTCCCAGTCGTCCTCGTTGCGGATGGGGAAATAGTAGAGGCCGAGCTCCTCGTAGAGGTGCAGGGGGGAGCTGCCGCGTTCTATATACAATTTTATTTTATAGTTGACGCACGGTCTCTTGAGGCTGACAATCTTGTAGCGCTGCTCACGCTCATCATCGGTGAGCGTGTAGGTCAGTGTGTCTACGGGCAGTCCGTCGCGGTTGACCATTGCCACGCGCAGCTTCATCAGTGCGCGGTTGTCCCACACGGCGTTGTGCTCGTCGCCATACTCCCAGCTCACGCGCACGGTGTAGGCCCGCTCGTCGTCCCATAGGGCCTTGAAATCGGTGATGCGCAGCAGGTGTATGTCGTCGACAACGCACGAGGCCGTGGCAACAGTGGAGTTACCCTCCCATCCCCACGTCTGCGTGCACATGCGACGCACACGATAGGTCAGATGGTCGAGGGTGCCGCCACCCTTGAGCTGCCCCTCGGCCACGTCGTTGACGAAGAGGCTGTCGATATAGGTGAAACTGAGTTTCTTCGCGTCGAGCACGAATGGCTCCGTGCCGATGGTCACGAAGTCGGCCTCCTCGCCCGTCAGCGAGCGTTGTATCTCGAAGAAGTCGGTCTCCAGCATATCATCAGTGCCTGGATACTGGATGTTCCACGACAGCTGCACCGGCGCCTTGTGCCCCCCTAAGGGTGTGGCGGTGAGGCACACGGGAGCGTGGATCATCTTTAGGTTTTGCGTGGCCGATGAGATGTTCTCAATGAGGTAGTCGTTGTTGTCCCTGTAGCTCACAATGATGTGGAAGTTGTTGTGCGGCTCGGTGGCATTGAGGTAGATGGTGCCGTTGTTCTCGTTGGCTGGCCTGTTCTCGCTCACGATGTTGCCATTGGCATCGGTGTACTCGTAGCGGGCCGCTGTCACCTTGTCCGAGCCGATGAACCAGGGTATCTCCAGCTTGCCCTGCTCGCTGTAGGAGATAGTGGCCATCGTCGTCTGCGGGTACACCACGTCGGCGGCCTTGGGCATGGCGATGGTCGTGGCAGAGAGCCCCTTCACGTCGTACTGCGTGTCCCAGGCCAGGCCGTTGGTGTAGTCGAGCTTTACGTCCCACGAGAATTTTAGCGTCTTGCCCAAAAAGTCGTAGGGCAAGCGCCAGACGACAGTGACGTCGTAGGTCCTGTCGTTGTTTTCATAGACCAGGCGTCGCAGTGTGCCGTCGCCCTTCGTCAGCGTGAAGTGGCTGGCGGAGTTGCCCTGCGTCACGTCGAAGCTGCCGCCGACGCTGGTGGAGAACTTGCACCACAGGTCGGAGTGGTCGTTGTCGTGACCGTCGCTCGACTCGTCCTCCCTCCACCAGAAGGCGGTCTGCTCAGCGCCGAAGTTACCTTTGTCGTCGGCCACCTGCAGCTTCAGGTTGCCGTTGCTCACCCAATGGTCGGCGCCGTCTTCGTCGTAGACGGGAACCTTGATGCGGATGGTGTTAGCGCCGTTGAGCGTCACCATGTAGTTGTAGGTGCGCTCCACGTATGCATCGGCCATTGCACGGCCCGGCAGCAATAATGCGCCAATGGCGCTGGCCAAGGCCAGCAGCAGGTGCTGGCACTGTCTTGCTTGTCGTTTTCTCATATCCCGTTTGTTGCTATAAATGATGATACAAAATGACGCTGGCATTTGCGTGCAAATGCCAATTGGTCACAAAGGTAGGGAAAAAAAAGATTCCTGCCAAATTTTCCCTTGCTTTTCTTTGTGTCCTGTTTATATTTTTACATTTTTCTTGGCCACGTCGACAAATTGTGCTACCTTTGCACCACAAAACCGAACAATACATTAGTATATGCGCACATTCATCAACGTACAAGACATTGGCCCGCTGGACAAGGCGATGGCCGAAGCTTTCGAGATTAAGAACGACCGTTTCAAGTATCAGCATCTGGGGCGCAACAAGACGCTCCTGATGATCTTCTTCAACAACTCGCTGCGCACACGCCTCTCTACGCAGAAGGCAGCCATGAACCTGGGCATGAATGTCATTGTGCTCGACGTGAATGCAGGAGCATGGAAGCTGGAGACGGAGCGCGGTGTCATCATGGACGGCGACAAGAGCGAGCACCTGCTCGAGGCCATCCCCGTGATGGGCTGCTACTGCGACATCATCGGCGTGCGCAGCTTTGCCGGACTCACCGACCGCGACTACGACTATGCCGAGACGGTGCTCCACCAGTTCATCAAATACAGCGGCCGTCCCGTCTTTGCCATGGAGACCGCCACCGTGCATCCCTTGCAGGCATTCGCAGATTTGATTACCATTAAGGAAGCCCCCCTCTGTCCCACGGGCAGTCGCATGAATGCTTCATCCCCCCTTCGGGGGGAAAGAGGGGGGCTTCGTGTCGTCCTCACCTGGGCACCCCACTGCCGTGCGCTGCCACAGGCCGTGCCCAACAGCTTTGCGCAGTGGATGCTGGCCGACCCCGACGTTGAACTGGTCATCACGCATCCCGAAGGCTACGAGCTGGACCCGCAGTTCGTGAAGGGTGCCCGCGTAGAGTACGACCAGCGAAAGGCTTTCGAAGGAGCCGACTTCATCTATGCCAAAAACTGGAGTAACCCCGGCGTGACCAATCCCGCCGACTATGGCAAGATCACCTGCCAAGACCGCTCGTGGACGGTGGACACCGAGCACATGTCGTGGACCAACAACGGCAAGTTCATGCACTGCCTGCCCGTGCGCCGCAACCTCATCGTCACCGACGACGTCATCGAAAGCCCCAACAGCCTCGTCATCCCCGAGGCTGCGAACCGCGAAATCAGCTGCTCAGTGGTGCTGAAGCGAATGCTCGAAGCACTGTAATCGTGGTGCGATATTTTCGAGTGGGGAATTAAAAAGTATATTTCTCGTCGTGAAATTCTCGTTCCACGTCGTGGTTTTATCATTCCACGACGTGGATTTATCGTTCCACGTCGTGAAATAAACTTTTTCCATGGCTTTTTCAATCTTTGGGCGTTGCATTTCCATCTTTTCCTACGTAGTTTTATCTGCTTGACACCATAGGGCTGTTGCCAACTGATGCTTTTACGATATGCCGTAGCACCATTATCGTAATAGGAAACCTTTTCTTACAAGAACAACACCTGCACCCATTGTTCTCCAATGGGTGCAGGTGCTGTCATTTATGCCTAAAGTGAAAAGGGAGTGAGCCAACTATTGTAGGCGGGAGTGAAAAGGATAAATTTCTAAGCCAAGTCTATTGTCCCTTTCACTCCTTTTTCACTCCCTCTCACTCCCTCTCACTCCCTTTCACTCCCTTTCACTCCCTCTTCACTCCCTTTCACTCCTTACTTATATAAATGTTATTCAAGTTTCGCACGTGACAGATCAAGGTTGCCATCATCGTCCCATCCAGGGCGCTGCCCTGGGCTATGGGTTTATTGCCCCTTCATTTTGTCTTTTCTTGTTTTTGAAGATTTGATTATCAATCAAATCGGGTTTTTGAACGACGCGAAGCTTAATCCGTGCCAGCGGCCACGCTCGGTCGGTCTTTGTTTCGGCTATGTTTTGAATGGTTAATTTCTGCTTAAGACAGGAGAAAAATTGTGAAGGGATGTGAAATGAAAAATCTTGTTTTTTTACAAAAAAAATTTTCAAGGCTAATTTTGCACAGCCAGGGCGGTTTTGTGCAATATATTTGCCGATTTTTGGGCCGATTTCCGTTTCTGCAAGCACGCCCTATCAGAAAAAGTCAACGCCATTTTTTTTTCGGCGTTGACTTTTTCGAGCCATCGAAGGGGTTTTTACGCTATTTCGAGACTAATCATCTGAAAGCCAGCCGTTTGGCAAACCCTCTCAAAACTCGCGTATTTTCGGCCAAAAGTTTTCTCGTGGAAAATTTTCGAAATATGAGGGCCTTTAGCAGTTTTTGGGAGACATCCGTTTTAATATTCTTTAAAGAGATTCCGTATTGCCATACTCCACAAATTTATTGCGACTCATGTTGTGGCTCCGAGTCTCTGCTGGGGGCGCGGCCTGACGGCCCGCATCGCGCCCCCGCTGAGACTCCGACCCACAACATGAGCGGGTTGCAC
>CADASP010000032.1 GCA_902790625.1 uncultured Prevotellaceae bacterium | reverse complement strand
GCCCAGGGCATCGCCCTGGGTGCAAGGATGTGGGAAAATTCGCCCTGAAAGGGCAAAAGCCCTATCTCGTCCATTATGCTTTTGCCCTTACAGGGCGTACGCTGCGCGCCACATCAACCCAGGGCGATGCCCTGGGCTGAGAGTTTATTGGCCTTTCAGGCCGTCTTTGCGGAACTTGCGAAAGTTGAATAAATAATAAATTCTTGCCTTACAAGCGACCTAAGGTCGAGCGGAGACAAAATAACTCTGAATGCAATTTGTATGCTCTACGGAGTCGCAGCAGAAAGCCCCGGAGGGGCGACAGAATACAGGCAGGGGCAGCGCCCCTGTAAAAGCAACACACATACAACAGCCCCTCTGGGGCTTTCGCGTTCAAGTAGAAACCCCGGAAGGGCTATTGTATGTGGGTCGCTTTTTTCTATGAGGTCTTAGTTTCGGCTATGGTTTGAATGGTTAATTTCTGCTTAAGACAGGAGATAAATTGTGAAGGGATGTGAAATGGAAATTCCAGAATTCTTACAAATAAAATTTTCATTCTGGAACGGAGAATGCACACTTTCGGCCGTTTGTGCAGCATTTTGGGGTGGGGGAAAAAGGACTTTTAAGGCGATTTTTGCACAGCCGAGGTGGTTTTGTGCAATATATTTGCCGATTTTTGGAACGATTTTCGTTTCCACAAGCACGCCCTATCAGAAAACGGCAACGCCAAATTTTTTTTCGGCGTTGACTTTTTCCAGCCATCGAAGGGGATTTTGTGGTATTTCGAGGTCAATCGACTGAAAGCCAGCCGTTTGGCGAACCTTCTCAAAACTCGCGTATTTTCGGCCAAAAGTTTTCTCGTGGAGAATTTTCGAAATATGAGGGCCTTTAGCGGTTTTTGGGAGGCATCCGTTTTAATATATTTTAAATGATTATCCGCAATCAGGTGAAAAGGACGCTTTCAGCGTCTGGAATCTACAAAAAAACACTACCGTCTTTTCAACCGTCTGCGCATAAATGACTCACGAATAATCATGAATGCTGCGCCATATATTATTCACGGGTCATTCACGGGTCATTCTTCATTTAAAGAGACTCTTCACTTAAAGAGACTCTTCACTTAAGATTTTTGTCTATTTCCTGACTTCGGCGGTTTTAACATTTCGCAAAACACTCATCTTCCAAAACCCCAATAAACAGTGAGTTTTGGGCTTTTGAGGGAGGTGATTTGGGTGACGCAGAAAAATGCCGTATTTGAGTGTGCTCCCGTAGGGGGGTACGGGAGTTACAACAGATTTGAGAAACGAACAACTGTTTTGGTGACGTATCGCCAAAGTCAGGAAATGTGCATGAATGCTGCGCGCATAATATTATTCATGCACATTCGTGCTTCATGCGCATAAATGACTCACGAATAATCATGAATGCTGCGCCATATATTATTCACGGGTCATTCACGGGTCATTCTTCATTTAAAGAGACTCTTCACTTAAGATTTTTGTCTATTTCTAACAAAATGCCATCAAAAAGCATCTTTTTTTTCTAAAAGGGGATAAATTTTGCGAAAAAAACGATGCGGTTACAAAAACTTGTTGTAACTTTGTGCCACCAATATGTATGCCCTGCTGCATCCTTATCGCTGCACGGCCATCGTATACCCTTTTTTGAACATACCAAAACAAAAATATTTATTGCTATGAAACAAATCAGATTACTACTGGCCGCAATGATGATGGCCTTCGTGTTCGCACCAGAAATGTGGGCACAAGAGGCGAGAGAAGCCTATGCCGTGGTCAGCACCGACACCGACGGCAAAACACTGACGTTCTACTATGACGACCAAAAAGGGTCACAAACAGGAGCCTATGACATACCCTGGAGTGAAGAACTACCAGGATGGGGCAATGGCGGCGACACAGAACTGATTACCAAAGTCATCTTTCATCCCTCGTTCGACGATTACCATGGGCTGACCAACGCGTTTGGCATGTTTGCTAATCTAACACAACTGGCAACGATTGAAAACCTCAGTTACCTGCACACTGAGAACGTCACCGACATGGCTGGCATGTTCTACGGGTGCGGATCCTTGACGAGCCTCGACCTGTCGGGGTTCAACACGTCGAGCGTAACTGACATGTATTTCATGTTCTGGTTCTACAGGATTTAGTGTGAGTTAACATTTTGAAAAGTTAAAGCTATTAACATATGAATATGCTTCCACGTGAGAGAATCTTCGTACCTTTGCAGCATGGCAGCAAACATACAAGACATATTGGCCTCCCTGCTGTTGCCAGAAGACAGCGACTGGCAGGTAGAGTCGTTCGAGAAGAACGAGGCCAATGGGAGTATATATGTCCACGTCCGCTTTTCGAAGCCGGAGGTGACAGTAGCAGGAAAGAAGTTCCCGATATACGATTTTCGTCCAGAACGCACCTGGCGGCATTTGGACCTGTGGCAGTGCCAGACATACATCACTGCCCGCATTCCGAGGTATCGCGTGGATGGGAAAACACTGAGTTTGGAGGTTCCTTGGGCAGATGCCGGGGAGCGTCTGACATCTATGCTCGAAAAAAAACGATAGACACACTTTTGGAAACCAAGAGTCAGACGGCAACTGCGAGGCTTCTGCTGCTGACGTTCGATCAGGTTCACCACGTCATGGAACGTGCCGTGGAATTTGGCCTTGTGCATCGCAGCAAAACGAAGTCTCATAACCATATACATATAGACGAGAAGTCCGTGCACGGACGAGATTTCGCTAGTATTCTCTATGATGATGACGGCACTGTGCTCGAAGTCGTCGGAGGCAGGAAGAAGGCGGACGCAAAGGCTCTGATTAACAAAGCATTGAATCCCATCCAGCAAGCCAATGTGCTTACCGCAAGTATCGATATGTGGGATCCCTTCAGGGATGCCATAAGGGAACTGATGCCATATGCGGCTATCTGCCACGATC
Source organism: uncultured Prevotellaceae bacterium (assembly GCA_902790625.1). GTDB lineage: Bacteria > Bacteroidota > Bacteroidia > Bacteroidales > Bacteroidaceae > Prevotella. The sequence continues at coordinate 48,655 of CADASP010000032.1, read as the reverse complement.
CGTTTCATGTTGTGAAGCACCTCAACGGGGCCGTTGACAATGTACGCAGACGAGAGGTAAAGACACAACAGGAACTCAAACGCAAGAGATACCTCTTCCTGAAGGATACTGCTGGTTTCACCGACAAGCAGCAGATGGAGTTTGATGCCATCGTGAAAGCCAACTACGAGACCTCCCGTGCATGGAGGATCAAGGAGGACTTCCGTGACATCATCAAGGGTAGGCATGATAAGGCAGAAGTGAATGTGCTCTATAGCATGTGGAGACAACGTGCGCTGGATGCCAAAATCCCAGAAATCACCAAGGTCATTGAGATGCTTGACCGGCATCGCAAGGGGGTGGTCAATGCACTTTACATGAGAAGGAACAACGGCAAGGCCGAGAGAATGAATGGCTCCATACAGGAAATTCAAACTGTCGGAAGAGGCTATCGCGATGTGGAAAGATTCCGCATTGCAGTGCTTTTCTTTTATGGTGGCTTGACGTTGCATAAAGACTATCTTGTGTTAAATTCGTTAAGTTAACTCACACTAAATCCTGTAGAACCCATGTTCTTCGAGTGCGCATCCTTGTTGAGCCTCGACCTGTCGGGGTTCGATACGTCGAGTGTGACTGACATGAAAGGAATGTTCTTCAATTGCAGAGCCTTGACGAGCCTCGACGTGTCGAGGTTCGACACGTCGGAGGTGACTGACATGACCCAGATGTTCGACTATTGCGAATCCTTGACGAGCCTCGACCTGTCGAGGTTCGACACGTCGGAGGTGACTGCCATGACCAAGATGTTCTCCGATTGCAAATCCTTGACGAGCCTCAACCTATCGAGTTTCAACACGTCGAAGGTGACTAACATGGACTTAATGTTCTTTAATTGCTCATATCTGGAAACCATCTACTGTAATGAAGACTGGAGCGGGGGTAGCGTCACTTCATCTATTTCTATGTTCAAGGGTTGCACGAATCTGATGGGAGCAGTCCCCTATGACAGTGACAACGCCAACAACATCACCTTCGCCAACCCCACCACAGGCTACTTCACGACAATTGAGATAGTTCCCGACCCCGATCCAGAACCAGGGATGCTGATGGGTGCGCTCATACCGTCAAAAGGATGGTTTATGCAGTTTATAGATGACGGCAGTACCTTTGTCGAAGCCCGCACGGAGACAAAAGTTTTCGAATTCCCGAAAGGAAGCAACGTGTTGATTAAAGTTCAAAACATAAGCCCATCTGTGTTTGACCTTCATCTTATGGTGAACGGCATAGATCGCATCAATGACCTCGTGGAAAATGAGCAAGGACATTTTGAGCTGCATTTAAATAATGTAAAACAGGGCCTTGTTATAGAAGCAAAGTATGAAGAAAAAGAGACGACCTTAGGTATTTGCAGCTCAAAGGGTGGCCGCATCTTCGCCAACTATACAAGATCTGATAACTATCTGGTAAGGGATGACACATCATTCGACGGAGATGGCAAGTTTATTACTTCTATAAAGCCTGGTACTGACGTGACCCTCACCTTCGAGCCCCAACCGGGCTATGAGTTGGCGAAGGTCTACTGCGGAGACCAGCTATATGATGTGCAGCCACAGCCCGACGGCACCTACCAGTATGTGCTGCCTGCCGACCGCATCGTAAACGATTTGACCACTGTTGCCGCCATCTTCAATAAGAAAAAGGAGTACGACGTCAACAACGATGGCGAGGTCACCATCACAGATGCCGTAATCATCGTAGACGAGATACTTAAAGAGTAGTGACGGCGACAAAGTCGACGGTACGCGGTTACGTTACAGACCCCACCCTTCAAGTGATGGGGTCTGTTTTTTATGTTATGTAATGATGAGTCAACTTGAAATAGTCCACAGCCTGACAGAAACCATGCGCAGCATGGTATTTCACCATTACTACTATGGGGATGTTGGCCTGAAAGGCCAGCAAGCACATAGCCCAGGGCAGCGCCCTGGGTAGGATGTATGTGCAACCATCGCCCTTTCAGGGCGTTTCATACTCCCCTCACGCGTACCCAGGGCGATGCCCTGGGCTATGGGCTTATTGCCCCTTCGGGGCGCATTCGCGTTTATCAAAATCGTCCCAATTATTTTAATTATTTCTATATAAAATTGTGGCCGTTGCAGGTAAAAACGTTTCTTTTTTTTTACTTTGTTTGCTTTTTTTATGCCTCAATAGCATTTTTCGCGGAAAAACTGCTTTTGTTTGAAAGAAAAATCGTAATTTTGTCGCTGAATTACGACATCTGCTGTTACTAACCATTGGCTGTTTTCATTTTAGAACCTTAGAAATGAGAGGATTTCTGCTGTCGCTGACGCTGCTGATAGGGGCGTGCCTTGGCCTTTCGGCCCAAGACATGGGTGAGCATGTGCGGCTCACCAACCTGCCCCACATCTACATCAACACCTTCACGGGCAATGCCATCACCAGCAGAAACACGATGGTGCTGGCACAGATGTGGTATGTGGACGAGGACGACAACGTGACGTTCTACGACTCGCTGCAAGTGCGCGTGCGCGGCAACTCCACCGCTGGCCTGCCCAAGAAACCCTACAAGCTGAAGTTTCAGACAAAGGTGAAGCTGCTGGGCAAGGGCTATGCCAACACGAAGAAGTGGACGCTGCTGGCCAACCACGGCGACAAGACACTGCTGCGCAATGCCATCACCAGCCTGATGGGCGAGAAGGCCGGACTGCCCTTCAACCCGGCGGCCAAGTTTGTCGACCTGAGCGTCAACGGCAGCTATGTGGGCAACTACCAGCTGAGCGACCAGGTGGACGTGCGCCCACACCGGGTGAACGTGACGGAGCAGGACTACCCCCTCAGCGACGAGAGCAACCTGACGGGCGGCTACCTGCTGGAGGCCGACGGATTCTACGACTTCGCAGAAGGCACCACGGGATTCACCACCAGCAGGCAATATGTGCCAGTGCGCATCCACTACCCCGACGAGGACGAGATTGCGCCACAGCAATATCGCTACATCCGCGACTTTGTGCAGAGCTTCGAGAACCGTCTGTTCGCGGCCACCTTCGCCGACCCGCAGCGGGGCTATCGCCAGCTGGTGGACTCCACCACGCTGGCCAACTGGTATATATGCACCGAGGTGAGCGGCAACGTGGACGGATTCTTCAGCACCTATTTCTATAAGGACCAGGACGACGACCACCTCTACTGGGGGCCGCTGTGGGACTACGACATCGCCTACAACAACGACAACCGCACCGACCGAGGGGGCACCAACGACACCGAGCAGCAGCTGATGAAGGACTATGGCTATGGCGAGTCGAACGGATGCCGCAGATGGTTCCAGCAGATGTGGAGAGACCCATGGTTTGCACAGCTCATCAACCGCCGCTACAAAGAGCTGGTGGACGAGGGGCTGGAGCCGTATCTGAACGACAAAATCGACAGTCTGACAACGCTCATCGACGCCTCGCAGCAGCTGAACTTCGAGCTGTGGGGCATACGCACCAGGGCGCTGCGCGAGCGGGTGCTATACAGCACATACAGCCAGTATGTGACCGACGTGAAGCAGTACCTGCACCGCCACATGAGCTTCCTCACCAGGGCCTTTGCCAAAGAGATGGGCGAGGAGGTGCCAGAGGAGCCCGAAATCATCACCCCCGACTTCGAGGCCGACACCCTGAGCTACTACACCATCAGCAACAAGGGCACCGCCACCTGCTTCGACGTGGACGCCACCAAGGACGAGCTGTGCTGCCGACAACGCAGCAGCGACAGCGAGAGCCAGCAGTGGCACATCACCACGCTGCACAATGGCTACCTCTTCATCGTGAACCGAGCCACAGGACAGGCCATCAGCGACCCCAGCCCCGATGGCAGCGGCGCCAGCACCAACACGGGCGGCAACATCAAATTGGCCACCGCCGACTCTACCGACGTGCGCCAGCAGTGGAACTTTGTGGCACAGGCCGACAACTACTACAACATCGTGAGCCGATGGAGCGACCATGCCGCCAACCTGTACAGCGGCAACGCCGCCAACGGCACACGCGTCATCAGCTACAACAGCGACAACCGAAACGCCATATCGGCCAACCGCCTGTGGATGGTCAGCAAGACGGGAACGGTGGACACCAGCATCGACGCTCCCACCACAGACTATGCCCTGGCCTACGACCCCGCAGCGGGCAGGCTGCACTTCGGGGCTGACGACCCGCAGCAGCTGACGTTCGTGGTGAGCGTCTACAACGCTGCCGGCCGGCGCATGGGCACCTTCCGCGCCACCGACGACTTCAGCATGCTCCCCTACCCCACCGGCATCTACATCGTGGCCTGGAGCGAAGGGGGGCGCAAGCATAGTGTGAAACTGAGGAGATAGAGTGAAAAATGAAGAATGAAGAGTGAAGAATGAAGAGTGAAGAATGAAGAATGAAGAGTGAAGAATGAAGAATGACGAGTCTCGAACTCCTAACTCCTAACTCCTAACTCACTCCTAACTCCTAACTCCTAACTCCTAACTCCTAACTGAAAAAATTATTAACTATAAAACATTAATAAAAAATGAGTAACCATTTTGCAGAATTAGCCAGCAAGACGCGCATCGCGGTTTGCATAGCCTTCGCCTATGGCTCGCTCACGGCTTGCACCGATGACTACAAGCTCGACGACCCCGACAACTATCCGTCGTGGTTGGGCGGTAGCATCTACGAAGCCATGGAGCACCCCGAAAGCTTGAAAAGCGGGCAAGGCAGCGTCTTGAAAGGCACTTTCAAGAACTACCTACGGCTGATTGACGACCTGGGGTACGCAGAAACACTCTCGAAGACGGGTTCCAAAACAGTGTTCCCGGCCAACGACGAGGCTTTCGACCGCTTCTACGCCAACAACCAGTGGGGCGTGAAGAAGTATGACGACCTGACAGAATCGATGAAGAAGCAACTGCTCTACGCCTCGATGCTCGACAACGCCATACTGGTGGAGATGCTGTCGAACATCAGCGAGACCAGCACATCGGTGGTGCAGGGACAGTCGATGAAGCACACCACGGGCGAGAACGTCATCGACACCATCACCCGGCTGCGTGGACGCGCCGACATGCCAGTCAACAACAGCTACTGGGAGAAGTACTACGACAAGGGCATCTACATGGTGATGGACGCCACCAGGCCCATGATGGTGCACTTCACCGAAGAACAGATGACCAGCAACAACATCACCCTGCACGGAGAGAACAGCGACTTCGAGGTCATCACGGGCACGCCCTACGACGAGGAGCAGCACTCGGCCTACGTCTTCAGAGACAAGATCATCTGCCCCGACGTGACCTGCAAAAACGGATACATACACCAGATGGAGGACGTGCTGGTGCCACCGGGCAACCTGGCAGAGGTGGTGCGCAACAACGGCGAGAGCCGCCTCTTCAGCCGCATGTTGGACCGCTTCTCGGCACCCTACTACGATGGCTCCACCACGCAGAACTACAACAACTTTGCCGTGCAGAACCATCTGCCAGAAATCGACTCCATCTTCCAGAAGCGCTACTTCAGCCAGCGCTCGCAGGGAGGCGCACTGACACAAGACCCCAACCGCAGCAACGTGCAGTATATCCTGCCCTACGACCCAGGGTGGAACAACTACAACAGCGGCGCCGCCGGCGAGAACCCGCTGAAGGACATCGCGGCCATGTTTGTGCCCACCGACCAGGCCATGCAGCAGTTCTTCCTGCCAGGAGGTGGCGGTGAGTTCCTCATCAACGCCTTTGGCAAGAAGCCCAACACGCTGGAGAACCTGGAGGAGAACATCGACTCCATCCCCATGCAAAACGTGCAGCAGATTGTGGCCAACCTGATGAAAAACTCGTTTGTGGGAACGGTGCCCTCGAAGTTCGACCGAGTGATGGACGAAGCCAACGACCCCATGGGCCTCTCGCTCGATGTGCTGAACAAGAATGCCAACGGCTCGTACGACGTGAAGATTGCCAACAACGGGGTGGCCTATATGCTCAACACCGTCTTCGCTCCACCGTCGCTCATCGCCGTCTCGGCACCCGTCACGCTGTCGAGCAACATGAAGATTATGAACGAGGCCGTGAACGACGGAAAGGGCGGGCGCAAACCCCTCGCCCTCAACCTGAACTACTTCGCCTACCTGCTGGCCATGAGCGCCAACTACGCGTTCTTCATCCCCACCGACGAGGCCTTCAGCAATTACTATGTAGACCCCGTCTTCCTGGTGCCCGGACAGCAGCCGCGAGCACTGAAGTTCTACTATGAGAACAGGTCGCCCTACGTCTTCTGCTCGGCGTGGAAATACAACCCCGCCACAGGCGAGGTGGGCACCACGCCCGCCGACTCGCTGGGGCGCGTCACCACCAGCCAGTTCCGCACACAGCTGGTCGACATCCTGAACTATCACACCATCGTGCTGGGCGACGGCGAGAAGCTGGGGGGCAACAAATACTACAAGACGAAGCACGGCGGCGAGATTTGCTTCGAAGGCTCACAAGTGCGTGGAGGTGCGCAGATAGACGGCACACTGCCCGTCCCGCAAATCACTCAGGTGTATAACCAGGCCAACGGCACAGCCTACGCCGTCAGCCACGTCATACAGCCCCCACACCGCTCGGTGCTCGACGTGCTGCAAGCCGACAGCCGCTTCTCGGAGTTCCTCGAGCTGTGCACCAGCTTCGACATGGACAGCATCATGGAGTTTGCCAGCGACAAGCTGGTGCAAAAAAACACCGTGACGAACAAGAGGCGCATGGACGCCTACCACACCTTCGCTGCCAAGGGAGGACTGACCGACAACGTCAACTACTTCAACACCTACAACTACACCGTGTTTGCACCCGACAACGAGGCCATGCAAAAGGCCTACGAGCGGGGACTGCCCTCGTGGAGCGACATCAAGGTGATCTTCGACGAATATGGCGAGCGACTCGACAGAGAGAAGTCGGAAGGAAGAATCAGCGACGAGGTGCAGGCAGCCCGCGACAAGGCGCTGGCCATGGTGGAGGAGATCAATGCCTTCATACGCTATCACTTCCAAGACAACTCCATCTATGTGGACAACACCATCGAGGAGGGTGTCTTCCCAACGGCATGCTCCGACTCGCTGGGTATTCGCGAGAAGCTGACCATCGCCGGAGGAGCCGGAAAGATGACCGTCACCGACAAGAGCGGACAGACCATCACCATCGACGGCAACGGCAACGGGAAGATTGTGAACCAGATGACACGCGACTACGTCATCGACACCAAGAAGCAGGAGATTTCCACCTCGTCGTTTGCCGTCGTCCACCAAATCAGCGCACCGCTGAACTCACACAAGGGATCCAACCGCTACGACGGAGCATGGACAGGACAGGGAGCACGGCAGCGGCTGAAGGCATTCCGCCAGCAATTTGAGACCTATTTATATAAGAGATATGACAATGAAAACTGAAAACAAAAAAAGTAAACGACTATGAAACGACTACTCATCATCATATTTTCATTGTTCAGCTTCACCTTCTTCGCAGCGGCGCAGGAAGCACGTATCTCGGGCACCATCTCCGACGCATTCGGGCCGGTGATGATGTGTAACGTCATCGAGATTGACGCCAACAACCGCAACGTCTCGTTTGCGCAAACCGACCTGAACGGCAACTTCTCGTTGGCCATCAAGAACAAGAAGAACAAGCTGAGGATATCCTACGTGGGCTACCAGACCGTGACACTGCCCATTGGCGACCGCACGCGCTTCAACATCACGCTGAAGGATGCCACCACCATCAAGGAGGTGACGATTACGGCCAAGCGCAAGTTCAACCAAGGCGGTCTGGCCATCCCCGAGCGCGAGGTGTCGGTGGCAGCACAGACATTCAACATGGCCGAGGTGGAAGGTCTGGCCTTCACATCGGCCGACGAGGCACTGCAAGGACAGATTGCCGGACTCGACATCGTGGCCAACTCGGGTAACCTGGGTGCCGGCACCTCCATGCGTCTGCGTGGTGTCACCAGCATCAACGGCTCGGCAGAGCCACTCATCGTCGTCGACGGAAACATCTTCGACAACCCCGACGCCAACTTCGACTTCCAGAACGCCAACGAGGAGACCTACGCCTCGCTGCTCTCGGTGAACCCGTCGGACATCGAGGACATACAGGTGCTGAAGGATGCCGCCGCCACCGCCATCTGGGGTTCGCGCGGCGCCAATGGTGTCATCAGCATCCGCACCAAGCGTGGCGCCCGCGGTGCCACCCGCGTGGACTACTCGCTGCGCGTGCAGACCAGCTGGCAGCCCAAGGGCTACAACCTGCTGAATGGCGACGACTACACCATGATGCTCAAGGAGATGTATTACAACCCCTCGCAAAGCGCCACCGCCACCACGGGCATCAACGAGCTGAACTACAACCGCTCGTGGGACGAGTTTGAAAACTGGAACAACAACACCGACTGGGTGAAAGAGGTGCAACAGACGGGATGGAGCCAGTACCACTACCTGACCATCACCGGTGGTGGCGAGAAGGCCAACTTCCGCGTGTCGGCAGGCTACGACCACCAGAACGGCACCATCATCAAGCAGACGCTCGACCGCTTCACCACGAAGCTCGCCCTCGACTACTTCGTCAGCGACCGCATCGTCTTCCGCACCACCTTCCCCCTGACCTACACCGCCAACCACCGCAACTACGACGACAACATCCTGGGACGTGCGCAGCAGCTCTCGCCCAACATGTCGGTCTACCGTCAGGATGCCCTGGGCAACAACACCAACGAGTTCTACATCATGCTGCCCAACCCCACCGAGGCACAGCGCAGCGCGGCAGGCTATGCCAACTCCAACGATGCTGGCTCGATGGTGCCAGGCACCTCGGCAGCACAGCTGAGCGCCATGCGCGACCTGGGCAACCCCGTGGCCATAGCACACCTGGCTTGGCGCGACGAGAAGACCTACCGCATATCGCCCGAATTCAGGCTCGACTACTACCTCATGGGCAAGGACGACCACAGCACACAGCTCAACTACACGGGACTGGTATACATGGACATCTTCTCGAAGAGCGAACCCAAATACCTGCCCGGCTCGCTGTCGACACGAGGATGGAACGACGGCGACTACAACCGCTCGGAGGTCTACGACTACAACTCGCTGGCCTTCACCACACGCCACACGCTGACCTTCAACCCCCATTTCAACAACGAAGACCTCTTGGCCACCATGCTGGGACGATGGGAGCTGACATCGGGCAACGACAACAGCCAGACGGTGGTGAACCGCAACGCACCCAACGGCACCACATCGCCAACGGTTGACACCGCCATTGAAAAGATGAGCACCGGCAACGGACAGTGGAGGTCGATGTCGTTCACCTACAGTGGACACTTCTCCTACAAATCGAAATATGCCTTCGACTTCTCCATGCGTGCCGACGGTACCACCAAGTTTGGCAACGACAAGAAGTGGGGCTGGTTCCCCGGCATCTCCGCCCGATGGAACATCAGCGACGAGCCTTTCATGAAATGGAGCCGCAAATATCTGTCGATGCTCTCGTTCCGACCCTCATGGGGTATCGTGGGCCGACAGCCCGATGGACAGTACCTGCAATACGCCAAGTACAACACCACAGGCGTCTATGGCGACCTCGCCAAAAAGCACAGCGTCACCTATCTCGATGGCCTGCGCTTAGACCAGCTGAAGTGGGAGCGCACCACACAATATAATATTGGTGGCGACTTCGGATTCTTCGACGACAAGCTCACGGGCGACTTCAACTACTACTACAAGCGCACGAAAGACCTGCTGATGGGAGGAGTGCGCATCCCCACCTCGATGGGCTTCAGCTCGCTGGCATGGGCCAACGTGGGCGAGATGACCAACAAAGGATGGGAGCTGAACATCTCGGTGAGGAAACTCATTCAGCTGGGCAAGTTCTCGCTCAGCGCCAACTTCAACATTTCGCAAAACTTCAACGAAATCGTCGACATGGACGAGAGCGTGCTCGAAAGCATCAACTCGGAGTGGGACCCCAGCAGCAGAGGACAGTATCTGAACCGCATACAAAAGGGCAACCCGCTGGGCTCCATCTACGGACTGCGCTACAAAGGCGTCTATCAGTACACCTACGAGTACCTCATCAACATGAAGGAAAGCAAGAAATGGACTGGTGAGCAGCTGCGCGACTATATCAACAACGAATTCCTGGCCAAGGGAAAGACGGCGCCCATAGCCATCGACGACCAAGGCAAGGTGATGATGGACTCGAAAGGACTGCCCATACGCCAAGTCTATAATTTCAACAATGGCACCTCTACCTACGAGTTCCAGGGCGGCGACGCCATCTACGAGGACGTGAACAACGACGGACAAATCAACTCGCTCGACATCGTCTACTTAGGCAACTCCAACCCACACCTCAACGGTGGATTCGGATTCAACCTGCAGTATGGCGAATGGTCGCTCAAGACCAGCTTCAGCTACCGTCAGGGCATCAAGATTGTCAACTCGGCCAAGATGAAGCTGGAAGAAATGTTCAATGCCTACAACCAAAGCTCGGCCGTGAACTGGCGATGGCGCAAGAACGGCGACGTGACGGAGATTCCGCGCGCCATGTTCGACACGGGCTACAACTGGCTGGGCAGCGACCGCTATGTGGAGGACGCCTCGTTTGTGCGCATGAGCTACGTGCAGCTGTCGTACAACGTACCCGCTGCCAAGCTGAAGCCTCTGGGACTGCGGCGCCTGCAGGCCAGCATCTCTGGACAGAACCTCTTCTGCTGGAGCAAGTACAGCGGCACCGATCCTGAGCACTCGCCCGGCTCGTGGGGAATTGCCTACGACAACTCGCAGACACCACGAAGCAAGTCGGTGACGATGAACATCATGGTGGGATTCTAAGCAATTGGAAAATTAAAAAAATTAAAAAATTAAGCATTATGAGACTGAAGCATTTTTTCATACTTTCATTTTTTAATTGTTTGGTTCTACTGTTCTGCAGTTGCAACGACTTCCTCACCATCTACCCCACCGACCGCATCGTCGACTCGGAGTTCTGGAAGACCAAGGGCGATGTTGACCAGATGGTGGACGGATGCTACCAATCCATGCTCAACTACGACATTCAGGAGCGGGCCATCATGTGGGGTGCTTTCCGGTCGGACGAATTGGTGAAGCTCACCAACTACAACGACAACACCCTCGACAACATCGCAGCCGTCAACCTGCTGCCCACGTGCAAATACAACTCATGGGGAGCTTTCTATAAAGTCATCAACAACTGCAACATCGTGCTCAACCATGCCCAAGACGTGATGGCCGAAGACCCGGAGTTCACACAGGGCGACTACCAGGTGGTGAGGGCACAGATGCTGGCCCTGCGCTCCTTGTGCTACTTCTATCTGGTGCGTGCCTTCCGCGATGTCCCCTACACCAACAAGTCGTATGAAAACGACAGCGAGGTGGAGCCGATAGAGCAGAGCGCACCCGCAACGGTGCTGCAGAATTGCCTCGACGACCTGAACGACGCCCGAGCCTACATCATGCGTTCGGGAGCCTACGGGCGCAACGACTGGCGCAACTGGGGATATTTCACACGCGATGCCGTGCATGCCCTGATGGCCGACATCTATCTGTGGCGAGCATCCATGACCCACAGCCAGGCCGACTACCAGCAGGCCATCGTCTTCAGCGACTCGGTCATCAATGCCAAGCATGCCTACTATGAGCTGAACAAAGAGGTAGACATCACCGACAAGAAGGACGACAAGTATCATCTCGAAGAATTCTCCATCGCCTTCAACAACCTGTTCAACTCAGATGGAGGAAACACCCACGAGAGCATCTTGGAGTGGCAGTACAACGGGCGCGACAACTCCAACCAAGCACTGGAGAACTATTACTACCAGTCGGGCAACGAGAACAGCTACAGCCAGACGAGCATCCTGATGGCCTCGCCCATCTTCAACGCCATCGACAAGAATGCCGACACCGACCAGGGAAAGAAGATTTACCTGACGAAAAACGACTACCGCTTCTGGAACAATGTCTATGATGCCAACAACGAGGAGGCACAGCAGCTGAGCATCAGGAAGATGGTCGACAACTCTGGTACCCTGGTGGATACAAAAAGCACTGTTGGCGTGGCAAAGAGCAACAGCAGGGCATTCAGGGAGTTCAGGCAGAACTGGATTGTCTACCGCTTGCCCGATGTCATGCTCATCAAGGCCGAAGCCCTGGTGCAAACGGCAGCCAACGACAGCGACCTGGTGCTGAAGCAAGCCTTCGACCTGGTGCAGGCCGTCAACAAGCGCTCGATGCTCAAGACTGCCATCGACACCCTGAAATACACCTCGTTCAAGTCGAAGGACGAGTTTGAGATGCTGGTGCTCAACGAGCGTGAGCGTGAACTCTGCTTCGAGGGCAAACGCTGGTGGGACCTGATGCGCTATTGCTACCGACACATGGATGGCGTCGACATCAACCAGAAGCTGGCCGACCAAGCCACTTGGCCCGAACTCTACAAGCCCATGCTCAACATGATCATCCGCAAATACGGAAGCAGTGGCGAAGGCGATGCCGTATCCTACAAGATGAAGGGCGAGCCTTTCCTCTATTGGCCTTTGGAAGAGAGCGAGACGAAGGTGAACAAACTGCTCAAGCAGAACCCCGTCTACATCCAAGAAAAGACAACTTCGAAGAATTAAAGGAATCAATCAAACAATTCAGATATTATGAAGCCGAAGTATATTTTATTATTGTCGTTATTCAATTTCTTGCTCCTCTTCACCAGCAGCTGTAAGGAGGACATCGACGAATCGAACCTATACACCTTCACCGGCGAGACCATCGAAGACTATCTGGCCAATCGTCCCGAGCAATTCAGCGATTTCAACTACATCCTGACACGCATCGGCTACGACAAGATATTGTCGGCCTACGGCACCTACACCTGTTTCGCTCCCACGAATGAGGCCGTAGCAGAATATCTCGACAGCCTCTACGACGACCCGGTGAACATTGAGAACCCCCACAACGGCATGACACAGCGCGGACTGGAGGGACTCACCGATTCGCTCTGCAAGGACATCGCCCTCTTCCACCTGCTGGCGACCGAGGTGATGGGCGTCAACATGGGCAACGGCATGACCATCAAAACCATGCTGGGACGCGACATCAACACCAACATCGACCCAGAATCGGGCGCCGTGCTCATCAGCCGTGCCTCGGCCATCACCAGCATGGACAATGAGCTGGAGAACGGCGTGCTGCACGAGATCGACTGCGTCATACGCCGCTCGAACATGCTCATCGTAGGCGAGATGGAGAACCACCCCGACCAGTTCACCCTGTTCTCGCAGGCATTGAAGCTTACGGGCCTCGCCGACTCTTTGACGGATATCAGCCGAACGGATTTTGAGCCCGTCATAAACACAAAACCACCATTCTATGTACCCGAGAAGTGCGAGCTGGGCTACACCATCTTTGCCGAGACCGACGATGTGCTGAAGGAGCATGGCATCACCGACATCAACTCGCTGAAGGCCTACGCCGACAGCGTCTATGCCCATTCGGGCGATGCCGACGGCGGCTGGTATGACTATGCTCGCAGCAACAACATCCAGATAAGCACGGGAGACGACTACAAGAACCCCTGGAACACCCTGAGCATGTTTGTGCGCTACCACATCCTGAACTTCAAGCTCCCCTACGACAAGCTGGTGAACCCCCACAACCAGATTTCGAAGGTGACGCTGGTGGAGTATTACGAGACCATGCTCCCCTATACGCTCCTGAAGATCACCCGAAACAGCAACAAGCTGATGGTGAACCGCTGGATTGCCAACAACTCGCTCACCGACATGGTGGCCGAGCTGGGTTCCAGCAGCATGCACACCGTGCTGTTCGACGGTGTGGAGCTGGTGGGCATCAGCGGACAGGTGGCATCCTATAATGGCTATATCCATCCCCTGAAGAATATGCTTGCCTACGACGTGAAAGTGCCACATGGCGCCCTGAACGAGCGTCTGCGCTTCGACGACACCGCCTTCCTGGGCGAGATGATGTCGAACTCCTTCCGCCGCATCAGCGACAGCGAGGTGAACGCCCTCAACGGCGGCAAGACAGGCACCGACGGCGACCTCAGCGGCAGCTACATACGCATGCCACCGGGATTCCTGAAGAACATCGTCATCTACAACGGCGACGACACCCGACTCTACTACCTGCCCGGACAGAGCAGTGGCTGGAGCAACTACCAAGGCGACGAATTCAACTGCAAGGGTCACTACGACTTTGCCATGCGGTTGCCGCCGGTGCCAGAGGGCACCTACGAGTTGCGCATCGGATATACCGCCGAGGGCAACGAGCAGCGCGGCATGCTGCAATTCTATATGGGAAGTTCGTCGGAGCTGAAAACGATGAAGGCCCTCGACATCCCGCTCGACATGCGTCACGTGTCGGCCGACAACGCCAACCTCGACCCCGACATCATCACTGGCTGGTGCAACTGGACGAAGCTCGACGACAAAGGCATTGAGAGCGACGCCAACATGCGCAACCTGGGTTATATGCGCGGCCCACTCTATTACACCGTGGGCATCAACTCGGGCAACTATGCCCGCAACAACCCCAAGGACCTGCGCCGCATCATTGCTCGCCAAGAGTTCAAGCAGGGCGAGTACTGGCTGCGCTTCAAGAGCGTGCTTGATGCCGACCATCACCAGTTCCACTTGGACTACATCGAGTTCTGCCCGGAGAATGTGTACAACAACACACGCTACGCAGAGGACATGTACTAAGCTGGCCTAAATAATAAATGAACAATGAAAACAGATAATTATGAAGCGTATAAATAACAATCGTATATTGCGGAGGGGTACTGCGTGCTGCGGCATTGCCGCAGCCCTCACGGCCCTGTCGCTGACTGCCTGCTCCGACTGGACCAACCATTATCAGGACGACAGCTCCATCCTCGACTCACAGCAGAAGACGCTGTGGGAGAACATCGAGCAGAACGAGAACCTGACGCAGTTTGCCTCGCTGCTGAAGAAGGTCAGCTACGACTATGTGCTCAACACCTCGCAGACCTACACCGTCTGGGCTCCCGCCAACGGCACCTTCGACTTTGCCACCGTCGATTCTTACGGCTGGGACCGCCTGGAGAATGAGTTCGTGCGCAACCACATCGCCCGCAACAACTACCCCGCCTCGGGGCAGGTCGACGAGCGCGTCATCACGCTCAACGAGAAGATGATGCACTTCGGTGGCAACGGCAACTACTCCATACAGGACATCAACATCACCCGCCCCAACCTGGCCAGCCGCAATGGTGTGATACATCAGCTGGGGGGTGGCATCCCGTTTAAGAGCAACATCTTCGAATCGCTCAACAGCGGCCTCTATCCCCTCGACTCCATCGCCGACTTCTTCCGCAGCAACAACGTGAAGAAGCTGAACGTCGACAAGAGCGTCGTCGGCCCCACCGAGAACGGACAAATCACCTATCTCGACTCCGTGTTCGACGAGCACAACACCCTCTTCACACGGTTCCAAGCCTTCATCAATCGCGAAGACAGCAACTACACCATGCTCGTACCCACTAACAAGGCTTGGCACGAAGCACGTGAGAAGATAGAGAAATACTACAACTATTTCCGCAGCTTTGAGTTCATGGAGAACACGTCGACCACAGAGCAGAAGAAGGAGAGCATCATCATCAAGGATGTCGATTATCTCCGCGACTCCATCGTCTACACGATGTTGCTTTCCGACCTGTTCTACAACAACAACATCTACGACAACAGGAAGCTGAACACGCTGCAGACGGGCGAGAGGCTGCAGGTGGACTCCCTCTACAGCACCATGAGGACCAAGGTGTATGCCGAAGATGCCGCACGGCTCTTCGAAGGTGCCATCCGCCAGGTCAACAGCAATGGCGCCGCATGGGTCACCGACAGTCTCCGCATGCGCTCCTGGACCACATGGAACCCCGAAATCATCGTTGAGGGCGAAAACAGCCGAATGCTCGCCAGCACCCTCAGCACTTCCGACACACCTCATACGTTTGTGGCACCAGAGACGCAAAACCCCGAAATCAGCGGCAAGCTCTCGAACAATTCCTACATGGAGGTGTTGCCCATCAGCCAGAGCACCAATCCTGGCGTGGTGTTCTATCTCCCCGATGTCCGCTCCACCACCTACAGCATCTACATCGTGATGGTGCCCGCCAACATTGTGAACCCCAACAACGAGGTGAAGCCCAATCGCTTCACCGTGACACTGGGCAGCGTGGACAGCAACGGCAAGAACCAAGACCGCATCAAAGACTGGACGGTAGAGTCAACCTTCCAGAGCGATACCACGAAGATCGACACCATTTATCTGGGCGACTACACGTTCCCCATGGCATACTTCGGCACGGGCAACTATTACCCCTACATGCGCATCAACAGCAGTGTCACCAACAAGGAGCGCATGAACTACGACCGCATCCTGCGCATCGACTGCTTGATTCTTCGACCGAAGGAACTCGACCTCTACCTGAAAGAGCATCCCGACTACAAGTACGACAAGGGTCTGTATAATAATTAAAAGATTAAAGAATTCAAACAATTAAGAATTATGCGACTGAAGTATTTTTTCATATTATCATTTTTTAATTTTTTAATTTCAGTTCCCGCCCTTGCACAGGAAGACGATGGTGAGTACCCACCTGCTGCCACACAGTCGTTGGCCAAGAAGAAGGTGGTGAAGCAGAAGCCCTCCTATCCCACGATGGAGGTGAAGGGCATCTGCGTGGATGCTGCGACGAAGCAACCATTGGCAGGTATCATGGTTCAGACGCTTGGCGACAACAACTACACCGCCATGACCGACGACGACGGCACCTTCACCATCATGGTCCCCACATTCGCCACGGCGCTCTACGTGCATGCCCCCGAATTCATCAGTCTGCAAGTGGGCATTGGCAAGAAGGGTGAACCCGTGCGTGTGGAGATGATCAGCGACAAGTTCAGCCCCATGTACGACAAGACCACGCCCATCGGGGCAGCTGTCGTTGCCGACATCAAGAACACGACGACACAGACGGTGGAAACCGACGTCGAGAACCTGCTGGGTGCCGATGTCCGCAGCATCACGCGCTCTGGTGGCCCCGGCTATGGTGCATCCATGTTCATACGCGGCCTCAACTCGCTGACGGCCAACGCCCAGCCGCTCTTCGTCATCGACGGCGTGGTGCAGGACCTGCAGCAGACGCGCTCGTCGCTCCACTATGGCGACTACACCAACCTGCTGCTCAACCTGAACCCCGAGGATGTGGAGAACGTCACCGTGCTCAAGAATGCCACGGCCCTCTATGGTGCCAAGGGTGGCAATGGCGTGGTGGTCATCACCACCAAGCGCGGCCACAGCATGGCCACCCGCATCGATGCCAATGTGGGCGTGGGCGTGAGCCTGGTGCCACGCACACCCGAGATGATGAACTACGGGCAATACAGGCTCTATGCCACCGAGATGCTGGGCACCTATCCCGACATAGCCAATTTCAGCGACCCGCAGACGTTCAAGTTCCTCATCGACGACCCCAAGAAGTTCTACTTCCCCAAGTACCACAACAACACCGACTGGAAAGACGAGGTCTATCACACTGCCCTGAACCAGAACTACAACATCAACGTGCAGGGTGGCGACGATGTGGGCATGTACAACCTCTCGCTGGGCTACACCGATGGCCAGAGCACAGCCCGCAACAACGGCTTCAACCGCCTGAACGTGCGCTTCAACACCGACATCAACGTCATCAATCGCCTCACCACGCGCTTCGACATGTCGTATGCCAAGATCAACCGCGACGTGTTCGACAATGGGGCACCACAGAGCCTCACTTCAGGCACCATCTCCTCGCCCACGTTCCTGGCGCTCATCAAGTCGCCGTTCCTCAACCCCTATACATATAATAATGTGACGGGGCAGCTGTCGTCGACACTATCCGAAGCCGACGACTTCCTCACCGTCCTCGATGCCGACCTCACCTTGGGCAATCCCACGGCCCTGCTGGCCAACGGCAATGCCATCAACAAGAACCGTGTGGAGACCACCCACTTCAACACGGTGATAGCTCCGCGCTACGAGTTCTCCCCCACCCTCACGCTCACCGAGGTGTTCAGCTACACCCTCGACCGCGTGTCGCAGCGCTACTATCGCCCCAAAGGCGGCATGCCCACCTTCCTCATCGAGGGGATAGGGCGCGTGCAGAACATGGCCATGTCGATGTTCTCCAAGGAGACGAGCGTCATCAGCGACACGCGGCTGCAGTGGGCACTCCACAAAGGCCAGCACTCCCTTGATGTCTATGGCGGCATGCGCTACACATCGTTTGCCTACGACGACAATGAGCCGCAAGGCCAATACTCAACGGCTGGCAACGACAAGACGCCCAACATCTCAACCAACATGGACTTCATCGACGCCACCGGCACCAACGATGCTTGGCGCAGCATCACGTGGTATGCCAATGCCGACTACAACTTCCGCAACCGCTACTTCGCCCAGCTGTCGTTCGCCATGGAGAGCAGCAGCCGCTTTGGCAAGGAGGCCGACGGTCTGAAGCTCGCCGGCGTGCGCTGGGGACTGTTCCCCAGCCTGCAGTTGGGATGGGCCATCAGCAACGAGTCGTGGTTCCCCAAGAACAAGAGCATCAACTACCTGCTGCTGAAGGCTGGC
This sequence comes from uncultured Prevotellaceae bacterium, assembly GCA_902790625.1. Taxonomy (GTDB): domain Bacteria; phylum Bacteroidota; class Bacteroidia; order Bacteroidales; family Bacteroidaceae; genus Prevotella. The sequence goes on along the minus strand of CADASP010000032.1, from coordinate 29,971 downwards.
TACGACATCAGCGGCAACGACGACATCTCGAACTATGCCGCCCGCACGTCGTTTGGCGTCACCAAGTATCTCGACAAGTCTACTGCTGCCGTGCTCGACAACATCGGCAATGAGGAAATCTCGTGGGAGCAGACCAACAAGCTGAACTTAGGCTTCAAGACACGCCTTTGCAACAACCGTCTGGGCATCGACTTCGACTATTACCTCCACCACACCAGCAATCTGCTCACCCTGAAGTCGTTCGACAATCCCGTCGCCGGCATCAACCACTATTGGAGCAATGGCGGTTCGCTCGAGAACACGGGCTTCGAGACCACCATCACCACCAAGCCTGTGGTGAGCCGCAATGTGAGCCTTGAGGTGGGAGCCAGCGTGGGCCACTATGTGAACAAGGTGAAGACGCTGCCCGACGACGACCTCATCTATGTGGGCGGCAAGAAGGCTGCCAAGGGCTTCACCTCCAGCATCTACGGCACCGACAACATCGCCACCATCGTGGGGCAGCCCGTGGGCATGTTCTACGGCTACAAGTCCAAGGGCGTGCTTGCCGATGATGCCGAGGCCAAGGCAGCAGGAAACGGCACCTACCTCTTCCTCACCGATGCCACCGGGGCACGCCAGGACTTCCGCGCTGGCGACATGCATTTTGCCGACCTGAATGGCGACGGCGAGATTGGCGAGGCCGACAAGACCATCATCGGCAACCCCAACCCCGACATCTACGGCAACATCTTTGCCACCCTCACCTGGCAGAACCTCTCGCTCCACGTGGGCTTCAACTACTCGCTGGGCAACGACATCTACAACTACCAGCGCAGCATCCTCGAAGGCGGATTCAACTTCTACAACCAGACCACGGCCATGAACAACCGCTGGCGCAGCGAAGGACAGCACACCAGCATTCCACGCATCGGCTACGACGACCCCATGGGCAACGCCCGCTTCAGCGACCGATGGATTGAGGACGGCTCCTACCTGAGGCTGAAGACCGTCAACCTCACCTACAAGGTGCCCGTCAACCTCACCTGGCTGCAGGGACTCAGCGTATGGGCCGAGGCCAACAACCTCTTCACCATCACGCGCTACCTGGGCAACGACCCAGAGGCCAGCGTGGCCAATGCGGTGCTTTACCAAGGCATCGATGCCGGCAACGTGGCCATGGGGCGCACCTTCACCCTGGGAATGAAAATCAACCTGTAAAAATGAGGAATGAAGAATGAAGAATGAAGAATTTGCCACCGCACAACGTGGTCATAAAATTTTAATTGATAGCATCATGAACATTTTTAATACAACAGGGAAAAGAAGTCTGAACATGACGATGAAGTTGCTCGGCGCAGCATTCTTCATTCTTCATTCTTCATTCTTCATTTCCTGCTCCGATCTGTTCGAGACCGACAGCGACCGTCAGGTCTTCGACCCGGCCCTCGACCAGAAGACCGACTCCATGTTCTACACCCTCGGCATCCTGAAGGGCTTGCAACTCGTGGCCGACCAGTATGTGATGACGGGCGAGATGCGTGGCGACCTGGTGAAGACCAACATCTACACCGAGACCGACTTGCGAAACCTGGCCAACTTCTCGGCCGACATCACCAACAAGTACGACTCGGCCTATCTCTACTACCGCATCATCAACAACTGCAACTACTACATCGCCCATCGCGACACCACGCTGCGCACCGGCAGCCGCCAGGTGGCCATCGCCGAATATGCCGAGGCACTGGCCGTCAGGGCGTGGACGTATATGCAGCTCTGCAAGAACTATGGTGCCGTGCCCTTTTACACCGACCCCCTCACCAGCATCGGCGATGCCAACAGCAAGCTCAACTCCAAGGACTTGCAGGGCGTATGCGACGCTTTGATGCCCGAGCTGATGAAGTTCAGCGGCACGCCCGTGCCCGACTATGGCGAGATGACGGCCGGCGTGCTCAGCAGCAGCTCTTCCGACAATCCTGTCGAGAAGAGAGTGAGGTCGAAGTTCGCCATGCTGCCCATCGACCTGGTGATGGGCGACCTCTTCCTCGAGACCAACCAGTATGCCAAGGCCGCCAGCTGCTATTTCCGCTATCTGCGCGACAACGAGCTGACGGTGGATGATGCCTATGTCAACCTCACCGACAGCTACATAGCATCCTTGCTGCGCGACAAGATACCCACCAGCATCTATCTGCTCTCAGGCGACTACCAGTGGGAGACCATCTTCAACGAAGGCTCCATCAACGACCTCATCTCGCACATCCCCATGGCCGCCAACCGGCTGCGCGGATGTGTCACCGAGCTGCCACGCTACTTCGGCTACGACTTCTACAGCACCACGGGCGGCGGTGCCAACAGCTCGGAGCGCTATCTCCTTGAGCGGCAAATCGACGCATCCAACGCCTACGTAGCACTCAGCGATTCACAGGCCTACTACTATCTGCCCGTACAGCCCAGCGGTGGAAGCACCACCGTCAGCGTGGCCGACCTGGGCGACCTGCGCCGCCACCAGACATTCCTGCAAGTGAGCAAAGGCGATTCGCTGTTCTACGTCATGCGCAAGTTCAGGAGTGCCAACATCCCCATCTATCGCACGGCCACCGTCTACCTGCGCCTGGCTGAAGCCATCAACCGCATGGGACACCCCGACGTGGCCTTCGCCATCCTGAAAGATGGCATCGACTCTGACATTGCATTCTATGTGCAGCAGGGCGACAGCACCGACCTGGATGCCGGACGCTACATCACCAAGAGCTCCTATGCGCTGCTCACCAACGAGATTCCGTTCCTGAACGAGCAGAACATTGCCATCTTCGACGAGAGCTTCGGTATACACAGCCGTGGTAGCGGCTACACCGAAGGCTCGTTCACGCCCTACAAGTTCCACACCGCCATAGCCCGCAAGCTCAACGAGCTGAAGAGCCAAGGCGTGGCGCCGACAGCCACTGCCGCCGACACCATCAACGCCATGGAGGATATCCTGTGCGACGAGATGGCACTCGAACTGGCTTTCGAGGGCAACCGCTTTGGCGACCTCACTCGCTTGGCACGCCACAAGAACGACGCTCAGCTCTATGGGGCCGACTACGGCAGCCAATGGCTGGCACGCAAACTGGCCTACAAGAACCCCGCCGTGTCGCTGCTCGACGAGAAGAACTGGTATCTACCGTTCAAATAAATGGCATTTCAAAGCATTTTGCCCCGTTTTAATCCTCATTAAAACGGGGCAAAATGTTTTCGGTACGGTTGAAAAGACGGTGAAGCCGTCTCCTCTCAATAGCCGTAGGTCGGTACGACCTGCGGATAGAATGATTGAAGGCACATCGACCCTGAAAGGCTACGGGTAGGCGAGCGTAGCTCGGGAATGGGGGTCGCCCATCTATACTGCTGGAAAGGCCTCACGTGAGTACGGGCGACCCCTTCAGGGTCGTTATCAACCCGTACCTACTATCCGCAGGTCGTTCCGACCTACGGCTATTGAGCGGTGACGCTTTCAGCGTCAGGAATCTTCAAAAAACGCTACCTTCTTTTCAACTGTACGAAATGTTTTTCGGTACGGTTGAAATGTTTCGTCTGCCGCCTATGGCAAAAATGCCAGGCGCGTGCCATCGGCAGCCACGGTGAGGCGCACACGACAGCCCTCTATCAGGGGGTAGTTGGGGCGCTGGTGGCCCACGGGGAAGGCATAGCAGACGGGGATGGCATAGTGCTGCAAATAATGGTGCAACATCTGCTGCATGTCGGCGAAGCCATTCTCAGGATGCTTGTACTTGCTGAAGTGCCCCACGATGATGCCCTTCAGCCGCTGCAGCACGCCACGAATCTCCAACAGGTGCAGCATGCGGTCCACCTTCGTCATCGCCTCGTCAGTGTCTTCAATAAACAATATCAGGTCGTCGGCATCGCGCAGAAAGTCATAGTCGCTGCCCGCCAGTCCGCACATCACCGAGAAGTTGCCACCCACCAGCACGCCTTCAGCCTCTCCCAGCTGGTCAAGGGGGTGATGGGCCACCGTGTAGGTAGGCAGCTGCCCCTGCAGCAGCCGTCGCAACATCACGCTCACCGTGTCGGTGCCGCCCTGGGCGGCGATGGCGTGGCACATGGAGCCGTGGATGCTCATCACGCCCGCACACACCATCGCGCTGTGCAGGGCGGTGACATCGCTGAAGCCGATGAGCCACTTGGGGTGGCTGGCCAATGTTTGCAAGGGGGTGCGCATCAGCACCTGCACGGCACCGTCGCCGCCACGGCTGCACATGATAGCCCGGATGGTGGTGTCGGCCAAGGCCCATCGCAGGTCGGCTGCTCGCTCATCGGCCGTCCCGGCAAAGCCGTGGCCGTCGTCGCTCAGCGCATGTGGGGCCACCACCGGCTCGTAGCCCCACTGCCGCAGCACCTCGCAGCCTGCCGCCACCGTCTTCGCTTCGGGTGTGCTCGACGGCGACAACACGGCCACACGGTCGCCCGGCTGCAGAAAACGGGGCATCGTCAGCCGTCGCTGGCCCAGTGCCACGTTGGCCAGCAACAGCATCAATATTATTGTCGCTTTCCTCATCGTTCTCTCCTGATTCTTTCTTCTATATAACTAAAATTTCAGGCCTCCAACCCCTGCCCCTCCCCGTTAGGGCAGGGTTCAAGAGGGGAGCTGCTGCGCATATCGTTGGCGGTAGCCACTCCCCTCCCTTCAAGGGGAGGGGCAGGGGTGGGGTCTGTATTGTTATTTCTCATGTTTGCTTTCGTTGGTTGAAAAAGTTTCTGCAAAAGTAAGAAAATAGTTTCAAAACCGAAATACTATCACCCACTTTTTTCGCCCTGTACAGTTGAAAAGACGCTGAAAGCCTCTTCGCTCAGCGACGAAGGAGACGCTTGCTACCGAAGGGACGCAAGAAAGGGAGGGGCCAGGGGTGGGGTCTGTATCTCATTCACTCGCAGGATGTTAGAGACCCCACCCCTACCCCTACCCTTGAAGGGAGGGGAGCGGCTGCGCATTGTTTTTGGTCTGTTTTTTAGTGGAGAAGGGTTTCTGGAGTGTACTCATACATGTTTTTGTTGGTTTTATTTTGTTTTATTTGGTTTTTTAAAAGACCGCTCTGCGGTAGATAACACTGGGAATGAATCATACAACAGCCCGAAGGACGAAGAACATCGCCACTCTTCTGGGGCGGATAACCATTTCTCTAAATTCATCATCACTTACAAATTTCGGTTGGCAGCGGCCGCTGATCATTGGCGGCGTTCGCTGCCATCATTGGCAGCGGCCGCTGCCAATCATGTCCCCGCCCGCTGCCAACCTAAAAAGCATGCCCTTTTTCCCTCTGCGGTGCCTCCCCCTCCCCGTTTGGCGTGCGCCGCCTCCCCTGAAGGCACCCCATTTCGCTCGTCAACAACAATGCTCACCTGCGTGTCATCACTTTTCAAACTGCTACGGTCGAAAAGCGTCGCACAGCATCATCAGCTTGCAGGTCTATATACTCCCCTCTCCCCTTGGAGAGAGGCCGGGGGTGAGGCTTTTGGCTGCGCCGAAAGTACTTTCGCTCGGGAAAACGAAAGAAAAATGACTTTTTCTTTCGCTTTTCGCTCGCTTATTCGTACCTTTGGCCGCTGGCCGAAAGTACTTTCGCTCGGGAAAGCGAAAGAAAAATCGTTTTTTCTTTCGTTTTTCGCTCGCTTATTCGTACCTTTGCAAAGTCATAAAATATTACACATGAGAAAAGCATTCCTTCTTGTCGCCTTCATGGCGATGCTGGCCCTCGGTGCCAAGGCACAAGAGGCTCAAGCCCCCAAAGGCCCCGACCTGGAGTTCGCCCTGCAGCTGAAAGTGACGCTGGGCGAGGCCTACAACTGCGGCGAGACCCAGCACGGGCGCCGCACAGTCATCCCCATCACGGGCGGCACCTTCGAGGGGCCACTGCTGAAAGGCACCATCCTGAATGGCGGTGCCGACTACCAGTTGGCCAACGCGCAGGGGCGCACCGAGATAGAGGCCATCTACAGCATCCGCACCGACGACGGCGTGAACATCCACATCCGCAACCGGGGCATCATCGCCAACGGGCAGGACGAGCAGGGTCGCCCACAGTTCTACTTCCGCTGCGCCCCGCAGTTCGAGGCTCCCGCCGACAGCAAATATGCGTGGCTCAACAACGCGCTCTTCCTCTGCGCCCCAAGCTTCGAGCCAGGGTTCAGCGGCATCGTGCTCAATGTGTGGAAAGTAAAATAGACTTTATTCACCCTAATAACAAAACCAACTATGAAGAAAAGAAGTTTCAAAGTGGCCGCCCTGCTGATGGCCGCCACTCTGCTGTGCAGCTCCTGCATCGGCTCCTTTGCCCTGTTCAACAAGTACGAGAAATGGCAATGCTCCATGACCGGCAACAAGTACATCAACGCCATCGTGGGCTTCATCCTGCAGCCCATCGTGGGTGGCATCTGCCTACTTGTCGACTCGCTGGTGCTCAACACCATCGAGTTCTGGTCGGGCGACAACCCTGTGGCCGACGCTGGCACGCGCATCGTGGTGGGACAAGACGGCCGCTACTATGCCGTGAAGACGCTGAAGGACGGCTATGAGGTGAAGTCGCCCACGGGCGAGGTGACCCGCTTCACCCACGACGTGGCCACCGACTCGTGGTCGATGACGCAGAACGGCATCACCAAGGAGATCTTCCGCTTCAACGCCGACGGCACCATCCAGGCCACGCTGCAGGAAGGCAAGACAATCACCGTGGGCAACGACGAGGCCGGACTGCAACAGGTGCGCCAGGCCGTGATGGGCGACCGCTGGTTTGCCATGCGATAAGGAACTGTGAGTCCTTGCTTTTCAACAACGAATGACACGAATGGCACGAATGGCACGAATGACAATTGATGCTACGTATGCTTTTATGGATATGCGAAAGGCTTGCAGATCATCATCCGTGACATTCGTACAATTCAATGCAATTCGTATCGTTCGTTTTCATTCGTTGTTCAAAAGTTTATTTTGCATCAATTTATCTGCGCCCAGCGAAACGAAGCAACACAGACACGATACTACTTACTGACATCCTAACGAAACACACCATGAACAAGACTCTAACTACGTTGGCTTTCGCCACCATCTTCACCACGGTAGCTGCCCAGCAGCAACGCCGTCCCCGCTTCCAGCGCGAAGCGTTCACCACCGAAACGCCCATGGTCCACGACCCAGTGATGGCCAAGGACGGTGACACGTACTACATCTATGCCACGGGCATGGGCATCCAGCAGATGACATCGAAAGACCGCAAGACGTGGACGGTGCTGCCACAGCCGGTGATGACCGTCATCCCCGGCTGGGCCACCGACTCCGTGCCGGGCTTCAGCAACCATGTGTGGGCCCCCGACGTCATCCACTGGCACGGCCGCTGGTGGATGGCCTACAGCTGCTCCACCTTCGGCAAGAACGGGTCGGCCATCGGCTTGCTCAGCAGTCGCTCGCTGGGGGCCAACATGTGGAAGGACGAGGGCTGCATCGTCACCTCGCACGAACGGAAGCGCGGTGGCGATGGCCAATGGACAGGCGACAACTGGAATGCCATCGACCCCAACTTCGTCATCGACGACAACGATAAGCCCTGGCTCGTATGGGGTTCCTTCTGGGACGGCATCCAGCTGGCTCCCCTCGATTCTACCATGCACATCGACCACGCTCAACGTTCAGCGCCCAACGTCCAATGGCCGCGCACCATCGCCCGCCGCTACGACCCCAACTATAAGCCCACGGAAGAGAACCCCACCTCGCGGTTTGCCGGCACCAACGCCATCGAGGCACCATTCATCTTCAAGCACGGCGGCTACTACTATCTCTTTGTGTCGTGGGACTACTGTTGCCGAGGTGCCAGAAGCAACTACCGTGTGGCCGTGGGCCGCAGCAAGACGGTCGGCGGACCCTACCTCGACCGCAACGGCAAGGACATGGCCAACGGCGGAGGCACGCTCTTCTTGGAGGGCGACAAGAAGCAGTGGGAGGCTGCCGGCCATTGTGCCGCCTACACCTTCGACGGCGAGGACATCTTCATCTGCCACGGCTACAGCGCCACCCAGAACGGTGCCGCCATGCTCATACAGCGCCCCATCAGCTGGACTGCCGACGGGTGGCCAGAGCTGAGCACGACAGCGCAATAAACGCAGAAAAAGCCGCAAAGACTATCCGCAACCGCGCCGCCGACAGATGCCAATGGTATCTGTCGGCGGCGCGGTTGCGGATAATCATTTAGCCCACATCATTAAAACAACGGATGAAAACTGATTTCGACCTGTACGACAGAAAAGACGGCGAAGCCGTTTTATCTCAACAGCCACAGGTCGGTACAACCTGCGGATAGTAGGTACGTCATTGAAAAAGCGAACTAAGCTATTCTAAGTTATCCTTTGGCCATTACTAAAAGAAAAAACAGTGATTTCCTTTGCTCTTTGCCCGCTAATTTGTAACTTTGCACCCCGATTAAGACACGAATAGTTATAGACAATGGTACAGAGACCCCTCATCATCCACACACTGAAGCGTATATTTCCCGCCCTTTTGTTCATGGCTTGTGCTATGGTGTCAGGCGGTTGCTTCAAGGATGAGCCGCTGAATGCCGAGTGCGACATCATAGAGGCTACGGTCAGCGTGGCGCAGCCCTCAGCAACGTTCTTCCACGAGAGCGACACGCTGGTGCGCGTGGGTTCCGATGTCTCCTCCATCACTTTCACCGTGCGCCGCACGGCCGACCTGAGCCACATGGCACCGCGCTTCACAATTACCGACGGAGCCACCATCGAGCCTGCCAGCGGCACATCCCACGACTTCAGCCAAGGACCGGTGACCTATACCGTCACGTCGGAAGACCGGAAGTGGAGCCGTCGCTATGAGGTGGCTTTCCACCCTGTGACGGTGACCGTCGCCGACACTGTGCGATACGACTTCGAGCACTACGAGCTGGATGCCAACTACAAACGGTTCTACGTGTGGTACGAGGAGGATGCCGACGGGCGCCACCCCATCTGGGCATCGGGCAACGGCGGCTACTTCATCGCCAACCAGAGCAAGGGTGCCGATGAGTATCCCACCACGCCCAGCGACGGCGGCGTCGACGGCGGCAAGTGTCTGCGGCTGATGACGCTCGACACCGGTCCGCTGGGCCGCAGCACGGGTCGTCCCATCGCCTCTGGCAACATGTTCCTCGGCACGTTCAACACCGAGCTGGCCCTGCGCGACGCCCTGCACAGCACCGAGATGGGCGTGCCCTTCACCGCGCTTCCACAGAAGGTGACGGGCTACTATCGCTACCAGCCAGGAACAGAGTATAAGAACAAGGCACAGCAGGTGCTGACGAACCGCACCGACAGCGCCGATGTTTATGCCGTGCTCTATCGCAACCACGATGCCGAAGGCCGTCCCACGGTGCTCTACGGCGACAACGTGCTCACCAGCGACCTCATCGTGCGCAAGGCACGCATCGACTGGCTGAAGCCCACCGACGAATGGACACACTTCGAGATGCCCTTCGCCGAGCTGGCCCCCGTTGATAAAGAGCTGTTGCGCAATCGTGGCTATAACCTGGCCCTGGTGTTCGCGGCCAGCATCCACGGCGACCTGTTCGAGGGGGCCATCGGCTCCACACTCTACATTGACAAAGTGGAAATCACTTGTTTAAGTGAAGAGTGAAGATTGAAGAATGAAGAATGAAGAATTTGCTACCGCAATCAAAGGGTGGAGGGTTGAAGGTGGAGGGTTGAAAGTTGAAGGTTAAAGGTGGAGGGTTAAAGGTTAAAGGAGAAATGATTAAACGATATATAAGAATATGTGTGCTGATGGCCACGGCTCTGACAATGATGAGCACGGGGGCAAAGGCTGACGAACCGACGAGGGATGAAGGTGTGGGTGTTTACCTGCGCGCTGGCTATAGCTTGGGCGCCACCACACCGATAGGCATCCCCGCCACCATCCGCGAGCTGAACCGCTTCAGCCTGTCGCCCAATGTGGTGGTGGGCATCGATGCCACGATGCCTTTGACAGGGCGGTGGGGCTTGCTGTCGGGATTGCATTTCGAACACAAAGGCATGAAGGCCACCGTCACCACCAAGGGCTACCACATGGCGATGGTGAAGGGTGGCGAAGAGCTGGAGGGTGTCTACACCGGACGCGTGGAGCAGCATGTGAAGGCGTGGATGTTCACCCTGCCGCTGCAGGCCACCTACCGTCTTGCAGAGCGGTGGCAGCTGCGCATGGGTCCCTACCTCTCGGTGCTCACGGCCAAGAGCTTCGATGGCAACGTATCCGACGGCTACCTGCGCAAGGACAACCCCACGGGACAGAAAATAGAGATGGGCCACGAGGCCGACGAGCGGGCCACATACGACTTCTCGACCGACATGCGCCGCTTCCAGGCAGGACTCGACGTGGGGGCCGACTGGCAACTGGCCCAAAGGGTGGGACTCAGCGCCGACCTGGCCTGGGGACTCACAGGGCTGATGCACAGCTCGTTCAAGACGGTGGAGCAGACGCTATACCCCATCTACGGCACGATTTCGGTGAATTACCGCCTGTGGTGACAGAACAACACTAACAAGTCAGAACAATATAAAAACATGAAAGAATGAAAAGAATAGCTTTCCTCTTGATGTTGGCAGCCACCACGATGGCTGCACACGCAACCGACTACACCGACCAGCTATTAGTGCTGGTCAACGGCGAGGGTGCCATGCAACAGGCCACCATCTCCGTCAATGAACACGATGGTCTCTACGACCTGAACCTGAAGAACTTCGTTCTGATGAATGGCGACCAGCCCATGCCTGTGGGCAACGTGGAGCTGAAGAACATCGTGCCCGAAGCTGCTGGCGACGCCATCTTCCTGCGTGCCAACCAGAACATCACCGTCACCGATGGCGACCTGCCCGACGTGCTGTTCTGGATGGGTCCGATGCTCGGCGAGCTGCCGGTGCAGGTGACAGCCGTGCTCAGCGGCGACCGTCTGCGTGCGCTCATCGACCTCGACCTGTGGCAGATGCTGGGACAAATCGTCAACGTATGCTTCGGTGAGGCACTCGTCTCGGGCACGGGCTACCACATCCCCAATGGCGACTTTGAGGCTTGGCACACATCGACAGGCGACTATATGGAACCCAACGCTTGGCACTCGTTCGAGAGCGCCAGCGGCATGCTGGCCGCGCTGGCTGGCCACCACTTGGAGAAGAGCGACAACGGGCGCAACGGCTCAGCCTGTGCACGCATCTACGCCACCTCCATCTTCGGCATCGTGGCCAACGGCACCATGACCACCGGGCGCATGAACGCCGGCTCCATGGTTGCCAGCGACCCCGCCAACCATGCCTACATCGACATGAGCCAGACCGACCTCGACGGCAATGGCGACCCCTTCTACGTGGCCCTCAACAGCCGTCCCGACTCGCTCGTGCTGTGGGTGCAGTTCCACCAGGGCACGGCCAACAGCGACCACCCCTACGCCACGGTGAGCGCTGCCATCACCGACGGCACCCGCTATCAGGACCCTGAGGACCAAGCCTACGACAACGTGGTGGCCCGCGCCGCCGACAACAAGATTGCCGTCACCGGCGATGAGTGGCACCGCATCAGCATCCCCTTCGTCTATACCGGCAGCTCTGTGCAGCCCCACGCCATCATGGTCACCGTGTCGACCAACGCCGACCCCGGCCAGGGCAGCAATGGCGACGAGGTGCTGATAGACGACCTCACGCTGGTCTACAACAGCCGTTTGGCATCGCTCACCGTCAATGGGTTCCAGCCCAACATCTTCAACTACGAGGTGCCCACGGCCATCAATGCCGACAACCTCGTGGCCGTGGCCAACGGACAAGGGGCCTATGTGCTGAAGTCAGTGGTAGACGAGGGCGATACGGAAAAGGTCATCATCGACGTCTTTGCTGCCGACCTGCGCTCGCAGTCGACCTATACCGTCAGCTACAGAAAGGACACCAACGGCATCGAGCTGCCCAACAGCGCACCGACTACTCATTATTATAATATAAAGGGACAGTGCATCGACCAGCCTCAGAAAGGACAGTTCGTCATCGTCCGTCAGGCCAATGGGCGCGTGCTGAAGATTCAGAAATAATATCGCTGCACGCACCATGAGCATGAAGAATACCATCATCACCGCGCTGCTGGCCATCGTCGTCACGGCCACGGCGCAAGGACAAAAGAGGGTGCTCCAGCCCACAAGCATCACCCCCATGCCAAAGATGACTGTGGCGGAATGGGAGAAGTACGACGCAATGGTTGACATGGACAAGCCCCCCATAGACCTCAGCAAGATTGGCGATGTCAGCATCTACGAAGACCTCTACAGCGGGCGCTGCAGCTGGTACTGCGGCGGCGAGGTGAAGAGCGTGACGGCCTCGAACTGTCTGCCGCCCATCCAGTCGTTCAACTACGAGGGCAAGAATGCCCACGATTTCAACCACGAGAGCGTCTGGGCCACAAAGGGCAAGGGCGTGGGCGAAAGCCTCACCTACACCTTCGAGGGCAAGTGTCCGCGCATCACCACGGTGAAGATTCTGAACGGACATGTGAAGACCGAGAAAGCCTGGCGGGCCAACTCGCGCGTGAAGAAGCTGCGCATGTACTACAACGGCAAACCCTACGCCATCCTCAACCTGCAGGACAGCCGCACGTTGCAGTGCTTCGACGTTGGCATCCTCGGCTATAACAACAGCGCGAAGCCCGACTGGACGTTGCGGTTCGAGATTCTCGAGGTCTACCCAGGCACCACCTACGACGACACGGTCATCGCCGAGCTTTACTTCAGCGGCATCGACGTGCATTAGTTGGCCACGCTCACCGTCCTTTTGGTCTATAGCGGCCGCTACAATCATTTGTGGCGGCCGCTATATTTTTTCGGCTGAAGATATTACGTTTTCTACAACAACGAGTTTGACGAATTAAACGGATTTATTTGTAAAACAGACTGTTTAAAGCATAGAATACATGACATTGTAAGACGATAGGAGGCAACAAACCGCATGGAATTCGTTTCATTCGTATAATTCGTTGTGAAAACGATAGACTGCCGAGTTGTTAATTCGGAGGTTGCGGAACTTGAATTAATAATTATTGGGCAAATAGTTTATTGGTAACTGATTTTTTTTCTTTAACTTTGCACCTGCAATCACCAAACCACAAAAAACAATGATGAAAAGAACAACATTATTTGCCGTGTGCCTGTATCTGTCGGCAGCTTTGGCAACTGCACAGGTGAACGAGCGGGATTTTGTGAAGGGAGCCGACGTGGGGTTCCTCACGGGCCAGGAGCGACAGGGGCAGAAGTTCTATGATGTGAAGGGGAATGAGCGCGAGTGTCTGGAACTGCTGAAGAACGACTACCAGATGTCGGCCATCCGAATGCGTGTGTGGGTGAACCCTCGCGGCGGGTCGTGCGACAAGAACGAACTGTTGGCAATGGCGAAGCGGGTGAAGGCACTGGGCATGGACCTGATGGTGGACTTCCACTACAGCGACTCCTGGGCCGACCCCGGCAAGCAGCCCATCCCGAAGGCGTGGCTCGGCCACTCATTTGAGGAGATGAAGCAGGATCTGCGCCAGCACACCATCGAGGTGCTGACGCTGCTGAAGGAGAACGGCATCGCCCCGCGATGGGTGCAGGTGGGCAACGAGACCACCAACGGCATGCTATGGAGCGTGAAGACCAATGAGCGCGGCTGGGAGGTGAAGGACTCGCTGGGCCACACCACCATCACCCACAGCATGGGCCACATCAAGACCGAGCCGCAGCAGTATGCGGGATTCATCCGCACTGGCTACGATGCCGTGAAGGAGGTGTTCCCGCAGGCTATCGTCATCGTACACCTGGACCGTGGCCACCGGCAGGACATCTACGACAAGAACTTAGACACGATACTGAAATATGGCGGCAAGTTCGACATGGTGGGCATGTCGCTCTACCCCTATTGGGCGATGGAGGGGCACCCTGAGCTGAAGGCCGACGACATCATCACCGACTGCATCAAGAACATCCGCTACGTGAGCGAGAAATATGGGTGCGACGTGATGATAGTGGAGACGGGCTACGAGGTGGACGAGCGCCATCCCGAGAAGATGGAGGAGGGGCGGCGACAGCTCTCGCGTGCCATCCGCGAAGCCCGTGGCGACACCAACGGGCACTGCCGTGGGGTGTTCTACTGGGAGCCTCAGTGTCGGCCCGGCGGCTACAAGCTCGGAGCCTTCGACAGCAAAGGAATGCCGACGGCCATCATGGATGGATTCTTGGAATAGGCAGAGAGTGAAGGCCGTAGAGCGCAAAAAAGAGTCAATTGCTTGCGTGAATGAATTTTATTTTGTACTTTTGCACTCGATGAAACAGATAACCATCAAAGACCAAGACCTGAGCCAAGCTGCACTGGAGGGCATGGACGCCTTTGTGCAGGTGTTCGTAGATGCCTTGCGCCAAGCCATCGGCGGCGAACCCACCCCCGAAACGATGGCCGAGCTGAACGCCGACCAGATGACGCTGCTCTGCTGGGACACGCTCCACAGCGAGGTGTGCAGTGGCGGCTTCGTGCAGCTCATCCACAACGGCTACGGCCCCTTCATCTTCAAGAATCCCTTTGCCAAGGCGCTCAACAAGATGTGGGGCATGCGCGAGTTGGGCAAGAAAATCTATGAGCTGCACACGCTGTGGTTAGAGAACCGCAAAGAGCTGGAGCGCGACTGCACTGACGAGGAGTTCATGGCCCTCTTCGAGCGATTCCCGCAGTTCGACGACTACGACGACTGGTTCGTGGAGAACGAGGAGGAGCTGACCGAGCAGGTGGCACACTACATCGACGAGCACATCGAGCAATTCGCCAAAATCGCTTGAGAGGACTCAGAGTATTCAGAGAACTCAGAGAATTCAGAGGACTCAGAAAACTCAGAGGACTGCAGAAGGAGGAATTGTCCACAGAAAACACAGTATTAAGGCATTCCGCGTCTTCTGTGTCCTCGGTGGATAATAAACGACAAAAAAGAATGAACAAGCAGGAACAGGAACTTCGCAAGAAGAGTCCGATACAGATAAAGAACCGCAAGGCGGCGTTTGAATACTTCTTTATCGAGGAGTTCACCGCCGGCATCGTGCTCACTGGCACCGAGATCAAGTCGATACGCGCCGGCAAGGCTTCGCTCGTCGACACCTACTGCACCATCATCCGTGGCGAGCTGTGGGTGAAGGGCATGTCGGTGAGTCCCTATTTCTACGGCTCGTACAACAACCACGAGCAGAAGCGCGACCGCAAGCTGCTGCTCACCCGGCGCGAACTCAACCGACTGGAGAGTGCCACCAAGCAGACGGGCTATACCATCGTGCCCACACTCATCTTCATCGACGACAAGGGCAGGGCTAAGGTCGACATCGCCCTGTGCAAGGGAAAGAAAGCCTTCGACAAGCGGCAGACGCTGAAGGAGAAGGAAGACCGACGCGAGATGGACCGCGCCATCAAGCACTATTGAACACAAAAATGATAAAGACCATCATCTTCGATTTGGGTGGTGTCATCATCACCATCGACCATGCCGAGGCGGTGCGCCGCTTCGAAGCACTCGGCCTTGCCGATGCCGCCCAGCGCCTCGACCCCTACACCCAAGGCGGCATCTTCGGACAGTTAGAGGAGGGGCAAATTACGGCCGAGGAGTTCCGCACTGAGCTGAGCCGACTGGTGGGACGCGAGGTGAGCATCGACGAGTGCCGCCACGCCTGGCTGGGCTACTGCGGCGACATACCCAGCCGCAACCTACAGGCACTGAGGCAACTGCGCAACGAGGGCTACCGACTTGTGCTGCTCTCGAACACTAACCCCTACATGATGTCGTTCATCCTCTCCAACGAGTTCGACGGCGAAGGGCATCCCCTCAGCCACTACCTCGACGCCCTCTACATGAGCTACCGCCTGAAGGTGATGAAGCCCGACGAGCTGTTCTTCCGCCAAGTGCTTATGGCCGAAAAGGCATTCCCACACGAGTGCCTCTTCATTGACGATGGGCCACGCAACGTGGCCGTGGCCAGTCAGATAGGCATCAACACCTTCTGCCCAAAGAACGGCGAAGACTGGACGACGGAAATCTACGACCACCTTGGCGGGCTACGCCCTAAATGATAAATAATAAATGATAAATGAATAAACAACGAGAGTAAAAGCATGGACAACATCCTCAGCAAAATAGCATACCGACGATGGATGATGCTCGCAGCATTGTTCATTGTTCATTGTTCATTGTTCATTACCCCCGCAGGGGCGCAGAAGCGCGAGTTTCGCGGCGCATGGATACAATGCGTGAACGGGCAGTTCCAGGGCCTCGGCACCGAGAGGATGCAGCAGACGCTGGCCCAGCAGCTCGACGAGTTGCAGGGCATGGGCGTGAACGCCATCATCTTCCAGGTGCGCCCCGAATGCGATGCCCTCTACCCCAGTGACCTGGAGCCGTGGAGCCGATTCCTCACCGGACAGCAGGGCAAGGCCCCCTCGCCCTACTGGGACCCGCTGCAGTGGATGATTGACCAATGCCACGCCCGGCAGATGGAGTTGCACGCTTGGATCAACCCCTATCGCGCCAAGACCAAGGGCACCACATCGCTGTCGGTGAACCATGTGGCAGTGCGCCATCCTGAGCGATGCTTCGACTACGACGGGCTGACGATTCTCAACCCCGGCATCGCCGAGAACCGCGACTACATCTGCCAGGTGGCACGCGACATCGTGAGCCGCTACGACATCGACGGCATCCACATGGACGACTATTTCTACCCCTACCCCGTGGCGGGCGTGCCCATCCCCGACGACCAGCAATACCAGCAGAATCCCAATGGATTCAGCAACAAGGGCGACTGGCGCCGCCACAACGTGAACCTCTTCATACGCCAGTTCTACGAGACTGTGCACGCCGAGAAGCCATGGGTGAAGGTGGGCATCTCGCCCTTCGGCATCTATCGCAACAAGCGAAGCGCAGACATCGGCAGCGACACCAACGGGCTGCAGAACTACGATGACCTCTATGCCGACGTGCTGCTGTGGGTGAACAACGGATGGCTCGACTACTGCGTGCCGCAAATCTACTGGGAGATAGGCAACAAGGCCGCCGACTACGACACGCTCATCCGCTGGTGGGCACAGTATGCGTCGGCTCGCCCGCTCTACATCGGCGAGGACATCGAGCGCACCGTGAAGAACGCCGACCCGCAGAACCCCAACCAGCACCAGCAGGCCGCCAAGCACCAGCTGCACCAGCAGCTGCCCGCCGTGAAGGGCACCGTGCTGTGGTATGCCAAGGCCGCCGTCGACAACCCCGGCAACTATGCCACCATGCTGCGCCAGAACTATTGGCGCACGCCCGCCCTGCAGCCGCTGATGCCCTTCATCGACAAGAAGGCACCCTCCAAGCCCCGCAAGCTGAAGCCCATCTGGATGCCCGACGGCTACGTGCTCTTCTGGACGGCTCCCAAGGGCAAGGCGTGGGGCGACGTGGCCACCAGCTACGTGGTGTACCGCTTTGAGAAGGGCGAGAAGCTGAACCTCGACGACACCTCGCACATCGTGGCCATCACCCAGCAGACATTCCTGAAATTGCCCTACGCCGACGGCACCCACCAGTGCACCTACGTGGTCACCGCACTCGACCGACTGCACAACGAGAGCAAGCCGGCAAAGAAAAACGTGAAGCTTTAATCCACATTTATTCATCTTTCTAAAAACAATTATCCGTATGAAAAAAATCGCATTCGTAATGATGGCTGTAGCAGCCCTCGTGCTCACCTCCTGCTTCGGCAAGACAGCAACCCCAGGACAGAGTGACCCACAAGCAGAGGCTCCCGACGAAGCTTCTGGATTGATTGAGGCGCTGAAGTCGCAACTCACCAGCGGCAATGGCGAGGGATTCTTCGCCCTGGTGTCAAACATTCAAGAGAAGGCCGTGGGATTCATCAAGGACAATCCCGAGAAGGCCAAGGAGTATCTTGGCACCGCACAGCAGTTCCTCAAGGACAACGCTGCCAAGATTAGCGAGCTGGTGGGCAGCATCACCAACAGCGATGTGGCCGGGCGCGCCCAAGAGCTGATAAAAGCCGTGAGCGAGCAGCCCGTTGACCAACTGCTGGGATTCGTCGGCGTGGTCGACGAGAAGGTGGAAGGAGCCAAGGAGACCGTCGGCGAGCAGGTCGATGCCGTGAAAGGTGCTGTAGAAGGAGCCGTAGACGCTGCCTCTGACAAGGTGCAACAGGCAAAAGATGCCGTCGACAACAAAGTGAACGAAGTGAAGGACGTTATCGACAAGGCCAATGAGGTGAAGGATGCCGTGGGCACCGTGCTGGGCCGTTGACATTGGGCATAAAAGAAGATGAAGAAAACACTACTTACCGTCGTCGCCTTGGCAGCATGCTTCAGCACGGCACTGGCCATCGACAAGAACACCGTTGAAATCACGTTCAACGGCAACACGGCCACCGTCACCATGGCCAGCAACATCAGCAGCTATGTGACCAACCAGAGCAGCGGCTCGCATGTGAAGCTGGTGCAGAGCGCCAGCTTTGCCGGCGTCGACAAGACCGTCGACAACGAGGACGGCGAAATCATCTATGTGCTCTCGGGCAGCACCACCAATGGCGAGTTCTATCTGGAAGGCGCGTTCAAGTGCACCGTGGAGCTGAAAGGTGTCACCATCACCAACCCTAATGGCCCGGCCATCAACATCCAGAATGGCAAGCGCGTCAGCGTCTCGGCCAAGAGCGGCACCACCAACACCCTCACAGACGGAGCCAACGACAACTACAACGGTGCCTTCCACTGCAAAGGACACACCAAGTTCAAGGGCAAGGGCACACTCAACGTGAAGGGAAACTCCAAGCATGCCATCTACAGCAAGGAGTACATTGAAATCAAGAACCTCACCATCAACGTCACCGGCGCGCAGAAAGACGGCATCCACTGCAAGGAATACTTCCTGATGGAGAGCGGCACCGTGAAAATCAACGGCACGGCCGACGACGGCGTGCAGGTGGAGCTCGACGGCACCACCTCCACCGGTGTCACCACCGGCCATGAAGACGAGGACACGGGCAACTTCTACATGATGGGCGGCACGCTCAGCATCAGCAGCTATGGCGACAAGGCCGTGAAGGCCGACGGAGCCATCAAGTGCACCGGCGGCACCCGCAACTTCCCACAAGCCGACATGCTGGAGAACGCCATCCTCCTGGGCGTGGACGCAGCACTCGCGGGCGGCACAACGAAAGCCGAGGTCTTCGACTTACAGGGTCGTCGCCTCGACGTTCAACGTTCAACGTTCAACGTTCAACGTTCAACGTTCAACATCGTGCGACAGGGCAACCGCACCATCAAGGTGCTGAAGTAATTGGGAGTGAAGGGAGGGGTGAGAGGTGAAAGGTGAGAGGATACCACTTCCGTTTCATTTTTCATCATTCTCATCTGGGTGTGCAAGCTATTCTCTCACCCCTTACCCCTCACCCCTCACCCCTCCCAACACTTGTGAACATCCTCGACCTTTTTCTCCTCGGCATATCGTTAGGTATGGACTGTCTAACGGTGAGCATTGCCAGCGGCGCCATCATGGGCCGCTGGTGCAACGCCACCGTCTGGCGCACAGCCATCCTCTTCGGAGTCTTCCAGGCACTGATGCCCCTATTGGGGTGGGTGGCCGCGAGGCTCTTCGCCGCCCGCGTGGAGACTTACGGTCACTTCATCGCCTTCGCCCTGCTGCTGTTCATTGGCTTGCGCATGGCATGGGAAGGCATTCATCCACACGACGATGACGACAAGCACCCCTCATTGCAGCCCCAACGCCTGACTACGCAGCTGCTTTTAGCCGTGGCCACCAGCATCGACGCTTTGGCCGTGGGCATCGGCATGGGCCTGACGGGCTACAACACGTTGAGAAGCCTCGTCCTGCCCCTGGCCATCATTGCACTCACATCGCTCTTGATGTCATTGGTCGGCTTCGGGGCAGGCATCCGCTTCGGCCGCATAGCAAGCACCAAGATAAGGCCCGAACTGTTGGGCGGCCTCATCTTGGTGCTGTTGGCCGTGAAAATGCTGTTGGCCCACTAAGTAATGATTAAATAATAAATTCTTGCCTTGAAGCGACCTAAGGTCGATCGGGGGCAAAATGGCCCTGAATTCAATTTGTATGCTTTAGGGAGTCGCAGCAGAAAGCCCCGGAGGGGCGACGGAATATCCTATCATCACAGGAGCAATACCCCTGTACATATTCCGTCGCCCCTCCGGGGCTGTTGTGGGTGAATTGCTTTTACAGGGGCGATGCCCCTGCCTGTATTCTTTCGCCCCTTCGGGGCTTATACGTTTACAATAATCGTCCTAAGTTAATTTATAACTGTTACTTACCATTACAAAAAAGCAAATCGTGGTTGTATGCAAAAACAAGACAAATTGTTTTGTAGATAAGAACAAATGTCGCAATTTTGCAAACAAATTCATTAAACAAGAACTTTCATGGAAACTGCAAGAGACTTCGTAACAGTTAACATCCCTCGCTATCTGATAGATGACATGCGAAGGGAGATGAAGAATGATTCTGCCGATATTGACAAGCTGGTGGAAACATTCGTTTATGAATCGCTGCATACTCCCAATGCCGAAATACGGGCTGCGATGGAAGAGGCCCGTTCTGGCATCGAGATGGGAACGATTGACACATCCAGCGGGTGATTGCGGATAACCATTTTTCTATATTTATCATCCCTTACAAAGGCAGCGGCCGCTGCCATCATTGGCGGCGTTCGCTGCCATCATTGGCAGCGGCCGCTGCCAATCATGTCCCCGCCCGCTGCCAACCTAAAAAGCATGCCTCTTTTCCCTCGGCGGTGACTCCCGCTCCCTGTTTGTCGTGCGCCGCCGCTCCTGAAGGCACCCCATTCCGCTCGTCATCAACCATGCTCACCAGCATGTCATCACTTCTTTAGCCTACATTATTCATAGGATAGTAAAGCCCACCCCCAACCCCTCCCTTGGGGAGAGGTTGGGGGTGGGTCTTACTATTTTGTTTGCTGATTCCGTTAGCAATTCTTGTCTTTCCTCTAACCTGCATTATTTATGACCGCTGGCACAGATTGCGCTTCGCGTCTTTAGAAAACAAGATAAAACCAAATAAAACATGTTTTTCTTGGTTTATTTGGTTTTTAAAAGACTGCTCTGCGGTAAAGACCACTGGGAATGAATAATGCAGTTTAGAGTGTAAATCCCATAGCCCACTTTCTTCGTATTTACGAAAAGGGCATTCTTACTATCACTTCAGATGCGCAGCAAAGAAGTTGATGCACTGGCGGAACAGATGGTTGCGCGAGTTGCCGCCATAGATGCTGTGGTTGCGGTTGGTGTAGACCAGCTGCTGGAAGTCCTTGTCGGCCTGCACAAGGGCATCGACGAGGTCGGCGGTGTTCTGGTAGTGCACGTTGTCGTCGGCCAATCCGTGGCACAGCAGCAGGGCACCGTTGAGCTTGCTTACGCGAGCCAATGGGCACACGGTGTCGTAGCCGTCGGCATTCTCCTGCGGTGTGCGCATGAAGCGCTCGGTGTAGATGGTGTCGTAGTAGCGCCAGCAGGTGGGCGGGGCGATGGCGATGCCGCAGCAGAAGACGGGACGGCCCTCGCTCATCGACATCAGCGTGTTCCATCCGCCGTAGCTCCAGCCCCAGATAGCGATGCGGTCTTTGTCGACATAGCTCTGCTGACCCAGCCACAGCGCTGCCTCCACCTGGTCGTGTGCCTCCAGCTCGCCCAAGTGCAGATAGGTGCATTTCTCGAACTCGGCACCGCGCCCGCCCGTGCCCCGATTGTCGACACAGACGCAGATGTAGCCCTGCTGCGCCAGCAGCTGCTCGAGGATGGCGCCCTGCCCGCTCATACCGATGCCCCACGCGTTCTTCACCTGCTGGTTGCCAGGGCCGCCATACTGGTACATCACCACGGGATATTTCTTGGCTGGGTTGAAGTCGGCAGGCTTGACGATCCATCCGCAGAGTCTCACGCCCTCGCTTGTAGTAAATGCGAACATCTCCTTCTTGCCCATGTCGTAGGAGGCGTACTTCTGGGCCAGCGCCTTGTTTTCGACGAGGGTGACGACATTTTTGGCAGCTGTGCCACCAGACGTTGGACAGAGGGTGATTTGCGGGGGTGTATCGATGTCGCTCCAAGTGCAGATGAAGCTCTTGAAATCGGTAGAGAAGATGGCCGACGACCAGCCGCCTTTGGTGGTGAGGCAGTCGGTCTTGCCATTCTTATGGGCCACAAACACCTGCTGCTCGGTGGGGCCATTGTTCAAGGCAGCGAAGTAGATGTCGCCCGTAGCCTCGTCGTAGCCGTAGACATCGGTGACGATGGTGTGCAAGTCCTTCTCGCCACCGCCCAAGCGCTGCCCCTGTGGCAGGTCGCCCACCTTGCGCAGCTGCTGACCGTTGAGGTTGTAGAGGTAGAGGTGGTTGTAGCCGTCGCGCTCGCTGGTGAGGAGGATGTTGTTCTTTGTTATCTTCACGTTGGCGAAGACGTTTTCGTTGATGTATTTGTCCACCTTATCCTCTATTATCTGCTGGCAAATGGTTGTGAGCGGGTTGACCATGAAGATGCGCAGGCAGTCCTGGTGGCGGTTGAGCGTGAAGACGGCCACCTTGGTGGGGTCGCTGGTGGGCAGGATGCGTGGTATGTAGCCGTCGGCATCGAGGGGCAGCTGCATGGTGCGCGTCTGGTGGCTCTTGATGTCGAAGCTCATCAGCTTCACCGTTGCGTTCTGCTCGCCTGCCTTGGGATACTTATAGGAATAGACACCCTGTGGATTCATCCATGCCTTCGCAGCCTTGGATGAACCAGCGTGCCAGTCGGCAGGAGCCAGCGGCAGATAGACCTCGGGCACCTGGCTCTCGTCGTAGCGCACCCAAATGATTTGCTTCGAGTCGGCCGAGAACACCATCGCCGAGTTGAACGAGAACTCCTCCTCGTTCACCCAGTCGGGCAGCCCATTGATGATTTCATTGCGCTTGCCGTCTTTCGTCACTTGGCTCTCGGCATTGTTGTAGAGCAGTTTGACGAGGAAGATGTTGTTATCGCGTACGAAAGCCACCTGCTGTCCATCGGGACTCCAGACGGGTGTCTGCTGGGGTCCGCCATCGCTGAGCGGCTCCAGCTTGTTGTTGGCAATGTTGTAGATATAGTAGACAGCGGTGAACGAGCGGCGATAGATGGGCGTGGTCTGCGTCTGTATGAGGATGCGCTTGCCGTCGGGACTCATGATATAGCCCTCCACGCGGTTGAAGCTGCCCCCACGAGCAGTGGCCACATCGAAGAGGACGCCCGTCTGCTTGCCAGTACGGAACGAGTGCTTCACAATCTGCTTGCCATCGGCAGATATTTGGGCGTAGCTCTCACCATCGGCCAAAGGCTCCACGGCAGCGATGCCCTTGCTACTAAAAGCGCCACTGGTGATTTCTTTCAACGACAGCTCCTGCCCTGCCAACAGCTGCGCAGCGGCCACCAACAGCGTGGCGCACAACAATGATAGTCTTTTCATTTTCTCTTTTTACTTTTATTCGGTCGTCTATTATTTTAACAACGAATTGTACGAATTAAACGAATTCCATGCGGTTTGTTGACCCATAATGCCTCACAAAGCCATGTCTTCTATTATAGCAACGAATTGTACGAATTAAACGAATTCCATGCGGCTTATTGACCCATAATGCCTCACAAAGCCATGTCTTCTATTTTAACAACGAATTGTACGAATTAAACGAATTCCATGCGGCCCTGCCACACCCATCTGCTGAGAAGCCATCGTCTCTTTCACTCCTTTTCACTCCCCTTTCACTCCCTTTTCACTCCCTTTCACTCCCTTTCACTCCTTCTATTTTGCCACGGCCAAGGTAACGCCCATGAGACCTATGACCACATCGTTCGAGAGCGTCTTCACGGTGAGGCTCTTCAGTTTTTTATACGGATTGAGGCACATGCGCAGCATCTGTGCTGCCCCGCCTGGAATCTCGCGCCCATAGACACCTTTGATGCCGAGCTTCTCGCCCAGGTTGCGGCTCACGTCGCCCGTGCCCAAACAGATGCGATAGGGTCGCGGGTCGATGGTTTGGAATGCCTTGCCATCCACATAGTAGTCCTGCTCAATGGGGCACCAATTCTCTGGGTTGCGCAGACGCAGCGTGTCGGCACTATGGTCGGCGTATTCCACCACCACCAGACCGTTGTCGATATGGCTCTGCATGTGGTTGGTGGTGCCGGTCATGAGCAGATAGGCCGACGAAGCCTTGCCCTTGAGCGGGATGGTGATGGCATCGGGATAGTTGTCCCACAGGCTGGTGAAGGCCACATTATGTCCACTCTTCGGCGTACGGAACGGCACTCCGACCACGTTGAACTCGCCACCGCGCGTCATCGAGCGGAACACGCTGTCGTTGATGGTGGGCGTGTATTGCGGATGGCACCACTCCCCCACCCCCTGCACCGGAATCTGCAGCGTGGTGACGGCGGGACGCGGCGACAGATACTTGTTGGTGAAGATGTCGGTCACGTTGGCGTTCCAACTGGCATCCATCGTCACGGGGCGCATGCGGGCCATGAAGTCGGGAGCATCGAGGCCCAGCTGTCGGGGTGTCCACTGTGGCTCCACGTTCCGCAGGGAGCGGGTGTCCAAGGCGGGGCCGTTGTCGGTATCGTATTCTATCACCTGATGGTGCTCAACAGTGCCCTGAATGTCGCGATAGCGGCCACCGCCCAGGTTCTGGCGCACCACGATTTGCAGAGGCTGCTCAAAGTTCTGGGTGATTTCCAGCCGATCCTTTCCGTCCTTGCGCGTGTACTTATATTCTATATAAGGTGTGCGCAGGTTGGCATAGCCCCACTCCTTGGGGAAGCCGGGTCTGATGATGCAGCGGCCATCGAGTGCCTGCGGGATGACGCCGAAGAGTCCCTGGATGAGCGTGCGCGACGAGATGCCGATGCAGTCGCCAAAGTCGCGGTAGCATTCGCCACGTGCGGCATCGAAATGGCTGGTCTGTCCGAAGTTGCCGGGCGACTGCCCGTAGTACATCTGGTCCATGATGTTACCCTTCATCATGCGGAAGGCCTCTTCGGGTCGTCCAGCCTCGAAGTAGGCCAGCGCGGTGTGCATCACCTCGGCAGCCGCCACGTTGTTGATGCTCCACGAGTAGGGCATCCAGTTCGACGTGGCGATGGTGTAGTTATAATAGTCGGGGCTGAAGTGGGCCAGCTGCTGGTCGATGTATTTCGTGGACTGATAAGCCTGTTCGGGGGTGCAGACACCACAGTCGATGGGGGTGTAGATGCTCCAGGCGGCGGCACTCTCGTGCACGCGCTTCAATCCCATGGCATCTTGATACTCTGCCCAATGGCCACCCTCGGGCGTCGCTATCCACAGTCGCTCGTTCATGGCCTTCAGGATGGCATCGGCCTCCTGTTGGTAGGGCTGCGCATCCTCGTCGATGAACTGTGCGATGCGTGCCGCCAGGCGGTTGGCACGATAGTTGTAGGCCGAGCTGTGGGTGACGGCACCGCCGTTGTAGTAGAGGGCGTCGCTGGCCCAGATGCAGCAGTAGGCATCGTAGAGATGGTCGCCGTCGGGGTCGAAGTTGCGCTTCTCCCACGCCAGGTGCGCCTTGATGACGGGCCACATCTTGCGCATGTAGTCGCGGTCGGCATCATACTGGAAGTGCCACAGCAGCTCGTCGATGTAGTTCAGGTTCATGTCATAGTGGTGCATCTGGTCGTTGCGCTCAGGATTGCGGCAGATGTAGCCGTTGCTGTACATCTGGGTGCCCCACTGCTTCTCGGCCCTGGCCATGTTCATGCTGGCATCCTGCGAGGGATGGGCGATGGTGGGTTCCACGCCTGTCACCTGGCTCTTGGCATAGGCATCGAAGTGACTCTTGGCACGGTCGCCCCACCCCAGCACGTCGCCCATATAGGCGGCGCGCCATCCTGCCAGCGGCATGCGCCAGCCCACGCATCCGTGGAGCCACGTCTTACCGTCCCAGTCGCCATTGGCAGCCAGCATCATCGCCCCAGCCACCGGGTTGATGAAGGGGTCTGGGGTGTCGAACTTCACTTGTTGGGCCAGCTCCTTGTTGTAGTTCACGGCATCCTGAAACAGTTGGAAGGCATCGCCGTCGTACATGAACTGGATGTGGTCGTCGAGCATCACCAGATGTGCAAAGTTGCTGCTGTGGGTGGCCTCACCCACCACGAGCCCCTCCTCGGTGGGCGAAGGCTCGAAGGCATCGGGACGGTCAACGCCGATGTCGCCGTTGCGCTTCAACTTGGGATAGGCTACGTCGCACACCTTGACCTTCACCTTCAGCGACCCACGATACTTGTCGGCAATGAACTGCCAGATGGCACCCTCGCGGTCTTGCAGAGCCACCACATGAACGCGCACGATGCCATCGCCGAGATGGTTCCAACGGGGGTCGCCGAGCACATAGGAGCGCACGCCGTCCTCGTACCACGACTTGCAATACTCGGCCTTGTCGAGGGGCACGCCCTCAATCTCGAATCGCACGCTCACGGGATGCCCTTTCTTCACAACGGCGAAGATGGGCCAGTCGCTGGTCTCTATGCGATAGTCGGTGTAGCCACCATAGAGGGCGCGAGTGAAACGATGGTGGCCGTTTTCGGATATGAACTTGTTGCCGTAGGGGGTGTATTGCATGGTGCGCACCGTATCGCGCACGCCATCGCCCAGCGAGGGCAAGGCTCCTGGAACGGTCTGGGCTTCGGCACAACCACAACCCGCCAGCAGAGCCAAGGCAAAGAGCAAGCGCCTCATTTGCGAGCCCCCTTTCGCTTCTTTATCCAGTCGATGATAATATTTTCGGCCACAATCAGCAATATCAAGATGCCCAGCGACATCCAGAAACTGGCCGTGAGGTCGTAGATGATGAGGCACACCGTGAAGGTGATGACCCACCGCAAAATGAATTTCCAATTCATCCTTTTTGATGTGATTCCTGTTTAGTTTTTTAAACGATGGCGACAAGGGCAAACTAAACGCCGCCGTTTTCCAAAACGGCATGGCCATTTTGGAAAACGGAGCGCTCATCATTTAAGCTGTCCATAAGAGACTGTCGTACGAGGGCTTTAATCAAAGAACCCCGGCTGCTTGTAGGGCAATCCCAACTCGCGGTCGACGGTGGCCAGAATGCCCTGCACCTGGCCGAGTGCGAACATACGCCCCAGCAGCGTATAACCAGCATTGTGTCCGTGGCTGCTCTCGTCCATGATGCCGCCGGGCTGGTCGGTGAAGGTCATGCCGTGGTCGACACGCATGGGCAGCTGTGGGTTTTCCTTCTCGAAAATCCTGCACAGCTCGATGATGTCAGCACGTCCGCCCAGATGGCTGGCCTCGGTGAAGTCGCCATTGGGGAAGATGTGGCACGAGCGCAGATGCACAAAATGGGTGCGCGGTGCAAACTTGCGAGCCATCTCCACTACGTTGTTATAGGCTCCTGCCGACAGGCTTCCGGCGCAGAACGTCAGGCCGTTGTGCTTGTTGGGCACGGCGTTGAGGAACCACTCGATGTCCTCCTCAGTGCGCACGATGCGGGGCAGACCCAAAATCTCGATGGGGGGGTCGTCGGGGTGCACGCACATCAGCATGCCGCACTCCTCGCAAGTGGGCATGATGGCCTCGAGGAAATACTTCATGTTCTGCCGCAGCTGCGCCTTGTCGATGCCCTTGTAGAGGTCGAGGAACTCGCGAAACTTCTGTATGGGTGCCTCGTCGTTCTCGCTGAAGTTGCCGCTGACGAAGCCTTGCGTCTTGATGACGATGTTCTCCACCAGCTTATGTTCCATCTCGGGTGTCATGGTCTTGGCCAACTCGTCGCACTCAGCAAGTACGTTGCGGCCCTCGCCAACGCCAGCGGGGAACTGTAACTGCGCCCACTCCTCGCGAGCACCCTCGCGCTTGAGAATATAGATGTCGAAGTAGGCAAACTCAGCGTAGTTGAAATAGAGGTTCGTAGAGCCGTTGGGATTCTGGTGCAGCAGGTCGGTGCGGGCCCAGTCGAGCACGGGCATGAAGTTGTAGCAGATACAGTGGATGCCCTCGGCCGAGAGGTTGCGCAGGCTCTGCTTGTAGACCTCTATCTGCTCGTCGCGGTCGGGGCCGCCATATTTGATGGTCTCTACCACGGGCAGACTCTCCACCACGCTCCAGCGCATGCCGTAGCTCTCGATATACTCGCGCAGGTCGCGAATCTTCTCGCGCGTCCACACCTGCCCCAGGGGCACATCGTGCAGGGCAGTGACGATGCCCTCCACGCCAATCTGTCGTAACATGGCAAGCGTAATCTTATCCTTCTTGCCAAACCATCTCCATGTTCTTTCCATCGTAAATATTGTTTTCTTGAAAATTGGTGCAAAATTAAGCAATTCCATCCATACCACAAAGAGAAAAGCAGGAAATATTATTGCTTTTCCCCATGTGCATGCTCGCCCAGCCAGTCGTCGACCAGCCATCGGGCGATGCTCAGCTTTTCGGGCAGCTTCGGCAGGTGGTCGCGGTGAAACCACGCCACGTTCTTCAGCTCTTCGCGCTGCACGTGTATCTGTCCGCTGGCATACTCGGCGGTGAAACCCACCATCAGCCCGCAGGGATAGGGCCAAGGCTGCGAGGCAAAGTAGCGCAGGTTGGTGATGCTGAGGCCCGTCTCCTCGCGCACCTCGCGCACGACGGCTTCTTCCAGCGTCTCGCCCGTCTCCACGAAGCCGGCAATGAGGCCGTAGAAATCGCCACGGAAGTTGCGCCCACGAGCCAACAGAATTTCGTCGGTGCCACGCGTAATCCTGACGATGACGGCCGGCGACAGCTGTGGCCATACCTCTTTGCCGCAATGCTCGCAGCGCTTGCTGATGTCGGTGTGCAACTTCATGGTGCCACCGCATACGCCGCAATAGCGGGTGTTCTTGTCCCAAAACACCAGCTCGGCACACTTTCCCGCCTTCAGATACAGCTCGCGCGGCAGCCGGTAGTAGCTCTGTCGCAAGGGGCAGGGTTCCAACCGTCCGTCAGGAGCCACGGGGGTGTCGATGGCGTAGGCCTTCACCTGCGTGGTGCCCAGGGGCGCAATGTTCAGGATGACAGTCCAAGGTTTCACCTCGGTGGGAGGATTTTCGCAAAGGGGGATGGTATAAGAGCCGTCGGGTAGCGGCTCCAACAGCAGGTCGTCTTTACAGAACACGAAATAGTAGCACTTCATGAGCCTTACTTTGAAAACAGGGAACCTATTCTCACGAACGGGTTCCCCTTAAAAAAAACTTTGGAAAATGATAAATATAGATTAAAATTACTATTCGTCTGCAAAATTACTACTTTTTTGGCAAATATGCAATAACCCGCCCCGCTTTTTTGTTTAAAAAACGTGAAATATTGGGGATTATTTTTGCGTATCACCCGTATAGCAACCACTTGAGAAGTATTGTTTACAACGCACCAGGTGGTTGCCGGATACTGAAGGCGAGGTGTTCTTGTTTTGTTTTATGTGCGTGTTTTTGTGCATGAACATCGCCCGGCTGTCAAAGCTGCGCAATCTCCTCGTATGAGAGCCCCGTGCTCTCAACGATGATGTCGATGGGCACCTTTCCCTTCAAGCATCGGGCAATGTCCATCTTCTCCTCCTTCCGGCCTTTCTCTTCACCTTCCTTCAATCCTTCCTTTCGGCCTTCCTTCAGACCTTCCTCCTTGCCGTCGATGTATTTCGAATCCATGACATCCTTCTCCACCATCTGGCGCTTCAACTCATGGAAGAAAGCACGGCGCTCACTGTCAGGCAGGCTGTCAACACGCAGACGCTCACGGGCCTCGGCAAGCCCCTTCGCAGTGAAGCTGTCCTGGATGTCGCCCGTCTTCAGGAAGCTGATCCACTCGTCGAGCGTGTCCTTCGCCACATCGTTGAAGCCATTCACCTTC
>CADASP010000031.1 GCA_902790625.1 uncultured Prevotellaceae bacterium | reverse complement strand
GAACTCGCCCTCAAACGAGAACCACGTAATATGTGCCTTGTCGTCGCTCATGCCATATTTTACATATTTGAAACATCCTTCAGTGACAAAAGCGAACCACCGTGCTGGGTCGCCCTCACGCTCCAACTGGTCACCCTTGCGGTAAGCGATTTCTTCACCCTCCCGTTTGCAGAACTCCCGAAGTATCTGCAAATCCAAGCGATTATTGTTGAATTTCTGTTCCATTATCGTCGAATTTGTTGGCAAAGGTAATGAATTTTACCAATTTGTTGGCAAAGGTAATGAATTTTACCAAGAAATCGTTTCTTTTTGTTATAAGTAGGGCTTACTTTAGACAAAATTTGCTTAAATTACGCGCGAAAAAGTGATTTTATGTTTCCATTTCGAGAAAAAGTAGTACCTTTGCAAGGTGATATGCCAATAGAATGGAATTAAAGACTCTGATAGCGGAATGTACTGCATACGACTTCAAGGTGATGCTTGAAGAAAAGAAACCTAAGAGTTGGTTGAAGAGTGTAAGTGCTTTTGCCAATGGCTTAGGTGGCTCCCTTTTCTTCGGAATTGATAATGATGGCATCGTCAAAGGACTTGATGACGTGCAGCATGTATGCGAGGCCATCAGTAGCAGGATTCGTGACTATATGGATCCCCTGCCAGAGGTGGAGATGATTCCGCATGATATAGATGGCTTACATATCTTGCAACTAAAAGTCAATGCAGGGCATTACACCCCATATTACTATGTCGGAGATGGGCAAAGAGTAGCATTTGTTCGTGTTGGTGATGAAAGCCTTCCTGCTACGGCTGAACAGATGGTTAGACTTGTGCTCAAAGGCTCAAACAAGACTTTTGATTCCCTTCACACAGACTATAAAGCAGAGGATTATTCTTTTACGATATTGGCGAACACCTTCAAAGACCGCACCAAACAAGAATGGGACAAAAAATATCTCTTGTCGTTTGGACTGGTAACTAGAACAGGGAATCTTACCAATGCGGGTGCTTTGTTTTCCGATGACTGCCCATTGTGGCAATCTCGCCTATACTGCACGCGATGGGATGGAAAGGAAAAGGGCGATGCCATCAACGATGCAGAGTTTACAGGCAATGTCCTCATGCTGCTCCGTGAAGCCATGAACTTTGTGAAATCCAACACAAAGAGAGGTTGGGAGAAACTGCCTGATGGAAGAAAGAACAAACCAGAATATGCGGAACGTGCAGTTCTTGAAGCAATGGTAAACCACTTCATCCATCGTGACTACACAGTGATGGGCAGTGAAGTACATCTTGACATCTATGACAATCGCCTTATTGTCACATCCCCAGGTGGAATGTACAATGGTATGTTGATACAGGATTTGGACATCAAAGATGTGTCTTCTGAAAGGCGCAATCCTATACTGGCAAACGTGATGGCTCAGCTTGACTATATGGAGAAACGAGGTAGCGGACTCACACGCATTTGTAATGAGACTAAAGCTTTGGAAGGTTATAAAGACGAACTGAAGCCTATGTTCAAATCTACTCCGACCCAATTCCAGACCATCATTTTTGCCTCTTCCGACACCCCGAATGTCGGAGACCATGACGGAGACGTGTCGGAGACGAAACTCACTGAGCGTCAGCAGAAAATGCTCAATCTCATCAAAGAATCTCCGACAATAACCGGCAAACAAATGTCGGAGACTTTGTCGGTGAGTCAACGCACTATCGAACGTGACCTTTCCGCTTTGCAGAAACTTGGTGTGCTGAAGCATGAAGGCAAGGATAATGATGGTTTGTGGATGGTGAAAACACTGTAAGGAAATATATAATAATTCACCATGCCAAAATTGTAAATACATACCGTATCTGTTGATACTGACATTGTGTGTCACACAATCTTTGAATGAACAAACTGTTGAATAATAATCAAATAGCATAATATGATGACCACTTTCATAAATATAATAGAGAGATTTCTAAGATACCTCGCTTGGTTAGTTGTCACAATGTCATCAACCTCGGTCATAATGCCTATCTATTTTATTAAGATTAGATATATATTTTTCCATTTTCCAGACTGTATTACCATAGGTGATAACCTACTATTTATCATACATATCGTTTTGTATATGGCTGTTCCTATTGTTATGACGTTGCTTGGTTTCTGGATAATGAAGAAATTGGGGACAAGTGATGAATTAAAGAGGATTAACGACGGTAAAGAGAACCTTTTTCGTATAACACCTGCTGAAACAAGTAACCTTCCAACGTATTTAGGTTATTTTTTCATTGCTCTTAGTATACCAGGAGTGACTATAGCAGACACACTTGAACAGCCCTCATGGCCAATATTATTTGCTGTGTATTTCATTCTGAATGGATTGTTGGCACTTTCGGAAAGAAGTTTTTTCAACCCTTTGGTAATGGTGCGATATAACTTTTATAATGTACTTGTCAATAATCAGGTGGAAATCTTGATTATTTCAAAAAAGGATATTAAGAAAGATGGCGGTGATGAGGTTGAATTTCCCCATTTGTTGAAAGTGACTGAAACAATCTTCATTGATAAAGATAAGTAATATGGGATCAATTGTTGCTAGATTAAAATCAAAGAAAAAACTCCAGAAGATTCAGAGCGATGTTGAAAATAATATCTTTGACATGACTGATGTAAATTATTCTGGTGCAGTTGCTTATGATGGCTCTTTAACATATCATGAAGATTGGTTGCGATTCTCGTTTACTGATGAGCATTACTTGTTCAAGGCAATAAATATGGCCACTTTATCATCAGTAAACTATGATGACATATTTGAGATTCAAATGTTCGCATATTATGATGAAGGTATTTTTTACTTCCAAAAAGTTAGAGTTGGCAACAAGATTTTGAAAAAACATTTTACCATCAAAGTTGATAAAATCGAGGTTGAGGAACCTTCAAAGATTGTTAGCATTAATTGTATCCCTGATGGTATCTATGATACAAATAGCAAAACTCTATACTTTAAAAAGGTATCTGATGTTAGTTTCCTATTCCCTGAGTTGAATAAAGAATACAAAGCTGCGACAGATACTGAAGTCGATAATTTTATAGAGTTATCGGGTATAACTACTACAACAGAGATTGATAAGAGTAAGTTGACGGTTATGGATAGAAAGCGTATTACTGCGATTGTTGCTGAATTTCAAGCACTTGACACTCGTGAACGAGAGCGGTTGAATGATTATATTAATGGTGAACTTGGTGACAAAGTACCATATAATGATTCTCAGCATGTATTTGAGATTAGTAATGAGAAAGAACTTCGTATACTTACGTATGGATATCAACATCGCATTTAAAATACTCCATTTGATACAGAACCACAGGTTGCTACAGAACGAACTGGAGTGTCACGTATATTAGATGTCACTCCATAAATATCATCGTCAAAGATGAATTCTTATTTGTGGAGCACAAGTTTCTTTGAAAAAAATTAGAAGGCGTGATTGCAGTTACTGGCTGAATTTGTGATGTTATAGAAAGTTAAAAATATTAAATCTTCTCCTTTTTTATCTTCTTTAGAATTCATATCATCACTTTTCTACCGTTTAACGCGCAAATCGTTGATATAAAACAACTTGCAAATACAGTGGTTGACAGTTCCTCCACCTGCCACTCCTCTACGGTTCCCGTCTGGCTGGAGAACGAGGCTCCGACAAGGAATATCGGTCGCGGGTCAGCCTTGTAGCTGCGGGCATAGCCGCGGCTGTGAATCTGCTGGAGGGCCTCCTGGGCAGTGCCGTCGAGCTTGAATTCGAAGATGAAGACATACTGCGGCGTCTCCACGATGCAGTCGGCACGGCCCTCGGAGAGCTGCTTCTCGGTGTAGACGGTGTAGCACGAGATGAGGCGCATGAGCAGGTAGAACGTGTAGTGGAAGTACTGCTCACGCTGCTTCTGCGTCTTCTTAGGCCGCATGGAATAAGGCGTCTCGGCAAGGAAGCTGGTGAACAGGCGGCGCACCTGGTCGAGGTCAGCGGTACGTAGGGCTTTTACCAGCTTCACCATCCACGATTTCGTGTCCTCCTTCGGCTGCACATAGTTGCTTGTCAGCAGCGTGACAAGGCCCTCACGTACCTCGCGGTTTGGGAAGTCAAGCAGATAGGTGTTGAATTCCTTGTCCACATCTTTTATGGTGAGGTAGCCGCTCTGGAAAATTATCGGCAGGGGCGTGGCCGCGTCGGCCTTGTAGTCGATGAAGGTCTGCCTGTCGAAATACTGCCCGGTGTATCGCATCACGTCCTCATTGGTGTTGGCCAGCAGGCGCATGAGGAGCGAGGGAGTGCCTGAGCTGAACCAGTAGCTGTCGAGGCTGTTGTTTGCAAAGGCGTTTAGAATGCTGAAGGGATTGTAGATGTCGGTGAGTCGGTCGCTGAAGTGGTAGCCGTCGTATCTGTCCTTCAGCCATGCCTTAGCCTGCTCCACGGTGATACCCTGTTCGTCGGCCAGCTCCTCTATGGATTCGGCAAACACCGTGTGCAGCTCTTCCTCGGTGATGCCCAGAAGTGTGTCGAAGCGGCTACTGTATGATATATCGTCGGGCTGATTGAATCCGCTGAACATCGACACCTGCGAGAACTTGGTGATGCCCGTGAGCAGCACGAAGCGCAGGTGCTCGTCGGCGGCCTTGAACACCGAGAAGAAGTCCTTCAGGAAGTCGCGGTTCTGCTGCAGATGCTTCTCGTCGTCAGGATTGCCCGTCTCAAGGAGGTCGAGCAGCGGCTTGTCGTATTCGTCGATGAGCACCACCACCTGCCGACCCGTCTTCTTGTGTGCTGCTTCAATGAGCCAGCGGAAGCGCAGGGCCAGGTTCTGTGGCTTTTGGTCTGAGGGGTATTCCTTTTCCCATTTTTCCAACGACAACGCGATATATTCCTGCAGTGCACCAGGCTGCGAGATGCTGTTGAAGTCGAAATGCAGCACGGGGTACTGCTGCCACTCGTCCTCTAACTGCGCAATCTTCAGCCCCTCGAACAGGTCTTTTCTGCCCTGGAAGTAGTATTTCAGCGTGCTCACCAGTAGGCTCTTGCCGAACCGCCGCGGACGGCCGAGGGAATAGATGTGACCGCGCGTCAGCTTGTAGACGAGATCGCTCTTGTCTACATAGACGAATCCGCCCTTGCGCAGCGTCTCGAAATCTTGTACACCAATAGGATAATTCTTCATGACATTACTGTTTACATCGCAAAATTACAAAAAGTCGAGAGCAAAACAAAGGAACTTGTTCCTTTTTTTGCCGAGACGGAGTAAATTCGCCGTCGAAGACGGCAAAATTACGAAAAAACTTCCATTCCCTCAAATCTTTTTTCCACTTTTCTTGTAAGTATTGCGAAAAAGTTGAGTAAGAAGTTGAGGAGGTGAGGGGTGGGAGGTGAGGGGGTGAGAGGATAGTTTTGCTGAAATATCCTATCAGCTATCTCACATCTTCGCTCCCAGTCCTCAAAACTATCCTCTCACCCCTCACCTCTTCGCCCTCACCTCTCAAAACCATCCTCTCACCCCTCACCTCTTCGCCCTCACCTCTCAAAACCATCCTCTCACCCCTCACCTCCTTACTTAATAATCGTTAATTCTTTGGCGAAATGTCGGTTTGTGTGTTTTTTTTGACGTAATTTTGTCAGAAAAAGGAGATGAAAATGATGATGATGCTTATTTTCATGCTGTTGCCCTTGGCTGGCATCACCTACGTTGCTTGGCATGTTTACACCCTGTTGCCGCTGTCGCCCGTTTGTAAGTGGGCGATTATCGCCATTGGCGTGGTGTGCTTCGCACTGTTGTTCGCCAATTTTGCGAGGGCTGCCGACCGTCTGCCCATGCCGCTGGCGCGCGTGCTCTACGAGGTGGGCACGTCGTCAATCTTCGTCCTGCTCTATCTCACAATGACTTTCTTGGTGCTCGATGTCGGTCGACTGCTGCATGTGGTGCCCTCGTCGTGGCTGCATGCCAACTGGACGACGACCACGGCCATCGCGGGATTCATCATCACCGTGTTCCTCTGCGGCAACATCCATTATTATAATAAGGTTCGCGTACCGTTGTCTGTTACTACGCAGAAGCCCCTCTCCCATCCTTATCGGATGGTGATGCTGAGCGACCTCCACTTGGGCTACCACAACACCCGGGCCGACTTGGCGCGGTGGGTGGACATGGTGAACGCCGAGCAGCCCGACCTTGTGCTCATCGCGGGCGACATCATCGACGGCAGCATGCGCCCCCTCGTCGAGGAGCAGATGGCGCAGGAGTTCCACCGCATCCAGGCACCCATCTATGCCTGTTTGGGCAACCATGAGTTCTATGCCAACAAGCTGTTGGCGCAGCAGTTCTATCGCGATGCCCACATCCACTTGCTCGCCGACACTGCCGCCGTCGTCGACAGCACACTCGTCGTCATTGGGCGCGACGACCGCACCAACGCCCGCCGCAAGAGCGTGGAACAGCTGATGGACGAGGTGCAACAGCTGACGGAAGATTTGCCGACGGCACCCTACGTCGTCCTGCTCGACCATCAGCCCTACCACTTGGAACAGGCCGAGCAGGCAGGCATCGACCTACAGCTCAGCGGACACACGCATCGAGGGCAGGTGTGGCCCATCTCGTGGATCACCGACCATGTCTACGAATGCTCATGGGGCAGCCACCGCCGTGGCAGCACGCACTACTACGTCTCCAGTGGCATAGGCATCTGGGGTGGCAAGTTCCGCATCGGCACTCAGTCGGAATACGTCGTGCTGACAGTAGATACAATGCGCGCACCGCGCTAAATGGCGAATGAGCAAGGAGCCGTCAGTCCTTTTCAAAAGCAAGACTAAAGTTGTCTTCGTTATAATATTATATGATTATCCCATTCTGTCGTAAGTGACTTTGAAAGGGGGACCATCGCACAATTGTCGAGGGCACGTGGAAAAGAAATATCCATGAATAATTCAGGTTAGAGGAAAGACACGAATCGGAATCAGCAAACGATTCGCTAAAAAGTGATGACATGCAGGTGAGCATTGTTGATGACGAGCGAAATGGGGCGGATTCAGGAGAGTCGGCGCACGACGGACATGATTGGCAGCGGCCGCTGCCAATGATGGCAGCGAACGCCGCCAATGATGGCAGCGGCCGCTGCCAACCGAAATTTACGAGTCCACTCCGAAAACCAATAATGTCGCGAAATACGGCACAACCCTTCCCTTCTTTTGCATGCGAAACTGTTGCGTTAGAAATGATAACTCGTCCCGATGTTGACCACGCCCTCCATGCCATAGCCCAGCTCGGAGAAGAAGCGCAAAGAGCCGCTGCCAACCTCAATGCCTATTGGCGACAGCTGATAGGCCACATGCCAGGTGCGGCGGCTGTCGTTGAAGAGGTCACAGTTGACGGCCTTGAAATACTCGTGCTGGCTCATGGCACCGAATGCCACTTTAGTGTAGAGGCATGACTTGTGCATGAAATACCACTTCAGCTTGGCGGCGGGCATGAAGTACCAGTCGGTGCAGTTGAGATTGCCGGCATACAATGGCTCGCTGGCATTGTTGCCTTGTGGGGTGGTCGTCTTTTCAATGACCAAGTCGTCGTATGGGCGGCGACCCGTTCCCACTATCAGTCCTGCCGACCATTGCGGATTGAGGTGATAGAAATAGGAAAGGCTGATGGACGCATTCATCACCGATCCTAAACCACAGGAGAAAGCATCGGGGTCTTCTGTCAGGTGCTGGTTTTCTCTCGCGAGCTTACCGAAACGGTCGTAGGAAGCGTTGTTGAAGACGTTGCCAAAGTTGACACTGAGTCTCAGCTCATGGCGGAAGAAGGGGCGAGAAGGAAGTGGAGCCATGAACGATGGCTTTTCGACATTTGACAGTGACTTTTGATAGTCGAGCAAGGGGAGTGGGGCGCTTAGCGTGTCTTTCCTGGCAGCATCTACATGATAGTAATTCTGCACTGGCTTATAGGCGGCTCCGCTAACGATGTCTACCAGAATGCCGACACCTGTGAAGCAGAGGCTGAGAAGACCGTAGGGGTTGCTGCGTCGTCCGGGAACGAGCGACTGTAACGCCCAATGTTCCGACTCAAAGCGTATGGGCTGGTCAAGATGGTTCCTCTTCAGCTGCAGGGTCATGGGCTGGTTAGTGAAGGTGAGCGTGTCGGTGCTGGTGATGGCCGTTACGGGGTCGGGCACGTCGCAGCCTACGGTGATGGTGGCTTTGGTGCCTTCAAAGATGGTCATGCAGGAACTCAGCAGCAGACAAGCGATTACCAACGACAGTAAATTTCGCATAGCTTGTTCTCCTTTTCTTGGTTGAAACTCTTATTGGTAAATAGTAGTAAGTAGTAAGGAGTAAGTAGTAAGTAGTATGGAGTAAGGGAGTTGAGGAGGTGAGGGGATAGTTTTGCTGAAATATCCTATCAGCTATCTCCCATCTTCACTCCCAGCCCTCAAAACTATCCTCTCACCTCTCACCCCTCACCTCTCACATTAAAAACGTTTCAACCTCGGAAATCCTGCACTCGGCAATGAAAAAAAAGGTGATTACTTACCTCCTCGTCTTAACCGAAATCCTTAGTGCTTTTCAAGCAGTGCGACGGCGTAGGCCGAGATACCCTCCTGTCTGCCCGTGAAGCCGAGTCGCTCGGTGGTGGTGGCCTTGATGCTGATTTGGTCGGGGTCGCAACCGATGACGGCGGCCAGCGTCTGCTGCATCTGCGGGATGTGGGGATTCATCTTGGGCCGCTCGGCACAGATGGTGGCATCGATGTTGCCGAGGACATAGCCCTTCGAGGCTATTAGCTCTATGGTCTTCTTCAAGATGATTTTGCTGTCCATGCCCAGCGTGTCGTCGCTGGTGTCGGGGAAGTGATAGCCAATGTCGCGCATGTTGGCTGCGCCAAGAATGGCATCGCAGATGGCATGAATGAGCACATCGGCATCGCTGTGACCGAGCAATCCCTTGCTATGCTCCAGCTTGATGCCGCCCATCCACAATTCGCGGCCTTCCACCAGTTGGTGGACATCGTAACCAAACCCAACGACCCACCCCCTTCCCCTCCCGTACGGGAGGGGGGATTGTATAGTTTTGCTGTTGTTTTCTAATGTCTTGGAGATATCTTCTAGCGTGTCGGAAATTTCTTCGAGTACATTGTCTATGTCGCACAGTACTTCTTCGTTGGTAAAACGGAGTATGACGAATCCTGCTTCGTTTAAGTACTTGGTGCGTTCTTCATCCTTTTCTGGCTGCTCTCCTTCAAAATGATAGCCACCGTCAATTTCGATAATTAGCTTTTGTTTCAAACTGACAAAATCAGGAATATAGCCACATATGGGATGCTGTCGGCGGAAATGTGCCCCCATTTTGTTGCCCTCAAGATAATTCCACAAGGCAGACTCGGCTTCAGTTGGATTTCGTCTCATCTCCTTCGCCTTGTCCAATAAAAGCTGGTAAGTGGAAGCATCCGTTGTCTCAAAATTCGTATTCCTCATCTTTTTCTACCTTCAGTTCTATATTAGCTCCCCTCCCGCACGGGAGGGGCTGGGGGTGGGTTTACTTCTTGAACAGATCTTTGATGCCGTCCATGTCGAAAGCGAGGGTGAAGCGCAGCGTCTGGTCGAGGGGATTCGACTGTGCGGTGGAGATGACGTAGCCCACGTCGAGCGAGAAGACATTCATGCGGAAGCCACCACCCACGGTGAAGTACTTGCGGTTACCCTTCGACTGGCTCTCGTGATGGTAGCCGGCACGCAGCGAGAACTGGTCGTGGTAGACATACTCGGCACCTACGCTCCACTGCACCTCCTCCAGCTCTTCCTTGAAACCGCCGGGGGCGTCGCTAAAGCTCTGAAACATACCCTTGATGCTGCTCACGTCGCTGTATTCGCGGCGCACGCGGTCCTGATAGTCGCTGTTCATCTCGTCCACTCCCTGTGGGGGCACGGTGGGCACCAGCAGCTTGTTGGCATCGGCAGCCAAAGTGAAACGGTTGTACTCGTCGACGGGAATCATCAGCGAGGCACCTAAGCGCAGGTTGGCGGGGATGAACTGGCTCTCGT
This sequence comes from uncultured Prevotellaceae bacterium, assembly GCA_902790625.1. Taxonomy (GTDB): domain Bacteria; phylum Bacteroidota; class Bacteroidia; order Bacteroidales; family Bacteroidaceae; genus Prevotella. Next base: position 51,997 of record CADASP010000031.1, on the reverse strand, counting down.
CGTCGCCGTAGAACGAGATTTTGCTACCCATGTTCTGCAGCGTGGCACCCAGTCCCAACTGGCACTCGCGCGAACCCATCATGATAAAATTATTGTAGTAGAGCGCTATGTCGGCAGCAAAGGCCGAGGCCGGTTTGGAGTCTTCGGAATAATCGTAGCGCAGGTCGCTGTAGAGCCATCGCAGTCCCACGCCCAGTGAGAAGGTCTCGCTGAGCATGCGCGAATAGGCCACGTCGAGCGACATCTCGTAGGGGTTCACCGTCATGGCGTTCTCGTCGTCGCTGGTGAACACCTCGCCGAGCGAGAAATAACGCAGCGACCCACTCAGCGAGCCATAGTCGCCAATGCGGTAGTAGCCGGCCATGTAGGCCAGGTCGATGTCGTTCACCAGTTGGCGCAGCCATGGTGTGTAGTTCAGGGCGATGCCCGCACGGCTGATGCAGAAGGGATACTTGGCCAGGTTCCAATACTGCGAGTTGACGTCGGGGTCGGTGGCGGCACCCACGTCGCCCATACCGGCGGCACGGGCATCGGGGGCGATGGTCTGCGAGATGACGGCGTGCTCCACGGGGTTGAACGTCGAGGTCTTGTAGTCGTCGGCCTGCGCTCCGGCTGTCGTCAGCATGCTGGCGCACAGCAGAAGTGTCTTGATGTTTATGCTTCTGTATTTCATTGTTCGCTGTTATTTTTTTAGTGAAGAGTGAAGAATGAAGAATTTCTTTCAGTCGCTGCGCTTTGTGAAAGCGTCCCTTCGGGCCGAGCGGCTACCGCAGTTCTATCCTCCTTACTCCCCAACTCCTTACTCCTTACTCCATTTGCGAAAGTTGAGTGTTGTTATATAATCTAACGTGATGTTCAGCCTGATTATTGCCTCTTGGTCATCTTTTTCCTCACCAGACCGTCGGGCGTGCGTTGCAGGATGATGGCGGGCTGGTGCTCGCCAGGTTGCTTGATGTAGCGACCTTGCAGGTCGTAATAACGTTGAACGTTGAACGTTGAGCGTTGAACGTCGCTGATGCCCGTGGCGTTGCCCATGACGCTTTGCACGTTGAAAATCAGCGTGAATGCCGACGAGTGGTTGAACACGTCCCACGCACGCAGCTGCAGCCAGTGCGTCCCGTCGCTGAGGTGTGGCAGACGATATTCGAGCGTGCCGTTGCGGAAGTCGCCGAAGTCGAAGGCGAAATAGTTGTTCAGCTCGTAGGTGTGCTCCATGCGTCCGTCGATGCACAGCTCTATCTGGTGGCCTATGCCCGCATCGCTCACGTTGATGCCATCGTCGTCGGTGATGTCGGCATGCAGCAGTGGCTCTGCCCCCACCACGCCGCCATCGGCAAAGTCGGGCTTGTCGAGCCATGCCCGTATGGCGGGGCCGGTGCCCTCGGTGGCGTAAGTGTCGGCACTCACCACGGCGAAGGCATCCGTGAGGCCGTGGGCCGCAGTGGTGTGGTCGTCGTTGGTGGCATGCACCAGCATCAGTCCACCATCGTCGCTATAGTCGGCATCACGGGGCACTGCAAAGGTGAAGGTGAATTGTCCTTGGCTCACGCTGTCGGTTCCCACGAAGAGCGTCGAGGGCCGGTCGCGATAGGTGAGCGGTGCCTTGGGCTCTTCGTCGGCTTGCTGCGGATTCATCCTGCACACGATGGTCTGCTCGGCTCCCTTCACCGTGAGCGAGGCCATGCCGTTGAAGTCGGGATGCCCTTCGATATGTCCTTTCACCGTGGCGATGCTTCCGGCGGGCAGCAGGGCGAAGGCTCCGTCGGCCACGCTTTCGCCGTTGATGCTGTCGACGACGGCACGCGCGGTGGGCAGCGGCAGACGCAGGGCGGGGTCGCCCATCAATGCGAAGTGCAGCTTGTTGATGCCGGCCTGCAGCTGGGTGCGCTGTCCCAGCACCTGGTCGTTCTTGGCCAAGCGCACGGCCTCGCCGATGGTGCGCGGCTCACCGCCGTCGGTCTCCAGCACGTGGGTGGTGAAGGCCTTGTTCATCGCGCGGTTGTGGATGGCATAAACGGTGCGAGTGGTGCCCAGGAAGGCGATGGCTCCGCCGTTGGGGTTGAAGAGGGCTTGCTCGCCAATGGTCTGCTGACTGTTCGATTCGAAGGGAACCACATCACACGAAGCGGTGAACCATATCGGCAGGCGCAGTGATGTGGACGCCTTGAAGTCGTTGATGTCCACCACATACTCGTGCGACAGCATGTAGGTAGACCCGTGGCCGCTATAGTTCATCAACAGCGCTCCCTCGAACATCTGCTGGCGTATCAGTCGGCCCACGTCGGGGTAGGCATGCCCCAGCGCCGACTCTGTGCGCTCGTAGGCATCCCAGTAGATTTTCTTCACCTGATAGGCGGGCCATTTGTCGCTGATGAGGCCCGCCACGGTTTCGGCATCGTTCATGTGCATGTTGGCATTGCCGTCGTCGCCCATCATGCAGATGATGTTCTGCCATGCGCCATACTGCTCGTTCATGCGGTAGGCGTATGCCTTGTCGACGGCTATCGTGGCTTCCTCGATGGAACGTGCGGGGATGCGGCCGATGGCCACGTCGCACTTGTCGGTCTTGATGATGTCGGCGCCCTCGCCTTCGTCGAGCATGCCAAAGAAATCGTCGCTGACGTAGCAGGCGGTCTCGCTCATCGAGTTGTCGCTCTCATAGCAGAGCAGGAAATCGTCGGGGTTCAGATTGCTGAACTCGGCCTGGCACATGCGGTTGTCGTAGACGGCATCGCCAAAGAGCAGCAAGTAGCGGGGCTTGTCGCTGTCGGCGCGGTCGTAGAGCATCTTCAGATAGCGGCGGTAGGCGTTGACGTCGGGCGTGCCACTGCTGAACTCGTTGTAAAGCTCGTCGGCTCGCACCACCCGCACCCGCAGCCCGTCGAAGTCGCGGTGCATCTGTGCCAGGCGCTCGGCTTGTTGCAGCAGCTGTGCCGATGGTGCCACGATGATAATCATGTCGGCGGCCTCGTCGGCATGGCGATCCTGGTTGGCCACGACATTCATCACCTTGGGCAGGGGCAGCGCAGCAGTGCTGAGCGATGGCACGGGGCGGGGCTGCTCTGCTACCAGCTCAATGCGGTCGAGCCGCATGTCAAGCCCGGAAAGTTGGTGGATGGTGAACTGCACGCTGTCGGTGGTGATGGTTGGCAACTGAAATTTCCACTCGTCGACGGCAGCCCGCATGTATTGGTCCATGTATTGCTTGCGTCCGGTCCCCTTCGTGGTGGTGGCGTTCACGAGGATGTGGCCCAGCACCGAGTCGCCCATGGCCACGGTGGCATCGCAGTAGCCGTTGTACGACATTACCACGTTGACGGTGGCTGCTGCCCCTTTGACGGCGGGCAGCTGATAGCTGCGGGCCTCGTCGGGGCCAAATAGTCTGCCGTCGTAAAGGTTGCGGCCCCCAGGATACCAGGAGAAATCGTCAACTTCGTAGAGTGAGTGGAAGGCAGCGGGCTGTGCTTGCCAAGCTGCTGCCAGTTGCAGACTGTCGATGACGAGCGGCTCGTCGGCATCGCTGTCGGTCAGGAAATAGCAACCCATGTTGGAATAAGGGTTGCGGATGCGTGTGGTGGAGAGTGGCTGTTCCCAGTTCACGGGTCCCGTGGCCAGAAACAGGCGGCGCCCACCAACGAAGCACAGCGGCACCTGCGGCAGGTCGTCGGTGGCGGCCAGGTAGTCTGCCTGTAGCTTTTCGGGCTGCAGGGCACCACCGTAGCCATACAGTCTCACCTGCTGCGGATTGCTGAAGCCAGCGGCCATGAGCATGGAGTCGCTGAGCTGATAGATGCCCGTCTGGGGGATGCCAATCTTCACCCATCGGCCAGTGGCCAAGTGCGAATGTGAGGCCCCTGCAGCCAATGGCAACAGCACTGCCAGCATGAACAGGAGGCGGCATGCTCTTCGGCTATGGTTGTCGATGGGGTGCAAACTGTTCATTCGTCGATAGATTATTTGATGAGCACGATGAGCTTTTGGGCTTGCGAAGCCTTCTTGCTGCCATCGCTGCTGATGAGCACACGATAGAGGTAGACACCGGTCTGCAGACGGTTGCCTGAAGAGGTGGTGAGGTCCCAGTCGAGGGTGTAGGTGTTGTCGGTCGAGATACCTGTCTCGCCTTTGCGCCACAGCAGACGGCCCGAGGTGTCGAAGACCTCCAGCTCTACGTCCATCTCGCTGCCTGTGCGGTCGTGGTTGATGATGAACGAGGTGCTGGTGGTGGCGGGGTTGCGGGTGCACTCCACACTGAAGCAGTTGGGTTGCAGGCTGCGCACCACATTGAAAGTCAGCTCGGCCACCGACGAGTTGTTGAGCACGTCCCACGCACGGAAGCTGAGGTGGTGCTCGCCCTCGCTAAGCTCTGGCAGCGAGTAGCCCACGGTGCCCGAGCGATAGTCGCCGAAGTCGTAGCGGAAATACTCGTTGAGGTTGTACGTCATCGCCATTTCGCCATCTACGGTAAGCTCCAGGTCGTGGCCCAGCGAGCTGCCCGCCGCATTGATGCCGTCCTTGTCGGTGATTTGCGCAAAGAAGTAAGGCGTGGTGTTCACCGCTCCACCGTTCTGGAATGAGCTGGTGTTCAGATAGCAATAGATGGATGGGCCAATGCCGTCGGTAGCCACATCGGCCTGTCCGCTCATGCTGAAGGCGGTGGTCTGTCCCTGTGCCTCGCGCTGTCGGTCGTTGCTCAGTGCGTAGGCAATCATCTGTCCGGGGGCATCAGAGTAGCTGATGTCCTGTGGCAATACGAAGCTGATGTTGAAGCGCCCGTGGCGCACGCTGTCCTGTCCGGTGTAGATGGTGGTGGGACGGTCGGTGAACACGAACTCCTCTTCGGCACCGTCGGCCCCTTGGTCGTTCAGTCGGCACACCACGGTGCGCTCCACGTCCTTCACCAGCAGCGACAGCACGCCGTTGAAGTCGGAGGCATTCTCTACGTGTCCTTCCACCGTCACCTTCTGTCCTGCGGCCAAGGTGACACTCCCCTTCGAGAGCGAATGGCCGTTGATGCTGTCGATGACGATGCTCATTGACGGAGCCGCCAGTCGCAGGGCGGGGTCGCCCAGCAGGGTGTAGTGCAGTTTGTTGATGGGATAGCCTTCAGTGCCATAGTCGCCGGGCTGCTCGCCGATGGCGCGCACCTCGTTCTTCGACAGTCTGACGGCATCGCCCAGCGAGCGGCAGCGCCCGTCCTCAATGGTGAGCACGTGCTTCAAGAAGGCGGTGTTCATGTTCTTGTTGTCACCCGTGTAGACGGTGCGGGTGGTGCCGAAGAACGCCACGGCGCCGCCGCGTGTGTTGAGCATGGCGGTCTCGCCGATGTTCTCCTCTTGCGTGTCGAAGGGCATGATGTCGCACGAGGCCGTCACCCACAGCGGCAGTCTGAGCGAGGTGGCGGCGGCGAAGTCCTCGGTGCGCAGCACCTGCTCATGGCTGATGCAGTAGGGGGCGCCGTGGCCGCAGTAGTCGATGACGAGGGCACCGCTCTGCATCTGCTGCCGCGACAGCTTCTCCACGTCGGGGTAGCGGTGGCCAGTGGCTTGCGAGCTGCGCTCGTAGGCATCCCAATAAATCTTCCTGACGTTGTAGGCCGGATGCTGTGCCAGCACCAACTGTGCGGCGTCGTCCACGTCCTTCATGTGGGTGTTGTTGTTGCCGTCGTCGCCCATGAAGCAGAGCGCGTTCTGCCAGTCGCCGGCATGTTCGTTGTTGGCGTATGCCAGAATCTTGTCGACCATGATTTTAGCCTCGGCATCGGTGCGGGCGGGGAGTCGGCCCACGCCCACGTCGGTCTTGTCGCGCTTGGTCAGGTTGCCCCCTTCGCCCTCGTCGAGCAAGCAGAAATAGTCGTCGCTGACGTAGCTCATCGTGGAGCTGAACGAGTTTTCGCTCTCGTAGCAGAGCAGGAAGTCGTGGGGCGAGTAGTTGCGCCATCCTCCCGACAGCAAGCGGTTGTCCCATGCGCCATCGCCGAAGAGCAGCAGATAGCGGGGCATGTCGGCCTCGCTGTCGGCGCGCTCGTAGAGCATTCGCAGATAGCGTCGGTAGGCGTTGGCATCGGGAGTGCCGCTGCTGAACTCGTTGTATAGCTCGTCGGCCGAGATGATGCGCACCCGCAGCGAGTCGTGCTCCTCGTGGTATTGCTTCAGCCGCTCGGCCTGGGCCTTCAGCTTCAGCGTGGCGGGGATGATGATGACCATGTCGACGGGCGTGTCGGCATGGTGGTCTTGGTTGGTGATGAGGAAGTCGAGCGTTGGGGTGGGAAACGACGCGCTGCTCAGGCGGGGGGCGGCAGCGGGTTCGGGCATGGTCAGCGCCACATAGTCCAGTCGCATCAGCGCCTTGCCATCGGTCTGGCGCAGGCGGACGGTGTTGTTTGAGCGCAGCATTCCGTTCAGGGCGAACTGCTTGGTGATGACCTCGGCCTTCGAGTTGTCGTTGGGCGCATTGTTGATGGCCACCGTGCCCACCAGCGAGTCGTTCACCTCCACGCTGTAGCTGCACCGCCCATCGTAGGTCATCACCACGGTGAGCGTGCCGCTGTCGGTGTGGGCGGGCAGCTCGATGGTGCGGGCGGTGGTGGTGAGGGGTGTGCTCTCGTAGAGGTTGCGCCCGCTGTGATACCACGCGAAGTCGTCGACCTCGTAGAGCGAGTGGTAGTCGTTGTTGGTGGGGTAGAATGCCTTCACGAAGTCAGCGCTGTCGGCAGTGAGGGGTTCGCCCTCGTCGCTCTGCGTGATGAAGTAGCAGCCCACGTCGCTATAGGGGTTGCGGGTGCGGGTGGAGGCAGTGCTGCTGCTCCAGCTCACGGGTCCCACAGCATGAAACAGGTGGCGGCCCCCCACGATGCACTGCGGCACCTCGTGCAGGTCGTCGGTGCTGGCCAGATAGCTGGCTGTCAGCACTTCGGGCTGTAGGGCACCGCCATAGCCATAGATCTTCACCTTGTTGATGTTGCTGAAGCCGGCACGGCGCACGATGGCATCGGTGAGCTGATAGACGCCGGTGGCGGGGACGCTGATCCTGGCCCATCGTCCGTTGGCCAGCACGGAGTGTGAGGCGTAGATGCTGTCACCAGCAGCGCGTGCCGCCCTGGAGCGGGCCGCTTTCGGCGTGGCGTGCTTTTTCAGTTGGAAGCTGACCAGCTTCTGGTACTTGCCATCGCGAAACACCAGCGGCACCAGCGAGACGTAGAGCGTGCCCTCGCCGCGCGACACGCCCACAAACTGCTCCACCAGTGGCAGCTGGGGCAGTGCTTTGCCGCTGATGGCTTTGTAGCGAGCCACGTCGGCGGGCTGCATGTCGATAAACTCGGGATATTCGATGCTCACCGTGAAGGTGGAGTCGCGATGGGCGCTGCCCAAAGGAAATTCGTGGTGATAGACGGGCAGAAGAGAATCAATCCTGACTTCCCGCGCAGTCAGGTTGATGAATTCCTGTGCCTGCAGCTGCAACACCGTGCACAGGAACAACACAAGCAAAAGCCTTAGTCGTCTCATTTTTATATATAACGCGCGAAAGGGCATATTATTGTATCAGCGACAATAGAAGTCGAGCACGCGCTCTTCACCCAGATAGCCTTGCAGGTGGTCGCCGATGCTGACGGGGCCCACGCCGGCGGGCGTTCCCGTGAAGATGAGGTCGCCCGTCTTCAGGGTGAAGAAGCGCGAGAGGTAGCTGATGATCTCGTCGATGCTGAACAGCATGTCGGCCGTGCAGCCCTGCTGTACCATCTGCCCGTTCACGGTGAGGTGGAAAGAAACAGAAGAAGACCCACTTGCAGACCCTGCAGACCCAACAGACCCACCCCCGGCCCTTCCCTTGTAGGGAGGGGAGTATATAGACTTGTCTTCAGTGTTTTCTGCAGCAAAACTATCTACTCCCCTCCCTTCAGGGAGGGGCAGGGGGAGGGTCCGGGTCTGTTCGGTCTTCTCCCTCCATTCCCCTATCACTGCGCTGCCGTCGAAGCCCTTGCAGATGGTCCAGGGCATGCCTTGGCTGCGGGCCTGCTGCTGCAGGGTGCGTGCCGTGAAGTCGATGCCCACGGTGAGCGCATCCCAATAGCGGTGGGCGAAGCGCACGGGGATGCCCTTGCCCAATCGGCAGATGCGCACCACCAGCTCGGCCTCGTAGTCGACGCGTCCCGCCCAGTCGGGCAAGAAGAAAGGTTTCCTGTTCTTCAGCAGAGCCGAGTCGGCCTTCAGGAATATCACAGGTTCTGACGGGCGATAGGCGTGTCCGTCGAGTTCCTCCGTATGCTGGAGGTAGTTCATGCCAACACCAAATATCTTCATAGCGGCGGCAAAGTTACGAAAAGTCGAGAGCAAAACAAAAGAAACTCGTTTCTTTTTTTGCCGAGACAAAATGAAGCTTACGACATCGTCGCAAAGCTACGGAAAGTTAAGGTAAGAACAAGCGAACTGATGTCTGCGGGCGGTCACTTGTCGTCGTAATGACCCCACGCCGAGAGCACAAGCACTTCGACCACCTGGTCGTGGATTTTGTAGACCAACCGATGTCTGTCGCTGATTTTACGTCGCCATTGGTCTGCGCGGTCGCCAGAGAGTTGCTTGGGATGCCCAGTGCCCGTACGGGGATGCTCATAAAGCTCGGCAATAAGCTTCATGGCTTTTTATAATAAGCAGGCTCGTCCTTTAGAAGCTTCAAGAGGTCGAACTGGGATTTCTCTTTGATGTCTACATAGTAGCGACTCATAGGCTGCGTATGTATTTGTCCAGTTCCTCAACGTTGGCAAATCTTTTCGAGGGTCCTTTCTTCGCCTCGTCAATCATGTGGAAGAATTCTTCCTTGCTCATGAGCGTGGGGTCGGCCTCACGTTCCTTCACAAGTTTCTTGGCATATCGCGTCAGGCGCTTCATCAGCGGTTCGCTGTCGGCTATGGCACCAATGCTCTGCCACAGCTCGGTATTCATTGCGTTGAGTTGTACGGCTGTCATAACTGTTTCGTTTTATTATTCGACTGCAAAAATAAGCAGAAATAATGGAAAGACAAAATAAAAAGAGAAAAATATGTAACTATCCGCCAAATAATGGCTTGGGACGATGCAAGCTATGCTGAATGACGGTCAATGCTCTTTAGCCTTATTATTCACAGCAAATGAAAAGACAACGGATTATAACTGATTTAGTAATGATGAAAAAACTCTGCCTTGCGGCCTAAGGTCGGGCGGGGAGGATTGTGATGAATGCAAAAGCCCCGGAGGGGCGATGGAGTACAGGCAGGGGCATCGCCCCTGTAAAGACGATCTACCACAATAGCCCCGGAGGGGCGACAGATTATAACAGAGGCATCGCCCCTGTAACCCCCAGAAGATGGCAAGATGTTCTGTCGCCCCTCCGGGGCTTTCGTTCCGTCTGCTTTTACAGGGGCGATGCCCCTGCCTGTATTCTGCCGCCCCTCCGGGGCTTCTGCTACATTAGTCCTACGAGCTTTCGTGTGGGTGACAGCTTTAGAATGGTGCTACGGTATCAAACAGATAGCGCAACGCGCAAAACAAGGGAATGCCCCGTCCAAAGTTTGAAAAGGCCGTGGCAAAAGTTTATATGATTATCCGCATTCTGCCGTAAGTGACCTTGAAAAGAGACCATCGCACAATTGTTGAGGGCATGTGTAGAAGAAATATCCATGAATAATTCAGGTTAGAGGAATGACACGAATCGGAATCAGCAATCGATTCGCTAAAAAAGTGATGACATGCCGTTGAGCATTGTTGATGCCGAGCGAAATGGGGTGCCTTCAGGAGAGTCGGCGCACGACAAACAGGGAGCGGGAGGCACCGTAGAGGGAGAAAGCGCATGCTTTTCAGGTTGGCAGCGGGCGGGGACATGATTGGCAGCGGCCGCTGCCAATGATGGCAGCGAACGCCGCCAATGATGGCAGCGGCCGCTGCCAACCGAAATTTACGAGTCCACTCCGAAAAACATTATTGTCGCGAAAGACGGTGCAGCCCTTCCCCTCTTGAACCCTTCCCCTCCCCGTAAGGGCAGGGTTCAAGAGGGGGGCGGTTGCGTATAAATAGGTCAACTGCTATATCGTTGCCAAATTAATTCGAGCTGTTGCGGTTGAATAGACGCTTTCAGCGTCTGGAATCTTCAAAATAACGCTACCGTCTTTTCAACAACAGCTCGAATTAATTTGGTGCCCAAGGCGTGTCGTCATTCCACAATCTTGATGGCGACGGCGTGGAGCTGCTGCCAGCCAGCACCATCGGTGAGGCGAATCATGAAGTGGTAGTCGCCCGTGTCGATGTCGGCGGGAATCTGGATGTCGTGGCGGGCTTCGAAGGTTTGCTGACCGGAAGGGATTGGGTAGTCCTGGTTGAACACCCACGGTTTCACAGGTTCTTTGTTGGCGTCCATGGGGCACTCCGTGGCACTGGTGCTGTGGGTGTGGTGGTCGAAATTGCTGTGAATCTCGATGTTGTAGGCACCAAGCTCCTGGTTGTCGGTAAACAGATAGTGGAACGGGATGACCTCGCCCCGATGGTATTGCTGGCACTCCACGGGGTTGGCGGTGATGCCCTGTGCAGAGATGACGGGCTGCGTCATGTCTTTCGACTCGTTGTCGTCAGAGCCGCTGCACGCACAGAGTGCGCACAGCAGCGATAGGGTTAGAATGGACTTCTTCATACTATGAATGAATGTTTAGTCGTGATGGTGTTCATCGTCCTCGTCTTCCTCCTCGGTGATGCTTTTCTGGGCGGTAGTCGAGCGTCCATTGGCATCGGCGACGGTGAGTTTCAGCAGGTCGCCCACGACCACATTCTTTCCCGTGATGTTAACATGCACGTGGAAATCATCGATGTTCAGCACGCCGATGTACTTGCTCCCTGCCACGGGCTGGGCCACCTTGATGGTCTTGCCCGATGGGTCGCAGATGTTGATGAGGATGGATGCGGTGCGTCCCTGGGCCACGATGTCGGCCTCTACACACAGCTCGTTGCCCTCGATGTTGGCCTCCTCCATCTCAATAGTGGGTGCAGGCGTATCGTCGTCATCGCTGCCGCACGAGGTGAAACCGATGGTTATTACACTCACAAGAGCCATTAGGAGGCTCATGTATTTCAGGTTCTTCATTGTTCTTTTTTGGGGAGTTAAAACTCTATTTCTACTTTTAAAGCGACGTTGCGCCCAGGTTCGGGCACGTCGATGAGGCGGTAGTAGCTGGTGTGGTCGTAGTAGCGGCGGTCGAGCAGGTTGTCGGCACGCATCGCCACGTTGAGTGCCGTGCCGCCCTTGAGGCTGAAGGTCTTTCCCGCCGAAAGGTTCAGCGTCCAATAGCCGTCGGTAGGCTTTTCGGGGGGCACAATCTCATCCTGTTGCCCCACGATGTGGACGTTCAGGCCTATAAAGCCCTCACCCTTCCGCTCGAAGAGGTATTTCACGCCAGCATCTGCCGACCATGGCGTGGAGAAGGGTAGGGTGTAGCCCTTCTTCTCGCCCGACTGCTGGCGGGCATAGAGGTATTCGCCCTGTAGGTGGGCTTGCCAGTGCTCGGAGAGATGGCCGGTGGCCTGCGCCTCCAGCCCATAGCGCACCACGCGGGCCTGGGTATAGTGGTAGAGCTGCAACCCCTCTACATACTGTGCCGTGGGACTCAGATAGATGTAGTTGGGGAAATAGTTCAGATATGGCTCCACCTCCACCTCCCAGGTGTCGTCGGCCCAGTTTGCCGAGGCATCCAGCTGATAGGACTCCTCAGGGTCGAGCTGCGCGTTGCCCCGCTCGTAGCGGAAGATGTGGTAGTTGATGCCGTCGGCTCCCAGCTCCTTGGGGATGGGCACGCGAAACGACTTGCCCACGTTGGCCTTCATCACCCATTGGCCCAGGTTGTAGTTCACACCTGCCGACCACGTGAGGCTGCTGAAGTGGCGGCTCTGCCTCGTGGAGCGCTGTTGATAGACGGGCGTGCCATCCACTGGAGTGGTGTACCAGTCGTGATAGCTGTGTATGCGCGTTCTGGCATGGTCGAGGCGCACGCCGGCATTCAGTATCAGGTTGTCGCGCAGGGCATAGCGGTCCATCACATAGCCGCCCATGCTGGCAGCCTCGAAGTCGGGGATGATGAATCCCCAGCCGTCGCGACGGTTGTGCTGATACTCGCCGCAGAGTCCGCCCTGCAGGGTATGGTGCCCCAGCTCATGGCGCAACGACAGGGATGCCGTGTAGGTGCTCTTGCCGAAGCGACGCTCCAGCGGGCCATCGGGCTTGGGCATGTAGCCGTGGCTGACAGGCTCTGAGCGCTCCTCGCGCACGTTGTTCTGATAGGCCAGGTTCAGCTCTGCCGACAGGTCGTCCGTGCGCCAGGTGGTGTGGCTGAGCACCTTCAGGTGGTTCACCCACTGGTAGGGCAGGTCGATGTCGCGCCGTGAGTGGTCGTAGTCGATGTCGGAGAGGCGCACCTCCAGTCCGTGGGCGTTGGCAAAGAAGCCGCTCTTCGAGTAGCTGTCGCTCACCCTCACGTCGGTATGGAAGTTGTAGCCTGCATAGCCCATCATCACGCTGCCGTCGCGCTCGCTGCCAGCGGTGTTGCGCAGCCGTTGGTCGTTCAGCTTTATCCAGTATGAGTAATACTGTATGCTGTCTGTCGGCACACGGAAGTCGGCATAGTCTATCAGCGTGGCGTTGGCACGATAGAAGAACCGTCCCTTGCGCCCGCCTATCTTGGCCGAGAGACCCACCTGCTCGTTGTTCGACCTTCCGAAGAGCTGCACACTGCCGCCGAACGGTTGCGTCGGCACGTGGTTGGTGTATAGGCTGAGCACCCCGCCGATGGCGTCGCTGCCATAGAGCAGAGCCGCTGGGCCTTTGATCACCTCGGCGCGGTCGATGGCAAACTGGTCTATCTCCAGCCCGTGGTCGTCGCCCCACTGCTGCCCCTCGTGCTTGATGCCGTCCTCCGCTACGGCCAGCCGGTTGAACCCCAGTCCGCGGATGACGGGCTTCGACTGACCGGAGCCGATGGCCATCGCCTTCACGCCGGGAATGCCCTCGAGGGCCTGCATCAGCGACCCCGAGAAATGCTCTTGCAGGTAGTCGCGGCTCACCTGCACTGCCGTCTGCGACGTGCGCATCTGGAAGTCGCGCTGCCGCTGTCCGCTGACGGTCACGCCCTGCAACACAACGGTAGTGTCGCCCTGTGCCACGTCAGCATTGCCCCTAACCACGCATGCCATCAGCAGCGCAGCCAGAATGGATGTTGTCATGATTGCGTCTCCATTTCTAATGATAATACAAATAACTACTGCCGGCATCCAGTGATGGATACCAGCCTCCCGCGTGGATGCTAAATGGAGAAAGCAGGGGGAGCGCGCAAGCCAACGATGCCGCTATGGGCAATGCCGACATGGCACTGATGGGCATCGATGCTGCTGCAGACCAACTTGTTGATGGCGATAAGGCATATAGCAGCAGTGGCCACGAAGGTGAGGGTGAGAAACTGGCAGAGCACGCAGTCGTGGGTCCATTGGTCCATCGACGTCATGTGGCCATGACAATTGTGGTGCACGCAGTCAACACATCCCGTCGTCGACACCACCGCGCTCTCCTCGTGCACGTGAATCGACGACAGCAGAAGCATTGGCACAAACACTGCCAACAGCATCCATGAAACAATATGTCGTCTGGTCTCTCGTTTCACGGGTGCAAAGTTACGAATAATTGTCAATAATCAAGCAAGAATAAATGTTATTTATTCATAAGTCGATGATTAAAATAACGAATCGGTGGATGAACCCCTTCTTCCCACTTGAAAGGAGGAGAAAGACAGGGCCGTTATTTGCGACAAAATGGGTTTCTGATTCAACCTATGACGTGGCTTTCGAAAAAAATAAGCCGTTCGTGGGTGCTTTATTCGCAATAATTTCGTACCTTTGTCCGCAAAATAACGATAAAGACAATGGAAATCATTATTCCTTCGCTCGACGGCATACACGAAGCCGCCCAGCAGTTCATCGAGCTGATGCAGGGGCACACCGTCTTCGCCTTCTACGGAAAGATGGGGGCTGGAAAGACCACTTTCATCAAGGCGCTCTGCCAGGAGCTGGGCGTGCAGGATGTCATCACCTCGCCCACCTTCGCCATCGTGAACGAATACGGCACCGCCGAGGGCGATGCCATCTACCATTTCGACTTCTACCGCATCAAGCGCATCGAGGAGGTCTACGACCTGGGCTACGAGGATTACTTCTACAGCGGCTCGCTCTGCCTCATCGAGTGGCCCGAACTGATAGAGAACTTGTTGCCCGACGATGCCGTGCGCGTGGACATTATGGAGCAGGACGACGGTAGCCGCCTCCTCCGACTACGGTGATAGGCTTCCTGCAGCAACGGCATTCGCGCACTTTTTTCCCAGGGCCTGGGATTTTTCTGCGGCGTTGCCAAATTTTTATTTGGCAACGCCAAATTTTGACGTGGCGTGTGCCTGTTTTTCCTGTATGATGCTTTCGTACTAAAAAAGCCCTGTCGCGTGTGAAAAATGGGGGCTGTTGATTACCTTTAGCCTATTCCACGAAGCTGACGATGCAGCGCGGGGGCAGGGTGGTGGCACCATCGGTGGTGCCCACGGGGCGCAGCGTCTCGCCATCGGCGTCGCTGGTGCGATACATCTGCCAAGTGATGGATTGCTTGGTGGAGAGGCTGAGCTGCAGAGGCTGCGGCTGCTCGCTGTAGTTGATGGCCACGGCCACCCACTTGCCATTGGCGTTGCGATAGGCCGAGAGCATCACGCCGTAGGGGTCGAAGCGCGCGCTGCTGCTCACCTCATGGCGCACGGCGCCAGGGCGCACGAAGCGGCTGTAGTTGCCCAGCGCCCACATCAGGCGCGACGCCTCGCATCGACCGCTGCGGATGCTGCCATCGGCCTGCTGTTCGCGGGGGCTGAGGCCACCGTAGGCACGGATGAGGCCGTCCTTGTAGTCGCCACCCACGGCGCGCCACCACGACCAGCTCTCGGCATCGCCAAACACCAAGTCGTGATGGATGACGCGCGCCACATAGAGCGCCGTCTTCATGGTGAAGTCGTAGCCACCGCCGCCACCAATCTCCTCGTCGTTGCCCATGATGCACAACTCGCTCTGCCAATAGGCTACGCCCAGTTGGCGCATCTCGTCGCGCAGCTGCTGGCGCAGTCGGCGCATGTAGGGGATGGGGGTGTTGGTCCAATAGCTGTGGGCGGCCATCACATGGGGCACGTGTGGGGTGCTGCCCAGATAGGTGGCGGTGCTGTCGGGGTTGAAGAAGGTGCTCAGGGCGTGGCCGCGCTCCCAAGTGGTCTGGTAGATGCCCAGCACGCAGCGCAGGTCGCTCGACTCGTCGACAAGAATCTGCGTGTTCATCTGCTGGCGGGTCATCGCACTGTCGATGCTGCGCACCAGGCGGGCTATCTCGCGGTGCGTGGCGGGCGAGCCCTCTTGCTTGGGACCCGTCCAGTTCCAATGGCCGTCGGGTTCGTTCACAGGACTCAGGTAGTCGAAGTGTATGCTGTCGCGCTCCTCGATGCCTTTCAGCGCGGTGACGATGAAGCGTGCTACGTCGGCATAGCATTCGGGTCGCAGGTTGATGGTGCCACCGCGCCCGGTGTTGGTGGCCAGTCCGTTCTGGGTGAAGTAGACGGGTACGGAGTTGAGGAATGCCAGGAAGTGGGGCACACCATGACGGCGTGCCATGCGCAGGAAGCGCCGCTGACCCGCCTGTCGGCTCCAGTCGTAGTTGCCGTCGGCCTTCAACAGACACTCGGTGCGGGTGGAGGCGTTGATTTGCGCATTGCGCCCCTGCTCGCTGCTGCCAGCACCCAGGTTGAAGCGCCACAGGCTGAGGCCGATGCCCAGCGGCTGTCCGTGGTCGTCGGTCTGGAGGGAGAAGAGCCAGTCGGCCACTTGCTGTTGCTCGCGCTCGTTGTCCCATAGTCCGATGTACTGCATCGACCACGCATCCGACGCACCGAAGTGTCGGATGGTCTGGCGGGGTTGGTCGGCTTCGATGGTGAATGATTGTGCCGATGCCGTGCAGGTGGCAAGGATGGCGACGAGGGAAAGGATAGTAGTTTTTGTGTTCATGTGGGTCATAGTTGTCTTAGTTGTTTAGGTTGTCTTTCGTGTTCTCACTGGCTGCTGTCGGGTGGTAGCACGCCCTCAAGCTTCATGTCGCTTTTGCGATAGCCGCCCGAAGTGAAGATGGCCACCAGACGACCCTGCTCGTCGGTGATGCGCACCTCGGCGTAGGGCATGCGGTGGTGGTCCACCAGCTCGCGCGCCTCGGCATAGACGGTGGCGCCAAGGGGCACGGAGCGGAAATAGGTGATGTTGGAGCTGGTGCTGACGGTGAGCACCAGGTGGCTGTTCACGGCGGCGGCGAAAGCCAGGTCGGCCAGCGTGAAGATGGCCCCGCCCTGGCAGAAGTCGCCACCATTGAGGTGGTGCTCCTCCACGGTCATCCGTGCGCGGGCATAGCCCTCGCGTATCTCCAACAGTTCGCAGCCTGCCAGCACCGCAAAGCGGTCGCGCTTGAAGAATTCTTTCAGAGTCATCCGGCCCCCCCCTTCTGCCCCCGAGGGGGCTTACAAATAATCCTCGAAGTACTGGGTGATGCGCTCGTGCAGATGCACGCTGGCGTGGCCCATCATGTTGTGCCCCTCGCCGGGATAGACGAAGAAGTCGGGCTGCGTCTCGGCTTCGACGCAGGCCTTCAGGAATGAGAGGGCGTGCTGGGGCACGACGGTGGGGTCGTTGTAGCCGATGATGATTTGCAGTTTGCCCTTCAGGTTCTTGGCTTTGCTGATGAGGCTGGTCTTGGCATAGCCGTCGGGGTTCTGCTGCGGGGTGTCCATGTAGCGCTCGCCATACATCACCTCATACCAGTGCCAGTCGATGACGGGACCACCGGCCACGCCCACCTTGAACACGTCAGGGTAGTTGGTCATCAGCGAGATGGTCATGTAGCCACCGTAGCTCCAGCCATGCACGCCGAGGCGCTTGCTGTCGACGTAGGGCAGACTCTTCAGGTAGTCTACGCCCTTCATTTGGTCTTGCATCTCCACCTGGCCCAGCTGGCGGAAGGTTGCCTGCTCGAAGTCGCGTCCACGGTTCTCGCTGCCTCGGTTGTCGAGGATGAAGACGATGTAGCCCTTCTGCGCCATGTAGGTCTCCCACGACCGGCTGTACCAGTGCCAGGAGGCCTCGACGTTGTGGGCGTGAGGACCGCCGTAGACGTAGACCACGGTGGGGTATTTCTTTGCGGGATTGAAATCGTGGGGTTTCACCATGCGCCAGTATAGGTCGGTGACACCATCGGCGGCTTTGAGCGTTCCGCTCTCGAAGATGGGCTGGACATAGTCGGCCCAAGGATCGGCGGCAGTCAGGAGATTTTTTGCTTGAGGCTTTCCTTTTGCCATTTGCACCACGTCGATGTTGTTAGGCGTGGTGGGGTTGTTCCATTTGTCGTAGAGCAGGGTGCCGGTGCCTTCTGAGAGCACGCCACGGTGCACGCCCTCGCCGTTGTCGAGCGGTGTGCGCTTGCCCGTTGCGATGTCTACGGCGTAGAGGTTGCGCTGCAAGGGGTGCTTCTCGTTGCTGGCGATGACGACGCTCTTCGTCTTCTGGTTGAAGCCCAGCACGTCGAGCACCACCCACGGGCCGTTAGTGAGTTGCTTGATGCACTCGCCCTTGATGCTGTAGAGATAGAGGTGGTTGTAGCCGTCCTTCTGGCTCTGCATGATGAACTGGTTCTGGTCCCACGGCAGGAACAGGATGGGGTTCAACGGCTCCACGTATTTGTCGCTGGTCTCGCGGCACAGTTGATATTCGCGCTTGCCCGTCTCGGCATCGTAGCTGACGAGGCGGCAGTCGTTTTGGTCGCGGTTCAGCTCTTGCAGGAAGATATGCTTCGAGTCGGGGCTCCAAGCCACGTTGGTGAAGTAGCAGGGGGCAGAGGGCTGCGATGGAATCGCAGCATACGGAGAAGGAGGCGTTTGCAGGTAGATGGTGTTTTGGGTGCGTAGGTCGAATACGCCGATGGTCACCACGTGGGTGTTGGTGCCAGCCATGGGGTATTTGTCGGGCTGCATCTTGGCGATGCAAGGCTCGATGCAGGGGTTGAGGTCCACCTGTGGATAGTCGGTCACCATGCTCTGGTCCATGCGATAGAATGCCAGGCGCTGTCCGTCGGGACTCCAGAAGGTGCCCTTCGTGATGCCCCACTCGTCGCGGTGGACGCTCTGTCCGTAGACAATCTCGCGCGAGCCGTCGGTGGTGAGCTGGTGCTCGTGTCCCTCGCCGTCGGCCACGCAGAGCTGATGGTTCTTAAGGTAAGCCGTGGCTCTCGACTGTGGACTCCAGTCGTTGGCATCTTGCAGGGAAGTGCTGTCTTGCCAGATCACTTGCTTTGCCTTGAAATCCACTAAGATGTAGGCCATGCGGTTTCCCACGGCCACGATGGGCTTGTCGGGGTAGGGGAATGTGGCGTTCGTCAGGTGGCGCACCTGCCGTTTGTCATCACTCTTGGCCCACTTGTTGATGTCGTCGAGCGAGAAGAGCTTGGTCTTCTTCCCCGTCTTGGCATCGATGAGCTGACATTCCTCCACGTCGGTCTGCACCAGCTGGTCGCCCCACCAGGTGAGGAACATGTTTTGCGGACGCAGACTGTGGTAGTTGCGGCCTCCGAAGTTCAGGTCTTCCAGCGTGAAGAGCTTCTGCTGGGCAGCGATGGGCATTGCCATGAGGAGCAAAAGTGAAAGAAGGTAGTGTTTAATCGTCATCGCGGTCGAATCGTTTGTTGTTGCGTTTGCCTCCGCCTTGGCGGTCGAAGCGCTCATGGCCGCCGCGGTTCTGCTTGTCGTTCTTGAAGGGGCGGGAGTCTCTGGGTTTTCCGGGCTTCCCGGATTTTCCCGAATTACCGGAATATCCAGATTTTCCGGATTTTCCGGAGCCTCCGGAATATCTGGATTCCCTGGAATCGCTGAATTTTCTCAGGCGGGGCTCTCTGTCGGTGCGGGGTGGGCGTGTGTTGGCATCGGGCTTCAGCTCGTGGCGGTGGAAGGTGAAGGAGCGGATGTCGGCTTCTTCGTTCTCCTCCTGCTCGGTGAGGCGCTGCTTGAAGTCGCGCTCCTTCTTGAAGCGGCGCTTCTCGGCCATCTGGCGCTTCTCCTCGTCGGTCTTCACAATGCCTCCCTCGCTGCGGAAGACCTTCATCTTGCCGTCGAACATCTGGTATTTGCGCAGTTCGCACTCCAGTGAGCCGTTGTAGAGGGGAATCTTGATGCTGGGCTTCAGTCCTATTTGCTCGAAGCACTCCTCGCGGTAGCTCAATATCCATGCGTCGCCCCCCGTGAACTGGTGCTTCAGCCGCTCGCCAATCATGCGATAGGTGTCGAGCAGGTTGGGCGTGGAGATGCGCTCGCCGTAGGGCGGGTTGGTGACGATGATGGCTTTCTGCTGCGGCTGGGTGAAGTCCTTGAAGTCCTGCTGCTCGATGGTGATGCAATCGCTGAGTCCTGCCGCCTTCACATTCTTGCGGGCGGTGTTCACGGCCTTGAAATCCACGTCGTAGCCGTAGATGTGGTGGCTGAACTCGCGCTCCTGCGAGTCGTCGTTGTAAATCTCGTCGAACAGCTCTGCGTCGAAGTCGGGCCATTTCTCGAAGGCATATTCCTTTCGGAAGAGGCCGGGGGCCATGTTTCGGGCGATGAGGGCGGCCTCGATGAGCAAAGTGCCGCTGCCGCACATGGGGTCGATGAAGTCGGTGTCGCCCTGCCAGCCCGTCATCATAATGATGCCGGCGGCGAGCACCTCGTTGAGTGGTGCTTCCACGCTCTCCTGACGGTAGCCTCGGCGGTGCAGACTCTCGCCGCTGCTGTCGAGACAGAGCGTGCAGTCGTCCTCGGCGATGTGGATGTGCAGGCGCAAGTCGGGGTTGGTGACGCTGATGTTAGGCCGCTTGCCCGTTCGCTCGCGCAGCTGGTCGACGATGGCGTCCTTCACCTTGTAGCTGACGAACTTGGAATGGCGGAAATCCTCGCTGAACACCACGCTGTCGACAGCGAAAGTCTTGTCGTCGGAGAGATACTCGCCCCAGTCGATTTTCTTGATGGCTTCGTAGACTTCGTCGGCACTGCTGGCTTTGAAATGGTGGATGGGCTTCAGGATTTTGATAGCCGTGTGCAACTGGAAGTTAGCTCTGTACATCAGTTCCTTGTCGCCTGTAAACGACACCATGCGTCTGCCTATTTGTACGTCGTTGGCCCCCAGTTGAGTCAGCTCTTTCGCCAGGACGGGCTCCAGTCCCATGAAGGTTTTGGCAATGAGCTCAAAATTTTGTTCCATTAAAATAAGAATTTGCTGCAAAGGTACGAATAAGCGAGCAAAAAATGAAAGAAAATCAAAATTTTCTTTCATTTTTTCGAGCGAGAGTACTTTCGGCATAGCCAGAGGTACGAATAAGCGAGCAAAAAATGAAAGAAAATCAGAATTTTCTTTCATTTTTTCGAGCGAGAGTACTTTCGGCATAGCCAGAGGTACGAATAAGCGAGGAAAAAACGAAAGAAAAAGATGTTTTTCTTTGGTTGGCTGCAAAATATTTCTTATCTTTGCAGCCGCTAAAAGCACATTTGGTCTGCCGCGATGGTGGAATGGTAGACACGAGGGACTTAAAATCCCTTGACCCGGAAGGGTTGTGCGGGTTCGAGTCCCGCTCGCGGCACCTGTGAAAAGCAAACACGAATCTCACGAGACGCTTGGTCTGTGAGATTCGTGTTTGCTTATTGTGTATGCCTTCTTAGTCGATGATGTCGAAGCCCGTGTACTTCTGCAGTGCCTTTGGGATGCGGATACCGTCGGGCGTCTGGTTGTTCTCTAACAGGGCGGCCACGATGCGTGGCAGGGCGAGTGCCGAGCCGTTGAGGGTGTGGCATAGTTCCGTCTTCTTCGTGTCGGCGCGGCGATAGCGGCACTTCAGGCGGTTGGCCTGATAGGTGTCGAAGTTGCTCACGCTCGACACCTCGAGCCAGCGTCCTTGTGCCTCGCTGTAGACCTCGAAGTCGTAGCAGATGGCCGAGGTGAAGCTTTGGTCGCCTCCGCAGAGCAGCAGGATGCGGTAGGGCAGCTCCAGCTTCTGCAGCAGGCCCTCCACGTGGGTCAGCATCTCTTTGTGGCTCTCCTTCGAGTGCTCAGGCTTGTCGATGCGCACAATCTCAATCTTCGAGAACTCGTGCAGACGGTTCAGTCCGCGCACGTCCTTGCCATACGAGCCGGCCTCGCGGCGGAAGCACTCGGTGTAGGCGCAGTTCTTGATGGGTAGCTGGGCCTCGTCGAGGATGACATCGCGGTAGATGTTCGTCACGGGCACCTCGGCTGTGGGGATGAGGTAGAAGTCGTCCACCTCGCAGTGGTACATCTGTCCCTCCTTGTCGGGCAGCTGTCCGGTGCCGTAGCCGCTGGCGGCATTCACCACCGTGGGCGGCATCACCTCGGTGTAGCCGCTGGCGCGGGCCTCGTCGAGGAAGAAGTTGATGAGTGCGCGCTGCAGCTGGGCACCTTTGCCGATGTAGACGGGGAATCCAGCGCCCGTAATCTTCACGCCCAGGTCGAAGTCGATGAGGTTGTACTTCTTGGCCAGCTCCCAGTGGGGCAGCGGGTTGTCGATGCCCAGCGTGGGGTTCACCGTCCAGTTGCCCACGGTGTCGTCGGCCGTACATTCCTTCAGGTTGCTCTTCACCACGTGGTTGTCTTCGGCAGCGGCACCCTCGGGCACCTCGTCGTAGGGGATGTTGGGAATCTGGCAGAGCAGACGTGTCATCGCCTCCTGTGCCTGGTTCATGGTCTCCTCCAACTGCTTCGAGCTTTCCTTCAGGGCGCTCACGGCCTGTTTGGCCTGCTCGGCCTCGTCGCGCTTACCCTCCTTCATCAGTCGGCCTATCTGCCCCGACTGCTGCTTCTGCTCGTTCAAGTTCTTGTCCAATTGTTGCTGTGCCTCGCGGCGCTGGCGGTCAACGGCCAGCACCTCGTCGATGGCCTCGCGTGCACCCTTGAAGTGCTTCTTTTCCAAACCGCGAACCACCCGCTCGGTGTCGTCGGTGATGAGTTTCAGTGTTAACATTCTTGCTATTTGATGATTTGTTGTTGTCGATATGACCTGCAAAATTACTGCTTTTTAGCGAAACGGCCAACGCTTTTGCCGGTTATTTGCGTTTGAAGACGAGCGTGGCGGGCAGTTTCTGCCATTTGTTGTTGTTGGGCACCTTGATGGTCGAGCCGTTGCCTTGTCGCAGCACGTAGGTGCTGTCGTCCTTTTGCTCCAGGGTGGCGCGCAGGTCGTCGCTGCCGGTGTCGTTCACCATCTCCAGCTCAGCCTTGCGCCCGGCTACGGTGGCCTCGGTCACTATCCAGCAGTAGCTGCTGCCGTCTTTCGATAGGAAACCTGGCAATGGCCCCAGCAGGTCCTGCCAAGGAATGATGACATCCTGCTCGTAGAAATTGATGCGCATGTAGACGCCGTACTCCTTATTATATATATACGCGCGAAAGGGGGAGCTGTCGGCCTGTTGTCCCTGCATGCCCGTGGCCAGCAGCACCAACAAGCATGCCATTGCAAGTATTCTTTTCATCGCTGTGTCGGAATTTGGGCGCAAAGGTAAGCAAAAGCGGGCAGAACGCAAAAGAAAATGCGGATTTTCTTTTGTTTTCTCCACGCTTTTGCTTACCTTTGCAACCACTATGTATATTTCGCAAGAGCTACGCAAGAAGAATATTGCCGAGTATCTGCTCTACATGTGGCAGGTGGAAGACACGATACGCGCCTTCGGCTGTCAGCTGCCGCGCATACGTCGCGAGTATGTGGAGCGCTTCGACTACACCGACGAGCAGAAGGAAGAACTCGTCGACTGGTATGGCAACCTGATTCGCATGATGAATGAGGAGGGTTGCCGCGAGCACGGACATCTGCAAATCAACCGCGCCACGCTGCAGCTGCTCACCGACCTGCACCTGCAACTGCTGGCATCGCCCAAGTTCCCTTTCTACAATGCGGCCTACTACAAGGTGCTGCCCTTCATCGTGGAGCTGCGCAGTCGCGGTGCCCACAAGGACGAAGGCGAGATTGAGACCTGCCTGAACCTGCTCTATGGCGTGATGATGCTGCGGCTGCAGAAGAAGGACATCTCGCCCGACACCGCACACGCCGTGAAGGAGATTTCGAACTTCGTGGGCATGCTGAGCGACTACTATAAGCAGGACAAAGAGCAGCCTCTTTTCGACTGACGGGAACCGCTGGAAAAAAGTCAACGCCTTTTTGGAAAAAGTCAACGCCAAATTTCAAAAAGTCAACGCCAAATTTTCGAAAGTCGCGCTCCGTTCTCCAGAGCGCTGACCATCGAGAGGAAAACAGAGTTATCATCTATAAAATAAAGAGCCATGAACATACTGATTACTGGATGCAACGGCCAACTGGGCAACGAGATGCAACTGCTGGAGCGCGAGCACCCCGCCCACCGATACTTCAACACCGACGTGGCCGAGCTGGACATCACCGACCAGGACGCCATCGAGGACTTCGTGGAGGAGATGCACATCGACGGCATTGTGAACTGCGCCGCCTACACCGCCGTTGACAAGGCCGAGCAGAACGAGGAGCTGTGCCAGCGGCTGAATGCCGAGGCCCCGGCTTATCTGGCCCATGCTATGGGGCGGCGTGGCGGATGGATGATACAGATATCGACCGACTACGTCTTCGACGGCACCAACTGCACACCCTACACCGAGGACGAGGACACCTGCCCCAACAGCGTCTACGGAAAGACCAAGCTGGTGGGCGAACTGAACGTGCAGAAGCTGTGCCAGCAGTCGATGATCATTCGCACGGCTTGGCTCTACAGCACTTTTGGCAACAATTTTGTGAAGACGATGCTGCGCTTGGGGCGCGAGCGGAGCGAGCTGGGGGTCATCTTCGACCAGATAGGCACGCCCACCTATGCCCGCGACCTGGCCGTGGCCATCTTTGCCGCCATCGAGCAGGGCATCAAGCCCGGCGTGTATCATTTCTCCAACGAAGGCGTCATCTCATGGTACGACTTCACCAAGGCCATCCATCGCCTGGCGGGCATCAGCGGCTGCCATGTGCGTCCATTGCACACGGCCGAATATCCCACGCCAGCCGCCAGGCCCCACTATTCGGTGCTCGACAAGACGCTGATAAAAGAAACTTACGGATTGGAGATTCCCTATTGGGAAGAGTCGCTGCGCGAGTGTGTGGAGCAGCTAATAAAGGAATCCTAAGAGCCAGAGGGGAATCTGGTTGCCCTGCCCAATCTCGGTGTTGTAGCGGGCGTAGATGATGTCGGGCTGTATGCGCATCTTGTTGTTGGTGGTGGCGTCGCAGATGCGGAATTTCAGGTGCTCGTCGACGAGGAACGTCTGGTCGCGCCCCGTCTGATTCAACTTATGGTCTTTCCACAGCGAGTTCACGAAGAAGGTCTCCATGGCCGTTTGCTTCTCCACGTGTATGGGGTAGATGGCATAGAGCAGGTTCGAGTTGTGCAGCATCACCTTCGTAGGCTTCTTGGGAAAGTCTTCGCCCACGGGATAAATCATGTTCAGCAGCCGGGCGTCGGTGAGGTACTTGATGTAGTTCATCACCGTGGCGCGGCTGGTCTCGATGCTCTTGGCCAGCTTCGAAACGTTGGGGGCCTTGGGGCCTTCCTCGGCCAGCTGGTAGAAGAGCTTCTTAATCTTCGTCAGATACTTCAGCTCAATCTGCTTGATGAGCAGGATGTCCACTTCGGTCATCATGTTCATCGTCTTCAGCAGGTTCTCACTGTAGTTTCGGTGCTCCTGGAAGAAGGGGTAGAAGCCGTGGTGGATGTAGTCCTGGAAATGGCGGCGTGGCGACACATGGGGCAGAATCTGCTTCACAATGCGGGGATGGTCGGCCAGAATCTCCTCGAGCGAATAGGGGTGGAAATTATTGCCGGTGAGCAGGTTGAGAAACTCTCGGAAGGAGAAACCGCGCAGGTTGTACGAGTCTACGATGCCGTTCAGCTCAGGGTTCTCCTCTTTCAGCCTCATCACGCTGGAGCCTGTGAACACAATCTTCAGTCCGGGGTACAGGTCGTAGCACTTGCGCAGTTCGGCACTCCAGTTGGGCTGCTTGAACACCTGGTCGATGAGCAGCACACGCCCGCCACGGTGGTAGAACTCGCCCGCAAAGTCGGCGATGCCGCGCCCCTGGAAATAGAAATTGTTCATGTTCACATAGAGGCACTGCTGGTCGTTCACGTCGAACTTCTCTTTGGCATACTGCAGCAGAAAGGTGGTCTTGCCGATGCCACGGGTGCCCTTGATGCCTATCATACGACGGCTCCAGTCTATCTCGTCCATAAGGACGCGACGGACTGGAGCGTTGACGTGCTCTACTAAGTATCTGTGCGTGCGGAAAAAAGCTTCCATCTCGAAGAAAAACTGGTCTTAGATGGTGCAAAGATACGAAGAAAAGTTCAAATTGCAAAGCGGAGATAGCAAAATCTCGCTTTTAGGCCCTCATTTTTCTTTTTTCAGTACTCATGGGGCGGCTATCGCAGCGTCTCTACGATGCGGGCCAGCTGATTGGGGATGCGTATCTGCTGCGGACACTTGGAGAGGCACTCCTCGCAGTCTTGGCACTTCTTGGCCCAGGTCTTCTCGTCGGCCAGGGCCTTCTTGTAGCCGTCGGCAAACTGCTGGCGGTGGCTGGCATAGTCGGCTGCCGAGGGGGCGGGCAAGGGCAGGATGTGGTTGTTGACGGCCTCGTTGTAGTAGGCGAAGTTCTGCGGGATGTTCACGCCATAGGGGCAGGGCATGCAGTAGGCGCAGGTGGTGCATGGGATGGTGGGGAAGCCCGACATCTGGTCGGCGATGGAGGCCAGCAGCTGGTTCTCCTGCTCGGTGCAGGGGTCGAGTGGCGAGAAGGTCTTCACGTTCTCCTCCAGATGGTCCATGCGGTTCATGCCGCTGAGAACGGTGAGGATGTTGGGATAGGACCCCACCCAGCGGAAGGCCCAGCGGGCAGTGCTGTCGTCGGGGTGGATGGCCTTCATCTGGTCGGTAAGCTCCTGTGCCATGCGGCCGAAGGCTCCGCCGCGCAGGGGCTCCATGACGACGCATTGCACGCCCACCTTGTTGCACTTGTCGTAGAGGTACTCGGCATCGGCATCGCTGCGACGGCCTCCGCGCATCGAGGCGTGGCGCCAGTCGAGGAAGTTCATCTGTATCTGGCAGAAATCCCAGTGGTACTGCTCCTGATGGTCGAGGAGCCAGTCGAAGTCGCTCACGTTGCCGTGGTAGGAGAAGCCGAGGTGCTTGATGCGCCCCGCCTCGCGCTCCTTCAGCAGGAAGTCGAGGATGCCATTGTCGAGGAAGCGCCCTTTCAGCGATTCCATGCCACCGCCGATACCATGCAGCAGGTAGTAGTCGATATGGTCTACCTTCAGCTTCTCCATCGACCGCTCATACATGGCCTTGGAATCGTCGAACGACCACTGACGGCGGTTCTGGTTCGACATCTTGGTGGCTACGAAGTATTTCTCGCGGGGGTGGCGCGACAGGGCGTTGCCCATGAGCACCTCCGACTGCCCACCCATATACATCGGGGCCGTGTCGAAGTAGTTCACGCCGTGCTCGATGGCGTAGTCCACCAGCTGGTTCACCTCGTCCTGGTTGTTGGGCAGACGCATCATGCCGAAGCCCAACAGCGAGATTTGCTCGCCGCTGCCGTGCTGCACACGATAGGTCATGCGGTTGTTGGCATCTTTCTTGGGCGTTTTTTTGTCGGCCAGCGCGTTCAGTGGTTCCAGTGCCATCAGGGCCATGGCCGAGCCGGCACCCAAGCCCATGCGTCGCAGAAATTCGCGACGGCTCATGTCGTTTCGTTTCTTTTCCATATTGCTTGGTTTTTAGTTCTTGAAAATTGATTGCTTGTCGGTGGCTCTGCTCACTCTGGTTGGCGCTTCAGCTGCTCGATGAGGGTGCTCAGGCGCTGCATCTCAACGGGGATGTTGATTTGCTGTGGGCAGTGCTTCTCGTGAATGCAGCGGCCACACTGTATGCAGTGGTCGGGCTGACGCTCGCGGGGCACTTGGCGGTCGAGGCTGATGAGATAGCGTCGGCGCTTCTCGCGGTAGTCGGGGTCGGCCTGACTCTGTGGCCCTTGTTCGGCGAGTGTGGGGTTGGGCAGGAATCCCTCAATCTTCAGCGTGTTGTAGTGGGTGAAGATGGTAGGGATGTCGATGCCGTAGGGGCAGGGCATGCAATACTGGCAGGCGTTGCAGGGGATGGTCTCCTCCTCCATCATCTGGTGGGCAATCGTCGTGTCGAGGAATTGCTGCTCCTCCTCAGTCAGCGGTTTCAGGGGGCAATAGGTCAGCAGGTTGTCCTTCAGGTGCTCCATGAAGGTCATTCCGCTGAGCACGGTGAGCACGCCTTCGGGGGTGCCGGCATAGCGGAAGGCCCAGCTGGCGACGCTCTGCTCGGGCAAGCGGCGCTTCAGCTCGATGGCCACATACTGTGGCAGCTTGGCCAGACGGCCACCCAGCAGTGGCTCCATGATGACGGCGGGTATGCCCAGTTTCAGCAACTCGGCATAGAGGTAGCTGGCATCAACGTTGCCGTCGTTGATTTCGTTGGCATAGTTCCAGTCGAGCCAGTTCAGCTCTATCTGCACAAAGTCCCAATGATACTTGTCGTGCAGGGTGAGCACCTCGTCGAACACCTCCTGCCGCCCGTGGAACGAGAAGCCCAGCTGGCGGATGCGACCCGCCTGCCGCTCGGCCATGAGGAAGTCCATGGCTCCGTTGTCGACATAGCGCCTGTTGAACTCCTCCATGCTTCCGCCGATGGCGTGCAGCAGATAGTAGTCGATATAGTCCACCTGCATCTCGCTCATCGAGTCGTAGTACATCTTTTTCACTCCGTCGAGCGACTGGAAGCGGGGGTCGAAGTTCGAGAGCTTCGTGGCCACGAAATAGCTGTCGCGCGGATGCCGTTTGAGGGCGATGCCCGTGCAGCGCTCCGACATGCCGCGACAGTAGACGGGGCTGGTGTCGAAGTAGTTCACCCCATGCTCTATGGCGTAGTCTATCTGGCGGTTGATCATCTCCTGGTCGAACTCCTCGGTGCCCTCAACCATGGGCAGGCGCATCATGCCGTAGCCCAGCAGGCTCACCTTGTCGCCTGTGTTGGGGTTCTGGCGGTAGGTCATCTGGCCAGTGGGTGGCTCCACTTGGTTCTTATACTCGTCGGCGGCAGCTTCGGTGCGCTTCTTCCCGGCACAGGCGGCCACGGCGGCGGCACCGCCAACGCCCAGCATCTTCAGGAAGGAACGCCTGTCTATTTTGTTCTTTTTCATAATCAATTCGTTTTTGTTGTGGTGGGAGTATGGGGGAGTTTGGGAGTTTAGGAGTTTGGGAGTTTGGACGATAGCCTTGATGCTTGGAATGGCGCAAAGCCAATCGTTCAAACTGTCGTTGGAAAAACTATCGTCCAAACTCCCATACTCCTACACTCCCAAACTCCTAAACATGTCGATGCACCTCATGGCCTTCCACATGGATGGCAGAGAGAGGTCTGACGGGGCATACGTATTCGCAGGCGCCACAGCCGATGCACTGGGCTTCGTTGATGGCGGGCACCGAGGGCGACAGGTCGTCGGCGGGGTCGCTGGGCACCATGGTGATGGCTCCCGTGGGACAGTGGCGGGCGCAGTTGCCGCATTCGTCGGTTCCCTGTGCCGATATGCACTCCTTGGCCACCACGATGGCGTGCCCCATCTGGATGCTGGTCTTCTCTTCCTCGTCGATCAGCTTGATGGCTCCGGCGGGACACACCTCCGAGCAGCGCGTGCACTCAGGACGGCACCAACCACGGTCGTACGACATCTCGGGCAGCATCATGTGCATCAGGTCGGTCGACGGGCGGAGCACATCGTTGGGGCATTTCGACACGCAGAGCTGGCAGCCAGTGCAGCGTTGGGCAAAATGGCGGAATGACTGCGAGCCGGGAGGGGTGAGCGGTGTCAACCGCTTGGGGCTTTGCTTGGCCTTGATGGTGGCCAGTCCACCATCAACCAGTTTGTCCTGAGCCAAAGCGGTGGTGGTGGCCAGCGCGGTGCCCACTAAGAAAGCACGCTTGGAAGAATCGACGCCAGATGGGGTGGATGTTCTGGCCTGGCTGCTCCCCGAAGGCCCGGCATACTTCAGCGCCCCGAACTTGCACTTGGCGATGCAGTCGCCGCAGACCACGCAGCGCGAGTAGTCGACGGTGTGCGTCTTGTAGTCGATGCACGAGGCCTTGCAGTTCTTCGTGCAGAGCGAGCAGTTCTTGCATTTGTCGGCATCGAAGCGCACCTTCAGCCACGAGAAACGAGCCAAAAACGAGAGCAGCGTGCCCACGGGGCACACCGTGTTGCAGTAGGTGCGGCCACCCCTCCAGGCCAGCACGAAGAGCAGCACCAGCGTGGCCACGGCGATGAGGAGCACGGGCAGCGACTTCAGCCACACGTCGACGCTATAGAAGGCATAGCTGTCGGCACGCTCGGCAATGCTGGCCAGCACGTTGTTGCCCAGCTGCCACAATGGCTGGAAGAGCATCGTCATGATACGACCGAAGGCAGAGTAGGGGGCCAGCAGCTGCACGAGGCTGCCGATGCCGGCCACGAAGGCCACAATCATCAGCAAGAGCATGGGGTAGCGCAGCCACTTCACCTCGGGCGAGAAGGTGTAGCGGTTCTTCTTCGCTTTCTTGCCTAACCAGCCGAAGATGTCCTGCATGATGCCCAACGGGCAGATGACGGAGCAGTAGATGCGGCCAAAGACGAGCGTCAGCACAACGAGGGCCACGATGACGATGGCGTTCAGCGCCAGGATGGCTTCCAGCGCCTGCGCCTTGGCCATCCACGACAGCCACTGGTGGGCAGTGCCCGTGAAGTCGAGAAAGAGCAACGTCAGGCCCACAAGGAAGATGGTGGCCAACGTGATACGAATAGTTCTTAGCATAGTTTATTTCTTTGTTTTATTTGGAACAAGCAAAATGCTCACTTCGTAGAGCAGCCAGATGGGCAGGGCCACGACGAGCAGGGTGAAGATGTCGGTGGTGGGCGTGATAATGGCCGCCACCACGAGGATGGCCACTACGGCATGGCGACGATAGCGGCGCATTAACCCACCGCTCACCAGGTGCATGCGCCCCAGCAGGGCACTCACCACGGGCAGCTCGAACACCACGCCGATGACGAGGCACATCGAGATGAGCGTGTCGATATACGACTGCAGCGTGAGCATGTTCTTCACGTCGGCACTCACCTGATACGTGCCAAGGAAGCGCACCGTGAGCGGGAAGATGATGAAGTAGCACACCACCGTGCCCAGCAGGAACATCAGGTAGGAGGCCCCCACTATCCAGTAGGCCGCGCGCCGCTCGTTCTGATAAAGCCCCGGCGACACGAAGCGAAACAGCTGGTAGAGCACATAAGGCGAGGCACAGAGCAGTCCGGCGTAGGCAGCCGTGCGCATGTGGGTCATGAACTGCTCGGTCAGCCCCGTGTTCATCAGACTGATGCTGAAGGGCTCGCTGCCCATCAGGCGGAAGGTGATGAAGTCGCTCGTGCGCGGTGCCAGCACCACGCCGAAGAGCCAGTCCTTCAGGCAGAAGGCCACCACGGCAAAGGCCACCACCACCACCAGCGAGCGGATGATGGTCCAGCGCAGCACGTCGAGGTGCTCCCAGAAGGTGGCCGGCTGCTGGCTCATTTCTTGTCGTCGTTAGTGTCGGTAGCCTCGTCAATCTCCTTCATGCCGTCCTTGAAACTCTTCACGCCCTTGCCCAGGCCTTTCATCAATTCGGGAATCTTGGCACCGCCGAAGAGCAGCAGCACCACCAGCGCGATGAGCAGGATTTCCTGACCGCCCAAGCCGAACAGCAGCAATATGTTTGTTGTCGTCATCATTATATGATTATAAAAAAAACCGCTACAAAGATACACCTTTTTCCGTTAATATCGGCATCCGGGAACCGTTTTTTTCGCTTCGCACAACTATTTTTACTGGAATCTGCTCGATTACGTGGGATTTTGTGTACCTTTGCACGCAGCAAATCAATAGTTATGGGATTTTGGAAGACCTTTTTTGGCGGAGAAGCCAATCCTGAAGAGGAGAAGAAGAATGCCGAGGAGCGCAATTTCGACCTGCTGAAATACGACGGCGTGAAGGCCATGCGCATAGGCCAGTTCGAGTATGCGCAGAAATGTTTTCAGAAGGCACTCGACATCAAGGACGACCCCGAGGTGCACGACTACCTGTCGCGTGCCTATCTGCAGCTGGGGCGCAACACCGAGGCGTTGCAGGAGCTGCAGCTGTTGCTGCGCCAAGAGCCAGAGAACGTGAACCTGATGCTCCAGGCGGCCAGCGTAGCCTTTATGGGTGAGTCGTATACCGACATGGCCGAGTTCTGCGAGCGTGCGCTGGCCGTGGATGCCGACAATGCGATGGTGCACCTGATATATGCCAAGGGCGAGCTGGCCCAGGGCAACTTGGTGCAGGGCATCGCCCGACTGACGAAGACCATCGCCCTCGACGAGCGGCTGGTGGAGCCTCGCCTGTTGCGTGGACAGACGCTGCTGCGCATGGGCGACCTGAAGGGTGCCGGCGAGGATGTGGAGTGGCTGAACGCTCACACCGACGACATCGAGGACGTGTTGCTGCTGTCAGCACGGCTGCAGCAGGCACTGGGTCACCACAACGAGGCATTGGCCTTCTATTCACAGGTCATCGACCAGAACCCCTTCCAGGTGGAGGCATATCGTGAGCGTGGGCAGATACGCTTCGAGCAGGGCGACAAGCAGGGGGCCGAGGAAGACATGCAGAAGGTGATGGAGCTGAATCCGCAGGAGATGGCCGACGTCAGTGGCGAATACTCGGCCGAGGGCATTGAGCAGAAGACGCGACAGGCCTACAGCTACATGAATCCCATGGGGTTATAGTTGCAATCAATCACTTCCGTTCACATGAGAATCAATACTGGATACAACCGTGAGGGCGACTACGACCATTTCGTCGTCAGTCAGCCGGCACCGCTCTTGGAGTGGCTGTTGCAGAACGTCAAGGAGAGCCGCACCAAGGTGAAGGCCACCCTGCAGGGGCGAGGCATCAAAGTCGACGGCAAGACCGTCACCCAGTTCGACTTCGCCTTGCAGCCGGGCATGAAGGTGGCGGTGAGCAAGACCAAGCGCAACCAGCAGCGCTTCAAGAGCCGCTACGTGAAGATTGTCTACGAGGACCGATGGCTCATCGTGGTGGAGAAGCAGGTGGGCATCCTCTCGATGGCCGCCGGCCACAAGTCGCTCAACGTGAAGAGCGTGCTCGACGACTATTTCAAGCAGAGCCGACAGAAGTGCACCGCCCACGTGGTGCACCGCCTCGACCGCGACACCAGCGGGCTGATGGTGTTTGCCAAGGACATCGACACCGAGCAGGCCTTTGAGCACGACTGGCATCAGATTGTCTACGACCGCCGCTATGTGGCAGTGCTCAGCGGCGAGGTGGAGCAGGACGAGGGAACCATCGAGAACTGGCTGAAGGACAACAAGGCATACATCACCTACTCCTCGCCCGTTGACCCCGGCGGCGGCAAGTATGCCATCAGCCACTTCCACGTGCTGCAGCGCACCACCGACCACTCGCTGGTGGAGTTCCGACTGGAGACGGGGCGAAAGAACCAGATTCGTGTGCACGCCGCCGACATGGGGCACCCCGTGTGTGGCGACAACAAGTATGGCAATGGCGACGACCCCCTGCACCGTCTCTGTCTGCACGCCTGGCTGCTCTGCTTCACCCATCCCGCCACGGGCGAGCGCCTGGAGTTTGAGACCCCTCTGCCCACAGCATTCAAACAATTATTCAAGCGATAATGAGCAACACCGGTTTTTACATCTTCGCCTTGGTGGCCATCATCATTGCCGTCTTCATCCTGAAGCATGTCGTCACCTGCCTCATGCGCACCGTGGTGGTCGTTGTGCTGCTCATCCTGCTGGCCGTGGCCTACTATTTCCTGGTGGGCCAGTACGACCCCGAGGTGCACGATGCCGTGCAAGGCGCGTGGGAGAAATACCAGCCGAAGGAGTAGGGCGCTAATCGCTGCTGCTTATCTCTATCGCCATCAGGTTCAGTTGGGTGCATTGAGCTGCATTGATGGCTCGCTTCTCGTTGTGGTGCTCCCATGGCGAGAGCATCAGAAGTCTGCCGTTGGCACAGGCGTCAAATTGCTCCCCTTTAGGCTTCGACATGGCCGTGAACCCGTTCTCCATTAGGACAATGGTGGGGAAACCGGCATCAAAGGCCGTGCGCATGACTTGTTTCTCGCCAGGCGAGATGGCAGGCGAAACGAGCACCGCACCATGGCGGGCCGCTTCCATGTATTGGGTGGTCACCGCATCTATCTGTTCTTTGGTGAGTCGTCGCGACACCCTGACGGGTAGTCGCCTCGGCGAACGGAGCAAGTTGCGGTTGCCGATGCCGCTGTAGGTGGTGGCACCTATCTTTAGGTTGAAGAAAGGGCGCAGCCAGTCTGGGCGTGCGCGCTTCAACAGCAGGCGGCGTGGGTTGTCGCGCAGGTAGTGCTCCCAATTCTGGAGCTCTTCATAGGAGCGCAGAATCAGGTCGTTATAGCCCTTAGCAAAGAGCTGCGCGGTACCTGGTGGCGGCAAAGCCGCCACCTGCGGAGAAGCTGCCGCCCTGCTGGCTGCTTCGCCCTCCATCCCCGCGCTTCGTGTGCCCTGCTCCCCCGCGCTTCGCGCTCCCTGCTCTCCCGCGCTTTGTGTGCCTTTCTTCTCCGTAGGCTGCGGCTTTGCCGCAGCTCCCTCCATCCCCGCGCTTCGTGCTCCCTGCTCTCCCGCGCTTTGTGTGCCTTTCTTCTCCGTAGGCTGCGGCTTTGCCGCAGCTCCCTCCATCTCCGCGCTTTGTGCGCCCTGCTCCCCCGCGCTTTGTGTGCCTTTCTTCTCCGTAGGCTGCGGCTTTGCCGCAGCTCCCTTCATCCCCGCGCTTCGTGCTCCCTGCTCCCCCGCGCTTTGTGTGCCCTCCTTCTCCGTAGGCTGCGGCTTTGCCGCAGCCCCCTCCATCCCCGCGCTTCGAGTGTCTTGCTCTCCCGCGCTTTGTGTGCCTTTCTTCTCCGTAGGCTGCGGCTTTGCCGCAGCTCCTTCCAGCGCCCTCTGCCGCTTTCTGCATCCGGCCTTGAAGCCCGAGATAACCTGCCCCAAGTGCACCGGCAGTCGGGATTTAACGAAGAGGATGCCATGCATGTGGTCGGGCATCATCTGGACGGCCCTCACCTCTATCTGGGGGTAGTAGGTGTGTATGCCCATCCATTCGTCTTGCACGGCTCTTCCAAGCTCTGTGAGTTCTATGCGCGGTGCGTCGCTGCTGTTGGCTGGTGCATAGGGGTTGCCTATGATTCTACCGAAAAGCGGCCGACGACCTTCCACCTCCATCGTAATCATATACATGCGACGCTCACTATAGTCGTGGCTGTCGCTGCGACGGTGCATGGAGGTTTTCTTCTGGCCGGCGAACTGCTTCTTTGCGACTATCTGTTCAGGGCTTGGCATCTTCGTTGTTCATCTCCTCTTCATAATAGCGTTCAAACTGCTGGCGCAGCAGCGCCTCGTCGGCAATGATGGCGCGCACCTCTTTCAGGCGCTCCTCGTTCTCAGAGCCGGGAATCCACAGGCGGATGTAGCCGTGGGCCGAGTATTTCTGCTCCATGTGCTCGCGGAAGCGCTGCCACTGATGCTCCTTGTCAAGCTCAGGATAGTTGGCCAGCCCATACTGCACCGTGCGTTGAAACACCTGACTGGGCACGATGTCGCGGTCGGCCTCGGCCACAATCTTGCCGTAGAGGCTGCGCGGTGCCCGCGATGCCGAGGCGCGGTGGTCCTCCACCGCTTCCTTCATGATTTTTATCTGCTCGGCGTTGAACCAGCGTTTCAGCCGGGCATCCTGGGCCAGCAGCTTTCCGCCAGTGATGTGGTGCACGGCTCGCGGACCCGCCATGCCCAGGTCGTGGTAGGCAGCTATGGCATACACCATGTTGGCATCGGCGCCCGTTCGCGATGCCAGCTCCATCGAGCGGCGTATCACGCGCGTCACGTGTTCCAGGTTGTGGGCACGGTCGAACTGGGCATAACGAGGGAGGATCTGGGTCTCGATGAATTCCATCAAGTCGAGCGAGGGAATGGCTGAGGGCATAAAAGTTTTGGTTAGTTTGCTTGCAAAGTTATCATTTTTTTTCTACTTTTGCAAGCAAAATGCAGAAAAAATAATTATGGACGTAAAGAAAAACTCTTTTCGGGCCTGGTTGCTGGCGGCGAGGCCCAAAACGCTGTCGGGGGCTGCCGTGCCCGTGATGATTGGCGTGGCCTTGGCATGGGTCGATGCCCAGCAGCTCCATGCGCCGGGCACCTTCAGCTGGGTGGCAGCCGTGCTCTGCCTGCTCTTCGCCTTCATCATGCAGATCGATGCCAATTTCGTCAACGATTATGTCGACTATGCCCGTGGCACCGACGACCGCGCCACCCGCCTCGGCCCGGAGCGCGCCTGCACACAGGGATGGGTGAGCGCCGACAGCATGAAGCGAGCCATCGCCATCACCACCGGTCTGGCCTGTGTGGCGGGGCTGCCACTCATCTTGTTTGGAGGGTGGGACATGGTGCTCGTGGGGGCGCTGTGCGTGGTGTTCTGCTTCCTCTACACCACTCATCTCTCTTATATGGGGCTGGGCGATGTGCTGGTGCTGGTGTTCTTCGGACTGGTGCCCGTGTGCGTCACCTACTATGTGCAGCTCCACACCGTCACCCTCCAGGTGGTAGTGGCATCGCTGGCCTGTGGCTTGGTCATCGACACGCTGCTGCTGGTGAACAACTTCCGCGACCGCGACACCGACCGCACGGCGGGCAAGCTGACGCTGGTGGTGCGCATCGGCGCGCAGGCATCGCTGTGGCTCTATCTCGCCGTGGGTGTCGCTGCCTGCCTGATGGGGCTGGTGTTTGGGCTTCATGGTCATTGGATGGCTTTCGTGCTGCCCCTGCTCTATCTGGTGCTGCACGCCATCGCCTTCCTGAAGATGAAGCGCACGTGGCAGGGGCGCGCCCTCAATGCCATCCTGGGGATGACGGCCCGCAACATGTTTGTATATGGTCTGCTGGTGGCCATAGGACTGTTGCTGTGAAACACGGTAGAGCCGTTCGCACGATCATCATTCGTCTCATTCGTTTCATTCGTTGTCAAAGATAAAACCGCGTTCCCCGCTTCATTCGTATAATTCGTTTTATTCGTCTCATTCGTTGTCAAAAACAAAATTCGTGTAATTCGTTTCATTCGTTTTCATTCGTTGTTTTGGTTGTTCTTGTTGGCTCTTGCGCACTGCAAATTGGGAACGGACGTGGCGGAGCGGGGAAAAACACCGTGCCGTTTGGGTTGGGAGCGGCCGCCCCCATGATTGGCAGCGGCCGCTGCCAATGATGGCGGCGGGCGGGAACAATGATGGCAGCGGCCGCTGCCAACCAGTTTTCACTCCTCAACATGACGCTTTTCAATGACGACACAGCCCGCACGTTCCCAAGCAATTTGAAACAGCATTATTCCATTTTCCTCTGAATCAGCCTTTGCTTGTACTATCTTGTCCCCCAAACCACAATAGATAAAGGGGAATCGCTTGTTCTCTTCCATCCTTCTTGTACTTTCTTGTACTCTTTGCCCTCGCAAAACTTGCACTGTGAGAGCAAAAGCCCTATCTTTGCAGCGCTAAATCTTAATACAATCAAAACAATGGAACAAACATACAAATCGAGCGTCGACGAGGTATTGAAGCAATCAGGCATCGTGCAGCACCTGCGTGAACTGCTTGTGAGGAACCCACAGGAGGTAGCCACGGCGAGCGATATCAAGGCACTCAAGGACTTGGTGGAGGAGGTCATCCCCTCGTTCTATGGCTTGCTGAACCCGCCCGATGGCATGCTGAGGCCTATAGAATATGAGGTGTGCCTATTGACACGCGCGTTCTTCTCCCCAGCAGAAATCGGCAAATTGTTGGACAGGAACGATACTTACATCGCTAATCTCAGGCGCCGCATCCTCAAGAAGAGGTGGGGCATCGATGGGGCGCCGAAAGACTTGGATGCTATTCTGTTGAACACTTTTTAGCCCGCATGAATTTTGTAAGGTGTTTTTTCCCAAAATAATTTGGTGGCATGGCAAAAAAGACCTATATTTGCAACGTGATACTCAACCAAGTAATAACCCGCTCGGGCGGATTCCTTGCGTCTCTTCGGTGGCAAGCGCCTCGCTTTGCTCGCCGAGCGGCAAATTTGGCCGAGCGGGGGAGTCCTCCTCGACGAGGGCTTCAAAGTAGAGAAAGGAACATCAATAACCATCAAATAAACATACGACTACCATGAACAGAATTATCGTTTTTATGTTGCTACTTGCGTTCCCGTTTATGGGTTCCGCACAGGAACGGGATACGTTGACACTCACCCACAATTCCGCAGCTCCAAACGGTTACACCACCACAGCTCCCATCGACGTGACTGTGGAGCATAGCAAATCGACATTAAGTTGGGGAAATGGGCAATTTGACCTGTGCCCGGGCGACCTCATAACCAGAATGGTGTTCAAGGGCTATAATCCTGGAAACGACATTACCCGCCATGTGAAAATAACATTTGCGGATGGCGGGAAGAATTTTGTCATCTTTGATGATGTGTGCACGATACCCCATGGCGGCACAGAAGAAGACCCCATTGCACTTATGGACATCAATTTGCCAAACCCTCATTCAGTGATTGCGTTCGCCAGCAAATCTCTGACCGTGGAGAGTGAGGGGGAGAGTCGAGAGGATCCTGTATTCTTTCAGACCTACTCAGGCGGGGCTTTCCCAATCGTTACCGTTTTAACAGAGATGCAAACAATAGAGGGCACCATCATCAACCAGGACGGCCTCCCTGTGGCTGGTGCCCAACTGTTCCTTTACCAAAAGAATTCCTCATCAGTTTTTAAAGCCCAAACCAACGACTTGGGTGAATATGCTCTGAAGCTGAGGAAGAATCTTGAAATGCAATGTCGCATCACAGCCCCAGGATGTGCACCGTATCATGAGTTGTATTTTTGGGACAGGAAGACAAATCCATCTGAAGTGGTGCTGACAGATGCCGTGCATTACAAGGCGGGACAACGGGCCAGCATCATCCTGCCGGTGAACCCTGACCCCTCGCTGGCCCGCTATTACAAGTTGGCCTTCCGGGAATTGTCCACAAGCTATTCCATCAAGCTCTATTTTGAGCGTGAAGAAAATCCACAAGCCAACACCCCTTACGTGATATTTCCAGAGCAAGACTTTGATGTCATCCTTGCCGACTACGACTTGAGCCAACTACCAGACACAGTGTTTGTGCCTCTGCCTTACGACGACCCACGCTTTGCCGATTGGAACGATGCAGCAGGAATATATGGATGTTACAGCAACAAACAGTTGCTGCCTGTAGACAATGGCACTGGTTTTTATTTCCTTGATGAGAAAGGCCGTGACAATGGCTGGAGAAAACGAGAGAGGTATATAGAAAGCACCCCGCCCTTTAGATGCTTTATCAAAGACAAGTCTCCGGATGATCGAGACGTTTTTGTGTTCATCGGCGAGGATTCGTCGATTGAGGCATCAGAGACGATGGCCGTAGCTGACAATAGGCTTTACTACCTGCTGGGCCGCCGTGTGCAGGGCCAGCCACGGCCGGGCGTGTACATCCGCGACGGAAGAAAAATTGTAAGTGAGAGGTGAGAGGTGAGTGGTGACGGGCGTGCCTTTAGTCGGCATGATTCATGACAGCTGGCACAGATACGCTTCGCGTCTTTCAAAAACCAAATAAAACCAAACAAAACATGTTTTTGTTGGTTTTATTTGGTTTTATTTGGTTTTGTAAAAGACCGCTCTGCGGTACGCGACACTTGCGAATTGCTTGACTCGGGCGGCCGTATAAAGTCGTCGTTTGATTGTTATATATTCACGAATCATTCACGTCTTATTTGCGAATATTTACGTTGTGCCGCAGGCGAAGAAGATTTCTGAAAACTCCAAGAACCATAATTGTAGTTAAAAGTTTTCGTCATTAGAAATCTTTTTCGTACTTTTGCACGTCATATTAAGAACGAACAATCATCGCGCGCTATTTTGAAAGTACTGTATAGATTATTCGCCATCGTGGCAGGGGTCCTCGCAGTGGGCTGTGGAAACAGCGCCGACGAGACCGAACAGCGTCGGCGCGAGCAGCAACGTCTCGACTCGCTGGCGCTGAAGGTGGCAGTGACACCTACCCTCGACTGTCTGCCACTCTTCATTGCCGAGGAGCAAGGATGGTTCGAGCGCGAGGGCGTGAGCGTCCAGCTGAGGCCCTACACCGCCCAGATGGACCAGGACACCGCCATGCTGCGCCAGCGCGTGGAGGGAATGACCACCGACCGCCATCGCATAGAATGGCTTAGAGAACAGGGCATGCCCGTGCGACAGGTGGCTACCACCAGCCTGAAGTGGCAGCTCATCAGCAACAAGACCGCACGCATACGCCAGCTGCGACAACTCGACGACAAAATGGTGGCCATGACACGACGCTCGGCCACCGACTGGCTCTGCCAGCACATTGCCGACAGCGTGGGGCTGAAGCCTGAGCGACTCTTTCGCATACAGATAAACGATGTGCACGTGCGCCTCGACATGCTGCGCAACGGCATCATGGACGCTATGTTCCTGCCAGAACCACAGGCCACCGTGGCACGCCATGACGGCCACTATGTGCTGCTCGACACCGACTCGATGGGCTTGCAAATGGGCGTCATCGTGTTCAGCGAGCAGGTGATGGTCGACACCATGCGACAGCGCCAGGTGGAGCAGTTCTTGAAGGTGTATCAGATGGCTGCCGACACCATTGCCGCCAAGGGATGGAGGACATGGAGCCAGCTGATTGCTGAAAGGTGCGGGGTGCCGAAGGAAGTGATAAGTGAAAAGTAAGAAGAGAAAAGTGAAAAAGAACGAAACACTCGAAAAGATATTCCAGCTTGCCACCGAGGCACGGCTTGGCGAGGCCATCGATGCCTTAGAGAACTATCTGCTGGGGCAGGTGGGGCAGCGGGGAGCCGTGCGACAGCAAGACCTGGAGCAGATGAATGCGCTGCGCGACGACTATCGTCTGATGGCCGAATACTGGCAGCGAGGATACGACGACCCACAGCGCGAAAAGGTGGCCCAGCGGCTGCTGCGCCGGGTGTGGGTGCTCACTGCCAATGTGTATGGCCGCTGGCTGCTACTCGACAGTCCATTCCTCAAGGCACTGCACCAGCGTCCTCGCTCGCAGCGCGCCGACTGGTCGATAGCATCGGTGCGCAGTGCCATGGAGACCTTCGTGGCCGACTTGGCGCTGCTCGAACTGGAGCCAGAGCACACGCGGCAGCAGAAGTCGGCCAACATGTATAAGGAGCATGCCGAGCAGATGCGCGACCTCTTCGACTATATCCTCACCTCGCGGCAGTGGTCCGAAGGGTTGGCCGATGCCTTCATCAGCATCGTGCTGTCGCCCACCCTGGCCAGCATCGACCAGCAGCTCATCGTCAGCGCGGTGATGCTCTCGGCCATGCAGATGTTCTGTCCGCAGAAATTCCGTGTGCTCTGCGAAGTCTATCGTCAGGCCACCGACGAGCAGTTGCGACAGCGCGCTCTCATAGGATGGGCGCTCACGGCCGATGCCCAGGCGGCGCAGCTGTTTCCCGAAGTGGAACAGACCGTTGCCAGCCTCTGCACCGACGAGCGCACACAGCAAGAGCTGGCCGAGATGCAGATGCAGCTCTTCTACTGCTTGCAGGCCGACCAGGATCGCAACACCATACAAAACGAGATACTGCCCGACATTATGAGCGGCAGCAAACTGAAAGTGACAGGAAAAGGATTGGAGGAGATTGATGACGACCAACTGGACGACATCCTGCACCCCGAAGCCGAGGAATTGTCGATGGAGCGCATGGAGCAGAGCGTGAGGCGAATGGCCGACATGCAGCGGCAGGGAGCCGACGTCTACTTCGGCGGGTTCTCGCAGATGAAGCGCTTCCCCTTTTTCAACGAAGCCTCCAACTGGTTTGTACCCTTCTATCCGCAGCATCCCGCCATCAGCGCTACGTGGAACGGCTCGCGCGCCAGCCGATTCCTGAAGACCATCACACGCATGGGAGCCTTCTGCGACAGCGACAAGTACTCCTTTGTACTGGGATTCAACATGGTGCTCGACCGTATGCCTAAGAACGTGATACATTTGATTGAGGAGGGGGAGGCCATGGCCATGCCTATGGGCGGCGAGGTGAGCACCGACGACCAGCAACAACCCGCCTTCATACGCCGTATGTGTCTGCAAAACCTTTACCGTTTCTTCCGACTCTTCTCGGCGCGAGGCGAGTTTCGTAATCCCTTTGCAGAAGAGGCGCATGTGCTTTTCTTCTGTAACGAGCTGTTCCGACAGCCCGAGCTGGCACAGCAGGCCATGGCCGTAGGGCGCTTTCTGATGAAGCGCCGACAGTGGACCGAGGCGCTGAAGGTGCTCTCGAACATCGCTCCAGAGAAACATGGCGTGCCACTATACATCATGTTGGGCACCGCCATGCAGCACGGAATGTCCAACAACCCCTTTCTTTCGCCAGCCGACTGCTTCCGACAGGCACTGCTGATAGAACACGACAACGAGCGGGCGAAGGCCGGTCTGGCTCGCTCGCTCTTCGCCTCGCACGACTACGAGGAGGCGTTGGAAATCTATGAACAACTGCTTGAAGGGAAGCCCGACCACGGTGCCTATCAACAAGGGGCAGCCGTGTGCATGCTTCATGTGGGGCGCGAGGACGATGCGCTGAAGATGCTCTATAAGCTCAACTACCTGCACCCCGACGACGTGGCGGTGAGCCGCGTGCTGGCTTGGGCGCTGACGCTGACGGGGAAATACGACCAAGCCGACAAAATCTATGAACAACTGCTTGGCGTGGAAAACCCCGACCCACAAGACATCCTGAACCAAGCCTATTGCCACTGGCTGGCTCGGCGCATCAGTCAGGCCATCCCGCAGTTCCGACGCTACGTGCAGACGATGGGCGACGCCGATTTCAGTTTGGAGCAGGAGTTCATGTCTACCGAGCACCAGCACCTGGCACAGCGAGGCATCACCGACACCGAGATACGCCTGATGCTGGATGCTGCCAGGGCCTAACCTTTCACCTCTCACCCCTAAACAATGCTACGACAATTACATATTCGCAACTTTGCCCTCATCGACCAACTCGACATGGAGTTCCACCCTGGTTTCTCGGTGGTCACTGGCGAGACGGGTGCGGGCAAGAGCATCATCTTGGGAGCCATCGGCTTGCTGCTTGGACAGCGCGCCGACATGAAGGCCATCAAGCAAGGGGCCGACAAGTGCATCGTCGAGGCCCATTTCGACCTGCAACGTATGGGCGATGGCATGGTACGCTTCTTCGAGGAGAACGAACTCGATGCCGACCTGCCCGACACCATCGTGCGCCGCGAACTGACCGCCAGCGGCAAGAGCCGCGCTTTTGTCAACGATGTGCCTGTGAGTCTGGCCGTGCTGAAGGACTTGGGCGAACGCATCATCGACGTGCACTCGCAGCACCAGAACCTGCTGTTGGGCAAGCACGACTTCCAGCTGGCTGTGGTCGATGGCGTGGCGGCCAACCAGCCGCTGCTCTCGGCCTATGGCAAAGTCTACGGACAATGGCGACTGGCCAGCCGCGAGCTGGAAGCCTTGCGCGAGCAGATGGCTCAGAATCAGCAGAACCAAGATTTCATGAAGTTCCAGCACGACGAGCTGACGGCAGCACGGCTGATAGATGGCGAGCAGGAGGAGCTGGAGGCCCGCTGCGACACCATGGAGCATGCCGAGGACATCAAGCAGTCGCTCTTCCAAGCCGACAACGCCCTGCAAGCCGAGACGACGGGCATAGTGGGTCAGCTGCGCACAGCTGCCCATGCCCTGCATGGCATAGAGCGCGTGTTTGCCGATGCGGCCGAACTGGCGCAGCGTCTTGACACCGCCTATATTGAATTGAAGGATGTGGCCGCCGAGGTGAGTGCCCGCATGGACGACGTGGAATTCGACCCCGCCGAGCTGGAGAGCGTCAACAGCCGACTCGACCGCCTCTACAGTTTGCAAAAGAAATATCGGGTAGAGAGCGTGGCTCAGCTGATGGCCATTCGCGATGACCTTGGTGCCAAGCTCAGTGCCATCGAGGGTGGCGACGAGCTGCTGGCCGAGAAGGAACACGCCGTGCAGCAACTGCTCAGCCACTGCATGCAGCATGGCGAGACCCTGCGCCAGGCACGTATCAAGGCCGCCCGCCATATTGAGCAGCAGATGCAGCAGCGGCTGATGGCCCTGGGCATGCCCCATGCCCGCTTCCAGATAGACATCGCGCCTGTCGCCCAGCCCACCGCCAATGGCATCGACCGTGTGGCCTTCCTCTTCTCGGCCAACACGTCGTCGGCGCTGCAACCCGTGTCGCAGGTGGCCAGCGGTGGCGAGATTGCCCGCGTGATGCTCGCCCTGAAGGCAATGGCCGCCAGTACCGACGGACCCACCATCATCTTCGACGAGATTGATACCGGCGTGAGCGGAAAGATTGCCGAGCAGATGGCCCTCATCATGGCCGAGATGGGAGCTTGCCAGCAGCAGGTGATCAGCATCACCCACCTGCCGCAGATAGCCGCCTTGGGCACCACCCACTACAAGGTGTGGAAGGAGGAGACGCCGCAGGGCACCACCAGCCACATGACGATGCTCACCCAGCAGGAGCGCATCGCCGAGATAGCACAGATGCTCTCGGGCAGCAGTGTTGGCGAGGCAGCTATTGCCAACGCCAAGCAGCTGCTGAAGCTGCAAACAGCAGAGTAGAGCGAACAGTTGAATTTTGAAAATTGATAACTATGAGACGTATACAACAGAGTTTTACCTTAGTACTTTTATCGTTATTCGTTAGCATCAGCGCCAATGCCCAGTCGTGGGTGAAGAAAGCCGCCAAGTCGGTGTTTGCTTTGCAGACGTTCTCTGCCGATGGCTCGCTGTTGGGCAGTGCTACCGGCGTGTTCGTGGACGAGCAGGGCGAGGCCATCAGCAGCTTTGCGCCTTTCAAGGGAGCCAGCCGAGCCGTGGTCATCGATGCTGCGGGCAAGGAGTGGCCCGTGGAGGTGATGCTCGGAGCCAACGAGACCTACGACGTGGCTCGCTTCCGTGTGGGCATCAACAAGTCGCAGCCCGTGGTGCTGGCACAGCAGACCGCCGCTGAAGGTTCGTCGGTGTGGCTGTTGCCCCAACGCCAAGCTAAGCAGGCCATCGCTGGCACCATGCGTCGCACCGAGACCTTCAACACTCATTATAATTATTACACCGTGAAGCTCGGCGACCAACGTTCAACGTTCAACGTTCAACGGTCCATGTCAGGTCTTCCCC
This sequence comes from uncultured Prevotellaceae bacterium, assembly GCA_902790625.1. GTDB lineage: Bacteria > Bacteroidota > Bacteroidia > Bacteroidales > Bacteroidaceae > Prevotella. Next base: position 7,432 of record CADASP010000031.1, on the reverse strand, counting down.
TCTTCGATGCCGAGGGGCAGCTGCTCGCGCTGATGCAGCAGCCGACCACCGATGCCGACACGCTGGTCTATGCCGTGAGTGCCCTCTTTGCCGACAGTCTGAAGATGACGGGCCTGAGCATCAACGATGCCTCCCTGCGCACTGTTGGCATCAAGAAGGCGCTGCCCACCGACTTCAGTCAGGCCCAGCTCACGCTCTATGTCGCTGGCAGCACCCTCGACTCGGTGGCCTACGCACAGCTCATCGACGATTTCATCGCCCAGTTCCCCCAGCAACCTGATGGCTACGTCAGCCGTGCCCTGTTTGCTGCCAATGCCGGTCGTTGTTCCGATGCCGACAGCGACATGGCCCAAGCACTGCGCATCAGCGACAGGACCGACGAGACCCACTTCAACTACTCGCGGATGATCTACCAGAAGCTCATCTATCGCCCCGAGCCACCCTACGAGCCTTGGACCTTCGACCGTGCCTTCCAGGAGGCCGAGGCCGCCTACGAGGCCAGCCCGCAAGCGCTCTATCGCCAGCAGCAAGCCTATATCCGCTATGCCCAGCAAAAGTATGCCGAGGCGGCAAGCATCTACGCCACCATCCTTCATAGTGAGCTGCGCTCGCCCGACCTCTTCTTCGAGGCCGCCCGCTGCCATCTGATGCAGAACGACACCACCGCCTACATCGCCATGCTCGACTCGGCCGTGGCCATGTTCTCGCGCCCTTACTTGAAGGAGGCGGCACCCTACATCTTGGCACGTGCCCAGGCAAAGCTTGATGCTGGCAAATACCGTGATGCCACCACCGACCTGAACGACTATGAGCAGCTGATGGCCGCACAGGTGAACGACCAGTTCTACTACCTGCGTTTCCAGGCCGAGCAGGGTGGGCGCCTGTTCCAACAAGCCCTCAACGACATCACCAAGGCCGTTGGCATGAATCCCGACCAAGAGCTGTACTATGCCGAGAAGGCGTCGCTCGAAGTGCGTGTAGGACTCTACGACGAGGCCATCAAGACCGCCAATGAGTGCATAGCCCGTGCCCCCGAATATAGCGACGGCCACCTGTTTCTGGGCTTGGCTCGCTGCCTGAAGGGACAGAAGGCCGATGGCGTGAAGAGCTTGCAGCGTGCCCGTGAGCTGGGCGACCCCCAGGCCGATGCCTTGATAGAGAAATACGGCAAGGGCAAGTGATTGTCGTCGTCACCATCCTCGTTTATTTTGCAGCCCTGATGCTGCTGGGCCGCTGGAGCGCCCGCCGTGCCACCAACGACACTTTCTTCCGTGGTGAGCGGCGCTCGCCGTGGCGTCTGGTGGCTTTCGGCATGGTGGGGGCCAGCATTTCGGGCGTCACCTTTGTCAGCGTGCCCGGCATGGTGCTCAGCAGCGGCATGACCTACTTGCAGCTGTGCTTGGGCTTCATCTTGGGCTATCTCGCCGTGGCCTTTGTGCTGCTGCCCCTCTACTATCGTCTCAACCTTACCAGCATCTACGCCTATCTGGGCCAGCGTCTGGGTCGGCGTTCCTATCTGTCGGGAGCCTCCTTCTTCCTGTTGTCTAAGATGATGGGCACGGCGGTGAAGTTCTACGTGGCCTGCCTCGTCGTGCAGCAGTTTGCGGCGGCCCCCCATGGCATCCCCTTTGCGCTCACTGTTGTGCTCATGGTGCTGCTCATCTGGCTCTACACCCATCGTGGCGGTGTGCGCACCCTCGTCTTCACCGACACGTTGCAGACGCTGTGCCTCTTCACGGCTCTCCTGTTCATCATCTGGCTGGTGATGCGGCAGCTGCATTTCTCGCCTGCCGATGCCGTGAGCGCCATCATGGCCGACGAGCGCAGCCGCGTCTTTGTCTTCTCCGACTGGGCATCGCCGCAGTGCTTTTGGAAGCAGTTGCTCAGCGGTGCCTTCATCGTGGTGGTGATGACGGGCCTCGACCAGGACATGATGCAGAAGAACCTCACCTGTCGCACGCTGCGCGAGGCGCAGAAGAATATGTGCAGCTATGGCGTGGCCTTCGTGCCTGCCAACCTGCTGTTCCTCGCCCTCGGCATCCTGCTGGCACAGCTCTTCCAGGGCCAAGGCATCGCCTTGCCCACTCAGGGCGACGAGCTGCTGCCCCAGTTCATTGCCCATTCGTCGCATCCGCTGCTGGTGGCCCTCTTCACGCTGGGCATCGTGGCCGCCTCGTTCTCGTCGGCCGACTCGGCCCTCACCGCCCTCACCACCAGCTACTGTGTCGACATCCGCTGCCGCCCCTCCGACGAGCGTCTGCGTCGTCGTGTGCATCTGCTGATGTGTGTGCTCCTGGTGGTGTGCATCCTTATCATCAGGATGGTGAACAGCACCTCGCTCATCGATGCCATCTACACCATCGTGTCCTATACCTATGGCCCGTTGCTGGGCCTCTTCGCTTTCGGACTCTTCTGTCGCCGAGGCGTGCGCGACCGCTGGGTGCCGCTGGTGTGCGTGGCATCGCCACTGCTCTGCTTCCTGCTCGATGCGGGCTGCCGCCATCTGCTGGGCTATCGCTTTGGCTATGAGCTGCTGCTCATCAACGGGCTGCTCACGGCCACCGGGCTGCTCGCCCTCTCGGTGGGAAAGGTGCGATTTAGAATTTAGAGTTTAGAATTTAGAATTAAGAGTTGTCGCCTGTGGCGAGTAGGAGTTAAGAGTTTAGAGTTTAGAATTAAGAATTAAGAGTTGTCGCCTGTGGCGAGTAGGAGTTAAGAGTTAAGAATTATGGTGCGCACCAATTCTTAGTTCATAATTCATAATCGCAGCGAAGCGAGAATAACTCTAAATTCTAAATTCTAAACTCTAAACTCTTACAAGTAAGAAGTCCCTATCGGGAACGAACAACTACACGATGGCGTTCACGCAACTGCTGATGCCCAGCGAGGTGGCGATGGCCGAGACGATGGCGGCTACAAGCCTGATCCAAAAGTCCCATTTCTTGTTTGGTACACTCATAAGTGAGAAGTGATAGGTGATAAATGAGTTTACTGTCCGTTGTCCAGGTACTTGCCCTTTTCGTTGCTCAGGGTGGCCTCACCAGCCTTCAGTCGGTTTCCCATCGAGGTGTAGCCCAGCATTGCCTCGTCGGTGAGTCGCTTGCGGCTCACCTCTCCGGTGGCCACTGCGCAGAGCCTCACCTTCTTGATGTTCTGCTGCAAGTCGAACTTCTCCACGCTCACGGCGGGGGTGCTGATGACGCTGGCCTTGAAGATGGCGAGGTCGGCCAGCTTCACGGGCTGTCCCTGCAGCATCAGCTCCTTGATGCAGGCTGCCATGTCGGTGAGGATGCCCTGGATGACCCCCTTCGAGAAGGGAGTGTTGTGCAGGCTCATGTGCTTGGCCAGCTCGGGGATCTCGATGGGGGTGGCGTTGTTCACTCGTCCGTAGACCTTGCCATACTGGCGGCTCTCTTGGTTCTTGTTCTTGTAAAGGTCAATCTTCAACATAATTTTAAAAGGATTTTTAGTTAAACAATAAGTTGATTTTTCTCTTGTGTCGCTCTTCAGCGTGGCGCCTTGCTTGTTTCGACGGTGCAAAGGTAGCATGGCGCGGTGGTTCCTGCCAGCCGTTAACATCGTTTTAACACGGCTTCAGCAGTTTTAACGCTTCCGCGCTTCGCCGCCACCTTCTTTTTGCCTTCTTTTGGGGTTCTCCCACTCTCGGCTCTGCCGCCTGGCTGGCCTATGAACGGGACGCAAGAAGGTACTCTCGCTTCCATATAACAAATTTGTTTAGGTGTTATTCGGGACTTCATTTTGGGCCCTGCAAAATTCGTTACTCGGAAAAGCAAAAAGAAACACGTTTTTTCTTTTGCTTTTTCACTCGCTTATTCGTACCTTTGGCCATCGCCGAAGGTACTCTCGCTCGGAAAAGCAAAAAGAAACACGTTTTTCTTTTGCTTCTTCTCTCGCTTATTCGTACCTTTGGCTATCGCCGAAGGTGCTCTCGCTCGGAAAAACAAAAAGAAACACGTTTTTCTTTTTGCTTTTCGCTTGCTTATTCGTACCTTTGGCTATCGCCGAAGGTACTCTCGCTCGGAAAAGCAAAGAAAAGCGAGCTTTTCTTTTGCTTTTCGCTCGCTTATTCGTACCTTTGCACCTATGAAGCGACACATTATTTATATATATGCCCTCGCGACCCTGCTGCTGGTCGGTTGTAACGCCAGCCGCCACCGCGACATGCTCGCCCAGCTCGAGGAGCTGGAACGCCAGAACGTGGCCGACTCCCTGATGACCAACGACTCGCTGGCCCAAGCCCTCGCCGACTACTTCGACCGCCACGGCACACCCAACGAGCAGCTGCGCGCCCACTACATCCTCGGCCGCACCTACGCCGACATGGGCGAGGCACCCGCCGCCATCGAAGCCTACCTCGATGCCGCTACCCGCGCAGACACCACCGCCAGCGACTGCGACTATGCCAAGCTATGCCGCGTCTACGGGCAGATGGCAGACGTTTTCTACCACCAAAACCTTTTTGAAGATTGTATTGAAGCCTTCCATCATTCTTCTGAAAATGCGCTTAAAGCCCATGATACCATCTATGCATTGAACATTATGGCACATGAGATAAAAACTTTAGGACAACTACAAGAATATGACTCTGTCATACCCAAATTTGACTGTCTCTACCAAGAAATCAAAGCAATCGCTGGTATAGAAACAGCAGCAAAATATTGTCTGTTACCAGTTAAGAGTCTGTTGGAGCGAAACAATTGGGAAAAAGCACAGTATTATTTGGATATTTATGAACAGTATTCTGGCTATTTCGATTCATGCCATAATATTGAAAAGGGACGTGATGTCTACTATTATTACAAGGGGAAATACTGCTTGGCTGTCAATAAGTTAGATTCAGCCTATTATTATTTCAGTAAGGAACTGAACAATACTATTGACTATCTTAACCAGAATATGGCATCTTATGGATTGTCTGTTACGTTCTCTCTCATGCATCTGGCAGATTCTGCCGCCAAATATGCCCTTTACAGCTATGACATGAACGATTCCGTCTATGCACAAATGGCAACGAAGGAGGTGGAACGAGCCAAAGCCATGTATGATTACAACCGCAACAAGGTGCTGGCAGAGAAAAAGGAGAAAGAGGCCCAACAACAGAGGGAAAGGTCAGAGAGGCTGCTTTATTTAATTTTTGCAGTTATTGTACTTACCGGATTTATCATCTACAGGCAGAGGGCAAAAGTGAGGAAAGGTCAGGCAGCTATACTAAAGACAATCGACAAACTGGAGCAATTGGAAGGTGATGTCGTTAAGCTTAGAACCCAATCTGAAAAGCTGAATAGTATTATAGAGAAGAAAAACAATGACCTCATTCTAAAAGAAGAAGAGAATGACATTCTGCACCAGCATGAAGAAAGCCTTAAGGAGATGATAAACAAGAAAGAAGATGAGGTGGAACACTACAAACAAGAGTTCTTTGAATTGCAACGTCGTTATTTACCATTAAAAGGAAGCGTGGAAGAAAGACTGAAGAAGTGGGAAATCTATCAAAAGCTCAGTGGAATGGCAGACAGGGGTTTGAGGTTGTCAAGTGATGATCTCAGCTTGCTTCATAAGATGGTCATAGAAGTTTTGCCCGCTTTCTATCAACTCATCTCCGACAAGAGCTATGCTCTTAACGAGCATGAGTTTGATGCCTCCATTCTTTTTCGCCTCCATATAAACGCTTTCAGCGTGGGGGTTATGTTAGGCGTCTCACCATCAACCGTTACAAAAATTAGCAAATCCTTAATGAAAAAACTATTCAAAGAAGAGGGAACCAGCAAAAACCTGATGGAAAAGTTATTGGATTATTGCTGATTGATAGAGAGGGAAGAACCTGTTTTCTAACAAAAAAGTTTGAGAATAAGCATTTTATAGACAGTAAAATTTAGGTAAAATCGTTTTCTCCAAAAAGTTTTGTGCGTTTTGGGTTTAGCCGTAACTTTGCACCCGACATACATTTTAATATCTTTTTAAAACCAAACATTATGAAAAAGATTTTATCTATTGTTGCAGCTCTAATGCTGACATGTGCTTCTTCCTTCGCATCGGAACAAATTCCTCTTAGTGTCAATTATGATGATTCGAGTTCGGTAATCCCTGGTACAGGAAAAGGCCCCACCGTGCCATCGCTCTGGCAGGAAGGCTACGAACTCACGTTCCTCTCGTCGCACGACGACTACACGCTTGAGCTGCGCCAAGGCGGCGTGGTGGTCTACTCCACCTTCGTCAGCTCCACGACGAACACCGTCATCCTGCCCTCCACCCTGCAGGGCCAGTATGAAATCCGCCTCTATGGTGACGAAAGCTATTACCTTACTGGGTACATCAGTCTTGGTCAATAGGAAATTTAACCCATAAGTCATAATGATGAAAAGAGTAGTATATATCTTAACTTTATCAATGGCAGTGTCGATGCCATTCTGTTTGTTCGGTTGTTCAGAGTGCGAGGAAAAAGACCCATTTGTCGTCAACAGAGAAGAGAGTTTGACGGTATCACCGTTAGATGCACTAAGCAGCAAGTTCTTCGACGAACAAGAAGAGGGGGATTCAATCCTGGTCCTGAACAGCTATGATGAGCTGGTTCGGAGTTACAAGGGCAATGTGGAAGACTTGCCATCGGTTGATTGGAAAAACCACACGGTGGTGGTTGGGAAGATATTAGTGCCTAGCGATAGTCACTACATCAAGCAACTATTGCTTTTGGGCGACTTTAAGGCATGTCTCGTGGTTTGTTTTGCAATGCGTACCAAGGGAGGGTGGCTTGATTATTTTCATGATATTTTTTTCTGGGAGACTTTTCCGAAGGTTACCCCCAACAAGATTGAAATGATTGTAGTTTACTGATTTGTTAAATTGTTTTGTATTTATGAGAATTTGTATATTGTTTCTTAGTAGTATTTTGTATTGTCTGAATGTCTTTTCTGCCTCAAAGTCTGTAGTTCAGAAAACCGTCAGGATGGGTGATGTGGTTTACATAGATCAACATGGCAGTCTAATTCAAGTTGACATGAAGAGGGTGACGGTAAAGCCCAAGACAGGTGCCTTGGATAAAAATATAGAACCCTTACTCTCCAATAAGTTAGGGTATTTCACGCTACAAGTTCCAGACGGTGTGCTTGTGGAGGACTATGTCAATGAGTTGACAAGAACAGGTGATTACGAAACTGTAGAATATATAGGTATGGGTACAATAAACTATTTTGATATAGAATCTTTTATAAGTGGTAAGAATTCCCCTTATATTAATCCTCGGACGGGTTCAACAGCTCACAAGAAGCAATTTCCCATATCAAGCCCAAGACATAGTTTTTGGGATTATTACTTTCTAAAGTTTCCCACCCCTGTTTTCTGCTGCATTTTAAGAGGACCTGATCCGCGTAACGTCAATAGAGAGAGATGTTCCCCGACTTGCAAAATTTATGTT
>CADASP010000030.1 GCA_902790625.1 uncultured Prevotellaceae bacterium | reverse complement strand
GCACGGACCCAGCATCATCATCGCCTACGCTCCCTGTATCAACCACGGCTTGAAGGCCAAGGGCGGTATGGGCAAGAGCCAGGCCGAGGAGAAGAAGGCCGTGGAGTGCGGCTACTGGCACCTGTGGCGCTTCAATCCCGCCCTCATCGAGGAAGGCAAGAACCCGTTCAGCCTCGACTCGAAGGAGCCGCAGTGGGACAAGTTCCACGACTTCCTGCTCGGCGAGGTCCGCTACCTCTCTGTCAAGAAGGCTTATCCCAACGAGGCCGAGGAACTCTTCGCCGAGGCCCAGAAGATGGCCCAAATCCGCTACAAGACCTACGTCCGCAAGACGCAGGAGGACTGGAGCGAGTAATTTCCAATAGTATAATCAATGCCGCGGGCAGGGTGAAATGCCCTGCCCGTGGTTGTTTTTATAGCTAATCGACAAATCCATGTCAAAAGAGCAATCAAACATTATCGAGTATCTGGTTTGTGTTATCGGTGCCTTCGCCCAGCATTTTTCCCTGACCAATGCCAAGGCCTACCAGTATCTGCGGCAATACAAAGGTATGGAATTCCTGATTAAGCACTATGGCGTGGAACATACACAATCTATTGAGGACGCCGTGGAGGATATCGCTATTATATGCAACCGCCACGGAGGGGCATTGGCATTATGATACTATATCACGGTTCAAATACACATATTGAAGAAATCGATCTGAAACGTGGGCGTCGCGGCAAGGATTTTGGACAGGGATTTTATCTCAGCCCTGATCGCCTTCAGGCACAACAGATGGCAGAACGGACTGTTGACCGTGAAGAAGCGGGTGCGCCTATACTGACCACCTACCAGTTTGATGACAGCATCCTGTTTAGGCCATATCGACGGTCTCGACCTTTCGCCATTGACAGATTATTGCGTTAATCACGGACGATTGACACAATATGCCAAGGGTGATTATTTCATCAAGACAGGTGAGCATTCCCGATATGTGGGCTTTGTGGAGAAGGGCTTTTTCAAGTATCTTGTGCATCATCCTTCTGAACAGAAAGACTATATTTCTGGCTTCGCATTTGAGCGCGAATTTGTTGGCGATTATCCCAATTGTCTTTATGGCAAGACTTCTGAAGTGACGATTGTGGCAGCAACGGCCTGCAAGATATTCCTACTTTCTGGTGAAGAGTTGCTCAAGCTTCTTGATTCAGACGGCATGAAAGAAGTCCAGCAAGCCATATCCGACCACCTCTTCTCGCAAGTCTATGCCCAGTATCTTGACACCTACCGTATGTCTACCAGAGAGCGATATAAAGACTTGCTTCGTCGTTGCCCAAACCTTGTGCAAAGCATCAGCTTAAAAGACATTGCATCTTACCTGAAAGTAACGCCAACAACCATCAGCAATATTCGCAGGGAAGTAACTTTTGGCTTGTAAATTCTCAAAACGTTTTGAGAGTTTACTATCAACATGGCATTTTCGTTTATTTATTTGTATGAGGTTAAGATGATATGATTAACTTTGTGCACAAAAAAAGCGACATGAACATCATTATCATTGGTGCCACCTCGGGAATTGGCAAGGCATTGTTTCTGAATTATGCGAAACGTGACCATAGAATAGGTATAGTAGGCCGACGTACACACCTGTTAGAAGAGTTGCGACAACAATATCCCGTCAGCGCGAAGGCTGTAACGGCAGACATCACTAAACTGGAAAAATCTGGTTTGGCCATCAACAGCATCCATGAAGCATTTGGCCATGCGCCAATCTATGGAAGCCATGTTGAAACTGGACAACGGAAAAACAGCCGCCCATCAGTTGGCCGAGCATTTTCGTGAGGTATACCGCCGCCGTCCCTCGTTTATGGCGGAAATCGGCAAATTTTAAATCATCCTAACATCCGCTGCCTACCTAATAAGGCTGTGGATGTTAGGATTTATTACCATCAATGTTTAGCGGACAGTAATTTTTTTTGATATCAGTTATTGTAAATATCTCGCATTGCCTTGAAACGGGACTCGGCATTGAAGCTGTAAAGGGATAGCGGATTCTCAAAACGCTGCTTCTTGATGTCACGTGCCACAGACTTGTAGTCGCCCGAAGTTCCTTCATGCACAGCCCCGGCATCAAAGAGAGCTTTCACCTCTGGCAACAGTTCTGGGGCGTGCAAGTCTGTTACTTCACTCACTAGAAGCCCCATCAGTTCACGGTCTACATCATGCTTCTGGCTGTAGTCAGTATAGTAGCGGAGCAAATCGCGGAACCACTCCACAACGGGTTGCCGCAGGTCTGGATTGTAAAATGCCATCACACGCACAGCAGCAAAGACCTGACACTGGATGTAACCGTAGAGTCCTGGTTCCTTGGCGTAGGCAAGCAACTTCTCAAGGTGCTCTTGCCCCAACTTGCAGAGGGTGGGAATGAACAGCTCTTCGCCTAAGTCGCAGATGTGATACTCACTGAAGTCAGGCGACTGACGCATCACCTCAAGCACTACGTCGAGACTGCTATCTCCATTACCAACGTCTGCCAGCAGGATGAGCGACGAGCCAATAACACCGTTGAACTGGTCGCCTGGGTCATAGTCATCAGGGATGTCGTCACAGGTCAGTCCGACATGATACATGATAAGTCGCTCCAGGTCACAACGCAATGAATCGGCTGGCAAGGCTAATAAGCGCTTCACAAGTTGAGGTTTCAGGCCAAGAGCATTCTCTGGCTTACAAAGTTCCTCACCTACCCAGGGATTCTCCATCTCCAACGTCTTTGGGTATTCGGGGTGTTGGTAGGTGTAGACGGACTCATCGAAATCAGTATTCTCTTCCATCTCAGCGTCATCCGTCCCATCCCAGTCATCCTCATCGTCATAGTCGTCTGCCTCGTCTGGGTCGCCGGGGCCTTTGTATTCCCTGCCCCACATTTCTTCATCGCTCTGCATCAGACTACGATAGTGGCGCACATCGGCATCCGACTCTTCAAGGTCAAAATACTTTGGATCATCGGCGTCGCCTGATTCTTTCATCGCTTGATAGCCCCAAGGACCACCACAATCCTCTGGCGGGCAAGCACCTTTGCCGTCAGTGCAACGGGGAAACAGAAGAACCTGCCCTTTGGTTACCTCCTCAATGGTAATGTCGTGAACCCAATCATCGCCAAAGTCATAAATATAGACAAGCTTTTCAAGGTGCTTCGATTTCAGGAAAGGCCCAACCTTGGTAGTGCGGGCATCCTTTTGCTCTGGTCCAAATCCGAAAAAACCCATCGGGGCAAAACCAAAGTCTTCACCTTCTTCTGGCACTTCCACAGTCCACTCACGGTCGTAAGGCCTGTGTTGAAACTTAAAAAGGTGTTCATTGTACCAGCCAAAGGCGGCTTGGATAATGTAGTGAAGTTCGAGAAACGTAATGTTTGACGGAATCAGCACGCGACGCCACACTGGCGGCTTTGTTACGTTGCGCAACTGAATCTTCAATTGCATCGTTGAGAAAGTGTTCTGGCTCATAAATAAAATAATATAATAATGATATTGCTCTTTCCCGCTCCGTTAGCACCTAACAATATGCTAACATCACCAAGCTTTAAAGTTATAGGATTATCAAAGGCTATAGATTTGTAGCCTTTAATAGTCACTTCCCTTAATTTACTTTTACTATACTTGTTTGCCATCAACGTATGGATTACTTTTTCTGTGTGCAAAATTAGCAAAAGTTTATATGATTTTAGAATAATCTGCTTTTTTTTCTACATTATTAATATTATTGCTCACATTATCCTCATCGGCCGACCGTCAGATGATTGTCCGCTCGACCTCAGGTCGCTTGCCAGAGCAAGAACACTACGGGCTGCTCCAGCATTTACTCTGCCACTATTCCTTCTACTCCTTACACGTAACTGGGAGGAGTAATCTCCTATACTATAAATCAAAAGAGGTGGAACCGCTATGGTTTCACCTCTATTTTGTTGCAAATAGTACAAATACACCAAAAGCAGTGCGGTTTTTGCACTATTAAGAAGTTCAATGGGAGGGGAAGGATTAAACATTCATTAGCAAAATAAATAAAAAATTGTTAAGGCGGAAGGTGCCTCAAAACAGCCGAAGACCTTCAAAACTCGATTGTTTTCCACAAAAAAATAATTGGCCGAAAATAAGCGAGTTTTGAGAGGTCTTGACAAATATCTGGCTTTCAGGTAAATAGGTTCATTTTGGCGATAAAAAGCCATAGGTGGCACGGAAAAGTCAACGCCGAAAAAAAAAATGGCGTTGCCTTTTTCTTTTTTGGCGTTTCCGCAGAAACGAAAAATGGCCTAAAAATGGGAAAATATCCTGCACAAAACCTGCGAGGTTGTGCAAAAATCGGGTCGGCAGTCGATTTTTCGTCATTGTTCGCCTTGCTCAAATAGCTTAAAGTGTGCGTTGTTTTGTTCTAGAATGAAAATTTTTTTTGTAAGAATTCTGGAATTACCTTTTCACATTCTTTTGCAGTTCCCTTGTAGGCTACATCGTCTGTTTTTCTCAATATGAAATGTTAAGTGATAATTATTTACTAATACTTCGAACGCATGCGCCAGTCTATGGAAGCCATGCTGAAACTGGAGAACGGAGAAAAGGCCGCTCATCAGTTGGCAGAGCATTGCCGTAATGTCTATCGTCGCCGCCCATCATTCATGGCTGAAATCAGTAAGTTCTGAGGCAATTATCTGGCGCGCATCATTTCTTTTTAGGTTGCTTGGTGAATCTATACACCATGTGCAGCAGGGCATAGCGTGGCAGGACGTTGGTGTAGGTTTCGGTGCGACCTTGGGCGTTGACGATGCGGGTGATGTTGTCGAGCTGACCGAGGATGTCGAAGCCGTCGACCATTAGCAGTAGGCGGCCTTTGAGGAAGGGACGCATAAGCCGGGCGTTCCAAACGAGGTCGGTGGTGTTGAGACTTGAGTCGGCATAGCCGGTGCGGGTGTAGAGCGTCAGGTCGGTGTTGAGCTCTATCTGCAGGGGGAGCTTTAGGAGAGCGGTGAGGGCGTTGGTGAGGGTGAGGGGCTGCGATGATATCGCAGCATACTGAACATTGGGGGTAGTGAAGCTTTGCCAGAGGGTGGTGTTCTTGAAACTGAGCGAGTGGTTGCCAAGCTTGTAGGAGAGACTCAGCGTGTTGTTGAGCGAGAGGGTGTTGACGGTGTTGCGCTCTTGGTCAACCAGATTGACGCTGTGCTGATAGTTGATACTCGGACTGACATTGAGACGGAGTGGATGCTTCTTGCCGATGGTCGTATTGAAGCGGTAGTTGGCATCGGCGTTCCAATTGCCATTCACGTTGTCGGCCTGCCACGTGCGGGTACCCGTGGCTTGGTCATAACTATAACCCATAGCCAAGGCATTTTGGATAATCGTGTAGCCGAGCCAGTATTGATGACTACTCTCTTTGCGATTGGCATTTCCCCATTCATGGCCGAAGGAGAACTGATGGTTGATGGCATTGCGCAGCCTGTTGTTGCCTATGCGGATGTTCAGCGGGTCGGTATCGTCGCGCATGTCGACGAGGTTCTGCAAATCGGGGGTCGATGAGGTGGCGATGTACTGGAGAATCAGTTTTTGGGCATTACCTGTCTTATGGTTGATAACTTTATATTCAACGAAGTAATCCCAGATGTTGACCGGCATGGTGCTGCGGGTGACGAGGGTGTCGATGCTGCCACGCTGGTAATGAAGTTTCTGACGCATGAGGGTGACAGGGAAACCGAGTTGTGCCCATATTTTCTTCTCCTTTCCTTTGTTCCAGTTATAGAAGAAGCGGGGGTTGAAGTCGTAGATGTCTTCGGTGAAGTGGCTCGTATAACTGTTGCTACGGTTGATATGCTGCTCGTATTCGTGAGCGGATGGCAACAGGCCGAGGGCGTAGGTGGTGTCGATGTCGAAGAGCGATGACTCACGTCGGTGGTCGTTGTGGGTGTAGCTCGCATTCAATTGCAGTCGGATCAGGGAGGTGAAGTTGATCTGATAGGTGCCATCAACCTTGGCTTTCCATGAGCGGTTGGGATGGTTGCGGTGGTAGCGATTGAGGCATAATGGGGGTTGCTGTGATACAGCAACATACTGGACAGACTGGCGATGGTAGCGGTCTTCCTGTTGGTCGCTGAAGTTGGCTTCGGCACGAAGGGAAGCCCAGTCGGGACTATGGTGGAATTTGAAGGTGCTGCTTAGGATGATTGTACCGTCGATGCTGTGCTCTTCTGTGAGGCCTCGTTGCAGATTGCGATGGATGAGGCTGTCGCTTCCGCAGAAAGCAGAGGCAAGGCTGTGGGTGCTGTTGTCCGACTTCTGATAGCTGAACGATGGGCGCACGTCAAGATTCCACATGCCGAAGTTGTGATAGTAGTGGTGGCTGGTGTTCAACTTCAGGTTTTTGTCTTGCTGAGTGTTATGGATGCGGTCGTAAGTGTCGCCAGTCGGCAGGTAGTTCTGACGATTGGTATTCGTCTCACGGTTCAGGTCGCTGTGGGTCACTTGCACGTTGCCGTCGGCTTTCCATTTGCTGTTGCGGTCGTCCACGCTGTAGTCGATACCGGTCTGCTGCTGGGTCAGCTGTCCACCGTCATGCAATCGCTGTGGGTCCCAGCTTCCCGCTTCTCCAGGTTTGCCGTCGCCGTTCAGGTTGTTAGCTGTGGCATAGGTGGCAAGGCGTGAGTGGTCGCTGAAGCGAAGGGCAAAGAGCCGGGCAAGCCAACGTTCATCCGTTCCACCACCAACCTCCGCATTCGCCAATGTGCCAATACGGTATTCCTTTTTCAGCTTTACATCCATCACGTAGCGGTTGTCGCCAATGACGTGCTGACCGAGGAACTCGCTTTGGTCGCCCCACTTGTCGTAAATCTGAATATCCTTCACGGTGTAAGCCGGCAGGTTGTCGAGCATGATGGTATGATCGCCACGGAAGAAGTCCTTCCCATTCAACAACAGGGCGTCGACATACTTTCCATTATGGTAGATGCGGCCTCCTTCCTTCAATTCCACACCCGGCAACTGGCGTACCAGCGCATCAAGCATTGAACCTTCGGCCAACTCGAAAGCGTCGGCATTGAACACAAGCGTATCGCCCTTGTAATAGAACTGCACCTTTGATGAGGTGACCACTACTTCCTGAAGCATTTTGGTCTCACGTTTCATATAGACAGGAGGCAGTTCCCGACGCTGTTCGCGACGATAGATGTTGTTCAACTCGAAAGGCATTTCCGCAGTCTTGAAGCCCACGTAGCTTGCCTGGATGATGTATTTGGCAGGTCGTGCAGGAACTTTGAAGCCAAAGTCAGCATACTCAATGGGAGGGTTATTGCCATATTGCATGTATGAGATGGCTTCACAAGAGTCAATGCGAACACCATCGGCAGAGAGCAGCCGAACATTGGAGTGTGGCAAGTCATTGTGAGTCATGTTGTCTTTTACCTTTCCAGTGAGTACAATGTATCGATTGTCTGCCTTGGGCTTATACTGCACAAATATCTGCTGCCCTTTGGCGACCACTCGCACTGGCTGGTCTTTCGTCAGTTGCTTCACCGCCTTTGGAACACTCATTCCCTCCGTATTGGCTACTACTTGCAAGTGCTCCAGCTCGTTGTGGATGAAGGAAATCTCGTAGTCGTCCTGTTGTTGATTCAGTCGTTCCAAAGCGTCAGCCAAGGACGGCGTCTGTGCCGAAGCACAAAGCAACGAGCAAACGCATAGAGCAAAGAGGATGAAACGTTTCATGGCTGTACCTCCTTCACCACATTAATAAATATAGTGTCTCTTTCATCTACGAGTTGCAATCCTTCAAACTCATTCACGTTGTCGAGAAATGTGGCAAGTGGCTCTATGCTGTCCCACGCGATGGTGAAACGGAGTTGGCGCAAAGCATCGTGGCGGAAACAAACGGCATGATTATAGTGGAGACTCACGACAGAAAGAACACTGTCGAGCGAAGTGTTGGAGAAACGGACGATGGTAGTACCCCCCTCGCCCCCAGGAGGGGGCACTATAGACGCTGTGTTTGAAGCTGTTGAAGCCCCCTCGGAGACAGTATGGGGAGCCAAGACATAGATGGCAGCGATAGCTATGCCAGAGAGCAGCAGGATACCGACAAACATGACAGCCACATGGAGCCATCTGTGATTTGCAGATACCGTCAGTCGCTTCCATTCGTCGTCGATGGTTTTATCATCCATCTCCTTTTGGGCTTCGAATGCGCTCTTGGTCTTTGCCATCATAGAGTAGAGTTCACGGCACTCTTCGTCTGATAATATCTCTTGCCATTGCTGCTCGGTAAAGGCTTGGGGCTGTTCCATCATCTGAAACAAAAGGTCGGTCTTGTTCATCTTGTTAATCTCTTTTTAAGGTGTTCACGTAATTGTAGAAGCGAATGGCGCAGATGTTTGTAGACGGTGGTCTCGCTGACACCGAGGCGAATGGCTACCTCACGGAAAGTGAGGCCCTCGCGGAAGTGAAGTTCCACCACCTCGCGACAGACGGGTGGCGCCAACAAGTTGATGCCCTCGGTCAGAGCTTTCGTCTCTTCAAGAAACAGGTCTATCGGAATGATGGTGGTGTCGAGGTCGAGGAGGTAGAGCCGTTGAACCCGTTCTTGAATCCTCCTGCTACGTATCACGTTCAGACATCGGTTGCGCACGCAGGTAAGTAGAAACGCTGCTGCCGTATCCTCATGCAACTCAGCTGATGAGGCAAGCAACTGAGCGAAGACATCATGCACGATGTCCTTGCTCTCAGCATCGTCGTGTAGAAGTATGGATGCCAGCCGATACATCTGCCGGTAGTGCTGTCGGAACAGTGTCTCAAGTTTTTGCTTTCTTGTCGTCATACATCTATCATACACATGAAAACCGATTTACTAAACCCAAAAGGCCAACTTTTTATACCATTTTTTTCAAGCACGATTTCACGCTACAAATATAGTCATGACATCTTGCAAGAAAACAGGAAATAAGCAATTGTAGAAGGAACCTTTTCCGTTTGCGAACAAGCCATTTTCACTGACAGAAACATGGAATTCTCGCTGGGAGCACTCCACTCAAAAATTAGGTCTTGACTTTTTCAAAAAAGGCGTTGACTTTTTAAAATTTGGAGCGCTCCAAATTTTCGCAAACGGTGCGTTTAGGAGACAGCGGTTATGATGAGATAGTTATAACCGCTGTCTGGCCGTCATTGTTTCATTCGCTGGTTGATGTAGGTTTGGAAGGCTGGCAGATAGGTATCGGTGATGTGGATGATTTCTTCACCAATGTAGATGCAGTCGTTGCGATCCACCTTGCGGATGTGTTGCAATGCCACGATGTAGCTGCGGTTGACGCGCATGAAGAGTGATGAGGGCAGCATGTCCTCGACGGCCTTCATGGTCATGTGCGTGATGAGTGGTCGTCGCTCCCCGTCGATGTAGAACATCACATAGTCTTTCATTCCGCTGACATAGAGGATTTTGCTCAAGGACAACTGTCGGAGGTCGCCGTCGACGCGCAGGAAGATGGTGCGGTCGTGTGGCTCTTCCGCCCTTTGGGGTGATTGATGGGGGCTGAACCACTCGCGGGCCTTGTCGATGGCGACCAGGAACTTGCTGTAGCGGATGGGTTTGAGCAGGAAGTCGAGGGCGCGCACCTCGTAGCTCTCGAAGGCGTACTCCTTGAAGGCTGTGGTGAAGATGATGCGTGTTTGTGGTGGCACGATGCGTGCCAGCTCCATGCCGTCGAGGTCGGGCATCTGTATGTCGAGAAACACCAGGTCGGCCTTTCCTTCCTTGATGGCAGCGGCTCCCTCCACGGAGTCGGTGAACGAGGCCTGCAATTCCAGGTCGGGGGTCTTCTGCACAAACGTCTCTAAGAGTCGCACGGCCAGTGGCTCGTCGTCGATGATGATACACTTCATGCTGTTTACGGATTTTTGTTGATTATTTGTTCACGGAAGGCGCTGAAGACTCGAAATTCCTCTGTGCACTCTACGGATGATTCAATTCGGAATTCGGAATTGGGAATTCGGCATTGATGGTGATGTGCGAGAAGTAAGTGCTGCCGTTGTCGCAGATGCCTTGTTGCCACGTGTAGCGGTCATGATAGAGCAGTTCGAGTCGTCGGCGTGTGTTCTCTATGCCGATGCCACTGCCGCTGCGGTCGTTGTCGCTCTTGGGGTGGTTGGAGTTGCGGCATTGGAAAGAGAGTGCCCCCTCCTTCTGCTCCAGGTGCACGATGATGTAGGAGGGCTGGTTGCTGCTGACGCCGTGCTTGAATGCGTTCTCGATGAGCGAGACGAACAGCAGGGGAGCCACCTGGAATTGTGGGTTGAGGATGTTGAACTCTGCATCGACCACGGTGGTGCTGCTGACGCGCAACTTCATCAGCGCGATGTAGTTGCGCATGAACTCCACCTCTCCCTGCAGTGGCACGGCTGACTTGTTAGTCTCGTACATGGCATAGCGCAGCAGGTCGCTCAGTTGGGCGATGGCTTCCTGCGTGGCCTCGCCGTCGATGGCTGCCAGCGACGAGATGTTGTTGAGCGTGTTGAACAGGAAATGGGGGTTGATTTGGTTCTTCAGCCAAGCCAGCTCGGCCTCGGTGTGGCGTGCCTGCTCCTCCTGCAGCTGCTGTCGTATCTGGCGAATGCGCATGAAGTGGCGTATGCCCAGTGCAGTAGCTATCATGGCGCAGTTGAGCAGGAAATAGATGAAGAAGCCAATGTACATGCCTACCCAGGCGATGGCGGGGATATCGGGGGCGTAGTCGCCAATGGAGAACATCTCCCAGTTGAGCAACAGCATCAGCAACAGGTTGGCCAAGGCGAAGAGTCCATAGCGGCGGCGCTGGAACAGCCAGCGGTCGAAGATGTAGAAATTGGCGAAGTAGAGCAGCATGGGCGAGCGCAGCATGCCGAAGGTGATGAGCACCGTGTTCTGCGCGTACTCCCAGCTGCGGGTGGCAAGCCACGACGTGAGCATGGGCAACAGTATGACTGCTGCCCACACTCCTACTTGGATGAGGAATATACCCCAACCCTTGGACTCAGACCCACCCCCAACCCCTCCCGTGCGGGAGGGGAGCTTGGTTAGTCTTGCTATCATCTTTTGCAGTATATTCTTCATAACCAGTACATTCTTTGTGGTAAGTATCCTTTGTGGTATGTCTATACAAGCTCCCCTCCTGCACGGGAGGGGTGGGTATTTGGGTGTTTGCTATCAATTGCCCATGTTGCCTACGCCCTGAATCATCTCGCCCTGCGATTTCTGCTCGATGAAGTCGCTCTCGATGTGCGTCTGGCGTACCTGTTGCTGCTGGAACTGCTTCTTGGCGTTGCCGAAGGCGTAGCTGACGGTGAAGCTGACGTTGTAGATGGGAACGCTGATGTTTTGGTGGTTGACGAATCCTTTGCCACGGCTCATAGTCTCCATCTTGATGCAGCCTCCATCGTTCAGTCCGGTGAGGGCCTGCAGTCCGAGGGTGAGCTTGTCGCCCAGGAGCTTCTTCGTCAGGGTGCCAATAAGGATGTTCATACCGCTTGACCATCCCTGCAAGGTGTAGGTCTTGCTCTGGCTGACGAGATAGGTGCCGAGGGTCATGTTCCAAGGCAGTGTCTGTTGCAGACCGCCCATCAGGTTGTATTGCCAACCGTTGTTCCTGTCGTCGAGGACTTTCGAGCGCAGGTCAACGTAGCTCACTCCGCCATTGAGGAAGATGCGTGTGTTCTTCATCATCAGCCAGTTCACATAGCCGTTGAGTGCCGTCTGGTGGCGGCGGCCCATGTTGCCGTAGGTGGTGTTCAGGAATTGTCCGTCGTCGAAGGTGTACTGCTCTATGCCGTTGTCGGTGAAGTTGTGGCTCAGGTTCAGGTTCATCATCAGCTTGGTGCTGTATTGGTTGAACACGAGGGCCACGTTGTGGGTCTTCTCCACGTCAAGGTCGGTGTTGCCATAGGTGAGGGCGGTGGGACTGGAACGGTCGACGTAGGGGTTGAGGTAGGTGATGCCGGGGCGCGAGATGCGCATGTTATAGGTCAGCCCCAGGTTGGTGGTCGGGGCAAAGGCGTAGCTCAGGCTGGCCGATGGCACCAGGTTGCCGTAGTCGGTTGAGAAGTCCTGTCCGTTGCCCAGACGGTATTCCACATCCTGCCAAGTGTGCTCGTAGCGCAGTCCGGCTTTGGCTCCTATGCTGCCCCATTTGCCCTCGTATTCGGCATAGGCGGCGCCGATGCGGTTCTTGTGGGCGTAGTCCATGCTCATCGCTTGGTTGTAGACGTCGGCCAGATAGTAGCTGGCATCGCTGGTGGCGCGGCGCAGCATCAGCTTGGCACCAAGGTTGAGGGTGTTGGTGGCGGTGCCATCCACCACCGTACCGAGGGGCGTGGTATAGTCGGTCTGGAAGGTGTGCTCGGTGGTCTTCTCACGACTGTCGGAGTATCGGTCGGTGATGTCGATGGGCAAGCCATTCACCACATCGAAGTCGGTGCGTGTCTCGTTGTGCGTGGGGCTGTAGTTCAACTGGTAGGCAAAGGAGAGCCAGCTGGTGCGCTCGGCATTGAAGAATCGTTGGTAGTCCAAGGAGCCGGTGAAGCTGGTCTGTCGGTTCTTCATCGTCATGTCGTTGCCGTAGGCAAAGGGCGTGGTGCCTGTGGTGCTGTTGCCTACTGCCAAGGCTGTGGTGGTGCTCCCCGTGTTCTTCATGTTCATGCTGGTGAGCTGTGCCGAGAGGCCGAGGGTGCGCACCGAGTCGATGTCGTAGCCCAAGGAGAGGCTTCCCATGGTGAAGGGGATGCGGGTCTTGCTGCGGTTGGTGATGGTTTGCGCCATGCCGGTCTGCTCCATCTCGCCTGTCACCTTGGTGGTCTTGGGTTCGGTGAGTCCGTACATGACATTGGCGTTATACGACAGCTTGCCCTGCTGACCGCTGAGGAAACCGCCAGCGCCCCAGCCATTGGTGCCCACCTGGCCGCGCAGGGTGCCGTTGTAGCCGTTCATGTCGGCTGTCGAGCCGCCGCCCCCTAAGGCCTGTTTGTTCAGCACAATGTTCAGCACACCGCTGGCGCCCTCGGCATCGTATTTGGCACCGGGGTTGGTCACCACCTCGATGCTCTTCACGGCCACGGCGGGCATGTTCTTGAAAATCATCGAGGGATTGCTCGAGAACATTACATTGGGCTTGCCGTCGACGTAGACCTTGAAGCTCGACGAGCCGTTCACCGAGATGTTGTCCTGGCCGTCGACGGTGACCATGGGCACCTTGCGCAGCATGTCGAGCACGGTGGATGCCTTGGCATCGTCGTCTTCGGCCACGTTGTAACTCATCTTGTCCACCTCCATCTTCACCAATGGTTTCTGGGCCACCACCTCTACGCCCTGCAGGGCGGTGGCGCTCTCCTTTATATATAATGTGCCGAGGTCGATGGTGCCGCTGCCGGTGAGCTTGATGCTTTTGTGCAGGTCTTCCTTGCCCACGCTGCTGAACACAACGTCGTGCTCTCCCGTGCCATTCACCGCGTGGCTGAAGTGTCCATCGACATCGGTGAGAAACGAGACGACGGGCTTCTCGCTGCCGTTCTTGATGATGCGTACCGTGGCGTAAGGTTCTCCCTCGCCCAATGTTTGGTCAACAAGCACGCCCTTCACGGTGGTTTGGGCATTGGCCGAAATAATGGCGGCCAGACTCATGGTCATGGCAATGATTAGTTGTTTTGCTTTCATTTCTTTGTCGTTTTGCAATGATGCTGCAAAATTAGGAAGAAAAAAGCCATGCTGCAAACATGTTTCGACGAAATGCGGGGAAAATGTCGACGAAATTGACGATTCGCAATTCTTGTTCTATTTTGCATCCGTTTTCTTTGCCATTTACGATATTTTTTCCTAATTTTGCAAGCGCATATCTAAACAACAGTTCATACCTGATAATGACACTCTATCCAAAACTAATCATGGATGCGCTCGCAAAGGTGATGTATGCGGGCACAAAGAAGAACCTGGTGGAGAGCGGCATGGTGGCCGACACGCCAGTGGTGGCACCCATCAACCCGCCCCGCGAGGGGAAGAATTGGCGGGTGAAGGTGGTGTTGGAGTTTCCACGCGACACCGACCCCTTTCTGAAGTCGACGGTGAAGGCTGCCGAGGCCCAGATAAAATATGAATGCGGCGACGACGTGGAAGTGGAAATTGCCACTGAGTTCAAGCAGAAGCCCCGCCCGAAAGACGAAGACCTGCTGCCCGGCGTGAAGCATATCGTGGCCGTGAGCAGTGGCAAGGGTGGGGTGGGCAAGAGCACCGTGGCTGTGAACCTGGCCGTGGCCTTGGCACGACTGGGCTATCGCGTGGGATTGCTCGACACCGACATCTTTGGGCCCAGCATCCCCAAGATGCTGGGCGTGGAGGGCACACAGGTGTTTGCCCGCAAGGTGGATGGCCGCGACCTGATTGTGCCAGTGGAGAAATATGCCGTGAAGATGCTCTCCATCGGCTTCTTCGTGGCTCCTACCACGGCCACGCTGTGGCGCGGCGGCATGGCTTGCAACGCCCTGAAGCAGCTCATTGCCGATGCCGACTGGGGCGAGCTGGACTACATGATACTCGACACGCCACCGGGCACAAGCGACATCCATCTGACGTTGCTTCAGACACTGAAGCTCACGGGAGCCGTCATCGTGTCGACCCCACAGCAGGTGGCGCTGGCCGACGCTCGCAAGGGCATCGACATGTATCAGAACGAGAAGGTGCAGGTGCCCATCTTGGGACTGGTGGAGAACATGGCATGGTTCACACCGGCTGAGCTGCCACAAAACCGATACTACATCTTTGGCCGGGAGGGTTGCAAGCGGTTGGCCGAGGAACTCCACGTGCCCCTGCTGGCCCAGCTGCCGCTGGTGCAGAGCGTTTGCGACAATGGCGACGAGGGCACGCCTGTGGCCGCCAATGCCGACTCAATGTCGGGACAGGCCTTCCTCAACCTGGCACAGGCCGTGGTCACCATGGTGCACCGCAAAAGTGTAGGGGGGAGTTCTATATGAAGTGGAAAAGAATCCTTACTGTCGTGCTGCTGATGGGTGCTGTGGCATGTGCCTGGGCCGTGAAAGTGAAGAATCCGGCACGCGGCACCTATGTCTATCGCTACTACCTGACCGATAAAGCTGCCACCACCTACACGCTCGACAAGCCACAGCGATTCCTTTCGAAGAAAAGCCTCGACCGGCGACAGCGACAGGGACTGTCCGTCGACAGCACCGACCTGCCCGTGGCTCGCCAGTATCTGAAGCGCTTTGCGGTGAAGGGAGCTACCATCGTGGCCACCAGCCGATGGCTGAACACGGTGTCGGTGCGCGCTGCCGACACGCTGCTGCTGCAACAGCTGGCACAGCTGCCCATGGTGAAGGCGGCGCGCTGCGTGTTTGTGGCCCCTGACTCCATCGACAAGCCCGAAGACATCCGCTGGAATGTACATGAGACGTTCAACCGCTGGGACAGCGTGCCCAACGACCCCTACGGAATGGCCGCGCAGCAGATAGAGATGTTGGGCGGCACACGTCTGCATGAGGCTGGCTTCACAGGGCGCGGTATCACCATCGCCATCCTCGACGGCGGGTTCCAGAACTACCATCGCATACCCGCCTTCAACGCCACCCACATCTTGGGCGTGCGTGATTTCGTCAATCCTGGCGAGGCCAGCGACGCTCCCATCCCCCCAGGGCCATCTTTCCACCGCCATGACCACGGCACTAAGGTGCTCTCGGCCATGGCGGCACGGGCACCAGAGGTCATCATCGGCACAGCCCCCGATGCCTCCTACTGGCTGCTGCGTTCCGAGGATAATGTCACCGAGCAGCCCTTGGAGGAAGACTACTGGGTGATGGCCGCCGAGTTTGCCGACAGCGTTGGGGTCGACGTCATCAACTCATCGCTGGGCTATTATGCCTACGATGCGCCATTAGCGGGCTATCGACTGCGCGACCTCGACGGCCAGACGGCCCACTGCAGCCAAGCCGCCTCGATGCTGGCCAGCAAGGGCATCATCCTCTGCAACTCTGCCGGCAACAGCGGCATGGGCAAATGGAAGAAGATTGGAGTGCCCGCCGATGCCCGCGACATCCTCACCGTGGGAGCCGTCGACGGCGAAGGTCAGGTGGCACCCTTCAGCAGCGTGGGTCCATCGCAAGACGGCCGTGTGAAGCCCGACGTAGTGGCACGTGGCAGCAACACCACGCTCATCTCGGGGCGGGGCACGCTGGTGCACGACATGGGCACCTCGTTTTCCACACCCGTCACCTGCGGCATGGTGGCTTGTCTGTGGCAGGCGCTGCCGCAGCTCACCGCCCTTGACATCATGGAGCTGGTGAGGCAGAACGGAGACCAGCACGACGCGCCCAACAACATCTTTGGCTACGGACTGCCCAATTTCTGGCAGGCCTATCTTCAATTTAAATGAAGAGTGAAAAATGAAGAGTGAAGAATTTCTTGCGTCCTGTTTGTAGCAAGCGGCAGAGCCGAGCGGCTATAGCAGTTCTATCCTCCACTCACTACTCACCTCTCACCACTCACTCCTCAATCCTAACATGAACACCACTCCCGCTCTCTCCCTCTTTGAGTTGAATGCTCTGGTTCGTCAGACCATCGAGCAGCGGCTGAACCGTGAGTACTGGGTAGAGGCTGAGCTGTCGGAATGTCGTGAGAGCCGGGGGCACTGCTACATGGAGCTCATACAGAAAGATCCCCGCTCGGCCACACCTATTGCCAGGGCGCAAGCCCGTTGCTGGCGCTCGCAATGGCAGCTTTTGCAGCCTTATTTTGAACGCACAACCGGCCAGACGCTGTATGCAGGGCTGAAAGTGCTGCTGAAGGTGTACGCACAGTTTCACGAGGCTTTCGGCTTCTCGTGGATAGTCACCGACATCGACCCTACTTTCACCTTAGGCGACATGGCGCGCCGTCGTCAGGAAATCATACACCAGCTGAAGCAGGAAGGTGTCTTCGACCTACAGAAAGAACTTGCGCTGCCAGTGTTCTGCCAGCGCATAGCCGTCATCAGCAGTGCCACGGCGGCGGGCTATGGCGACTTCGTTAAGCAGTTGAACGAGAATACCTTTGGCCTTCACTTTCAAGTAACACTTTTCCCTGCCATCATGCAGGGCGAGCAGGTGGAGCAAAGCATCATCGCAGCGTTGGATGCCATATATCAACTATCCAATCCACAGACACAGACCCTCCCTAAAGGGCGTGGAGTAGATAGTTTTGGTGCATCCTTTGCCGATGGCGAGTCTATATACTCCCCGCCCTTTAGGGAGGGGCAGGGGGAGGGTCTTCTGGGGGAGAACCTTTTGGGTGAAGGTCCTTTTCCCTTCGACTGCGTGGTCATCTTGCGCGGTGGAGGTGCTACTGCCGACCTGTCGGGCTTCGACACCTTGGCCCTGGCCGAGAATGTGGCACAGTTCCCCCTGCCCATCATCACGGCCATCGGCCACGACCGCGACGAGAGCATCCTCGACATGGTGAGCCATCTGCGTGTGAAGACACCCACAGCCGCAGCCGCCTTCCTCATCGCACATCTGGAACAAGTGCTCGTCACCCTCGACGATTGTCAGGCTCGCATCAGCCATCATGCGCAGCAACGTCTCACCGCCCTGCATGCCCAGATAGCCACGCTGCAAGAAATCATTCCAAGGCTTTTCTCGGTGGTGAAGGCACGACAGGAGACTCGTCTGAACACACTCCACAACCGGCTGCTCAGCAGCTTGCAGCAGCGTGTGGCCACCGAGGGTACAAGGCTTTCGGTGAGCGAGCAAAAGATTCCCATGCTGTTGAGTCATATCCTCATGGCCAAGAAGGCACAGCTGGCACTGCTCGAAGAAAAAGTAAAGGCCCTCGACCCTGCCATCCTGCTGCACCGAGGCTATAGCATCACCATGAAAGACGGCCATGCCGTGCGCGACCCTCAGCAGCTTGCCGACGGCGACGAGATAGAGACGCGGCTGGAGAAGGGTGTCGTCAGGTCAACCATCATCATGAAGCAATGAAACAACCAAATGAATAATCTCAATATGAACAAACAACCGAAATACGAAGAGGCTTACGCTGAGCTGCAAACCATCGTGCGGCGAATGGAGAACGACGAACTGGATATCGACCAGATGACCGAGCAGCTGAAGCGTGCCCAGGAGCTGATTAAACTCTGTCGTGACAAGCTGACCAAGACCGACGAGGAAATAAAAAAGATTCTTAACGCCACCGAGCAAAGCTAAAGCAAGCCATGAAGAAACATATTCTATTGCTGTTGCTCTGCGCCACCCTGCCCTTGTCGGCGCAAAAGCGGCTCGACTGGGGCGACCAGTACAACGGCACCTACAAGAACCCGGTGCTGAACGCCGACTACAGCGACCCTGATGTGATACGTGTGGGCGACAAGTACTACATGGTGGCCTCCGACTTCCACTATCTGGGCATGCAGGTGCTGGAGTCGGTCGACCTGCTGCACTGGCACCTCGTGAGCCAGCTCTACGACCGCTTCGACCTGCCGGGCTGGGATGCCAACCGCCACTATGGTGGAGGGTCGTGGGCACCAGCCATCCGCCACCACGACGGACGCTTCTACGTCTACTTCTGCACACCCGACGAGGGGCTGTTCATGACCACCGCCACCGACATCCGAGGGCCGTGGAGCAAGCTGCACTGCGTGAAGCAGGTGGCCAAATGGGAAGACCCGTGTCCCTTCTGGGACGACAACGGACAGGCGTATCTCGGCCGCAGTCAGCATGGCGCGGGCCCCATCATCGTCCACCGTATGAGTGCCGATGGCCGACAGTTGCTCGACGATGGCGTGACGGTCTACACAGGGCCTGTGGCAGAGGGCACGAAGTTTATGAAGCGCAACGGCTACTATTACCTCATCATCCCCGAAGGCGGGGTGGGGCAGGGGTGGCAGACGGTGCTGCGCGCCCGCAACATCTATGGCCCTTACGAGAAACGTGTGGTGATGGAGCAGGGGTCTACCGCCATCAACGGCCCCCATCAAGGGGCACTCGTAGATGCGCCCGACGGCTCATGGTGGTTCTTTCATTTCCAAGAGACACATCCACGGGGCAGGGTGGTGCACTTGCAGCCCGCTCGGTGGAAAGACGACTGGCCACTCATCGGCGTTGACATCGATGGCAATGGAGTGGGCGAGCCAGTGGAGGTATGGACGAACCCCTTGTCGGCAACTGAGACGACGGGCATCGTAGAGGAACTTTCCGACGAGTTCATTGCCACGCAGCAGCACTGGGTGGGACAGCAGCAGCGCCCCTTGGGCTTGCAATGGCAATGGAACCACGACCCTGTTGACTCGGCTTGGAGTTTCGACGAGCGGCGTGGCTGGCTGACGCTTCACGCCCTCCCTGCCCGCAACATGATGCTGTGTCGCAATATGCTCACACAGAAGACCGTGGGCTACGTCAGCGAGGCCACCACCCGCATCGATGTGTCGCAGCTTCGCGAGGGCGACCACGCCGGGCTGCTCTGCATGGCCAACCGCTTCATGGGCGTGGGCGTGTGCCGCCAGGCCAATGGACTGTTCTTCTATCACGAACACGATGGTGAGCAGACCATCGTCGGCCCTTGCAAGCAGAAAACCGTATTCCTTCGCGTCAACATCGACAGCCGAGGCAACAGTCACCAGCTGGCGGTGAGCAGCGACGGGCGCCACTACCAGCCTGTGGGCGAACCCTTTGCCCTGCGCATGGGCAGCTGGAAGGGGTCAAGGGTGGGACTCTATTGCTACTCCACGACTGATGGCAAAACGGGCGGCAGCGCATCCTTCGATTTCTTTCATTATGACATCCAGCAATAGCATCCCAGCATGAAGACAAAAACGCTCATCGGCATCGTGGCCACCGTGGTGCTGGCGATGGTGGGCATCGCCATTCTCCAGCGCTCGGCTGAAGAGGCCACGCCACCGCAGCATGTGGAAACTTCTGCCACGGCTTCAGGCCCAGTGCGTCAGGGCTATGCCAGGGCGTTGATGAGGCGGGGGATGCACTGCGACCGCACCCATCGATATGCTGAGGCGGCCCAGTGGTATAGAATGGCGGCCCAACAGGGACTGGCCGAGGCGCAGAACAACTTGGGCGTGATGCTGAAGGACGGACAGGGTGTGCAGAAAGACCTGGTCGAAGCCGCCCACTGGTTTCTGCTGGCAGCGCAGCAGGGCAATGTGCTGGCGCAGTCTAACTTGGGGTGGCTCTACCAGTCGGGCAGTGGTGTGGAGCAGGACTATGCCGAGGCCCGCCGCTGGTATCTGGCAGCGGCGTGTCAGGGTCATGCTGCCGCGCAAAACAATCTGGGCACGATGTATCGCGACGGTCAGGGCGTGGAGCAGAATCTGGACTCAGCCCGCTACTGGCTCACTGAGGCCGCTGCGCAGGGCATGAAGCTGGCACAGCGCAACCTGGACAAGCTGAATGCCCTGCCATAACATCATGTATAGAATCTATTCGCAGAAGCTGATGGTCTGAGTTCCCCAGTCCATTTCCTTGATGGTGGCTATCGACTCTACGTGGTAGCCCTCTTCGCGCAGCTGGCTCCCGCCCTTTTGCTGACCCTTTTCCACGGCGATGCCGATGCCCACCACCTGGCCACCAGCCTGATGCACCAGGTCGATAAGTGCATGGGCAGCCTGACCGTCGGCCAGGAAGTCATCTACTATCAACACGCGGTCGGTGGGGTGCAGGTAGGGCTTCGACACAAACACACTGTTCATCCTCTTGTGGGTGAACGAGTAAGCCTGCGACACATACTTGTCGTCGATGCTGTTGGCCGTCTCGCTCTTCTTAGCAAACACTACGGGCACATCATACAGATGGCCCAGCATCGTGGCTATGGCTATGCCACTGGCCTCAATGGTGAGCACCTTGTTCACCACGGCACCACTAAACCTGCGTTTCAGCTCGCTGGCTATCTGACGCATGATGCTGATGTCAATCTGGTGGTTCAGGAAACTGTCAATCTTCAGGATATTACCCTGCACGATGATTCCGTCTTTCAGGATTTTCTCTTCAAGGAAGTTCATTGTCTGTTTGTTTTTTATGTGTTCTTGGTTGTCATTATCTGTCGAACTCAGGTTCTTCAATCATCTTTCCACGGCAGAAGCGGTGCACAATCTGGCGGTCGTCACCCAGATAGATGTAACGCTCCAGTCGCTCTAATAGTGAGTAGTTGTCAAAGTTCAGGTCACTGTCGTCAACCACGAGTGCATCAAACTCATAGCCTGGCTCAAAGCTGCCCACACGTCCGAAGAAGCTCCCCGCTGACTTGGTGGCAAGCCAGAACGCCTCTGACAGCGAGAGGAATGGACTGTGGAAATTCTGCTGATAGTGCATCTTGCTCACCTGTATGGCATAGACCATCATGCGGAAGATGCTCAGGTCGTGGCCACCACTGATGTCACTGCCCAGCCCCACGCTCAGTCCTTCGTCGAGGAACTGTCGGATGGGTGCCATGCCCGACGCCACATTGAAATTGGATGTGGGACAATGGGCCACCACCACCTTGCGGCGCTTCATCAGAGCCAGCTCTTCGCCAGCAGTCCACACACAGTGGGCCATCACAGTGGGTGTCTGTCCAAAGAGACCATATCGGTCGTAGGCATCGCCATAGCAGGTGCTCTCTGGCTCCAGCGACTGCACCCAGGCTATCTCGTCCTTGTTCTCAGAGAGGTGCGACTGCACGGGCAACTGATGTTTAGCAGCCAGCTGTCCACAGGCACGGAGCATCTCGGGAGTACACGAAGGGATGAACCTTGGAGTGATGATGGGGCGCACCAATGATTCTTCGCCCCCCTGCCTCCATTCTTCTATCAGCTCCTCATAGCCCTGCGTCATCTCCTCTGCCGTCTCCCTGAGTCCTTCAGGGCAGTGGCGGTTCATGGCCACCTTGCCCACCAGTGCACCCATGCCAGCCTCTCGGAAGAGATGCATCAGCAGACGGGTGCTCTCGGTATGAACAGTGGCAAACACACAAGCACGCATGGTGCCAAAGCGCCACAGGTCGTGCACAAAGCGGGGGTACATCCGCTCAGCATAGGCCTTATCAGCAAATTTCACTTCTTCGGGGAAAGTGTATTTTTGCAACCACTGCAGCAGTTCCAAGTCCATGGCTATGCCCTGGTTGCGATACTGTGGGGCATGCACATGCAGGTCGTTCATGGCTGGAATCAGCAGACAGTCGCCGAAATCAGTGATTTCTGCATCATCATCGGCCAAAGCAGCCAAATCTGTCGCCACACCTGCCACGCGCCCCTCAGCATCCACGGCAACATAGCCGTTCTCCAGCACCTCGAAACGATTCTTCTCTTTCGTAAAGAGGATGTGAGCTTTATAAATCTTCTTCATTTCAGTATTCTTTTTGTGACCGTTAACAAACTTGTTTCGAAAGGTTTGCTGCAAAGTTACGAAAAGTTGAGAGCAAAACAAAGAAACTCGTTTCTTTTTTTGCCGAAACGGAGTAAGTTCGCGCTCAATAAGCGCAAAGTTACGAAAAAACGAGTGAAATGCAAAAGGAAAGCGAGCTTTTTTATCACCGCTCCACCATAATAAATTGCCTACGGCGTAACATGAATGTGCATAAATGAATCACGAATGAATCATGAATAATATTTGGTGCAGCATTCACGGGCCATTCGCGTTTCATTCACGGGCATTCGCGTTGCGTCGCAGACAGAAAAATCGAGGACAGGTCTCCATGCGAAACCTGCCCTCTTTTCTTGCCATCCTTATTCCGTAGTCAACCATCCCACCACTGCGGTGGCAATCATCAAAAATGAAATGCAGCTTGCCGCCTTGCAGTTTTGCAGCCCTGAGAAGGAAGTGTGTGCTACACCAGCTTGCGGTACATGCCCTTGTGCTCTCCTGTGCGGATGCGCTGTATCAGTCCATCGGCTTGCAGACGCGACAGGCGACTGGTGACACTGCCCTTGCTGGTGAGCTCGAAGGCCACACGCACATCATCACTGCTGAACACCTGTGGCAAACGGCTGAAGCAGAGCTGCGTCTTGGCCATCAGCCTGTGGGTTGAGGTGCTGCTGATGTCGTTGTGCTCATAATACTCCTCGCCGATGCTGCCGAAGAAGTGCAGCTGGAAGGCATATTGTGCATTGGCGATGAGCAGGGCCAGCTCACGGTCGTACTTGTCGGTCTTGAAGTCAGGCCCACATTTCCAGCGGCCATCCTTCTCGTCGAGCACCATCTTGTCCCAATGGCGAGCCACGATGTAGGGCAGCGCATAGTTGATGGCATGCCAGCAGGGGCGCTTCAGCAAGTCCTCCATCACCTTCGAGTTCTCATCCTTGGCATCAGCCATGCGGCGTGCCGTCCAGCTGTGCAGGGCATCGCTGATGGGTTCACAGGGAATCTCACCCTTCGTCTTGTCGAGCAGATAAGCCCAGTCGCGAATCTGCTGTTCGCACTGCTCAGTCTCAGGCGTAGGCTTCTTCTTCTCCATCATCTCATAGTTGGTGTCGCCCATAGCAGTTGGAGTGATGCGCGTATGCAGTCCCGTGCCATAGGTGTTGCTGTTCACCTGCTTCTTCAGCGAATACTCCGTGCCAGTATACACGCAGTTGAAGTGCACGTCGTACTCACCCACCATCGATGAGGTAGTCTTCAGGAAGGTGCCGTGGGGCTCGTTGTGGAACCCCTTCAGCCAGAGCGTCATAATCTGGTCCATGTGGGTCTTGTTCTTCTGCAAGAGCGTGTTCTCCAGCTCACTGTCGAAGATGAACACGTGCAGGGGCCACTTCTCGCCGTCGATGACCTCAAAGGCATTGAACTCAGCCTCGCGGATGGCTGCTGTGCTGGACTCGGGGGGCAGACAGCGATAGATGCCATTGGGGCGGGCCGACTTGTCTTTGTTGGCACCCCTGCGCTGCTGCTCCTCATTCCATTTGTTCAGCGCTGCCACCTGTGGGGCATCGGCCTTGCGGATGGGTTCCATCATCAGCTTGTAGAGGTCTACGGCGATGTGCTTGCCCGAGCCAAAGCGGCCTATCAGCTCCAGGATGCAGTTCAGGCGGCATTTCTTGTTGCCCGAAGCCCAGAAGAGATACCAGCAGCACGTCATCAGTGTCATGCCGAAGGCACCCCCCAAGAACATGGCGGCGGCATAGTGCTTGGGCTTCAGACCATGACAGAGCAGCTGCAGCAGCGGAAATTTGGAGAAGAGTCGCTTCAGCTGCCTACCCAAGTTCTCCAGCACCTTCAGGATGTCGTTCTGCGTGGTGGCATCGACAGATTGGTGCTGTGCCTCGGCCTGAAGCTCTTTGTATGAGTGCAGCGTCACGCTGGCGATGGCTTGCTGCATCATCTTTGAAGGCTTCGGGGGATAGAAGTTCTCCGACTCACGTTTCTTCAGCTGCTTCATCGACGAGTCGATGACATTGTTCAGCTCCTTCTCACCCCGCTCTCTCACCACCTCCTGCACCCAAGGCAGCTGCAGCAGCGTCTGTTGCACCAGGTTGGCATCGTTGTCGAGCAGCACCAGCAGGTCGTTGGACAGCTTCAGCATTGTGTTGTGGCGCTGACCTCTGGGAACACCCTGTGGGTAGAGGGCGTTGATGTAGTCGGCCACAGGATGCCCAAACACTGTTGTGCGGGCCTTCAGGTCGTCGGCAACCATCGGCTGGGGCAATGTCGAGTCAGGGGTGTTGGTAGCCTTCTCCTGGGCATCAGGAGCCACGCTCTGTGCCTCCCAGGGGCGGTAGTGCTTCTCACCCTTCTTGTAGCCCGCAGGCAGCTCTTCCAGCCCCTGCTCCTCGCGCTCCTTCAGTCGGGCATACTCCTCAGCACCCTCCTCGGCTGTCATAGGCTCCTCAAAGATGCGGTCGTCGAGATAGAGCAGGGTGTCCTCGTCGGCAGGGCCTGTAAACATCACCCGCTGCTGGTCGTGGGCATTGCAGTCCATTTCCGTGTGGGTGAGCGTCGCGAATTCTATCTGGTTCTCCAGAATCGTCTTGCCCAGCTGGCGCCAGCACACACCATGCACTCCCCAGCGAGCCGACGTGCTCAGCTCCAGCAGCCGCAGCCTGTCACTCATGCTCAGAATCTGCCGAGCCAGCTTCAAGCACTCCTCGCGGTCACCACAGTCGATGTCGATGGCAAAGGTGGAGGCCGCCGTGTGGCAGCCAGCCAGAACCCCGTCGGGCAACTGGTCGTTGTAGTTGAACTGCACCAAGCGTCGTTTGGCATTGTCATCGCCAGCACGGGCTTTCTCGAAGTTCTCCCTGTTGGCTACCGTGTTCCTTACTTCAAAATACTGTTCTCTGTTGGTAATGCGGAGGCCAACCTTGTGGCCTTCCGCATTCATTGTAATTAAATTAACCATTTTTTTTACGTTTAATCATAAACTATTCAATTTCCATTACTTCTGCGGCTTGGCAAGCAGTGCCATCCGATTTGTGATAGACACCTAATAGAAGAGTTGCTGTCACCACGTCACCGACAGCCAATTTCTTCAGAGCCAGATGATCCCATAGGGTGACCATAATCTCGTCCTGTCCGAACGGTGTGGCTTCTTTGCTCTCGAAAATTGCATCGCGACGAAGAATACCTTCAACTTGATAATTGTTTACTGGGGAGATGTAGTTCAGTTCTCCCAATGATTTGATTTTAAAAACTTTTTTTACCATAATAAAAAAAATAAGTTTATTAATAAAAGTTACCGCTCTCTTTCACCATGCTTTCATAAAATGCCTATGTACACTTGGCAATAAATGAAGAGCACCGTCAGTTAGGACCTGAGCATGTTGTCCTTTCGACGGTGCAAAGTTAGTGCATTTTTAGATGCACTTAATTATTTTCCGAATAAACTACCGAATACTTTTTTTATTCATCAAACACATCCATTAATTTGATAAAAATATTTACCAATTTATTTCTGCGATGATCCTCAGTAAAACCTTTGTGGTCATTATAATGCCAAGGAGTATAGTTCGTATTCACTTTTTTTAAGTACTTACCGATATTATCAGAATCACCAATGTCATGCTCCAAATGGTATTCTTTCACTATTTCTTTAATGTAATTCACATAATTAGAAATCCATTTGAAATTTAGTTTTTTGTTCCCCAAAAAGTAACCTTCTTTTATTATAGCTTTATATAGCCAAGCATAGTCATATTTGTGCTTAATGCCATGATTTGACTCTTTTGCTTGCGTAGAATTGAGATAAATGAGAGCATTGATGAATCTCCTTTCTGTGGCATCCAAGGGACCTATCTCCAAGTGTCGCTCTTCCTTTCCATCCCAAATGGAGTCTATATGTGTTTCAAAATCCACTAAACGTGCATAGGCACGCCCACATTCTTGTTTATCTATTTTATATCGTTCCCTTTGAATAGCCTTTCGTTCTTCTGTATCGTCTGTATGAAGTACATACGAATTAGCAAAAAAACAAAAATGATTTTTTTGTTCAAACTTTTCAGCTTGAACCTGGTATTCCTTATCTTCTGTATTCAGTTTTTTCGAAGATATGAGTATCATAAAAAGGGCTCTTATGGTTGTTTTGTTTACTCTATAAAGCCACCTTGAATGCGCGGCTGCCCACCTTCACGATGTAGAGCTGCTCACGAGTAAGGCGCAGGCTGACGTCGCCCTGAGCTGAAGGAAGGCTGCTGACGAGCTTACCATCGGCTGTATAGACATACACGTCGCAGGGGTGGTCAATCCCCTTGATGCTGATTTCATCCTGATAGCCCATCACTTTCAGGTGGGCTTGCTCCAGCGACCTGACAGCCGTCCCCGTCTCATAAGTGATGGAGAGCACCGATTCGCCCTTAATCTCAGGTGTGGTGTAATAGCCGTTCACCACTTCGTTCGACACATCCTTGCCGTTGAAGACAACAGTGTTCACTGTGTTGTCACCCAGCGAGCCAATAAATATGGTGTACTTCTCTGCTGCCTTCACGGCCTGGCGGGTGTAGCCTGTGGTGCCCTGCTTCACGGTCAGGTTGGCATAATACACCGTGCCGCCAGCCTCCATGTCTTCCTTTATCTTGTTGAAATACCGCCACTCGTAGGCCGAGGAGTAAAACTCACCACTACCCATGGGGACGTGCAGGGTTACATAGGTATAAACGTCGTATAGGTCACGGACACTACTACTACACGTAAACACACCACGGCCACATCTCGGGGGGATGGAGTTTAAACAATAGATTGCGGTTAAATAAGGACAATCCCCAAAAGCAGACTTGCCGATGGTGGTCACGCTGCTGCCTATAGTGACTGAGGTAAGACCAATGCAGCCAGATAGTGACTGAGGTAAGACCAATGCAGCCAGAGAAAGCAGACTCGCCGATGGTGGTTACGCTGCTGCCAATAGTGACTGAGGTAAGACCAATGCAGCCATTGAAAGCAGCCCCGCCGATAGTGGTCACGCTATTGGGGATAATGACTTCGAACAGGCTGGAGCATTCCTGGTATTTGCAACTTATTATGTTTCAATTTGTTGTGCTTAAAACGGTAGAAAAGTGGTTGTGTAGATTCTGTTGAAGGAGATAATAGCGAAGATTTAACGTTTTTAACTTTTATAAACCACAAAAGAGATGTGAATGTGCAACAATGGAAGAATGTTATCCTGAACTCAAATTTGTTTTGTAAGTATATGTCTTAATAAG
>CADASP010000029.1 GCA_902790625.1 uncultured Prevotellaceae bacterium | reverse complement strand
CATAAATTTTGCAAGTCGGGGAACATCTCTCTCTATTGACGTTACGCGGATCAGGTCCTCTTAAAATGCAGCAGAAAACAGGGGTGGGAAACTTTAGTATATAAAAATAGAATACCAAAATAAAATAACAGAAACAGTACGTAAGTACAACAGTATCACGTTAACTGCCTAACATTGTTATCTCCTACATACTCCGAAGAGTAGGGAGACATCCCGCGAATCTACTCCCGAAAGAGCAGGGCTGAAGCCACGCCGGACGAAATTCAAAATGCCGTTTCAGATTCCAGACTTATCAAAGACCGCTTTATTTTCTATTCTGGTGCAAAGGTACAAACTATTATCGAAACCTATGTTCGCAATAAATCTTTTCTCAATCAATGTTCCAACATGTTCGCAGCCAGCCCGTCGGAAACTTGAATCAACGCCAACAACGGAAGTTTTTATAGCCATCTCAACAACCATCAGCGTATGCCTGAGCAATCCCCTTTACCATCACTTCGTTTATCTTCTCTGTCGCGTAATTCTCAGCTTTTTGCTAGTTCTATCATAATTATATTACATTTGCGTGTCTTATTACTTAATTGATTAATTCATCCGTTTTCACACATTTTCACATTGATATTCCACAAGAATTCATCTACAATCATCTCCTGAGCACTATTAATGATAAGATTTGTTAATGTCTTAGGAATAGCAGCATAACCAGTCAAACATCCCCAAAGCAAAAAAGCATATTTCTTTAATTGGAATCCTCTGTTTAGCATAAATCTATCGATTTGATCAAAACCTCGTGGCTTTATCAAGAATGACATTACTGCTTGAATGATTGGCAACTGGTATGGAATACTGAACGTGTCAGACCTTTGATTCTTATAAAGCCAAAAATTCCTTAAAGTTTCTAAGATAAGCCTGCCATATTCGCTTTTTGATTCTTCGTGCTCAGTAAACAGCTTGCCTGTTTCTTCGACTATGGTGATTATTTTACTATCTGATATAGAACTATTCTTGCCATTTGGATTAGATATAACATAATTCAGAAGAATATTATATAATAGTTCTTCTTCTTTAGATACAGATTCAATGGAAATGTTAACACTGCTATTGTTGGTGATATCAATTATTGGCAAAACATCGGTACTCTTATTGCCTTTATTTACATTGGCTTTTACATTCCGAACAATATCATTGATATTATCACTAAATCTGATGAACAAAGAGGATATGACAGAGTCATATTTGGTTACACCAACAATTGAATTTGCTAAAGATGCTTCAATTGCCTTAAACTCTCTATATGCCTGTTTGTATTCTTCGTTTTCTTCTTTATAATTGTGAATGAGTAACTTCAATTCTTGCTTTCTTACATATTCTGGTGATTCTTTTGGAAAGAATTTTCTGTTTTTTCCTTCTTTCTTACCATTTTCAACCTCCATATCTTTAATCATTTTAAGTTCTTCTTTAATCTCGTGTATATTCGACTCCTCCAAACGATAAAGAAGGTTTCTATATTCTTCTTTTTTCTTTTCTAATTCGGCTATTTCAAGTGCATAGGTAGGAGTTTTTTGTTTGGCTATGACATCCAACCTCATAGATGATAAGGATATAATATCATCCAAAATATGCTTCAAAACTTCAAAAACACTTATGCTTGTTTTATACTCTGATTTCATTAATTCGCATTTAGCTTTTGCCAAAGAAATCTTGTATGGTGAAAAATCAATTCGACTAACCTCGCCCATCATAACTGTTGTGTTTAGCCCTGCTATCATGTTTTTCAAAGATGTTAGAGCCAAAAACAAAGATTGATTTTCTATGCTTGTCGTCGTTTTTTCTCCACATGCATAAGAAATAACTCCACCCTTTATTGAATTATATATATTGTCTGTATGAACATAATTGTCTAATTCGAAAGAAAGTTGCTCGTTTTTGTCTATTTTACATACACCAACAACATTGTTTGTTCCTACATAAAAGCTGCCAAAATACTTCTCAATAGTTTTTACTTCATAAATAATTTTAGATTCTGCAACAAATCCTCTAATAGAGGCTTCGTCTCTAAATCTAAACCTAACATTACCTTTTCTGTAATAAATTGTTTTGGGGTATAAATAAGCATCTGCATTTTTCACTTTAACAAGAAGTGATTCGTTTATAAGATTAGAGTCGATTTCGATTGCGTATTCTGATAATGGTTCTTTTTTATATAGAACCAAATTATTGAACAACTCTCCATCTTTACTTATATAACGAGTTAAATCATTACCGAATGATCGCTTCAAGTAGAATGAATGAGGTGACAAACTTTCTGTTGTGAAAGTGTCCATTAGATTCCACGAATCTATGATAATCCAATATTTCATAATGATTGTTTTTATTTTTTTTGCCTTTCGCTTGTCCATGAATCAGTAGGAACATTCTTTTCTATAACATAATTTGGATTAACCCTGTTAAGGTATTTTGTAATTTTTTGTGCAGAAAAAGATATTGTCAGACTATGAGAAGCGCGAGTACATGCAACATAGAATGCATTCCTGTCAGGCAAATCCCCTTCATTGGCAAAAGGAACAAAAACATTGTCAAATTCAGTTCCTTTTGCAGCATGATAAGTTAGGATGCATGGAAGATCGTTATTTGTAAAATCCAATGTATTTATAGTTCTATATGGAACAATTTTGCCTGTCCGATACAACACTTGTGTTTGAACGCCATGTTGCGTGAAGAAATTATGAACATACTTAACATCTTCTTCAAATGGCACAAGTATAGCCACATCATCTAGGTCTTCCATTTGAATCCTATTGAGGATTGCTTCTAATTCTTTATCTTTTGATTCCAACTTCTGGATAATTGGTTTGGGATATTGGGGGAAATCACTATTGCCGCCATCCTTCATGTTGTCTGACAACAAATCTGTTGGAGGCTGAACTATGTCTTGTGCAACTTTGGCTATAGATTTTGGTAATCGATAATTATATTTCAAGAACAGTCTTCTAAAGCGTAATGCAGCCGTTATTTCATCCATGCTAGCGCCACGATTACTATATATCTTTTGAGCGGAATCACCAAATAAAGAAATACTTTTGTTTACTTTGGGCAAAAAACGATTCTTATAATCTGAGACATCAAAATCCTGAGCCTCATCAACAATAAGATAATCTATGTTCCCCTCTGCTCGTCTAAAAAGAGTACCACTAGGTATTAGCACCATTTCATTATCAGAAATTTTAATATCATTCTCCAACGGTACTTCTCGGAACCAACTAACTCTTCTCCCAAAATTTCTATAGTATGTATCAGCGACCCAGTCAGCAAAGTCTATACTGACAAGTAAATCATTAGGATATTCCTTGCGTGCCAATTCATAAGAAGACACTTTAGAAAATTCTCGAATTTTCCCGTTCTGTGCAATAAACAATTTATCATTTGATATTTCTATATAGTAATAGATATCCCCGTCTTTTCTGACGCCATTAATAGAGCAAATTTCCACATGGGAACATAGCGAATATGACCCCATGTCTCTAACAAATGAAGAAGATATTGATGTAACTTCTTCTTTATATTTTGAAGCGAACTCAACACCATTAGTCTTGATTGTATAACCTCCATTTACTGAAGCTACAAATTTTAAAACCTTTTCATCTTTAATCACGTAATAAACTGGATATTTGTTTTCCATTCTAATAGTACCGCGACAATAAACATCACCGATTAGATCAAACCCACGATGTTCCCAAGCCCAGTCATATGCAATTCTCTCTTTGTCAAGGTTTAAAGCTTCCAAGCCGTATGCAACCATTCTCTTCAGGGCTACAGTGTATACGACAAGTGCATAGGAATCACTAAAAGCACTTGCCTGTACTGCACGATGGATTGCAAGATTCGTTTTGCCACTACCTGCGGAACCTTGAACAATTAGATTCTCATTGGGGTCTCTAATGATAATTTGCCTCTGAGAATCATCTAAATTTGAAATGAACCATTTTTCTAGACGCATGTTCTTTAATAATATTTAGTTTGCAAAGATAATAACTGGTTATTGAATTAGTTTCCGATTTTCTAAATATTTTTCTACCATCATCGAAATACGATTGAAAACTTCGTGTCTAATGGATGACGGTTCAAGCACTATCAGTTCTTTTCCAAACGAGCAGAGTTCGCGGATGAGTTCATAGTTGTTGATACAATCGATAGTGAAGAAAGCGCCACCTTCAAGTTGGGAGTACTGTTCGCGAAGCTGTTGTTCCCTCTCGCCTCGTAGCTGAGCCTGGCTTCCATGAATAGGTTTGGTCTCAACATAGCCTTTCGAAGTACTGCTCACCCAGAAGAGTATTTTTTCTGTATTCTTGTCCTTTGGAAGGGTGACTCCAATAATATCCTCAAAGCGTTCAGAGAGATCCTCAGGACAATCAGCATATTTCTTCTCTGGCAACGGTTCAACCTCATCTGTTCTGTCGAGGGCAAAGTGCAGAATAGCTTTATCGCTATCAGCTGCACCAAGCAGATACCAGCGGTCGTTGTACTGCTTCAGCAGATAAGGATGGAAATCGATGCTACGAATGGTCTGGTCAGCGAAAGTATGATACGACAGTCGAACAACCACCTTGTTGGAAATCATGTCGAAAAGCGTTCCCAGCAGATTTGAGTTTTTCAGGTAGGGATTGTTACTGAAGCTGATAATCTGTCGGCGACGGGTATTGCCCAGACCCGACTTGAATTTGTCTAACCACTCAAAGTTGTCGAGACCGTCGAACTGACCGATAGTATTCAATACCTCACGCAACAGATGACGCTCCTCGCGGCTCATCTCCTGCATGAAGATGGAGAAGGAAGGACTCTTGTAGGTTACGCAGTTCTTGCCGTTGTGCTTGAAACGCTTGATGGGGGCACAGAAAGGACGTTCCGTCAGATAGACGAGGTCCTTCTCTATGCAACGGCGGGTGACGGTATGGAATCCTTCGTCTTGAAGCAGTTCGTTCACTTTCTCTGTCAGGTCGTTGATGTCATAGTAGTGATGACGGTCTGACAGGAGCGAATCCAAATGCTTGTATCGTATGAGTGCGTTTTTGTTTGTTGCCATATTGTTCTCATAATTTTTTGCAAAGATAATCACAATGTGCGAACACAACGTTCGCAGCTCATGATTATTTTAATGAATGTCTTGTTCTTTCTTGATAAAGCTGACTTTATGTGGCTTTTCCCCATTGTAGTAGAAATTCATTTATAGGTGGTTTCGCGTGCAAATATACCAAAAATATCACAAGAAAGCAAATTATTTGAGAGAAAACAGCATAAACAACAAAAAAAAGCGTGTGATAAAATTGTCTCGTCATTCAAAAAGCCGACAAGGCATATTCGCCTATGCGGTGTTGAGCCGGTCAAAAGCGAAAAGAGGCTGAAAGATTTGTGGGTTAAGGAAAAAAGAACTACTTTTGCACGCGCCAAGAGATGAGGTTGGTTTTGGCTTTGTAAATGATGAAGAAAATATTGATTGACGCACATACGCACACGGTGGCTTCGGGCCACGCCTACAGCAGTTTGCAGGAGATGGCACGGGCGGCTGCCGACAAGGGGTTGGAGGTGCTGGGCATCACTGAGCATGGGCCGAGCGTGCCCGGCACTTGTCCGCTGCTGTATTTCAAAAACATGTTTGTGGTGCCGCGACAGATGTATGGCATCCGATTGCTGCTGGGCTGCGAGGTGAACATCCTCGACACCAAGGGCAGCATCGACATGCCCGACGACTACCTCGACTATCTCGACATCGTCATCGCCGGCATCCATAGCGCATGGTATAAGGGAGGTACGAAGGAGGAGAACACACAGGGGCTGCTGAACGTCATCCGCCACCCCATGGTGCATATCATCAGTCATCCTGCGGATGGCTCGGCAGAGCTTGACTTCGAGCCGTTGGTGCTGGCCGCGAAGGA
The DNA here is from genome assembly GCA_902790625.1 of uncultured Prevotellaceae bacterium. GTDB lineage: Bacteria > Bacteroidota > Bacteroidia > Bacteroidales > Bacteroidaceae > Prevotella. Next base: position 48,411 of record CADASP010000029.1, on the reverse strand, counting down.
GGCCCACACGCTGCTTGAGGTGAACAACCACTCGCTGGCTCCACAACGCAAGAAGACGGTGGCGCGTGACAACAATGTGGAACTGCTGCGCCTGTGCAAGAAGCATGATGTGCCCACCATCCTTGGCAGCGATGCGCATGTGTCGTTCCAGATAGCCGACTACGAAAGGCTCTATCCGCTGTTGGAGGAGGTCGATTTCCCCGATGAGTTGATTATGAACTATTGGCCAGAGCGGTTCTTCGAGTATCTGGGCATCAGGCAATAACCGTTGAACAATAACCAATAACCAATAGCCAATAACCGTTAACCAATAGCCAATAGCCGTTAACCAATAACCAATAGCCGTTGAACAATAGCCGTTGAACAATAACCGTTAACCAATAATATGATTATCCGCATTCTGCCGTAAGTGACCTTGAAAGGGAGGCATCGCACAATAGCCGAGGGCACACAGTATCCCAAGAATGGCAGGATTTACATCGCCGCTGATGATTGCGATTGAGCGAGGGCACGACTTTTAAGATTTTCTTTAGCCTACATCATTCATGGATATTATATATTGAAACCACTTTCTTCTTTGCCTGCGGCGCTACGCGCGCTCGGCCTAGGCCGAGCGCGCGTGAAAAAGAAATATCCATGAATAATTCAGGAGCGAAATGGGGTGCATCCAGGAGAGGTGGGGCACGACAAACAGGGAGGGGGAGGCACCGCAGAGGGAAAAGGGGGCAGCGGGCGGGGACATGATTGGCAGCGGCCGCTGCCAATGATGGCAGCGAACGCCGCCAATGATGGCAGCGGCCGCTGCCAACCGAAATTTACGAGTGATGATGAACGGTTATTGATGAACGGTTATTGATGAACGGTTATTGTTTATTGGTTAACGGTTATTGTTCAACGGTTATTGATTAGCTCGGCGTAGATGTCGGCGAAGCGGCGTGCCGCCCCTGTGTTCTCAAAGCGCTTGACATACTCACGGCTGCGGTCGATGCGCTGCTGACGGCCTGGTGCGCCGAAGAGCACCTGACGGATGGCGTGGGCCAGGGCCTCGTGGTCGTCGGGGGCGACATACAGGCTGTCGGGGCCGCCAGCCTCTTCAAGGCACGAGCCGGTGCAGGCCACCACGGGCAGCCCCTGGCTGATGGCTTCGATGATGGGAATGCCGAAGCCCTCGTAGCGCGAAGGATAGACGAAGCAGTCGGCCATGCGGTATAGGGCTGGCAGGTCGTCGTCGGGCACGTTATGCAGCATCTGCACGCGGTCGAACAGTCGATGCTCCTGCACATATTGGCGGATGATGTCAGTGTAGGGCGTGCTTCGACCCACGATGACCAGCGACACGTCGTCGGGCAGATGGTGCAGTGCCTTCACGGCCAGCAGCATGTTCTTGCGCTCCTCGATGCTGCCCACGCTGAGCACGTAGCGGTCGGGCAGCATATAGTCGTCGCGTGCCTTCCACAGCTCGTGGGTCTTAGGCTCCTCGCCATAGCGCAGGGCGCAGCTCTGGTACACCAGGTCTACGCGCGAGGCGTCGATGCCTCCCAGTTCGCAGATGTCGCGTCGCGTGCATTCGCTGATGGCCACGATGCGGTCGGCCATCTTCAGCGTGTTGAAAAACTTGTGGGTATAGATCTTCACGTCGGCCCGGTTGTAGTATTCGGGATGCCGCATGAAGATGAGGTCGTGGATGGTGACCACCGTTCGAATGCCTGTTTGGTCGATGCCCGTGGGCAGCTCGCCCGACAGCCCGTGGTAGACCTGCACGCCGTCTTTCTGCAGCTGGCTGACGATGCCCCTTGAGCGCCACAAAGCCTTGCCCAGTGCTGTGTGGCTGTGGGGAGGATAGCAGAAGCTGACGCCTTGGCGCATCACTATCTGCGAGCGCAGTTCGTTGAGACCTTGGTCGGGGGCGTAGAGGCGCATGTCGAAACTATTCAGCGCCCCCAAGGCGTTCACCAGCGTGCGGCCATAGCTGCCCAGTCCTGTGCCGTTGCGCACGATGCGCTTGGCATCGAAGCCGATAATCATCCTTTCAGTCATAATTGGTTGCAAAGGTACGAATAAGCGCGAGAAAAGCAAAAGAAAATTGTTTTTTTCTTTGTTTTTCGTTCGCATATTTGTACCTTTGCACACAAATAGCAGATAATCGAATGAAAGTACTCGTCATACATCCTGACAGGCTGAAGGAACGCGGCGAACACATCGACCGCATGATGAAAAGCCTTGGAATGGATTATGAGTTCGTGAACGAAGGCCACGACGACAACCACATCCAGGCCTTGCTTGACCAGTACATGCGAGACGGACGGGAGCAGCTGCACCGCAGGGTTCCCCGTGCGTTGTGTACGGTGTCGCATTTCTTGGCCTACGAGCGTATCGTAACCGACGGGCTGGAGGGGGCTTTGGTGATGGAGGATGACATCGCCCTCGACACGGACTTTGTGGCACGTTTCGAGCAGAGCCTGAAGGAGTATCGCGAGCACTACGCCGACAAAAACATCTTTATCTCCTACGAAGACAGCTCCTTGCGCTTCGTGCCCCGCAGCCAGCGCGTGAAGGGGCAGATGCTCTATCCTGCCAAGAGGGGCCGCATGGCCGGTTGCTATTTTATTAACTACAAAGCAGCGAAAGCCATCTTGGAGCAACTGAAAGTGGAACGTTGCGATAGGGCTATCGACTGGTATCACAACTACTTGATTGACAAAGGGGTCCTTGGGTGTCTCTGGTGTCAGCCCACCATTGCCACGCAGGGCACGTTTTCGGGTGCCTTTGCCTCGTCGTTGGTCAATGACGGTCGCTTTGTCCGCCTGCGCTGGCTGTTCAAGAAGAATTACAAGAAATTACTTTATTGGTTCAGATAATACTATGAATAAGACCGTTTACTTGGGCATGATAGCCGACATCATGCATCCGGGGCTCATCAATATCATCAACGAGGGTGCTAAGTATGGCGATGTCATCATCGGCCTGTTCACCGACAAGGCCATTGCGCAGCACAAGCGCCTGCCCTACCTCACCTACGAACAGCGCAAGAATGTGGTGGAAAACATCAGGAACGTGAGCCGTGTGGTGCCGCAGGACGACTGGAGCTATGCGCCCAACCTGCGCCGTCTGAAGCCCGACTACATCATCCACGGCGACGACTGGCTGACAGGCCCCGACCGCGAGCTGCGTGAAGAGGCCTTCGGCGTGATGCATGAGCTGGGTGGCCAGGTGATAGAGATTCCCTACACCAAGGGCATCGAGTCGTCGTCGTTGGACAAGGAGATAAAAGGCATCGGCACCACGCCCGACATCCGTCTGAAGACGCTGCGCCGCCTCATCGACGCCAAGCCCGTGGTGCGCATCCTTGAGGTGCACGACGGCCTGTCGGGGCTTATCTGCGAGAACTTAGAGGTGAAGAACGGCCTGTATATGGACACCTTCGACGGCATGTGGAGCTCATCACTCACCGACTCGACGTCGAAGGGCAAGCCCGACATCGAGGCTGTTGACCTGACGACACGCATGCAGGACCTGACGAACATCCTGGAGTGCACCACGAAGCCCATCATCTACGACGGCGACACGGGCGGCAAGCTGGAGCACTTCGTCTTTACTGTCCGCACACTGGAGCGCAATGGCATCTCGGCCGTCATCATCGAGGACAAGGTGGGGCTGAAGAAGAACTCGCTCTTCGGCACCGACGCCATACAGACGCAGGACACCATCGAGAACTTCTGCCAGAAGATTCGCGCCGGCAAGAACGCACAGGTGACGAAGGACTTCATGATCGTAGCCCGCTGCGAGAGCCTCATCGCCGGCAAGAGCGTCGACGATGCCATCGAGCGTTGCTGCGCTTACGTGGAGCAGGGTGGGGCCGACGGCATTATGATTCACTCGAAGGAGAAGACGGGCGACGACATCCGGCAGTTCTGTCAGCGGTTCCACCAGTTGCATCCCTACGTGCCCATCGTCGCCGTGCCCACCACCTACAACCATCTGCGCGAGGAGGAGCTGGCCCAGTGGGGCATCAAGGTGGTGATTTATGCCAACCACATGCTGCGCGCCGCCTATCCCGCCATGGTGAAGGTGGCCACATCTATCCTGGAGAACCATCGCAGCTACGAAGCCAACGACCTGTGCATGCCCATCAAGCAGATACTGGAACTCATCCCTGGAACCAAATAGACTATTGAAAAACACAGATTGACACGAAAGGAAATGATTGAGGTAAAAGAAGCATACGATGCGCTGATAGCCAGCGGCGTGGACATGTTCACCGGCGTGCCCGACTCGCTGTTGAAGAACTTCTGCGCTTACATCACCGACCATGCTCAGCCTTCGCACGGCGAGGGTAGGGGCGTGGGCCACATCATTGCTGCCAACGAGGGCAACGCCGTGGGCATCGCCGCCGGCCACTATCTGGCCACTGGCAGGCCCGCGTTGGTATATATGCAGAACTCTGGCTTAGGCAACACCGTCAACCCGCTACTGTCGCTGGCCGACGAGAAAGTCTACAGCATCCCGATGGTGCTGATGATTGGCTGGCGTGGCGAGCCTGGTGTGCACGACGAGCCGCAACACGTGAAGCAGGGCGAGGTGACGTTGGCCTTGCTCGACGCCATGCAGATTCCCTACGTCGTGTTGGAAGGCGTGGCCCAACTTTCGCAGCAGGTGGCGCTGGCCATGGAGCGCAAGGCTCCCACGGCTGTCGTCATCCGCAAGGGCACTTTTGGCCCCTACAAGCTGCAGAACGTCAGCCACAACGACAACCCCCTGAGCCGCGAGGAGGCCCTGAAGCTGGTGGTGGAGCACTTGCACGAGGACGATGTCGTCGTCTCTACCACGGGCAAGCTGTCGCGTGAGCTTTTCGAGCTGCGCGAGGCTCGTGGCGAAGGCCACGGCCACGATTTCCTCACCGTCGGCTCCATGGGCCACAGCTCGTCCATTGCCTTGGGCATCGCTTTGGCTAAGCCTGGGCGTCGTGTGTTCTGTTTCGATGGCGACGGCGCTTTCATCATGCACGCTGGCGCCCTGGGCATCAACGCCTCTATGCAGCCCCGCAATCTGTTTCACATCCTGTTCAACAACGGTGCTCATGAGAGCGTAGGCGGTCAGCCCACCATCGGCTTCCGCCTCGATGCCACCGGCATTGCCCGTGCCAGCGGCTATCGTCATGTGCTCACTGCCACCACCGCCGACGAGATGGTCGGCGCACTGCGGCAGATGGAGCGGCTGGAAGGCCCCGTGCTGCTGGAGCTGCGCGTGGCCATCAACTCGCGCGATGATCTCGGACGTCCCACCACGACGCCTATCGAGAACAAAGAGGCGTTTATGGGCATGCTCGCTGCCCCGCCCCGTTCAGGGAGGATAAAGACCGCCGTCATCATGGCCGCTGGCATGGGTACGCGCTTCGGCTCGATGACTGAGGAGCGGCCTAAGGGCTTCATCGAGGCCGGTGGCAAGGCGATGGTGGTGCGCTCGGTGGAGACGCTCATCGCCTGTGGCATCGAGCGCATCATCATCGGCACGGGCTATCTGCGCGAAGCCTACGAGGAGCTGGCTTCGACATTCCCTCAGATAGAGTGCTGCTTCAGTCCGCGCTATGCCGAGACCAACAGCATGTACACGCTCTACAACTGCCGCGATGTCGTGGGCAGCGACGACTTCCTGCTCCTCGAGAGCGACCTCGTGTTTGAGCGTCGCGCCATCACGGCTCTGCTGGACTGTCCTCAGCCCGATGTGATGCTCATCACGCCCGTCACGAAGTTCCAGGACCAATACTACGTGGAGCGCAACGCCGATGGCGTGCTCACCAACTGCTCGGTGAACAAGGCGGAGGTGAGCGCCAGTGGCGAGTTGGTGGGCATCCACAAGCTCTCGAACGCCTTCTATCAGAAAATGTGTGCCGACTACGCCCGCAAGGTGGCCGACCAGCCCAAGCTGGGCTATGAGTACGAGCTGCTGAGCATGTCGCGCGAGGTCTCGCCCGTCTACGTGCTCTGCGAGGAGGGCCTGAAGTGGTACGAGATTGACGACATCGACGACCTGAACTATGCCGAAGCGCACATCGTGCCCTTCCTTTAGGGCGTTATAATGGAATAACGAAATAACGAAAAGAAGAATGACCATAAAAAGAAACATCCTGCTGAACCCCGGCCCCGCCACGACGACCGACAGCGTGAAGCTGGCGCAGGTGGTGCCCGACATCTGTCCGCGCGAAAAAGAGTTCGCGAGCATGATGAAGAGCCTGCGCGCCGACCTGCTGCGCGTGGCCCATGCCCCCAAAGAGAAGTACACCTCGGTGCTGTTCTGCGGCAGCGGCACCATCAACATCGACATCTGCCTGAACTCGCTGCTGCCTGCCGACAAGCGCGTCTTAGTGGTGAACAATGGTGCCTACAGCTCGCGTGCCGTCGAGATTTGCCAGTATTATGGTTTGCCGCACATCGACCTGAAGTCGTCGGTGTTCGACCAGCCCGACCTCGAAGCCGTGAGGCAGGCGCTGGATGCCAACCCCGACATCGCCCTCGTCTACACCACCCATCACGAGACGGGCACGGGCATCCTCAACCCCATCCGTCAGATTGGCGCTATGGCCCACGAGCATGGTGCCGTGTTTGTGGTCGACACCACCTCGTCGCTGGGCATGATTCCCTTCGACATGGAGCACGACAACGTCGATTTCTGCATGGCTTCGGCCCAAAAGGGACTGATGGCCATGACGGGCCTGTCGTTCATCATCGGCAACGAGGAGGAGATACGCCGCAGCAAGGACTACCCCAAGCGCTCCTACTATTGCAACCTGTTTCTGCAGTACGACTTTTTCGAGAAGACGGGCGAGATGCATTTCACCCCCCCTGTGCAGACCATCTACGCCACGCAGCAGGCACTGAAGGAATACTTCGAGGTGGGCGAAGTGGCCAAGTTTGCCCGTCACCGCCGCGTCATCGATGCCATCCACCAGGGGCTGGCCGACATGGGCTTGCGCGAAGTCATCCGCCGCGACATCCAGTCGGGGCTGGTGGCCAGCGTGCTCTATCCCGACGACCCCAACTGGGACTTCGGCCGCGTGCACGACTACTGCTACGAGCGTGGCTTCACCATCTACCCCGGCAAGATTTCCACCACAAACACGTTCCGTCTCTGCGCCCTCGGCACCATTGATGCCGACGACATTGAGGCCTTCTTCCGTGTGCTCCGCGAAGCCTTTGCCCACTACGCCATACAGATTCCCGCACGCTACAATGGTTGAATACGATGTGAGGACCCTGCAGCTGCGCATCCTCGGCAACCTGTTGGCTGTCGACAGGGTGTGCCGCGAGCATGCCTTACATTATTATATATATGATGGTACGATGCTCGGTGCCGTGCGCCACAAGGGTTTCATCCCCTGGGACGACGACCTCGACATCGCCATGCCGCGCGAGGACTACGAAACCTTCATCGCCCACGCCAACGAATGGTTGGAAGAACCCTACGAGTTTGTGAGCTTCGAGACCGACGCTTCCTACCCTTTGCCCTTCGGCAAAGTGCAGGACGCCAGCACCACGCTCATCGAGCGTCGGCATCTGCCTTATCTCGGCGGACTCTACATCGACGTCTTCCCCATCGACGGTGTACCCTCCAACGCCTTGCTGCGCCGCTGGCATCTGGTGCGCTACGACGTGCTGAAGAAACTGGTCTATATGGCCTATCGCGACCCCTATCGCCACGGTCACGGCCCTTCCAGTTGGCTGCCGCTGCTTTGTCGCAAGGTCATCGGCCAGCAGCGCCTGCAGCGGGCCACCCGTCGGTTGCTGCGCAAATATCCTTTCAGCGCAAGCAGCAAGGTGTGCGTCTTCGACGACGGTTTCCACGGTGTCATCAGCAAGCAGGTGTTGGGCAAGCCCACGCCGGTGACGTTTGAAGGGCGCGAAGTGATGGGCGTGGAGCATGCCGACGCCTACCTCACCCACATGTATGGCGACTACATGACGCCGCCTCAGCAGCAGGGGCAGCGCCAGCACGGCTTCCACTACGTAGACTTCGACAAGCCTTATCGAGACAAATGAAAACGGTTGTTGACGAGCGATATCAGCATCTGGCTGACGAGATTGGTCGCCTGCCCCAGAGGATGGACGAGGGTCAGGGCGAACTGGTCTACGACAGTCGCAACCGCGTGGCGCGCTTCATCATCGATGGTAAGCCGATGATGGTGAAGCGGTTCAAGCGCGTGAACGCCGTGCAGCAGGTGGTCTACACCTTTTTCCGTAAGACGAAGGCCGAGCGCGCCTTCCTCTTCGCCAAGGAGTTCCTGCGTCGTGGCATTGCCACACCACAGCCCGTGGCCTATATGGAAGAGCGACAGCACGGCCTGTTCACCACCGGCTATTTCGTCAGCATGGAGACACCCGGCACCGAGATGTCGTTGCTGTTGCGCGAGGTGCAGGACTACCCCCGCGACCTGGCCGAGGCCGTGGCCCGCCAGGTGGTGCTGATGCACAGTAAGGGCATCCTGCATGGCGACCTCAACCTGTCGAACTTCCTTTGCACCGAGGACAGTCCCGGCCATTATCATTTCACGATGATCGACACCAACCGCTCGCACTTCTGCGACGGCATGCCCACCGACGACGCTTGCTTGCAGAACATGGTGCGGCTGACGCATCGGCGCGACCTCTACGAGGACTTGGTGCGTCGCTACGCCCAGCTGCGCGGCTGGAACCAGGACCACACCGCCCGCCAGGCACTGGCCTTGCTCCACCAGTTTGAAAACAGAAAATGGAGACTCTGACAGAGGCCGAAAAAATCCCGTACTGTTGAAAAGACAGTAGCGTTTTTTGATGATTCCAGACGCTGAAAGCGTCTTTTCAACCGTACCTTGAAAAATCCCACGGCCTGGGACAAAAATTTGGCGGCTCCAAATTTTAAAAAGTCAACGCCAAATTTTTATTTGGAGCACTCCAAATTTTCGCCAGCGATGCGGATAGGAGAAACCACAATGCCGCAACAAAGAAAAGAAACGGAAAATAATCCCGCTTTTCTTTTGCATTTCTACAGTTTTTTCGTAATTTTGCAGCCGCAAACCCGACTGACTGTCGGGCGAGCACTCATAACATTATCAACCAAACTCCAATTATTATGGACGACTACCCGGCGGATACTTTTAAACGTTGAGGCGGGAGGACAAGGCGGCAAGGCGCGCTAATCCTCTTGCCAGCCACAGTTTTTATTTTCGTGTTTCACCATCCTGCGACATGCCCCCTTGGTGGCAGCGCAGGCAGAAAAGGATTAGCAACAATGAAGACATTTTGGAATACCCAAGGTGGGCTGACGCAGCTGCCCAACTGGCAGCCCAACAGCTGGATACAGGTGACGTGCCCCACCGAAGACGACCAGCACCAGCTGGAGAAGCAGTTTGGCATACCCGATTATTTCATCACCGACATTAGCGATACTGACGAGCGTGCACGTTATGAATACGACGACGGCTGGATGCTCATCATCCTGCGTATACCCTATGTGAAGGAGGTGCGCTCGCGCACGCCCTACACCACCGTGCCCTTGGGCATCATCCACAAGCGCGACGTCACCATCACCGTGTGCTACTACGAGACGAACATGATGATCGACTTCGTGAGCTACCAGCAGAAGCGCGGCGTGGGATTCACCGACTATGTGGACATGATTTTCCGCCTCTTCTACAGCTCGGCAGTGTGGTATCTGAAGCGTCTGAAGCAAATCAACTCGCTCATCGACAAGGCCAAGCGCAACCTGGACCGCGACGTGAACAACGAGAGCCTCATCGGACTGAGCCGTTTGCAGGACTCGCTCACCTATTTCCAAACCTCCATCCGTGGCAACGAGACGTTGCTCTCGAAGCTGAAGTTCAAGTTGCAGATTGACGAACTCGACGCCGACCTCATCGAGGACGTGAGCATCGAGATGACGCAGGCCCGCGAGACGACGGCCATCTACAGCGACATCTTGGAGTCGACCATGGACACCTATTCGTCTATCATCAACAACAACATGAACACCGTGATGCGTACGCTCACCAGCGTCACCATCATCATGATGTTCCCCACGCTCATCGCCTCGCTCTTCGGCATGAACCTCATCAACGGCATGGAGGAGAAGCCCTTCGGCTTCATTATGGCGCTCGTCATCAGCGTGGGCACCGCTGCTGCTGCCTGGTGGTTCTTCCGCCACAAGCGACTGGTGTGATATTAAGGTTTGAGAATTATCCGATAGATTTGAGGTCACTCTTAACTCCTAACTCCTAACTCCTAACTCGTAACTCCTAACTCAAAATGTCGCAGACCGACCTGCTCTCATACATCCGCGAGGGCCGCACGATGACACGCAGCGAGAAGCTGCGCCTCATCGTGCAACTGTCGGTGCCCAGCATCTTGGCTCAGATATCGGCCACGGTGATGTTTTTCATCGATGCCGCCATGGTGGGCCATCTGGGTGCGAAGGCCACGGCATCCATCGGACTGGTGGAGACCACCACATGGCTGATGGGCGGATTGGGGGCGGCGGCCAACATGGGATTTTCGGTGCAGGTGGCCCATTACATCGGGGCCAACGACTTCGAGGGAGCGCGGCGAGTGTTGCGACAGAGCTTGGTGTGTAGTCTGGCGTGGAGCGTGATGCTCTCGACCATCGGACTCATCATTCACAAGCAACTGCCCTTTTGGCTGGGAGGCTCGCCCGACATCGCTTCCGATGCCTCGACCTACTTCATGCTCGTGGGCTTTGCCGGCATCTTCTACCAGATGGATGGCCTGGGAGGGTCTATGCTGAAGTGCTCGGGCAACATGAAGATTCCATCGATGCTCAACATCCTGATGTGTGGCCTCGACGTGCTGTTCAACTACATCTTTATATATAAGATGAGCATGGGCGTGAAGGGCGCGGCCATGGGCACGGCACTCGCCGAGATGGTCATCGCCGTGCTGATGCTCTACTTCCTGCTGGTGCGCAACGACATGTTGTGCCTGTTCGGGAAGAAGGCAGCCCAGCGCCCCACGTCGCCTGCACAGGCCACCGCTTCCTTCCGACCCACGGCCAGCGTGGTGGGCATGGCCTTCAAGATTGGGGCACCCATGGCGCTGCAACACGTGCTGATGGGTAGCGCACAGATAGTGAGCACCATCATCGTGGCTCCGCTGGGCACGGTGGCCATCGCCGCCAATTCGCTGGCCATCACCGTGGAGAGCCTGTGCTATATGCCGGGCTATGGCATTGCCGAGGCCGCCACCACGCTGGTGGGGCAGGGTATAGGCGCCGGACAGCGGATGCTCACGCGCTCGCTGGCATTCATGAGCGTGGGGCTGGGCATCGTGGTGATGACGCTGATGGGCGTGCTGATGTTCGTCTTCGCGCCTCAGCTGATGGGGCTGATGTCGCCTGTGGAGGAAGTCATCGGACTGGGCTCCAATGTCTTGCGCATCGAGGCATTCGCCGAACCCATGTTTGCGGCAGCCATCGTGTGCAATGGTGTCTTCATCGGAGCGGGCGACACGCTGAAGCCGGCCATCATGAGCCTGTTGTCGATGTGGGGCTTGCGCCTGACGATGGCCTGGTGGCTGTCGAAAGAGTATGGCCTGAAAGGCGTATGGACGGCCATGGCCCTCGAACTCACCTTCCGTGGCATCATCTTCCTGACAAGGCTGTGGAAAGGCAACTGGAACAAGCAGTTGGTGCCCACGGCACGAACTTAAAAACAAATGAAATGAAGAAGAATGTATTCGGAATCATCAACAAGCGGATGGTGATGCTGGCAGCGGGCCTCTGCTTAGGCGGCATGTTGCTCGTGGGCAGCGCCAGGGCACAGAGCCGGCAGGTGCTGCTACATACCACGGAGGGTGACATCCGCATCGCCCTGTCGGACCTGACACCCCTGCATCGCGACAACTTCATCAAGTTGGTGAACGAGCATTTCTACGACTCGCTGCTCTTCCACCGGGTCATCAAGGGCTTTATGATTCAGGCGGGCGACCCCAACAGTAGGCATGCCGAGCCGGGGGCGATGCTGGGCGATGGCGATACCGACTACACGCTGCAGCCCGAATTTCGTACGCCCCAGCTCTATCACCGCCGTGGCGTGGTGGCCATGGCGCGCGAGGGCGACGAGGTGAACCCGGCCAGGCGCAGCAGCGGGTGCCAATTCTATATCGTGTGGGGAAAGACCTTCTCCAGCCTCGAACTGGAGAAGATGCAGGTGAGGCTTGACAGCATGACCCACCACGAGGTGACCATCACGCCCGAGATGTTTCAAACCTACAAGCGCATAGGCGGCACGCCACATCTCGACGGCCAATATACGGTGTTTGGCAAGGTGGTGGAGGGGCTTGACGTGGTGGAGCGCATCCAGCGCGTCTTCACCGACGACTATGACCGCCCTGTCGACGATGTGCGCATCCTGAGCGCCACCGTGCTCACACCATAACAAGAAATGCCGCCCTGGTTGTCACAACTGGGGCGGCATTCATAACGATATTAATAACTAAAAACCTTCTCTAAAACCTGTTACCTTGAACAAATCTTTTTTACCAAAAACTAAATTACCTACTGAAACTAACAATCTTAACTTACCTAATAACTAACAACTATCGAATCTTAATACTTTCTTATGCTTTCTCTGCCTTTCGCAAGGCTGCAGAAGCCAATCTACTTTACCTTATTTACTAACTAATACTAACAACTATTATTTCGTTCTATTGAAGATCGCTCTGTCACATTGTTTTCTTTTGACGATGCAAAGGTACAACGAAAAATGATGTCCGCCATCATTTTTCATCAAGTTTTGCGGAAAAAAGGACCGATTATTGACGCAAGTCAATCACGCTGTGTACGTACACACCCATTCTGTGCGCGAAAACGGCCAAGGGGCGCCGCGGCTTCGCATGGCTGGTCCGACTAGTCCGACCCGTCCGACAACTCCGCCCCATCCTGCCTGCTGGCAGCCACCAGGTTGGTGAGCTCCACGAACTGGGCGATGCTGAGCTGCTCGGGGCGCATGGTCATGAAGGGCGACGAGGCCATGATGGCCAGGGCTTCCGGCGGCAACAGCTGACGCAAGCTCACACGCAGCATCTTGCGACGCTGGTTGAAGGTGGCCTTCACCACGCGGCGGAACAGCTCCTCGTCGCAACCCAGATGAGCCACCTGGTTGCGCTTCATGCAGATGACGGCACTCTGCACCTTGGGCGGTGGGTTGAAGACGGAAGGCTCAACGGTGAAAAGATACTCCACGTCGTACCACGCTTGGATGAGCACGCTCAAGATGCCATACTGCTTGTTGCCGGGCTGCGATGCCATGCGCAGGGCCACCTCGTGCTGAATCATGCCCGTGCAGCAGGGGATGAGGTCGCGGTTGTCGAGCATCTTGAAGAAAATCTGCGACGAGATGTCGTAGGGGTAGTTGCCCGTGAGCACAAAAGGCTCGCCGCCGAATACCTGGCGCAGGTCCATGCGCAGGAAGTCCTCGCCCAGGATGTTCTCGTGCAGTTGGGGGAAATGCTCGTGCAGATACTGCACCGACTCGCGGTCGATTTCCACCACCTTCAGCGGGCGTGGCTTCTCCACCAGATACTGCGTCATCACACCCATGCCGGGGCCCACCTCGAGCACGGGCAAGTTGGGGCAGGCGTCCACCGTGTCGGCAATGCGGCGGGCTATCGAGAGGTCGGTCAGGAAGTGCTGGCCCAGGTTCTTCTTTGGTCGTACTTGTTTCATCTACGTTTTTCTACCTATTATTATCGTGTTTGCTTTCGTTGTTCGGGAAAAGACTGCTGCAAAGTTACTACTTTTTGGGGAGTTATGGGAGCCAAGGGAGTTAAAGGGAGTTAAAGAGCGAAAGAGTTTTCCGCAAAAACCAAAAAATCTTTACCTTTGCATCATGTTATCAGCGAAAAAAGGCATTGTGGGCAACGCCGTGAAGATTTTGCTCCCCCTGTTGCTGGGTGGAGCCATCCTCTACTGGATGTATCGTGGCTTCGACTTTGAGCGCGTGCGGCAGGTGGTGTTGTACGAGATGGACTGGACGTGGATGGTGCTGTCGTTTCCCTTCGGCATCCTGGCCCAGGCGTTGCGCGGCTGGCGCTGGCGCATGTCGCTGCAGCCTGTGGTGGGGTCGGTGCGCTCCAGCGTATCGGTGAACAGCATCTTCCTCTCTTATGCCGCTTCGCTGGTGGTGCCCCGCATCGGCGAGTTCACCCGCTGTGCCGTGCTGAAGCGCTGGGAGGGCGTGTCGTTCACACGAGCGCTGGGCACCGTGGTCACCGAGCGCATCGTCGACCTGTTGCTCATGCTCATCATCGTGGGAGCCACGCTGATGCTTGAGATGAGCACCTTCGGCACCTTCTTCCGTCAGACGGGCACCAGCGTGAGCACCATCCTGAGCGGCTTCAGCTGGGCTGGCTGGTTAGTCACTATTGTATGTCTGTTGGCTATGGCCATTCTGCTCCACATCCTGTTGCGCCGTCTCTCGTTCTACAGCAGGATGAAGACCACGCTGGCCGACATCTGGCAGGGGGTGGTGTCACTGAAGAATGTGCGCGGCCTGCCGCTCTTCGCACTGATGACGGTGGGCATCTGGCTGTGCTATTTCCTGCATTATTACCTCACTTTCTTCTGTTTCGATTTCACGCGACACCTGGGTCTGGCGTGTGCCATGGTCACCTTCGTGGTGGGCAGCATCGCCGTCATCGTGCCCACGCCCAATGGTGCCGGCCCTTGGCACTTTGCCGTGAAGACCATGCTCATCCTCTATGGCGTGGCCGACGAGCAGGCGCTCTACTTCGTGCTCATCGTGCACACCGTGCAGACGCTGTTGGTCATCGCCTTGGGCGTGTATGCGTGGCTCTCGCTGAACTTCATCAAAAGGAAGGTTGAGGGTTGAAGGTTGAAGGTTGAGGGTTGAGGGTTGAGGGTTGAAGGTTAAAGGTTGAAGGTTGAAGGTTGAGGGTTGAAGGTTGAACATTTTGGGGTAGTGATATAATAAGTGGTGGGCAGAGAGCGTTATTATTATTGATGAAACGAATCGCGAGCGTTATTATCGTGATGGCCATGGCACTCACCGCTGTGGCCCAGCAGCGCAAGGTGCAGAATAAACCCTACATCGACATGCGCCCCATGCACTTTGGCATACATGTGGGGCTGAACATGCAGGATGTGGAGTTTCAGAATGTGGGTCCTCAGCAGTTGTTGTTGGCGGGTATGGAGGAGCCCGTGGAGCGCACCGTGCTCTGCGACGCCGAGACCTGGAACCCCGGCTTCAGCGTTGGCGTGGTGGCCGATATGCGACTGAGCCAATATCTGAACCTGCGTGTGACACCTACTATGCACTTCGGCTCGAAGCATCTGGTGTTTCGCGATATGGACGACCTGAACGGCAGCGGCATCCCTCGCGAGACCACGCAGGACATGAAGAACACCTACATCGCCTTCCCCACCAGCATGAAGTTCTCGGCCGAGCGTTTCAACAACTACCGCCCCTATCTGATGGCGGGCATCAGTCCCATGATCAACCTGAGCGGCAAAGACCAGGACTTCTTGCACTTGAAGCGCTTCGACGCCATGCTAGAGTTGGGGTTGGGCTGCGACTATTATCTGCCTTTCTTCAAGCTCATCCCCGAACTGAAGTTCTGCTTCAGCCTGTCTGACGTGTTCGACAAGAGCCATGCCGACGAACTGACGGATGCCAACAAGCAGGCTTTCGCTCGTAGCGTCAACATGGCGATGAGCAAAATGATTGTGCTGACGTTCTACTTTGAATAGTGCCTTTGAGTCTTACACGAACACCGACCTTGCCTTGGCCGCTGGTGTGCCGATGTGCTGCATTGCATTTCTTGGTGGATGCGCTCTGCCTGTGCTGCCTCTATCTGTTGGCCGAGCGGGCTGGGGGCATGCGCCTCACGCATGTGTTCATTATATATAATGTAATGGCCTTCCTCACCCAGCCGCTGACGGGATGGATGGCTGATGTATGCATGAAGCAGGCCCTCCCGTTGTGCCTCCTTTCAGGGAGAAGGCTGGTGTGGGCCAGCGGCGGTTTGTTGGCGGCGGCCGTGCTGATGTCAACGGTCATGGAACTGACAGACCTTTTTACCCTACCGCTGTTCATCGTGGTGGCCCTGCTGTTGGGTGCTGGCAATTCGTTGTTTCATGTGTGGGGAGGGAAAGTGGTGGCCGTTGCCACAGGCAACGACATGCGCGCCCTGGGCGTGTTTGTCTCTACGGGAGCCTTCGGCCTGGCCGTGGCCGCGGTGTGTTGCTCATTGCCATTGCTCTATGTGCTGCTGGCGGCAATAGGAATGATGATGAAAAGCCATCCTGACTCTCCCCCAACAAACCCTCAAGACCCTCCCCCCGCCCCTCCCTGTGAGGGAGGGGAGTATATAGACTTGCCATCGGCATTATCGACAGCAGAACTATCTGCTCCCCTCCCTATAGGGAGGGGTTGGGGGAGGGTCTGGATGGGCCTTGGGCTTGTGTGCCTTTTGGCTCTCATCCTCTTTGTTATGTTGCGCTCGTATGTGGGAGGAGTCTTCTCATCCAGCATGGCGACTGATGGGAGCACGCTCATGGTGCTGCTCATCGGGGCCACCGCCATGGCGGGCAAGATGGCGGGCGGATGGGTAGCGAAGTGGCTGGGGATAGCCTGGGGACTGACGCTGATGGTGGCGGCTACGGGGGCTTGCTTGTGGTTGTGCGATGCTGGCCTTGCATGGCAGATGTGCGGTCTGCTGGCCATTAACCTCACGATGCCCGTGACGCTCTACATGGCCAATGCCGTGCTGCCAGCACATGAGGGCCTGGCCTTCGGACTATTGGCTGCCGCCTTGATGCCGGCGTACCTTTTTTAAGTGAGAAGTGATAAGTGAGAAGTGGCAAATAGCAAATAGAGGATATGGATGTGTTGCGAAGCATGTTGCTGGCTTTGACGCTCACCATTGCGGTGGAGATGGGGGTGCTGTGGCTCTTAGGCGAGCGCCAAGGCAAGGTGTTCAGAGCCTCTGTGGCGATGAACATCCTCACCAATTTGTCGCTCAACTTCTATTTGGTCTTTGTGGCCTTTTCAGTGCTTGTGGTCTTGGTGGGCGAAATGCTGGTAGTGCTCGTTGAGGCGCTATGGTATCAACACTACCTGAATTGCTGGGAACAAGCCTCCCTCTACAGCCTGCTCTGCAATGCCATTAGCTTCCTCACCGGACTGCTGCTGATGATGCTATTTTATTAACCCTAAAATATAAACCAACATTAACCAATTATGTTGTCATTATTGTTAGATATTATCGTAGAGCCTCGCGTGTCGCGGCACGTCATCGACACCATTGTCACTCGCGAGGAAATCGGCGACAGCTTGCGCTATGCCGAAGAAAGTGCAGCCAACAGCGGAGGTTCGCCCCTGCTGAACTGGGGCATCCCTCTGTTGTTGGCTGCCTTGGCTGCTTGCCTGGGCCTCGTCTTCCTCTATAAGCACCGCTTGGCCGAGAAGGTGAAGCCCTGCTGATTAGTCTATCTCCTCGTCGGCCTCATAGCCGCCCATCTCGCGGATGGCGTTCTTCAGCATCGTGTATTGCTGATAGAGGTTGTTCACCGGCTCCTCGCCCACCGTGTAGTCGTGTTGTGGCGACTTCAGGAAGAACGAGAGGAAGCGCTGTGTGCCATAGCGGCCGGCACGGGCGGCGAGGTCGCTGAGCAGGCATAGATCCAGGCAGAGCGGTGCTGCGAGGATGGAGTCGCGGCATAGGAAGTTGATTTTTATCTGCATCGGATAGCCCAGCCATCCGAAGATGTCGATGTTGTCCCAGCCCTCCTTGTTGTCGTTGCGTGGCGGGTAGTAGTTGATGCGCACCTTGTGGAAATACTGCGTATCCTCGTCGTTGCCGTGGCCATAGAGGTCGGGCTGCCAGTCGGGTTTCAAGATGGTCTCCAGCGTGGAGAGCTTCGACACCTCCTTGGTGCGGAAGTTGGCGGGCTCGTCGAGCACCAGTCCGTCGCGGTTGCCCAGGATATTGGTCGAGAACCATCCGTTGAGCCCCAGCGAGCGCACGCCGATGATGGGTGCGAAGCCCGACTTCACCAGCGTCTGACCTGTCTTGAAGTCCTTGCCGGCAATGGGCATCTTCGTCTGTTCGGCCAGCTGCCACATGGCGGGGATGTCCACGGCTGTGTTGGGGGCGCCCATGATGAAGGGTGCTCCCTCCTTCAATGCAGCATAGGCGTAGCACATCGACGGGGCTATGTGCTCGCGGTCGTCGGCCTTCATGGCAGCTTCAAGAGCCTCCAAGCGGTAGTGCACCTGTTCGTCCACGGGCACGTAGATTTCCGTAGAGGCAGCCCACAGCACCACCACGCGCTCCACGCCCTTCTCGGCCCTGAACTGGCGGATGTCCTCTCTGAGGGCTTCCACCATCTGCCAGCGGGTGAGTCCCGTCTTCACGTTGTCGCCGTCGAGCCGCTTGGCATAGTTCTTGTCGAAGGCGGCTTTCATCGGAACGATTTGCTCCAGCTCGTCGCGCACCAGGTTGATGTCCTTCTCTTTCAGCACCTCGGCATACATCGCTGCCTGATAGGCGTTTTGTGGATAGACATCCCAACAGCCGAAGACGATGTCGCCAAGGCTTGCCAGGGGCACGATGTCGCCCACGTGCAGATACTGCTTCTGGTTGCCAGCGCCCACGCGGATTTTGTCGTACTGAGTGAATGAACCAACAGGTTTTCCGAGACCCTTGCGAGCAAGGAGCACACCTGTCATAAACGTGGTGGACACTGCACCACAACCCACTACCAAGATTCCCAGTTTCCCTGTGGCGGGCTTCACATTTGCTTCGTTCATTTTGCTTGCGGTTATGTTTTTTTAGGTCTGTTATAATCTGAATGCAAAAGTACTGCTTATTTTATAATATAGTGGTGTTCTTGCCTTCTTTTTCAACAATCTTTGCGAAAATGAGAGAAAATTAACATATCAGGGAGTGAAAAGGGAGAGGGAAGGGCTGCGTCGTCTTTCGCTACAGTATTGGTTTTCGGAGTGGACTCAGTCGGCATAACTATAAATTTAGGTTGGCAGCGGCCGCTGCCATCATTGGCGGCGTTCGCGGCCGCTGCCAATCATGTCCCCGCCCGCTGCCAACCTAAAAAGCATGCCCCTTTTCCCTCGGCGGTGCCTCCCGCTCCCTGTTTGTCGTGCGCCGCCGCTCCTGAATGCACCCCATTTCTCTCGTCATCAACAATGCTCACCTGCATGTCATCACTTTTTTAGCGAATGGTTTGCTGATTCCGTAAATAATTCGTACTGCGGTTGAAAAGACGGTGACGTTATTTGAAGATTCCAGACGCTGAAGCATCTTTTCAACCGCAGCTCGCACTATTTCGCATGCGATAATTTGAACTGGAATGGCTTGTCGAAGTGTCGGCGCGCATAGTAGGTCACCGAAGGGTGCTTCAAGTCCATCACCATGGTCCAGGCTGTGCCGAGGAATCCTTCCCGCTGAGGCTGCGATACGGCCGTGATAGCTTCCGTCAGCTGCTGCTCGCTCATCACGCCATCCGTCTGGTCGAATTGCTGGCAGAGCCGGTCGTAGCGGTCGTCGCCCTCCATCAGTCCCACATTATATTTCTGTTCGCACAGGTAATGATTGGCCACGGCTGGCGATGCCGTCACCACCATCTCGTTGTCGACATATTCCACCACCACGCTCTTGCCCGTGGCGTCGGCTATGGCGTAATGGTGGGCCGAGCCAATGTCGGAGTGCATGTCGATGCCCTCCAACAGCTTCAGGGCCTCGTCAACGCAGGCCGCGTTCTTCAGCAGATAGCAGATGGCACCCGTGGTGGTGAGGTCGGGCTTGCTGGTGCGCTGATGCGTCTCTGCCGCGTCGCCAGCCATCAGGTCGGCGATGGCCAGTCCCTTCTCGTTGATGCCGTCGAGGGCAACGAAGAGCCCGGCCAATGCCATATATTGGTTTTTGAATCCCTCAGGCTTGTAGTCCTCGCCAAATCCGCAGAAGTCAACATTGAAGGTGGTTATCGATTCGTAGCCGCGATTGGGGATGGTGTGCATGATGATGCCTGTGGCCGATGGAAAGTCGAAGTTGCGCCCCATCAGTATGCCGCCCTCGGGGGTGCTGACGGTCAGTGCCGAGCATCCGAAGTCGGCTTTCGTCGGCTTCACCTCGGGCTTGTAGTGCCCTTTCGACAGGAACTCCACGACGTAGCTGGCCAGTTGGTCGGCAGATTCGAATCCGCCGCGGTTCATCAGCTCGTCGAACCCGTCGTCGCCTTTATACTCCATATAGTATAGTCCGTCATCAAGCTTCTTGCACGACATGGCGCCCTTCACCAGCGAGCCAAACTCCATCCAAATCAGCACTCCTGCTATGACCACCAGTGCCAGAAGGCTCAGCAGCACAATCTTCAATACTTTCTTCATCGTTTTTTACCTTGTTGATATGTTTTGAGCGTGCAAAAGTACACATAGCGGCTGAATCTACCAAACATTTGGGCTGATTTGTGTCGATTTTGTGGCGAATGGTTGCTGATGATTGCTGCTGATGCCACATTTTTACCTTGCCAGCATAAAGCAGGTTTTGCAACAGTACAAAAATAAATTGAGACAAAGAAAAACGCCAGAGTGCCTACGGCCGAAGCCACTTTCGCTCGTAAAAGCAAAGAAAAACGTGTTTTTCCTTTGCTTTTCGCTCGCTTATTCGTAACTTTGCACGCTGTAAGGAGAAGAAAAAACAAAAAGACAAATAACTAAACGGTATTTAGAAGATGAAAAAGTTTCGTCTCGTGGACAATCTCTTGGGCTGGCTGACCTTCTTCATCGCCGCCTTCGTGTATTGCTCTACCATTGAACCCACAGCCTCGTTCTGGGACTGTCCGGAGTTTATCACCACCGGCTACAAGCTGGAAGTGGGCCACCCGCCTGGCGCACCCTTCTTCATGCTCACGGCCAACCTGTTCTCGCAGTTCGTGAGCGACCCGGCAGATGTGGCGCGCATGGTGAACATGATGAGCGCGCTGCTGTCGGCGGCCTGTATCCTGTTCCTCTTCTGGAGCATCACCCACCTGGTGCGGAGGCTCCTCATCAGTGCAGAGGAAAAACTGAATAGTGAAAACAATGGTGCCGCCATACCATTGTGGAAGCTCATTGCCATCGAGGCATCGGGCTTGGTGGGTGCCCTCATCTACACGTTCAGCGACACGTTCTGGTACTCGGCTGTCGAGGGCGAGGTCTATGCCTATTCCTCGGCCTTCACCGCCGTGGTGTTCTGGCTCATCCTGAAGTGGGAGGAGCATGCCGACGAGCCGCATAGCGACCGCTGGCTGGTGCTCATCATGTATATGACGGGCCTCTCCATCGGCGTGCACCTGCTCAACCTGCTGTGCCTGCCCGCCATCGTGCTGGTGTGGTATTTCAAGCGGTTCCCCCATGCCAACGCCAAGGGAGCGCTGGTGGCACTGCTCATCTCGTTTGTCATCCTGGCTGCCGTGCTCTATGGCGTGGTGCCGGGCATCATCACCGTGGGTGGCTGGTTCGAGCTGTTTTTCGTCAACACGCTGGGCATGCCGTTCAACACGGGTCTCATCGTCTATCTGTTGCTGCTCATAGGCAGCGTCATCTGGGCCATCTATGAGACGCAGAACGCCACCGAGAAGAACTGGCGCCGCCAGAACATCGCCTTCCTGCTGGGCTTCGGCCTGCTGGGCATACCGTTCTACGGCTACGGCTGGAGTGCCTTCTTCATCGGAGCCGTGGTGCTGGCGGTGGTGGGCTTCGTGCTCTTCCGCCGCAGCGGCAAGGTGGCACTGGTGTCGGCACGTCTGAAGAACACCACCCTGCTCTGCATGCTCATGCTGATGATTGGCTACTCAACGTATGCCGTCATCGTCATCCGCTCGGCCGCCAACCCGCCGATGGACCAGAACTCGCCCGAGGACATCTTCACCCTGGGCAGCTATCTGAGCCGCGACCAGTATGGCTACCGCCCGCTGCTCTGGGGACAGGGCTTCGACAGCGAGCTGGCCGAGGACGAGGAGACCGGCGACTATGCCTTCGTGAGCGACGGCCCCACCTATCACAAGGTGGAGAAGCGCTCGCCCGACGAGCCCGACTCGTACTATGTGGTGAAGAGCGAAATCAACGGACGCCAGCGCGATGTGAAGGGCAAGTATCTCTATGCGCAGAACATGTTCTTCCCCCGCATGTATAGCAGTGCCCACGCCAGCTTCTACAAGACGTGGCACGGCGGCATCAGCGGCCGCACCGTGAAGAGCGAATATCCCACGCGCTATCCCTATCGCCAGGAGGTGACGATGCCCACGATGTGGGACAACCTGAGTTTCTTCCTCACCTACCAGTGTGGATATATGTACTGGCGCTACTTCCTGTGGAACTTTGCCGGACGCCAGAACGACATCCAGGGACTCTATGGCGAGCGCGAGCATGGCAACGCCCTCACCGGCTTCTCGTTTATCGACAATGCACTGCTGGGCGACCAGTCGCTGCTGCCCGACGACCTGAAGAACAACAAGGGCCACAACGTGTTCTACTGCATGCCCCTCATCTTGGGACTCATCGGACTCTTCTGGCAACTCATGGGGCGTGGCCGCAAGGGCGTGCAGCAGTTCTGGGTGGTGTTCTTCCTGTTCTTCATGACGGGACTGGCCATTGTGGTCTATCTGAACCAGACACCGCTGCAACCCCGTGAGCGCGACTATGCTTATGCCGGCTCGTTCTATGCCTATGCCATCTGGTGTGGCATCGGCGTGGCCGCCATCATCAGTTGGCTCACCAAGCTGCTCAGCAAGCAGTTGAAGACCCAAGCCCTGCGCGTGGCACTGGCTGCCATCGTTGGTCTGGTATGCCTCATCGTGCCCCTGCAGATGGCTTCGCAGACGTGGGACGACCACGACCGCTCGGGGCGCTACACCTGCCGCGACTTCGGACAGAACTATCTGATGACGTTGCAGCAGACCGACTCGCTGGGCCGTGCCAGCAATCCCATCATCTTCACCAATGGCGACAACGACACCTTCCCCCTGTGGTACAACCAGGACACCGAGGGCGTGCGCACCGACGCTCGTGTGTGCAACCTGAGCTACCTGCAGACCGACTGGTATATCGACCAGATGATACGCCCCGCCTACGACTCGCCCTCGCTGCCCATCACGTGGAAGAAATACCAATACTGCGACGGCACCAACGACTGGGTGCTGATAGACCCCACCGTGAAGTACGCCATCAAGGCCATCCAGCAGGTGTCGCCCGAAGATGCGGCCAAGGTGTTTGGCGATGACCCCTTCGAGCTGAAGAACATCCTGAAGTACTGGGTGCGCGACGAGCGCTCGAAGGAGCTGAAGGATAAGCAGCGCGACTATCTGAACTGGGCTTTCTCGGCCATGGGACCGTCGGAACAGTATCGGCTGAAGGACAACCTGATTCTCATCCCCACCGACACCGTCTACATCAACATCGACAAGGATGCCGTGCGCCGCAGTGGCATGATGATGCAAAGCGACAGCATCCCCGACCGTATGGCCATCTCGTTGAGCGACCTCGGCGGCGTGGACAAGAGCAAGCTGATGATGCTCGAACTGCTGGCCAACACCAACTGGGAGCGCCCGCTCTATGTGGCCATGACCGTGGGACAGGACAACTACATGAACCTGGGCAACCACTTCGTGCAGGAGGGACTGGCTTATCGCATCACGCCCTTCACCACCAACATCGACGGGCGGGCCGTGCCTGGCATGACCAGCTTCGACACGGAGAAGACCTACGACAACGTGATGAACCGCTTCAAGTTTGGAGGCGTGAGCACCAAGGGCATCTATCTCGACGAGACGGTGATGCGCATGTGCCTCACCCACCGCATGCTGATGGTGGACTTGGCCAGCCATCTGATGGACGACGGAGAGAACGAGAAAGCTCTCGCCGTACTGGAGAAGATGGACGCTGAGCTGCCTGCCTACAACGTGCCCTACGACATCGACAGCCGCGTGATCAGTGGCAAGCGCCTGGGCTATCAGGATGGCAAGGACGCCATCTACAGCAGCGGCAGCAGCTACCGCGAGGCACTGCTCTACATCGACTTGGGCCAGAACGACAAGGCAAAGGTCATCCTGGATTATTACTGGGAGCGGGCCAACAAGCTCTTCAAGTTCTACCTTTCGCTGGGTCACAGCGAGCTGAGGGTGGAGAACATCAACTGCCTGAAGCAGCTCAACGTGATGTTCTCGGTGGTCAGGGCTTACTACAGCATCGATGAAAAGAAGGCCCAGGAGCTGACGAACAAGATTCAAGAGAACTGCTCGGAACTCATGATGAAGGGCGGCGACCTCGACATGGCTCACTGGGAAATGTAGGAGTTAGGAGTTAGGAGTTAGGAGTTGGGAATTCTTAATTCGTAATTGGAATCAGGAGCGTGTGATTATTGAGCAACCAGCCGCTTATCTCCGCTGGCTCTACCCAAAAGCCTTATGGAGAATGGACCGTCGCGAACGTGCTGTTTACCTCACGTTCGACGACGGCCCCATTCCTGAGTCTACACCCTTCCTCCTCGACACCTTGCGCCACTATGGCGCCAAGGCCACTTTCTTCATGGTGGGCGACAACGTGCGCAAATATCCGCAGCTGTTCGAAAGGATAAAAGCCGAGGGCCATCAGGTGGGTAATCACACCCACAACCATATCAGTGGATTTCCACACTCCATTAAAGACTATATGTATAATGTGGAGCGTGCCAACGCCTACATACAGAGCCGCTATTTCCGTCCACCGCATGGCTGGATGCGCCTGACGCAATATGCCTGGCTATCGAGGAAATTCAAGGTAGTGATGTGGGATGTGGTGACGCGCGACTACTCGAAGTGGATGACGGCCGACGACATCGTGAACAATGTGAAGCGCTACACTCGGCCGGGCTCCATCATCACCTTCCACGACTCGGTGAAGGCCATCGACAAATTGCGCACAGCCCTGCCGCAAAGCATTGAATGGCTGATGCAGCAGGGCTATGCCTTCAAAACATTCGTGTAGGAGTTAGGAGTTAGGAGTTAGGAGTTAGGAGTTTTTTTGAGTTAGGAGTTAGGAGTTAGGAGTTAGGAGTTCTGTCGTATCGAAACGCTTTCAAATAAAAAAAGGCGGTCGCCCCTCACTCCTCACTCCTGACTCCTAACTCCTCACTCCTAACTTCTTCTGCGGCCAAGGGCATCGGCGTGTCTTCTTCTATCTGATAGGGTCGCTTCACGCTGTGGTCTTGCATCCAGATGCTGTTCAGCGTGTGCGCCAGTGCCTTCAGAGTGGCCTCCCGGCGTTGGGGTGTCAGCTCGCACTCCCACACGGTGATGCAGTGCCATCCCATCTCGGCCAGCCGTTGCTGCACCTGCTTGTCGCGTTGCTGGTTGCGCCTGATTTTCGCCACCCAGAACGCTTGGTTCGTGGTGGGGATGGCGCAGCAGCCTTTGGTGCCTGACGGCTCCTCGCCTTCCAGCTCTGCCCCGTGTCCGTGCCAGAAGCAGCCATTGACGAACACGCACGTTCGGTATTTGCGCAGCACCAGGTCGGGGTGGCCGGGCAGTCGTGGCGAGTTCAGGCGGTAGCGGAATCCCATCTTCCACAGCCCCCGGCGCACCATCAGCTCCGGCTTCGTGTCCTTGCTCCGGATGGCCGCCATCGTCTTGTGTCGCTGTTCGGGAGTGAGTTTTTCCATTATGCGAGAAGCAACTTGATGGTTTGTAGCCTCATTTCAGGCTCTCGCCACGCTTGAAGTCATCAACCAGATAGGGAGGCCGTCTCTTCGTCTCGTTGAAGATGCGCCCCACATATTCGCCCATGATGCCCAGGCAGAGCAGCTGCACGCCGCCCAGAAACAGGATGAGGGTGACCAGCGTGGGGAAGCCCTGCACGGGGTCGCCGAAGAGGATGGTCTTGGTGAGGTAGAACAGCAGGAATCCGAAGGCCACGAAGGCGATGACGAACCCCATGATGCTGGCTAAGCGCAGCGGGGCTGTGGTGAACGAGGTGATGCCCTCGATGGCCAGGTTGAGCAGCGACCTGAAGCTCCAGTTGCTTTGTCCGGCCACGCGGTCGCCACGGTCGAACACCATCTCCTTCTTCTTGTAGCCAATCCAGCAGAACATGCCCTTGGTGTAGCGCTCCGTCTCGCGCATCTGCCGCAGGGCTTCGATGCACTTGCGGTCGAGCAGACGGAAGTCGCCCACGTTCTTCAGCACCTCGAAGCGCGTGCTGTGGTCCAGGATGCGATAGAACAGCAGCGAGGACTTCTTTCGCAGCCAGCTCTCCTCGCCCCTGTTGGCCCGCTTGGCATAGACATCCTCATAGCCCTGCTCCCAATACTCCAGCATTTGGGGTATCAGCGACGGCGGGTCTTGCAGGTCGGCATCCATCACCACCACGCTGTCGCCCGCCACATGGTCGAACCCCGCCAGCATGGCGTTCTCCTTGCCGAAGTTGCGCGAGAGGCTGATGTACGACACCCGCTTGTCGCTGGCATGCAGGGCGTCAATCACCGTCAGGGTGTTGTCGCGGCTGCCATCATCGACAAAGAAAAGTTCGAAATCATACTGGCCGATAGCGTCGATGACCTTGCAAGCCTCTTCGTAGAAACGTGGCAAGGCCCGCTCCTCGTTGTAGCAGGGAACAAGTAGTGACACGAGTTTCTTTTTTGCTTCCATCATCGTCGTGTTTTTGCAAAGTTCTGAAAAAACGGATTGGAGCGCGCGATGCTCTTCTCGTGGCCACGCGCCGCCGAGCCACTGCTCGAACAGCATGCGACGGATGTCAAAAGAAGCATATCGCTAATCAAACAAACTCAGCGAGAGGTCGACCGTCGGCTTCTCGCTTTCTTCTTTTTCCGCTTGGCTCTCTTGCTGTGCCTTGAAGTTGAGCATCAGCTGCCGGGCCGATGCGTTGCGGGTGTTCAGTCGGTAGCATCCCCATCGCTCGGCATGCTCCAGCAGTCCCTGCTGCGAGCGCGACTGCCGCTGCACATACTGCCGCACCGCACGGTATACATCGCGGAAGTCGGGTTGGTAGAAGAGCGTACAATAATGGTTGTAGACGTGCTTGGCCAGCTTTTTCACGCTGATGCCAGGCGCGCCTACACCCAACAGTATTGTTAGAATTTGCTGTTCGTACACCGAAGCTATATTAAGCCAGGGCAATCTTGTTGTCCTCGGTGCTCTGCAGCTTGCCCTCCTTGAAGAGCCAGCCCAGGCCGAGCAGTGTTTCCTCTTCCGAAATGCTTGCAGCCTTTGCAATCTCCTTCACGGTGAGTGCCTTCTCGGCTGCTGCCAGTGCCTGGTACACGTCGCCAGCCTTGAAACCGATGTTCTCAGCGTTCACGGCCACCACGGCTTTCTCTGCTTTCACAGCAGCGGCCCTGCGCGTTGTCTTCTTCTCTGCGGCCACCTCTTTGGTCTCGGCGGCTGCCTTCTTCGTAGTTTTCTTTTCTGCCATAATGCTTAAATAATTAGTATTTATGAGGTTGATTTTTCAAATCGGGTGCAAAAGTACAGCTTTTATGCAGTTCAAGTGGCTGATTTTTAATTGTTTCTTTCAAAGCGGGGAGTATTCTTGACCAAAATCAATCACGCTGTTTGCGTGCACACGGCTTTCTCGGCCTTCACCCGCGCTATGACGTGTGATAGTTTAGTGGTTTCACTATTGCTACCCCATCGACTCTTTTTCAGTGACTCAAGGTCAAAAAGTGAATAGGGTCGGATGAATGATGATACTTTTTTTACGAAAGAAATTGACAAAACGGCTATCTTACCTCTTCATAACTCGAAAATTCTGCGCGAGAAAACTTCTGGTCGAAAATTTTCGAGTTTTGAGAGGTTTTGCTAAATGATTAACAATCAGATGTTTGGGGCTTATTTTACAAAAAATGGTGTTTGCTGGCTTTCAAAAGTCAACGCCGAAAAAAAAATTGGCGTTGCCGTTTTATTCTACGGCATGCTTAAAAATACGCGAAAAGGCATCAAAAATGAGCAAATAGCGTGCACAAAACAGTATGGTGTGTGCAAAAATTAGGCTTTTTCCCCTCGTTTTTTCATCAGGCGAAGGTCGAACAAGGCGCCCAAATGGGCGTTTTTCGTGCTGGAATGCATCGCCGCCGTGAACCATTTTGCGTGCTGTAAAGTTGCAAAGGCGGTGGTACTTTTTTGATAATCTCGGCCCCTGAATGGCTATGGGCCGCTGTCGCTCACATCCATCTTTCGGGGGGGCTTCTTGCTCTCGGCTATTTAGCGGAGCTGCCTTTTAGCGTCTTGACCACCTCTCACCCCTCACTTAGGGGCGGGGTTGGGGTATGTTTGCCAATAGAAAACCGCTCGGTCGGTTTGCAAATCCGACGGAGCAGAATGCAGCGTAGACGGACAGAAGTACAACCCAAACGAACTGAGGTGGAATCAAAAATGAACAGAGGTGCAGGGGGGAGGCAAGCATTTTGTGTGTTGTTGCTAAGCCTTTTCAACCGCACGGGTTGAAAAAAAACGTTTTTAGTATGGCCAAAAGTTTTTTTCTTTGTAACTTTGTGCCCGAAATGGCGCATGGGGCTCGCCGCCCTCTGTTGGCCTGGCCCTCTGAATGGCTCGGTGGCGCTGGTGCGCCGTGGGTAAGGGGAGAGACTTCAATACAGAAAAAACATAGACACAATGAAAGCGAAACTGATTGAGAAGAAGTATCTTGTGACGTTCATCCTCGTCACGACGTTGTTTGCCCTCTGGGGCTTCGCCAACGACATCACCAACCCGATGGTGGCGGCCTTCCAGACGTTGATGGAGCTCACCGCCGCCAAGGCGTCGATGGTGCAATTCGCCTTCTATGGCGGCTATGCCACGATGGCCATCCCCGCCGCCCTGTTCATCCGCAAATATAGCTACAAGAGCGGCATCCTGCTTGGCTTGGCGCTCTATGCCATCGGTGCTTTCCTGTTCATCCCCGCCGCCGCCCAGGAGAGCTTCATGTTCTTCTGCCTGTCGCTCTATATCCTCACCTTTGGCCTGGCCTTCTTGGAGACCACTGCCAATCCCTTCATCCTCTCGTTGGGAGCGAAGGAGACGAGCACGCGCCGCCTGAACCTGGCACAGGCCTTCAACCCCATGGGGTCGCTCTGCGGCATGAGCGTGGCCTCGCTCATCGTGTTGCCTCAGCTCATTAGCGACCGCCGCGATGCCGCCGGACAAATCATCTTTGGGGCGCTCTCCGAGGCCGAGAAGGCCGACATCCGCGTGCACGACCTCGCCGTCATTCGCAATCCCTACGTGGCCATTGGCCTGGTGGTGCTCGTCATGTTCATCATCATTGGGCTGACGAAGATGCCGAAGACGCAGAGCGAGGAGCAGAAGGCGAAGGGGATGACGCACAGCACGCGGCAGACGCTATCTAACCTGTGGCACAACACCATCTACCGCGAGGGTGTGGCCGCCCAGATGTTCTACGTGGCTGCGCAGATCATGACGTGGACGTTCATCATCCAATATGCCGACAACCTGGGCATCGACAAGGCTACGGCGCAGAACTACAACATCGTGGCCATGTCGCTCTTCCTCTGTAGCCGCTTCATCTCCACCTTCCTGATGAAATATGTCAATAGCCGCCGTCTACTGGCCATCTTCGGTTGCGGCGCCGCCCTGTGCTCGTTGGGAGCCATCAGCATCGTGGGCATGGCGGGCCTCTACTGCCTGGTGGGCATCAGCTTCTTCATGTCGCTCATGTTCCCCACCATCTATGGCATCGCTCTGGAGAATGTCGACAGTCAGGACACCACGCTGGGTGCCGCCTTCCTGGTGATGGCCATCGTGGGCGGAGCACTGATGCCACCGCTGCAGGGCATGATCATCGACCAGCACACCGTGATGGGCCATCCCGCAGTGAACGTGTCGTTCGTGCTGCCGCTGCTCTGCTTCCTCCTCATTATCGTCTATGGGTATAGGGCGTATAAGTTAGGAGTTAGGAGTTCTTTGAGTTAGGAGTTAGGAGTTAGGAGTTAGGAAGCCCCTCCCCCCGCCCCCCCTGGGGGGGAGCATATAGACCCAATGCCCCCGCAAAACTAAATGCTCCCCCCCATGGGGGGGCGGGGGGAGGGGCTTCCTCCCTCTTCACTCCCATTCACTCCCTCTCACTCCCAATATATTAAAATGATTATCCGCAATCACCCGATAGCGCCCCGAAGGGGCAATGAGCCAATAGCCCAGGGCATCGCCCTGGGTAAGGGGAGCCGCCAGTTTCGCCCTGAAAGGGCAAAAGCCCTAATAGGAAATAATGCTTATGCCCTTTCAGGGCGAATGTCGGCTTCTTCTGTTACCCAGGGCGTTGCCCTGGGCTGGGAGCTGTTGGCCTTTCAGGCCGCCTATCGGTTACATGCAGATACTCATTTAAATTAATGACGTAATTAAATATGGACGGATATGCTCAGACCCTCTCGGGAGGGAAGATAAAGCGCTACGTGCAGATGCTCGACATCAGCGACGACCCCGAGCTGATAGCCCAATACCGCAAATGGCATAGCGAGGAATACAGCTGGAAGGAGATACGCGACGGCATCCGCCAGGTGGGCATCCTCGAGATGGAAATCTACATCCTGAGCAACCATTTGGTGATGATTGTCGACGCGCCGGCCGACTTCAACTGGAGCGAGGCTATGGACCGCTTGGCCACGCTCCCCCGCCAGGCCGAGTGGGAGGCCTTCGTGGCCCGGTTCCAGGGATGCTCCGCCGATGCCCGTAGCGACGAGAAATGGCAGCCCATGGAGCGGATGTTCCGGCTGTACTGAATTCATTTTGGGAGTTAAAGGAGTTAATGGAGTTAAAGGGAGTTAAAGGACGATAGTTCTGCTGCTCCACAACTCAACTCCAAGACTCAAGTTTAAACGAGGCACGAGTCTATCGTCCTTTAACTCCCGAGCGAAGCGATAACTCCCCATAACTCCCTTTAACTCCCCATTAACTCCCCTATAACTCCCTTTAACTCCCTTTAACTCCCCTATAACTCCCTTTAACTCCCATAATAATATGCGTTACACAGAACTTGGAAAGACGGGAATGAAGATTTCCCAATTGGGCTTCGGCGCTTCGTCGCTGGGCAGTGTGTTTCACGAGACAAAGCTGAACGAGAGCATCAGTGCCGTTGAGGCCGCCATCGAAGGCGGCATCAACTTCATCGATGTCAGTCCCTACTATGGCTACTACAAGGCCGAGACGGTGCTGGGCCAGGCCCTGAAGAACATCCCCCGCGACAAATACTACCTGAGCACGAAGGTGGGTCGCTATGGCGAGGACGGCCACAACACGTGGGACTACTCGGCCGAGCGTGTCACCCGCAGCGTCTACGAGAGCATGGACCGCTTAGGCATCGATTTCATCGACCTCATCAACGTGCACGACATCGAGTTCCAGGCTGCCCTGCCCGGTGGCTTGCAGAAGGTGGTCGACGAGACGCTGCCCGCCCTCTTCGCCCTGAAGGAGAAAGGCCTTGTGGGCCATGTGGGCATCACCGACCTGCAACTGAAGAATTTGAAATGGGTGGTGGAACAAGCCCCCCTTTCGCCCCCCGAAGGGGGCACGATAGACCCTACGTCCCGCAAAACTATAGTAGCCCCCTCGGGGGCTGAAGGGGGGGCTTGGCGGACTTCTATTGTTGAGAGCATCCTCAACTTCTGCCACTTCTGCCTCTGCGACGATGCCCTGGCCGACGAGCTCGACTTCTTCGAGCAGCAGGGCGTGGGCGTCGTCAACGCCTCGCCGCTCTCCATGGGCCTGCTCAGCCAGCGTGGCGTGCCCGCATGGCATCCCGCCCCGAAGCCGCTGGTCGAGGCCTGCGCACGTGCCGCCGCCTTCTGCACCGAGAAGGGCTACCCTATCGAGCGCCTGGCCATGCAATACTCGGTGAGCAACCCACGCATCGCATCCACGCTCTTCTCGTCGGCCAACCCGCAGAACGTGAAGCGCAACATAGAGTGGGCCAACGAGGAACCCGACTGGCAACTGGTACAACAGGTGAAGGACATCATCGGCGACCAGCAGCGCGTGACGTGGAGCAACACCTAACACTAATACAAATATGAGAAAGTTCGTCATCACACTATTGCTGGCATACGTTGCCCTGCCCTCATCTGCCCAAGAGGCCGTGCAGATGCTGGGCATGAACCAGCAACAGACCAGCCAGACTGTCCGCATCCCCGCCGCCCAGGCGGCTTATAGGGGCTATACCGTTGGCATCAGTTACGAGCCGGGATTCATCACCAGCAAGGTGAACGACGGATACGACGACGTGACTTGGAGAGGGGGGCGAGGGTTTGCTATTGACTTTTGGCAGATGAGAGAGGGCAAGGGTTTTGGTGTCAACCTCTCGCACAGTTCCACCGACTATAGTTTCCCCGGCACCGACAAACCGCTTAAACTCTATTATATAGGCTTGGCGTATGTGCGCGCTGGGGCACTGGGTCGACGCTGGGTTGCCAGCTGGTCGATAGGCATGGGTTATGCGCACTATGTCATAGACAAACATTACCAGTACTTTATCAGCAAGAACTGGTCGTCGGGTGGCTTTGGCTTCATGTTCCGTGGTGGCATCGAATATCTGCCTAAAGAGCGGGTGGGCATCGCACTCGACATCAGAGAGACTGCCCACATCTTTCCAGGAGAAGATTCCGGTGGAAAGGGGTTGATACCAGGCTTCGAGCGACTGGGTTTCAACTTGGGGCTGCGGTACCATTTTTAAGCAACCTAAATAAATCCATTGAAGATTGATAATTGAAAAATGAATATTTTAAGCTTAAAGTTCGTAGATTCTATGAGACATCTTTTCACCCTTCTCATCGCACTTGTGGCGGTAACCACGGCTGACGCGCAGAGCCGCTATTTCATGACGCTTTCCGACTTGATGAGCGGCAATGGCATACAGCTCGACACCCTCTTCACCGACCATCACAGCAAGAGTCGTCAGCTGTGGTGGGGCGGCAACGACTATGTGCTCACCACGGGCGATGCCCGTGTAGACAAGACGCTGAAGAAGAACGCCTTCGCCGTGATGCAAGCCGACACGCTCTATGTGAACTGCCGCAACCTGCGCTATCAGAAGACAGGTTTCGGCAATGGCTACACTCGTGCTATGCGTATTGGCGAGCACAGCGTATTGTTTGTCAACAAGATGATTGGGCGCGCGGCCCGAAACAGCGTGGCATTCACCTCAGTGATGTTTGGAGGCATTGCCGGCACCATTGCGGCTTCTCAGTACAACAAGCAGCAGGTGTGCTACCTCATCTCGTGGGGGGCCGATGAGAAAGGGCGCATCGACATTCGCCTACTCGACGATGCCCTGATTGAGCAGATGCTGAAGGACTACCACGACCTGTGGCTGGAATACCGCTCGGAACAAGATGACAGAAAACGCATACTGGCTGACCGCGTCGTACCCCTCTTGGAGAAAGCCGGGCTGTTCAACCAAAGTAAACGTTAAAAGGTTAATAGATTAAAAGATTAATAAGCATGACTATCATTGACGCCCACAGCCACTTGTGGTATCGGCAGGACACCACATGGAACGGCCAGAAGATTTCGCCCCTGCCCAACGGACGCTCGATGTTTCTGGGCGAAGAGGTGCAGATGCTGCCACCCTTCATGATCGACGGGCACAACACCGCCGAGGTGTTCCTATCCAACATGAACTACGCCCAGGTGCAGGCCGCCGTGGTGGTGCAGGAGTTCATCGACGGTCTGCAAAACAAATACCTGAAGTGGGTGCAAGAGCACTACGGCGACCGCTTCTTCGTATGTGGCATGGCCGACTACCTGCGCCCGGAGTTCTTCGCCCAGGCCGACGACCTCATCCGCAAGAAGCAGTTCCGAGGCATGGCCATACCGGGCCACCGCCTCATCACCGACACGCAGCGCGTCTTCCTCAACAGCGACGAGATGATGCGCATGTTCCACCTGATGGAGCAGCTGGGCGTGTTGCTGAGCATCACCCTCATCGACGGCGACCACCAGGTGGGCGAGCTGCGCGAGGTGATCCAGGAGTGCCCACGGCTGAAGGTGGTCATCGGCCACTTCGGCATGCCCGTGGCCGAGGGATGGGAGAGCCAGCTGCGCCTCTGCCTCAACGAGAACGTCTACATGGAGAGTGGCGGCATCACCTGGCTCTACAACTCGGAGTTCTACCCCTTCCCCACGGCCATCAAAGTCATCCGCCAGGCCATCGACACGGTGGGCGTCGGGAAGCTGATGTGGGGCAGCGACTACCCCCGCACCATCACCGCCATCACCTATCGCATGAGCTACGACTTCATCAGCAAGAGCACCCTCCTCACCGACGACGAGAAGACGGCATTCCTCGGCGCCAATGCCGAGCGCCTCTACGGCTTCAAGAACCTGCCCGAGCTGCCCTACATCAAGAACATGTCGGAGTGAGTGGATGCAATAGCAGCTTTGAAAGCGACATGGCAAACTCCCTGGCCAAGCGACTGACCTTCCGCATCATGGCGGTGGTGGTGGCGATTGTTCCAGACCACCGACAAAGACGTGTGGTCATCGACTGCACCGAACTGAACTACATCTCCAGCAGCGGGCTGCGCATCCTGCTCAACATCTTCAAGCACACCCGCACCTGTGGCCACGCCTCCATCCTGAAGGGCCTGAACCCCGAAGTGAAGGAGGTGTTCCAGCTGAGCGGATTCCTACAGCTCTTCAAAGTTGAAAACTGACTTACGGCAGAATGCGGATAATCAAGGTCAAAAGTGAATAGGGACGGGTGAATGATGAACGCAAAACACACAAACACACAAACACACATTTAGCTATTCCATAACAGAGGTGCAGGTGGGGGATGGCATAAGCGGCATAGTGTGTGGTATCAACAATAGTTCAAGTTCCATCACCTGCTATGAGGATGTCAGCACCTTCCGTTTTTTCACCATTCCCAATGCCATCTATTCCGTCAGGACTGAAGGCAAAATCAATGCCTCCAGCGCTCTGAGTAGCACTCATTTGGGAGGCATGGTGGGCGACAATCAAGGCTCTGTGGTACATTCCACGGCAAAGGTTATCGTCGGCAAAGGCAGCGGCAACAACGGGGGAGCTGAAGCATGCTCCCGCGGTGGCGGCTGGGACGATGATGATACAGAGTATTAAGAAGATGTTATTCCGACCTCAGCGCCAGTGCGCGGTCTTCGGCAGCCTCCATCTGCTCGCGCTCGCCGGGGCCTTTGTCGTTCTGCCCACAGAGGTGCAGGATGCCGTGGATGATGACACGGTGCAGCTCGTCGTTGTAGTCCTTGCCCAGCTGCTCGGCATTCGAGCGCACAGTGTCTAAAGAGATGACGATGTCGCCATTGAGGGTATCATCCTCGCAGTAGTCGAAGGTGATGATGTCGGTGTAGTAGTCGTGCTGCAGGAACTCACGGTTCACCTGCAGCATTTTTTCGTCGTCGCAGAAGAGATAGCCCACCTCGCCCACCCGCTTGCCATAGGTGGCTGCCACGCGGCGTATCCAGGCGGTGGTGTCGCGGCGACGGAGCTTGGGGAATGGTACGTTTTCGCTGTTGTAGGTAATCATAATTATCAGGAATGAGAGGGATGCGATGGTAGTAAAGCGCTGACGTCGAGCCCAAAGTGTTGCAGCTCGCGCACCATGCTGCTGCTAACACTGCTGTATTGCGGTTCGGCATAGAGCAGGATGGTCTCCACCTCGCCGTTGGTGATGAGGCGGTTCACGTCGGCCTGCTCGCGCTCATACTCGAAATCTTTCACTGAGCGGACACCCTTCACGATGAAGCGTGCCCCCTCTTGGCGCGCGAAATCGACGGCGAGGCCGTAATAGGGCTTCACCTCGATGCGAGGCTCATGGGCATAGAGGGCGGCAATGGCCGCCACACGCTCGGTGGCTGGTGGCAGACCGGGCTTCTGCACATGGTCGCCCACCACGCCGATGACCAGACGGTCGAAGAGGGGGAGGGCGCGGGCCACGATGGAATCGTGGCCTACGGTGAAGGGATTGAAGGTGCCTACGAAGATGCCTGTTTTCATGTTAATATGATTGATGGCGGTGAATGGCGGTTATGATGGCGGTGAATACACCGCCCACTCAACTGGATGTGCTGGATTATCCGGAATATCCGGGGGGGGGAGTGGCGGTGGCTTCATGGATTGTCAGCCGAAGAGGTCGGGCTGCATGATGTTGCCACCGTAGGGATTGCGGCCGAAATGGCGATAGGCCAGCTCGGTGACCATGCGGCCACGGGGCGTGCGCTTGATGAATCCCTCCATGATGAGGAAGGGTTCGTAGACCTCCTCCACGGTGCCGCTGTCCTCGCCGATGGCGGTGGCGATGGTGGTGATGCCCACGGGGCCCCCTCGGAACTTGTCGATGATGGTGAGCAGTATCTTGTTGTCAATCTCGTCGAGGCCGTATTTGTCGATGTTCAGGGCGGTGAGGGCAACACGCGAGATGGCCGTGTCGATGCCTCCATTGCCCTTCACCTGAGCAAAGTCGCGCACGCGGCGCAGCAGCGAGTTGGCGATACGTGGCGTGCCACGCGAGCGACTGGCAATCTCCATGGCGGCTTCGTCGGTGATGGGCACACCGAGCAGTCGTGCCGAGCGCTCGATGATGCCGCAGAGCGTCTCGGGAGCGTAGTATTCCAGGTGCATGTTGATGCCAAAGCGGGCACGCAACGGGGCGGTGAGCAGTCCGCTGCGGGTGGTGGCACCCACCAGCGTGAAGGGGTTCAGGTCAATCTGTATGCTACGTGCCGATGGTCCTTTGTCGATCATGATATCGATGCGGTAGTCCTCCATGGCGGAGTAGAGATACTCCTCTACTACTGGCGACAGACGGTGAATCTCGTCGATGAAGAGCACGTCGCGCGGCTCGAGCGAGGTGAGGATGCCCGCCAGGTCGCCCGGTTTATCGAGCACAGGTCCGCTGGTGAGCTTGAAGCCCACGCCCAGCTCGTTGGCGATGATGTTCGAGAGTGTGGTCTTTCCCAGTCCGGGTGGGCCGTGTAGCAGGGTGTGGTCGAGGGGTTCGCCACGGTATTTGGCGGCCTCCACGAAGACGCGCAGGTTGTCCACCACCTTCTGCTGGCCGGCAAAGTCGTCGAAGGCCAGCGGGCGGAGGGCGTTCTCGAAGTCTTTTTCGCCCTGAGAGGGCGAGGAGTAGCGCTCTTGGCGGATGTCGAAGTCTTCTTGCATGGTTGTGGTGTTTTTGTTTTTGCCTGGGTTTCCCGGATTTCCCAGAATTTCTGGATTTTCCAGAATTTCTGGATTATCCAGAATTTCTGGGATTTCCGGATGGCCCGGATTATCTGGCTTGATAGGCCAGGGCATACATGCGCATCTGCTTCACCATAGCCACGAGGCCATTGCTTCGGGTGGGTGAGAGATGCTCGCGCAGACCTATGCGCTCTATGAAATAGAGGTCGGCGGCGAGGATGTCGTGCGGTGTCTGGTCGTCGAGGACACGGATGAGGAGGCTGACGATGCCCTTCACGATGAGGGCATCACTCTCGGCTTGGAAGTGGATGTGGCCCTCGGGGGTGAGGTCTGCCTGCAACCACACGCGGCTCTGGCAGCCGTCGATGAGGTTCTGCTCAGTCTTGTATTGTTCGGGGAGCGGCGGCATGGCACTGCCCAAGTCGATGAGCAGTTGATAGCGGTCCATCCAGTCGTCGAAGTCCTGAAACTCCTCGATGATTTCGTCTTGTCTTTCGTTGATGGTCATTTTCTTGTATTGGGGCTAATTGGGATTGTCGGTGGTGAGTTTAAAGAGCTTGTCGTTGGGGCGAACCTTGCCGCTGACGGGGATGGCACAGAGCCGCCCCTGCGGAGCCTCGCTGACGGGTTGGCCGTCCTGGTCGTGTATTTCGGTGGCGGTGAGGTACATCACACCGGTGGTGGGTCCGGTGACGAGCAGCTTGTCGCCGAGCTTGAAAGTGGTGGCCTCCACGGCAAACTCACCCACGCTGAGGCGGGAGTAGAATTTCGTGGCACGGCCTACATACACCTTTCGCTCGGTGGCGTTCGAGCCATAGCTCTTGTTCCACTCGCCCAGCAGCTGCCCTTGATAGTAGCCATCCCAGAAACCACGATTGAAGACGCGCGCCAGGCGCTCGTCCCACTTGTCCTTGCGCTCCTCGGTGAAGGTGCCGTCGAGCACGGCCTGGATGGCCTCCTTGTAGCAGCGCACCGTCTGGTAGACATATTCCGGTCCGCGTGCACGCCCCTCAATTTTAAATACGC
Source organism: uncultured Prevotellaceae bacterium (assembly GCA_902790625.1). Classification (GTDB taxonomy): domain Bacteria; phylum Bacteroidota; class Bacteroidia; order Bacteroidales; family Bacteroidaceae; genus Prevotella. Next base: position 10,167 of record CADASP010000029.1, on the reverse strand, counting down.
GTACGCCCGCACGCATGAGACGGTCGATGAAACGGACGGTTTTCAAGTCCTTGGGCGACATGATGTACTTGTTGTCAATCTCCAGCTGATGGCCGGTCTCGTTGTCGGTGGCGGTGTAGCTGCGCCGACACACCTGGATGCACTCGCCACGGTTGGCCGAGCGATTGGCGGCGTGCAGACTCATGTAGCACTTGCCGCTGACGGCCATGCACAGCGCGCCGTGGCAGAACATCTCGATGCGCACGGGCTGCCCCGACGGGCCGCAGATGTGCTCCTGCTCGATGGCCTGGTGAATCTTCTCCACCTGCTCTATCTGCAACTCGCGCGCAAGCACCACCACATCGGCAAACTGGGCGTAGAAGCGCAGCGCCTCGGTGTTGGAGATGTTGAGCTGGGTGGAGAGGTGCACCTCGATGGGGGTGGCGGAGGCGGAGCCTCCACCTACGGAGAAGGCGCGACAATACTGCATCACGGCCACGTCGCTGGCGATGATGGCGCTGATGCCTGCCTGGCGGGCGGCATCCACGATTTGGTGCATCAAGGCGATGTCGTCGTCGTAGATGATGGTGTTGAGCGTGAGATAGCTCTTGACACCCTGCTGTCGGCACTGCTCGGCGATGTCCTTCAGGTCGTCGATGGTGAAGGCCGATGCCGAGCCAGCCCGCATGTTCAGGCGCTCGATGCCGAAATAGATGCTGTCGGCTCCCGACTGCAGGGCGGCTGCCAGCGACTCACGGCTGCCCACGGGAGCCATCACCTCGAAATCGTTCATGGTAGCAATCATGGTGCAAAGGTACGAATAAGCGAGGAAAAAACGAAAGGAAAACTATTTTTTCTTTCGTTTTTTCCTCGCTTATTCGTACCTTTGCACTGAAAATGGAAAACGAGACAGTGAAGCTGACCGACGTCAGCATAGGCTACAGAACGCGCCATGGGATTCGCACGGTGGCCGCAGGCATCACAGCTGCCATCAAGCAGGGCGAGTTGACATGTCTGTTGGGGCGCAATGGTGTGGGCAAATCTACGCTGCTGCGCACGCTGGCAGGATTCCAGCCCCGCTTGGGCGGCAGCATCAGTATCAAGGAACTACAGATTGACGACTACAGCGACCGCCAGCTGGCCCAGACGCTGAGTGTGGTGCTCACCGAGCGCCCCGACGTGCAGCAGATGACGGCCATCGAACTGGTGGCCATGGGGCGCTCGCCCTATACCGGCTTCTGGGGACGATTGGACAAAGACGACAAACAGGTTGTGGCCGAGGCCATCGAGCAGGTGGGCATCGGCGACTTGGCACATCGGCAGGTGACGACGCTGAGCGATGGCGAACGGCAGAAGGTGATGATAGCCAAGGCGCTGGCGCAGCAGACGCCCATCATCTATCTCGACGAGCCTACCGCCTTCCTCGACTACCCGTCGAAGGTGGACACGCTGATGCTGCTGAGGCGCATCAGCCGCGAATCGCAGAAAACGGTGTTCCTCTCTACCCACGACCTGGAGTTGGCCCTGCAGGTGGCCGACCGCCTGTGGCTGATGATGCCTGGTGGCCAGCTGCACATTGGCTCGCCACGACAGTTGGCCGACGAGGGGGTGTTGTCGGCGTTCGTGGAGACGGGCGACGGCATCACACTCGACACCCAATCGCTGGCTGTGCACATCAAAAAAGGCTCTTGAAGCGCACGGCGGAAAAAAGCATATCGTTCCCGAAAAAAAGGCGTTGACTTTTTAAAATTTGGCGTTGACTTTTTAAAATTTGGAGCGCTCCAAATTTTTGTCCCAGGCCGTGGGATTTTTGGCGCATGTAGCCCCCGGTGAAAAATGTGTGGGAATACAAAAAAAGTACGGTATGAATCACTCACCCCGTACTCCCATCTAATAACATAATCTTTACCTTAAAAAGTGTATTAACTACTAACCTAATGAATAGCATGTGTAGTCATCACGACTACAGTGCAAAATTACTACTTTTTACGGCTATTTGAGCAGCATTTCGTAGCATTTTTCCGCAAAAAGCCAATGTTTTGACATATATCAATCGACTTCTGCCGCATGCGCCGCCTTAGCTGCAATTGTAGCGCAGCAGCCGTTGGCGAACCTCGCGCCGCGCCTGTCCCAATCGGTATTCCACCACCTTGTAGTCGAGCTGTAACTGGCGTGCGATGTCGGCGGTTTTCATGCCGTCGAGGATGTGCAGACGGTAGACCTGCGCACAGGGCTGCGGCAAGCGGCTCAGGCCACGCTCGATATGCTGCACGATGTCGGAGGCATAGACCGCAGGCTCGATGCTGTACTCCGATGGCAGGAATCCACGCATCAGCAGGGCATACTCTTGCTGACAGCGGCGGCGGCGATAATGGTCGATGATGAGATGGCGCGCCATGGTGAAGACCAGGCTGTGGATGGTTGACTCGCCGATGGGCCGACGCCCTACGTCGCTGAGCAGCCGCAAGAACACATCATGCACCAAGTCTTCGGCCTGGGGCACGTCGCCACCCAAGCGGCTGCTCACAAACGTGAGCAGCTCGCCATGGTGCTGGCGGTAGTAGCGTTCTATGATGCAGCGGTCATTCATTCACCACAGTTTCAATGCTTCCGTCTTCGCGGTAGAACAGGCGCTGCACCTTCAGCGAGCGCAGGTGGGTGACATCGTTGGAGGGCACGCAGTCGTGGTAGAACAGATACCACTGGCCACCGAACTCCACGATGCAGTGGTGGGTGGTCCAGCCCACGACGGGTTCGAGGACGACGCCCTGATAGGTGAAGGGGCCGTAGGGGTTGTCGCCCGTGGCGTAGCAGAGCAGATGGCTGTCGCCAGTGCTGTAGCTGAAGTAGTACTTGCCATTATACTTGTGCATCCACGATGCCTCGAAGAATCTATGCGGGTCGCCGGCGCGCAGGGGCTGGCCGTCCTTGTCGAGGATGACCACCCGGCGAGGAGCCTCGGCAAATTGCAGCAGGTCGTCGCTCATGCGGGCCATGAGGCTGGGCAGAGCGGGAGCGTCGGCAGCGGTGAAGAGCTGCGTCTTGCGATCGGGGGCGGGGCCGAGGTCGATGCCTTCCTTCAGCAGCACCTCGGGGGCCACGTTCCACTGGAGCTGTCCGCCCCAGAGGCCACCGTAGTAGCAATACACTTGCCCGTCGTCGTCCTTGAACACACACGGGTCGATGCTATAGGCACCACGGATGGGGTGCTCCTGCGCGATGAACGGCCCTTCGGGCTGCTCGGCGATGGCCACGCCAAGGTGGAACACGCCGTTATAGTCCTTGGCCGAGAAGATGAGGTAATATTTACCGTCCTTCTCTACCACATCGCTGTCCCACAACTGCTTCTCGGCCCAGGGCACCTGGTCCTGGTCGAGGATGATGCCGTGGTCGGTGGCGGGGCCGTTCTCCACATCGTCGAAGGAGAGCACATGATAGTCGCGCATCTGGAAATGTCCACCGTCGTCGTCGAAGGCGGCACCCGTCTCGCGGTCGTGCGAGGGATAGATGTAGAGTTTGCCATTAAACACGTGGGCCGCAGGGTCGGCCATGTAGTCGCTGGGAAATAGATAGCGGGGTTTCATATTCTTTTGATGGGATTATGGGGTTAATGGGATTGATGAGACTAATGGGAGAATAGATTGATGATTTTCTGCACCACCGGCTTATCCTTATACTGGCGGTCGAAGAGTAGGGGGTAGTTGGTGCGCCCCTTGATGGGCCAGCCGTTGAGCCACGAGCCACCATCGCTGACGCCCCAGAGGGTGATGCGGCTGATTTGGTGGCGGTGCTTGTAGTAGATGTTGAACAGGTCGGTCCAGCGCTGGTCTATTTCTTTCTGCTTGGCAGCGGGCAGTCCGGCGGCATAGGGGTTGTACTTCTGCTGCAGTTCGAAATTCTGGCTGATGTCGGCACCGCCGAAGCCCTGCGGGTTGGGCAGCACGTTGATGTCGAGTTCGGTCATCATCACTTTCACGCCACAGGCGGCAAAGGCATCGATGCTCTTCTCATACTCAGCCAGATTGGGATAGTCCAGGCCGTTGTGGCTCTGCATGCCTACGCCATCGATGCGCAGCCCCTTCGCCTTGAGGTTGCGCACCAGCCGGCAGACGGCCTCGCGCTTCTTCTCGCCAGCCATGGAGTAGTCGTTGTAGTATAGCTCGGCATCGGGGTCGGCCTCATGGGCGGTGCGGAAGGCAATCTCGATGAACTCCTCGCCCAGAAGGTTGAAATAGGGCGACTTGCGGAAGGTGCCGTCGTCCATGATGGCCTCGTTCACCACGTCCCAGCCGTGCACCTGACCTTTGTAGTGGCCCACCACGGTCTTGATATGCTTGATGAGTCGCTCGCGCAGCACCTCCTTCGAGGCGGGACTGGCGGTGTAGCCATTGGTGAACCACCAGTCGGGGGCTTGCGAGTGCCATACGAGACAATGGCCAATGACCTTCAGCCCATGCTGCTGACAGTAGCCCACGAACTTATCGGCCACACGGAAGTCGAAGATGCCCTCGGCTGGAGCCAGCGACTCGGGCTTCATGCAGTTCTCGGCCGTGGCGCAGTTGAAGTGGCGGTCCATCACGATGTCGGCCTCGGGCACCTGACCGTCGCTCTGCCACTGGTTGATGGCTGCGCCAATGAGGAAATGTTTGCCCAGCGCATCCTTCAAGCCCTGCTGAGCCATGGATGCCAGCGGCACCATGGTCAGGCAGAGCATAAGGGTCTTCACAGTCTTATTCATTCTTGCTGCGTGCTTCAATCTCTTGGTTAATCTTGTCTATCTTCTCGTCGGTAAGCTCATACATCGAGATGATCCAGATGGCCAGACCGAGCAGGATGGCGGGGATGACGCAGACAAGCCACAGGATGCCCTCCTCGGCGAAAGGAGTCTGGTCGATCACATCACTATTATAGCCCACATAGGCAAGGACGGCGGGGCCTACGATGCTTCCGAAGGTCATACCAGCCTTGAAGAACAGTCCCGTCAGCGCATTGACAATGCCCGAGATGCGACGCCCCGTGGTGTACTCACCGTAGGAAATCACTTCGGGAACCAGTGCCCACATATAACCCGTGGCGACAATCACACCGGTGCTCTTAACAAACTGAGCCACATAAATCATCGTCATGCTGGGATGATCCATCTTAGAAATGAAGTAGAGCATGGCCATGCCAACGATGGCGGCGCCAAGGAACAGATAGAACATGTTCTTCTTGCCCACCATACGCTTGAACCAGGGCACCAAGGGCATGAAGATGAAGGCCGGTATCGAACCCAAGGCCATGAATATCGACAGCTCCTGGGCCGAACCGTGCAGGTTGCTGTTCATGAAATAGGCACCAGCGGCATTGCCCACCGACATCATGGCGAAAGCGGTGATGAAGAAGAAGGCGAGGACGCGCAAAGGACGATTGCGCAGGAACTCCATCCACAGGTCGCTCACCTTGACGCTCTCGGTGGCTTTCGCATCCATCACGACGCGCTCTTTACACTGCGTGAAGCAGAACAGCAGTAGGCAGAAGCCGACGATGGCATAGATGGTCATGGTGGTGAACCATGCCGAGGAGTCCTTGGGAAGACTGTCGGAGGGCGCACCGGCTATCAGGGCAATGAACAGGGGCAGGCCGGAGTTGACGGCCAAGCCACCCAGATTGGCCATGAACATGCGCACCGAGGTGAGGATGGTAATCTCGTTGGTGTCGCGCGTCAGCGATGAGTTCAGCGCTCCATACGGCACATTGATAAACGTATAGAGTAGCTGCATGGAGATATAGGTGACGTAGGCATAAATCAACGATGGAGCAAAACCGTTATAGAAGCACAAGATGGCGAAGCCCGAAAGGGGGATGCCCACATAGAGCAGATAAGAGCGGTATTTGCCAAAACGAGGATTGCTCTTGTCAATCAGCGCGCCGACAATGGGGTCCCAAATGACGTTGGCCACATTACCCACCAGGAACATGACTGCCACTGCCGAAGGGGTGAGGCCGTAGATGTCGGTGTAGAAAAACAGAAGATAAGTACAAATGACTTGGAAAATGAGGTTTTGGGCCAGGTCGCCCGAGCCGAAGCCGATACGCTGGACCCACGAGAGTTTGTAGAAGCCTTTAGCTTCTGCGGTAGCTGTGTTTGTTGCCATTATAAACGTAGTTTTGTTGTTATTAATATTGTGCAAAGGTAGTCAATTCTCAGCACAAAGCATCTTTCGTTTGTTGCAGAATAGTTTGTTTTTGTTTCATTTCACGACAAAAGAAAGAAAACACATGGTTTCATCGCGTGAAATGCCTAACTTTGCAAATAAAAAAAGACGAAAATGAACAAACGAATTGCAATGATGACAATGGCCCTGTTGCTTGCGACGACGGCAGGCGCCAAGGTGAGGATGCCACAGCTGTTTCAAGACGGTATGGTGCTGCAGCGGGGTGTTGACATTCCCGTGTGGGGATGGGCCGACAAAAGCGAGCGTGTGGTAGTCAGTCTGGCCGACGGCAAAGGAAAAGTGCTCACCACCGCCTCGGCCACCGCCGACGACAACGGATGCTGGACGCTGACGCTGCCACGCAATAAGAAGATGAAGGCGGGCGAAGGCTACACCCTCGAAGTGAAAGGCACAGAGGCGGCAGCCGACAAACTGGACGTGGCTTTGGGCGACGTGTGGTTGCTCTCGGGACAGTCGAACATCGATGTGACCATTGAGCGCGTCTATCCGTGGTATGTGAAGGAGATTGATGCCTTCGACAACCCGCAGGTGCGCCTCTTCCGTGTGCAGAACGAGACCGACACACACGGCCCGAAGGACGACATACGCCCCACCAGCATCAACTGGAAACCGCTGACGAAGCAGAACGCTTGGCTCTTCTCGGCCGTGGGAAGCTTCCTCGGACAACGCATGCAGCAAGCGACGGGCGTGCCGCAGGGCATCATCGTGAACAGCTGGGGCGGCACACCCATCGAAGCCTGGATCAGCGCCGACTACTTGCAAGCGGATTTCTCCGAACTCATCGAGAAAACCCGCCTATATCAGAACGATGAATACGTGCGCACCCAAAGCAGGGCCAACATGCTGATGAACCAGCAATGGAGCCGCATCCTCGACGAGAAAGACCCTGGCAAAAAAGACGATTTCACCGCACTTGGCTACGACGATTCCAATTGGCAGGAAGTTGACCAATACTCGATGGAATGGGCAAAAAATGGCGGTCGAGGCATCATTGGCAGCATTTGGCTGCGCCAGCACGTCAACATCGACAAGGTGCACGCTGGCAAACCCGCTCGTCTGCTCTTGGGGACGCTGTTCGATTCGGATGTCACCTACGTCAACGGTCGGCAGGTGGGCACCACGGGCTACCAGTACCCACCGCGCCGCTATGACATACCAGAAGGGCTGCTGCGCGAGGGCGACAACGTCATCACCGTGCGCTTCATCAACAAATACGGCACCGTGCACTTCATCAAGGAGAAGCCCTACTGTCTGGCCTTCGGCGACGACCGTTTCAGTCTGAACCCCATGCCAGTCGATGTGGTGCCGCTGAGCACCAAGTGGAAGCGCCATGCTGGTGCCAACATGCCCTCGTGCCCCAGCAGCGATGTTTCCTTGCAAAACATGCCCACCACGCTCTATAATGCCGTGCTCCACCCGCTGGCTCCCATGGCGCTGGCCGGCGTGGTGTGGTATCAGGGCGAGTCGAACACTGGGGCCGATGCCCGCAACTACGCCCCGATGCTGCGAATGCTGATGCAGAACTGGCGCAAGCGCTTCGGCCAGCCCTACCTGCCCTTCGTCATTGTGCAGTTAGCCAACTACATGGAATGCGTGCCACAACCCCAGAACACAGGATGGAGCGTGGTGCGTGAGGCTCAGCGCACTGTGGCCGACGCCGACCCCTACGCCGAGAGCGTGGTGAACATCGACCTGGGTGAGACCGTCGATATCCACCCGCTGCGCAAGAAAGAGGTGGCTGAGCGCATCGGTCTCTGCTTCGACCGGCTGGTGTTTGGAAAGAAGGTGAACCTCTTCCCACGGGTGGTCGCCCACGAAGTGAAAGACGGCACGGTGGTGCTCACGCTCGACCAGCCCCTGCGCCCCGGCACGCTGAAATATTTCGAGCTGGCAGACGGCGGCGGCCGTTTCCACAACGCAGATGCCTCAGCACAGGGCAACATCATCAGGGTGACCGTTCCTGCGGGCATGGCCAACGGTTCTCCCACCGCCCTGCGCTACGCTTGGAAAGACAACCCACTCGGCGCTGATGCCTACAGCCTCGACGGACTGCCGCTTTCGCCCTTCGAACTGAAGTTGTAACAACTCAATCCTACGCTTTTAAGACGACGAATTTGACGAATTAAACGAATTGTAATCTAAAACATGGCATTGCAAGAAGTCAACGAGCCGCATGAAATTCGTTTAATTCGTATAATTCGTTGTGAAAGCCACGAGTTTCCCATGCGTTAATAATGTGTAAAAATACATGCGAGTGTTTGGCCGTTAAGCCTTTTCTTCCTACATTTGCTCTCTCAAACCATTTTAATACTAAACAGCTATGGATATCGAACCTATGTACCTGTGGATTGCTATCGGAGTGATAGTACTCGCGTTTTTCATCTTTATCTCTTACGTAAAAGCGCCCCCCTCGTTCGCCTTCATCATCAGCGGACTGTCGACGCAGCCCCGCGTGCTCATCGGCAAAGGTGGATTCCGCATCCCCTTCTTGGAGCGCCTCGACAAGGTGTACCTCGGACAAATCACCGTTGACATCAAGACCGAGGAGAGCGTGCCCACCAACGACTTCATCAACGTCGACGTGGATGCCGTGGCCAAGATTCGCGTCACACCCAACAACGAGGGTACCCGTCTGGCCGCGAAGAACTTCCTGAACATGGCCCCTAACGAGATTGCCGAGCAGTTGCAGGACTCGTTGCAGGGTAATATGCGCGAAATCATCGGTACGCTCGACCTGCGCTCGCTCAACACCGACCGCGACGGATTCTCCGACCAGGTGATGCAGAAGGCACAGCCCGACATGGCCAAGCTGGGTATCGAAATCATCTCGTGCAACATCCAGAACGTCACCGACCGCGAGGGACTTATCAAGGACCTGGGTGCCGACAACACGGCTAAAATCAAGAAGGATGCCGCCATCAACCGTGCCGTGGCCGAGCGCGACGTGAAGATTGAGGTGAGCAAGGCCGACAAGGACGCCAACGACGCCCGCGTGGATGCCGACACCGCCATCGCCGTGAAGAACAACGACCTGGCACTGAAGCGCGCTGCCCTGAAGCGCGAGGCCGACACCGCACAGGCCGATGCCGACGCCGCCTACGCCATACAGCAGCAGGAGCAGCAGAAGACCATCAACATCAAGACCGTGGAGGCCGAGATTGAGAAGACCAAGCGTGAGCAGATTCTCTCGAAGGAGCAGATTGAAATCAAGCAGAACCAGTTGGCCGCCGAAATCGAGAAGAAGGCCGATGCCGACAAGTATAAGGTGGAGAAGGACGCCGCCGCCGACCTGGAGCAGCGCAAGCGCAATGCTGAGGCACAGAAGTACGAGGCCGAGCAGCGCGCCCTGGCACAGAACGCCGAGTCGGATGCCGTGCGCTACCGTCTGGAGCAGGAGGCCATTGGTATCAAAGCCAAAGGTGAGGCCGAGGCTTACGCCATACAGAAGAAGGGAGAGGCCGAGGCCCTGGCTATGGACAAGAAGGCCGAGGCTTACAAGAAGTATAACAACGCCGCCGTGGTGCAGATGATGATCGAGGTGCTGCCGCAGGTGGTGGAGAACGTGGCTAAGCCTATCAGCGCCATCAAGGACGTGAACATCTACAGCAGTGGCGACGGACAGGGCATCTCGGCCATGAGCGGCAATGTGCCCATCGCCATCAAGCAGGCTTTCGACGTGCTGAAGAGTGCCACCGGCGTGGACATGGCCGACATCATGCGCGCCGGCACCATCGATGCGAAGGTGACGCGCAACGTGAACCTGAACGACCAAGCCCGTGAGGCCGTGGACAGCATCACGGGGAAGGACGAATAACATTTATTCAACTTTCGCAAGTTCTGCAAAGACGGCCTGAAGGGCCAATAAACTCCTAGCCCAGGGCATCGCCCTGGGTTGATGTGGTACGCAGCCTACGCCCTGTAAGGGCAAAAGCATAATGGACGAGATAGGGCTTTTGCCCTTTCAGGGCGA
>CADASP010000028.1 GCA_902790625.1 uncultured Prevotellaceae bacterium | reverse complement strand
TCCCTTCAGGCTCTCGGCCTTCTGTTCGCCCGTGAGGACGAGGCTTTCATTGACGGCACGGCGGGCAGCTTCACGCCTCTCGGTGGCTTGGTCGAGGGCACGTTGCCACGCTGCGGGGTCTGCGCTGCTAGGCACGTTGAAATCGCTGATGGAGCGAAGAGCCAGCACAGCGGCCTGAATGGCCTTGATGCCAAGGCGCAGCTCGGATATGTGCTGCTCACGGAGCTGCTGGATGATAACTCTTGATGGTACATTCATATGTGTTATCCTGTTTTTGGTGCAAAAATACAAAAATATTTACAAACCGCAAAGGAATTTTCGAAAAATCTTGACAAAACGAAAAAACTTTTTTTTGGACGTGAGCCAAACCTGCACGGGGCATCTTTCGGTTGTAGGGTGAATGAAAAAAATCAAAAAATTCCGAGGGAAGGTCACAGCCAGTCTTTAGTCTTCACAAAAGGGGGGTTACCCCCATATCTCGCTGCTTAACTACCTGCCATCCAGTCGTTTGGATAAATATATGATATGTGAACCTGCTGTGTCTTTCGCGCATGAATAAATGCTTTGAATACTGTAGAACTACAACAATTATCCGTACCTTTGCCGCGATATGTATTTTGTTTAACAATTAATCTTTTAGAGTTATGGAGTACCAGGACACAATCAGTTTGGTAGTCGGCGGCTACGTCAACAAAGTGAGTTTCGATGCTGACATCGATTTGCTTTGGCGAGTTTTCGTTGACATGATGGCGAATTTGCAAGGCGAGTACAGTACAGACATCAGCGAATTAGGCTATTGCCTTCAAGTTTTGGAGCGGCTGAAGGGAGCGGTTGTTACGGAACAACATGTGTGAGTTATGGCCTACGAAACATCAATTGACCTTTCCTGCTCCTATTGGGACGAGGAAGGATTTCGCTCAGACATGGAGCGAGTGAGAAAACTACTGGTAGAACTACTTGCAAATGTGGGTAACGATTACGAGATTTCACCTCGCGAGCTGGGTTATGTGCTGAGAATCTTCGACCTGCTGGATGATGAAAAATTCGTCGACTGTCGGAAACAACAATGAAGAAAGCCCCGTCTATCGGCTATGGTAGGCGGGGCTTTTCATGCAGGTGGCTGTGGATGCCCTGACGACGGGTTGGGCTGTGAGCGTGAGTCTAAAGACTGAACAATCGACGGATGGTCTGCACGGTGTTTACTGATACATTGTAATCTTCTGCTATGGCTCGGAGGTTGTCGCGTTGGTCACGGAGTCCCGCCTGAAGGTGGCGTTTGCGTTCTTTCAACTTCTGGATTAACTCCTTGTAGGCGCGTTCATAGGTCTTTTTATCCTTCGTCCATCCGTCTTCCTCTTTGCTTCTTCTGCCGACATGACCGCCTTTTTCTCGATAGGCCGCGTAGCCGCTCCTAAGACGATACAAGATGCGTTGTTTCTCGTCCTCGGCGAACGTTGAGAGGACGCTGGCCATGATTAGCAGGTACTGGTTTTCCGTGCCGTCGTCGTTGAAGAGGCACAGGTTCTCTTTCAAGAAATAGGCGTTGGTTTTGGTCTCGCGGAGTCGGATGATGGTCTTTAGGGTTTCGTTGGCATCACGTCCTATTCGGGTGTACTCGGAAAGAAGGAGCGTGGCTTTTGCTTCAATGGCCAGACTTAGGGCATCCTCCAAAGACTTTCGCTCGGAGTTCTTCTTGGAGCCTGAAATCTTCTCGGCGAATGTGCCTATTATTTCAAGACCGTTGGCGTTGGCGTACTGCGTGAGTTCGTTGAGTTGTCGCGAGTAGTCCTGACGGCCATCTTCTGAACTGACGCGGGCATAGATAACACAGGTGTTTTTGGTTTGATTCTTCATATTGTTTTGGCGATTGATTATTTCATTGCAAAAGTAGGAATAAAAGACGAATGGCCGTGTAAAGAAATTGGAAAACATTCCGTCTCGTATCATTTTATTCCTTTGTATTAAACAGACACAAAACATGATGTCGTTTTTGTCAAGTCGGGATTGCAATTTTAAGATTAAATTGATACAAAAACACATACAGGATTAAATTGACACAAACCTAAAAACAACTCCCCTGCCATCGAGGGGGGATGATAGCAGGGGGTATGAGGGAAAGCGTGCGCAAACGTCACATAACGCCCTGTAGCGGCTTTTCCTGTGTCGAGGTGGATGATTGCCCACCCTTTGCATTTAAGACGATTGTGACCCGTTCTGGTGGCTTTTGGAGCGTGCTGGCCAATAATGCTAACTGTTGTTCGATGGTGGTTTGCTTTGTTCTCATAACTTTTTGAAATTCTTGGGCTAACACTCTAAAACGGGCACTCCATGCTCATCGCCTTTGCTACGGCTGCGGGGCTGAATATCGCATTGAATTGCTCCTCGTCCAGTTCGCTGAGAATGTCATGGTACGGTTGAGGAAAAAGCGAGACGTACCGAACGCGCGGCTCGGCTGGTGTGGTCGATGCTGCTGCCGTGGCTGGCGTTCCTGTTGCCGTGGTGGCCGATGCTGCTGGCGTTGATGACGGTGCAGATGAAGGCGTGGGCGAAGGAGCTGGTGATGGTGATGGTGCGGGGGCAGGCGTGGGCGATGGCGCAGCCGTGAAACGCTGCGGGGTTCTGAGGTAGATGTCGCGTATCATGTCGGCAATGTCCCACCCGCCAGCGTGGCCGGCACAAAGGTTTGATACCTTCATATTAGGCAGGTTCAGCTCTTTAACTTTCTCCCGCCAGTCGGGGATAGCATCGGCATCTGGAACGACTACGACACTGCGGCATTTCGCCAAAGTATCTTTCACTTTCCACAGCTTGCCTATGTCTTGGCTGCTACCTACGGCCAGCCATGTGAACTTTGGAAAAGCCAAGCTGCCAAAGATGCAGTTCTTCTCGGACTCGGTAATCATTACGTTGGTCGTTTTGTTTACATTTCTAAGAAGGTGCTGCCCGAACATACACTTTGTAGAGCTGGCGGCCTTGGGCAGTATGCCACGCGCTTGTAATGTGGAGAACGCCCAGTAACTTTCACCTGTAGCCCATGATTCTTTGTTGCGGCTACCCGTCTGCGCGTTGTACATCATCACCTTGCCCTCGCGTACCATCCCCCTCTCGTCGAGCTGCCAAAAAACAGTAGCTCCGTACCTGTCGCGCCCAAGGTAGTAGGTGTTTATCACCCGCTGCACGTCGGCGGGCTGGAACATCTGCAGCAGGATGTCCGTAAAGCTGCACATGCCTTTTTTCGCGGATGGGATGATGGATTTTAACACATACTCCTTCGGAATCGTTACAAGGGGTTTCTTGGACTCCTGGGCAGGGCGTGGGTATCTCCTTCCGTCTTTGGCAGGTGGCAGCTCGTCGGGGTGGTCGGCAAAGTATGCCTTGGGCTTGTAGTCGTAGGCGCAGTTGTATTTGCGGTCGCATTTGCCAACTTGGTCGTTGATTGGTTCGCCGCTGTCCATGCCGATGTAAAGTTGCAGGGTGTTCCTGCCACACGATGGGCAGGTGTGTTTTGCTCCGTGCAGGTGGTAGGGGTGGCCGTTCTGGTCGTATGTGAATTTTTTCATATTTTTGGCAGATTTACTCTTGCTGATTTTGAAAAATGCTCATGCGGGGGAAAAAGGGTTGTACCCCCCCTAAAGGGGGGTACACTTTTCACCCCCCAACCGCAAAATTGTTAGTACCCGAATTACCCGCAGTAAGGGTGAGTTTGTACTTATGCCCGTCGTAGTCAACATGAACCACTTTCAAAGCCTCTGCCGTTTCAAACAGATTCTTGGCTTTTGCTTCACTCCCTCCTGTATGTGCGACAATATATGTATATATCTGCTTTTTGCTGTCAAAGGTGCCATTTCGCCTGACTATCACCTTGCCCATGATGTCTGCAAGTCTGCCTTCCTCGGTCTGCGGGGATTGGGCCATGCTCTGCGTGAGGTTGCCGTCTGAGTCTATCCGAATGCGGTATTTAGGCATTGGCACGCCCCTGCTTTTGGTCTGCTCTATCTCGAAGCATCCTTCCTTCACGCTGACCTGTAAGATGTTGCTTGCCTTGCGCATCAGCTCGCTGCCTATGAAGGCGCGTAGTTTGCTGCTCTCACCGCTCTCGTTTTGGTGTATCACAACAAACAGGGTGATGCCACGCTCGTCTATCATCTTCAGCAGGTTCGCGACCAGTTGCTGTGCTTCGTCGGGGTCTTCGATATGTTGCACAAGGTCTGTGATTCCGTCAATTATCACCACGTCAGGGTCTAAGCCCCTGATTGCTGTATTTGTCACCTCCAGACGTTCCTTGTTGCTTGCAGCTTGGCGTGTGGTGAGCATCGTCAGCTTTTTGGGAGTCGGCGAGAAATCGGGTAAGCCCATCAGCCTCAACAAGCGGTTGGCCTTCTCGCTGACAGCCCAGGGTTCCTGTTCGGTGTCGTGCCAGAGAATCCGATTGATCGGCCGCAAAAGTGTGACACCCAAGAGTTCATGCTGTTTCAGCTGTGCCGCAACGATGGGTATTAGGGCATGGCTTTTGCCCTGCCCTGCCCGTCCAGTGATGCACGTCAAGCTCCGTCGTGCGAACATGCCCACGCCATTAATGCTGAGAAGGTACTCAGGCATAGCAACGTCACGGTTGCTGAAGTCAAAGATGTACTTTTTCCATACATCCCGTGCCTCCTCTCCGGCCTCGGCTGCGGCTTGGCTATCGTAGAGGAGTTTATCCGCAATCACGTCGAGTGGGTTCTGCTCGCTATTAGGTAAATTTCCCAAGCCCTCCTCGATTTTTTTCTGCAATTTTTGTGCAGACTCGGAAAAATGTTGTACCTTTGGCGTGTCGTTTGGGGTGGCTTCGGTCATCCTTTTTTGCATCATAGTTCAGCCCTCCATTTCTAGAAATCGTTTAACCTCCTGCTCGGTAAATACCACCCTGCGGCCATTCTTTATCGGGTGGAGCTTTCCTTCTCTCACCCTCTGCCACAAGGTTGGCAGACTGAGGTTCGCCAGCTTTGCCAGCTCTTGGCGGGTGTATGTCCGCGCTGGTTTCGCTTTTGCCCTATCGGCCTCCAAAGTCTTCTCCATTTCGTCACGAATTGTTTGACGAAGCCACGTCTCAATAATCGGCAGAATTCCTGCTACCAGTGTCGTAATTGATTCCATCTTATTCTTTTTTAGATGGTTTGGGCTGCTCTGCAGGTCGGCAAGAACTAGCAGAACCTTGCCCCATTCCGCAGGTGGAGCTTGCCGTCTTCATCCCACCTTAGGAATCACGCTGCAAAGATAGCGATTTTTTAACGCTGCTGAATTGTGGCAACTTGTGGCATTGACAAAAAAATTGACCCGCCAAGTTATTAAAACTCAACGGGTTATATCTAAATATGGTTGTGGCAACTTGTGGCAACTTGTGGCAACTAAACGATTTTTTCCAATTCTTCTTTAAATTTGTCGCTACTTAACACATTGTACTTTCCCAAATTTCTCTCCTCCAGCCCCATATCTGCCGCTGCCGTTACTATGTAGGCCTTCCTGAGAGCTTCGCTTGTCGTGTGCGCTGCCAGTTTTGTAACCACCATCCTGCACTTCGCTTTCTTTGTCCCTGCGTGTTTATATATCTCCCCCCATTGCGCCCGCTGCGCCACCCCGACAAAGTAGCCGAAGGTTATCTCGCTGCTCATGATTCCCAGCTCCCCGTCGGTCAGCAGGTCGTAGAGGCTGCGATAGTCAAGGTTGCGCAAGGAGAACCGTGTGCCGTCAGTTGACAGCTCCCACACTCCAGGAGTGTCCTCAATCACTTCTTCTGACTGACTACTTCCTGCGCTCTTCTTTCCCACCGCATCCATGTATAGAGGCTGGAGAAACCCCGCCTTGGGGTGGTTATCGACAAGGCCATACGTTTTCATCAAGTCCGCGACGGCGTTTCTTAGTAGCCCGCATTGCTCCACGCATCCCTCCAAGATACTTACCGCATCATCCACCAGCTGCGGGTCAGTAGACAGGTGTTCTCTTATATAACGCCCCATCCCCCATGTGTCTATGTTGGGCAGGTCGATGCTGTTCAGTAAAATTTTGTAATCATCGAAACACGTCTGCATGGGCGAGCTGTTCACCTCGTTTGGCAGGTCGTTTACATTAACTCGCCAATAACCAGAGTACCTTTCCATCACCTGCCGATGAATCACTTTATCATCATAGAACATCCGTTTGAGGATGATGGTAGTCAGGAAACGAGTGTCTTTTGCAAATTCGTGCGTCTCATCGAACATGTCACGCCTCCTTTCTCTTCATCTTCACCTGCTTGGCCTTCGCTTTCGCTGCCACGCTCTCCGCTTGCTTCACGATGTCACGGCGTATGTATCGCTCGGCGTTCCGCAGGGTCGAGTGCCCAGACACCGACATGATGTCGCGCATGTCGAACAGGCCACTGTCGTACATGCCCGTCACCGCCGAACGGCGCGAGGTGTGGCAAGTAATCAACTCCCACCGCTGGCGTATCACTACCCCGCTGCTGTCGCGTCGGTACAGCATCCCTTCGCCGCTCTCGTGCTCCATCGCATACTCGCGCATCCGCCTGTACCTCTTCGCTTCCTCGCCGGTCAGCTTCCCGCCGGCCTCCACGCGCCGCGTCATCTCAACGAACGATTCCTCTTTTCGTTTCTCTTTCACGGTCAGCACCGTCCTGCACCACTCCCGAAGTGACGGCACATCTTTGCTTAGTTCCTTGCCCACCACCTTAATCAGTCGGTTCAACAATTCCCTGTTCACCTTCGGGAAGATAAAGTTGTATTTCTGCCCCAGTGCAAACACGCGGCTATCTAATATTGGTATCACCAGCTCCCTGCCTGTCTTTTGCTGCCTCAGTGTTATCACGTCGATGCCGTTGGCCGTCCGCTTGAAGTTGTCTTTTGTCAACCTGCTGAAGTCGCTCACACGCTGCGCGCAGAAGTAGCCCAGACACCACATGTCGCGCACCTGTTCCTGCTGTCCCTCCAGCTTCATGTTGTAGAGCTTGTCAATTTCCTCGTCACTCATGGCGATCTCTGCACGCTTGTCGCTGTCCCTTTCCTCATGGCTGTGCCACACCTTGAGGCTTATCAGGTTTGTGTTATACTCATCCTCTGCCGCGCTGCCGCACAACCGCCTGAAACAATTCACCTGCGTGTTCCTCGTCGAGAGCATCAACCCCAGCCCTTCCAGATAATTCGTAAAGCCATCGGCGAAGCTCTTGTTTATCTCCGCGAAGGTTATGCCCTTGCAGTGTCGCTTGCTCAGATACCCCCGCAGGTGCAGGCCGAAGGTCTGCCACACCTGCACACTTGCTGCCCTATACTTTGCCGCATCCCTGCCCTGTCGCAGTTCTCCGCACGTTATTCGCCTCATAAAGTCATCGTAGTAGTTTGCCACCACGCACAGCCTTTTGCGCTCCTCCTCGGCCTTGGCCTTCCTCGCCTCGGCCTTGCGTCGCTCAGCCTCCTCCTTTGCCTTGATGCCCTTGGCGTTGACAACATTGCTTATCGCCGTTTCCAGCTTGCATTTGTCCTCGTTGCAGGTGAGTACCTTCTGGGCTAAGAGGCTCTTTATCACATCGTCAACTGCGCTTGTCAGTTCCTGCACCTCCTTTCCTTCGTCCGTGTCGTAGTACCTGGCCAATGCCTTTGCGCTCACCTGGGCTTTCGTCCATGCTGCCACGTCAACAATGATGTTAGTGTTAACCCACCACGATATGCCCAAAGCTGGGCGATTAATACGCACATGGAGACTAGAGCTCCCCGAAGACTGCTTACTCCTGATAAAAAATTTTAATTTTGCCATAGTTGAATTATTGCTAAAAAACCGATGCAAAGGTAGTCATTTTTTTTGAAACCGCCAAACCAAAAATGTAGCAAAAGTGTAGCAAAATTCAACGTCGAGATTAAGGAGAAAAAGAAAAGTGACTGAAAATCAGCCACTTAATCTATGTGTCGACACTTGGACTCGAACCAAGGACCCCCACCATGTCAAGGTGATACTCTAACCAGCTGAGCTATGCCGACTTCGTTTTTGCTTGATGTATAACGTCTGTTGTTTAGTGCGCCTGACAGGACTCGAACCTGCACTTCGTGAGAAACCAGATCCTAAGTCTGGCGCGTCTACCAATTCCGCCACAGGCGCCAATCCTCGACTCCTCGTTCCGCTCTCCTGCGGGGGTGTCTGTCAAAACGCGGGTGCAAAGGTAGTGCTTTTTTGCGAATCCACCAAATTTTTCGCTGTTTTTTTTCTTTTTACATAAAAGTTGGCCCTCGGATTCCATTTTTTCCTTCTTTTCTTGTCTTAATTGCAAAAAGAGTGTTAACTTTGCACTCCATAATTAACGCTAACGATGACCAGTAGATTTTATTTCGCTAAGTACGTTCTGGTGGTGGCCCTGCTTTTGTGCACCTCTATGGCTAATGCCCAGCAGCGATTGCACGTGCATACCAGTGTGGCCGACGGTAAGTGGGACATCCCCGTGACTGCCGACAGCATACGACAGATGGAGGTGGGTGGCCAGCAAGACCGTCTGCTGCTGTATACGACGGGCGGTGCCGTGGTGCCCTTTGAACTGGAGCAGATTGACAGCCTGACCATTGAGGACGACCCCGAGGAGGAGACGAAGGACCATTATCGGGTGTTCCAGCTCTTCATCACCACCAACGACGGGCTCGACATCACCTCGAAAGAGGAATACAAGGACTGCTTTATCAATGTGAACGGCTGCGGTTCTTTCTCCAACTACTCGGCGAGCGCGCAGATTCGTGGCCGTGGCAACAGCTCGTTCCTCTGGTACGACAAGAAGCCGCTGCGCCTGAAGCTGAACGAGAAGCACAAGCTGTTGGGCCTGCCGAAGGCGAAGCACTGGGTGCTGCTGGCCAACTATCGCGACGTGACCGACCTGATGAACACTTTTGTCTTCGAGACGGGACAGTGGTTGGGCTTGCCGTTTACCAACCATACGCGCTACGTGGAGGTTTTTGTCAATGGCGACTATCGCGGTGTCTACCAGCTTACCGAGCAGGTGCAGCAGGGCAAGAACCGTGTGGACGTGAGCGACGAGCGTGGCATCCTGCTGACACTCGATGTTGACGACGGTCCCAACGAGAGTCCTGAGGCCGACGACAATTTCTGGACCAAGGTGTATCGCATGCCCGCTGCCGTTAAGTACCCCAAGGACGAATATGCCACGGCGAACACCGTCGACTCGGTGCGCACCGTCTTCGCCCAGCTGGAGCAGGCCATCAAGGCGAAAGACTATGCCCAGGTGAAGCAGTTGCTCGACATCCCCTCGTTCATCAAGTATCTGCAGTTGCAGGAGTTCATCTACAACGTGGAGCTGTCGGCCCCCCGTTCCATCTATCTCCATAAGGACGGCGATGGCCCTTGGGTGATGGGCCCGCTTTGGGATTTCGATGCCGGCTACGACTTCGATTGGGGGCAGATGATGACGGGCCATAACTTTTTTGCCGACTACACCGAGACGGTGATGGGCAGCAACCCGCTGAGGCGCAACGGCAACTACAACTATGTACCGCAGTTCTTTACCGACCTCTTTGGCTGTCCTGAGTTTGTGGAGCAGTACAAGGCGCAGTGGGCCGCGGTGAAGGACAGCATCGTCGCCCACGGCTGGAGCGAATGTCAGCGGTATGTGGCCAATCTGCGTAAGGGTGCCATGAGTCGCGAGGCCCAGCGCTGGCCCATCTGGGACAAGAGCTTCAACACCGAGGTGCAGAAGATGCACGCCTGGTTGACGCATCGGGCCAGTTTCATGACAGATCTCATTGAGAATATCCCCATGCCCGACACCACCACCGTCAGTGGCAGTCGGCTCTGCGGTACGCTGCCCGTCAGCGTCACCATGCAGCGGAGCCAGGGCTACAACCAGAACGTGATGGTGAACGTAGACCGCCAACAGGTGCTCGACCTGATGGGGCTTGACAGCCAACAGCTCAACGACGCGAATGTCACCATGGTGCCCCTCTATAACGACGGCAGCGAAGGACCCAACAATACCAATGGCGTCTATGGTGGATGGTTTAACGAAGACGGCGAGCCGCAGGACTGGGGGCATGGCCATGTCTACATCGAGGTGAAGGAAGACCTGTGGAACTGGTATTGCGGTGTGCACCCCGACAACTGTTGGGACGACAGCCACACCGTCACCATGCAGATACAATATCCCCATCAGGGCACGCTGCTGAAAGTAAACGTGGAGGTGCGCTTCACAATTAGGTCTGGATGGTGGTGGGGGAAGCGGCCTTCGGCTGAAGGCCAAAGGCCTAATGAATAATGAACAATGAAAATATTTGGAAGAGCCTCTCTATAAATCTCTCAAGTGAGATGTTGACGAGATTGTCAGAATCATCATTTCATCAATAAAAACATCAAGGAACAATGAAAGCAACGAACAGTGAAAAGAGCAGATGGCAGGTAACAGCGTCGGTCTTCTTTATCCTTTTTTCATTATTCATTAGCAGCGCAGCTGCGCAGAAGACGGTTTACATCCCCAACGAGTGGCGGAACCCGTGGCCCAGCGACTCGCTGCTCTACAAGGAGAGCGACCCCGATGGGCGCTACACCTGGTCGAAGACGCGCTCGGTGGAGAGCGACAACGTCATCATCTTTTGGGACAAGTACTACAAGGTGGCCCCCAACCAGCTGCCAAAGAACGACTGGAACTACGTCGACATCCCCGACCTGCTGCAGAAGTGCGAGTCGTTCTTCGACTTGGAAATCAACAAGCTGGGATTTGTCGACCCTGTCACGTCGAACCTCTCGAAGTATAAGGTGATGGTGCTGATGAACTATTCGCAGCCTGGCGACTGGGCCTGCTATGGCGGCGGCTACGACTTCCAGGTGTCGGCGCTGTGGCTCAATTCGGCCACCTGCAAGCCTGTGGGACAGTCGGTGGCGCACGAGGTGGGCCATTCGTTCCACTATATGTGCTTCGCCGAGCACGGTGGCCATCGCGACTCCGACACCGACAACACCGGCTTCCACCTGGCTTGCGGCAGTGGCCAGGCCATCTGGGAGCAGACGGCACAGTGGCAGTCGCTGCAGAGCTATCCCAGCCTGATGTACGACCAGAGCATCGGCATCTTCCGCAACTCACACAACTATGCTTATTCTCACGAGTGGCATCGCTACCAGAGCTATTGGTTCCACTACTATCTGTGCCAATACTACAACGACATCACCACGGTGGCGCAGGTGTGGAACACCCCCATGACGGGGCAGAGCCGAGGTCGCGGCAGCGACTTCAACGAGGCGCTGAGGAAGCTGAAGAGCCTGTCGGTTCGCGACCTCTTCAAGCTCTACTTCGACTACGCTTGCCGACTGGTGACGTGGGACCTCGACGTGTGCAAGCCCTACCGCAACAACTACATCGGCGACTTCAACTATCGCTGCGTGCTCACCGACGACGGCGAGTATCAGGTGGCGCTGGCCAGCTGTCCGCAGGGGTCGGGCTTCAATGTCATCCCCCTGCAGGTGCCCGCTGCTGGCACCGATGTCACCACCCATTTCACCGCCCTGCGTGTGGGCGACAAGCTGCTGGATGCCGACCCCGGCGAATATCTCAATGGCGACTCGCGCTTCGTGAAAGCCCCGCAGCGCATCTACAATGCCGTGTCGCGCTCGGCGCGCGGCTTCCGTCTGGGCTATGTAGCCCTGATGAAGGATGGCTCGCGCCAGTATTTCTCCGAGGACAGCGTCTACTGCCAGGGGCAGGCCATCAAGACCGAGGATGTGGCGTTCACCGTGCCCGAGGGTGTCAGCCGTCTGTGGCTCGTGGTGTCGCCGGCGCTGAAGACCTATATCATCCATCGCTGGGACGACTCGCTCGCCGATGACGACATGTGGCCCTACCGCTTCAGTCTGGAGGGCACCGACATCGGCGGCTCTGCCACGGTGTATGCTGGTGCCACCCTCGACGGGCGCGAGGTGAGCAATGTCACACTGACCTACGATGTCACCTTCCCCCTCTCTTCCGATGCATATACAGGCACCAACGTTGGTGTCAGTGGGCGCGCCGCAGCCACGTTGGGCACCGCCTTGCAGTTGCAGCCTACTGACATTGCCGCCAAGATGCAGACTTACAGCAGCAGTGGCCCCTCGGCCGGGCGCATCATGTTCTATGCCTGTAAGCCCGACGGCTCACTGGTGCAGAGAACCTCCACGGCCAACGGCTATGGCCACTGGTTCAATGCCGCTGGTAACGTGAGCGACTGGGGCTCGGGTTATGTCTTCTCCGAGTTCGACCCCTCTTCGCTCACCTTCAGCTTGGGTCAGTATCCTGGCCGATGCGGCAACGGCTCGAAGTACACCATCCGTCAGGCGCTACGCTATCGCACCACCGACAACCACTATGCCGTGGCCACCTTCGTGTTCAACATCACCACGGGGCCGGTCGCCTCGGTGACGCTGACGAACATCGACTATCAGGCCGAGACCGCCATTAACGACGCTCAACGTTCAACGTTCAACGTTCAACGTGCCTACGACCTACAGGGGCGCCGTCTTGGCCAGCCTCGTCACGGACTGAACATCATGGGAGGTCGCAAGGTGTTGGTGAAGTGATTTTAGGGGAGATGAGGAGATGAGGAGTTCGGTCGATAGTTATGACGCTCGGAGATGGTGCACCAACACATCTAACTGCCATCATTGGCGGCGTTCGCTGCCATCATTGGCAGCGGCCGCTGCCAATCATGTCCCCGCCCGCTGCCAACCTAAAAAGCACGCCCCTTTTCCCTCGGCGGTGCCTCCCGTTCCCTGTTTGAAGTGCGCCGCCGCTCCTGAATGCACCCCATAGATTACGCTTCGCGTCTTTCAAATAAACACGATTTGATTGTAATCAAATCTACTAAAACCAAATAAAACCAAATAAAACATGTTTTTGTTGGTTTTATTTGGTTTTTAAAAGACCGCCCTGCGGTAGATAACACTGGGAATGAATAATACAGGCATCATCCATGACCGCTGGCACAGATTGCGCTTCGCGTCTTTCAAAAACTGTATTCGAACCGTAGGGACGGCCCCCCAAGTCCGTCCGCGTGGGTCAAGCCGTTTGCGGGTGGACTTGGGGGTTCGCCCCTACGGTTATTGAATAACGTGGTGAATGGCTCCCTTTCAAGGTCACTTACGGCAGAATGTGGATAATCATTTTTTTTAATAATTGCTTACAAGCCGGGGCGCAACAGGAGGCTGATCCTGTTGCGCCCCGGCTTGTTGTGATGCCTGTCGGCAGTCTATTCCTTTGGCTGTGCCTGATAGTTCTTCAGGCCCTTTTGCAGGAATTCGATGTACTGTGCGATGTCCTCGTCGTAGGAGCGTAGCCCGTTGAGGGGTTTGCCCGTAGCGGGGTCGAGGAGCACGTAGAAGGGCTGTGTGTTGGCACCAATCTTGGTTCGCTCCAGGTAGCTCCACTTGTCGCCCACGGTGCGCAGTTTGCGTGTGGTGCCGTCCACGTCGGTCACCTCGATGGGCTGGGGTAGGGGAGTCTTGTCGTCGACGTAGAGCGAGATGAGCACGTATTTCTGTTGTATGAGGTCGCGCACCGTCGGGTCGGTCCACACGGCGGCTTCCATCTTGCGGCAGTTCACACAGCCAAAGCCGGTGAAGTCAACCATCACGGGCTTGCCCTCGGCGCATGCTGCGGCCATGCCCAGGTCGTAGTCGGTGTACTTGGCCTCCACGGCACCGTCGTAGAGGTTGAAATCCTGTGTGTTCATGGGCGGCGAGAAGGCGCTGATGGCCTTCAGCGGGGCACCCCACAGGCCGGGCACCATATACACGGCGAAGGCCAGCGACACCCATCCGAGGAAGAACTGCGGCACATTCGTCTTGCGCGAGTCGTCGTCGTGGGGGAATTTCAGCCAGCCCAGCAGATAGGCTCCCAGCAGGGCGAAGAGCACAATCCACAGGCAGAGGAACGTCTCGCGGTCGAGCAGATGCCAGCCGTAGGCCAGGTCGGCCACCGAGAGGAATTTCAGGGCGAAGGCCAGTTCGATGAATCCCAGCACCACCTTGACGGTGTTCATCCATCCGCCCGACTTCGGTGCCTGCTTCAGCAGCGAGGGGAACATGGCGAACAGCGTGAACGGGATGGCCAGGGCGATGGCGAAGCCCAGCATGCCGATGGTGGGGGCCACGATGCTGCCCTGGGTGCTAACGGCCACCAGCAGGAAGCCCACGATGGGACCCGTGCACGAGAAGCTGACCAGCACCAGCGTGAACGCCATGAGGAAGATGGAGAGCAGACCCGTGGTGTTCTCCGACTTCTGGTCGATCTTGTTGGTCCACGACGAAGGCAGCGTCAGCTCGAAGGCTCCGAAGAACGAGGCCGCAAAGACGATGAGCAGCAGGGCGAAGAAGATGTTGAAGATGGCATTGGTGCTGAGGGCGTTGAGTGCCGAGGCACCGAAGAGCAGCGTCACCACCAGTCCCAGTAGCACGTAGATGACCACGATGCTCAGTCCGTAGGTGATGGCCTCGCGGATGGCTTTCTTCCTGTCCTTGTTGCGCTTCAGGAAGAAGCTCACGGTCATGGGGATGATAGGCCATACGCAGGGCGTGAGGATGGCGAGGAAGCCAGCCAACAGTCCTTCGAGGAAGATCATCCACCACGAGAGGTTGATGTCGTTGTTGCCAGCTGTCTCGAAGGCTTGCAGCTCGTTGGTGATGGGTTGCCAAGAAGCCCCGGAAGCCAATGAGACCTCCGAGGCCTCCGAAGCTCCCGAAGCCCCGGAAGCCCCCCCTACTGCCCCCGAGGGGGCTTCTATAGTTGTGCTATCGGGGGCTTGGGCAATTTGGGAATCTTGGGGCGTAGAAGCTATAGTAGCCCCCTCGGGGGCTGAAGGGGGGGCTTGGGTGGTTTCCGGGGCTTTTGGGGCATCGCCCTTCTTGCTAAACTCCACGGTGGAGGGGGGCATGCACATCTGGTCGTTGCAGGTGCCATACTCCAGGTAGCCGCTGATGTCGTATTTGGGTTTGGTGAAGCGAATCTTCTGTACGAAGGCTCCCTTCAGCTCGAAGAAGCGCAGCGACATCTCGAACATCGGGTCAAATTCCTCCTTCACCTTGCCACGGGGCTTGAGCTGTCCCACCAGTTCGGCGCCCTCCAGACGGTCGGCATGGAAGGTGGCGCGGGTGGGGCCGTCGTCGCCAATGTCGGTGCTGTAGACGTGCCAGCCGGGGTCGATGGTGGCGGTGAAGATGATTTCGGCCTCGTTGCCCTCCAGCATCTTCAGTTCCGAGCTGAAGTGCACGGGGTCGGCCATCTGTGCCCAAGCCGTCAGGGCCATGAGCAACATTGCTAATGAAAGAAACGGTTTCTTCATGTTTCGTTATTTCAATGATTGAGAGCTTGTGTAATTGGCTGCAAAGGTACGAATTTTTGGCGATAATGGAGGCAAAATGGCGGCACTTTTTCTGATTTTTTATCTCGTTAGCTATCAAGCGCATACAACAGGGCAAAATTTGGAGCGCTCCAAATTTTAAAAAGTCAACGCCATTTTGCATAAAGTCAACGCCATTTTCTTGAAACGCGGCAGGAATTGGGGTGGGGGAGCAACGAGCCGCATGCGGGGAATGCTGCCCCGTCGGAGAAGCGACGGGCACTGCGGCGGAGGGGCGAGAGAAACGACGGGCTAAATGCTGCAGATGGGAGGCGGTTCTTCGCAACAGGGCCGCGCAAATATTATTTTTTGATGAAATATTTGTGAGCCATCAAAATTTTTTGTACTTTTGTAGGCTGAAAACAACTAATCGTAAAGAAATGATATGAATAAGTACTATTGTTGCCACTTGGCATCGCGCTTTGTTGCCGTGCTGGCGCTGGTTATTCTCGGTACAGTATCGTCGTTGGCTACCCCCCTCAGCGAGGGCGAGGCCTTGCAGCGTGCGATAGCATTCATGCAGCAGCGGGGAAAAACCATCGACCTCCCTTCCAACGTGAGGCGGGCACCCACTCATGGAGCGGGCAACACGGCTGAAGCTTACTATGTGTTTAACCTTCAGGACGAGGGTGGTTTTGTCGTTGTCAGTGGCGACGACCGCACACCGGCTATCCTGGGCTATGCCGACAGTGGCTCGTTCAATGCCGATGACATCCCCGACGGTCTGCGCTACCTGCTCGGACAGTATGCCGACGAGATGGCTTGGCTCGACGCCCATCCCGAGTATGCCGAACAGGATGTGGCCGCCAGCCGTGCCGCCAGCGTGCGTCAGCCCGTGGCACCCCTGTTGCAGTCGCGGTGGGATCAAGGGGCACCCTACAATGCCCTGTGCCCCATGATCGAAACAGATTTGCGCGGTGTGACGGGCTGCGTGGCTACCGCCATGGCGCAGGTGATGTACTTTTACACACATCCTGAAAACCCAACAGCTGACATCCCTGGCTACACCACCAAAACAAAGCATATTGATGTGGGTGCGCTATCAGCAGCCTATGGTATTTTTGATTGGAACGCCATGGCTCCTACCTACGATAAGACAGCCACTGGCGAATCTGCCGATGCCGTAGCTTTGCTGATGCAGTATTGTGGTGCGTCGCTGCGTATGGATTACTCGGTTGACTCGAAAGGTAGCCTCAGCTCGGCGGCCTATAATGTCAGTGTATGCGAGATGCTGAAGCAATATTTTGGCTATAATGCAGATTATGTGCAGCGTCAGCACTACACCTACCAGCAGTGGGTGGATTTGATGTATGGTGAGTTGGCTAACAATCGCCCCGTGGTGTTTGGCGGGCGGAGTGTTGGTGGCGGTCACTCGTTTGTGTGCGACGGCTACGATAGTGGTGACTATTTCCACATAAACTGGGGATGGAGTGGTGACAGCGACGGCTATTTCCGCCTGTCGGCCCTCAATCCTGCCGAGCAGGGTCTCGGAGGTTCTTCGACGCTCGACGGTTTCAGCTACTCACAAGATGCCGTCATTGGTGTGGTGCCACGCCCCAAAGGCTCTGTTGCTGTTCCGCCACTGCGTCTCTTTCTTGATGCTTTGCAATTCGATGCCGATGGCAGCACTGCCACGCAGACTGTCACCCGCACGGCTGCTACAGACGCTTTCCCCATCTCCCTCTACTATACGGTGTTTAGCTATCACTACGACACCAACAGCTTCGACGTGGCTGTGCAAATGGTAGATGCTGATGGCAATCTTCTGTGCACCCTTGATGAGACTGACAATGAAGGTACACCTATAGAATTTAATGTTGGCTATAGCCGTACGTTCTCATGTAATACCGCTACTGGCCTTGGCGATGGTACCTATTTTATTAAGGTGATGGGCCGTTTGCACGGTGCTACCGACTGGCAGGACTGCTATGACGGGGTCCAACAGCAAATCGAGGCTACGGTCAGTGGCAATACCTTGACTCTCCATGCCCCCTTTGCCAGTGGAACAGGAGGCATACCAAAAAGTGCCACTATCGAAGTGGCCGAAGATAATCCTAAAGTGGGGCACGAATTGGAGGTAATTGCCAGCGTAACAGGTGGGACTACGGACTACCACGACAACATCTATCTTTATGTTGGCAACAAATGCCGGATGGGAAAGATGGTGGACATTCCCGCTGGACAGATAGTTGACGTCCGCTTCGTTTATACGCCTGATCAGGCTGGCCAGGATAAGATTTCCGTACGCGTAAAAAATAGAACTACCGATGCAAATGTTGAAATCGGCTCGGAGAACATAACCATCGGCCAGAGCGACGCCACGAATAATCTCACACTACAGTTTTCTGCCAATATCACCAATCTGAACGCCAGCGGCCAGCTCTATGGCAATGCGTTCCGCGCCACTGTGACGGCGACAAACACTTCTCCCACTAAAAGCTATGCCGGGCGATTGAACTGCTCGGTGCGTGAGTGGGCTGAATCCGATAATGGAGAATGGAGTTGGAAAAGCATCAGCTTAACGCAGTATCCGCTTGTGGTGGAGAAGGAGAGTTCAACTACCATTGATGTGGCTGGAGACGGGTTGAAACCTGGCAAACTCTATAGCGTGCGTCTCTCCTATTTGTATAATAACGCTACTGAAACTGCTCTTCTGATTGGGGTCGATAATAATGAAATTGGCACGCTCGAAGTGGCTGAAAACGGCTTCTACATTTTGGGCTATCCCAATGGCGCAACCACCCTGTGCGATGCTCCCACCGCCATCGATGCTGGCAATGCCTGCTATGCCGACCTGCGTACTATAAGCTCGTTTAATGGCATCGACATCACGCCAAGCACCAACTCCAATTGCCTCTATCTGTTGGCTGAGAACGCCAATGTGCCCACAGACCTACAGGGCTTGAATGTCGTGAAAGGTACCACTGCCGAAAACATAGCCCTTGTCGATGGATGTCCCTTCTATAGCCCAATTTCCTTTACTGCCAATAGCATCAGCTACACCCGCAACTTCGAACGCGCTGCTGGTGGCACCAAGGGGTGGAACACCATCATGCTGCCTTTCGCCCCTTCAAGCATCAAGGTTGAGGGCGCAGACGAAGAGAAGAGCTGGTTCCCCAGCGCCACCGACGAGGACGGGCATTTCTGGCTGCGCACCTTCACGGGTGATGCCAACGGCCATGTGTACTTCGGCTATCCTCAAGCCATGGAAGCTTATGTTCCCTATCTGATTGCTGTGCCGGGCGACACTTGGGGCCCTGATTGGCAGCTCACAGGTAAGGACATGGTGTTCAGTGCCAGTGATGGTGTCGACATCGTCGCTACGAAGGATGTTGTTACCCCTGCCAGCGGCAACTACTTTATGTTCTGTGGAAGCACGGCCGGCACCACGGTCGCCGATGCCATCTACACGCTCAACAACGATGGCAGCAAATTCGTGAGGCAGGAAGAAGGCAGTGTTGCCCCCTTCCGTGGGTGGTTCGAGGCCATCAGCATCAGCTCGCTCAGCCTCGCCTCGCTCTCCATTGGCAGCGCGGCCACCGACATCATGTTGCCGCAGATTACACCTCTGCATCAGCAACAGCAGATTTACGACCTGCAGGGCCGCACCGTCCGAGGTCATGCCAAGCCCGGCATCTATGTCATGGGCGGAAAGAAAGTAATCATCAAATAATCCAAAGAGAAAGCCATGCAACAGAAAAACCTTTATCAGAAGCCGCTCATTCGCATCATGTTGTTGCAGCAGCGCCATCATCTGCTTGCCACATCGTCTGACGCGGGCCAGAAACCCTCGGCCAAATGGATGGAGGACCCCGACATCGAGTCGCAGGAGTAATGCAGACATAGAATCTTTTATAATATATAAATAATGTATAGAAGCAAGACATGTGGCGAGCTGCGGCTCGCCGATGCCGGCAGCGAAGTGACGCTGGCCGGTTGGGTACAGCGCACGCGCAAGATGGGCGGCATGACGTTTGTCGACCTGCGCGACCGCTATGGAATCACACAATTGGTGTTCGACGAGAGCGACAACGCCGCCCTCACTGCACAGGCCAACCGTCTGGGACGCGAGTGGTGCGTGCAAGCCACTGGAGAGGTGCGCGAGCGTGAGTCGAAAAACCCCAAGATGCCCACAGGCGACATCGAGATAGTGGTGAAGCAGCTGAATGTGCTCAGCGAGAGCCAGACACCACCCTTCACCATTGAAGACAATACCGACGGCGGCGACGACATCCGCATGAAATACCGCTATCTGGACCTTCGCCGTCAGGCCGTTCGCAAGAACTTGGAGCTGCGCCACCGCATGACCATCCTCATCCGCAACTTCCTCGACTCGCGGCAGTTCATCGAGGTGGAGACCCCCATCCTCATCGGTTCCACCCCCGAGGGCGCCCGCGACTTCGTGGTGCCCAGCCGCATGAACCCCGGACAGTTCTACGCCCTGCCGCAGAGTCCGCAGACGCTGAAGCAGCTGCTCATGGTGAGCGGCTTCGACCGCTATTTCCAGATTGCCAAGTGCTTCCGCGACGAGGACCTGCGTGCCGACCGCCAGCCGGAGTTCACGCAGATCGACTGCGAGATGTCGTTTGTGGAGCAGGAGGACATCCTCGAGGTGTTCGAGTCGTTGGCCCGCCATCTGTTCCGCGAGGTGCGCGGCATCGAGCTGCCCCCGCTGCAGCGCATGACGTGGCACGAGGCCATGCGGCGCTTCGGCAGCGACAAGCCCGATCTGCGCTTCGGCATGGAGTTCGTGGAGCTGATGCCGCAGCTGAAGGGCACCGGCACGTTCCCCGTGTTCAACGAGGCCAACTACATCGGTGGCATCTGCGTGCCCGGCTGTGCCGACTACACCCGCAAGCAGCTCGACCAACTCACCGACTTCGTGAAGCGTCCGCAGGTGGGTGCCAAAGGCCTCGTCTATGTGAAGTTTAACCAGGACGGCACCGTGAAGTCGAGCATCGACAAGTTCTATACGCCCGAGGTGTGGCAGCAGGTGAAGGAGGCCATGGGCGCCAAGGACGGTGATCTGGTGCTCATCCTCAGCGGCGACAATGCCAACAAGACGCGCATCCAGCTCTGCACACTGCGTCTGGAGATGGGCGACCGCCTGGGTCTGCGCGACAAGGACAAGTTTGTGTGTCTGTGGATTGTCGACTTCCCGCTCTTTGAGTGGAGCGACGAGGAGCAGCGCCTCATGGCCACACACCATCCCTTCACCCTGCCCAACGCCGACGACATCCCCCTGCTCGACACTGCACCCGAGAAGGTGCGTGCCGTGGCCTACGACTTCGTGTGCAACGGTGTCGAGGTGGGCGGCGGTTCGCTGCGTATCCACGACGGCAAGCTGCAGGAGAAGATGTTCGAGATACTGGGCTTCACTCCCGAACGGGCGATGGCTCAGTTTGGATTCCTCATCAATGCCTTCAAGTATGGTGCACCGCCCCACGGTGGCCTGGCTTTCGGCCTCGACCGCTTCGTCAGCCTCATGGCCGGCCTCGACAGCATCCGCGACTGCATCGCCTTTCCCAAGAACAACAGCGGCCGCGACGTGATGCTCGATGCTCCTGGTGAGCTGGATCCGAAGCAGTTGGACGAGTTGCAGCTGCAGCTGGCTCCGAAGACCGAGGAAGAGAATTAGTACAGAATAACTACTAACAATATGATAGCTATGAATACCATGAAGACCATGATGACGGCAGTGCTGCTGGGGAGCGCCCTGGCAGCCCACGCCGTCGATGTGGTGACGAAAGGCAACATCGTCACCATCCGTCCCGACGGTGGACAGGCCAAGGTCGTTCAGTTGGAGGTCATCAACGACAACATCATCCGTGTGCGGGCCACCAGCGATGCCGAGCTGCCCATCAAGCAGCCCAGCCTGATGATTGTGAAGCAGACGGCTCCCGCCAAGAACACCTACACCGTGAGCGACGAGAACACCACAGTGGTGGTGAAGGCAAAGAACGTGAAATCTGTGGTGAACAAGGCCACGGGCGAGGTGACCTTCTTTGATGCTGAGGGTCGCCAACTGCTGAAGGAGGCCCCGAAGGGCAAGCAGTTCAGCAACTTCACCGTGCCTGAGCGCGAGTATGGGCTGAAGGGCGGGTCGGCCATCACCGAGGAGATGAAGCACGGACTGCAGTGGCAGATGACTTTCGACAGCCCCGACGACGAGGCCTTCTACGGTCTGGGACAGCACCAGAGCGAAGAGTTCAACATGAAGGGCAAGAACGAAGACCTGTTTCAGTATAACACCAAGGTGAGCATCCCCTTTGTGCTCTCGAACAAGAACTACGGTCTGCTGTGGGATGCCTACAGCTACTGCCGCTTCGGCAATCCCCACGACTACCTGCAGCTGAACCGCGCCTTCAAGCTCTACGACAGACACGGGCATCCGGGCCATCTGACGGGCACCTACACCGACCGAAGGGGCCGCACGTTGGAGCGCGACGAGGACAGCATCTACTATGAGTATGCCTATCCCGCCACCAGCGAGATTGCCAACCGCACCGACAACGGTGGACTGAAGAACCTGCCCAAGGGCTTCAACCTGCAGGGCGCCAATGTGGTGTATGAGGGGTTCATAGAGGCTCCAAAGGCTTCGCTCTATCAGTTTATTCTTTATTATGCCGGCTACATCAAGGTGTATATCGGCGGTCAGGAGGTGGTGCCCGAACGCTGGCGCACGGCCTGGAACCCCAATGCCTATAAGTTCAGCGTGGAGTTGCCGAAAGGGCAACGCCAACAGCTGCGCATCGAGTGGCAGCCCGACGGCGGCGAGAGCTACTGCGGTCTGCGCGTCAGCGAGCCACGCAGCAAGCAGCAGCGCGAGCAGCTCAGCATCTGGTGCGAGATGGCCCGCGACATGGACTACTACTTCATAGCCGGACAGAACCTGGACGAGGTGATCAGCGGCTACCGCACGCTCACTGGCAAAGCCAGCCTCTACCCCAAGTGGGCGCTGGGCTTCTGGCAGAGCCGCGAGCGCTACAAGAGCAGCGGCGAGATAGAGCAGACGCTGGCCGAGTTCCGCCGCCGCCACATCCCCATCGACAACATTGTGCAGGACTGGAACTATTGGAAACTCGACTCGTGGGGCGACCATACCTTCGAGGCTGTGCGCTTCCCCAACCCACAGGCCATGCTCGACAGCGTGCACCAGATGCACGGTCGGTTTATGATCAGCGTTTGGCCCAAGTTCTACGATACCGTGGAGAACTACAAGGAGTTGGACAAGAACGGGTGGATGTATCATCAGGCCATCAAGGACGACATCCACGACTGGCTGGGATTCCGTGGCTCGTTCTACGATGCCTACGATGCCGGAGCCAGGAAGATGTTCTGGCGGCAGATGGATGAGAACCTCTACACTGGGCTGAGCGCCAAGAGTTCTGCCAATGGCAAGGCAAACATTAGCAAAGATGCCCAGCCATCGATGGTGGACGCTTGGTGGATGGACGCCTCGGAACCCAACGTGCGCGACTGCACACCGATGTGGTATCGCAAGGCACTCTGCGGCCCCACCGCCCTCGGCACCTCTACCGAGTATTTCAACGCCTACAGCACGGTGAATGCCGATGCCATCTACAACGGCCAGCGCAACACGTGGAAGAACAACATCCTGAAAAAGGCGAAGAAAGCCAGCGAACCCCGTGTGTTCCTGCTCACCCGCAGCGGCTTCGCCGGCGAGCAACGCTACAGCACCGCCACCTGGAGCGGCGACATCGGCACCCGCTGGGAAGACATGCGCGCACAGATGACGGCAGGCCTGAACTACTCCATGTCGGGCATCCCCTTCTGGGGCATGGACCAGGGAGGCTTCTGTGTGGAGAACCGCTATGTGGCCGCCCAGCAGCTCTTCGACCGCACAGGTCAGGAGAACGAGGACCTGAAGGAGTGGCGCGAGCTGCAATGCCGTTGGAACCAGTTTGGCGCTTTCATCCCCCTCTTCCGTGCACACGGTCAGTGGCCGCTGCGCGAGATATGGAATATCGCCCCCGACAACCATCCCGCCTACAAGTCGTTTGTCTATTACGACCAGCTGCGCTATCACCTCATGCCCTATCTCTACTCGTTGGCCGGTTGGGCCCACTTCCGCGACTACACCCTGATGCGCGCCCTGGTGATGGACTTCAATGGCGACCGCAAGGTGGAGAACATCGGCAACCAGTGGATGCTCGGTCCTGCCTTGATGGCTTGCCCCGTGGGCTACTATAAGGCTCGCAACCGTTCCGTCTACTTCCCCCAGCAATGCGGATGGTATGACCTCTACACAGGAAACTACACCGAGGGAGGGCAGACGCTGGTGGTTGATGCCCCCTACGAGCGCATCCCCGTCTTTGTGCGCGAGGGTGCCATCATTCCCTTTGGCCCCGCCATGGAGTGGAGCGACGAGAAACCAGCTGAGCTGATCAACCTCTACGTCTATGCTGGGCAGAACGGACAGTTCCAACTGTATGAAGACGAGGGTACGAACTACAACTATGAGAAGGGACATTATGCCACCATCGACATCAGCTACGACAATGCCACGCGCACGGTGACCTTCGACCAGCGAAAGGGAAGTTTCCCCGGCATGCTGAAGGAACGCCAGTTCAACGTGGTGCTCGTCAGCAAGGAGGCACCCAAGGCCCTCAACTTGGAACAGCCCGAAGGCAAGTTGGTGAAATACAACGGCACGACCGTGAGTGTGAAGCTCTGACGTGTGCTCGCGCTCAAGGCGGTAGGATAAATGCAATACAAAAGCGATGGACAGCAAGCAGAAAGCATTAGAGTTGGGGCAGAAGCCTGTGGGCAAGTTGCTGTGGCAGTATGCCCTGCCCGCCATCGTGGCCACGGCTGCCGCCTCTATCTATAACATCATCGACCGCGCTTTTATTGGTCAGGTGGTGGGAGCCGATGCCATCGCCGGACTGGGCATCACCTTCCCTTTCATGAACCTGAGTGCTGCCTTCGGAGCCGCTGTCGGCGTGGGCGCATCGACGTGCATCAGCGTGAAGTTGGGCCAGCGCGACTATGCCACGGCCAACCATCTGTTGGGCAACACCGTGACACTGAACCTCATCGTGGGCTTGGTGTTCATGGTGGTGTGTCTGCTACTGCTCGACCCCATCCTGCGCTTTTTCGGTGCCAGCGACACCACGCTGCCATACGCACGCGAGTTCATGCAGGTCATCCTGCTGGGCAACATCATCACCCACATGTATTTCGGCATGAACGCCGTGCTGCGTGCCGCTGGCAAGCCGCGGCATGCCATGTATGCCGTGCTCTTCACCGTGGGCATGAACATTGTGCTGGTCATTGCCTTCGTGTGGTGGCTGCGCTGGGGCATACGGGGGGCCGCATTGGCCACTGTCACCAGTCAGTCGATGGCGCTGTGCTGGCAGATGTGGATTTTCAGCGACAAGCGCGAACTGCTCCACCTGCATCGTGGCATCTACCGGCTGCGGGCACGGTTGGTGCGCAACATCATCAGCATCGGCATATCACCCTTTCTGATGCAGACCACCTCATGCGTCATTGTCATCGCCATGAACAACCAATTCGTGCGCTATGGCGGCGACATGGCAGTAGGTGCCTACAGCATTGCCAACTCCATGGTGATGGTGTTCTTCATGTTTGTCATGGGTATCACGCAGGGAATGCAGCCCATCGTGGGCTACAACTACGGTGCCGAGAAATACGACCGTATGCTGCGCTGCCTGTGGATGGCCATCACCGCTGCCACGCTGATACTCTTGATGGGCTGGGTTGTGTCGATGCTTTTCCCACGGCAGATTGCTCGCATCTTCACCACCGACCCAGAACTCATCGAACTGGCCGCCCGCGGACTGGTGTTCGACATGCTGGTGTTTCCCGTGGTGGGTTCGCAAGCCGTCATCACCAATTTCTTCCAGTGCATCGGCAAGGTGCGCATCAGCATCTTCCTCTCGCTCTCGCGCCAACTGTTCATGCTCCTGCCCATGGCCCTCATCTTCCCCTTGTTCTGGGGGCTTGATGGCGTGTGGGCCTCTATGCCCGCCAGCGACTTCGCGGCCTTCTCCACCACTATTCCTATATTAATTTGGTATTTAAGGAAACTACGCAAATGAATAGTCCTGTCATCATCAACATTGGACGCCAGTTGGGCAGCGGCGGGCACGACATCGGGCGCATGCTTGCCACCGACTTCGATGCCAAGTATTACGACCGCGAACTGTTGAACCTGGCCGCGCGGGAGAGTGGGCTGTCGGAGCGCGTCTTCGAGCAGAACGACGAGCATCGCTCGTTTCTTCGCACGTTTTTGCACATGCCTAATGCGTTCTCCACCGTTACGGATTACTCGCGCCAGGGCTTCGGCCAGGACACTTTCTTCCAGTTTCAGAGCGATGCCATCCGCAAGGCTGCACAGGAGGGGTCGTGTGTGTTTGTGGGCCGTTGTGCCGACTATGTGCTTCGCGACATGCCCAACAAGGTGAATGTCTTTATCACCGCGCCGCTCGATTACCGCATTGAGCAGATTGCGGCCAAGCATCAGTGCGACTACGATGCCGCCCGCAAGATCATAGAGCAGGGCGAGAGTCGCCGCGCCTCTTACTATACTTATTATACGGGAAAGAAATGGGGAGTCGCCGAGAACTACGACCTTTGCGTTGACTCCAGCGTGCTTGGCCTACAACTTACCGAGCAGTTCATCGCCCAGTTTGTGAGGGCAGCCATCAAGTGAACATGAAGACAATTGGCATCATCAGCGACACGCACAGCTACTGGGACCCGAAGTATCTGCACTACTTCGAGCCTTGCGATGAGATATGGCATGCGGGCGACATAGGCTCGGTGGAGGTGGCCGAACGGCTGGCCGAGTTTCGCCCTTTCCGCGCAGTCTGCGGCAACTGCGATGGCGGCGACTTGCGCCTGATGTATCGCGAGCTGAACCGTTTTAAGTGCGAGGATGTCGATGTGCTCATCAAGCACATCGGAGGCTATCCCGGCAACTACGACCATTCCATCCGCTCCACCCTCTTCGCCAACCCGCCACAGCTTTTCATCGCCGGCCACTCGCACATCCTCAAGGTGAAATACGACCGCACGCTGGGGCTGCTCCACCTCAATCCTGGAGCCGCCGGCATGCAGGGATGGCACAAGGAGCGCACGCTGATGCGACTCGTCATCGACGGCTCCACCTTCAAAGACCTCGAAGTAATCACACTTTCCGACCCCCGACGCAATGGATGAATTGAAAAAATGGTTGCCCGAACTGCTCACCTGCACAATAGTTGCAGCAGTTGCTACGTTATTTAGTTATATACTGGGCTTGGAAGAGTCCTGGAGCGATGCCTCGCAGACGTTCATCATCGCCTTCGTGGTGATGTTCGTGCTGGGCATCTACAACCGAAGAAAGAACAAAACAAAATAATCGTTTATGAAGCGAACAATAGTTATCACCGGCGGAGCCGGATTCATTGGCAGCCATGTGGTGCGCCTGTTTGTGAACAAGTACCCCGACTACCACATCATCAACCTCGACAAGCTGACCTACGCCGGCAATTTGGCCAACCTGAAGGACATCGAGGGCAAGCCCAACTATGAGTTTGTGAAGATGGACATCTGCGATTTCGATGCCTTCTATCAGCTGATGCAGCAGAAGAAGGTCGATGGCATCATCCACCTGGCCGCCGAGAGCCATGTAGACCGCAGCATCAAGGACCCCTTCACCTTTGCCAAGACCAATGTGATGGGCACGCTCTCGCTGCTGCAGGCCGCCAAGCTCTACTGGGAGAGTCTGCCCGAGCGCTACGAGGGCAAACGCTTCTATCATATCAGCACCGACGAAGTGTATGGCGCCTTGGAACTTACCCACCCTGAGGGCATCGAACCGCCCTTCACCACGACGGCCAGCAGTGCCGAGCACCATCTGGCCTACGGCGATCAGTTCTTCTTGGAGACCACGAAGTACAACCCTCATTCGCCCTATTCTGCCGCCAAGGCTTCGAGCGACCATTTCGTGCGAGCCTATCACGACACCTACGGCATGCCCGTTATCGTGACCAACTGTTCGAACAACTACGGACCCTATCAGTTCCCCGAGAAGCTCATCCCCCTCTTCATCAATAACATCCGCCACCGCAAGCCGCTGCCCGTATATGGCAAGGGCGAGAATGTGCGCGACTGGCTCTATGTGGAAGACCATGCCCGTGCTATCGACGTCATTTTCCATGAAGGGCTGATAGCCGAGACTTACAACATCGGAGGCTTCAACGAGTGGAAGAACATCGACATCATCCGCGTGCTCATCAATACTGTCGACCGCCTCTTAGGGCGCAAAGAGGGCGAGGACATGGACCTCATCACCTATGTCACCGACCGCGCCGGCCACGACCTGCGCTACGCCATCGACTCCACCAAGCTGCAACGAGAACTGGGTTGGGAACCGTCGCTTCAGTTCGAGGAGGGCATCGAGAAGACGGTGCGCTGGTATCTCGACAATCAAGAGTGGCTCGACAACGTCACCAGCGGCGACTACCAGAAGTACTACGACCAGATGTATAAAGACCGCTAATGGTCGTGTGTGCTTCGGCATTGCCGCAGCTACATCCCCTATATATGGATCACCTGTGCAAACCCCTCCACTCCCATCTGGTGCGCATGGCCTATGAAGGTTGCACGCACCACGAGGAGCATGCCATGGAGCATCTCTTTGCGCTGTTGCCACACGATGACCAAGCTGACCTCGCGGCCTACTATGGTCTCTTTGGACACCAGCGGTGCTCGCTCGATGACATTGCCGCCCGTCACGCCGAGGCTCCCGACGAAGCACTGGCTCGACTCAACCGCAGCCTGCGTCGACTGGCCGTGACCCCCGAATGGCAGATGATGGCCAGCGGTCAATAAAGAATCTGAATGAATGGACATCACACTGATTGACCTCCCAAAAATCGCCGACCCCCGCGGCAACCTCACCTTTGCCGAGGCCCAGGGGCATGTGCCTTTCGATGTGAAGCGTGTCTATTGGGTCTACGACGTGCCCGCCGGAGAGAGCCGGGGCGGCCATGCCCACAAGCGGCTGCGACAGCTGGTGGTGGCCTTGAGTGGCTCGTTTCACGTCACGCTCGACAATGGGCGCGAGCGCACCACTGTGCTGCTGAACCACCCGTGGCAGGCTCTGCTGATTGAAACAGGAACGTGGCGCACGCTCGATGATTTCTCCAGCGGTGCCGTGTGCATGGTGATGGCTTCCGAGCATTACGAGGAAGACGACTACATCTACGACTACGACGAGTTTCTGAGATACGTGGGATGCTGACAGTAGAA
Organism: uncultured Prevotellaceae bacterium; assembly: GCA_902790625.1. Lineage (GTDB taxonomy): Bacteria > Bacteroidota > Bacteroidia > Bacteroidales > Bacteroidaceae > Prevotella. The sequence goes on along the minus strand of CADASP010000028.1, from coordinate 13,450 downwards.
CGTTATTCGCCACAGCGGCAATGCGAGTGGAACGATTTTGTGGCCAAGGCAAAGAACGCCACGTTCCTCTTCGACCGTCAGTATATGGACTACCATGCCGACCGTTTCAGCGACCACTCGCTTCTGTTCTTCCGCGACGACCGTCTCTATGCTGTCCTGCCCGCCAACGAGCGCGGGAAGGTGTTCTATTCGCATCAAGGTCTCACCTATGGCGGACTCGTCATGGGCAGCGAGGCCACCACGGTGCACATCATCGAGGTGTTCACTCTGTTGAACGCATACCTGCAGGAACACGGCTTTGAGCGCGTTGTCTACAAAGCCCTTCCCTGGATTTATCATCTTTTGCCCGCCGAGGAACCGCTTTATGCCATGCACCGCGTGTGCAACCATCGGCTGTTGGAACGCGACGTGTCATCGACTTTCGTCGTGGCCAGGCCCCAGAAGTGGAAGAAAGACCGCCGCCATGGACTGCGTGTTGCCAATGATGGCGGTGTGCAAGTGACATTCGGCACTGATTATGCCGCCTTCTGGCCCATCTTGGAAGAGAACCTACGCCTTAACCATGACGTGAAGCCCGTGCATACGCTCGACGAGATACTGCTGTTGCAAGGGCGCTTTCCCCAGAACATCTTGTTGTTGGAGGCCCGTCGTGACGGCGACTTTCTGGCAGGATGCGTGCTCTATGTCACACCGCAGACTGTTCACACACAGTACATCGCTGCCACGCCTCAGGGCAAGAGGATGGGTGCGGTGGATGCCATCGTGGCCCGTCTGTTGCAAGCCTTCCCCCGGCATCTCTACATTGATTTCGGCAAATCGACCGAAACGCACAGCGATATCCTCAACGAGAATTTGATTTATCAGAAAGAGGGCTTCGGGGCGCGCGCTGTGTGCTACGACACATACGAATGGACGTTGTGAACGTTGAACATTGAATGATGAAATATCTCGACCTGAAAAGTATCAACCAGCACCACGATGCCGAGCTGCGCGCCGCCATTGGCGAGGTGCTCGACAGCGGGTGGTATCTGAAGGGCGAGGCCACCCGTCGCTTCGAGCAGCACTATGCCCAGTTCATTGGCACCCGCCATTGCGTGGCATGCGGCAATGGACTTGATGCCCTCACGCTCATCCTCAGGGCCTACATTCAGATGGGCGTGATGCAGCCGGGCGATGAGGTCATCGTTCCCGCCAACACCTACATCGCCAGCATTCTCGCTATCACTGAGTGTGGACTGAAGCCCGTGCTCGTAGAGCCGCGCCTCGACACCGCACAGATTGATGACTGCCGCATAGAGGAGGCCATCACTCCCCGCACCCGTGCCCTGATGTTGGTCCACCTCTATGGCATTTGTGCCTACACCGAACGTATCGCCGACATCTGCCAGCGCCATCATCTCAAACTGATTGAAGACAATGCCCAGGCGCATGGGTGCAAAATGACCCAACAAGCCCTCCCCTCGGGTGCTGAAGGAGTGGCTTTCACTGGTTCGCTTGGCGATGCCGCTGGCCACAGCTTCTATCCTGGAAAGAACTTGGGTGCGCTGGGCGATGCTGGGGCAGTGACTACAAACGACGACGAACTGGCCGACATGGTGAGGGCCTTTGGCAACTATGGCAGTCATCAAAAGTATGTTCACGACTACCCTGGCCGCAATTCGCGCATGGATGAACTGCAAGCCGCTCTGCTCGATGTGAAACTGCAATACCTGCTCGAAGACAATGCCCGCCGCAAGGAGGTGGCCGACATCTATACCCGCCAAATCCAGAATCCGCTCATCCGACTGTTGGCACCCACGGCCGACAGCGTGTGGCATATCTTCCCCGTCTTCTGCATGCGGCGCAACGAGTTGCGTCAATATCTCTTTGAGAATGGCGTGGAGACTAAAATCCACTATCCCATCCCTCCCCACCATCAGCGCTGCTACAGCCAATGGAACCACCTCGTGCTGCCCGTCACCGAGCGCATACATGCTGAAGAACTCAGCATCCCTTGCCATCAAGCCATGACAAACGAGGATGTCACCCTTGTCGTCGAACTCCTCAACCGCTTCCAGTAATCAATGGTGGAAGCCCCAGTTTAAATGCTTTATGTCTTTGTGAGTGTCTACAGGGCGTTGATTTGCTCGGTAGATAGCCCAGTATACTTTGCTATCAGTTCTGCAGACATGCCGTCAGTCTTCATACGGCGGGCGTTCTCACGCTTGTTCTCTTCAATACCTTCTGCCCGGCCTTTTGCTTCGCCTTCTACCACTCCCCGGGTGTAGCCCTTATAGTCGGCGGTCATGAAGGCACCCTGGTTGTCATAGAAGACCTTTTCGCTTTCCCAGTATTTTGCATATTCCTCCTTCGAGAGGGCCGCCACTTCTGCAACCTCAAAGAACTTCGAGAAGATTCGCTCCTGCAGAGCATTCGGGCGCTCCAGCAATCGGGGCAGGTTCTTCAGGGTATAGAGCCACTTGTCGGTCATGTCCACCAGTTCATCCTCGGTCTTGCGGAACTTCGGCATCTCCAAATAGATGTAAGTCAGCTTGTCATAAAACACTTTTTTTTTGTTGACATCCATTAGCTGCACAATATGATGGTAGTAGTTCTCATCGTCTTTGTCCTCGTCGAAGACAAAGTTTAGGATGCCGATGGTGTAGACGGCTTTCAGTCCGAAGAGCCATTTGCCTTTCTCCCCTTGGGAGCGAATGGGAAATGACGAATAGTAGACCGAGCGGTCTTTGAACCACTGCTGCTCGGCTTTCTGCATCTCAATGATAATCTTGTCGCCCTTCTCGTTCTCGCAATACACGTCGAAGACCGACCGGCGGTCGTCCTCCGTGTCGCCCAATTGCTCTGATGGCAGCAGGGTGAGACTCTTGATGACCTCACGCCCTTGGAGCAGGGCGTTGACGAAATCAAGTGTCAGTTCCTTGTTTGGCTCTGTACCAAAAAGGTACTTGAAACCATAATCGGTATAGGGGTTGATGTATCTGTTTCCGTCCATAATCCAGCGTCTTTATCGTTTCAAGCGACAAAGATAAGAAATGTTTGGAGAATATCCAAATAAAAGGGCAAAAATAATTCGACTGAACGGTTGGAAAGAAGCTGAAAGCGTTTCCTCTCAATAGCTATGGGTTGGTTCAACCTGTGGATAACAGGTAGGGCTGATAACGACCCTGAAGAGGTCGTGCGAGCGGTTCCGACCGAGAGTGTCCCTACAAACCCAGAGATGTGATTATCCGCAAGCGTACCAGCTATCCGATGCCTACGGCATTCATGGGCCACTTCGTGCTCTACTGCTACATAGAAATAATGTGAGGCGCAACAAGCAGATATTCAACCTATTGTGGATAACCGAAAATTGGAGCGCTACTTTTCGAAAAAAGTCAACGCCATTTTGAAAAAAGTCAACGCCAAATTTTTGTCCCAGGCCTTGGGATTTTTTGCCAATGGCTTCCGTGAGGAAAAACTCTGCTCTAATCCGATATGAACCAACGGCAAGCGCCTCCCTTGCGCTGTCGATAATCAGTACTTCAACTGCCCCTTTGTTGATTTTGATGCTATAGCTACAGGGAACACATAGGCCATGCTTTAGGGGCATGCGCTATGTGTTCCCTGCGGAAGATATGCCAGCGAGCTGGCAGACTTGTTCATTCAGGCATCAGCAGGATGGTGGCTGAGCGGGCCGCTTGGGCACCCATCACCAGCACCTGGGCAATGTCGGCGGTCTTCGAGGGGCCGCTGATGAAGGTGCCGTAGCCGTCGTAGGTGGTATCAAACTCAATACGGCGGTAGGCCTCGTGCATGTTGTTCACTATTTGGCTCTTGGGCAGCAGTATCACCAGGTTTTCGCTGATGAAGCACACACCTTTCTCCTTCGTCTGCTGGGGAATCCAGATGCAGCCGTTCTCGGCCACGCCAAACAGGCCGCGCACCACCCCCACGTCGGTGCCGTTCAGGTCGCGTGCACGCCCCACGGTGTCGGGGTTGCGGGTGGCAATGGTGATTTCGGGCAGGTTGGAGGCGATTTCCTGGGCTTCAGGGTATAGCTCACGAATCAGTTGGTTGATGTCTTGGCCGTCTTTCACCTCCACCACCTTGCCGCCCACCGTCTCGCTCATGTTGACGAACTGCATCAGCGGGTCGCTGTAGGTGATGGCCTTCAGGTCGTCGAGCGATGGCATGTCGAATCTCTCCCTGACGTTGGCCCTGTATTTCTTCAGAATGTCTTCTTTGTTGCTCATAGTCTTTTCACTTTTCACTGTTCTCTATTCCCTTTATAATCTTATGGAAAGGCTTCTTAGGGAACTTCATCATCTTGTGTCCACCTTTCGCCCAAGGGTTAAGGCCGCACTCCATAAGGAACGACGGCACCATGTTGGCCAAGGGCGAGATGGCCGTGGCAGTGTTGTACATGGCAGGGCTGCCGAAGAGCAGGTTCATGCCTCGGCACATCAGCTTCTTCTGTCTGTTAGCGGTGCCAAATTCGTCGAGCTGCTGGCGCCATTTGTAAATCTGGTCGCCCAAATCAATCTTCACGGGGCACACGCACTGGCAGCTGTTGCAGAGGGTGCAAGCCGACACGTTGCCTGAGTGCTGCTGTGGTGAGCGCAGCATGCCCAGGTTGATGCCCACGGGGCCTGGGATGAAGTAGCTGTAGGAGTAGCCTCCACTGCGCCGATAGACGGGGCAGGTGTTCATGCACGAGCCGCAACGGATGCACTTCAGCACCTCCCAGTGGTCAGGGTCACCAATCCACTCGCTGCGCCCGTTGTCCACCAAAATGATGTGCATGGGATGGGCTGTGGGGCGCGCCTTGCGGAAGTGGCTGGTGTAGGTGGTGGTGGGCTGTCCCGTGCCGGCGCGGCAGAGCATGCGTTGGAACACGGCCAGACAGTCGTAGTTGGGGATGACCTTCTCAAGGCCGATGGCGGCGATGTGCAGCTTGGGAAACGAGGTGCTCATGTCGGCATTGCCCTCGTTGGTGCAGACGACGATGTCGCCCGTGGCGGCAATGCCGAAGTTGGCACCCGTCATGCCGGCGTCGGCGGTGAGAAACTCGTTGCGCAGCGACAGGCGCGCCATGTAGGTGAGATAAGTGGGGTCGTGGTTGCCTTTCTCCTTCGAGATGCCTTTCTCCTCGAACAGCTCGCCCACGTCGTCGTGGTTCAGGTGGATGGCAGGCATGACGATGTGGCTGGGCTTCTGCCCCTTCAGCTGGATGATGCGCTCGCCCAGGTCGGTCTCCACCACCTCTATGCCGTGGGCCTCCAAGTAGGGGTTCATCTCGCACTCCTCGGTGAGCATCGACTTCGACTTCACCATCTTCTTCACGTTGTGCTGTTGCAAGATGCCCAGCACAATCTGGTTGAACTCGTTGGCATCCTTGGCCCAGTGCACGATGCAGCCGTTCTTCTCGGCATTGGTGGAGAACTGCTCCAGATATTCGTCGAGGTGGGTGATGGTGTGGCGCTTGATGGCGCTGGCCTTCTCTCGCAGTTGCTCCCACTCGTCGAGGCCCATGGCCATATTGTCGCGTTTGCTGCGCACCGACCAGAAGGTCGCGTCGTGCCACTTCGCATATTTCTGGTTCTTTAGGAACTCCTTTGCCGCTTTGCTGTGTGATGTACTCATAATCCTGCTGCTAATATTTCAACTACATGCTTGAATTCAATCTTCATGCCTTGCTTCTTAGCCACTCCGGCCATGTGCATCAGGCACGAGCAGTCGGGGCCAGTGATGTATTCGGCTCCGGTCTGTATATGTCGCTCCACCTTGTCGCGGCCCATCTGTTCGCAGATGGCCGTCTCCTCGATGCTGAACATGCCGCCAAAGCCACAGCACTCGTCGGGGCGCTCAGGCTCCACCACCTGACAGCCGTCGACCAGCTGCAGCAGGTCTTTTATCTTATTGAACTTCGCCACATGCTGCTCTGAAGGTGACGAAAGCCCCAGTTCGCGCACGCCGTGGCACGAGTTGTGGAGGCTCACCTTGTGGGAGAAGGTGCCCAGCGGATGGTCGACCTTCACCACGTCGTGCAGAAACTCCACCACGTCCATGGCTCGTTTTGCCGTCTCGCACTCGTGGCCTATCAGCCGCGGATAGTTCAGGCGGATGAACGCCGTGCAACTCACCGAGGGGGCCACGACGTAGTCGAAGTCCTTGAAACGTTCTTCAAATTTCTGGGCCAGAGGCACCGACTGTTTCTCAAATCCGGCATTCGCCATGGGTTGCCCGCAACACGTCTGCCCTTCGGGATACGTTACGTCAAGTCCTAAGTGTCGCAGCAACTTGTAGGTGGCCACGCCCACCTCGGGGTAGACGGCATCCACATAGCAGGGGATAAATAGTCCTATCTTCATAATTCAAATGGTTAAATGACATGTAAACCCAGGAACACCATCAGTCCGTTCATCAATATCCAGAAGATGGCAAAGGGCATGGTCTTGCGCATGATGTCGCCGTCTTGTCCCTCCATGTCGCAGGCGGCGGTGGCGATGGCTATCGACTGTGGCGACAGCAGCTTGCCACCCTCCGAGCCGGCGCAGTTGGCCGATGCCAGCCAGTTGGTCTCGTTGCCCGTCACGCCGAAGAAGGTGCCGTCGTTCACCAGCCCCAACTGTCCGGCGGCGGCGGCTTGCAGTTTGCCGAAGAGGATGTTGGCCGAGGTGGCACTGCCCGTGACAAAAGTGCCGATGCTGCCGATGAGTGGCGCAAAGAATGGGTAGATGGGCCCCGTGAGCGCCACCAGGCCCGTGGCGATGGCCAGTGTCATTCCTGTGTTGTTCATCAGCATGGCCAGGGCTACCAGACAGCAGATGGTGAGCGCCGTCTTCTGCAGGTTGATGGTGGTCTTGGCCAGCATCTTCATCAGTTTGCCAAAGCTCAGACCCTGAATCAAGCCGCCGATGACGGCTCCAAGGAATATCATCAGTCCGGCGTTGCTCAGCCAGCCGAAGCTGAATGTGTTGCCCACGACAGGCATGTCAAACTTGGTGACGAGCGTCGACTTCAGCAATTCGCTCACAGGGGGCACAATCTTGCTGCTGATGAGGATGAAGAAGATAATCAGACCGTAGACACTCCACGCGCGCAGCGTCTTTGCCATGCCAAACGTCTTCTTCTCCACAATGACCTCGTCGGCGGGACTCTCGTCGTGGATGAACAGCTTGTTGTAGATGAGCATGGCGATGATGGCGGCCACCGAACCCAGGATGGCGGGCGTTTCAGGACCCAGGAAATGGGCACAGCAGAACTGCACGATGATGCTGAACGTGCCCACGAAGAGGGCTATCGCCAGGTTCTTCAGAATCTTCTTGCGGTCGGTCATCATCAGGATGAGGAAGGGCGTGATGTAGAACATTAGCGACAGCTGTAGGATGATGAACGTGGCCACCTCGCTCAGCATCTCGGGCGATGCGGTGCCGTCGGCCACCTGGTTGGCCAGCGTGGTGGCGGGCAGTCCCACGGCACCAAAGCCCACGGCCACCGTGTTGGCCACCAAGCAGATGACGGCCGAGAACATCGGCTTGAAGCCCAAGCCTATCAAGATGGCGGCAGGGATGGCCACGGCGGTGCCGAAGCCCGCCATACCTTCGAGCACACCGCCGAAGCCCCACGTCAGCAGCAGCACCAGCAGACCCTTGTCGGGGGTCAGTTGGATGAACTGTGTCTTGATGGTTTCAATCTCCTTCGTCTCAACAAGGATGTTGTAGCTGAAGATGGCGCAAATGATGATGAGGATGATGGGGAAGCAGGCCTTCAACAGGCCCTCGACCACCGACCACAGCGTGATGGCGCCGATGCTGGCATCAGCGTATTTCTCGGGCACGATGCCCAAGGCTGGGGTGGCGAAGAGTGCCAGCAGAATGGTGACGACAAGGGTGATCAACGCGCTCTTCCATCCTGACATCTTTAGGCCCATCATCAAGATGAAAAGCAATGCGATAGGGATAACAGAAATAATTGCTGCCATAAATGAAGGTTTTTAGGTTGGTTTTTCTCTTTTTCGCCCCAAATTTACGATTTTTTTTTGAATCGGACAATTTTTTGCGGCTAAAAAGTGCCTATCGTCGAAAAAAATGTTTATCTTTGTAGCAAATTTACGGAAACCGACTATGGCAGACTTCGAAAAATGGTTGGGCGACATACGCCAATTCGTTGCATCCGACCGCATCTACACCGACGAGCTTCGCACGTTGGGATGGGGAACCGATGCCAGTTTCTATCGTCAGATACCCAAGGCCGTCATACGTAGCGATGGCGAGGAAGAGGTGGCGCGGATAGTGCAGACTTGCCGTCGGCATCAGGTGCCTTTCACTTTCCGTGCGGCTGGCACCTCGCTTTCGGGGCAGAGTTGCACCGACAGCGTGCTCATCGTGGCCGGCAAGCATTGGGAGAAGTACACCGTCGCGCCCGATGCCTCTTCCATCAAGCTGCAGCCCGGCATCGTGGGTGCCCGAGTGAACGAAATACTGCGCCCCTATGGTCGCACCTTCCCCCCCGACCCCGCATCGATAGGCTCAGCCATGGTGGGAGGCATCGTGGTGAACAATGCGTCGGGCATGAACTGCGGCGTGCACGCCAACAGCGACCGCATGATGCTGTCGGCCCGCATTATCCTCACCGACGGAACCATCCTCGACACTGGCTCGGAGCAGAGCAAGGAGGAGTTTCGCAAGAGCCATCCCGAATTTCTGCGGAAGATTGAAAACCTGCGCGACCGCGTGAGGGCCGACGAGCAGTTGGCCTCGCGCATACGTAATAAATATAGTATAAAGAATGTCACCGGACTGAATCTTAGGCCACTTGTTGCCTACGATGACCCCTTCGACATCATCGCCCACTCCATGGTGGGCAGCGAGGGCACGCTGGCCTTCCTCTCCGAAGTGACCATGCAGACGCTGCGCGACTATCCCTACAAGGCTTCGGCCATGGTCTATTTCCTCACCATGAGCCAGAGCTGCCAGGCGGTGGTGGCCATGAAGAAGCTGAAAGCTGGCCCCGAAGACTTGGAGATGAGCGCCGAGCAACTGATGGTGAAGAGTGCCGAGATGCTCGACTACATGTCGCTTGGCTCTGTCGACGACCCCGTCTTCTTGCAGTATAAAAAGGATGTCGATGCTGGCAAGATTGAGGGGGTGGCACCAGGCGACTATCACAACCTGACGGCCATCCTCACCGAGACGAAGGCCACCACCCATGAGCAACTCCTGCACAAAATCGACTGTATTAAGGAATGTCTCTCGAAATTCCCGTTGTATATTCCCGCTGAGTTCACCGAGGATCCTGCCGTCTACGGCAAGTATTGGGCCATACGCTCGGGCATCTTTCCCAGCGTGGGAGGCACCAGACCCGTGGGCACGTCGTGTCTTATCGAGGATGTGGCATTCCCCATCGAGAGTCTGCCAGAGGCCACAGTGAGGCTGCAGAAGCTCATCGCCGACCATGGCTATGCCGATGCCTGCATCTATGGCCACGCTTTCGAAGGCAACTATCACTTCATCCTTAACCAGAGTTTCAAGAGCCAGAGCGAGGTGCAGCGCTACGCCGAGATGATGCGCGACGTGGCCAAGCTGGTGGTTGAAGACTATGATGGCTCGCTCAAGGCCGAACATGGCACAGGGCGCAACATGGCACCATTCGTGAAGTATGAGTGGGGCGAGAAGGCCTACGCCGCCATGAAGGAGTTGAAGGATATCTTCGACCCCGACGGACTGCTCAACCGAGGGGTCATCTTCAACGACGATCCCGACTGCTTCATCAAGTGTCTGAAACCGCTGCCGGTGCTCGACTACGACTTCGACAGCGTGCCCGATGGCGGAAAGCATCTGATGGATCCTTCGCGCTCGACAGCGAAGGAGACCATCGAGCAGGTGAAGCGTGCCAACAAGTGCATCGAATGTGGATTCTGCGAGGTGAACTGCATGTCGTGCGGACTTACCCTGTCGTCGCGCATGCGTATTGCCGTGCAGCGCGAAATCAGGGAGTTGGAGGCCACGGGGGCCAATCCCGAAAGGGCAGCCACTCTGCGCAAGCAATATAAATACTATGGCGACCAAACCTGCGCCACCGATGGACTCTGCTCCACATCGTGCCCCATGAAGATCAACACGGGCGAACTCACGCACCTCATACGCCAGCTGAACATGAACAACAGCAAGATGGGCTATCGCATGGGCGAGTTTGCCGCCAACCACATGGCGGGCATCAAGTCGGGGCTGCGCTTTGTGCTTGATGTGGCCCATCTGGGCCATGTCACCTTGGGGCCGAAGCTGATGACTACCGTCTGCCGCACCATGAACAAGATGGGAATGCCACTATGGACCACCGCCATGCCACGAAAGAAGCGCCAGCCCAAGCCCAGCGACCTCACGCAATTCATCATCGAGAGGAGCCTTCCCCATGCAAGCCGGTCGGCTCACGATGCCCAGCAGAATCCCTCCAAGGTGGTCTACTTCCCCAGCTGCATCAACCAGACGATGGGCCTGTCGAAGGAGGCGCCCGTGGAGCGACCGCTCGTCGACGAGTTGTGCCAGTTGCTCCACAAGGCGGGGTATGAGGTCATCTTCCCCGAAGGGATGGAGCGTATGTGTTGCGGGCAGATATGGGAGAGCAAGGGAATGCTCGACATTGCCGACCGCAAGAGCGGAGAGCTGGAGCAGGCACTATGGAAGGCGTCGCAAGAGGGGCGCTATCCCGTGCTTTGTGCACAGAGTCCGTGTTTGCATCGCATGCGCAAGGTGATGACGAAGATGAAGCTCTACGAACCGGCAGAGTTCATCATGAAGTACCTCGTTGATAGGCTCGACTTCCATCCCATCGACCGCCATGTGGCACTCCACATCACTTGCTCCACACGACAGATGGGCGTCGACGGCGACCTCATAGCACTGGCCAAGATGTGCTCCAACAACGTGTATCTGCCCGAAGGCGTGGGATGCTGCGGATTTGCTGGCGACAGGGGCTTCACCTATCCCGAGATGAACCAATACGCACTGCGCAAACTGCGCCCACAGATAGAGCAGAACCACATCGAGGTGGGATATTCCAACAGCCGAACCTGCGAGATTGGGCTGCAAACCAACACCGGCATCCCCTACATGAGCATCGTCTACCTCGTCAACGAATGCACAACTGCTAAAGATTCTAATAACTAAAAACTATAACCTTTATGAAAAAACTATTGACTATTGCCTGCCTGGCATTTGCATTGACAGCCAATGCACAAGTGAGTAAATGGTACGACAACATCAAGCTCAGTGGATATGGTATGCTGCAGTTCCAGGCCAGCGACAAGAAATGGGCTGAAGACAATACTTTCAACCTCCGACTGATGCGTCTGATAGTAGATGGGAAAATCAGCGATTTCGACTGGCGCGTGCAGATGCAGGGAACGTCGAATGCGGGACCGGGCAATCCTACGATGCAGCTCGTCGACCTCTACACCGAATGGAACAGGTTCAAGGCATTCCGCGTCAAGGTGGGACAGTTCAAGAGGGCTTTCACCTTCGAGAATCCTACACACCCCATCACACAGGGATGGTATTCCTATGCCATGGTCATCAACAACCTGGTGGGATTTGGCGACCGCACAGGCGAGAAGTCGTCGGGCGGACGCGACATCGGATTGCAGGTGCAGGGCGACCTGCTACAGTTGGCGTCTGGCCGAAGTTTGTTGCACTATCAGGTGGGTGTCTACAACGGAGAAGGCATCAACCAGAAAGACAAGGACAACCGAAAGGACTTCATCGGCGGATTGTGGCTCATGCCCTTCAATGGCGTGCGCATCGGAGCATTCGGATGGACGGGTAGCCGTGCCGGGGTGGGGGATAAGAACCGTTATGCACTCTCGGCCGAGTACGACAAAAACGAGTTCACCTTCCGTACCGAATATGTGCACAGCCAGGGCAACGGAGCCGACCTCGCGATGGGCGACAAGGCCGACGGCATCTATGCTTTTGGCATCGTGCCCGTCGTCAAGAGCAAGCTGCACGCCAAGGCGCGCTACAATCTCTACCGTCAGTCGAAGGAGTGGGCCACCTCAAAGACAATGTATGAGGTGGGATTCAACTATTTCTTCACTAAGAACCTCCAACTCAATGTTGAATATGCACGTGTCAACGAGCGGGCTGGACACCATAATTATAATTTCGGGGATGTGGAACTCGACTTCCGCTTCTGATGCTTTAACTTAATCATTTACATAAACAAAAATGGATTTCAATCAATTCAATTACCAATCAGCTGCAGCGCAGGAAGCAAAGGTCTCAGTAGCTTTTCCTGCTCTCATGCGCAAGGTCTATGTGTGGATGACTCTTGCGCTCGTCATCACGGGCTTCACCGCCTATTTCGTGGCCACCAATGCCACGCTCCTCTCGCTCATCTACTCCACTCCTGCGGTGATGTGGATTCTCATCGGTGTTGAGCTGGCCATCGTCATCGGTGTCACGGCGGCCATCAATCGCTTGTCGCTGCCAGTGGCCACGCTGCTCTTCGTGCTCTACTCGGTCATCAACGGAGCATTGCTCTCATCCATCTTCCTCGTCTATACCATGGCAAGCATTGCCAAGGTGTTCTTCATCACTGCTGGAACATTTGCGGCCATGTCCATCTATGGCTACACCACCAAGACCGACCTCACTTCGATGGGAAAAATCGTGATGATGGCGCTCATCGGACTCATCATCGCCACCGTGGTGAACTTGTTTCTCAAGAGTTCCGGACTGGATATGATTCTCAGCTACGCCGGAGTGCTCATCTTCGTCGGACTCACAGCCTATGATACGCAGAAAATAAAGCAGATGTGCATGCAGGCACCCGATATGAGCGAGCAGATGCAGAAATATGCACTGATTGGAGCACTCTCGCTCTATCTCGATTTCATCAACCTCTTCATCTATCTGCTCCGCATTTTCGGACGTAGGGAATAGCCTCTGAAAAGCATCCCAAAACGCCTCTTTGCAATGCCCTCATTTTCGGATGCTTATCATTGGCCCCAAAAAGTCAACGCCTTTTTGAAATTTGGAGCGCTCCAAATTTCAAAAAGGCGTTGACTTTTTTTGCTGCGGAGCCACCTTCCTCCCCCACGCCATGTGACGGCTGCCAAGTGATGCCGCCGTGCGCCGACCATTTCGTCGGTGTAACAATGTCCGGCGCCCCCTCCTCAAGTGATGCCGCCGTGCGCCGACCATCTCGTCGGCTTAATAATTTATATAATGTTTCGCCCCTTCCGTCTTGACATTTGTCAAAAGACGCGAAAATGTTCCACCTTTTGGCAAAAAAAATCCCCAAAAGCTTGTGGGAGCCAAAAATTGTTCGTACCTTTGCACCCGCTTTCGGCCAAAAAAATGCCGGGGCGTTGAAGAAAAGAGTTCTTTGAGAAGCTTACATAGACAGAAGTAGTACAAGAAGCAGGAGCAGCAATGCTCTTGGGTGAAACATGACCGTCAATGCCGCCGTC
>CADASP010000027.1 GCA_902790625.1 uncultured Prevotellaceae bacterium | reverse complement strand
GGCCACACGCAGCTGGTTGAGGGCGTCGTGGATGGCAGCAGCCGACTCGGCATTGGTGAGCACAGCCTGGGCACGGGCGATGATGTCGGCACTGACGCCAGCCTTCTCGGCCAGGGGGATGGTCTTCTGGATGAACGAGAGCGGCTCCTGCACGCCACGCACATCGTTGAGAGCACCACGCAGTGCCTGGATGGCCTGGTTGAATGCCTCGAAGCTGGTCTCGCTGGCAGCGGCCTGGGCAGCACTAAGGGCATTGGCGAAGAAGGTGGTGGAGATGCCATCGAAGGCGGTGGCCTCGCTCATCACGTTGGTGTAGTCCTTGGCGGCGGCCAGGGCATCGCGCAGCGCCATGGAGGCGGCGGCGATGGCAGTGGCATCGGAGCCGTTGAGGGCGGCCTGTGCCTCGGCAATGGCATTGGTGAGGATGGCCACGGGGAGACCGTCGTAGGTGGCAGCCTCGTCGAGGGCGGCCTGCAGGTTGGCCTTCACCTCGGTGAGGTCGATTTCATTGCCCAGATAGGTCAGGGTGAAATTGTCGAACACCAGCCAGTCGTCGTCGCCACCGCCAATCTTCTGCATGCCGATGGTGAGGGTTCCGTCGCTCACCACCACGTTGACGGGGTCGTTCCAGTAGCCACCCTGGAAGAAGCAGTTGGAGGCGCGGTCGAGGGCGTTGCCGGGCACGCTGTTGCCGGGGATGTAGACGCCCCCCTGGGGCACGGCGTAGGAGTCAAGGTCCTGCTCGGTGACGCCGCTCTCGAGGATGGACTTGAAGGGACGGCTGACGTCGTTGAGGAAGAAGAAGGCACGGATGACCTCCTCGCCGGCATCGCGCTTGGCGCCAATCTGCGTCTCGGTGCCGTCGCGGTAGAAGCCCTGCAGCTTGAACTCGTAGGTGCCGTTGGGCAGGCCGGTGATGGTCTTCTTCAGCTCGAACTTGGTCTTCTTCCAGCACTCCACGGCGCGGTTGGCATGCACGATGCCGTCGCCACCCTGGGCATAGACGCCGTCGCCCTCCTGGACGACATCCCAGCGGTTGCGCTCGTCCTGGTTGGCGAAGTCGTGGCCACCGATGAGCCAAGTGGCATCCTTCGGGTTGGCCTTGGTGGCGGTCTTCAGGTCTTCCATGCGCTGGTCGAAGGTGATGAGCTGCCACTCGGTGTTGAAGCCGAAGTCATCGATCCATCCCTCGTCGTTGGCATTCAGATAGTGCTGCTCGCTATCGGTGGAGATGGTGTAGACGTTGGTCTTGCCAGCCACGGGGGTCAGCTGCCAAAGGGTCTCGGGCTGGTCGGTGTCGAGATAGAAGGCGGGGTTGTCGCCCAGCTGCGGACCGTTGATGCTGTGGTTGTGGCCAAACTTGGGGTTGAGGCGATAGCCGCCCTCGGCAGCCACCAGCTCGATGTCGAGGCCATACTGGCCCAGCTCGGCGCGGGTGGTCCAGTAGGCGGGGTTCTCGATGTTGTTCTGCAGCCACTTGCCTGTCTCCACCTGATAGAGATAGAACGTGCCACCCTCGGCGGGCAGCTCGCTACCCGTCCAAGGCGATGTCTGGGCCTGCATCATGGTGCATGCCAGCAGACCGATACCTAAGTGTAGAATTCTCTTTTTCATAAACTATTGTTTTGGATGAATAATAAAATAATAAGTAACAAATTAAATTTAGTTGATACAAACACCGTCTTTTATGTAGCAATGAATTTTTCGAATTGCACGAATGTCACCGCGCAGCCATTCGTGTCATTCGTAAAATTCGTTGTTTATATAAATAATTGTGTTCATCTTCTTATATGTATAGTCTATCGTCGTTCACCGTTCAATGTTCACCGTCACTCTCGTTCCGTCGGCGAGCTGCTTGATTACCAGACCGTGGGCCGTTGCGGTGCTGGGCAGCTGCTGTCCGCACAGGTTGTAGACATGTTGAACATTCGACGGTGAACGTTCAACGTCAATGCTGGCGGCCTCGCCGAAGAGGGGTGCGGGCGCCGTGGCCGATGGCACACGGTTGCGGATGAGGGGCCACCCGTCGCTGCCCCACGTCACCTGGTCGAGATACACCTTGCGCCCACCGTCGGGGTCGGCGGCCTCGTAGCCGTGGTAGAGCATCCAGTACTGCCCGGCATCGTCCTGCACGATTTCGGAGTTGTGGCCAGGCCCCACCACCTTGTTGTTCTTTTGCAAGAGCAGCATGAAGTTGTTGTCTATGGCGGGGCGGCCCGTCTTGTTGACATAGGGGCCCAGCAGATGCTCGGAGCGCGCCACCACCACCCGATAGGTGCTGTTGAGACCGTCGCAGCAGGTGCCGGCCGAGCCAAAGAGGTAGTAATAGCCGTCGTGCTTGCAGATATAGGTGCCCTCGGTGAGCGTGCCCGCTATCTGCACCTTCTCGGCACCCGGCTTCACGCTCAGGCCGTCGTCGCTGAGCTGGATGGCGTAGATGCCACGGAAGCTGCCCCAGAAGAGGTACTTGTTGCCCTCGTCCTCGATGTAGAAGGGGTCGATGCTGTTCTGCACGCCAATCTCGCTGGAGATGAACAGCTTGCCCACGTCGGTGAAAGGCCCCGTGGGGTGCTCGGCAGTGGCCACGCCGATGCCGCACTCCCACTCGCCGCCCCATGTGGACTTGGAGTAGTACATCACATAGCGGTCATCGATGATGTTGATGTCGGGCGCCCAGATGTTGCCCTTGGGAACCATCGTGGGGCGTGTGGCATTGGTGAAGGCCGTACCCATGTAGCGCCAGTCGACGAGATTCTGCGAACGGTAGATGGGCACGTTGCGGATGTTCTCGGTGGCATAGAGGTAGAAATAGCCGTCGGGAGCCTTGACAACGGTGGGGTCGGGCAGACTGTTGTCGATGACGGGATTGCTATAAGTAGTGGTCTGGGCATGGGATGCACAGAGAAGGAGGACAAGCAGGGCGGTAATAGTTAGTCTTTGCATGTTCGTGACGAAAGCTTGAGTGTTATGATGCTGCAAAATTAGGATAATATTGGCGAAGAGAAGGAAAAAAAATGTTCTAAAAAAGAGAAAAACAGGTAAAACGCACTGACATAAACATCTTTTAACGATAACTTACTCTCGCGATTAAAAAGAAATGCCTAACTTTGACCACATAATGAGAAACCGCGTCATCACATTATTAATGATATGGGCCACCGTCGGCACGCTGCTGACAGCCCAGACCGCCATGCAGTTTATGACTGCCGACGGCATCAGCGACAACAACGTGCTCTGTGGACTGCGCGACCAATATGGCTTCGTGTGGTTAGGGACGAACAACGGACTGAACTGCTTCGACGGAACGCAGAACACCATCTACCGAAACATGGTGGAGGAGAATGCGAGCTTCGAGAACAACACCATCACCGCCCTCTACGAGCACGGGAGCGACATCTGGTTTGGAGGCTCGTTTGGACTCTACGTCTATCACCGCAGCACCAACACCTTCAGCCGATTCAACAAGAAGACGAAGTATGGGGTCGTCATCAGCGCCACGGTGCAGAACATCGTGCGAGGGCAGGACGGAAAGATATGGATAGGCACGCTGGGGCAGGGGCTGTTCATCTACGACCCCACGACCGAGGAGCTGACGCAGGACAGCCGCCACGGCTCGTTCATCAGCGACGTGCTGGCACTGAGCGACAGCCCCGTCTTCGTGGCATCGATGCAGGGCGACATCTACACCTTCGGCAGCGACGGCACGATGATGAAGCACTTCACCATCCCCGACTTCGTATCTGACAAGAACAAGATTTGCCTGGCAGCACTCGACTTCACGCTCTACATCGGCTGTGGGCGGGGACTCTTCCAGGTGCACCGAGGCGAGCAGACGGTGGTGCCCGTGGCTTCAACACCCGTCCACGCCCTGCTGGCCAAAGGGTCGGAACTGCTGGTGGGCACCGACAACGGAATCTTTGTGTACTCGCCAGCCACAGGGCAGATGCAGCTCTACAACGACGAGGGGACGGCGGCACCACAGCCGGGGCGACATCAGGGCAGAGCCATCGCCAGCCCCACGAGCCATGAAGGCCCCGCCACGCTGAAAATCAATGCCATGACATGGGACCGCGACAGCACCCTGTGGGTGATGACCGAGATGGGCGGCGTGCTCTACTTGCCCATGACGCGCAAGGATGTCGGCGTGGTGCACCTGCCTGAGACAGGGCAGAGCCAGATGATTCGCGCCATCTGCGAGGCTCCCGACGGCCGACTGTGGATAGGCTCCGACAGCGGCCTCGGACTCTACGACCCCGCCACGGGCATCATCAGCCCCATGGGCATCAACGAGGAAATCATCACGCTGATGCTCGACGGCGACGACCTGTGGATGGGCACACGCCACAACGGCATCATCGTGCTCAACACCACATCGGGGCAGAAGCGCGACTACCGCTATTCCAACGACCGTTCCTACACCGTGCCCAGCAACGAAATCACCAGTCTGCTCCGCACCTCGAAAGGCGACATCTACGTGGGCACCAGCTGGGGACTGTGCCGCTTCGAGCGACAGACGGAGAACTTCATGTGGTATTTCGAAATCGGCTCGCAGACACACATCACCAGTCTGGCCGAAGACAAACAGGGATGCGTATGGGCCGCCACGAGCAACCACGGGCTGTTCCGGCAATGGGAGCCAGGCAGCTCCTTCCGCAACTTCGCCTACAACAACCGACAGCCCCAGGCACTGAGCAGCAACGACGTGTCGACCGTGTTCTGCGACCATCAGGGCGACGTGTGGGTGGCCACCACCGACGGCACGCTGAGCCGCTACCTGCCCGACGAGGAAGGTTTTGAAAGGATTGACACGCAAATCAACTATCTGCAAGACCAGCCCATCTACTTCATCGTGG
This sequence comes from uncultured Prevotellaceae bacterium, assembly GCA_902790625.1. GTDB lineage: Bacteria > Bacteroidota > Bacteroidia > Bacteroidales > Bacteroidaceae > Prevotella. The sequence goes on along the minus strand of CADASP010000027.1, from coordinate 39,010 downwards.
AAGACCTGAGCCACAACCTATGGCTGGGACTGGAGACGGGCATCCTGCGCTTAGGACTGGAGCGACGAAACGACCAAGCCTATTTGCTGCAGTCGAACAAGGACCTCTCACGCGAACCAAAGCCCCACAACTCGGCCTTCGTGGCCAGCAACGGACAGCTCTATGCCGGCCGCTACAACGACATGGTGTTCTTCTACCCCGACCGCATCAACTTCTCGCTCGACAAGATGCCCGTCTACATCACGTCCATCACCTTCCCCTTCCGCTCCACAGAAAAGACGAAAAACCTCAGCCCGCTGACCTCAGCCGAAGAAAACTCATTCAACGGCCAACGGCCAACGACCATCACCCTACCCTACGCCGACAACAGCTTCACGCTCCACTTTGCCGCTCCACACCTGATGGGCAGAGTGGCCGAGCAGCGCTTCGAGTATATGCTGCAAGGCATCGACAGAGACTGGGCGCGGGGCACCAAGAATGCCGAGGCCACCTACGCCAACATTCCACCGGGCACCTATGAGTTTCTGCTCAGGAAGGCTGGCAACACCAATGCCGACACCTACGCCCGACTGCACATCACCATCCTGCCGCCCTGGTATCGCACCACCCTGGCCTACATCATCTACGCCCTCTTGGTGGCAGCAGCCGTGGTGTGGACACAGCGCCGCTACAGCAACAAGCTGCGCCACCGCTACGCCCGCCGCATGAAGGAATATCAGACGCAGCAGGAGAAAGCGAACTTCGAGTCGAAGATTCGGTTCTTCATCAACCTGGTCCACGAGATACGCACACCGCTCACCCTCATGAGCCTGCCCCTCGAAGCAATAGAGGAGAGCCTCACAACAACAAGAAGACCCTCCAGACCCTCCAGACCCACCCCCAGCCCCTCCCTGGAGGGAGGGGAGCATATAGACCCCTCCACCCCCGAGCAAGCGGCAGAACTAACCGCTCCCCTCCCTGGAGGGAGGGGCAAGGGAGAGGGTCTCCAGCACATCGCTGCCATCCGCCGCAACATGAACTACCTGCTGGGCATCACCAACCAGCTGCTCGACTTCCAAAAGGCCGAGCACGGGAAGATGCAGATACACCTCTCGTCGTGCAACGTCAACGAGCTGCTCACCGGCATCTACGAGCAGTTCGCAGATGCCATCGAGGTGCAGGGGAAGCGCATACAGCTGCAACTGCCCGACGAGCCGGTGGTCACCGCCCTCGACGTGGACAAGGTGCAGAAGGTGATGATGAACCTGGTGGGCAACGCCAACAAATATGCCCGCTCCGAAATCATCATCCGCCTGGAAAACCTCAGCGAGGAGCCAAAGGCAAAGAGCGAGGCACCCTCCACTCACCCCTCCTCACTCAACAACCTCCGCATCTCCGTCATCGACGACGGCCCCGGCGTGCCGCCCAGCGACCGCGACAAGATTTTCGACCTCTACTATCAGATAGGCAACGACAGCGTGGCCGCCACCCTCGGCACCGGCCTCGGACTTTCCTACGCCAAGATGCTGGCAGAGGCCCACGACGGCGACCTGCTGCTGAGCGACTCCGTGGGCGGTGGCTCCAACTTCCAGCTGATACTGCCCATAAAAGCCGGAACCGGACCCACCCCCAGCCCCTCCCTGGAGGGAGGGGAGCATATAGACTTGCCATCGGGGTTGTCAGCAGCAGAACTAACCGCTCCCCTCCCTGCAGGGAGGGGTAAAGGGGAGGGTCCTCTCTACACCATCCTCTTGGTCGAGGACAACGAGGAGCTGCTGCAGATGACCGCCAACGCGCTGCGCCAGTATTTCCGGGTGCTCAAGGCCCGCGACGGACAGGAAGCCCTCGACGTGCTGCCCTACAACGACATCGACGTCATCGTGAGCGACGTGATGATGCCCCGCATCGACGGCATCGAGCTGTGCAAGCGCATCAAGGACGACGTGAACTACTCGCACATACCTGTCATCCTGCTCACGGCGAAGACCACCGTCGAAGCCAAGCTCGAAGGCATGCAGAACGGTGCCGACGTATATCTTGAGAAGCCCTTCTCCATCCGTCAACTCCATCTGCAGATAATGAGCCTGCTGCGCATGCGCCAGAACTTCCACGAGCGCATGAAGCAAATCAACGGCACGGCGGCGGTGGACACCAACGATGGCGAGCTGGGCCTGAGCCAGCAGGACATCCTCTTCATGGAGCGGCTGCAGCAGATGGTGGCCGACAACATGCGCGACGAGGAGTTCTCCATCGACCAGCTGGCCGAGCAGATGAACATGAGCCGCAGCAGCTTCTACCGCAAGATTAAAGCCCTCACCGACCTCACGCCCATCGAGTATCTGAAGATGCGGCGGCTGGAGCAGGCGGCCGCGCTGCTGCGCCAAGGCCTGCGCATCACCGAGGTGGCCGAGCGTGTGGGATTCACCAGCAGCAGCTACTTCGCCAAATGCTTCAAAGCCCGTTTCGGCGTGCTGCCGAAGGACTTTGTGGCACGATGAACAGATTTTCGCTTTCTTTGAATAGCATTTTTCGTATGGAAAACGGAAAATGCTATAATTTTGTACCCAAATTCTTTTAACTAACAACAACCATTTATTCATCAAAAAACAAAATTATTCATGAAAAGACAATCTACTTTCGCACTGGGGCTCCTCATGGCCTCATTCGCCCTGGGCACACAGGCCCAGCCCAGCTCGCCCTGGGTGGGCAGCCCGCTCGCAGAGGGCGAGTTCTACCTCTACAACGTGGAGTCGGGACTGTGGCTGCAGAACAACGACAGCAAGTCGGAAGACTGGTCGACGCGTGCCGCCATCGGCACACGTGGCTTCGAGTGGAAAATCGTGGCCAGCGACGGCGCCTACGCCCTGCAGCCCAACTTCTACGTGAACAACACGTCGAACCTGGCCTTCTCCATCAACCCCGACAACAACTACATCGACACTGGCGACGGCAAGGCTTGGGACATCAAGCCCTACGATGCCATGATCGAGGCTGGTGTGAGCAACGCCTACGCCATCAACTGCGGCAACAAGGTGCTGGGCACCGTGAGGTACAACGAGGGCAGCCGCCAGGACAACCTCTTCACCCAGCAGGGCGACGAGCGCTGGTATCTGGAGAACCCCGACTACAACATCGACATGACCGAGCGCAACACGTGGCAGCTTGTCACCAAGCAGGAGCGCCTCGCCAAGATGATGGCCGAAGCCTCGCCCACCAATCCCGTAGATGCCTCGTGGCTCATACCCGCTGCCGACCTGGCCAACAACGACAAGCGCTATGAGCTGTGGACACGCGGCTGGAGTGGCGGCAACAACGTGAAGGGCGGCGACGGCGGCGTGCACGGCAGCTGCTGCCAGGAGAGTTGGAACTCGAACTACATCGACTTCAGCATCACCCTCACCGACCTGCCCAACGGCACCTATCGCTTCAACCTGCAGGGATTCTACCGCGATGGTGGTCGCTCCGACGTGCTGGCACGCCGCAACAACGGCACCGAGACCATCCGCTCCTACTACTACGCCAACGAGGTGGAGCACCCCCTGATGTCGATTCTCGACGGTGCCATGACCGCCGAAGGCACCAGCGGCTACGCCTACAGCGAGGGAGGCTACTGGTATCCCGACAGCCACGGCGACGCCAACCGCTGCTTCAACCTGCACAAGGGCTACGTGAACGAGGAGATAGAGGTGGTGGTGACCGCACACACGCTGAAGATTGGCATCAAGAAAAGTGAGAAGGTGGAAAGCGACTGGACCGTCGTCGACAACTTCCACCTCACCTATCTGGGCAACAACATCGACCTGAGCACCTTCGTCGAGACCCTCAACAACGCCATCAGCGAAGCCGAGCAGTTCGACCTCACCACCACCTCCGTCGTTCTTGCCAACCAGCTTCAGACAGCTATTGAAGAAGCCAAGGCGAAGGTCAACTCCACCGATCCCGACGAGCTGTCGAATGCCACAGCTGCTGTCCTCGCCGCCCTCAACGCCGCCAAGGCCGTCAACATTGTGGTGCTGAAACAGACGTTGGCAGTGACCGAGGACGGTGTCGACGTGACTGCCGCCACCTCGGCTCTCCAGCTCGCCACCACCGCCGACGAGGTGAACAAAGCCCTCTTCGACCTGCGCACCGCTCGCAAGCTGAACGCCATGCGCCTGCCCGACGTCTACACCGGCTCGGCTCCTGAAGACGGCGGGGAATACTTCTTCTACAACATAGGCACAGGACTCTTCCTGAACAACGGCTCCGACTGGAACACCCACACCGCCGTCGACGTCTATGCCCTGCCCATCACCCTCGTGGCCGATGGCGAGAACTTCAAGCTGAAGAACCACGCCTTCTACCGCGACGAGCAGTGGATTAACTTCAACGCCTACGTGGACACCGGCAACCAAGACCGCTGGTTCTTCCTACCCGTGGAGGGCAAGGACAACGTCTACAACATCGTGGTCTTCGACCGCCACGACCTCGCACTGGGCTACAACCCCTACGGACACACCGACCGTGGCATGGACTACCACTACCCGCTGAACGTGGCCAAGGAGCAGACCGACCTGCAGGACCCCAACAACCAGTGGAAGCTCGTCAGCCGTGCTGAGCTCGATGCCCTCTACGAGAACGCCACCGCCGAGCAGCCCGCCGACGTGTCGTATCTCATTGCCAACCCCGGCCTGAGCCGCGTGTGGGACATCAACAAGTGGACGCTGGAGCGCGATGGCGGTGACGCACACCACGTATCCATCGACGACGATGGCAACTTCGACCGCAACAGCGACTATGGCTTCGAGGTGTGGAATGCCAACTCGTTCAGCTTCTCGCAGCAGCTCAGCGGACTGAAGCCCGGATTCTACGAGGTCGGCGTCAGCGGATTCTTCCGTCAGGGCAATGGCGACTTCCAGGCTGCAGTGGCCAATGCCGGAGAGCCACTCATCAGCGAGGCTTACTTAGAGGCCAACGGCGAGCAGGCCCTGCTGCCCAACGTGGCCACCGAGGCTGGCAAGCTGCCCGGCATCTTCACCCAGCCCAGCGACAACGGCACCTTCGCCAACTGGCCACGCGAGGCGCTGAACGCCTTCCAGACGGGACTCTACCGCACCGCCAAGGTGGTGTGCAGCGTTCAGGACGACGGTGAACTCACCATTGCCGTGAAGCAAGACCAGAAGACCACCGATGCCAGCTGGGCACTCTTCGACACCTTCCGCCTGGCCTATCTCGGCACCGACCTCAGCACCGCCATCAACGACCTCGAGCCTTCAACCGACAACGGTCAGGGCGCCATGGACAATGGTCAGCGTGTCTACAACCTGAATGGTCAGCGGATGACGAAAGCCCAAAAGGGCATCAACATCATCAACGGCAGGAAAACAATCCTTGTTAAGTAATAAATGAAGAATGAAGAGTGAAGAATTTGCTGCCGCCATTCATCTATCGGACCGATAGAAAACGGCAACAAATTCTTCACCCTTCATTTTTCACTCTTCACTTTATATAGCTCTTCACTTATCAATGCGGCAGCTAATTTTTCATTCCCCACTTTTCATTCTTCACTTCATGATGCTCTTTCTTTCCTTGCAGGTGAATGCGGAAGCCCCCAAGAGCATCGTGACGCTCGCCGACCCTTATATCCTGCTCGATGGCGACACCTACTACGCCTATGGCACGGGCGAAGCCGACGGCATCGCCGTGTGGACCTCCACCGACCTGCAAGGCTGGACGCGCCACCCGCAGCTGGCCCTCCACCGCCAGCACACCACCGAGACGCAGTGGTTCTGGGCGCCAGAGGTGTACAAGAAGAACGGGCAGTACTACATGTACTACTCGGCCAACGAGCACCTGTATGTGGCTACGGCCACATCGCCCACAGGCCCCTTTCAGCAGGTGGGGGCGTGCATGACACAAGCGCTGCTGGGCGACGAGAAGTGCATCGACAGCAGCGTGTTCTTCGACGACGACGGCCAGGCATGGCTCTTCTTCGTCCGCTTCACCGATGGCAACTGCATCTGGATGTGCCAGCTGGCCGACGACCTGACGACGCTCAAGGCAGAGACGCTCTCGAAGTGCATCAACGTGAGCCAGACGTGGGAGGACAAGCTGGGCCGCGTAAACGAAGGTCCCTTTGTGCTGAAGCATGGCGGCATCTACTACCTCACCTATTCGGGCAACGACTTCCGCAGCCACGACTACGGCGTGGGCTATGCCATGACGCGCACCCTCACCCCCGCCAACGGTGCGGCCCCCACCTGGTCGAAATACAGCGGCAACCCCATCGTCCATCGCGTAGAAGGCCTCTATGGCACGGGCCACCACTCGTTCTTCACCGACAAGGAGGGTCGCCTGCGCATCGTCTTCCATGCCCACGACTCAGAGACCGAGGTCTACCCCCGCCGCATGTACATCGGCACCATGCAGTTTGCAGGCAACAAGCTGCAGCTCACCGCCGACCCCCTCATCCGTCCTTCAGAGCCTGTCGAGGCCAGCATAAAAGCGGCATGGGAGCGCCACATCATGCCGACCAGCACAGCAGTCAGCGCCCTGGCCGACGGCACCACCCCCATCTCCTCGCTCCTCGGCATCGCCGCCTCACGGACTTACCACGGCATCAGCATCTGCCAAGGGCGCAAAATCCTCCTCCCCTAACCAGTCCTACCCCACAACAGGTAGAGTAGAAGCCCCTAAAGGGGCGACGGACTACAGACAGGGGCATCGCCTCTGTACCCCCATGCTTGACCATATTCGCGAAATGCAACTGGTCAAAGCTTACTTCAATGCTAATTGACGATGCGAAAGGCTTATTATTATAATATAATGATTTACAATTATTATATACGATTACAGGCAACAAACAAGCAACATTTCAAAAAGTCTTTTTTGACTGCGTTACACAATCATCCACACAATTGAGATTTATGCTGACGTAGTGATGGAAAAGAAAGTAGATGCCGTTATTCTAACGAACGTACAGTTCGGACAGGTTTTCTTTTGAGAATTTTAGGCACAATTCGGCTTTAAGACATTGAGAATTTCGGCATAAGCCATATTACCGAACAAAAAGAAGCCAAATTACCGAATGGAAATAATCCAAATTACCGAAAAATATCCAGCCAAATTGCCGAATACAAATAAAAAAGTATTATCTTTGCAGCGGATTTATATAAAAATGAACGTCACTATGTACAAAAAAAGGATTCTCGACAAGTTGCTTGAACGTAAGCTCAAAGGATGCGGGGCTGTTCTTATGGAAGGACCAAAGTGGTGTGGCAAGACGACAACCTGTGAACAACAGGCAAAGAGTACGCTATATATGTCTGACCCGGAACACAAAAGCCAATACCTTCGGTTGGCAGACATCAATATAAAGAAGTTGCTCGAAGGTGAAACGCCAAGACTTATTGACGAGTGGCAAGTAGCCCCCAAGTTCTGGGATGCGATACGTTATGACGTTGACCACCGTGAGGGTGATGGCTTTTATATGCTAACAGGTTCATCCGTACCCCCAGAAGCGAACAAGGACGACAAAAACGAAATGGTACATTCTGGTACAGGACGTATTGCAAGATTAACAATGCGCCCAATGAGCCTGTTTGAATCAGGAGAATCTAACGGCGAGATAAGCCTTGGCGCATTATTCATGGGTGAGACAGAAGGCCTTTACAGCGAAAACCGCCTTGACCTTTCACGCATTGCTTATCTTATATGCCGGGGAGGTTGGCCCAAAGCCACTTTGCAAAGTGAGGACATTGCTCTTGACAGGGCATTGGAATACTTCGATGCCGTGGCAAATGTAGATGCTTCGAGAGTAGATGGTGTACAGCGTGATCCAGAAAGAGTCAAGCGGTTAATGCGTTCATACGCACGTCAGCAAGGTAGCCAGACAGCTCTTGCCGTAATAAGAGAAGACATGCTGGCCAATGACAGCAGTACCCTTGACGAGGATACCGTAAACAGTTACATAAAAGCGCTGAGAAAGATTTTTGTCATAGAAGACATGCACGCATGGAATCCCAATCTGCGCTCCAAGACAGCCATACGTACAAGCGATACGCGCTATTATGTGGATCCATCAATAGCTACGGCAGCACTCGGACTCGGACCTCAGGATTTAATAAATGACCTTAATACGATGGGATTGTTTTTTGAGACCCTGTGTGTAAGAGACTTGCGTGTATATGCCGACGCCTTGGACGGCGAGGTATATCATTACAGAGACAAGACTGGGTTGGAATGTGACACCGTGCTTCATTTACGAAATGGACAATATGGGTTAATAGAGATTAAACTCGGTGGTGACGAACTCATCAACGACGGAGCATCCGCATTGAAAACCCTTGCTAATAAGATTGACACGACAAAGATGAAGAAGCCTTCATTCCTCATGGTGCTTACGGCTACCGGCGATTTTGCCTATCAACGAAAGGAAGATGGTGTGTTCGTCGTACCTATTGGTTGCCTGAGGGATTAAAGTAAGCATGCGTTTATAGCGGCACAAATATTGGATATTTTGAAATTCAATTATTTACATTGTGCGCTAAGCACCTACATACAAAAAACAGAAAGAGTTATCACATCAAAGTCAAAAAGTTATCACCCTGTGAAACTGCACAGCGATTGTGCTGGGGGTATGTGCAAAAAACTTTTCAAGTCAGGATAAAAACTGTTCAATCGGCATCGGTGGCCGAAGTTTTTAGGGGGAAAGGCCTACGGATTTGCAAAAGTTGTAGTAATTTTGTAGCCAACAAACCAGACAACAACCCCATAAAAACACCAAGAAGATGAAAAGACTGCTTTGCATCCTGATGGTCAGCGCCGTGGCGGTGGCATCGCAAGCACAGATAAGACTCAGCACCGAGAACAGCACAGGTGCCCTGCCATTGGTGGCGGGCCGCGTGGTGGCCACGATAGTGACCGACGAAGCCGACGCCCCCGTGGTGGCCACGGCCGCCGACTGCGTGGCCCACGACATGGAAGCCGTGACCGGCCGGGCGCTGGCCACCAGCCACCAGCCGACGAAGGGCCGCCCCACCATCATCGCGGGCACCGTGGGATAGTCGCCGCTGGTCGATGCCCTGATAGCCCGGGGCAAGGTGGACGCCAGCGAGGTGGCGGGCCGCTGGGAGGCCTACTCGCTGCAGCTGGTCGACGACGGCGGCCCGATGCTCGCCATCATCGGCGGCACGCCACGCGGCACCGCCTACGGACTGTTCCACCTGTCGCGCTTGGCGGGCGTGTCGCCCTGGATATGGTGGGCCGACGTGGCTCCCGAGCAGCAGACGACGCTCTACGTCGTGGGCGACCGGCTGACGGTGGGCGAGCCGTCGGTGAAGTATCGGGGCATCTTCATCAACGACGAGGACTTCGCCCTCTTCCCCTGGGCCAGCAACGGCATCGACCAGCAATACCACAACATTGGCCCCAACACCTACGCCAAGGTGATGGAGCTGCTGCTGCGTCTCAGGGCCAACACGCTGTGGCCGGCCATGCACCTCTGCTCTGAGGCTTTCTGGGCCAACAAGGCCAACCTGCCCGTGGCCAAGAAATACGACATCATGCTGGGTTCGAGCCACTGCGAGCAGATGCTGCGCGACAACGAGTGGGAGTGGCGCCACGGCCCCTGGAACGGCAACAACGAGGACTGGAACTACGTGACGAACAAGGCGAAGATAGAACGCTACTGGGAGGAGCGCGTGGCCGAGAGCGTGGGCTACGACGGCATGTACACCCTGGGCATGCGCGGCGTTCACGACTGGGGCATCGGCGGCTATCCCACCACCGACGACAAGGTGCGGGGTCTGACCGAGATTATCGGCTTCCAGCGCCAGCTGCTGGGCAAGTATTTCGGCGACGCCACGAAGGTGCCGCAGCTCTTCATCCCCTACAAGGAGGTGCTCGACGCCTACAACGCCGGCCTGCAGGTGCCCGAGGACGTCACCCTGTGCTGGGTCGACGACAACCACGGCTACATACGCCAGCTGCCCAAGCCCGCCGAGCAGGCCCGGCAGGGTGGCAACGGCGTGTACTACCACCTGTCGTACTGGGGCACGCCCGCCGACTACCTGTGGATAGCCTCGCACTCGCCATCCATCATCAGCTACGAGCTGTCGAGGGCCTACGACCAGGGCATCCGCACGCTGTGGGTCATCAACGTGGGCGACATCAAGCCCGCCGAGATGGAGCTGGAGTTCTGCATGGACCTGGCATGGGACATCAACCAGTGGACGCCCACGGAGGCCATCGGCTACAACCGCGCCTGGGCGGCCCGGACTTTCGGAGAGGCCGTAGCCGACGAGCTGGCCGCCATCAAGGCCGACTACTACCGATTGGCGGCAGGGGGCAAGCCCGAGCATCTGCACATCATCAGCTACACCGACGACGACAAAGACCGCCGCATCAGCGACTACGAGGCGCTGGCCGAGCGCGTCGACGCCCTGAAGCCCCGCATCCCCGACAGGCTGCGCGACGCCTTCTTCCAGCTCATCGAGTACCCCGTGAAGGGTGCCTACTACATGAACATGAAGACCTTCCGCGCAGCGCAAAGCATCGAGCTGGGCCAGCGGGGCCACCGCGAGCAGGCGCTGCAGTATGCCGCCGACGCGCGCCACGCCTTCAGGATGATTGAGCAGCTGACCTATCAATACAACCACGACATTGCCGACGGCAAGTGGAACGGCATGATGAGCTACAAGCCACGAGGACTGGAGCAGTTCAACATGCCCGCCACGGCCACGGCAAAGACCATCAGCAGCGTGGTGACGCCATTAGAAGAGAAAGACGTGACGGTGATGGCCGCCACCGACTACCAGCGGGCGAGCAGCACCGTGACAACCATCGAGGGGCTGGGCATCAACCGAGGGAGCGTCACCGTGTGGCCCTTGGACATGACGGCCTACGATGACTCCAACGCCAAAGGGAAGAGAATCGGCGATGCCCCCTACGTGGAGTATGCCATCCCCGTGAAGGCGGGCAAGAACCGCATCGAGGTGCGCTGTCTGCCCAACTTCCCCATCAACACCAACTACGACCTCCGCGTCGCCCTCACCCTCTACGACGTTCAACGTTCTTCTACGAGCAAAGCGGCAAAGCCGAGCGCTGCGCCCAGCATCCAGTCATTAAAGACCGTGGCCATGGAGGGCAAATGGCACACTACCGTGGCCCAGGGCTACAATGCCGCCACCACCATCTACGAGAGCAGCCGACCGGCAACCATCACGCTGCGCGTGAGCCTGCTCGACCCCGGCGTAGTAATCAGCGAGATACGCAACACGGTGATGGAGACCAGCGGGAATCCCATCGCCGAGGGATGGTATGCCGACCCCGAGGCCGTCATCATCGACGGCAAGTGCTGGGTGTTCCCCACCTTCTCGGCCCCCTACGACGAGCAGCTGCACTTCGATGCCTTCTCGTCGGACGACATGGTGCACTGGACGAAGCACCCCAACGTGCTGACCAGCAAGAAAGTGAAATGGGCGCGGCGCGCCATGTGGGCACCCGCCATCGTCGCCGCCCAGGGCCGCTACTACCTCTTCTTCTCGGCCAACGATGTGCACGAGGGCGAGGTGGGCGGCATCGGCGTGGCGGTGAGCAAGAAGCCGCAAGGCCCCTACAAGGATGCGCTGGGCAAGCCGCTCATACAAGCCATCGTGAACGGTGCGCAGCCCATCGACCAGTTTGTGTTCCGCGACGACGACGGGCAGTATTACATGTACTATGGTGGATGGGGCCACTGCAACGTGGTGCGGCTGAGCGACGACCTGCTGAGCATCGTGCCCTTCGCCGACGGCGACAGCTGCAAGGAGGTGACGCCCGAGCGCTACGTCGAGGGTCCCTTCATGCTGAAGCGCGCAGGTAAGTACTACTTCATGTGGAGCGAAGGTGGATGGGGCGGCCCCGACTATTGCGTGAGCTATGCCATCAGCGACTCGCCGCTGGGTCCCTTCAAGCGCATCGGCAAGATTCTGGAGCAAGACCCGAAGGTGGCTACGGGTGCCGGCCACCACTCGGTGGTGGGCACGCCCAGCGGCGAGTGGTACATCGTCTATCACCGCCGCCCTCTGGGCGAGACCGATGCCAACCACCGCGTGGTGTGCATCGACCGCATGGAGTTCGACGAGCAGGGATTGATAAAGAAGGTGGCCATCACCTCCGACGGTGTGCAGCCCGCTACTTTAGAATAGGCTCGCCGCCGTCCCACTGTATGTTGCGTCGCAGATAGATGTCGCGCACGATGTATCCGTCCACCAGTCGCTTGTTCTCGTAGAGCATGTCGGTGGTGCCGTCCTCGGCGGCGTTCACGAGGCACACGTCGGCCAGGCAGGGAGCCATGGTGGAGTCTTTTGTCACGAGCGGCTCGGGGCGCTTCTTCCACACGGTGGAGTCGAGCAGGTTGGCACCCACGGGTGCCGAGAGCATGCCCACGGTGGTGTAGACCGTCCAGATGCCACTGGCCGAGTAGAGCACCACCACGCGCCCGCCGTCGGGCGAGAGGCAGGCTTGGGGGTTCTCGTTCACGTAGATGGGATAGGCCGAGCGGTTGCCATCGGGGTTTATCCACTGCCGCTCCCATTCGTATTCGGGCTTCGAGATCATCACGCGCCTGGAGCTGACGGTCCATGGGTTCTCCATGCGCGCAATGTAGATGCACTGCGTCTCCGTCTCGGCGCGCCGCTTCGGCCATCCGCTCCACAGCAGGTAGAGCTCGCCCCCCGGCAGCTGCAGCAAGGTGGGGTGGATGCCATAGTTCCACTCGGCTTGCGTCTGCAGCTCTCCGCGCATGGCGAAGCGCCCCGTCATGGGGTCGGCATCCTGGCACTCCATCACGAAGAGGTGGTGGTTGTCGGTGTTGCCGTCGTCGCCCTCGAAGTAGAGGTACCACTTGCCGTCGACGCGATGAATCTCTGGCGACCAGAAGTGGGTCATCGTGTCGCGCCGCGCACTCCACACGGTGCGCCGCTCAGCCTGGTGAAGCTGCGCCAGGTCGGGGGTGCGAAACAGCTCCACGGAGTCGCCGCCCATGCTCTGCATGGTGAAGTAGTAGTGGCCGTCGTGGTAGATGGCCTGCGGGTAGCCCACCCCCTCGATGACCATCGCGTCGGCGGCGGCGCGCCGAACGGGCTGCTGCTGGCAAGCTGGGAACGAAGAAACGATAAACAATAAACAATAAACAATATACGTTCTTCGCTTGCCGAAGAGCGCTGAGCGGATATGGCGGGGGAAATCTTTCATGGCTATCGTCGTTTTATGATTGGCGGGGCAAATTTACAACTTATTTTTCAGACGGCAAAGAAAACGGGGCGAAAGTTCGTTTTTAAGTGAAGAGTGAAGATTATTTAAATGAAGAATGAAGAATGAAGAATTTCTTGCGTCCCGTTGGTAGCAAGCGGCAGAGCCGAGCGGCTACCGCGCAGAAGAACGTCGCGAAGCATTCATGAACATTCGCGATTCATTCATGCACATTCATGTTACGCCATAGGCAAATAAAATTTTTTGTCTGCGACGCTACACGAATGTGCATGAATGACTCACGAATAATCATGAATGCTGCGCCAAATAATATTCACGGATATTCGTGTTACGCCGTAGGCAAATAAATCCAGGTCTACGACGCTACACGCGCTCGACCTTCGCCGTTACCAACGGGACGCAAGAATTCTCGGCCTCCATTTATTTTCATTTCTTGTTGTTCCCTGTTTTTCAGATGTCGTATTGGCGTATTCAGACCACGGGAAATAGGGAATAGGCGACGGCGGAGGGGAAAAACACCGTGACTTTTAGGTTGGCAGCGGTCGCCGCCATGATTGGCAGCGGCCGCTGCCAATGATGGCAGCGAGCGCGAACAATGATGGCAGCGGCCGCTGCCAACCTGTTTTCACTCTATATGCCTATCTCATCGGGAGCGGCGGGGAGACCTCGATGAGAAATAAAGTTCACTTCTCACTTCTCAATGCGTTTGAACAGATTTTTCTTTGTTTTGACTGATAATTGTCCATCGAAATGGAAAAAAAGCTGTTATTTTGCAAACGGTTTTCCAAATAGACAAGTTAGTAAATAAAGGTTATTAATGTAAAGTAGTGTTTTAATTTGATAGTAGCAGTAGATGGATGTATTGGTTCTTTTTAAGGTGAAAGATTGTTTGAAGGAAAGAGAGGCGACTATATTAATGAACAACTAAATACAACTATTATTATTAGATGAAAAGGATTCTGACTTTCTTCGCAATGGTGGGGCTGTGGGCCGTCATGGCTTTGGCACAGACGAGCAGCCTCTTCGCCCCCTACCAGCCCACGAACCTGCGGCTGCCCTCGGTGCCGCTGGTGGTGAGCGACCCCTACTTCAGCGTCTGGTCGCCCTACGACAAGCTGACCGACGGCACCACCCGCCACTGGACTGGCGACGAGAAGCCCTTAGAGGGCCTCGTGCGCGTCGACGGCACCACCTACCGCTGGATGGGTGCCGACCGTGCCATCCTGCAGAGCATCATACCCATGGCCGACGAAGAGGCGTGGGAGGCCGACTACAGCCGACAGCCGCAGCAGCCCGCAGGATGGATGAAGCCCGGCTTTGAGCCAAGGGGCTGGCAGCGCGGGAAGGCCGCATGGGGAAGCCCCGACCTGAGCTTCGTGCGCACACACTGGAGCGACCTGAACAGCGACCTCTACGTGCGGCGCACCATCGACCTGAAGGCCGACGACCTGCAGGAAGACCTTTACATGGTGTACTCGCACGACGACGTGTTTGAGCTATACATCAACGGCACCAAGGTGGCCGACACCGGCGAGACGTGGGTGGAGGGCGTGCAGCTGCACCTCGACGGCAAGCTGAAGGCCCTGCTGCACGAGGGCCAGAACGTCATCGCCGCACACTGCCACAACACCACCGGAGGGGCCTACACCGACTTCGGACTGTTCAGGAACATCGGCCAAAGCTCGGCGGCCATCAAGACGGCAGAGCAGAAGTCGGTCAGCGTTTTGGCAACCAACACCTATTATACATTTATATGCGGGCCGGTGGAGCTGGACGTGGTCTTCACAGCACCCATGCTGATTGACGACTACGACCTGCTCTCGTCGCCCATCAACTACATCTCCTATCAGGTGCGCAGCACCGACGGCAGCGACCACGACGTTCAGCTGCTCATCGCCGCCACGCCCGAGATGGCGCTGAACAAGGTGAGCCAGCCCACACGCTCCAGGCTGACCGAGGGCGGCAAGCAGCAGTATGTATGCACCGGCACCGTCGACCAGCCCATCCTGGCCAAGAAGGGCGACGGCATCTGCATCGACTGGGGCTACTTCTACATCTCGGCCGTCAACGGCACCGTGTCATTGGGAAAGGCTGCAGAGATGCGCGAGCAGTTCGCCGCCACGGGCACTACACAGAGCGTGGGCAGCTACGACTGCTCCACGGCCTCCTCCATGCCCCTGCTGGGCTACACCCACAACTTTGGCAGGACACGACAGGCCGCCAGCTTCATGATGATGGGCTACGACGAGATACAGGACATAGAGTATATGTATAAGCGCTACAAGGCCTACTGGGCGCACGGCGGCACGGTGAGCATCTTCCAGATGTTCAACCGCATGGCCTCGCAGTATCAGAACATCATGAGGCGCTGCCGCGAGTTCGACAAGATGATCTACGACGACGGACTCGCTGCTGGAAACGAGCACTACGCCGAGATACTGTCGGCCAGCTACCGACACGTCATTGCCGCACACAAGCTGTTCCAGGACGACGAGGGCAACCTGCTCTTCTTCTCGAAGGAGAACAACTCCAACGGCTGCGTGAACACCGTCGACCTGACCTATCCCGAGGCACCACTGTTCCTATGCTACAACCCTGAGCTGCAGAAGGCCATGATGACCTCCATCTTCGACTACTCGCTCTCAGGCCGATGGACGAAGCCCTTCGCCGCACACGACCTGGGAACCTACCCCATCGCCAACGGACAGGTGTATGGCGGCGACATGCCGCTGGAGGAGGCCGGCAACATGCTCACACTGGCCGCACAGCTCTGCAAGCTCGACGGCAACGCCAACTACGTGGACAAGTACTGGGACATCATCACCACCTGGGCCGACTACCTATCGGAGAACGGACAGGACCCCGCCAACCAGCTCTGCACCGACGACTTCGCCGGACACTGGGCGCACAACGCCAACCTGAGCATCAAGGCCATCATGGGCGTAGCAGGATATGCCGAGATGGCACGCATGAAAGGACTCAACAGCGTGGCCGACAGATACATGGCCCGCGCCAAGGAGATGGCACAGCAGTGGGAGAAGGACGCACGCGAGGGCGACCACTACCGCCTGGCATTCGACCGCAAGAACACCTGGAGCCAGAAATATAACATGGTGTGGGACAAGCTGTGGAAGACCAACGTCTTCGCCACAGGCACCATGGAGCGCGACGTGCAGTACTACCTGAAGAAGCAGAACAAATATGGCCTGCCACTCGACATCCGCAAGGACTACACCAAGAACGACTGGATTATGTGGACCGCCGCCATGGCCAGCGACACCAAGACGTTCCTGCGATTTGTGGAACCCATCTACCTCTATATGAACGAGACCGAGAGCCGCGTGCCCACCAGCGACTGGTACGACACGAAGACGGGACACATGGTGGGATTCAAGGCCCGCTCCGTCATCGGCGGCTTCTGGATGCGCGTGCTCGAAGAGAAACTGAAATAACAAAAAAGAACAGATATGAGAACGATAAGAACGAAAACCTTGACAGCGGCTGGCATACTATGCTGCCTCATCGTGGCAGCCCTCGCCTCCTGCGAGTCATCGACCACCGTTGAAGACTACTACGGCGTGCAGACATCGGCACCCTACGACCCGTCGAAGCCCGTCACCGTGAGCAGCTTCACACCCACCAAGGGCAGCGTGGGCCAGCAGGTGGTCATCCTCGGCCAGAACTTCGGCAACGACTCGTCGATGGTGCACGTCAACATCGGCGGCAAGGAGGCCGTGCTGGTCAGCGTGAAGAACAATGCCATCTACTGCTATCTGCCCGGTGCCGCCTACGACCAGATAGAGGGCAACCGACTCTTCGCCTCGGTGCAGGTCACCGTCGACAAGCAGACGGGCAAAGCCGCCGACCGCTTCGAGTATGAGCGCAAGATGGTGGTGGGCAAGCTCTGCGGCAAGAGCTACGACCGCGAGGCCGACGCCGTGTGGGTCGACGGCTCGTTCGACGACTGCAGCGGCTTCAAGAACGACGGCGTGATGCAGTTCTCGCCCTACAACCACAACCAGCTCTTCGTGGTCTACGACCAGGAGCCGCACTTCGGCACCGTGGCCCACGGCATACAGCTCATCGACCTGAAGGAGCGCACAGTGCAGACCATCCTGCCACTGAGCAAGTTTGCCAACCAGCGACTGCGCACCATCGACTTCGCCGTAGACCCCTTCATGTATAACGAGGACGGCAGCTTCGACTACGTCGTCGACGAGGAGACGGGAATGAAGAGCGGCTACGCCCCCGAGGGATGGGACAAGACCGCCACCGCCGACCAGAAGAAATGGCGCGAGCACCTCATCATCTCGGCCGACAACGACGACCCGAACTATCGAGCCAACTCGGTATATATCGTCGACCGCGACCCCGAAGGCAACTTCAGCAGCGGCTCCACCGTGCGACAGCTGGCCAACTACCGCCAGTGCAACGGTGCCTCGCTGCATCCCAATGGAGAGCTGTACTTCACCAGCTTCGCACAGGGCGAGGTGCTGCGCCTCGACATGAGCAAATACTGGGAGACGCAGCTGCCCGACACGCTGGGCGGCTCGGGCACCAGCTGGAGCCCCTACGCCAACCAGAACCTCTACGACCTGAACACTGGCAGCAGCACCGGCACGGGAGCCTTCGAGAAGCTCTTCACCGTGCAGGATGTGAGCTGGGAGTTCCAAATCGACATACACCCCAGTGGCAAGTATGCCTACATCGTGGTCATCAACCGCAACTACATCCTGCGCACCGACTATAACGAGCAGACGCACCGATTCTCGGCTCCCTACCGCATAGCCGGCGACATGTCGCGCGAAGGTTTCACCGACGGCGTGGGACTCTCGGCACTGCTGCGACGACCCTATCAGGGCACCTTCGTGAAGAACGACCAATACGAGGCTGAGGGACGCGACGACATCTACGACTTCTACTTCTGCGACAGCCGCAACGATGCCATCCGTCTGCTCACCCCCGAGGGTATAGTAAAGACCTACGCTGGCGGCGGCTTTGCCACACACGCCGACGGCAACACCTACGGCAACGAGAACGGCGAGCTGCGCGACTTCGCACGCTTCCACCGTCCCACCGGACTGGTAAACGATGTGCACCGCGATGCCATCACGGGCGAGAACACGCTGATATTCTACATCCTCGACACCAGCAACTTCGCCATACGCACCATCACCATGGAAGAGAACCTCGAAGCAAATGAAAACTGAAGAATGCGCCACCGCTACATCCGAATAACCCGGAAAGCTATCATCGTCATTCGTAATCCGCAATTCAAAATATGAAGAGATATATCATAACGCTATTCCTCGTGCTGGGCTCGACGCTCTCGGCCCTGGCGCAAAAGGAACTGACCATCACGGGCCGTGTGACCGACGCCAACGGCGAGGAGGTCATCGGAGCCAGCGTCATCGTGAAAGACTCGAAAGGACTGGGAACCATCACCAACTTCAACGGCGAATACACCATCAAGGTGCAGGAATACCGCACCCTGCAGTTCTCCTATATCGGCTTCAAGACGCAGGAGGTGCTTGTCAAGGGCGACAAGACCCGCATCGACATCGTCATGCAGGAGGATGTGAAGCAGGCCATCGACGAGGTGGTGGTCACCGGTATGGGCACCCAGAAGAAACTCACCGTCACGGGTGCCGTGTCGAACGTGAAGGTGGAAGACCTGAAACACTACAGCACATCGAACCTGACGAACACGCTGGCCGGCAACGTGCCCGGCATCATGGCCTTCCAGTCATCGGGCCAGCCTGGCAAGAACACCAGCGAGTTCTGGATTCGTGGCATCTCCACCTTCGGAGCCAGCTCGAAAGCCTACATCCTCGTCGACGGATTTGAGCGCGAGAACATCGACGACATCAACATCGAGGACATCGAGAACTTCTCCGTGCTCAAAGACGCATCGGCCACGGCCATCTACGGCTCGAAGGGTGCCAACGGCGTGGTGCTCATCACCACAAAGCACGGCAAGGCCGGCAAGGTGCAAATCAACGGCAAGGTGGAGACATCCTACAACACCCGCACCATCACGCCCGAGTTTGTCGACGGATTCCAGTATGCCAACTACCTGAACGAGGCACGCGTCACCCGCAACCTCGGCGTGCTCTACCAGCCTGTGGAACTCGACATCATCCGCGAGGGCCTCGACCCCGACCTCTATCCCAACGTGGACTGGCAGGACCTGCTGCTGAAGGACGGCGCCCTGAGCTACCGCGCCAACCTGAACCTGAGCGGCGGTGGCGAGACGGCACGCTACTACGTGTCGATGGCCTACACCGAGGACGAGGGAATGTATAAGACCGACGAGACGCTGCGCAAGAAGTATGACACCAACGCCAACTACAAGCGCTGGAACTATCGCATGAACGTCGACATCGACGTGACGAAGACCACGCTGCTGAAGCTCGGCATCGGTGGCAACCTGAACAAGCGCAACTCACCGGGCATCGGCGACGACAAGGTGTGGGGACAGCTCTTCGGCTACAATGCCCTCTACACCCCCGTGATGTACAGCAATGGATTCTATCCCGCCAAGGGTGTGTTCAATGCCGAGGAGCGCGACGGTGTCATCACCTACACCCTCGACGAGAACTACATCAACCCCTGGGTAAGCTCTACGCAGACGGGCTACAACAACGAGTGGAACAACAACATCCAGACAAACATCACCTTGGAGCAGGACTTGGGCTTCATCACCAAGGGACTGCACTTCACGGGCCGCTTTGGCTTCGACACCTACAACCAGAACGCCATCCACCTGCACCACCTGCCCGCCCTCTACAGTGCCCGCTCGCGCAACACCGAGACGGGTGAGCTGGACTTCCAGATGGTGCAGAATGCCAAGGACATGGAGCAGACGACAAGCAACGACGGCTGGCGCCGCGAGTTCCTCGACCTGCTGCTCCACTGGGACCGCTCGCTCTTCAGCGACCACAATCTGGGTGTCAACGTGAAATATACCGAAGACCAGCAGATATCCACACAGAACCTGGGCACCGACGTGAAGAACTCGGTGTCGCGCAAGAACAAAGGCTTGGCCGCACAGTTCACCTATAATTATAAGTACCGCTATTTCTTCGACTACAACTTCGGCTACAACGGCTCGGAGAACTTTGCCGACGGTCACCGCTGGGGCTTCTTCCCCGCCTGGTCATTGGCATGGAACATCGGCGAGGAGCCTTGGGTGAAGCAGAAGGCACCATGGCTCGACATGTTCAAAGTGCGCTTCTCGCACGGAAAGGTGGGTAGCGATGCCACCGGCAGCACCCGCTTCCCCTATCTCTACACGCTGGAGCAGAGCGGAGCCGGCTACTCGTGGGGACAGTATTTCAGCAACACCTATTCCAGCATCCGCTACCGTCAGGTGGCCAGCGAAGGTGTCACCTGGGAGGTGGCCACGAAGAACGACCTGGGCATCGACCTGGTGCTGTTCAACAACAAGTTCTCGCTCACCGTCGACTACTTCGACGAGAAGCGCACCGGCATCTATCAGGAGCGCCGCTTCCTGCCCACCACCGTCGGACTGGAATACTGGGACAACAACTACCCGCGTGCCAACGTAGGCTCGGTGAAGTCGCGTGGTGTCGACGGCAACTTCCGCTATGAACAGCGCCTCGGCGACGT
Organism: uncultured Prevotellaceae bacterium; assembly: GCA_902790625.1. GTDB lineage: Bacteria > Bacteroidota > Bacteroidia > Bacteroidales > Bacteroidaceae > Prevotella. The sequence goes on along the minus strand of CADASP010000027.1, from coordinate 18,166 downwards.
GGGCATCACCGTGCGTGGCAACATGACCTACTCGAAGAACGAGATTGGCGACTACGACGAGGAGAACAACGTCTACCCCTATCAGAACCAGCACGGCTATCGTGTGAACCAGGTGCGCGGACTCATCGCCCTGGGCCTGTTCAAGGACTATGACGACATACGCAACTCGCCCACACAGACCTTCGGCCCAGTGCAACCCGGCGACATCAAGTACAAAGACGTGAACGGCGACGGCATCATCAACGGCGGCGACGAGTGCGCCATCGGTGCCACCAACCGCCCCAACCTCATCTATGGCCTGGGCCTCTCGGTGACGTGGAAGAACTTCGACTTCAACCTCCACTTCCAGGGAGCCGGCAAGAGCACCTTCATGACCTACGGCAAGAATGTCTATGCCTTCAGCGAAGGCCAGTGGGGCAACGTGTTCAAGGGACTGCTGGAGAACCGCTGGGTGGACACCGAGACGGCTCAGATGCTGGGTCTGCAGCCCAACGAGAACGTGAATGCCGACTACCCACGACTGAGCTATGGCGGCAACGCCAACAACTTTCGCAACAGCACCTTCTGGCTGCGCGACGGACGCTACCTGCGACTGAAGAACCTCGACATCGGCTACACCGTACCGAAGACCATCGTGAACAAAGTTCATTTCCAGAACGTGCGTTTCTATGTGTCGGCATCCAACCTGTTCTTCCTCCACAAGAAGTTCTCCATCTGGGATCCCGAATCGCTCCAGCCACGTGGCGAAGACTATCCTATCACCAAGGCCGTCACGGTGGGCATGCAAGTGAACCTGTAATTGAACATTGACCATTGAACATTGAAGATTATGAAAACCAAGAATATCATAAGGAAAAGCCTGTGCGTAGCAGCACTCCTCACTTTTCACTTATCACTTATCACTTCTTTTGTCGCTTGCACCGACCTCGACAGCGACAAGTACTTCGAGGACCGCAAGACCTTAGAGAGCGTCTTCACCGACAGGATTCAATGCGACCAGTGGCTGGCCCATGCCTATTCCTTCCTCAATGGCAGCAACATCGAGGTGGGGTCGAAGGGCGGCACGGGCGGCATCGGCGGGGCTTGGAACCCGTTCAACTTCGACGATGACATGTACTATGGCGACCGCGACAACAGCTTCGGCGACTCGAAGGATGCCGACTGGGCTTCCTACAATGCCTTCCACGAGGGCAACTATGCCGAGGAGCAGGGGCAGGACGCTTGGGTGCGCTGCTATCAGGGCATCTATCAGGCCAGCATCTTCATCCACCACATCGGTCTGAACACGGCCATGAGCCACGACGAGGTGGAAGACTACCGCGGTCAGGCCCGCTTCGTTCGTGCCTACTACTATTGGCTGCTGCTCCGCAAGTTTGGCCCCGTGCCCATCATGGCCGACGAGGGTGCCGACTATACTTTGGCCTACGACGAGCTGGCCACGCCGCGCTCCACCTACGAGGAGTGTGCCACCTACATCGCCGACCAAATGCTGCAGGCCGCCAAGGAGCTGAAGAGTCTGTGCCGCGACGAGAACAACGTGATGCGCCCCACCATAGGCGCCGCCCTGGCCACCCGCGCCATCGTGCTCACCTACGCCGCCAGTCCGCTGGCCAACGGACAGTTGCAGAACGGCCATCACCCCGCCAACGTCACCGACGACGTGGCCAAGCAGCTGAAGAACTTCGACGGCACACCGCTGCTCTCGCTCACCTACGACGAAACGCGCTGGGCACGCGCCGCCGCTGCCTGCAAGGATGTCATCGACCTGAACGTCTACCAGCTCTACACCGAGCCGTATAACGACGTGGCCACCGACGACCGTCCCATCACCGTGACGCCGCCCTTCGATGCTGATTTCTCGGAGAAGAACTGGCCCGACGGCTGGAAGAACATCGACCCCTACCTGTCGTATCGCAACCTGTTCAACGGCGTGGCCAGTGCAGCTGGCAACCAGGAGCTGATCTTCACCCGTGGCAACATCGAGCTGGGCGACCACGACAACGGCATCGCCTCGTTGGTGGGCCACTCTATGCCCACCTCGCTCAACGGTTGGAACACCCACGGCCTGACGCAGAAGATGGTGGACACCTACTATATGAAGGACGGCTCAGACGTTGACGGCATGTACCGCGAGTGGCGACAGAGCGGTGCCTCCACCATCGACAACCCCGGCAACGACCGTGAGCGCGCCACCGGCTTCATCAGCCGCAGCGAGGCGCAGAACGACACCTATCCCGAAGTGCTGGTGAACCCGACGAACCGCAGCACCGGCAACCAGCAGCGCATGAACGTGTCGCACCAGTATTGTGGGCGCGAGCCACGCTTCTATGCCTCCGTGGCCTACAACGGCACCATCTGGGAACAACTGGGAAAGAGCTCGCAAACCGACCACAACCGTCAGGTGACCTACTACCGCAGCGGCGCCGACGGCTATCGCAACTCGTTTGCCTATCTGCGCACCGGCATCGGCGTGAAGAAATACTATCACCCCAACGACTATTTCGAGGCTCAGCCCAGCGGCGGCGGTTCCTATGGCCACATCCACGTGAAGTTCGAACCCGCCATCCGCTACGCCGACATCCTGCTGATGTATGCCGAGTGCCTGAACGAGCTGACCGAGGGCACCAGCTATCAGATGACCGACTGGAAGGGCAGCGCCATCACCGTCACCGGCCGCGACCAGGCCGAGATGAAGCGCGGCATACGCCCCGTGCGCATCCGCGCCGGACTGCCCGACTACACCCAGGCCGACTATGCCAACAAGGACGAGCTGCGCGCAAAAATCAAGCGCGAGCGCATGATTGAGTTCATGGGCGAGGGCAAGCGCTACTTCGACCTGCGCCGCTGGATGGACGCTCCCGTGGAGGAGAACAAGCGCATCTACGGCCTGAACGTCTTCCAGACGGCTCAGAACAAGGACGAGTTTATGCAGGTCATCCCCGTCTACAACCTCTCCGCCACGTTCACCGACAAGATGTATTTCTGGCCCATCTCCTTCACCGACCTGAAGCGCAACAAGAACTTGGTGCAGAACCCCGGATGGAAGTACAACGACTAAGCTTGTTTTTTCTACAACGAATTAAACGAATTATACGAATTTTTTATCTATGTTGAAGAGTATGAATACCAAGATAATCAAAAGACGCTTGATAGGTTTAGCATTTATCATTTGTCATTTAGCGTTTAGCGTAGCGCTGACCTCTTGCAACGACGAGTGGAAGGATGAGCAGTACGAGAAGTACATCAGCTTCAAGGCTCCCCTCGACGACAATGGTGTGACGGCGGTCTACGTGCCCTATTCGCGCCATAACGACGACGGCTCGCTGATGTTTGGCAGCGAGGGGAAGTCGAGCTACGACCTCCCCGTCATCGTGGCCGGCACCACCCGCAACGGGCGCGACATCAACGTGCAGGTGGGCCACAGCGACACGCTGAGCACGCTGAACTACGAACGTTTCGGCAGTCCCACCTATCGCGCCGACATCACCGACCTCTACTACAAGGACATGAGCGACTACACCCAGTATCCTGCCAACGTGACGGTGAAGAGTGGCGACGACGTGGCGCTGCTGCGCATCAACTTCGACTTCAAGGGCATCGACATGGTGGAGAAGTGGGTGCTGCCCATCGAGGTGAAGAAGGGCGAAGGCTATGACCCCCACCCGCGCAAGAACTACGCCAAGGCCATGCTCCGCGTATATCCCTACAACGACTACTCGGGCAACTACTCGGCCACCACGCTCACCGTGACGAATGCCGCCGACCCGAACAACGCCACGGGCATGGAGACCACGCGCGGCTATGTGGTCGACGAGAACAGCGTGTTCTTCTATATGGGCAACATCGACGAGACACGAGTGGACCGTCGTTTCTACAAGGTGAAGTTCGAGTTCATCCCCTCGTCGGCCGACGGCAAGCAGGGCATGGTGCGCCTCTCGTCGGACAATGCCGAGAAGAACAACTTCGTGCAGCACGGCACGCCGCAGTACCGCATCTATGAGCAGGCCGACGAGGTGCGCCCCTATCTGCTCCACCACTATGTCATCATCAGCGGCATCGAGTACGACTACACCGACTACACCTCCGTGGAGAACTACCCGATGAACTACACAACCAAAGGCATCCTCACCCTCGAACGCCAGCTGAACACCCAGATACCGAACGAGGACCAGGCCATACAGTGGTAGTAGACCCTCCCCCACCCCCTCCCTGGAGGGAGGGTAGTATATAGCCCTACCGAACCTACAAAACCTACCAAACCTACCGAACCTACCCCCAGAATAAATAGGAATCACATAGAAAAGCAATATGAGGAAAATAGCAGTATTATCAATCTTTTTATTCTTTGCAACCCTTCTGCCAGCAGAAGTAACCACTCCCCTCTCCAATCGGAGAGGGGCTGGGGGTGAGGCTTCTTCTCTCTTCAGTCGGAGAGGGGGTGAGGCTGTCGACTACGTCAGCACTCTGGTGGGAACCCTCTCGAAGCATTCGCTCTCCACGGGCAACACCTACCCCGCCGTGGCCCTGCCCTGGGGCATGAACTTCTGGACGCCGCAGACGGGCAAGATGGGCGACGGATGGCAGTATGTCTACACCGAGGACAAGATTCGGGGCCTGAAGCTCACCCACCAGCCATCGCCGTGGATCAACGACTACGGTCAGCTGGCCATCATGGCCACCACGGGCAAACCACAGCTGGGCGAAGACGAGCGTGCCTCCTGGTTTTCGCACAAGGCTGAGGATGCCCGCCCTTATTATTATAAGGTGTATCTGGCCGACTGGGATGTGACAGCCGAGATGACACCCACGGAGCGCGCTGCCATGATGCGGTTCACGTTTCCCGAAACTGAGCAGGCCAACATCGTGGTCGACGGCTTCGACGGCGGCTCGGTGGTTCGTGCCGATGCCTCGCGCCGCACCATCACGGGCTACACCGTGAAGAACAGTGGTGGCGTGCCGCAGAACTTTCGCTGCTATTTCGTCATTCAGCTCGACCGCAACTTCACCGTGAGCCAGCAGGCCGACGGCGACCGTCAGGGTGTGGTGGTGACCATGCCTACACGTCGTGGCCAGCAGGTGGTGGCGCGCGTGGCGGCCTCGTTCATCAGCGAGGAGCAGGCGTGGCAGAACCTGAAGGAGCTGGATGGCCGTTCTTTCGACCAAGTGTGTGCCGACGGTCGCCAGCGCTGGAACGACGTGCTGGGCCGCATTGAGGTAGACGACCCGAATATCGACCACCTGCGCACGTTCTACAGCTGTCTCTACCGCTCCGTGCTCTTCCCCCGCTCGTTCTATGAGATGGATGCCAATGGCAACCCCATCCACTACAGCCCCCACACGGGTCAGGTGTGCCCCGGCTACTATTTCACCGACACGGGTTTCTGGGACACCTTCCGCTGTCTCTTCCCGCTGCTCAACTTGGTCTATCCCGAGATGAACATGAAGATGCAGGAGGGCCTCGCCAACTGCTACAAGGAGAGCGGCTTCCTGCCCGAATGGGCCAGCCCCGGCCATCGCGGTTGCATGGTGGGCAACAACTCCGCCTCCGTCGTCGCCGACGCATTCTTGAAGCTCGCCGTGCCCGGCGCTTCTCCGTCGGGCAACAAGCCCTACGACATCGAAGCCCTCTGGCAGGCCGTCGTTCATGGTGCCAATGCCGTGCATCCAGAGGTTTCCTCCACCGGCCGTCTCGGCTTCGACTACTATAACAAACTTGGCTATGTGCCCTACGACGTGAAAATCAACGAGAGCGTGGCCCGCACCTTGGAGTATGCCTACGACGACTGGTGCATCTACCAGATGGGCAAGGCTATGGGCAAGAAGGAGAAAGAGCTGAAGCCCTTCCGCCAGCATGCCATGAACTACAAGAACGTGTTCGACAGCGCGACGAAGCTCATGCGTGGCCGCAACCAGGACGGCACCTTCCAGAGTCCGTTCTCGCCGCTGAAGTGGGGCGATGCCTTCACCGAGGGCAATGCCTGGCACTACACCTGGTCGGTGTTTCACGACCCTGAGGGCCTCATCCGCCTGATGGGCGGCAAGGATGTCTTCGTCAGCATGCTCGACTCTGTGTTCAACGTGCCGCCGCTCTTCGACGAGAGCTACTACGGCGGTGTCATCCACGAGATTCGCGAGATGCAAATCATGGGCATGGGCAACTACGCCCACGGCAACCAGCCCATCCAGCACATGATCTACCTCTACGACTGGGCCGCTCAGCCCTGGAAGACGCAGCAGCGCATACGCGAGGTGATGGACCGCTTCTACAACGCGGCCCCCGACGGCTACTGCGGCGATGAGGACAACGGCCAGACCTCGGCCTGGTATGTCTTCTCGGCCATGGGCTTCTATCCCGTCTGCCCAGGCTCGGGCCAGTATGCCATCGGTGCGCCTTACTTCGACAAGATTACCGTGCACCTGCCCCAAGGCAAGCCCCTTGTCATCGAGACCCGCAACGCCGACAAGCCCTACATAGGCAGCATGAAGATGAACGGGCAGAGCTACGACCGCAACTATTTTGAACACAGCGAGCTGACGAAGGGTGGCACCATCGTATGTCAGATGCAGGACACGCCCAACCTGACGCGCGGCATTACCGACGACGCCCTACCCTATTCTTTCACCAAAGAAATAGAAAGACGATGAAAAAGCTTCTGGCATTCATATCATTTTTCATTTATCATTTATCCTTTAGCAGCGTTGCTGCGCAAAAGACGCTCGCCGACTACAGCATCGTCGACGACTGCACCTACCAGGCCATGGGCTTCGAGGCCGACCTCCGTTCCCTTTTCGACAAGAACGACCTCACCGTCTTCGAGCTGCCTCAGCTGCGGGGCACCGAGGAAATCATCCTCAGGTGCCGCCGTCCTTACGTGATGAAGGGCTTCATTGTGGTGAGCGCCGACGATGCCAACCGCGACCTGAAGCAGCTGCAGATGCTCGGCTCGGTCGATGGCGACACCTGGCAGAACATCCGCACCTACACCCTCACCTATCCCGGCCGCTACCGCGAGCGACAGGTGAACGGTGGCCCCAACACGGCCTTCACCGCCTTCAAGCTGGTGCTGAAGACGGCGGCGGGCAGCGAGGGTGTGCGCTTGGCCGACCTGCAACTGCTGGGCTACCCACAGGACGACGACGAGAACATTGCCACCGCCCACAACGGCACTCTCACTGCCGCCGCCAAGGCGAAGAACATCCAAAACCTCATCGACGACGACCCGAAGACGATGGCCGAGATTGCCAATGCCGACCGCGAGCAGATAGACAATTTCAATGGCGAGACACGCTACAACGGGCTGCAGAACGCTTGGTTCCAATATGAGTTTCAAGAGCCTACCGCCATCACCGGCTATGCCCTCGGCATGACCAACTCGTCGCAGCGCGACATGCGCCCCAACTGTTGGGAGCTGCTGGCCAGCAACGACGGCGAGCAGTGGGTCACGCTCGACATCCAGCACAACGCCGCCTCCATGGCTGTCGACCTCTACGAGCAGCGATTTACGCTGGGTGCCCCCGGCGCCAACATCGACTACCCCCGCATTGCCGACAGCATGATGGACTTCTGCGAACAGCAGTTGGAACGCAAGCAGAGCGCCAACGGCACCTACTGGATATGCGACTGGGCCATAGACCCCACCAAGCGCAACGAGGACTGGGGAGGCTACTGGTGGGCGGCACATGGTGTCGACAACTACATCGACCGCTATCTGCGCACCCAGCAGTCGGCCACGCTCGCCAAACTCACCCATCTGGTCAACGGCACGCGGCTGCGCAATGGCAACACGCTCATCAACCATTTCTACGACGACATGGAGTGGATGGCCCTTGCCCTGCTGCGGGGTTGCGATGCCAATGCCAGCCTCAACCACCAGTATCTCACGCAGGTGAAGACGCTCTTCAACGACATCATCGGCGGGTGGAGCGACGTTGACGGCGGTGGCATCCACTGGAACAAGAACACCACGGGCGACGGACGCTACAAAACATCGTGCTCCAACGGCCCCGCGATGATTCTGGCCGCACGGCTCTATCGCCACACGCAGGACGAGAAGTACCTGACATGGGCCAAGCGCATCTATGATTATATGTATGCCCACAACCGCTTCCCCGACGGTGTCATCAAGGACAACGCCACCAACGACAACCATGAGGTGACGTTCTCCTACAACCAAGGCACCTGGGTGGGCGGTCTGCTCGAACTCTACACCATCACCGGCGAAGAGCACTACCGCCAGACGGCCACCGACCTCATGGACCTGCTGCTCTTTGGCAAGTGGTACTCGCCCAAGGGCATCATGAACGAGCGGCAGAACTACAACCAGGACGACGGCGGCATGTTCAAGGGCATTTTTGTGCGATACCTCACACAGTGGATTCTCTCCGGCCACCTCGACGCCGACCACCAGTTCCGCTACGCCAAATGGCTGGTGGAGCAGGCTCGCTCGGCAGCGCTCGCCGCTCTCGACAAGACGTGGTTCATCATCAACCCCTACTGGACGCACCAGTACGACCTGAGCAACGACGTGCACGACACCTCGCGCCAGCAGACGGGCTTGATGCTGATGGAAGCCGTCTGCGCCCTGCAGCGCGCCGGACTGCTCACCGACGACTACGCCCCCATCTGCCCCGCCGCCCGACAGTCCTACCGTTACTACCGCCTCGTCATCACCGAGACCCAGAACTCAGGCAGCATCATGCTCGGTGCTTGGAAGCTCTTCGGCACGTCAGCCACCACCATCCATTCCGTTCCGTTTGCTCCGCCTGTTGTGGCTCCACAGCAACCATCCCCCTCTTTCGACCTGCAGGGCCGCCCCGTCGCCACACATCGCTCCTCCCACCACCATCCTTCGCTCATCATTCTCAACGACAAAAAACACATCAGACAATGAAAAAGTTCCTGATATTCGCATCATTTCTCATTTCTCATTTCTCATTTAGCAGCGTAGCTGCGCAAGACATCGCCATCCAGAACCTGCAGCGCGCCATCCAGATGACCGATGCCACCATGGAGCACTCCTTCACTGGCTCCTCAAACAACATGCGCATGTACGACCTCTACGACACCGAGACCCATCAGGGCAGCGGCACCGCCGACGTGTGGCCCTACACCGCCGCACTGGAGGCCCACTGCTCGGTGCTACAGGCCCTCGACGCGCTGAAGGAGCAGGCACCGCAGCTCTATGCCGACCACCACGACCGCTATGTAGCCCGCCTGAAGCAGCTCTTCGGCTCGCTCGACTACTATCGGGGCACCTACACCCTCAACTCCTACGCCCGCATCGCCTCGTGGAGCATCTACGGCGTGCATCGCGGAGGCTCAAAGGGTTCGGCAGCCGTCACTGGCATCGAGAACGTCTACGACGACCAGATGTGGATATGCCGCGAGCTGGTGCGCGCCTACAAGCTCACCGCCGACGAGGACTATCTGAAGAAAGCCGAATACCTGGCCAACTACTGCATCGACGGCTGGGACTGCTGCCTCGATGCCGACGGCAACGACTATGGCGGCATCAGCTGGGGTCCGGGCTACAACTCGAAGCACTCGTGCAGCAACGGCCCGCTCATCCAGCCCCTGGTATGGCTCTACGAGATTTACAAGGCCGACGACGAACCCGCCGACCTGCGCTACTACTACATCCTGCCCGACGGCACTCGCACCAACGAGATGCGCCGCCACAGCGAGGTCTACATCGAGATGGCCCGCAAGGTCTACGCCTGGCAGAAGGAGAAACTGCTGAACAAGCAGACGGGTGTCTACTGGGACATGCTCGGTGCCGTCACTGGCGAGATACAATACGTGGGCGAGGGCCGCAACAAATACCGCACACACGTTGACAGCCACGGCCCATCGGGCACCGCCTACACCTACAACACCGGCACCATGTTGGCCGGAGCCGCCGAACTGTGGCGCACAACGGGCGAAGAGGCCTACCTCGACGATGTCAACGCCCTGTCGCAGAGCAGCTGGCGCAACTTTGCCAAAGGGCGCCGCATCAGCGGGGTCACCTACTACGAGTGGCCCACCGACCCGAAAGCCGAGGAGGGATTCAACGCTTGGTTCGACGATGTGCTGATGCGAGCCTACGTGGATGCGCAGCCCTACAACACCACCATCTACAACGGACAGACGCATGCCAACAACGCCCTCGCCTCGTTTCAGCAGAACCTCGACTATGCCTACCTCAACTTCAACCGCTCCGACATGCTGCCCATCAACCTGCTCAGCGGATGGAATGTCAGCACGGGCAATGCCAACGTCACCAAGGGCTTCCACCAACTGGCCTTCGCCTCCGAATACGCCATGCTTGCCATCTGGCAACTGCGGCAGGGTGCTCCCGCCGCCATCCACGATGCCCAATCCCTCAATCCTCAACCCTCCACCTTCAACCTTCAACCCTCCACCTTCAACCCTCCACGTGTTTACGACCTCGCTGGCCGCAGACACTACCCTCTGCAGGTGGCAGCCATGGCCATCCCGCATCTGTTGATTGTAAACGGAAAGAAAATAATCTTTAGCGGAAAAAACTGAAGCCGTTGTGCGCCGGCCTTTTCGCCGGCGGTGGTCGTTGTGCGCCGGTCTTCTTATTCATCATCACTGATAAATTTCGGTTGGCAGCGGCCGCTGCCACGGCGTTCGCTGCCATCATTGGCAGCGGCCGCTGCCAATCATGTCCCCGCCCGCTGCCAACCTAAAAAGCATGCCCCTTTTCCCTCTGCGGTGCCTCCCCCTCCCTGTTTGTCGTGCGCCGTTTCTCCTGGATCCACCCCATTCCGCTCGTCATCAACAATGTTCACCTGCATGTCATCACTTTTTTAGCAAATCGTTTGCTGATTCCGCAAATCATTATTGTCTTTCTTTCGGGGGCGATACGCGGCTCATAAAATGCCGCCACGCATAGTCTCTGCGAGCGACTCAAAAGAGCTACTGCTGCTCCTCGCGGGCTATCTTCTGATACTGCGATGGCGTCAGGCCCGTCATTTTCTTGAAGGTACGAATGAAGTGGCTGCGGCTCTTATAGCCCAGTCCCTCGGCGATGGTTTCGTTGGTCATCTGACCATAGGTGTCGAAGTCGGTCAGGCGCTTGCATGCCTCGCGTATGCGATATTCGTTGAGCAGCGTGTTGAAGTTTTTGTTCGTGCTCTCGTTGATGACCTGCGACACGTAGCGGTCGTGGATGCCAATGGCCTGAGCCAGACGCTCCACGGTGAGGTCGGGCTGGCAGATGAAATCAACATCGTCGAGCTGCTGGTAGATCTTTTCCACAATCGCCGACTGGTCGTCGGGCAATGGCGAGGAGGCTGCTGGCGCTGTCGTCGGCTCTTCGGCTATCGGGGTGCTGGAGGCTGGCAATGATGCTGAGCGGAGCGTGTTGATGGTGCCTTGGAGTGATGCGATTTTCTCGATGAAACCGTCGATTTTCTTCTTGTAGGCGGTGCGCTGCAGCTTCTCGCTGTCGGCTTGGCGCACCAGCTCGTCGGTCTTGCGATAGAGTTCTTTGTTGCTCTCCCTGAGTCGGCGGTTCTGGATGATGGCAACGATGAAAAGGAGCGCGACGACGAGAAGCGCCAGACAGCTGATGATGGCCACCCTGGTGCGCGTATTCTTCTGATGGCTGAGCTCCACCACTTGCTTCTCGTACTTGTCCACCTCGTCGAAGAACTCAATATTCTTTATCTTCTCCAGTTCTTCAACGGTGTTGATAGAATCCTTCAGGTTCAACAGGTCGTACTTGGCTTTGCGAGCCCCTTCGGCGTTGCCATCCTGCTGGCAGCACTCTATCTGAAGGTTGTAGACGTACATCAACATATAATAATCGTTGATGCGCCGTATCTCTTCCTCCACCGTTTTTAGATATTGCATCGCCAGGGGGTAATCTTTCAGTGCCATGTAGCACTTGGCGATGTAGAGGGGAGTATTATAAACGAAGTGGTTGGCAGACAGGATGGTGCTGTCGGCATTGATGATGCCGCTGAAGATTCGGATAGCCTCGCGATATTGTCCTTTCGAAGCGGCTATAGTCCCGTCGGCAATGCCGATGGTGTAGCCACTGAGGCTGGGCGGGATGCTGTCGACAGAGCGATAGCGCTCAATCTGGGGTTGAAGCGATGCCAGGCTATCCATCTTCCAACCGAGGAAGATAAGGTTCTGGAGCGAATTGGAAAGCGACTCCCAGTTCTTCTGTTCCAGACTGATGTCGAAGGCTTGCGTCAGATATTGGCGGGCATTCTTGTAGTCGTTGTAAAAGAGGTAGATGCCTGCAATGTTGTTATAAGCTTGGTAGATGGGTTCGTCGGCAATCTGTATGGCTTTCTTGAAGTAGGAGAAGGCGATGGAGTAGTTCGACCTGAGCTGCGAGATACCTCCGGCGTTGTTCAGCGAGTAGGCGCAGAGGCGTTTTTCCTCGTCAGTCATATTGGGCGAGTATCGGTTGCCTACGATGGAGAAGCACACCATGGCCTCGTCGAGCTTGTTCTCTTCCAGGAATCCGCGCCCTGTTTTGTAGAGTTCATCCGAAGGCGTATCCCCCAACTGCCGATAGAGGTTCTCCATCTCCTTGTGCTCTTGTGCAGCGCAGGCACAGAGCGCTGTGAAGGCGAAAAGGATGGCAAAAAAGGCTCTTTTTTGTGCCCATTCGGGAATAGGCACATATTTATGAGGGGCAAACGACGACATTTTCATCAAATATTCGTAATTTTGGCTGCAAAATTACAAAATTATATCTAATTAATCCATTATTTAACTAAACAATTATTTATGAGAAAGAAAATTTTACTATTTGTAATGGCGTTGCTTTCGCTCACGCCCACGCAGGCCCAGCAGCGGAGTGGCCAGAAGGTGATGCCCGTAGTGGCAAATCCGCTGGATCTGAATCCAGTGAACTCGCAGAAAGTGTTGGAAGATTTTGCCCGCGAGCAGGCTGCCAAGACCACGACGACGACCCTGCGCAGGGCTGGCATGACCAAGGGTGCCAAGCGCAAGGAGGCTGAGTCGGTAAAGTATTTGGTGGCTGCCCAAAGTCACTCATTGGACGGCTCCTTCGTCTACGAGGGTGGCGATTTCAACGTCTGGGACATCGATGTGGCCGTGGATGGCAGCAATGTCGTGTTTGAGCATCTGTTCCATGTTGAGGCACTGTCGCCCGAATGGAATCCCTATTACGACGAGGTGGTCACGGGTGTCTACGACGCTGATGCCAAGACCGTGACCATTGCCGCCCCATCGGGAGCCAATGGCACCGTGGTGGCCACCGGCAACGGCTCGTTCCTCACTGTGATTAGCGGTGAGGTGAGTCCAGCCGGACAGATGACATCTAATGGCAGCGTCATCTTCGACGTGGAGACTGCCGACGACGGCACCATCACCCGCATGACATCGCGCTATGCCATCGCCCTGCCCACCTACTACGGGCAGTACACCTATGGCACGAATGCCGTCTACCGCCAATTCATCATCAACCTGCCAGGCGACGACGCTTCGCTGCTGGTGGCCAAGACGAGCTTGGACTTGGGCAAATGCTTCGTTGGCGAAGAAATCAGCTCAGCTGTGAGAGTCATCAACCTCGGTGGAGCCACGGCAAGCTATGTGGTCGACGTGGAGAGCGATCCCGAAGACTACATCGTCTGCAAGAAACCCACTGGCGAAATTGAGTCTGGCGAGATGAAGGACATCGAATTCACGCTGGTGGGCATAGGCCTGACCGACGACGTGGAGGGCATCGGCACCATCGCCTACGAGGGCATCAATGCTGAGGGCAGCTTCGACGTGGTGCTCAGTGGAAAGATCGTCCCCGCCACCGACTTCTCGCCTGTCGTCAAGAATGGCGACTTCACGTTCAAGACCAACATTGACGGACCTTGGGAGGTGATGACCGACGAGGAGAACGTGACATGGGCAAAGTCGGGCGCCAAGGGCCGCAAGATGACCAGCAACCTGGATGTGTACTTCACCGTGCCTGAGGGCCAGATTGGCACCATGTCGTGGATTGGCAAATACAAGAACAACCCCGCCTTCCGCTATTCGTTCTACAACCTTGCTGGCTGGTTTATCGACGACATCGATGGTCAGGCTGAAGTGGCTTTGCAGTATGAGGGCGATGCCAGTGCAGAGAAGGAGTTCGGCCCTGGCACACACGTCATCCGCTTCCAGCAGCAAGCCCAGTATGCCTCGAACTACGAGGACGACGGCCTCTACATCCGCGACCTCAACTTAGACCTGCTGCAGCCCGACAATGATGTGGCTATGGTGAAGACCCCTGTGGTGGACTTCGGATTCTTCCTCATCAACGCTGGTGCCAACGTTGACGGCGAAAAGGCCATCATCATCCAGAACCGTGGTGCCAACAAGCTGACGCTGCAGAGCATAACCAGCGACAATGCTGAGTTCTTGGTGGAAACGAACGCCCAAGAAGTGAGCACGCTTGAAGACCTCGTCATCCCTGTCTACTTCTCGACGAACGTGTCGGGCGTCAAGACCGCCACATTCACCATCGAAACCTCTGCCGGCACGTTCACTGCAACAGCCAAGGCCACCGTCTACGACCAGCCTGACTTCTCGCAGATTGTGACCGAGGGTGCCGAGTACATCACTTTCACCACCAACCCCAGCAGTCCCTTCATCGTGGAGGATGGCGTGGCCTATAACGCCGATTGCTACAACGAGGACCTCGTGGCAACTACGCAAGATTGGTATGCCGACGGTACTGACCTCACCCTCAACATCAACATTCCAGAGGGCAAGATTGGCTACATCACCTGGGATGGCACCGTCTGGGGCAACCCCTATGACGACGTGAACTACAGCCATATCTATGGCGACTATGCAAAAATCTTTGTCTACCACAATGGCAACTCGGCACAGATGCAGGCCTTTGCCGATGATCTTGAAAATGGTGGCGATGCCAGCTCGCGTCTATTCAGCAACGATAGTTTCTGGGCTACCTTCCTGACCAACGAGCCTGGCACCAGCACCATCACATTCCGCTATTTCCACAATGGCGACGGCGAGACATTCAGCAAGAACCGCTTGGAGATTAGTAATATCCGCCTGCACGTGGAAGACTTCAAGGAGAACGTTGCCGAGCTACTGACCGAGGGTCCCATTGAGTTTGCACCCACCTACGTAGGCTACGACCGCTACACCACCGTCAATGTGCAGCTGAAGAACACTGGCAGCAATCCGCTGAGCGTGACGGGCTTTGAGGCTGAGAGCGAGAACTCGCCGTTCCTGTCGATTCTTCCCACATATTCAGCTTCGTTCAACAACACGCTCGACGTCCGTCTGGTATTCTATCCCGGCGTACACCTCGATGCCAACGGCAACGTGACATACGTGGATGAGACCATCGGCGAGGAAGACACCTGGTTCACTGACAAGGTGACCATCAAGACCACCGCCGGCGACTTCACGCTCGACGTCAAGGGCATGTCGATGAGTTCGAAGGGCATCCTGCTCATTGGCGACTTTGAGGACTATGGCTACGGATGGCAGAGCATCGACCACGACGGCGACGGCTACAATTGGGAGCTGGGCACCGACCTCTGGTACTATGAGGAGCCCAGATACTGCCACAGCGGCGTACAGTGCATCGGCTCGGCTTCTACCGCCAACAACAACGCCCTGACACCCGACAACTGGATCATCTCGCCCGAATTCACTGTGCCTGATGATGGTGCCATTCTGCAATGGTGGGATGCATCGCAGCACAACGTGCTCTGCGAGGAACACTACAGTGTCTACGTCGAGGAGGACTTCAGCGACGAGACGAAGTTCGACGACATGACTCCCATCTTCAGTGAGACGCTGGAGGTGGATCCCACCATGTCGTGGCACGAGCATACCTGCGACCTCAGTGCCTATGCTGGCAAGACCGTCAGACTGGCCCTCCGCCACCACGACTGCACTGGCCAGTACCTGCTGAAGATTGACGACATCTTCGTCTACACCATGGACAAGTGGAACGGCACCACCACTGGCATCGACGCCAAGGCCATCAACAACGACGTTGTCAGCCGTGAATACTTCAACGCTGCCGGTCAGCGCATCAGCCGTCCTGCCAACGGCATGAACATCGTGCGCCAGACCATGAAGGACGGCTCGGTGAAGTCGGTGAAGTTTATGATCAAACAATAACAGCCTGTTCGTATGAAAAAGGCACTTTCCGTTCTGATAGCATTGCTCGCCGTCTGCACGGCGGGCAATGCTCAGACGAACTCGGTGAGCGTGGGCTACTGCTACGGTGAGCTTCAAACGGCGTCGAACCAAGAGTTTGGCACAAAAGAGAAAGACACCTGGGTGAGCGGAGCCATCTACCTGCCCGCTGGCGACGTGAAGACCTACGCAGGCAGCAACATCGACTCCATCCGCGTGGGACTGGCACAGAAGCTGGGCATCAGCGAGATGAAGGTATGGGTGCGCGAAAGGCTCGACGGCGAGAACCTCGCAGAGGCCAGCATCAAGAAGAGCGACATCGTGAAGGGCTGGAACATCATCAAGTTCGACACTCCCTATGCCATCCCCTTCGACAACACCACTGGGCTATACATTGGCTACTCCACCTATCAGACCTCGTCGAACTACGGCATGGCGGTGCTCGACAAGCCCCAAGCCAATGCCTTGTGGGTTCAGCTGGGCACCGATGCCGAGTGGACCGACCGCTCGGCCGAGGGCACGCTGTGCTTGGAGGCCATGGTGAGTGGCGACGCGTTGCCCCTGCGCAACCTGCGCCTGCTCTCGCTGTCGGCTCCCGACAACTACGTCATTCTGCGTGGACAGATGACCATTGAGGGCACGGTGAAAAACGTGGCCCTGCAAACCATCACGGGCTTCGACGTGGAGACGCGCTTCGACTGCACCGACCAAGTCTACCATTCGCACGTCGACCTGACGCTGCCCTATCTTGAGGAAAGCACGTTCAGCTACACCATCGAACCCGCCATCAACGAGGTGGGACAGGGCACCGTCACCGTGACCATCACCGCGCTGAACGAGGGCGACGACCAAAACATCGACGACAACACGCAGAGCCGCACCTTCGACATCGTGGCCGAAGACTTCACCCGCCGCGTGCTGCTCGAGGAGTTCACCACCGAGATGTGCAGCAACTGTCCGCGCGTGGCCGGGTTCCTGTCGAATATCCTGAAGGATGAGCACTACGAGGAGAGCGTCGTGGCCGTATGCCATCACTCGGCCTACTACACCGACTGGCTCACCATCCCGAGCGACGAAGACCTGACGTGGTATTTCAACGAGGGCGGCTCCACCTATGCCCCCGCCATGATGGTCGACCGATGGACCATCGACCCCAATGGCCATACGCCCGTGTTCATCCCCAACACGCAGAACGACCTGAAGGCGATTCTCGATTACAGTCTGCGCCAGCCGGCCTTTGTGTCGGTGAACATCCAGGCCAAGCTCGACACTGAGGAGAAGCTGGTGAGGGTGCTCGTGCAGGGCAGCCGCTCGAAGGAGAACATCACCGAGAACCCCGCCCGCATCACCGTGTGGCTGGTGGAGGACAACATCGCGGCCCGCAGCCAGGCAGGTGCCAGTGGCCAATGGACCCATCAGCATACTGGCCGCGCCATCAACAAGACGTGGGGCGACATCGTGGAGTGGCAACCCGATGGCAGCTACGTCTACGAGTGCCAGTTCCGCATGCGCACCGACTACAAGCCCGAGGAGCTGAGCGTGGCCGCCATGATTTACGACTACGACGACGAGAACCCCGCAAAGAACATCGTGTGCAATGCCAACAAGGCTCACGTCACCGAGGGTGCCATCGACGCAGCCATCAACGCCCTTCAATCCTCAACCCTCAACCCACAAGACATCTACGACTTGACAGGCCGCAGGGTGGGCAGCCACAGCACCAAGGGCGCACTGCAGATTGTGCGCCATGCCGACGGCGCCACCACCAAGCGCATCATCAGGTAAATTCCTCGCGCACCATCTGCGCCAGGGCAGGGGTGGGGTCTGCAGCTCTTTCACCGAGAGAGCAATGCAGTCCCCACCCCTTTGCCGTTGCCCAGCAGCCGCCACCTCTGCGGATGGGCGTGCTTTCTATAGCTCCGTATGGTGAAGAGTTCCCGAAGCCTTGGCCACGTCAAAATTTCTTAGTACCTTTGCAGGCGATATGAAATTAGACGTATGCTATTAAACCAGTTT
>CADASP010000026.1 GCA_902790625.1 uncultured Prevotellaceae bacterium | reverse complement strand
TGGCAGCGGCCGCTGCCATCATTGGCGGCGTTCGCTGCCATCATTGGCAGCGGCCGCTGCCAATCATGTCCCCGCCCGCTGCCAACCTAAAAAGCACGCACTTTTTCCCTCTGCGGTGACTCCCGCTCCCTGTTTGTCGTGCGCCGCCGCTCCAGGATGCACCCCACAGATTACGCTTCGCGTCTTTCAAAAAAACACGATTTGATTGATAATCAAATCTTCTAAGACCAAATAAACCCAAATAAAACATGTTTTTGTTGGTTTTATTTGGTTTTTAAAAGACCGCTCTGCGGTAGGAATGAATAATACAGCATAGAGAAAAGTGGAATTATCAAAAGTCGTGCCCGCGCTCAATCGCAATCATCAGCGACATTTTATATTATGTCTATTTCAAGTAGGTTCTTTCATCATATATAAATCGACAGGAACGCCCCTATTCACTGCGTTCGAAAAAAGTGTAGAAATTAAGCACGAATCTTTTGGAGGTTTCGATATTATTTACTAACTTTGCAATCAAATAGTAAACAATTATCAAAACAAAAACCTACTCTATGAACAAAAAGCTGATACTTGTGGTGATGGCGCTCTGTTCCGCCCCTGCACTATGGGCCCAGGAAGAAGTAGACTCCCTGGCCCTCGACGTGCAGACGGAGCAAGCCTTCACCTTTACCGAGGCGCAGTTGGGTTCAGACGACGATGTGACGCAAAACGTCACCGTTGTCTCCTCCAACCGTAATGTGTATGCCAGCGAGGTTGGTTACCGCTTCAGCCCGGCCCGGTTCAAATACCGCGCATTCGGGTCGAAGTACAACGACATCTACATCAACGGCAATCCCGTCAACGATGTCGAGCGCGGCGAGTTCCGCTACAGCTTTGTGGGCGGACTGAATAACCAGACCCGCTCGCAAGAGTCGGCACTGCCATTCGAGGACAACAACTTCTCGATGGCGGGCATGGGCGGCTCCAACAACTACAACTTCCGCCCATCGAGCATGTCCACTGGCCAGCGCGCCAGCATCGCAGGTGCCAACCGCAACTACACCGTGCGCGCCATGTACACCTACAACACTGGCATCTTGCCCAGCGGATGGGCCTTCACCGGCTCGCTCACCTACCGCTGGGCCAACAGGGGCTATGTGGAGGGCACCTTCTACAACTCGCTGAGCTATTTCCTCGGAGCCGAGAAGCTGCTCGACGACCACCACCGGCTGAGCCTCGTCACCTGGGGCAACCCCACGGAGCGCGGCGCACAATCGGCATCGACCGACGAGATGTACTGGATAGCCAACAACAACTTCTACAACCCCAACTGGGGCTATCAGGACGGCAAGGTGCGCAACTCGCGCGTGGTGAAGGATTTCTCGCCCGCCGCACTGCTCACATGGGACTGGAACATCGACCACGAGACGAAGCTCGTCACAACCCTCTTAGGCAAGTACTCCATGTATAGCAGCTCGCGCCTGAACTACAACAACAGCACCAACCCCGCGCCCGACTACTACTCGCTGATGCCCTCCTACTTCTACGACGTGTGGGAGCCCTTCTATGGCGACAGAGGGTCGGTGGCCCTGGCCAACTGGCAGACGGCCTACGACTACCTGAAGGCTTCGAAGGCCAACAGGCAAATCAACTTCGACCGCCTGTACTACGCCAACAGAATGGCTAACATACAGGGGGCCGACGCCATGTACTACATACAGCGCTACCACGACGACCAGCTCAGCCTGTCGCTGGCCAGCTACCTCGACAAGCAGCTCAACCGCACCACCTCGCTCCACGCCGGACTGCAGTTGTCGGCCAACAAGGGCATGCACTACCAGACCATGGACGACCTGCTGGGAGCCTGGCAGTTCCGCAACGTCAACACCTACGTGGTGGGCACCTACGCCGAGAACTCCGACCAAGTGCAATACGATGCCAACCACCCCAACCAGATGGTGGCTGAAGGCGACCGCTTCGGCTACGACTACAACATCCTGGTGAACCTGGCCAACGCATGGGCAGGACTGACAAAGGACATCGGCAACCTGCACCTGTTTGTCAATGGACGCATCGGCGGCACCACCATGCAGCGCGACGGCAAGATGCGCAACGGACTGGCACTCGACAATTCATACGGCAAGGGAAAGACGGCCAAATTCCTCGACGGAGGTGGCAAGCTGGGAGCAGTGTTCAACCTGGGACACGGCCACGCCCTGCACTTAGGTGCCGGCTATGAATGGAAAGCGCCCACGGCACGCACCGCCTTCTCGGCACCACAAATCAACAACGACTTCGCCACCAACCTGAAGAACGAGAAGGTGTTCTCGAGCGAGGTGGGCTACCAGCTGAAGAACTCGTTTATCAAGGCCAACCTGAGCGGATTCTTCAGCCGACTGACCGATGTCAGCGAATACTCGATGGCCTATAGCGACATCGCACACTCATTCAGCTACATCTCGCTGACGGGCATCAACAAGGAATACTACGGCGTGGAACTGGGATTGAACATCAAGCTCCACGAGCTGCTCAACCTGAAAGCACTGGGAACCATCAGCGAAGCCAAGTACACCAACAACGCCAACGCCCAGTACATGCTGTCGGAAGATGGGAAGACGCGCAGCGACATCTGCGTGAACAAAGGCATGCGCGAAGGCAGCACACCCCTCACCGCTGCCAGCCTGGGCCTGAGCTACCACGCCAACGGATGGTTTATCGACCTCATCGGCAACTACTACGACCGCATCTACCTCTACTACTCGCCCATCATCCGCTACTACAAGGACATGCCCGACCTGAAGGATGCGGCCGGCGAAGTGCTGAAAGATGCCAACGGCAACGCCCTGCACGACATCTCGGCCATACCCGACCAGGGCAAGGGCAAGGGCGGCTTCATGCTCGATGCCAGCATCGGCAAGAGCTTCTACCTGAGCCACGGGCGACGCATGAGCGTCAACCTGATGCTTACCAACCTGCTGAACAACATTAAGATAGTGACGGGCGGCATGGAGCAGAACCGACGCGACACCGACTACTCGAAGGGCGACACCGAGGAGAAAGCCAGCCTCAGAACCTACTCCTTCCAGGACAGCCCCAAGAAGTTCTACGCCAACGGCATCAACGGAATGTTTGTCATCACCTACAACTTCTAAATCCGCAAGCATCATGAAGAAACTACATTATATATTATTAGCAGCACTCTGCACCGTGATGGCCGCCTGCATGGACGGCGACTGGGACGAGCCCATCTTCACCCAGGCACCCTACGGCAACAACGCCATCAACGAAGAAAACATTATCAGCATAGCCCAGCTGAAGACCGCCCCCGACTATGCCTCGGCATTCAGCAACGACAAGAACAAGAAGGTGGAGAAGGATGTGAAGCTTCGTGGCCGCGTCACCGGCAACGACATCGGCGGCAACCTCTATAAGCAGTTTGCCTTGCAAGACGAGACGGGAGGTATCATCGTGGCTGTCAACGAGGGTGGACTGAACGGCTATCTGGCTGAAGGACAGGAAATCATCGTCGACTTGAAGGGCCTCTACGTGGGAGGCTATGGCGGCATGGCCGAAATCGGCACCCCCTACAACGGAGGCATCGGACGCATGTCGAAAGACATCTGGGCAACCCACTTCAAAATCATCGGCGGCTCGGAGAACATCAAGCCCGAGGCCATCCAGCCCGTGGACTTCGCCACCATCGTAGACGACATGGACCAAGCCGGCATACTGGTCACCCTGAAGAATGTACACTTCTCGGCCGCCAATGGCAAGCGCACACTCATCGACGGGGCTGCTTCGGGCGGCAACTTCTACAGCCAGCAGCTGAAGGAATATGGCTCGAAGGTCATCATCCGAACCAGCTCCTACGCCGACTTCGCCGCCATGGTGATGCCCACCACGGGATGCAACATCACCGGCATTGCCACACGCTACAGAACCACATGGCAAATCCTCATCAGGAAAACCAGCGACATTGAGATTCTTGACAAATAACCATTCCCGAACATAAAAAAATACAACGATATGAAAAAACTATTCAGCAAACTCATGCTTGTGGCCATAGCAGCCGCAACATTCACCGCCTGTGAGGACGTGCCAGAGCCGTATCCCATCCCGGAAGACACTCCCGAGCCAGAATTCAACTATACGGGTGCCGGCACGGCGGTAAGTCCCTACACCTGCGCCGATGCCATTCACCTTGTCCAGTCGCTGGATGGCGAGGAGTCGGCCGACCAAGTCTACGTCAAAGGTATCGTCGCTGAAGTCACCGAGGAGTTCACCACCCAGTACGGCAACGGCACCTTCACCATCAGCGACGACGGCACAACCGCCAACGTGTTCACCGCCTATCGCGTGCTCTATCTGGGCAACAAGAAATACAGCAAAGACAAGCCCCAAGTCAAGGTTGGCGACGAGGTGATTGTCTGCGGCAAGGTGGTCAACTACCGTGGCAACACCCCCGAGACTGTGCAGGGCAGCGCCTTCCTCTACTCGCTCAATGGAGTGACCGAGGGTGGCGGCGACGACAAGCCCGGCGAGGCCACTGGCGACGGCTCCCTGGAGAACCCCTTCAACTATGCAGCCGCCATCGCCTATGCCAAGGAGGTGGGCGATGCTGAGAGCCCCAAGGATGTCTACATCAAGGGTAAGATAGCCTCCGTCACCGAGGAGTACAACACACAATTCGGCAATGGCACCTTCACTCTGAACGACGACGGCTCAGATGGCAGCTCCTTCATCATCTACCGCGCACTCTACCTGGGCAACAAGAAGTTCGCCAACGGCGACGCGCAAATCAAGAAGGGCGACGAGGTCATCGTCTGCGGCAAGGTGACCAATTACCGTGGCAGCACCCCCGAGACCGTGCAGGGCAAGGCCTTCCTCTACTCGCTCAACGGCAAGACTGGTGGCGGCGACACCCCGCAGCCAGGCGGCGAGGCCAAGGGAAGCGGCACGCTGGAAGACCCGTACAATGCTGCAGCCGCAAATGCATTCGCCAGCTCGCTCGCTGCCGACGCTGAGTCGGACAAGGACATTTACATCAAGGGTAAAATCATCGACATTGAAGAGAAGAACCAGTTTAACACCCAGTATGGCAACTGCACTTTCTACATCAGCGACGACGGCACCGACACCAGCGACAAATTCTACGTCTTCCGCACGCTCTACCTGGGCAATGTGAAGTACACCGAAGGAGAGCTGCCCAAGAAAGGCGACGAGGTCATCATCTGTGGAAAGGTGGTCAACTACAAGGGCAACACCCCAGAGACCGCTGCCAACAAGAGTTATATCTACTCGCTCAACGGCAAGACCGAAAGCGGCGGTGGCGACACTCCCGGCACGGTGCCTGGCAAACCCTCAGGCAACGGCACATTGGAGAGTCCCTACAACGCCACAGCTGCCAATGCATTCGCCAGCTCACTCGCTGCCGACGCCAAGTCGGACAAGGACATCTACATCAAGGGCAAGATCATCGACATTGAAGAGAAGAACCAGTTCAGCACCCAGTATGGCAACTGCACCTTCTACATCAGTGACGACGGTACCGACGCGAGCGAAAAGTTCTATGTGTTCCGCACGCTCTATCTCGGCAATGTGAAGTACACCGACGGAGTGCTGCCCAAGAAGG
This sequence comes from uncultured Prevotellaceae bacterium, assembly GCA_902790625.1. Lineage (GTDB taxonomy): Bacteria > Bacteroidota > Bacteroidia > Bacteroidales > Bacteroidaceae > Prevotella. The sequence goes on along the minus strand of CADASP010000026.1, from coordinate 60,176 downwards.
GCGACGAGGTCATCATCTGCGGAAAAGTGACCAACTACAAAGGCAACACCCCCGAAACCGTGGCCAACGAGAGCTATATCTACTCGCTCAACGGCAAGACCGAAGCCGACAACGGTGGCGGCGACACCCCTGGCCCTGGCACAGGCGGCGATGACACCGGCGACGGCTACGTCATCACCATGGCCGACTTCGGCCTTGAGAACCAGGCCGATGCCACCACGCTCACCGCTAGCGACGGCACCACCCTCACCTTCTCGCAGGAGGGAGGCAAGAACGCGCCCAAGTACTACACCGCAGCAGGTGGCTCCGTGCGCATGTATGCACTGAACTCGCTCACCATCAAGTCGAGCAAGACCATCACCAAGGTCGTCATCACCGCCTCCGACCCCTACCAAGGCACTGCCTACAACGGCAACGACATGATGTATGGCGAGGCCAACGGCAACAAGGTGACCACCAAGAAAGACAGCGACACGCAGGTGAGCTTCACAGGATTCAGCAGCAACGAGCTGAAGATTGTCAACGACTTCACCGGCAACAGCGGAGGCACGCAACTGCGCGTGGCAAAAGTCACAATCACATACGCAAAATAAAAAATCTATACGAAATGTTTGCGTATTACGAGAAAAATTCGTACCTTTGCAAAAGGAATTCATCCAGAAAACTATCGCCCCGTCGTGTTCCGTGACATGTCCAACGGCGATATGTTCCTTACGAAGTCTACCGCAAAGACAAACGACACGATAGAGTTCGAAGGCGAAACTTACCCAGTGGTAAAAGTAGAAATCTCCAGCACCTCTCACCCGTTCTACACTGGTAAGAGCAAGCTCGTCGACACGGCCGGACGCGTCGATAAGTTCATGAGCCGCTACGGTAAGGCTGCGAAGAAGTAAGATAATCTCACACACCACATTGACTTATGAAGGTGCGTACAAGGTAGTTGCATATGCCTTGTGCGCACCTTTTGGTTTAAAGCCTTTCGCGAATATGAAACCATACCAAAAACTACTGCCGCTATTACTGCTGACATTGCTGACGGCAAGCTGCGACGACGACGACAAACTGCCAACGGCCATCGTACCCGAAACGTCGCACGACAACAGCATCAACACCAACCGCAACCCCATCAGCGAGAATGCCGACTATGCCCGGCTGGAGTTCCCCCACATCAGGGGCGACGAGGGCAGCGTCGTGCTCATTCGCCGCGTTCCCAACTATGGCATCAACTACGCCATCGAGTACGACCGCGTGAAGCGCTCGCAGCGCTGGACATGCTGGCAGTGGTATCGTGGCAACAGCGGAAAGGCATGGGACCGCAACTACTGGAACAACGAGAAAGACAACCCATGGGCCATGCTCAACATGCGGACATACGGATGGGGCGACCCCTTCCAGCCCGACCCCGACCTGCTCTTGGAGGAGAGGACAGAACTGGAGGAATACTACGACATCCCCTACCAGCGAGGACATATCCTGGCATCGGCCGACAGGCTCAACTCGAAGGAGGCCAACGAGCAGACGTTCTACCTGTCGAACATCATGCCGCAGAGCGCAGCACTCAACACTGGCATCTGGGCCGACATGGAAAACAAAGTGCAGGGATGGGCGCGCGACGACAAATTCCGCCGGGTGCTCTACGCAGTGAAAGGCGGAACCATCGACGACAACAACATTCGCGCCTACACCGCCACCGGCATGGTCGTTCCCAGATACTTCTACATGGCCCTGCTCTGCGAAGACGACCAAGGCAACTACAAGGCCATGGCCTTCTGGGTGGAGCATACCAGCCAAAACAAGAAAGGCGATGCGCTGAGCAAATACATCCTCAACATCCACCAGCTGGAGGAGAAGACGGGCATCGACTTCTTCTGCAACCTGCCCGACGAGATTGAACAAAAAGTGGAGAACGCACAGCTGAGCGAAATACGCAGCGAATGGAAGATTTGATTTTTTTACTTAAAAACTCCTAATAAGTTTGGCAGTAAAAAACTTTTTACGTAAATTTGTCACCAAGAAACGACGCAATCTTATTCATTATAAAACTAAACAACACCGATGAGAACTGTTTATGATTTCACTGTCAAGGACAGGAAAGGCAAAGACGTATCACTGAAGGAGTATGCCAACGAGGTGCTGCTCATTGTGAACACAGCTACCAAGTGCGGATTCACACCGCAGTACGAAGAAATGGAGAAGCTCTACGAGAAGTACCGCTCGAAGGAGTTTGCCATCCTCGACTTCCCCTGCAACCAGTTCGGACAGCAGGCTCCTGGCACCGACGAAAGCATCCACGAGTTTTGCAAGCTGAATTTCGGTACTGAGTTCCCCCGTTTCAAGAAAGTGAAAGTGAACGGCCCCGACGCCGACCCACTCTTCAAATTCCTGCAAGAGCAGAAAGGATTTGCCGGATGGGACATGGAGCACCCCATAGCCCACATCCTCGACGACATGCTGTCGAAAGAAGACCCCGACTACAAGGATAAGCCCGACATCAAGTGGAACTTCACCAAGTTCCTCGTCGACAAGCGAGGCATGGTCGTGGCCCGCTTCGAACCCACCACCAAGATGGAAGTCATCGAAGCCGAAATCGAAAAGCTCTTTTAGACTGAGCTGACGGAAACATCGCCCTAAACAATCCCCGAGCCACCACACGCGGCCCGGGGATTTCTTTTTATGCTTGCTTTACACGAGGCTTGCTCGCGGGTGGGGAAGGTGGCATAGAAGATGCTGCAATCCTTAAAGCAATCCTGCCCTGCTTTCTGCATCTCCACGATGAACTTCTTTACTAAACATCATACCATGTAAACCATATCGCACTCATATTTGGGGCATTTTTACGTCTTGAATGCAAAAAGAGGCGCAAATATTTGGCAAAGTCAGAAAAAAGCAGTAATATTGCAGGATAAATAAACTAAAAAGAGATTCAGATAATGGAAAAGACACGATGCTTGATTATTGGCAGTGGGCCTGCGGGCTACACCGCCGCCATCTATGCCAGCAGGGCCAACCTGAACCCGATAGAGTATTGCGGACTGCAGCCTGGCGGACAGCTGACGCAGACCACCGAGGTGGAGAACTTCCCCGGCTACCCCGAAGGTGTGGACGGCAACCAGATGATGATGGACTTGCGGCAGCAAGCCGAGCGCTTTGGCACCGACATCCGCGACGGCGAGATTGTGGAGGTAGACTTCTCGGCACGCCCCTATCGCTTGAAGGACGACGCTGGCACAGAGATTGAGGCCGACACCGTGATCATCGCCACGGGAGCCTCGGCCAAATACCTGGGCCTGCCCGACGAGCAGAAATACAACGGCATGGGCGTTTCGGCCTGTGCCACCTGCGACGGCTTCTTCTATCGCAAGAAGACGGTGGCCGTGGTGGGCGGTGGAGACACGGCTTGCGAAGATGCCTTATACCTATCGGGACTGGCTAAAAAGGTGTATCTCATTGTGCGCAAGCCCTTCCTGCGCGCCTCGAAGGTGATGCAGCAGCGCGTGATGGAGCGCGAGAACATCGAGATTCTGTTCGAGCACAACACCGTGGGCCTCTTCGGCGACGAGGGCGTTGAGGGCGCACATCTGGTGAAGCGTCGCGGCGAGCCTGACGAAGAGCAGGTCGACATCGCCATCGACGGATTCTTCCTCGCCATCGGCCACAAGCCCAACACCGACATCTTCAAGCCTTGGCTCGACACCGACGAGGTGGGCTATCTGAAGAAAATCGACGGCACGCCACGCACCAAGCTGCCTGGCATCTTCGTGGCTGGCGACTGCGCCGACCCCGTCTACCGACAGGCCATCACTGCCGCCGGCACGGGCTGCCAGGCTGCCATCGAGGCCGAGCGATTCCTATTAGAAGGATAGTGAGTGCTCTGCCATTCTTTACCTCCACCGCTCGACCTTGGGTCGCTTGCAAACGTTTGCAAAGCAAGAGCTCCTTACTCCACAACTCCTTTCTCAACTTGAGAAAGTTGAGTTATAATTATTAATGATTATCCGCATGTACCCGATAGGTGGCCTGCGCTTGACTTCTGGTCGCTCTTACCTTGCTATCGAAGGGACGAAAGAAAGGCCAACAAGCTACTAACCCAGGGCATTGCCCTGGGCTATTGGCTCATTGACCCTTCGGGGCGTTCTATATTCATCATCACTCATAAATTTCGGTTGGCAGCGGCCGCTGCCATCATTGGCGGCGTTCGCTGCCATCATTGGCAGCGGCCGCTGCCAATCATGTTCCCGCCCGCTGCCAACCTGAAAAGCATGCCCTTTTTCCCTCTGCGGTGACTCCCGCTCCCTGTTTGTCGTGCGCCGACTCTCCTGAATGCACACCATTTCGCTCGTCATCAACCATGCTCACCTGCTTGGCATCACTATTTTAGCGAATCGTTTGCTGATTCCGTAAATAATTCATATATTTGCACGCAATATAATTAGAACTCCACCAGAACGCAATGAAGAAAACACTTTTCCTTTTGATACTATTCTGCCCTCTGATGGCTTTTTCGCAAAAGGCCTACGTTACAGAGAATGACAAGTATTGCATTTGGCAACCTGATGTCAAATTGTCTTTCGAGATGTTTGAAAACACAAAGCCCGACTCAGCAGCTGTCAAGATAATGAACAAAGAATGTCGCCTATATGGTGTATTAGCATTATTCTGTCTTTAAAACTTGGGGCAAAGATACGAAGTTTATTCGGAAAAGCCAAATTATCAGGGGACTTTTCGCCACTATGCGAATTAGGTTGCCCGAAAACGTCGAATAGCATGGCTTTCCGCCGCAAAAACAGGCTGTTATTCAGCGCAAGCAGGCTGTTTGGCCGCGCAAACGAACTGATTATCGTCATCTATTTTTCGGAATAATGCAAAAAAAGAGCCTAAAAGTTTTGTCAATTCAAAAAATGTGAGTACCTTTGCACCCGCAAAACTGAAAGGTGATGCACCCTTAGCTCAGTTGGTAGAGCACCTGACTCTTAATCAGGGTGTCCAGGGTTCGAGCCCCTGAGGGTGTACTTCCTCATAGCAAGCAACAAAAAGTGTTGCACCCTTAGCTCAGTTGGTAGAGCACCTGACTCTTAATCAGGGTGTCCAGGGTTCGAGCCCCTGAGGGTGTACAAAGAACAAAGGCGGACTATTAGTTCGCCTTTCGTCTTTTTTTTGCCCCAAAGGTTGAAAGAGGCAGGCAAAATGCTACGACTAACCGTCATATAATTGAAGTTCCCGCAAGTGATGGAATATCAATGTACAAACGGTCTGCGCTCTTGCTACCGAAGGGGCGGCCTGCGCTCGGCTCTGCCCCTACCGAAGGGGCGGCCTGAAAGGCCAACAAGCACATAGCCCAGGGCATCGCCCTGGGTACCAGTAGGTGCCGCCAGTTTCGCCCTGAAAGGGCATAAGCATAATAGACGAGATAGGGCTTTTGCCCTTTCAGGGCGAATTTTCCCACATCCGTGCACCCAGGGCGCTGCCCTGGGCTATGGGCTTATTGCCCCTTCGGGGCGCACTCAGCTGAACCTGGGGATGGGAACAACGCCACGCGGAGAGGAATGCTATTGATAAGTAATCTTCTGCACTATCTGCCCCGGGTCGACTATCGACAAGGTGATGACGTGCTTGCTGCGGCTTTTGTTGAGTGGCAGCGTCAGCACGAACTCCTTGCGGTTTTCAAGCACTTGCAACTTCCATTCTGGCCCCCACTCCTTGAACACGTTCTCGCAGACCACCGCCTCGCCATGATCCACGCTGACAGCGAAACGGTTGCTCTTGTCGGTAGCCACGGGCCACATAGGAACGACGGAGATGCAAAGCTGGATGGATTCGGAGCGCTGGGGGAGCGTGCCAGCGGGGATGGCAATGTCGATGGAACCCCCGCCAAGCTGTTCGAGTGGCTGCCCCAGCTGCAGGGCTATCCAGTCGGTGCCGATGCCATCAAGCAGACGGAAAGGCGCTTGCGGAGCGAGCAGGGCCAGGTCAATCTTATGGCAGAACTCCGGATGGCGCTGGTTGTCGGGCAGCCGATAGGCGTCCGTAGGGCTGTCGCCGAGGTCGGGCATCTGGTGGTAGAGTGCCGTATAGCCGGGGGGAATCTCCGAAATCATCTTGTCCCACTTCCCATTGAGCTGTTTATGATAGCGGCCGATGAGGCTCTGCAAGGCCTGATGGGCATCCCTCGACTGCTGGGCAAAGGAGGCGTCGCCAGTCTCGTGATTGGCCTGGGCATAGAGGAACTTGCGGTTCATCTGATAGGCAGAATGCACGGCATAGCCGAGCATCTCGAAGAGGGCAGGACGCAGTTCGGGCGATAGTGTGCGCTCGATGGCATCGTAGGCATAGCAGACGTTCTGGTAGTCAACGAGCCGCTTCTGGGCCGTGCCCGTCTCGAACGAGAAGTCGGTGTCGTGCAGACGGCTGTTTTCGCGCGAGTCCCATTCTATCTCATAGCCCATGAACTCTGGCTTGCGCTCCCACGCCAGACGGTAGTAGTGGTCGAGGATGAACTGGAAGGCCCCTCGGTGCTCCTGCCCAAACACCCCTGCCAGCCACTGAGCCTGCCAGGTGTTCGCGTTGTCGTAGCTGAACGAGCTGAAATCGTAGGCCATGTCCATAAACATCTGCGTCTCCACCTCCATCGGCTTGATGTCGCCCACGTTGAGCAGCCAGTAGCGGTCGGCACCGGCATCGTAGGCTTTCTTCAGCTCCTCATACATCAGCATGGGGGCTGTAGTGGCTATCCAGATGTTGTCGTGCGGAGTGCCCAGATAGGAGATGTGATAGTACACCCCGCTCCCGCCGCTGCGCCGCTGCTCGCTGGCGTTGCTCACGCGCTTCATGTAGCCATAGTTGTCGTCGGGCCACACCAGCGTGATGTCGTCGGGCACGCGCAAACCAGCGTCGTAGATGTCGAGCGTCTCCTTATAGGGCACAAATATCTGCGGCAGCAGTTTCGCCTTCCTGCGCTTGTATTTCTCCAGGATGCCCCGCTGCTTGTCGAACACTTTTTCCAGCGTGCGTGCCCGGTCGCTGGGGTCGGTGCTGCCCTTCATCGCCTCGTCGTGCAGCCCTCGCATGCCCATGGTGTAGATGTTGTCGTAGGGTGCCGTCGCGCGGATGCGGTCGTCGAGTTTCTTCAGGATGGTGGTGCTGTTGGTCTCGTAGTTCCACTCGCCGTCGCGCTCCTTGTCCCACTCCGATGGGGCTGCATTGTTGAATAGCAGGGGTTCGCAGTGGCTGGTGGTAATCATGATGCCCCATTTGTCGGCCACCTTCTGGCTCTCTGGATGGCTGTAGAAGGCTCCCGTGCAGCTGTGCATGGCCGGGGCCAGCATGTTGCCCTTCAACCGCAGAATCAGCTCGCACACACGGTCGTAGGTCTTGGGGCCTATGTCGCCCAGGTCTTTCTCGTAAGTCTGTGCTGCCCAAGTCTTCAGCCCCCAGTCCTCATCGTTGATGAAGACGCCGCGATACTTGATGCTGGGCGACTGGCTGACGCAGTTGTCGGCATAGTCGAAAACTCGCCTATTGGCCTTATCTACAGGCACATCGGCAAACCAATACCATGGGCTGACGCCGATGGCCTCGCTCACATGCAGCACGCCATAGGCCAGACCGCGCGCATCCGAGCCAGTGATATACAGGTTGCCCTGCCGCGTGTCGATGGCGTAGCGCTCCCAGGTGTTGCGCAGCTCACGGTGCATCCCAGTGTATTTCACGGTGCCAATGACAACATTCGCCCCTGCCGCAGGGCGCGTGCCAATGGGTGGCCTGATGCCCGAGACACGCTCAACATCATCGGCCAGCACCTGCGCCATCTGCTTCACCAGGGGAGCATCGCCATTCTGGTATACAATGGTAGCCTTGGTCAGGTCGAGTGCCATCGCACACAGCCAGACTACCAGCACTATCATCGTCATCAAGAGTCTTTTCATCTTTCTTATAGGATTTTCAAGAGCAAAAATACACATTTTTTTTCGATTATCAATCGATTGGCCGCAAAAAACGTATATAAAAGGTGGAAAAGCACAAAATTGTTGGCCAAATTGCACAAATTGGGAGAAAAACGAAAAATTTCAATAATTATTTGTATCTTTGCACCACAATTGCGACAAGCCCCGAATGGGGCACTCACGTCACCACAGAGGCTCCATGCCCCCCTGTTGTGGTAGGCGAGTGACAATAAAAAAAGACAAAGGCCCATGGCAGAGACGAAGAAAGTGAGTTTCGACAGCATCATGCGCGACCTGCAGGCCCGCAAGTTTGCCCCCGTGTACTATCTGCACGGCGACGAGTCGTATTATATCGACCAAATCAGCGACTATATCGCCGAGAATGCCCTCGCCCCCGAGGAGCGCGACTTCAACCAGACCATCCTCTTTGGCAGCGATGTCAGTGCTTCGCAAGTGGTAGACGCCGCCCGCCGCTATCCCATGATGGCCGAGCGACAGGTGGTGATAGTGAAGGAGGCGCAGAACATCAAGCAGACCGATGCCCTGCAGAAATACTTCGAGAAGCCAATGAAGAGCACCATACTTGTGATGTGCCATAAAAACGGCAAGATAGACGGCCGCAAGCGCGAATACTTGAAGATTATCCAGCAGACGTGCGTCCTCTTCGAGAGCATGAAGCTGAAAGACAACAAGCTGCCCGAGTTTGTGATTGACTATTTAGGCAAGCACCAGGTGGGCGTCGACATGAAGTCGGCCCAGATGATTGCCGACCACATAGGCTCGGACCTGAGCCGCCTCACCAGCGAGCTCGACAAGGTGATGATATCGCTGCCCAAGGACAACCGAATGGTGACGCCCGAGGTGGTGGAGGAGCAAATAGGGGTGAGCAAGGACTTCAACGGCTTTGAACTGAAGGATGCCATCGTGAACCGCAACATATACAAGGCCTACCAAATCATCGACTATTTCGACAAGAACCCGAAGGCCGGCAGCATCTATTCCTTCCTGCCGCTGCTGTTCAGTTATTTCCAGAATCTCATCATCGCCTTCTACGCTCCCAACCGCAACAGCCCCGACAGCGTGGCCCAGTGGCTGGGGTTCAGAACGTCCTATCCAGCCATGGACTACATGACCGGCATGCGAAACTACACTGCCATGAAAGTGATGAACATTATCGGCAAAATACGCGAAATAGATGCCAAAAGTAAGGGTTTGGACAACCCAAACACCCCCGCTGGCGAGCTGATGAAGGAGCTCATCTTCTTCATCCTCCACTAAAAAAGTGCCTTTTTCGCCCCTTTTTTTCTCTAGAATGAACACTCGCCAAGGGTGTTTTTTTTTGCCGCAAAAGCCGATTCACAAACGGGGTTCGGGCAAAATAACCCCTCTCAAAATTCAAAAAAAAACAACTTTTCGCCCCTTCGTTCAGAATTTTTTAATTTTGGCGATTTTGGGTGTTTTCGAGGGGTGAAAATTTAGCGTTTGCGTTTCTTAACGTTTAATTACGTCAAGTTTAAATCTTTAAACCTGCATACAGTTGTTTACGTTTGTAAATCATTAAAGATAGCCAAAGTGACTTTTTCGGCGATTATCAGCATTTAAATTTGTGAATATTTAAATTTAAAGTTCTGATTTTATTTTCTAAATTTATAAATATTCACTCTCTTTTGCGGTGTCTTACTATATTGAATATCAATTCATTTATTTATATTCTCAAAGTTTTTGTAAATGCAAAATGCCCATTTTTGGAGTTTAGAAATGCATATTTGAGATTTCTAACGCGATTTGGAGAAAATATTTGATTACAACTCACTTATTTAAGGTCATCGGTTCAAGAAATAGATTTGTTGATATATTTTCTTAAATTCGAATTTACAAATCTGAACGCCACCTGTAAGCAGAAAGTTGGTTTTGATTTACAAATTTAAAACAAGAAATTTAAATTTGCGGTTTGCAAATTTTTCTTCAAAATTGTTGTGGGGTTAAAAAAAAAGCTTTACCTTTGTAAACTCAAACGAGAAACCCCGAAAAAGGTAAAAAAAGACCATTTTTGAGCGATGAAAGACAGGATCAAGCAAATCATGGAGGCGCAGCACATGAACCAACAGGTGTTTGCCGACTTCATTGGAATCACCCCCGCCACCCTGAGTGGCATCTTCAACGACCGCACCCGCCCCACCATCAACATCGTGGAGTCGATCAAGAAAAAACTGCCGGCCCTCAACACCGACTGGCTGCTCTTCGGCCACGGCAACATGTATGTCGACACCGCCGACTCGTCGGGCACGTCGGCGCCGCCATCTGGCAGCTCTCGCACATCAACCCAGCGCTACAACGAATCCACACTCGACTTCGACGATGCCGTCTCGCCCACCCCGTCGACCAGTGGACAGCCGCGCTCGAATGCCATGGCCACCCGCAACATGAACGGATACGGTCGCGAGGAGATACGCTTGCCTGAACGCCCCCGCCGCCATGTCACCGAAATAAGGGTATACTACGACGACCAGACCTGGGAGAGCTTTGTACCCTCGAAGAAATGACGGGCATCGTCAATGGCTGCCGACCAAGTTCTTCGAGCAGCACTTTTTGACAGGGGGTGCCATCCGCAGCACCGAGGAGCAAGCCCTAAGCAGAAAAGTGCGTCGCGTTTTTGCTTCCGCACCATGGCCCATGAAACATTGAGCCGCCTTTTGGTTGGATTCTGTAGAGGATTCGACCAAGAGGCGGCCCCATTATTTTGAATGATTATCCGAATGTGTCCGCAATTGACGTTGAAGCGTCACCGCTCAATAGCCGTAGGTCGAAACGACCTGTGGATAGGACGACAGGAGGTACATCGACCCTGAATGGGTCGCCTCTCAATTCTGATGAGAGCGGTGCACGTGAATAAGAGAGGGGGGCCAAAAATTCGACCTGCGGTTGAAAAAGCCTTGAGGGGGTTGTTGGCCATGTCAGACGTGCAGGACGACGGCTACCAAAAACGCAGATACCTGCCAGAGCGGAGATACGTTTTTTCCTTGAAAGATATTGACAAAACGGCCATTTTACCCCTCCATAATTCAAAAATTCTGAGCGAAAAAACTTTTGGTCGAAAATTTTCAAATTTTGAGAGGGTTCGCCAAATAACTGGCAATCACCAGCTTAGGCGATTTTTGACGAAAAAAGGGCTTCGCTGGTTTTAAAAAGTCAACGCCGCAGAAAAATTTGGCGTTGCCTTTTTTTTCTAAGGCGTGCTTACAGAAACGCAAAAAGGGGCCAAAAACGAGCAAATAATGTGCACAAAATCATGGTATGTGTGCAAAAATACGGCTTTTCCCCCTCATTTATTCATCTGGCGGGGGTTAAAAAAGGAGTCCTAACAGCCATTTTTTACGCTAAAATGCATCGCCGCCGTGAACTATTTTTCCTTTGAAATATTTTGACAATCTTTCCGGTCTGTTACAGTTGAAAATGGCTATCAATTTTCCGTTTGGTCGAATTTGTCAGAATAGTCCGCTCCCTCTGCCCCTTGCTGGGGCGGGGGGAGCGGCAGAAATACTCCAAGGAGATGTATATATGGTACACTCCGAAAACCAATATTGTCGTGAAAGACGGCGCAGCCCTTCCCCTCTTGAACCCTGCCCTTACGGGGAGGGGCTAGGGGTAGGGTCTGTATATCATTCGCTCGCAGGATGTTAGAGACCCCACCCCTAGCCCCTCCCCGTAAGGGCAGGGTTCAAGAGGGGAGCGGCTGCGCATTGTTTTTGGGTTGTTATTTTGTGGAGAAGGGTTTTCGGAGTGGACTCATATATGGTAGTTGAAGGGAGGGAAAGGGCTGGGCATCGGTTTTCAGCGGAAGAAGACTATTATCTCCCCAACTCCTCTACTCCCCAACTCCTTATATAATTATATACGCTTCAGCACCAGCAGCAGGTGATCCCACACCATCTGCACGGTGGGGATGAGCAGCCGCTCGTCGGGGGTGTGCACATCGCGCAGCGTGGGTCCGAAGCTCACCATGTCGAGATTGGGATAGCGCTCGGAGAAGAGGCCGCACTCCAGTCCGGCATGGATGCCCCGCACCACAGGCTCACGGCCGAAGAGTTCCTTGTAGCAGTCCACCACGGTGTCGCGCAGATGGCTCTCGGCCTTCATCTTCCATGCAGGATATCCGTCGCTACTACAAGCTTGGGCACCAGCCAGTTGGAACGTGGAGACGATGGTGGCGCACATATTGTCGAGGTTCGACATCACGTTGCTGCGCTGCGACGAGAGGATGTTGATTTCCGTTTCCAATGTGTGCACCGAAGCGATGTTCGACGAGGTCTCCACCATGCCGTTCAGCTCGGGATCCTGGCAGATGGCGTAGACACCGTTGTCGACAGCCTGCAGCGCCCACACGAAGTTGCGGGCCACTGCAGGCTCCACCACTGGCTCGGCCTCGCAGCTCTCCATCGCCCACACCATCTGTGTATCGGTGACGTGGAACTCGTCCTCCACTTGTGCGCTGAACACGTTCCAGTCGGCTTTCACGTTCTCCTTCATCTCGTTGGGCACGGCAATGACGAACATGCCGTCGCGGGGGATGGCATTGTGCAGCTTGCCGCTGTGGAACTGTGCCAGGCGCACACCCTCGTAGCGGTTCCACGTCTGGAACAGGAATCGCCCAAGCAGTTTGATGGCATTGGCGCGCTTCTTGTTGATGTCGTCGCCCGAGTGCCCGCCCGTGAGGCCCTTCAGCTGAGCGCGCAGGAAGAAGCTGCCCTGTGGAGCCTCCTCGCGCTGAAAGCTGAACTGTGCCGTGGTGTTGCGGCCACCGGCGCAGCTGACGAAGATTTCGCCCTCGTCTTCCGAGTCGAGGTTGATGAGGTAGTCGCCCGTCATAAATCCGCTCTTCATGCCTTCGGCACCGCTCAGTCCCGTCTCCTCGTCGCGTGTGAAGACGCACTCCAGCGGGCCGTGCTCAATGTCGTCGGCTTCGAGTATGGCCAGCTCTATGGCGCAGCCGATGCCATCGTCGGCACCCAGCGTGGTACCCTTGGCGCGAAGCCACTCACCATCCACATACGTCTGGATGGCATCGTGGTCGAAGTCGAAACTCACGTCCACCAGCTTGTCGCACACCATGTCCATGTGGCTCTGCAAGATGACGGTCTTGCGCTGCTCGTAGCCCTTGGTGGCCGGTTTGCGTATGATGACATTGCCCGTCTCGTCCACTTTCGTGTCCAGACCGTGGGCTTCGCCCCACCCTTTCAGATAGGCTATCATCTGCTCTTCGCGCTTCGAAGGACGCGGAATTGTGTTAATCTTTGCAAACTGCTCGAACACAGATGCAGGTTTTAGTTCATTTTTATTCATTTTTAATGATTTAATTTGTAGTGTTTGATATTAATTGATTAACTTTGCACCCGCAAAAGTAGCAAAAATGATTGGAATAATCGTCATCTCAACGTTAATAATTGCTATCTCGGTAGCATTTTTGTGCGTGAAGGTGATTTTCAAGCGCGGCGGCAGGTTCTCGTCGCAGCATATCCACGACTCCGAAGCCATGCGGCAGCGGGGTATTCACTGCGTGATAGACCAAGACCGCGAGCTGCGACAGCGCAGCCCATGGGCGGTGAGCGAAAGGGCGCAGTACAGTATAGACAAGCAATGAATTCTAATAATTTAAAAATGAAAAAGAGCATTTTCAAGACAGTGATCCTTCTGGCCCTCATCCTGGTGATGGCCTCGTGCAACAATCAGCCTTCAAAGATGGACGGCGCATCCTCAGAGCCAGAGCAGCAGGGGCTGCGGTTGGCCTTTGTGGAACTCGACTCGCTGACCGAGCACTACGAGTATGCCAAGGTGATGAAGGACTCGCTGGAGAAGCTGAGCGCCAATGCCAACACCGTGCTGAGCAACAAGGAGAAAGAGCTGCAACGCTCGGAGAACAGCATCCGCACCAAGCTGCAGAACAATGGGTTCACCAGCGAGCAGCAGTACAACACCGCCGTGGCTGCCTTGGAGCAGGAGCGCAACAACGCCGTGGCACTGGCTTCGCGCCTGAACAACGAGCTGGCACAGAAGCAGGCCGACTTCCTGAAGGCCATGCAGGACAGCCTCGACAATTTCCTGGCCGTCTACAACAAGGACAAGAAATACGACATGATCCTGAACAAGGCCACCGTGCTCTTCAGCGACGACAAGTTCGACATCACGCAGGATGTCATCAACGGCCTCAACAGCCGCTACAACAAGCAGCAACCCAAAAGCGAAAAATAATTCGTCATCCGCAACTCCTCACTCCTAACTCCTAACTCCTCACTCCTAACTCCTAACTCCTCATGATGACCATCATCATCGTAGCCATGCTCGTCTTCAGCTATGTGCTGATAGCCACCGGCCATCTCACCGGGGTGAACAAGGCGGCCATTGCCATGTTTCTGGGCACCATCAGCTGGGTGGTGTTCGTCATCTGGGGCGACGACTTTGTGCAGAGCCAGCATGCGGCTGAGTATGCCGAATACTTGGCGGGAGCCGAGTCGACGAGCAAGACGGTGAAATACTTCATCTACGACCATCTGTTCCTGAAGTATGTGGGGCGCGCAGCAGCCATCGTGATGTTCCTGCTGGCCACGATGTCGATTATTGAAATTCTGAACAACAACGGCTGCTTCGACTTCATCAACGAGTGGATTCGCACCCGCAACCCCAAGCGCGTGCTGTGGACGCTGACGCTGGCCACCTTCGTGCTGTCGGCCACGCTCGACAACCTGGCCACCTCCATGCTGATGCTGGTGATGATGCACAGCATCGTGAAGAGCCGCCCCCAGCGCATGCTCATCGGCTCATCGATTGTGCTAGCGGCCTGCTGTGGCGGCTGTTTCACCGTCATTGGCGACTGTACGGGCCTGCTGCTATGGGGCGACGAGGCCGTCACGGCCACCCGCTTCTCTGCCTTCCTGTTGCTGCCTGCCATCGTGGCCTGGGTGGTGCCCACCATCCTCATCAACCGCGAGCTGCCCAGCCGTCTCGACATCGAGTGGACGGTGGCTCCCTATCGCGGCGACGACACCCGTCTGAACCGCTGGCAGCGCCTGCTGATGCTCTTCGTGGGCATCGGCGGCCTGTGGTTTGTGCCCACCTTCCTCAGCCTCACGCGCCTCTCGCCATTTCTCGGCGCCCTGTGCGTGCTCAGCGTGCTGTGGGTGGTGAACGAGGGCTTCAACCGCAAGCTGATGAATGCCGACCAGATGTCGCAGCGCCGTTTCCCCCGTGTGCTGCAGTATGGCGCCATCCAGCAGATGCTCTTCGTCATGGGCATCATGCTGGGCTTCGGTGCCGTGGCCGAGACGGGCGTGCTCGGCGACATCGCACAGTGGGTGGAACAGACGATAGGCAACATCTGGATTATCGGAGCCATCTCTGGTCTGCTCAGCAGCTGCGTCGACATGTTCACCATTGCCATCAGCGACATCAGCTTCGCACAGTCGCTGCACGATGTGGCCACCACCAGTGGCGACTATGGGCAGAACGGCTCCTACTGGCTCGTGGTGGCCTTCGCCACGGGCGTGGGCGGCTGTCTGCTGTCGGTAGGCAGCGCCTGCGGCATCGCCCTGATGCAGATGGAGCACATCCGACTGGGATGGTACGCCCGGCGCATCGCCCCGAAAGTGCTTTGCGGATGGCTGCTGGGCATGGCCATACTCTTCGCCGAGGTGTCACTCCTCAAATAATTTACTAAACCTACAAAACCTACCAAACCTACAAACCCCTACCACCATGGCAAAAATCAAAACCATAGGAATCCTTACCTCTGGCGGCGACGCCCCAGGCATGAACGCCGCTATCCGTGCCGTCACGCGCGCGGGTATATATAATGGTTTTAGCATCAAAGGCATCTACCGCGGCTACGACGGACTCATCAAGGGCGAGGTGAAGCAGTTCACCACCGAGAACGTCAGCGGCATCATCACCCGTGGCGGCACCATCCTGAAGACGGCCCGCTCCAAGGAGTTCATGACCCTGGAGGGCATGCAGAAAGCCTACGAGACCTGCATGAAAGAGGAAATCGACGCACTGGTGGTGATTGGCGGCAACGGCTCGCTCACCGGCGCCCGCAACTTCGGCATGGAGTTCGACTTCCCCGTCATCGGACTGCCCGGCACCATCGACAACGACCTCTACGGCACCGACAGCACCATCGGCTACGACACCACGATGAACACCATCATGGAGTGCGTCGACCGCATCCGCGACACGGCCAACTCGCACGAGCGCATCTTCTTTGTCGAGGTGATGGGTCGCGATGCCGGATTCCTGGCACAGAACTCGGCCATCGCCTGTGGTGCCGAGGCTGCCATCATCCCCGAGGACATGACCGACGTGGACCAGCTGGCACAGTTCATGGGCCGTGGCATACGCAAGTCGAAGAAGTCGTGCATCGTCATCGTGTCGGAAAGTCCCAAGTGCGGCGCCCTCTACTATGCCGACCGCGTGAAGAAGGAGTTCCCCGAGTTCGACGTGCGCGTCTCCATCCTGGGCCACCTGCAGCGTGGCGGCTCGCCCTCGGCCCACGACCGCATCCTGGCCAGCCGCACTGGCGTGGGAGCCATCGAGGCTATTCGCCAAGGGCAGCGCAACGTGATGGTGGGCGTGCGCAACAACGAAGTGGTCTACGTGCCCTTCTCGGAGTGCATCCGCACCGACAAGCCTTTCGACAAGAAGCTCATCCGCGTGCTCGACGAGCTGAGCATTTAGTCAACTCATGAGTTAATCATTTATTTTTTATATAATAATACACAAACTATGTCAAACATCAAAGAAAAACTCTTCACCGAGTTTACCGCACCCACCACGCAAGAGTGGCTGGACAAGATTCAGGTGGACTTGAAGGGCGCTGATTTCCAAAAACGCCTTGTGTGGAGAACAAATGAAGGTTTCAACGTTCAGCCTTTCTATCGCCGCGAGGATTTGAAGGACCTGAAGGCAGTAGATTCGCTGCCAGGCGAGTTCCCCTTCGTGCGCGGCAACAAGAAAGACAACAACCTTTGGTACGTACGCCAAGACATCAAGGTCGACGATGCAAAGGCAGCCAACGCCAAGGCCCTCGACATCCTGAACAAGGGCGTCGACTCGCTGGGCTTCACGATTCCCGGCAATGAGGTCAGCAAGGAGTTGGTGGCTACGCTGCTCGATGGCATCCTGCCGCAGTATGTAGAGCTTAACTTCAAGACCTGTCAGCGCCATTGCGTGGAGCTGGCCGAGATGCTGGTGGCCTACTTCAAGGAGAAGAACTACCCGCTGGCCGAACTGAAGGGAAGCATCAACTTCGACCCCATCAGCAAGATTCTGTGCAAGGGCAAGGACACTTCGGCTGCGCTTGAAGCTGCCAAGCCGCTCATCGAGGCCCTGAAGGAGTTGCCAGGCTACAAGTGCATCAACGTGAACTCCGTAGAGCTGAACAACGCCGGTGCCTACATCTATCAGGAGCTGGGCTATGCCCTCGCTTGGGGAGCCGAATACCTGAACCTGCTCACCGAGGCTGGCGTCGACGCCACCGAGGCCGCCAAGCGCATCAAGTTCAACATGGGTGTCTCGGAGAACTACTTCATGGAGATTGCCAAGTTCCGTGCCGCCCGCCTGCTCTGGGCCCAGATTGTGAAGCAGTACGAGCCCAAGTGCGACTGCGCTTGCCAGATGCACGTCTGCGCCATCACGTCGGAGTACAACCAGACACTCTTCGACAGCTATGTCAACCTGCTCCGCTCGCAAACCGAGACCATGTCGGCCGCCATTGCCAATGTCGACTCCATCGTCGTCACGCCTTTCGACAAGCCCTACGAGGTTCCCACCGAGTTTGCCGAGCGCATCGCCCGCAACCAGCAGCTGCTGCTGAAGGAGGAGGCCCACTTCGACAAGCTGGTCGACGTGTCGGGCGGCTCCTATGCCATTGAGCATCTCACCGACGCCCTGGCTCAAGAAGGCTGGAAGCTCTTCCTCGCCGTTGAGGAGGCTGGTGGCTTCCTGGCCGAGGCCCTGAAGGGCAACATCGTGAATGCCGTGAACGCCAGCAACGACAAGCGCCACGCCGCTGCCGCCACCCGCCGCGAGTTCATCCTGGGCACCAACCAATTCCCCAACTTCACCGAGAAGAGCGATGGCAAGCAGCCCGCAGGTTCTGTTTGTTGCTGTAATACAGCAACAGACGAGACGGAGGCAGCGCTGCCCGCACTGAACAAGCAGCGCCTGGCCAGCGAGTTTGAGGCCCTGCGCCTCTCGACCGAGAAGGCCGCCAAGCAGCCCATCGCCTTCATGCTCACCATCGGCAACCTGGCCATGCGTCAAGCCCGCGCACAGTTCTCGTGCAACTTCCTGGCCGCTGCCGGCTACAAGGTGATGGACAACCTCGGCTTCAAGACCGTAGAGGAAGGTGTCGACGCCGCCCTCGAGGCTCAGGCCGACATCGTGGTCATCTGCTCGAGCGACGATGAGTACGCCGAGTACGCCATCCCCGCCTTCCAGTATCTCAACGGTCGCGCCATGTTTGTTGTGGCCGGTGCTCCTGCTTGCATGGAGGACCTCAAGGCCGCTGGCATCGAGAATTTCATTCACGTTAAGTCTAACCAGCTCGGAACTCTCAAAGAGTACAATGCTAAACTCGGAATCTAAATTATGGCACGCAAGAATTTTAAAGATATAGACATCTACGCTGGCATTCAGCAGAAGAACGGCCAGCAATGGCAGCAGGAGAATGGCATCAGCGCCAACTGGCGCACGCCCGAGCAGATAGACATTCAGCCCGTTTACACGAAGGAAGACCTGGAGGGCATGGAGCACCTCGACTTCGCTGCCGGTATTCCTCCCTATCTCCGCGGCCCGTACTCCATGATGTATCCCTTCCGTCCCTGGACCATACGCCAGTATGCAGGTTTCTCCACGGCCGAGGAGTCGAACGCTTTCTATCGTCGTAACCTGGCCAGCGGTCAGAAGGGTCTCTCTGTGGCCTTCGACCTGCCCACTCACCGTGGTTACGACCCCGACAACCCCCGTGTCGTTGGCGACGTGGGTAAGGCTGGCGTGAGCATCTGCAACGAGGAGAACATGAAGGTGCTCTTCAGCGGCATCCCCCTCAACAAGATGTCAGTCTCCATGACGATGAACGGTGCCGTGCTGCCCATCCTGGCCTTCTACATCGTGGCCGGACTGGAGCAGGGCGCACAACTGGAAGAGATGGCCGGAACCATTCAGAACGACATCCTGAAGGAGTTCATGGTGCGCAACACCTACATCTATCCCCCCGCATTCTCGATGAAGATCATCGCCGACATCTTCGAGTACACCTCGCAGAAGATGCCTAAGTTCAACAGCATCTCCATCTCTGGCTACCACATGCAGGAGGCCGGTGCCACCGCCGACATCGAGCTGGCCTACACGCTGGCCGACGGTATGGACTACTTGCGCACGGGTGTCAACGCCGGTATCGACGTCGATGCCTTCGCACCCCGCCTCAGTTTCTTCTGGGCCATCGGCATGAACCACTTCATGGAGATTGCCAAGATGCGTGCCGGCCGTCTGCTCTGGGCCAAGATTGTGAAGAGCTTCGGAGCCAAGAACCCCAAGTCGCTGGCCCTGCGTACCCACTCGCAGACCTCAGGCTGGAGCCTCACCGAGCAGGACCCCTTCAACAACGTGGGCCGCACCTGCATCGAGGCTATGGCCGCCGTGCTGGGTCACACCCAGAGCCTGCACACCAACGCCCTCGACGAGGCCATCGCCCTGCCCACCGACTTCTCGGCACGTATCGCCCGCAACACGCAGATTTACATCCAGAACGAGACCAAGGTCTGCAAGCAGATTGACCCGTGGGCCGGTTCCTACTATGTAGAAACGCTCACCAATGAGCTGGTGCACAAGGCTTGGGAGCACATCCAAGAGATTGAGAAGTTGGGCGGCATGGCCAAGGCCATCGAGACCGGTCTGCCCAAGATGCGTATCGAGGAGGCCGCTGCCCGCACACAGGCTCGCATCGACTCTGGCGTGCAGACCATCGTTGGCACCAACAAGTATCGTCTGGAGCACGAAGACCCCATCGACATCCTCGAGGTGGACAACACCGCCGTGCGCAAGCAGCAGGAGGAGAGCCTGAAGCAGGTGCGTGCCACCCGCGACGAGGCTGCCTGCCAGGCTGCCCTGAAGGCCATCACCGACTGCGTGCGTGACTTCAACGAGGGTCGCAAGAGCGAGAACAACCTCCTCGACCTGGCCGTGAAGGCCGCCCAGCTGCGTTGTACCCTTGGCGAGATTTCGGATGCCTGCGAAGAAATTGTAGGCCGTTATAAAGCAGTAATCAGAACCATTTCAGGCGTGTATAGTTCAGAATCAAAGAACGACAGCGACTTCGAGTTGGCATGCAAGCTGACCGACGAGTTCGCAGAGAAAGAGGGTCGTCGCCCCCGCATCTTCATCGCTAAGATGGGCCAGGACGGCCACGACCGTGGTGCGAAAGTGGTGGCTACGGGCTATGCCGACTGTGGCTTCGACGTGGACATGGGACCGCTGTTCCAGACCCCCGAGGAGGCTGCTCGCGAGGCCGTGGAGAACGATGTCCACGTGGTGGGTGCCTCGTCGCTCGCCGCTGGCCACAAGACGCTCATCCCGCAGCTCATCGAGGAGCTGAAGAAGCTGGGCCGTCCCGACATCATGGTCATCGCCGGAGGTGTCATCCCCGCACAAGACTACGACTTCCTCTACCAAGCTGGCGTGGCCGCCATCTTCGGCCCCGGCACCAGCGTGGCCAAGGCTGCCGTGGAGATGATGAAGATTCTGCTCGACCAAGAGTAAGGTTCGGCCATTCGCCTTTTTGCCGCATCGTCGGCAAGAAGCCTTCACAGCCCCTTCCCTTCCAACAAGGGAGGGGGCGAAAGGTTAAATTAATCGGAGTATTCGGAATGGTCGGAATAGTCGGATTATTCTGATTATTCCGATTATTTGGATTATTCAGATTATTCAGATAAATCAGATTATTCAGACTTTTCGGCCATTCACGGCGCATCCATTCTCGCACAAGAGCATGGATACGCTCCACTAAGAATGAAGTCCGTCACCATCTGCAACGCCATAGAAAAATCCCAGGCCGTGGGATTTTTCTATGGCGTTGACTTTTTTCAAAAAGGCGTTGACTTTTTTCAGCACGGCGTTGACAAGCCCATCCAGAGTTGAAAGGGAACATCCGAGACTATGCTTCCATCAACGAACTCATTTGCCTGGCAAATATGGAAAACATCAATGCCGTTCTCATTGATGAGTGGATAGACAAAAGACATAGAACGACATAAGAAAGCGTTTTTGCTTAGGCAATCGTCCCAAGGGCCGAGCGGACTTTTTAATTCTTGCTATAGAAAAAAACGCAAGAAGAAAAGAGTTGATGCTCGCGTTAAGGCGCGAACTGAAACTTGTATCTACGAGAACGGCATTTGGCGATGCCTCCATAGCGGATGCGGAATCAGACTCGCGCCGATTTTATGCCCTGCGATTATGAAAGTTTAACACCCCGAATATCATATTTCCACGTGAACGGCGTATATAATAATAGAAAGAAAAATATAAACAAAATGAACAAGAACGCTCGACCTTTGGTCGCTTCGACACTTCGAAGGACTATCATCACCGCACTGCTCGCACTCGCCGCTATGGCGGGGCAGGGGCAGAATACAGTGGGCACTCTTGCTGATACCTACTGGCGCAACGAGATGACGGGTGATTGGCTCATAGGCATCACGAAGAACCACGTCATCTATGACAACAAGGTGTGGGACATCGTTGCCCGAACGGAAAAGAAAGATGCCTACACGCTGACCATCAGCGATGGCACAACCATCAAGGTCGGCAAGCAGAAGAAAGGGCTACGCAGCATTGCCATCGGCAAGCAGAAACCGACAGCATGCAGCCCAATCACTACTGAAGCCCTGCCCGACTATCCAACTAAAGATATGCGCACAGGCTTCGCCGACAACGGCTACAGGGATGGCGACAGCGTGACCATCGTGGGCTGGCTAAAGGATATGCCTCAAGAGGAGTGGCGGAAAGGCGGCGAATTCAGAGTAGCGTGGAACAGCATCATCACCGACGAGCAAGAGGTTTTCTTTGCCAAGATGGACTCCCTGGGCCGCTTCACGCTCCGCTTCCCCGTCATCAACACCTCGGAGGTGTGGTTGGACGAGAATCGAACGGACATTACCAGTGTTGCAGAGCCTGGCGAAACTTATTTCTTCCTCTATGACTACAAAACTGGGCAGAAACTATGGATGGGCAGCAACGTGCGGTTGCAGAACGAATTGTTGGCGCATCCCTCGGGTGGTCATCACGACCGCATAGACTTTAGTCAGCGCGGTAAGGTGGACGCGATGGACTTCAAGGCTCAGACCGACAGGAGCCGCGCCCAGAGCGAGGCCGAACTGAGAAAGACAATAGCCGAGCACCCAACGCTCTCGCAGCGGTATATCGACTATGTGGAAGGCGAGTATCAGAACATTCAGGCCGAATCGATGATGCAGGCCAAATTCTTCATGCCCGGTTTCAAACTGCCGCAGGAGTATGTGGACTTTGTGGGCAAGGAATTCTGGAAGAAAGCTTCGAAGCCCTACACGCTTTATGACGATTTCCCGTATTTCATGAACAACTATCTTGAGTACTTCATGCCTGACCAAGGCAATGACGATACCCTTCAGGCAATGCTCGACTCCGTGGGATGCGAATATCCACTGCGCGACATCTTCTTCGCCCACATGTTCTATGAAATGATTGACGGCACCCGCCAGCCTCTTGATTCACTCGTTCTTGACCATGTGGAGAAGCATCTGGTCAAGATGCCACAGGCTCTTGCCGTAGTGAAAAGCCTGAACGATAAATATGTAGCCATTCAGAAACGCTCCCTTTCAGGCACCGCAAATCTGAAATCCGCTGACGATGTGGCCGACATGAGCGACGGCGAACAAATCCTCCGCAAAATCACCGAACCCTATCGTGGCCGCCTCGTCCTGCTCGACATCTGGGGCACATGGTGCGGCCCCTGCAAGGAAGCCCTCTCGCACTCGCAAGAAGAATACGAGCGGCTGAAAGACTACAATCTCGTCTATCTCTACTTAGCCAACCGCAGCAGTGACGAGGCGTGGAAGAACGTCATCAAGCAGTATAACCTCACGGGCGAGGACGTCGTCCACTACAACCTGCCCATTGACCAACAGAGTGCCGTAGAGAACTACCTTAACGTCCACGCATGGCCCCACTATCGTCTCATCGACAGCGACGGAAAGGTGCTCGACGTAAATGCCGACCCTCGCGACCTCGAAGGGCTCGCCCGCCTGCTGGAACAGATGAAATGAAACACTGAGCGGTGCGGTTGTCTTATTAACTTGGATTATTCATCCTTTTGAACAACGGTTTTTACGGATGGCATCTTTTCGCAGTTTCCGACACGGTTGGCAGCGGCCGCTGCCATTCATGGCGGCGTTCGCTGCCATCATTGGCAGCGGCCGCTGCCAATGATGTCCCCGCCCGCTGCCAACCTAAAAAGCGCGCCCTTTTTCCCTCAGCGGTGCCTCCCGCTCCCTGTTTGTCGTACGCCGCCGCTCCTGAATGCAACCCATTTCGCTCGTCATCAACAACGCTCACCGGCATGTCTGGCCCCCTTTCAAGGTCACTTACGGCAGAATGCGGATAATCATATTTTCATTTGCTGCGAATAATGTAGGTTAAACGCTGGGCTTAACGCTCGTCGGCGGCGGCAGCAGGTTGGTTCTTCAGTTGTTCCAAGGCACGGCACAGCTGGTCGGGGCACGATGTGCGCTTGGTGCCGCAGCGGATGCCGTCGAGCTTGTGCATCACGTCGTCGATATGCTGGCCGCGCACCAGTTGCGAAATGCCCTGCAGGTTACCGTTGCAACCACCCAGGAAGAACACTTGCTGAATCACGTTGTTGTCGTCGCAGGTCACATCTATCAGCTTGGAGCAGGTGCCTGTGGTTTCATACTGTATGTGCTTCATCTGTTTTGAAGGATTTAGTTTGTTATTTCATTTGCAAATTTAGTCATACCTTTTCAATCTTCAAAACGAACAGGCATCTTTTTCGCTTGCCACGCTATTTTTTTCAAAAAAAGTTGGTGGATTCGGGTGGATTTCCTATCTTTGCATCACGATTGCATCAAGTTTGTTGCTTTCCGTTGTACCTTTTCCATCAAAAAGATGACCGACTACAAGGCGATATTGAAGCACTACTGGGGCTACGACGACTTTCGCGGCATACAGCAGGAAATCATCGAGAGCATCGGTGCTGGCCACGACACGCTGGGCCTGATGCCCACGGGCGGCGGCAAGAGCATCACCTTCCAGGTGCCAGCGCTGGCGCAGGAGGGCGTGTGCATCGTCATCACCCCGCTCATAGCTCTGATGAAAGACCAGGTGGAGCACTTGCGGCAGCGAGGCATCAGGGCTGCAGCCGTGTATTCGGGCATGAGCCACGACGACATTCTGCGCACCCTGGAGAACGCCGTCTTCGGGGCGGTGAAGCTGCTCTACGTGTCGCCCGAGCGACTCAGCAGCGACCTCTTCCTGAAGAAGCTGAGCCACATGCAGGTGAGCTTCATCTGCGTAGACGAGGCCCACTGCATCTGCCAATGGGGCTACGACTTCCGTCCTTCCTACCTGGCCATCGCCAAGATTCGCCTGGTGGTGCCCCATGCCCCCGTGCTGGCCCTGACGGCCACGGCCACACCGCTGGTGGTGGAGGATATTCAGGACAAATTGCGAATTCTGAATGACGAGTTACGAACGACGAATTCTGAATTACGAATGACGGATGGGAAAAAGGAAAGTAATTCGGAATTAGGAATTCGTAATTCCTTCCGCGTCTTTCGCATGAGCTTCTATCGGCAGAACCTGGCCTATGTGGTGCGCCATGTGAGCGACAAGGAGCAGCAGCTGCTCAACATCCTGAACCGTGTGCCTGGCTCGGCCATCGTCTACACCCGCAGCCGGCGCCGCACCAAGGACTTGGCCGTGACGCTACTGAAGGCGGGCATCAGCGCCACCTATTTCCATGCCGGGCTGGACAATGCCGAGAAGGACCGCCGACAGAAAGACTGGCAGGCGGGGCGCATCCGTGTGATGGTGGCCACCAATGCCTTTGGCATGGGCATCGACAAGCCCGACGTGCGCGTGGTGGTGCATGCCGACTGCCCCGACAGCATCGAGGCCTACTTCCAGGAGGCGGGGCGTGCCGGGCGCGACGGGCAGAAAGCCTACGCTGTGCTGCTCTTCAATGCTGGCGACCGCTCGAAACTGCTGAAGCGCATCGGCGACACCTATCCTGAGAAGGACGAGATACGGCAGGTGTACGACCATCTGGCCTATTTCTATCAGGTGGGCGTGGGTTCGGGCTACAACGCCACCTTCGAGTTTCCCATCGACAAGTTCTGTATGGCCTACCACCACTTTCCCACGCGCGTGCTCTCGGCCCTCAAGATTCTCACCCGCGCCGGATACATCGACTACCATGAGGAGGAAGAGAGCCGAGCCCGCGTGCGCTTCTGCTTGGAGCGCGACAGCCTATACCGTCTGCGCGACAACGAGCCAAACACCGATGCCGTCATCGTGGCCCTGCTGCGCAGTTATAGCGGACTGTTCAACGATTTCAGCTATATCGACGAGGCTTTCCTGGCCCAGCAGACAAAGCTCACCGTGCCGCAGGTGTATCTCATACTGAAGGAACTGGGTCAGAAGCGCATCATCGACTTCATCCCACAAAAGAACGTGCCACTGATTCGCTATGTGCAACGACGCGAGGATGGTGAGGACTTGATGTTTCCGCCCGCCGTCTACGACGAGCTGAAACAGCGCTACACAGAGCGCATCAATAAGATGATAGAATATGCCACCACCGACAGCCAATGCCGCAGCCGCATGCTGCTGCGCTATTTTGGCGAGGTGAGCAACAAGGACTGTGGGCACTGCGACGTGTGCCAGGACCGCACTGGCTCAAGCATCGACGAGGAGAGCCTGCGCGAGGCCACCAGCCACATACTGCAACTGCTGGCCGACGGCCAACAGCACCACGTGTCGGTGCTGCACAGCATCGCCCTGCCCTACCTCGCCATCGAGGAGGCACTGCAACGGCTCATCGACGAGGAGATAGTGACCGACGACGACGGCATGCTCAATAAGAATAAATGATTGTGATTAGCGTTTGTCAACGTACTTGAAACCCTGGCGATAGCGGTCGCGGGGAAAGACAAACACATCGTCGCTGATGCCACCAGCCTTAAACTGGCTGATGTTGATGTGGGCCCAGAACAGCGCCACCTTCACCTTTGCCATCTTGGGGGTGCGGGTGCGGGCATCGAGCACGGCCTTGGCCTGCTTCACCGTGCCCTTGGCACCCCGATGCTGCTTCAGCGTGATGACAATCTCGTCGCCCTGCTGCTCCATAGAGTAGTCGAAGTCGTCGAGGGTGAATTTAAACTTGCTGCCATACTTGTCGTGATTGCCCGACTTCACGTCGAGCACCTCGATGGTCTTTTTCTTCTTGTAGAGCGCATAGGCCGTCTGCCCATCGTTCCACTGTATCATCTTGGCATCCTCAAACTTGCTCTTCTTCCCTTTATACCAAATGGTGCCGTTGGTTTTGTAGATACCCACCAGGTTCACATTGTAGTGGAGCGTGCAGCCATCAGGGCCGAACACCTTATTATATACCTCTTCAAACACCTGTCGGGCTTCGTTGTGCCCGTCTTTGGAAAAAGCCGCCACGCCAAGGCCGATGGCAAGCAAGAAAACAAGAATACGCTTCATTTGGGAAAAAGATAAAAAAAAGAAATGGAAGATTGGCGCCCTTGACGGAGCCATTCCTCCATTTCATAGTTTCACCATGTGTGTTGGTTCAAATCGAATTAAGCCTCAGCAGCGGGAGCCTCCACATTGGCGGCAGCCTCGGCAGCAGCAGCCTCGGCGGCAGCCTTCTTCTCGGCCACCTTCTTGGCGATGGCTTCGTTCACCTGCTTCTCAGCTTCCAGAGCTTTCTTGGCAGCGTCGAGCTTAGCCTTCTTCTCTTCGGCAGCCACCTTCTCCAAGCCTCTCTGCTTGTCGGTTTTCCATGCATCAAACTTCCTCTGAGCAGCAGCCTCGTCGAAAGCGCCCTTCTTCACACCACCCTTCAGGTGCTTCATCAGGTACACGCCCTCGCGGCTGAGGATGTTGCGAACGGTGTCGGTGGGCTCTGCGCCTACCTCAACCCAATACAATGCACGGTCGAAATTCAAGTCTACCGTGGCGGGATTGGTGTTGGGATTGTAAGTACCAATCTTCTCAGTGAAACGACCATCACGTGGTGCACGGGCATCGGCGATGACGATGCTGTAGAAAGCATATCCTTTACGACCGCCGCGCTGCAATCTGATTTTTGTTGCCATTTTTTAGTTGATTTTTTATGTTTTGATTGAATTTCATGCTTCCATCTCGTGAAAGCGGGTGCAAAATTACTGCTTTTTTGCGAATCTCCCAAACTTTTCGTTCTTTTTGTTTTATGGATTAAAGTTTTTTGTGTAATTTTGGAGCTGAAATGAAGAAAGAGCTGTCAATTCTTATTCCCGTCTACAACTACGACTGCACGCAACTGGCCCAAGGGCTGTGCCGGCAGATGGCCGAGCTGGAGCTGGCGGAAGGGGCAAGGCTGGAACTGATTGTGGCCGAGGATGGTTCCTCGGTCGCCGACACCCTTGTCGCCAATGCGCAGTTGGCCACCCTACCCCGATGCCACTACATCAGGCGCAACCAGAACGTGGGGCGGGCTGC
This sequence comes from uncultured Prevotellaceae bacterium, assembly GCA_902790625.1. Classification (GTDB taxonomy): domain Bacteria; phylum Bacteroidota; class Bacteroidia; order Bacteroidales; family Bacteroidaceae; genus Prevotella. Next base: position 32,427 of record CADASP010000026.1, on the reverse strand, counting down.
CATCCGCAACTTTCTGGCACGCCAAAGCCAATACCAATGGTTGCTCTTCCTCGACTGCGACATGCAGTTGCCTGGCGACCATTTTCTGCGCAACTATCTGTGCTGCGAAGGGCAGGATGTTGTCGACGGAGGATTTGGCGTAGCCGAAAACCCCAGTTTGCAAGGCCATAACTTGCGCTACAGCTATGAATGGAGCGAACTGAAACGACACAGCGTGGAGCAGCGACGCGCCAACCCCTACCGCAGCTTTCGCACCACCAACTTCATGATTCGGCGCGACATCATGCTCAACCATCCCTTCGACGAGCGTTTCCTGCATTATGGTTATGAAGATGTGCTCTTCGGCAAGGAACTGAAGCAGCACCAGATAGCCATCACACATATCGACAACGCCATGCTGCTCACCGACCTGGAGACAAACGATGTCTTCGTGAGCAAGACCGAGGAGGCACTGCGCACGCTCCACCAGTTTCGCTCCGACCTTCGCGGCTATTCACGTCTGCTCACGCTGGTCGAGGGCATCCACTTGGGAGTCGTGCGCGGCCTCATCAAGCTGGGCCACCGGCTGGCAGGACCGCTGCTGCGCCGAAACCTATGCGGGCGCCACCCCAGTCTGCGGCTTTTCAAAATCTACAAACTCGGATACTATTTAACCCTAACTAAGAACGACAAACGACAATGACCAAAAGATTTGCTTTCAAAATGTTCCTCAAGCCAGGCTGTGAGGAGGAATACCAAAAACGCCATGCCGCCATCTGGCCCGAACTGGTGAAGATGATCAAGGAGCAGGGCGTGGGCAACTACAGCATCTACTGGGACCGCGACACCAACATCCTCTTTGCCTACCAAGAGTGCTCGGGCGAAGGAAACTCGCAAGACACGGAGAACGTGGATCCCATCACGCAGCGATGGTGGGATATGATGGCCGACATCATGGAGGTGAACGCCGACAACTCGCCCGTCACCATCCCGCTGCCAGAGCTGTTCCACATGGACTAAGCCCTTGTTTCCATGCTTCGTGGGGCGATTTTTTCCACGGAGGCCATCTGGCGAAATTTGGAGCGCTCCAAATTTTAATTTGGCGTTGACTTTTAAATTTTGAGCGCTCCAAATTTTCGTAGGCGATATGGTATCTTCACACGACAGCCACAAAAGCCACAAGAACCACGTTTTTTTGAGCAAATATCCCGTCGCGGATTTGCTCATCCCATTCTTTTTTCGTAATTTTGCAAAAAATATCAAGAAAGAACATGAACAAGCAAGAACTGATAGAACAAATTCAGCTGAAGCGCAGTTTCCTCTGCGTAGGACTCGACACCGACCCGCGAAAGATGCCAAAGTGCGTCTTCGACCTGCACGACCCCGTTTTTGAGTTTAACCGTGCCATCATCAACGCCACTGCCCCCTACTGCGTGGCCTACAAGCCCAACCTGGCCTTCTACGAGGCGTTCGGACTGAAAGGGATGGAAAGCTTTGTAAAAACAGTGAAGTATCTGAAGGAGAAGCATCCCCATCACCTCATCATCGCCGATGCCAAGCGCGGCGACATCGGCAACACCTCGCAGATGTATGCCCGCACCTTCTTCGAAGAATACGACGTGGATGCCCTCACCGTGGCTCCCTACATGGGCGAGGACTCGGTGACACCGTTCCTGCAATACGAAGGCAAATGGGTGGTGCTGCTCGCCCTCACCTCCAACAAAGGGTCAGAGGATTTCCAGCTCACTCCCCTTCACACTCCCCTCGTTGGCCGCTGGGGGCCAGGGAATTTCAAGGGTGAGCGTCTGTTTGAAAAGGTGCTTAAGACCTCTCAACAATGGGGCACGGACGAGAACATGATGTACGTCGTGGGAGCCACGCAGGGCAAGATGTTCCAGACGGTCCGTGAGATTGTGCCCCACCACTTCCTGCTCGTCCCCGGCGTGGGTGCCCAGGGCGGTTCGCTCGAAGAGGTGTGCCTCTACGGCATGAACGACGAGTGCGGTCTGCTGGTGAACTCCAGCCGCGCCATCATCTACGCCTCGCAAGACGACCACTTCGCCGAGATTGCCGGCAACAAGGCCCGCGAGCTACAGCAACAGATGGCTGAGGAACTGGCGAAAAAGCATATCTTTGTGGGCGAAATGTAGAGCTATGGTAAAGAAAAGACGCACATTCATCAGCTTCGACTGGGCACTGAAGCACCTGCTCCGCGAGAAGGCCAACCACGACGTGCTGGAAGGCTTCATCAGCACGGTGCTGGGTACCAGCATCAAGATTCAGCGGCTGCTGGAGAGCGAGGGCAACAAGAGCCGCGAGGACGCGAAGTACAACCGCGTGGACCTGCTGGCCGAGGACACCAAGGGCGACCTGCTGCTCATCGAGGTGCAGGGCGAGCCGGAGTTCGCCTACTTCCAGCGCATGCTCTTCGGGGCATCGAAGCTCGTCACGGAGTATATTGAGAGCGGTGAAAACTATGAGCATGTGAAGCGCGTATACAGCATCAACATCGTCTACTTCGACCTGGGGCAGGGCGAGGACTGCGTCTACGAGGGCAAGACTGAGTTTCGAGGGATTACCAAAGGCGACGTGCTGCAGCTGTCGCCCTTCCAGAAGCAGACGTTCAAGGCCGAGGCGGTGTCTGACCTCTATCCGCGCTACATCATTCTGAAGGTGAACGACTTCAACCGCTGGAGCCGTGACTCGCTGGACCAGTGGCTCTACTTCCTGTCCACCACCGACATCCCCGACGATGCCGACGCCCCCGGTCTGCGCGAGGCACGCGAGAAACTGGACCGCATGCGCATGGGGCGAGACGAGGGCATCCTCTACGACCGCTATCTCATGGACCGTGCCATCCTGCGCAACCAGATGGTCACCGCCCGTGGAGAGGGTGAGCTGGAAGGTATAGAAAAGGGCCGCGCAGAAGGACGCGCAGAAGGACGTGCAGAAGGACGCGCAGAAGGTGCAGAAGAAGCGAAACGTGAAAATGCGCGCCGCATGAAAGCTGACGGCATGTCCACTGAGCAGATAGCCAAGTACACGGGTCTCGCGATAGAAGTGATTGAAAGTTTATAGCGAACAGATAACCCTGTATCATTATAGGCAGCGATGGCGGGCCAGACACCCTACATCGCTGCCCTTTTTGTTGCCCCGAAAAGAAAAATGCAAAAAGGCTTGGCAGTGTCGGGGAAAAACACTAAATTTGCACTGTAGAACAGAAACACTCATATTATTGTATACATAATACCAAACAAACAATGAAGAACATCTGTTTAGACACCAAAAAAGCCACCTGCTTCCTTGAGGCTGGCGCAGTAGAAGCTTTCGAGCCCAAAGTGAAGGCCGCACAAGAGGCCCTTGAGAACGGCACGTGCCCTGGCAACGACTTCCTGGGATGGCTGCATCTGCCCAGCAGCATCACCAGCGAATTCCTCGACGACATCGTGGCCACCGCCAAAGTGCTCCGCGACAACTGCGAGGCCATCGTGGTGGCCGGCATCGGCGGCAGCTACCTGGGAGCCAAAGCCGTGATCGAGGCACTGAGCAACAGTTTCGGATGGCTGCAAAGCCCCAAGCCCGCCATCCTCTTTGCCGGCAACAACATCGGCGAGGACTATCTCTTTGAGCTTACTGAGTATCTGAAAGGAAAGAAGTTCGGCGTCATCAACATCTCGAAGAGCGGCACCACCACCGAGACCGCCCTCACCTTCCGTCTGCTGAAGAAGCAATGCGAGGAACAGCGTGGCAAGGAGGAGGCCAAGAAGGTCATCGTGGCCGTCACCGACGCCAAGCGCGGCGCTGCACGCACCTGCGCCGACAAGGAGGGCTACAAGAGCTACATCATCCCCGACAACGTGGGTGGACGCTTCTCCGTGCTCACCCCAGTGGGGCTGCTGCCCATCGCTTGTGCCGGCTTCGACATCAAGGCCCTCGTGGAGGGTGCCCAGCAGATGGAGCAAGCCTGCGGCCAGGACGTGCCCTTCGCCCAGAACATGGCAGCACAGTATGCCGCAGTGCGCAACGCCCTCTACCAGAACGGCAAGAAGATTGAGATCATGGTGAACTACCAGCCCAAGCTGCACTTCATGAGCGAGTGGTGGAAACAACTCTACGGCGAGAGCGAGGGCAAAGACAAGAAGGGCATCTTCCCCGCCAGCGTAGACTTCACCACCGACCTGCACTCCATGGGACAGTGGATTCAGGACGGCGAGCGCACCATCTTCGAGACCGTCATCAGCATTGAGGAGCCTGAGAAGAAGCTGCTCTTCCCCGAAGACGAAGAGAACCTGGACGGACTGAACTTCTTGGCTGGCAAGCGTGTGGACGAGGTGAACAAGATGGCCGAGCTGGGCACACGCCTGGCGCACGTCGACGGTGGCGTGCCCAATATCCGCATCAGCGTGCCACGCCTGAACGAGTTCTACCTGGGCCAGCTCATCTACTTCTTCGAGATTGGCTGCGGCATCAGCGGCAATGTGCTCGGCGTGAACCCCTTCAACCAGCCCGGCGTGGAAGCCTACAAGAAGAACATGTTCGCCCTGCTCGACAAGCCCGGCTACGAAGCGGAGTCGGAGGCCATCAAGGAAAGACTGAAAAGCGAAGAATGATGCGTGACCCTCAGCTCGCCATTAATGAGTACTTAGCGAAGCACGGCTTTGAGGCTTTTCGCCCCAAGGCCGTGCTTTTCGACATGGACGGTGTGCTCTACGACTCCATGCCCAACCACGCCGTGGCCTGGCACCAGTCGATGAAGGAGTATGGCATAGAGATGAGCCACGCCGATGCCTACGCCACCGAGGGGCAACGGGGCGTTGACACCATCCGCCAGATGGTGAAAGCACAGAAAGGATGCGACATCAGCGAGGAGGAAGCCCAGGAGATGTACAACCTGAAGACGAAATACTTTCACGACATGCCCCCAGCGCCCATGATGCCCGGCGCGCTCCAACTGATGGAGCAGATGCACCATGGCGGCATGGCCATTGGCGTGGTGACGGGCAGCGGGCAGCGCCCACTATTGGCCCGATTGCTGAAAGACTATGGCCAATACTTGGACGAGAAAAACATTGTGACGGCTTACGACGTGAAACGCGGCAAACCCCACCCCGACCCCTACTTAGAGGGGATGACACGCTTAGGCAACCTACAGCCTTGGCACACTATCGTGGTGGAGAACGCCCCCTTGGGCGTACAAGCCGCCGTGGCAGCACGCGCCTTCACCATCTGCGTGAACAGCGGACAGCTGCCCATTCATCTATTTGAAGAGAAGCGCGCCGACCTCATCTTCGACAGCATGCCACAGCTCAACGAGCGATGGTGCTCGCTGCGACTGGGCTAAGCCTCTTCGTCCTGCTGCAACCGCAAGTCGTCGCGTTCATCCTCGCTGAATGGCTGGATGGACACCTCGCCTTGCGGGCTGATGCACATTTTCAGCTCCACGGCCTCGTCGTCGCCCGACGTAGGATAGTTCACCCATGCCACAAACTCCAGCACGCCGTCCTCGACACGCTGGAAACGCATGCCCTGCAGGATGGCCTTCTGCTGGTAATCGGCATCGAGCCATGCCGCGAACGACCGCTTGGTGAAGCTGCGATGAAAGAACACCGACTCGTCGGCGCGCTTCACCTCCACCGCAATCACGTTGTCAATATACTTCTGCCCCAGCTCGTTGCTCACCATGGCCAGCGAGTCGGCAGCCGTGCGGCTCACCTTCACTTGATAGCTGCGTCCTTCCACCCACTCTATCTGCTGGCTCTGCACATCGGCATCCATGGCAATGGGCTCGGTGGGCTTGGGCGCCACATAGTCGGTGGTGATGATGTCCTTGTCCGACGATTTCTTGCTGCTGCAGGCCACCATCAACATCAGGGCGACAGCAACCGCCAAAAATGCTTTTGCTTTCATCTGTCTCTTCGTAGCTTATCCGTTCATCGACATGAGGAACTCCTCGTTGTTCTTGCAGCTGACCAGTCGGTCGTAGACGGTGTTCATCGCCTCGATGGGGTTCATTTCGGCAATGAACTTGCGTATAATCCACATGCGGTTCAGCGTGGTCTGATCCTGCAACAGGTCGTCGCGGCGCGTGCTCGACTGCACCAGGTTCATCGAGGGGAAGATGCGCTTGTTCGACAGCATGCGGTCGAGCTGAATCTCGGAGTTGCCCGTGCCCTTGAACTCCTCGAAGATGACCTCGTCCATCTTCGAGCCTGTGTCGACGAGTGCTGTGGCAATGATGGTGAGCGAGCCTCCGTTCTCTATTTTTCGCGCTGCGCCAAAGAATCGCTTCGGCTTCTGCAGGGCGTTGGCGTCCACGCCTCCAGTGAGCACCTTTCCGCTGGCTGGGCTCACGGTGTTGTAGGCGCGTGCCAGACGGGTGATGCTGTCGAGGAAGATCACCACGTCGTGTCCGCACTCCACCATGCGCTTTGCTTTCTCCAGCACGATGCCGGCAATCTTCACATGGCGGTCGGCAGGCTCGTCGAAGGTGCTGGCGATGACCTCGGCGTTCACCGTGCGGCTCATGTCGGTCACCTCCTCTGGTCGCTCGTCGATGAGCAGCATCATGATGTAGGCCTCGGGGTGGTTGGCGGCAATGGCGTTGGCAATGTCCTTCATCAGGATGGTCTTACCCGTCTTGGGCTGTGCCACGATGAGTGCACGCTGGCCCTTGCCTATGGGGGCAAAGAGGTCAACGATGCGCGTCGACGGGTTGGTGGTCTGCGCATCGCCCGTCAGGTTGAATTTCTCTTCGGGGAAGAGCGGTGTCAAGTGCTCAAAGCTCACGCGGTCGCGCACCTCAGCAGGATTGCGCCCGTTGATGGCGTTCACGGTCGACATGGCGAAATATTTCTCGTTCTCATGGGGCGGGCGCACCGTGCAGTCGATGACATCGCCCGTCTTCAGCGAGTACTTCTTGATTTGCTGCTGAGCCACGTAGATGTCGTCGGGCGACGACAGGTAGTTGTAGTCGCTGGAGCGCAGGAACCCGTATCCGTCGGAGAGGATTTCCAGCACGCCGTTGCCCGTGATGATGTCGGCAAAGTCGTAGCGCACATTAGCAGCCGGGGCCGCCGGCAGCGCCGCCACGGGCTGAAACGCCGCTTCGGGGCGCTGAGGGGCCACGGGGCGGTCGAAGATGTCGAGCGTGGGCATGGCCGACTGGTCCTCGATGGGCAGATCGCACACGGTGATGAAGTCGGAGCCGTCGCCGGGGTCGCCGTCCCACACGGCGCCGTCCTCGTAGGCCTCGTCCACATACTGCGCGTCCAGCGGGTCGCGGCCATCGCCTTCTGCCATCTCGCTTTCTTGCGCCCTGCTGGCCATCTTCTCCTGCAATTGTTCCAGCAGCAGGGGGTCTACGCCATTGTCAGCCGATGGTTCGTTGGCAGCGGCCTCGGGCACCTCCACATCAGCGGGCACCACCTCATCCATCTCTTCATTGCCCTCGGCCTGGGCAGCCTCCTTCTTGGCAGCTTCGGCAGCAGCAATGGCAGCCAACTCGGCCTTCGACTTCCTGCCCCTGTGCTTGGGAAATGTGGCCATCGGGTCGATGACCACCTCGGCAGCAGCTTCTTCGCCTTTCTCTTCTTTCTTAGCCTTGGCGGCCTTCTTCTTGGTCTTCACCGGCTCATCAGCAAACAGAGAGGGCTGCTCCACAGGGGCTTTCCCTTTCTGTCCTTTCACATCGTGGTTTTCGCCATCCGAGCCATTCACGGTATACACATGGTCGGTATCTTTCTTTGCGATGCGTGTCCGTTTGCGCTTGGGCGAGGCGCTCTCAATTGTGGCGCTCTCAATGGCTGCCTTGTCAAGAATATCGTAGATAACTGTCTCCAGCTTGTCGTTCTGCGATACTTTCACACCCAGTTGCCCGGCAATTTCCATCAGCTGGGCAGCATCCATCTGTTCCAATTGTTCTTTAGTGTACATACAAATATACTAATAAAAGTATAGGATTTCTTTTTAGAATGAAATGTTGAGATATAAAAAACACTTCGCGGAAGGAAGTATAATTCTGAAATCGGCTGCAAAATTACAAAAAAAATCACTTCGGCTGAAAAAAAACGGCGGTATCCCCACAATTTATAAGATTCTTTAACTATATCCCCGCCCCGTGGGCCGCCATTCTGCTCGCTTTTGGGGAATCAAAGAGAGGGCAGCGTAGCCGGATGGCCCCGACCAAACATCACCGACAATATGAGTTGTCGGAGTAAATTCAATTAGTGTGTTTTTATACGCGCGTACGCAAACATTATAATTAATATTATATGATTACCGACGCTGGAGGTGTCGCCGTCACTCCCCCACCCCTGTAACTATTCTATATACACATTTACCAAAGTGCCTCCACCGCTCCCCTGAAAGGCAATTGCGAGGAGGGAGCAATTGGGGAGCGAAGAGATAGTGGGGCGTAGCCGGGGTCGGGGGAGGGATGCCTCCACATATTTTCTCTTTTACACTTTTGCACTGGGTTTCACCCCTCCCCTTAGCAGGGACTGGGGGAGCGGTGGAGTAACTTTTGTCCTGAACGACTTCTATATTACAAACCTGTTAATCCCCGTTTTGCTGGGGAGTGTGAGGACACCTGTGGTGAATTCCTATATTACAAACATGTAATTTAAGTTTCGCTCGTTGGGGCCAGCGTGGTGAACCGAGTTGTTACGAAATAGAACACTCGGTAGCTTAAAATCGGAAAGATTGTCAAATTTTTTCAAAACAAAATTTGTTCACGATTGCGAGGCAATCTAGCGCGAAAAACGTCCGTTTGGGAGCATTGTTCGGCCCTCGCCTGATGGAGAACCGAGGGGGAAAAGCCAAATTTTTGCACACACGCCATGGCTTTGTGCACGTTTTTTGCCCCTATTTGGTGCCTTTTCGCGGTTTTGTAAGCACGCCGAAAAATAAAACGGCAACGCCAATTTTTTTTTCGGCGTTGACTTTTTAAAGCCAGCGATGCCCTTTTTTTGCTATATTTACCCCAATTAATTGAATGACAATCATTTAACAAACCCCCTCAAAACTCGAAAATTTTCGACCAAAAGTTTTCTCGTGCAGAATTTTTGAGTTATGGAGGGGTTAAATGGCCATTTTGTCAATATCTTTCTCAAAAACTCATCCTGGCAAGTCACTTCCGCTTTTGAACATAGGGTGCCCTATTTGACGTTCTCTTGAATCAAAGTTGCTAATGGTTACAGCCCCCCGCTCGGCCGAAGGACGCTTGCAAGGCAAGCCCCCCTCCCTTCAACTACTTTTACACACATTTGCCAGAGAATCTCCGCCGCTCCCCCAGCCCCTGCAAGGGGAGGGGTGCGCCTCACAAACATCCTCTTTATATACTTTGTCGCATTCATGCGTACATTTCGGTAGGGACGGACCTTGTGCCGTCCGCAAGCAATTTGCCCACGCGGACGGACACAAAGTCCGTCCCTACGTTGCCGTTCGGGCGGCAAATTTGGCCGAGCGGTCGAACGGTACTTGATACGCCCCTCCCCCCTTGCAGGGGCGGGGGGAGCGGCGGAGACACCTCGATGAGTTGTGCTCAATACTGTAGGATAGGGGCTTGGGGATCCCTATAATAAGCTCATAAATCGCAAAACGCAACAGACAGATATGCAATCCGTTACAGCTAACCGAAATTTGGAGCGTTCCAAATCGAAAAAAGTCAACGCCAAATTTTTTATTTGGAGTGCTCCCAACGAAAAATTGGGGCTTCTGCCAGTGAAAAAAGGCTTGTCAGCAAACGGAAAAGGCTACTTCTACAGCTGCGGACAGACTTGGGAGCCTGTTCCTACGGTGGGCATAAGATTGATAACAAATGGAAACGAAGGACTGCCGCACTAAGAATTGTTAAATACTCCGACTCTTCTGCAAGATTTCGCACCCTCATGTGTTTTAGGAGTAGAAACATGAACAAGCAAAAACAGGAATCAACATGAACAGAAGGAACTTGATGACAATGACAGTCAGCGTCATGGTGCTGGCAGCTGCGTTCTCTATTTGTGGCTGCTCCACCAGTGGTGACGGAGAGTATTACGACAAAATGGCGGCAGAGGAGAGTTCTTCAGAACTCACTGACAGTCCTGCCCCTGATGACGAGCCGGGGGGCAGCGGCAACAGCCATGCGGGCGTTGTCACGGCTGGTGAGTGGAACGACCTGAACCACTGGGCTTTCTGGTCGGCCCTGATGCTTGGCAACGACTATGGCGACAAGAGCGAATACTGGCAATTCTACACCAACAACCGCGTAGCCGTGGAGGTGGCCGACTACGATGGTAATGCCCTGGTGGGAGCTACAGTGAAGCTGCTGCGCCAGAGCGAGGGAAGAGAGACGACCCTATGGGAGACTGTCACCGACAACCACGGAAAGGCTGATTGCTGGGTGGGACTCCACCAAAAGGAGGAGGCCAACGCCGCCAGTCTGGCCATCAGCATCAACGACGAAATCATGGAGGGGCACCCCGCAGTGTGCCAGTGGGACTCGCTCGCACAGCAAACAACTGTCAACCGCTATGTCGTTGCGGCCAGCATGGCAGAGCAGCAAGCCGACATCGCCTTCATCGTGGATGCTACGGGGTCGATGGGCGACGAAATCGAGTTCCTGAAAGACGACCTGGAGGACATCATCAACAAGACGGCATCGCTGCGCCCCACGGTGAAGATGCGCACAGCAGCCTTGTTCTATCGCGACGAGGGCGACGAATACTTGACACGCCATCAGGACTTCACCGACAACCTGAAGCAGACGGCCAGCTTCGTGGGCAACCAGCGAGCAGACGGCGGCGGCGACTACCCTGAAGCGGTGCACAGCGCACTGGATGGCATGCTGCAGAAATTGTCGTGGAACACACACGCCCGCACCCGCATCGCCTTCCTCTTGCTTGATGCCCCGGCCCACCACGAGGATGCCATCATTGCCTCGCTACAGAAATCGGTGACGCTGTGCGCCAAGATGGGCATACGCATCATACCCGTGGCCGCCAGCGGTGTCGACAAGAACACCGAATTCATGCTCCGCTTCTTTGCCAGCGTCACTGGGGGCACCTACGTCTTCCTAACCGACGACAGCGGCGTGGGAGGCAGCCACCTGAAGGCCTCTGTGGGCGAATACAAAGTGGAGCTGCTCAACAACCTCCTCATACGCCTCATCAGCTACTACACCGAATAGCTGCATTCTTCAGAAGACACAAGCAAATACACTTATAAGTGCGCAGCCATTCCCAAGTAGGGGAGTGGCTGCGCACTGTTTTTCGTCAGCATCACTGACGTAAAAGCCAATGTTTTTACCAATAACAATTCATCTCAGGGCAGTCAAAAATATCGGATTTACAAATTATCTATTTCCTCTGCCGTCAAGCCTGTTGCCTCTGCAATCTGTTCGGTGGTCATCACCATCATCAACTTCAGTTTACGGGCGGTGTCAATGTCTTTCTGCTTTAGTCTGGCTTCGGCTTCCTCAAATTTGGCCTCGGCCTCCTCAAATCTGGCCTCAGCTTCCACTGCCTTGGCATTCGCCTCATCAACCTTGGCATTCGCCTCATCAACCTTGGCATTCGCCTCATCAACCTTGGCATTCGCCTCATCAACCCTGGCATTCGCCGCCTCGACCTTCGCATTCGCCTCTTCCACCTTCGCATTCGCCTCATTCACCTTCGCATTCGCCTCATTCACCTTTTTCTCCACCTCAGCCTCTGCTTGCTTCACCTTCTTCTCCCAATCGTACACCAAAGAATTATAAGAAGAAATACTGTCCCAGAACTTGTCGTAGGTACGCATCTCAATGTCATTGAAGGCTGCACGCTCAACAATCTCGAGGGCCTCGCTTACATCGGCGTTCTCCAAAAGCTCAGCCGGCACTTCCTGCGTGTTCTCATTTATTTCCGTGAGGAACCGAAGCCACAAAACCTGCATCTTCTTCTCGGCCATCGTGTGAGGTCTGAACTTGGGCAGCTCCACAAAGATGAGGTGCAGGCCGTCAATCACCTGGTTGGTGTATCGGTCGTGAACCAAGTGGTAGTAGTGATAATAGTCGTCAACGTCTTTCAAGAACTCGGCGTTGACGAAGTTCAGGGCATACACCGGCTGAAGGCTTTCATAAGCCATTCCCTTCCTTGTCTGTGCCACGTATGCCTTTGAAGCATTCAGCAGGACGCGTTTCTTGAAAGATTCCGTCCACGTCATCTGCATCTCAACAATGAACTCGCGCTGCTTGTTGTCTTTGCAGCACACGTCCACAATGCTGTATTTCTCGGCCTCCGTCCTGTCGGGGATTTTATCGGCTGGCCAATATTCGATGCTCTCCACCTGCTCATCCTCTTTCAGGGGCAACAGGGCATTGAGCAGACTGATGACGAGGTTCTTGTGCTCGCCAAATATCTTCTTGAAAGTCAGGTCGGCTCTCGGATCTAAGTACTTTCCCATAATAGTTGTCTTTTTGTGTCTTGCAAAAAATGTTGAGACGCGGCTCGCTGACATGCCTTCGCTCGTCACGACTCGGCCCATCGCTCAATGGACATCGCCGCTCCATCTGTTCTTGCATACTCTCGTGTGCAAAGTTAGCAATAAATTCTGTAATAACATGCAATTGGCTCCATCTTTTTCGCTTTTAGTTAAAAAAAAATAATAATTCGAGGAAAGAAGAGGCAAAGAACGGCATATATAGATAATTATGAGTAACTTTGCAGCCGCTTTGCGCCCCAAGGTGGGGACGAGGGATTCGGAACAGGCGCCGTATCCCCTGAACATTAACCATTTAACCGGTCTGATGAACGCTTGTTCAGGCCAATCCCCCAATGAAATTGGGGAAGAAACATGTCAGAATTAACAAAGAACGTTAAGCCGCTCGACGACTTCAACTGGGAAGAGTTTGAGAATGGCACCGTGGCCAATGTGAGCAAAGAAGAACTCGACAAGGCCTACGACGAAACCCTGAGCAAGGTGGCCGACCACCAAGTTGTCGACGGCAAAGTGATCAGCGTCGACAAGAAGGAAGTGGTGGTCAACATTGGCTACAAGAGCGATGGCATCATCCCCGCCACAGAGTTCCGCTACAACCCCGACCTGAAGGAAGGCGACATCGTGGAGGTTTACGTGGAGAGCGCCGAGGACAAGAAAGGCCAGCTGCTGCTCAGCCACAAGAAGGCTCGCCTTTCGAAGGCTTGGGACCGCGTGAACGCTGCACTCGACAACGAAGAGGTGGTGCAGGGCTTCATCAAGTGCCGTACCAAGGGTGGCATGATTGTCGACGTGTTCGGCATCGAGGCCTTCCTGCCTGGAAGCCAGATTGACGTTCATCCCATACGCGACTACGACCAGTTCGTGGGCAAGACGATGGAATTCAAGGTGGTGAAGATCAACCAGGAGTTCCGCAACGTCGTCGTCAGCCACAAGGCGCTCATCGAGGCCGAGCTGGAGGCTCAGAAGCAGGAGATCATCTCGAAGCTGGAGAAGGGACAGATACTGGAGGGAACCGTGAAGAACATCACCAACTATGGCGTATTCGTCGACCTGGGCGGCGTGGACGGACTCATCCATATCACAGACCTGAGCTGGGGCCGCGTGGACGACCCGAAGAAGGTGGTGGACTTCGACCAGAAGATCAACGTGGTCATCCTCGATTTCGACGAGGAGAAGAAGCGCATCGCCCTGGGCCTGAAGCAGCTCACACCGCATCCTTGGGATGCTCTCGATCCAAACCTGAAGGTGGGCGACCACATCCACGGCAAGGTGGTGGTCATCGCCGACTACGGTGCATTCGTAGAAGTGCAGCCCGGTGTTGAGGGCCTCATCCACGTCAGCGAGATGTCGTGGAGCCAGCACCTGCGCAGCGCCCAGGAGTTCCTGAAGGTAGGCGATGAGGTGGAGGCTGTCATCCTCACCCTCGACCGCGACGAGCGCAAGATGTCGCTGGGCATCAAGCAGCTGAAGGAAGACCCATGGGAGGCTATCGACGTGAAGTACCCCGTTGGCTCGAAGCACAACGCCAAGGTGCGCAACTTCACCAACTTTGGCGTGTTCGTGGAGCTGGAGGAAGGTGTCGACGGACTCATCCACATCAGCGACCTGAGCTGGACCAAGAAGGTGAAGCACCCCTCAGAGTTCACCAAGGTGGGCGAACCCATCGACGTGGTGGTGCTCGACATCGACAAGGAGAACCGTCGTCTCAGCCTTGGCCACAAGCAGCTGGAAGACAATCCTTGGGATGCCTTCGAGAGCAAGTATGCCGTGGGCAGCGTCCATGAGGGCAAGATAACCGAGGTGCTCGAGAAGGGTGCCGTGGTGCAGCTCGAAGAGAATGTTGAGGGCTTTGCCACTCCGAAGCACCTGGTGAAGGAAGACGGTTCGCAGGCTCAGATGGGCGAAGTGCTGCCGTTCAAGGTCATCGAGTTCAACAAGGACAGCAAGCGCATCATCCTCAGCCACAGCCGCACCTTCGAGGATGCACAGCGCGAAGAGAAGCGCCAGGCCCGCAAGGCTCAGGCTCCACGTGCTGCCGCCAAGAAGGACGAGGCTCCGAAGATTGAGAACGTGGCCGCATCGACCTCGTTGGGCGACCTCGACGTGCTGGCTCAGCTGAAAGCTCAGATGGAGAAAGGCGAGTAATCTCAGGTGAGAAGTAGAAAGTGAGAAGTGGGAAGAATGGAATGCTTCCTTACTTCTCACTTTTTCATTTATCATTTTTCATTTAGGCCGCAGGCAGCTATTATGACCATCATCGAACAGGCACTCGTAGCCAAGAATCCTTTGAAACGCTGCGAGGACGGCATCGTGACAACGCCCGACTTCGTGGCTGTCATCGATGGCTCCACGTCGAAGTCGCAGTTGCGCTGCCATCGCGACTTCGCGCTGCGTCCACGTTCCAACGGCGAGTTGGCTATGCTCAGCGTGGCCGCCAGCATCAAGAAGCTACCTGCCAACAGCAGTTGCCACCAGTTTTGCCAAATAGCCACAAGCGCCATACGCAGCAGATACAAGAAGGCGATGCTCGCCCATCTGGAGTCGCATCCTGAAGATCGCCTCACGGCCAGCTGCATCGTCTTCAGCCGACTGCGCCGCGAGATTTGGATGATTGGCGACTGTCAATGTCTGGTGGGCGACAACTATTTCGACAACCCCAAGCCCTACGAGCAGGAGCTGGCAGAGCGGCGTGCCGAGATCATTGCTGCCAGCCCCAAGCCGTGGGACCACTTCCTCGACGACGACACGGCACGCGCCGCTATCATCCCACGGATGAAGGAAACCATGCTGCAGCAGAACAAGACCTACAGCGTCGTCGACGGGTTTCCCGTAGCCGAAAAACATGTGCGAATCATTACCCTCGACTTCAAGCCTTGGCAGATTGTGCTGGCCAGCGATGGCTATCCATTCCTCTGCCCCACCCTTGCCGAGAGCGAGGCGCGCCTCGAAGCCCAGCGCCAGCGCGATCCGCTCAACATTGGCGAATTCAAGGCCACAAAAGCATTCGCCCGTGGCAATAACTCGTTCGACGACCGTGCCTACATCAGATTTACGGCGTAAAATTTGGCCGTTTCGCAAAAAATAGCTAACTTTGCAGCCGCTTTCGTGGCTTTGCTTTCCAAAAAGCGAATCGCACACAAACGGAGGTTCCGTAGCTCAGCTGGATAGAGCAACAGCCTTCTAAGCTGTGGGTCTCGGGTTCGAATCCCGACGGAATCACTGTATTTCCCTAAACAACTGTCGCTAATTGGTTAATTACAAGCCGATTAGCGATTTTTATTTTCCTGAGTCACGGAAAAACAAATCACATTTGGGTCACAATAGCATATAAAGAGGGGTTGCCGTCCTCTCGGATAACAACCCCAAACGTGATTTAAATGCTGTTATAGCAACTTGACTGCAAAGGTACAAAAAATTTCTGATTTGCAAAAGTTTTGGGTGAAAAAACCGACAACGCATGTGAAGAGTCGCTCCTTCCCTCATGTGTGCGCGCGCGTATCATCATCTTCTTTGTCGTCCGATGCCGTGTGTAGGATGTCCCCGAACCGAAAGGATGGGTGATGTTTTCTGGGTGGGTGACGGAAACTACAAAAACGGCTGCACTATCCCCCACGGACGATGCAGCCACGCGCAAAATGAAAGTGTAGAAAACAAAATTATGACTCTTTGGGTCTTCCGTTCTTTTTGCTGACAGCAGACGACAGCAGATAGCCGCCCGTGGTGGGGATGAGATAACGACGCTTGGCGGCAAGTGTGACAGCCCATGCGCCGATGGCCTCCGCGTGCTTAGCGGGCATCCACTTCAAGACTTCGCGGGCTATCCAGCCTGTCAGGTCTTCTTTGGTGTGTAGGAGTTCCAAAGCCCACGACGTGTTCCTTTCGTCGCCGCTGGTGAGGAGCTGGAAGAGCTGCCCGAACCACCTCCAGACGTCGGCCGCCCCGAAGCTCACGGCGAAGCTGATTTCGTCCGCGTCTTTGTTTATTTGATTCTTTCGGAAAATCATTGTGTATCAAGTAATTAGAGTAAAAAAAATGGGCTGACGCTTGGCTGATGCTTAAACGCCAGCCCCTCCCCAACTATGATGGGACTTTTTTTAGAACATGGGCGAAATGAACCGTTGCCGCTGCCATGTTTCCCCGCCATAGCACCTCTTGGCAAGCTCGTCGGCATCTCTCTCCTCCTGCTGCTGCTTCTTTCGCCTTTCGGCAATCCAGGCCTTGAACTCCCGCTCTGCGAATGATGCCCGCTCCTGCTCTTCACGCTCTTTCAATTCCTGTTGCTGCTGCCACTCGCCGAACTTTTTCAGGAGGGGCATGGCACTACGCAATAGTTGTAAAACTTCGTTTAACTCGTTCATAATATCTTATTTTTAAATGATTAAATGAATGTACTTTCGAAAACCGCCACACGGCTGGCCGTTACGTTGTCGAGTCCATGCTGGCGAAGGATGCTGCCCGTTGCCCATTGCTCGCCAAGCGACTCGGCAGGGGTCTTCAGCAATGCTTCGATTGGAAGCTTTCGCACGTTGTGGTGCTGCTCCCATCGGCGCAGGTCTGCGATGCTCTCGTAGATTTTGCCCAACAAACGGCCATGCTGCTTCGCTTCGGGTGGCACGGGGCGGGTGGCCATCTCGTCGGCGATGTCTGCGGTGGGGCGACCTACGACGATGTTCTCTGCTACGGCATCCCATTGCCACGACGCTTGCGGCCATTTCTGCAATGTCCTGATGATGCCGCCAACGTGCCCTGCCACAGCCTTGTGCCAGAGCTTCCATCCTCTTAACTTGCTTTCCTTTTCCTCTCCCGTGAGGGATGGGTCGCCATTGATGGCACGTTTAGCGGACTCCTTGCGCTCGGCGGCGGCTGTGAGTGCATTCTTCCAATCTTCGACTGACGCGCTGTGGGGCACGCCAACGTCGCTGATGCCCCTCAGAATGTTGACTGCATCCTGGACGCTTTTGATGGCCATGCGCAGGTCGGATAAAATCTCGGCGCGCTGCTGCTGGATGATTACTGTTGATGGTACGTTCATATGTGTCCTGATTTTTTGCAAAAGTAATAAAATTTTACAAAACAACCAAACGTTTTTTCGATTTTTTTGACAAAAGCGAAAATCTTTTTTGGGCAGATGTGAGCCAAACCTGCACGGGGCATCCGGATGTCGGTGGCGGATGAAAAAAAATAAAAAATTCCGACGACGGGTCACAGCCAGTCTTTAGTCTTCACAAGGGGGGGGCTACCCCCATATCTCGCTGCTTAACAACCTGCCATCCAGCCGTTTAGGCAAAATGCACAATGCTCTCATCATTCCTTCCTCATGCGTATCAGAAAGCCGCTTAATGCCTGTATAATGTACTACTTTTTTTGTAACTTTGCAGCGTTTTTTTATTTTTCATTAATTAAATTGAGCTATGGACTATCAAAATGTTATCGACTTGTCGAAAAGCTGCTGGGACAAAGAAAGTTTCATCGAGGGCGTAAAGAGAGTGGAAAAAGCTGTCATTGACTTAATGGCCAACGCCTTGCCTGGCTACCAGATTGAAATCAATGAGCTTGGCTTCGTGCTGGATTTTCTCGAACAGTTGAGTGCAACCCCCATCGTGGACAACATGCAAAAGCAATAGTGTTCACAAATGTTGAAACCCCGTCCATCTGAGGCGGGGTTTTTCATGCAGGTGTGGATGCCCAGACGATGGGCAGGGCTGTGAGCGTGGCGGTTACTTGACGAAGCGAGCAATGAGCCGCCTTACTGACATCTTCTGCCATTCCTTGCCGTGCGGTGTGCGGAAACCTGCGGCATTGAGGATGTCTGCGAGTTGCTGGAGTGAGCCTTGGCGGTTCTCTATCACAGCCCATGCCTTCACGTTAGCATCGTTGTTGTCTGCTGCGTCCCTGCGAGCATTGGCCATGCGTTCCCGATTCTCTGCCAGCTGTCTCTCGGCATCCTTCGACAGGTGGCCTTTCGCGTCCTTCTGATAGAGAGGACTACCCAGCTTCTTCCCATCCTTCTTCAGCTGTTCCAGCTTTGCCTTTGTGCGCTGAGAAATCATCTGACGCTCCTTTGCGGCCAATCCTGCGAAGACGGAAAGAGTTAGAATGTCAGTTGTGTCCTGCTGCACACATTCAAAAGGACATTCCTTGTAGATGGCAAAGGTGTCTGCCGCATCGCGACTGATACGGTCAAGCTTCAGGACAAGCAGGGTCAACCCTTCAGCCTTGCACTTGTTTATTGCCTCCCTGAGTAAGGGGCGGTTGTCCATCGACTTGCCGCTGACCTGCTCATCAACACCACCGACATACTGGCCGTGGGCTTTGGCGTAGTTAATTACTTCGGCGTGCTGCTGCTTGGTTGTCTGCCCGCCAGTACTGACTCGAAAATAAGCGAAATACTTTTTCATATCCTTGCGTTTTTTATGCTGCAAAGATAGTGAATTAATCCGTAACAAATCTAAAACGTCCGTATTATTTATGTTACTGTAACATTTCTGAAATGGTATTTAACTTTCGTTAGCTAAAGGTTGCCATTTTTCGATGATGGAAAGTATTTCGGCTGTCACTTCGTCAAGGGGGCGGTATCTTCTTCCTTTAAAGATTTTTTCCACGTCAATTTCGGGGAGTTCTACTCCGTTGTCACCGAACTTTGCAAGACGGATTCTGCCACGAATTGCAGACCAAAGGTTGTACATCTGCAAGGGAGTGACCACTCCGTTTTCGGGCTTCTCGCTTTCCTCAATAAGTTTTTCACCAATTTTGTCCAGCTCGTCCAACCTTACTTGGAGAGCATCGAACGTCGTCTTGAGCTCCATATACTTCTGGTGGTCTTGGGCTTCCTTCATCTGCCTGAGGATGGAACGGGACTGACGGTTGAGTTTCCGCGATTCCCGAATGAACTCTTTCTGCTGCTTCAAAATATCCATACTTCTTTGTTTTGAGTGCAAAGGTAATAATTATTTGTAAGATAAAGCACTAGTGATTTAATAAATCGCGTTCTAACGGCTTTTCTTCCGTGGGGCTTGATAGTTGTCCGCCCTGCACATTTGGCGCGCTTGTAGGCCGTTCTGCGCGCTTTCTTGTGGCTTCTTCATATAGTTCAAGCTGTGCTTTAATGATGTCGTGTTTCGTTTTCATAATGAATATATTAATAATTATACTAAAAGGGAGCTGTGGGGTGTGCCGTTTGCCATGCTGCCACGGCTTCAGGGCTAAGAAGGGAGTCGAACTCCACTTGTGACAGCGAACTGAACACATCGCCGCTGGGGAAGGGCAAGATGGTAGAGTACCTTATGCGCGGCTCTACGGCTGGCGTGGTGGGGGTAGATGCTCCTGCGGTGGTCGAAGGTGATGGTGAAGGGCATGGTGCAGCCGTGGGTGTAGCGGATGGTGCTGGCTTGCTGAAGTCCAATTCCTGTTGTTGTGGTTGGCGATGAGTGGAAAGGTACTCATATATAAGCAGGTCGGCTATGTCAACGTTATGCGAATGACCAGAACAAATGTTGCTGAATTCGATGTTAGTCAATGACAGCTTCCGCGCTTCTTGCTTCCATTTGGCGAAGCTGCCAGCGTCGGGGATGATGGTGACGCTGCCACACCTTCCGAGCAGGTTCTGGGCTTTCCTGACAAGCGAGAAATTGCCTTCGCCTCCTGTGGCGACCCACACAACTTGCGGGTAAAGCATAGCGAACATGAAAGCTGTCTTTTCAGATTCAACGACGGCTGCAATGGTCTCTTCGTTGGCGTTGGCGAGGAGGTGCTGGCCGAACAGGCATTGCTCCGCTTGGCTTTCGGGGTCAATTTCTCCTATGTCTCTAAGATGCTTGTGTGTCATGTCGGTAATGCCTTCCCTATGCCCGTTGAATCGGTTGTGCTGTTGTACTTTGATCTGGCGCACCCGCTTGCGTTCATCAATTTGCGGCCATCGCGTGGAGCCATCGGCATCTACTCCTACGCCATACTTGCGCACGACGGGCATCATCTTGTCAGCCCCGAAGATGGGAAGGAGATACGCCAGCAGATTGCTTTTGTGCAGGTCGGCGGCAGCTGGAATGTAGTCAGCGACGTGGTGGCGGTCAATGTAGGTGACGGGTGGCTCGGGGTGCGGTTGCCAATCTCCTGTGAATGTCTGCGACCGTGCTTCAGGGTGCTCGGAGAAATACTGACTCGGCGTAACGCGATAACCGCATGAAGCTGAAAAGCACTCGCCGCAAATCATGTGGGCCACAGGTTTGCCAGTCTTGGAAACGTAAAAGTCTCGGTATTTACGAATCCGCCCACATGACGGGCAAGTGAGATATTCACCGTCAAATTTGTATTTGTACTCCATTTTTTTGTTTTTGGTTGGTTGTTGGTTGTTGGTTGTTTTTCTCAAAACCCCTTTGTTTATTGGCATTTTGGCGAATACAACCAACAACCAACAACCTTATTTGTTATTTTTTCAAATTCTTCGAAACAGCTTGCTGCGTCTTTTCCATTATGTCGGCAAGTGCTCCCTGCTTTTGACGTTGAGTGATGTTGTGACGTGCTTCAAGTATCCTGATTATCTGCGCGTCAGATATCCCTTCTTCTTTTCCGAATAAGTCCTCGTATACCTTCTTAGTGCCTTCTTCAAAGAATGTGACTAGCCGCCGCGCATACTCAACTTCACAAAGTGGTATGGTTGTAGGTTGTGGGTTGTGGCCGAGCAAATGAGCGATAGCCGCGTAACGACGTACCATATAATTAGCTTTCGATACATAACTGCCCATGCGCTCGTTGCCTTCGTCGCTTAATCGCTGCACCTCCTCGTCGATTTCTTTCTCATAGTTGGTGAGAAAATCCGTGGCATCGTTTGAGAAATAAAGAGTAGTGGGTGGCATTTCGCGCACGTTTCGTACTAAAAGTTGCCAGCGAGTATATACTGAGGGGTCGGGGGGCACGCGTTCAGAAGGCTTCTGGTTCGGTAGGCAAAAACTCCACCGCTCAATGAAACCCGTGCCGTCGTATTTCGGGAAGATCTTTCGGAGATTGCCCTCCTGAATCCCACCCAAGAATGCGAGAAACGGCTCGCGGATTACTTTGCGTATCTCTTCTCCTTTCCTGTTTATGAACAATGAGCTATTGCTCCAGCATTCAGTCATTGCCCCCGTGAAATCTCCTCCATTATTGTATTTGTCGACGCTTCGGAAGAAATTATATGCCTCGTCCGCCACGATGAGCAGCCCACGCCGGTTCTTGTCGAGTACGTCAATGATGGCTTCTGGCGTTGTGTTCTGAACTAAGAGTTGATGACAAATCGGCGTGGCTCCTGCGTCGGTATTCTTGTCCTTTGAAAGTTCTTTGTACCGCGCCAGCTCATCCTTATACTCCTCTAAATATTGGCTCTCCATGTATTCCAGCGGTGCGATGACAGGTTTTATTGCGGGAGTCTTTGAGTCCGACGGGCTACCGTAGAGCATAGTATATAGCTGCCCGTAGTTCGTCCAGCCTCCATCCTTAACTTTCATCCCTGTTCCTGCTGTTGCCCCGATGGTAGTAAGAACGGACGCCGCTACAAAGTTCCTACAACTTTTAGTGCTAAGAGATAAATGTTCGATAATCTCCTGAACGTCGTCGCGGAGGCCGTCAATGGGCAAAACCTTGCGGTCTTTTGCCTTTTGGTGATTTTTTAGCAGGTCTTCGGTCAATTTATCCTGCAAACTCTTGTGAGATTGCTGAAAAGTAGCTACCTTTGTGCTGTCGTATGAGATTGGGGTGGCTTCGGCCACTCTTTCTTTTTGTATCATGTTCAGTCCTCCCTACTGGTCGTTATCAAATCCGTGTCTTTGTAATAAATTTTCGTGCCAACCACGGTGGCCTTCAGCAAGCCATTCTTGCGCCATCGCCAAAGCGTTGACCGGTCAACACCGTGGCGTTGAGCAAATTGCGATGGCGTGAAGAGTTCTTCACGCTTGACATGCTGTTGTTCCTGGACGAGTTTTGCCACCTGTAGCGAAAACTCCTGTAGCATCTGTGGCGTTACCATCAAAATGGTGCTGCCGTTTCCCGCTTGGATTAGTTCTTGTATTGACATTTGTCTTGTTCCCCTTCCGCTTTAGCCGCTTATCCTCTCGGTCGCTCAGGGGCGGTCGTTCGGGCGTGGATAAATCGCCGATTGACGATGCAAAGATACGACATTGTACCACATTTACGCAAATAAAAAAAACGGACATTTACGGACCCTTAAATAACTGTCCGTAAATGTCCGTATTTTTTACTCCTTGCATTACCTCTAAAGGAACTTTTCGACCTTTTTTGATGGTTTCAGTTGCCTGGTTACTTCGTAATATTCGCTTCTTCCGATGACATCTGGAAACGCTTCTTTAAGGACTTCAAACGAGGGATATTTGGAACAATTTGCTCCAATGGCCTCTAAAAGAAGGTCTCTCACCTTATCCCTCCCGTGTGTGCCGACATATTTCTCTCTCAGCTTTTCCATGTCAACTCCTTCCGATAGCCATTCCGAAAAGGTCTTCACCTTCCTATGCTTTCTCGTCTTTGTGGTCGGTTCGCTTTTGGAGGTATCGTGGGGCAAGGGGTTCTCAGGATAGTACCCCGGAACGAGGAAATGGTCTGCTGAACATCTATCCAGTAGCTCGTATTCTTTCGTTAGTTTCTCGACCTCAAGCCTAACAGAACCGCACACGTCAACCAACCACTCCCAGATTGCGAGACCATCTTTACTATGTGCCCCCATGTCCCTAGTTTGCCACCCATACATGAGCAGGTCACAGTCGGGCAGATTGATGCCGTTGAGAATGAGTTTCCACAAGTCGAAAGCGTCCTGCAGCCCCTCTTTGCTCTGCACATCAACATTGTCCAAAAAGTCGCGAACCAGCTCCCGCTCATCCCATGCTGGATGGCTCTCGCTCCATGCGTACGTGCGGTATATCTCCATTCCACGATTATAGAAGAATCCTTCCGTAAAGAACTCCTTTTTGAAGATGGCCGCGCACAGAAAATTGATGTCGGCTACAAATTGTTTTGTAACGGGAAAATCCTTCATGGCCTAATCTATTAAGTTTACCGTTTCCCTCATCATATCCAAGTCTATATCGCGATAACGGCAAAAAGCCCGTGACCCCTCGGCATGCCCTGAGAGTTTGCCTATCAAGCTGGGGTCTTTCAGCTTTTTATAGAGGTTGCCTATAAATGTCCGCCTTGCCATGTGGCTGCTTGCTACCTCGCAAATGGGTCGTTGCTCTTCTTCCCCAGATGTAGGATTGATAACAGAAACCATCCTGTTTATTCTGCATTCCTTTAGAATCTCTTTTATCGTATCATTGTATTTCTGACTTGAAATGACAGGTAGCAACTTACCCCTCTTGTTGTCCGAATTCAGGTATTTCCCAACCAGACGTTTTGCTCTTTCGTTCATCGGAACGGTCACCACTACTGGATTCTTGCCTTTTGTTTTCCTCGGAATGTATTCAATCACCTCTACCCCATCTTTCTCTACCACGTTGTCTTTCGTAAGTGTCAACAGGTCACTCACCCTGCAACCTATCAGACATTGCAGCAAGAAAATGTCTCTTTGGGACTCCAGATGCTTATTTTCTGAAAAGTCCCAATCGGCTACGATGTTCCTTTCTGCCACCGTAAGATAGTATGGTGTTCCGTACACCTCGCTTCCAATTTTAACTCCCTCAAAGGGCTGGTTTTTCGAATAGCCCTCTTCCAGCATCCAGCGAAAAAACGCTCTCAGCTGTTTCTTTCGCTCAATCATCACGTTTCGTCCTCTTTCACATATCGTCGATTTCTTGTGTTTGGGACTAATCTCTGGTGGATATTCGGATAGGAGCTTCTTAAATATTTCTGGGTACTCTTCCGACAATGTTTTTTCGTTGGAGGCATAATCGAAGAAATCTTCAACAGTTTCCTTGTCCAGCGTGTCTACATCCAGCGTGAAGCCGCTTCTTTCCTTGTCAGTCATGCGCACAAAAGATTGATACCTTGCCAACATCCTGACCAGCACGCGGAATCCACGTTTGCGCCCTTCTGACAGTTCTTTCTTTTTGAGGTACAAATCCATCCAATCAAAGAAATCTTTTGAGGGCATCAATTCCTGATGCTCAATGTTCGCCTTCGCTTCCCGAATGCTTTGGTAGGTAATCGCCGTTGTTACCATGTCGCGTGTCACATTCATTGCTTCATCGATAGCATTGTGTGTTACATTTTCTTGTCCGTTTGACAGGGCGTTGCTTACTGCCACCAGCTTACTAACATACGCTGACAGCGTAGCTTTTGCTGCCTCTGCCTCCCGGACTTCCATCACGTTTAATCTTCCCTTTTTCGGAATCACTACGTCGTACACAAATCCCTTCTTCGTTTCCAGAACAGGCTTGAACCATTCCGGGCTGACCCAAACTCCACTTTTGAAGCATGGGCGGTTTGTTCGTGAGATTGTTAATTTCACGATAATTTGACTCCTGCCATTGGCATCGGTCTTTGTCGATAATTTTAATGATGTTGTTGCCATAACGATAAAAATTTTAAATCACGATGCAAAGGTAGTCATTAATTTTTATCTACGCAAATTTTTGGGTCACAAATAGGTCACAATAATAAAATTTTAGGTCACACATTAAAACTGCAATCCACTATTCTTGCCGTAAACAATTGAAATACAATTGCTATTTGTGGTAGCCTATTGTAGACGATTGCGCCGGATGTAATCCCGACGGAATCACAAGAGGCTTCTATGAGCCTCTTTTTTTGTAATAACCCTATATACGGGGCAGCCATGATTTACCAGGCCAAGACCCATTTGCTGTCGGCGTATCGGCCAATGAGTTCAGCATCGCGGATGGGGTCGAGCTGACGCATCAACGGATTTCGGGTTGAGACGTCAACCCCGTTGCCGTTCACATCGTGGCTGTTGAACTCCAAGAGGGTCGCCGTTTTTGCGCCCTCGTCTATCCTGCCCCATCCGTAGGCGGGGATGTCCTCCAGGGTGCAGTTCAGCAAGACGCACTCGGCATGCGGGTAGTTTTTCCCCTTGTTGTCGGGCAGTCGCCCCAGCTCGGCATAGCGGGAAAGCCCTTTGAAATGGCAGTCTACAAAAACATTCCCGTGGTTTTCTTCCGTATTACGAATCCACATGAACGCCCCATGGCTGGTGATGGTGCAGTGGTTGAAGAACGACGGCCCGCGCCCCAGTATCGTGTCGCCGCCACCGTCGATGCGGCAGTTGTGCCAATAGCAGCTGCCATTGGCCTGCAGGGCGTCGCCGTCGCCGATGATGTGGACGTTCTCAAAGAAATTGCGCTCGCCATTGACCAGCAGCCCCTCCGCCTGTCCCTTGCCATCGGTCTTTATCGTCAGGTTGCGCAGCGTCAGGTCGCTACAGTTGTCGGCGGCAAAGGCGGCCCGACGCGAGGGGAACGTGCCCTTCACCTCGTTGGTCTTGATGTCGGCGGGATGCGGATTGAACACCTCGTTGTTTCGGTAGTGAACCACCACGCCCTCACGGCTCTCCCCCTCGATGGTGACAAAGCGCTTGTTGCGGAAATACACCAGCTCTTCATAGTCGCCATTCTTCACCAACACGCGATAGCCCTCCTCAGCAGATGCGATGGAGTCAGGGATGAAATCCATCGCCCCCTGCAGGGTGGAGAAATCGCCTGTACCGTCAGCAGAAACGGTCAGCAGCCTTTGGGTCTCGTCGGGGGCTTTCTCCTTTGTTTTGAACGTCCATCCGCGCTTGCCTCCCAGCCCATCGAAACGCTCGATGACACCCTTGTCGATAGTGACGTAATACTCATGGCCATACTCAAGCATGTTGTGGTGCAGATAGATGGTGAGCTGCTTGCCGTGTGCGATGATGGGATAGAAGTGGAATCCGTCGGAGAATCCGCCGATGATGTCGAGCTGATAGCGCCCGGTGTCCCATGCGTTGACACCCGAGGGCGTGCCAGCCTTGGTGTTGCGGTTGGTGATGTGCTGCACCTTATATATATAAGGTACGGGCGTATATTGCGCAGCAGGATGGTTGGGCTGCCCCACATTAGGCCCAGCAGGTATGCTCAAGTCCAAGCGGTCGACCAGCTTCCCCGTTTTCTTTTCATATACGGAAACGAACCCTCGCTGCCCGACGACAGCATCATCAGCCATCGTCAGCACAAGGTGCGTGTCCACATTCACATCCACCGCCCCATTCTCTGGCTGCATCTTCACCACCACGTTCTTGCCATCCCCTGCTTGCGAGCCAGCAGAGCCAGAGCGCTGAGCCAGGCAAATCTGGCACGTAGCGGCCATCATGGCACCTATCAAACAGAAAACTCTCCTCATCATTCGTACAGCTATTTGGTATCGTTTTGGTATAACTCTCTGGCAAAGCACCTCTCCAGCTCACTCTCAAGATTCGGGGTCAGCACGCCTTTCCCCATCGCATCGCGCACCTCCTGCATCGTCCAGAAGCGCCCTCCGTCCAGCTCATCTGTCGATGGCATGATTGCCCCATCATAGACGGTTTTGTTCACATACACCAGTTCTCGCTCGCGCCTACTCTCAAAGACATATTTGTCGATGAGCTCCGCTGCGAAGTTGGTGATGCCCAGCTCTTCGCGCGTCTCGCGGTGCAGGGCCTCGCAGGGCGTTTCGCCATAGTCTATATGCCCGCCAACGGCCGTGTCCCACTTCCCCGGCTGAATGTCCTTCCACGACGGTCGCCGTTGCAGATAGATGTCGCCATGCGAGTTGAACACATGAAGATGCACCACGGGGTGCAGCAGCAGCGAGCCACTGTGGCACTCGCCTCGGGTAGCCGAGCCCAGCACCGTCCCTTCCTTGTCCACTATTGGAAATATCTCCTGTTGATTGTCCATTGTTCAGAGCGTTTTATATTCAGGTGCGCAGAGTTTCCATGAAGCGCACGCCGGTGGGCTATTCGCTATAGTTGTGATCCACCACAATGTTCACCTGTATTCCTGGCACCAAGGGGTGAATCTCACCGATGAGCTGGCTAACGAAGGCGGCATCGTCGTGAACAGCCACATCGGGAACCACATCCACAGAGAGGAACTTCTCCTTCTCTGAGTAGTAGAAGCCGTGTACCTGGACGATGTCCTTGTGGGCAGCGAGCGTCTGCATCACTTTCGACTGCAACTGGGCACAGCGGTTATCGCCCGTAGCGATGGCATAGACGCCTACGGTCATCACGATGTTGTGGTGCTCTACCATGTGCATCGTTATCCTGCGCGTCAGCCCGTGAATCTCGTGGGCCGACATCGTGTCATAGACGTTGATGTGCAGCGAACCGATCTTCACATCGGGGCCATAGTTGTGCAGGATGAGGTCGAACACGCCATGCACGCCCTCAAACCCCGCAACCTCCTTCTGAATCTGTTTGGCGAAATCTGCCGTGATGCTTGTGCCGAGCAATTCGTTGACAGGCGAGGCCAGCATCTCGATGCCAGCCTTGATGATGACGATGGAGATCAGAGCACCCAGAATGCCATCGAGCGACACGCCCCACAGCAGCATGATGCCCGCCGAGACGAGCGTAGCCAACGTAATGACGGCATCGAACAGGGCGTCGGAGCCTGAGGCTATCAGCGCGTCGCTCCTCAGTTGTTCGCCCTTGCGCTTCACGTACTGGCCGAGGATGAGCTTCGCCACGATGGCCACCACGATGACCACCAGCGTCGTCGTGGTATACGAAGGCGCCGTGGGGTCGAAGATTTTCTTCACCGACTCGATGAGCGAGGTGACACCTGCCGACAGCACGATGACGGCGATGATGATGGCGCTGAAGTACTCGATGCGCCCGAAGCCGAAGGGATGCTTCCTGTCGGGCGGACGCTGCGACAGCTTTGTGCCCACGATGGTGATGACGCTCGACAGCGCATCGCTCAGGTTGTTGACGGCATCCATCACGATGGCCACGCTGCTGGCCAAGATGCCCACGGCGGCCTTGAAGCCGGCCAACAGCACGTTGGCTATAATGCCAATCCAGCTGGTGCGGATGATTTGAGAGCTACGGTCCATGGCATCACTCCCTGATTACTGGTATTTCGTGAAATGGTATTTCTCCCTCAGCTCCGACTTCTTTTCTTCATCCAGACTTGTGAAGTACCTCTTCCAGCCTGGGCAGAAATTGATGTGCCACCGCCAGAAGCGGCCCATCAGCGACTTGGGACTCTTTTCGTAGTGTGCCCTAAGTTTGCAGTTCTCACACGGTTGTGCCATTATTCTGTTTCTCCTTTAACCATTGCCAAATACGTTACAGTTTCATCACGCGCTTCATCTCCAGGTTCTCATAGCCCTCGGGGCAGTGGGTGGAGAGATAGACAGTGGGATTGTTCTTGATGAAAGTGCGCACGCGGTCGAGGGTCTCGCGGGCAGCTGCTTTATCCTCGTAGACGATTGAGAGCTTGTTGGCCTTCAGGGCTGCGTCGCAGTAGGTCACGTCACCGTGGAACATATAATAGAGTCCGTCGTGCTCCACGATAACGATGCTGTTGCCCTTGGTGTGCCCCTTGGCCTCGATGAAATAAATGCCGGGGGCTATCTCCTCGCAGGCGGGGAAGTTCTGATAGCGTCCGTCCTTATAGCCGACACGCACGATGTTCTCGCCATCGAGTTTCAAGGCGTCGGCATCCTCGGGCGAGATATAAACCTTGGCGTTGGGGAACTCGGCAATGCAGTCGGAGTGGTCGCCGTGCTTGTGAGTGATGAGGATTGTCGTCACCTGCTCAGGCTTGTAGCCCATAGCGGCAAACGACGCCATGTAGTCGGCCACCTTGTCGCCCATGTAGAGCGGTGCACCCAGTTTCTTGGCTGGGGCCGACATGCCGGTCTTGAAACCCGTGTCGACGAGGATGATGCCTTCGTCGGTCTCGATGAGGAAGTTCTGGAGCGAACTGCGGTAGAGAATCTGCTCGTCGAACAGGTCCTTGCCCTCCTCGCCGCCAAAGGCGAAACTCTGGTTCATGAAGCCGTGGTCATACATGCGCACGGCCTTGATAGCTTTGATTTCCATAATAGGCTGTTCAATTTGTTGTACCTTACAATTTGTAGAGATAATATTACAGACCCCACCCCTGCCCCTCCCCGTAAGGGCAGGGGTCAAGAGGGGAGTGGCTACCGCAGTCGGTATGCGCAGCAGTTCCCCTCCCTTCAAGGGGAGGGGCAGGGGTGGGGTCTGTAACTATCGCGCCGACAGTTCAACCTTCGGTCGAATTTCGTCGCTAACCGGCAGAGCTTCACTCTGCCCTCACTTCTCCTTCGGTTCCCACTTGCAGCGGACAGGCGACACGATGGCACCCTCCTTCTTCAGCTCAGCAAAAGCCTTGTCTACCTCCTTGCGGTCAATACCTGTGATTTCCGCAATCTTGCCAGCGCTTACGGGAGCACCGAACTCACGCATGGCTTGTAATACTTTTTCCTTCATAATTCCAAAAGAGCCCCCCTCTTAGCCCCCGAGGGGGAAGACCATAGCAGGGACATGGGTCTATGTTGTTTGTTACTAAAAGTGAATGCTAATGCCATTTCTAATTCGATTGCGAAATTACACATAATTGCTCAAACAATTGTAGACCCAAAAGGAAGAAAAATTGACCGAAACGGAAATAAATCAAGATTTCTTCGTAAATTTGCACCCACATTGCCATCATGCGTCTGCGATATGTTCAGATTAGAGGCCACCTGGATGTGGCAGTACGGCCACGACACCATCCCCGACTGGGACGGAAAGCTGCTGATTGTCGACACCAATGCGCACAACTCCCTGGTGGAAACCAATGCGCTGCCGGGGACCATTGCCGCCTATGGCTACACCATCGTGCTGCAGGGGTGGATGACCATGCTATACAATGGGCGCGAGGTGCGGTGCACCAAAGACGACATTATTCTATATACGCCAGGTATCACGATAAGCATCCTCGCCATCTCCAACGATTATCGCGGCATCTGCCTCGTGGCCGACAAGGACTTTGTCTTCGAGTCGCCCACCATGCGCGACGCCATCCGTGCCGCCTACCTGCCCACGGTGGAGCTGAGCGAACCGCGCTTGACCCTTGCGGAAGACGACATCAAGCATCTGATGCAGCTGATGGGCATCATCCGCCGCTACCTCCTCTCGCCTGGCCATCCCTTCCGCAGCGAGAGCCTACGCACCACATACGGGCTGTTCCTGCTCGAGCTGACCGCCATACAGGAGCGCGCCATCCGCGACCGCCGATACCCCAAGCGCATCGAGGAGCTGTTCTTCGACTTCCTGCGGCTTGTGCCCATCCACTTCGCCGAGCACCACGACGTCAGTTTCTATGCCTCGCGGCTCTGCATCACACCGCGCTATCTCGCCCAGATCGTGCGCGATGTATCAGGCCGCACCGTCGTCGACTACATCAACCAAATGCTCCTGATGGAGGCCTCCTACCTGCTGCAGCAGACCTCGCTCCCCATCGTCGAAATTGCCTACCGTCTGCACTTCTCAGAGACCGCTTCGTTCTCCCATTTCTTCACCAGGATGAAGGGCATGAGTCCAAGGGAGTACAGGAAGGGGAAGTGAAATGCGTTCAAGGTATTCTTCATTTCCAGTGTTATCTACCGCAGAGCGGTCTTTAAAAAAATAAGTAATGAATAAATAATAAATTCATAACTATCGTCCTAAGTTAATTTTATCCTGTTACTAAAACCAAATAAAACCAACAAAAACATGTTTTATTTTGTCTTAGAAGATTTGATTATCAATCAAATCGTGTTTTATTTGGTTTTTGAAAGACGCGAAGCGTAACCACGCTCGGTCGGAATCCAGCCGAGTGGTTCGAATGGTTAATTTCCGTTTAAGACAGGAGATAAATTGTGAATGGACGTGAAATGAAAATTTTTGATTCTTTACAAAAATAATTTTCATTCTGGAACGGGAAGAGCACACTTTCGGCGGTTTGTGCAGGGTTGAGGGACGAGGAAAGAAGAGCTTTTATGACGAATTTTGCACAGCCGGGGTAGTTTTGTGCAGTATTTTAGCCGATTTTTGGGCCGATTTTCGTTTCCGCAAGCACGCCCTATCAGAAAAAGGCAACGCCAAATTTTTCTGCGGCGTTGCCTTTTTCGAGCCATCGAAGGGGTTTTTATGGCATTTTAAGACTAATCATCTGAAAGCCAGCCATTTGGCGAACCCTCTCAAAACTCGCGTTTTTTCGGCCAAAAGTTTTCTCGTGGATAATTCTCGAAATATGAGGGCCTTTAGCGGTTTTTGGGAGGCATCCGTTTTAATATATTTTTAATTTTCGGTCTGGTCTCGCGCAGAGTAATGATCAAAAAAGAAGCGATGGGCTGATGCGGCGACAACGCTCTTACATACTCTCCTTTAGAATCTCGGTCACGTCCTCTTTCGTCAGGTTCAGATAGCCGGCGGGATAGACGACGGTGGTCTCGGTGATGCCGGGAATCATCTCGGCTGTGGCACCCAGCTCGCTAATAGTCAGGGGCAGACCAATCTCCAACATCCAAGCTCTCAGGGCCTGCAGACCTGCTTCGGCCATCTGCTCGTCGGTCATTCCCTCGCCCTTGATATCCCATACATTCTTGGCGAAGCGCACAAACTTAGGCAGGCCGTTCTGCATGGCGCGACGATAGTAGGCCATTGAGACGGAGGCCAGGGCATAGCCGTGAGGGGCATGCGTCCAGGCACCCACGCTGTGGCCAATCATGTGTACCATCCAGTCCTCCTTCTTACCCAGCCCGATGAGGGTGTTCAGCGCCCACGTGGCCGTCCACATGATGTTCGAGCGGGCCTCGTAGTCCTGAGGATTCTTCACGGCGATGCGACTGCTGTGAACGACGGAGCGCATCAGGCCCTCGGCCAGATAGTCGCTGGTGTTGTCGTCAAAGTCGGAGAAATACTGCTCCATGATGTGGTTCATGATGTCGTAGATGCCCGCCTTCATCTGGTTCTCGGGTACGGTCATCGTGAACTTCGGATTGAGGATAGAGAACTTAGGCATCAGACGACTGTCGAACACATGCCCCACCTTG
>CADASP010000025.1 GCA_902790625.1 uncultured Prevotellaceae bacterium | reverse complement strand
TCCAGGATAAACACCTCGCGGTCCTCGGCATCGTGGAAGGCCGATGTCCAGATGGCCCGCAGCATCCACGCCTGATCGTTGCTGACGGGGAGCGAGGCGGTTTTCACGCCAGGTGCCTCATAGTCCTTCGGGCGCTTCCGCAGTTCCCACTTCGAGTGGTTCTTATATTTCTTCAGCTTATGCAAAGCCCTGTATGTGGCGTGCCAGAGGCTTTTCTCTACTTCGCGGTAGACGAGGGCGTGGGCCACGGAGTCGTAGGTCAGCGTCCACTCGGTCGAGAACGACGGTATGCACTCCACGCCGAAGGCCGCTCCCTGCGGCATCAGCAGCCGTGATTTCTCCTGGTCGTAAAGCACAAACTGCGGATTCTCTTTCCGCCACTCCTCAACTTCGCTGTGTACCCAGATGAGCTTACCCTGTGCCAGCCCTGCCATCGGCAGTAGCGTCAGCGTCGCGGCTATCAGCCATTTTCCTGTTCTGTTCATCATTCTCAATCAATTCGTTTCATTCGTAAAATTCGTTGTCTTATAAAAAAAAACATCATCAATCAATTCGTATAATTCGTAAAATTCGTTGTCTTATCAAAAAACATCATCAAGCAATTCGTTTCATTCGTAAAATTCGTTGTCTTATCAAGAAGTCACTGTTTCCAGTTCTTCGGTATCCAGTATTCGCCGTCCACCTCGAGCCGCAGGACGTAGAGCGTGCCGTCGCGGTCGAGGTCGGCCATGAGGAAGCTCGACTCGGCAATCTCGTTGACCAGCAGCTTGGTGGTGTTCCTCACGCCGCTCAGCTTGAAGTGGCGGTCGGTGTACTCCAGCACGCAGCATTGTGTCGGGTTCTCGTCCAAGTGGCGGTTGGCAGCGTCGAGCAGCGTGCGGTAGAGGGCGGCGGCTCCCTCGTTGGCCTTGACCACGTAGAGCGTGCCGCGCGACTCGCTCAGCCCCTTCGACTTGGGCAGCAGGTAGTCCGTATAATAATAGGTGGAGGCTTTGTCCACTGGCTGGCCGGCCTCGTGACGGTAGTGTACGGGTGTCTTCCGGGCGTTGAGGGTGCCAAGCAGACTGTCCAGGGGGGCCATGACGAAGTGGTAGTAGGTGCCCTGTGCCTCGTTCAGCTGGGTGGCCATGGCGATGAGGTTGCCGTGGTGCTGCACATAGTCGAAC
Source organism: uncultured Prevotellaceae bacterium (assembly GCA_902790625.1). GTDB lineage: Bacteria > Bacteroidota > Bacteroidia > Bacteroidales > Bacteroidaceae > Prevotella. The sequence goes on along the minus strand of CADASP010000025.1, from coordinate 35,631 downwards.
ATCACGGCCTCGCGGGCACCAAAGTACATGCGGCGGTTGTTGCCCTGCAGCAGGTTGTAGAAGTTGCGCTCCTGCAGCATGTAGGGGTTGGGGTAGAGGTAGGCGTGCGACTTCTTGAAGTCGTTGTAGTCGTTGGTCCAGGTGCTCGACTGGTCGGCCACGCGGGTCAGGTCGAGCACGTAGTCGTCGTTGTTGCCGTAGCCGCGCATGGCGATGGAGTAGGTGATGGTGTCGTTGCCGTTGCGGTGGCACTCATAGCGGTAGGACTCCACGGCATGGCGGGCCATACTGTCGAGTACGATGCACACCGTATTGGCCAACGGCAGGTCACGGTCGAAGGCCACGTTCCAGCGCCGCGACAGGTGGTACTTGTCGTTGATGCGCGACACCGACACCTTGGCACCGTGGGCCGTGAAGTCGTCCATCAGCCGGTTCATCCACAGTCCCTGTGCCGTCGAACCGACGGTGCCGACGGTCAGCATTAACAGCAAAATGGGTATTCGTCTCATAGGCTTATTCCGTTTCAAAGAGTTCTTGGTTCATGATGGCCAGTGCCGTGCGCAGCTCTTCGCCCTGCTGTTGCACGGCGGCCATGTCGATGTTGAGCAGGTCGGCGGCAGGGTCGCTCACTTCGGTCATAGGCGTTTCAACGGGCTTCGTCTCCACCGCGCTGCGTTTTTTTGCCTTACGAACCTTGCGCACAGGTTTGGGAGCCTCAGCGACGACGGCCATCTGTTGCGTTGTTTCCTCCTTAGCTTGTTGCACCGTGGGCTTCGGGGCGGGCACTTCCGTCGTCGCCACCATCTCAGGTTGGCTTTCACTTTCAGGCATATACCACCAGAGACCCAACAGCAACAGTATTGCTGCCGCAGCAGCCATCCACCAGCGATGCTGAAAGCTACTGGAGGGAACTTCGCAGTGGCCTCCAGTGGTCCCGGGGTTGTATTTACTAACTTTGCAAATTTTCTCGTCAGCCGTCTGCCTGAATCCCCTGAACATCACGGCATGAGCCGCCCACTCTTCGGGAATGTCCGTCTGCTCGCAGAAGTAGTCGGTCAGCAGCCGTTCCTCCTGTTCGCTGGTTTCGCCCGCCATGAACCGGTCGAGCAAGTCGTTTATCTGTTTGTCTGTCATCATCGCTGTTTATTGATTAGTTCTATCATCCGTTTCCTGGCTTTCGAGAGTGTGCCCCGCACCGACGACTCCGTCATTCCTGTGATGGCTGCAATCTCGGTGAAGCTCATGTCCTCTACGTTGCGCATCTGCAGCACCGTGCGCCAGTTGTAGGGCAGTTGTGCCATCGCCTCGGCAAACAGGCAGTCGGTCTCAGTCGTTTCCAGTCGTCGCTGCGGCGTGTCGTCTGTGTGGTCGCCTTTCCACCCCAACAGTTGCAGCAGGGGGTGCCGTCGCTTCTGTCGCCGTCGGTTTTGTGCCAGGTTGCGGGCCGAGGTGGCTGCGTAGGCCATCAGCCGCTCCTTGTCGCTGTCTAACTGGTCCAGCCGTTCCCACATCCTCAGCATCGCCTCCTGCGCCACGTCCTCGGCCTCCTCGTTGCCGACCACTGCCGCCGCAGCCTCCACGGCTCGCCGCCGCAGTTCTGCCGCCCAGGATATGTAGGTCTGTCTGTCCATCTGCTATTATATACACCAATGATGGCGAAATGCTACGCAAAATTAGCTTTTTCTTTTGAAATATTCAAGAAAAAGTCCTACCTTTGCAAAAAAAATAGAAAGAAATGCTTGTTTTCGACATTAAGCGCTATGCCATCAACGATGGGCCAGGCATCCGCACCACCATCTTCATGAAGGGCTGCCCGCTGCGCTGCGTCTGGTGCCACAACCCCGAGAGCTGGACGGCAGAGCCGCAGGTGCTCTACAAACAGTCGAAGTGCATCGGCTGCCAGTCGTGCGTAGCCGTTTGTCCACAACAGCGGCTCAGCCTCACGTCGGAGGGCATCACCGCCACGGATGCTGAGTGCCTGCTCTGCGGACGATGCACTGAAGAGTGCCCCACCACCGCCATTGAGATGTGTGGCCGCACCTGGACCATGGACCAGCTGATGGCCGAGGTGGAGAAGGAGCGCGACATCATGGAGGACAGTGGCGGCGGCGTCACCCTGTGTGGCGGTGAGCCGCTGATGCATCCGCAGGACACCCTGCAGCTGCTGCGCGAACTGGGGCGGCGTGGATTCCATCGAACGGTTGACACCACGCTGTATGCCACTCGCGACGTGGTGGCAGAGGTGGCCAACGAATGCGAACTGCTGCTCGTAGACCTGAAGGTGATGGACAGTGCGAAGCACCGGCGCTATACTGGTGTAGACAACGAACTGATTCTTCAGAATATCCGCTTCTTGGCCGAAGCGGGGCACCGCTTCTGCATTCGGATACCCCTCATCGACGGCATCAACGCCGACGACGAGAACATGCTGCAGACGGCCCGCTTCTTGGTGTCGCTCCACTCCTATCAGGCAGCGAACGAGGAACTTACCGTTCATCTGTTGCCCTATCACGATGTGGGCAAAGACAAACACCGCCGCATGCTGCCGCCCACCCCCTACAATCCGCAGGGCTTCCCCATGGCTCCACCCACCGACGAACTGCTGCAACACTGCAAGCAACTGCTCGAAAGCCACACCCTTCGCGTCGTCATCGGCGGGTAGTCTTCCCCTTAGGTGGATGTTGGAAATCAAACGACGTGTCCACTTGAAATAGTCCACAACCAACCAAGACAATGCGCAGCCGCTCCCCTCCCTTCAAGGGGAGGGGCAGGGGGTGGGGTCTCTAACTCTTTTTAAGTGGACCCATAAAATGATTATCCGCAATCATCTGCAACTGACGCTTTCTCCGTCTTTTCAACCGTAGCAGGTCGGGTGTTCTTTATGGTAACTAATAGCGAAGAGGCTCGCATGGGTGGGTACCGCGATTTTTTTTGAAAGATATTGACAAAAAGGCCATTTTACCCCTCCATATTTCAAAAATTCTGCACGAGAAAACTTTTGGTCGAAAATAAGCGAGTTTTGAGAAGGTTTGTCAAATCCTTAACAATCAGTTGTTTGCGTTGATTTTGGCGAAAAATGGCGTTCGCTGGTTTTCAAAAGTCAACGCCGAAAAAAAATTTGGCGTTGACTTTTTATTTTTAGGCGTGCTTACACAAACGCGAAAAGTGGCAAAAAAAGAGCAAATAGCGTGCACAAAAGCATGGGGAGTGTGCAAAAATCAGGCTTTCTCTCCTCAGTTTCTCATCATGCGAGACTTCCCCAAAGCCGCCAAACGGCCACTTTTCGTTCCAGATTGCATCGTTTCCGTGAACTTTTTTCTTTTTGAAAGATTTTGACAAACTGTTCTTTTCCGAAGGCTTCGTAAAGTCGGTTTGGTGTTCTAAAAAGGAAATAAGCTCCCCGAAAATGAAGAAAAACTAATTCGTTTAGTTTATTTAACTAAATAAATTCGTTAAGTAACGAAAATTTTTAGTTACTTTGCACCGTGAAACTTAAAAACCGGTGCAATATGAAAGAACTGACCCAGAAAGAAGAAGAGATTATGGAGCGCATGTGGGAGCATGGCCCCATGCAGGTGCGCGAGCTGCAGGCGCTCTATCCCGAGCCGCAGCCGCATGTGAACACGCTGGCCACGTTCATCAAGATTCTCGAGGAGAAAGGCTTCCTCGGCCATAAGGTGCTGACGGCCCGCTGCTTCCAGTATTTCGCCCGCATCACGCGCGAGGAATACAAGGGTGGCACGTTGGCCAACGTGGTGAACAAGTTCTTCGGACGCTCGTATATGAGTGCCGTCTCGGCTTTGGTAAAGAGCGAGAAGATAAGTCTTGACGAGCTGAAGGAACTGATTAAAGAGGTGGAGGCGAAGCAATGATCATGGTTTATCAACTGAAAGTGGGGCTTTGCCTGATAGCCTTCTACCTGGTGTGGAAGCTGTTGCTGAGCCGCGAGACGCTGCACCGCTTCAACCGCGTGCTGCTGCTCTCGGTGACGGCCTTGGCATTCCTGCTGCCCTGGGTGAAGCTGACGTTGAACCAGCCCACGGTGGTGTCGGAGGGGATGATCGACATTGAGGGCCTCTTCGTCATGGCCGTCGACGATGCCGAGCCCTCGCAGGGCGCTTCGTGGAGCTGGATAGGCTTCGCGTACATTATATATATAGTAGGTGTGGTGGTGATGCTGCTATGGAATGGATGCAACAGCTGGCGTCTGCTGCACCTGTTGCGTCGGTCTTCCACCCAGCGTCTGCCCGGCGGCGAGCTGCTGCACGTGGTGAAAGACGACGTTTCGCCCTTCAGCTATTTCCACCACATCGTCGTCAGCGAGCAGGACATGCACGATGCCGCCGGCGAGATTCTCACCCACGAGCAGGCCCACATCTGGCTGCGCCATTCCTTCGACGTGCTGTTCATGGATGTGGTGCTGCTGTTCCAGTGGTGGAACCCCGCCGCCTGGCTGCTGCGCCGCGAGCTGAAGCAGGTGCATGAATACGAGGCCGACGAGGCCGTACTGAAAAGAGGAGTCGACGCCCAGCAGTACCAGTTGCTGCTGATACGAAAGTCCGTCGGGGACCAGCTATTCTCGATGGCAAACAATCTTAATTATCAATCACTAAAAAAACGAATCCGTATGATGACAACCAAGAAATCAAGCCGATGGCAGCAGCTGCGTGCGCTGGCCGTCGTGCCCGTGGCGGCGCTGGCTCTCGTGGCCTTTGCCCAGCCCGAAGTGAAGAACGTGGAGGAGCAGGTGGAGCAGGCCGTCAGCACCCCGCAGCCCCAGATGGCCACACCTGATGGCAGCTGGAAGGCGCAGACCTTGCCGCTGGACCCACAGACGCTGCAGAAGACTGACACCACGAAGGTCTTCGACGTGGTGGAGCAGATGCCCGAATTCCCTGGCGGCACACAGGAACTGATGCAGTTCCTCTACTCGAACATCAAATATCCCAAGGACGCCATGGAGGCTGACATGCAGGGCAGAGTGCTCGTGACATTTGTGGTGAATGCCGACGGACAGGTGGTGGAACCACAAGTGGTGAAGGGCGTCTGTCCCAGTCTCGACGCGGAAGCCCTGCGCGTGGTTGGGCTGATGCCGAAATGGAAGCCTGGCATGCAGAAGGGGCAGGCTGTGCGCGTGAAGTACACCATCCCCATCAGCTTCCGTCTGCAGGGCGAGAAGGAGAAGGCCATCTATTTCATTAAGAATGCCGAGTCTATGGGCGCAGAACCCCTTCTTGTCGTTGATGGAAAAGAGGTCACGAAAGCTGTGTTGGAGGCACTCGACCAAGAGAAAATAGACGCTATCACCGTGTTGCGTGGCGTAGCGGGCGAAAAAGTCTATGGCGCGAAAGGCAAGAATGGCGTGATTGAAGTAAAACTCAAGAAGTAGGCTGCAGTCCTTTCTCGCTCCTTGACGCTGGCTATCGGTAGAAAGGACTATGGAACAGATATTCAGTACTCACGACCACGGCATCGACCTGCACCTGCTGCGCCAGTTCTGCGAGCGTGAAGGGAAGGCCGTGGACTACCAGAAGGGCGACCGGCTGGCCTGCGAGGGCCAGCCGGCTCGGTGGTTTGGCTTTGTGGCCAAGGGCTGCTTCAAGTATGTGGTGCGCGATTTCAGCAGTGGCAAGGAGCATATCACGTGGTTCTCGTTCGAGGGTGAGTTTGTGGGCGATTACCCTAACGCCATCGCCTCGTTTCTCAACATCACGCCGAAGACTATCTCGATGATTCGCCGGGGCATCACCTTTGGCTGAGGCGGGCAGGGGCCAGCCCGCAGCGTTCTTGACGATTCTTATGGCTCAGCAGCCACAATAGGCTCAAGTTCGCAGATGGGTTGATACGGCCTGTCAGCCACTTTGACGACATCTTCACCCAAAGCAGTGGAAATCTTGCAGATAGTAGCCAAAGTCAAATTGTGAGTTCCTGACAGCCATCGGCTTACTTCCGTCTCGGTCTTCCCCAAACGGCGTGCAAGGTCTTTTTGTGTCATTCCTTTCGCATCAAGTATTTCATAAATGCGGTTGGCTATTGCCACCGACATCTCCATTTGCATCTTCATTTCTGGAGAGATGGTACTGCGAATCTCGTCCATCAATCTGTTTGTCTTCATACTTACCTCCTTTTCTTTATTCGTCTTCTATTGTAAACAACAGTTCGCCTAACAATTCTGTCCCTTTGATGACAATCACTTTGTTTTTTTCTCTTTGCTTTAGTTCAATATCAATTTTCTGTAGCGTTTTAACATGGCGATGCAGATTCTCATCTTCTTCATACGTGGCTGTGCGTTTTAGTCCTCCATTTCCAAGTATCAGAATCTTCGCCTGAATATTCAGTAAGTAAAGGCGCAGAGAAGTCGTTTCCAAATGCGATGGTAAAGCCATCACCCTGTCGCGTCTCGATCCTTCATAGCGAAAGTGCATATCTCTTGCCCCATCACGTTTGATAATATCAAGCCTGTATACCAACTGACGCACGTCTTCAGGATAAGTGTCTTTATATGCCAACAGGAACTTCTCAAACTCAGAATAATCCTCGCCTTCAAAATGAGGAGAGTAGAGACTGACCTTTTCTCCGTCTTCCAATAGTTCTATCAACAGATTCCTTTTCATCTTCTTTCCGTAATCTGCTGCAAAAATAAGCATAAAAGTTGATTCTACCAAAGATTTTGGCGAAAAAACAACTTCTATGTCCAATCTCTTCTGCCGCATCAAGGCCCAAAAGAACGCTCAGCGACCCATAACCAATGGCCTGCAACCCTTGCACATCGTGCCTACAAGTGTGCAAAAATGAAAAAAAGTAGCGAAAACTTTGCAGTAATAGAAAAAAAGTTTGTAACTTTGCAGCCCGTTAGCGAGTGTATATGTGTAGCTTAGAGCAGTTTAAGATTGATTTGAAGGCGCTTGCCGAGGACGTGACGCCCTTGGAGTGGCAGTTGGACGACCAATTCTTCAGCCAGCTCGAAGGCGCGCTGCTGCAGCAAGGCTCGGTGCATGTGTCGGGGTCTATACGCAAGGCCGTCGGCTTTTATGAGTTGTTGCTGCACTGCGAAGGCACAGTGGAAGTGACCTGCGACCGCTGTCTCGACCCAATGAGCCAGCCCGTGGAGGCCGACCAGAGGCTGATAGTGAAGCTGGGCACTGCATACACCGAAGACGACGAGGTGATCACCGTGGACGAGGCCAAGCCGGTGCTCGACACGGCATGGCTCATTTACGAGGCGGTAGCCTTGGCGGTACCCATCCAGCACGTTCATCAACCTGGCGATTGTAACGATGCTATGATGCGGAAGCTCAACGAGCTTTCGGCTGCCCGAAGCAGTGATGCGGACGCCACAGAGGCTGTCGACCCACGCTGGGCCGCACTCCTCAAGTTAAAAGGAGACAATGAGTAAATAGTTAAATCATCAATAGTAAATCATTATGGCACATCCTAAAAGAAGACAATCGAAGACTCGTACTGCCAAGCGTCGTACCCACGACAAGGCTGTAGCACCCACGCTGGCAATCTGCCCCAACTGCGGCGCTTACTACATCTACCACACCGTATGCCCCGCATGTGGCTACTATCGTGGCAAGGTGGCTATCAAGAAGGACGAAGAAGTGGCTGAATAATGGGAAAGATTAACGCGATCATCACTGGCATCGGAGGCTACGTGCCCGACTATGTCCTCACCAACGAGGAGCTGTCGCGCATGGTCGACACCAACGATGAATGGATTATGACGCGTGTCGGAATCAAGGAGCGCCGAATCCTCACCGAAGAGGGTCTCGGCACTTCCTATATGGCGCGCAAGGCTGCCAAGGAGCTCATACGCAAGACGGGCGTCAACCCCGACGAGATTGATGCGCTCATCGTGGCTACCTCCACGTCCGACTACCATTATCCCTCTACTGCCAGCATCGTGATAGGCAAGCTGGGACTGAAGAATGCCTTCGCCTTCGACTTCTGGGCTGCCTGCTGCGGATTCATCTATTCGCTCGACGTGGCCACATCGCTCATACAGAGCGGGCGCTACAAGAAGATTATCCTGATTGGTGCCGACAAGATGTCGTCGGCCACCGACTATAAGGACCGCTCCACCTGTCCCCTCTTTGGCGACGGTGCCGGCGCAGTGCTCTTGGAAGCCACCGAGGAGACGGAGTATGGACTGCAGGACAGCTACCTGCGCACCGACGGTCTGGGGCTGCCCTTCCTGCACATGAAGGCAGGCGGCAGCGTGAGTCCCGCCAGCCATTTCACCGTCGACCACCGCATGCACTTCACCTATCAGGAGGGGCGCACCGTGTTCCGCTATGCCGTGACGAACATGAGCAACGACAGCACCCTCATCGCTGAGCGCAACGGACTGACCAAGGACAACATCAACTGGATCATCCCCCACCAGGCCAACATGCGCATCATAGAGGCGGTGGCCAGGCGCCTGGAGCTGCCCATGGAGAAGGTGATGGTGAACATCGAGCACTTCGGCAACACGTCGGCTGCCACCATCCCCTTGGCACTCTGGGAATACGAACCGAAGCTGCGCAAGGGCGACAACATCATCATGACGGCCTTCGGAGCCGGTTTCGTCCACGGAGCCAACTTCTATCGCTGGGCCTACGACGGCAAGTAAACAATCTTCGCGCTCGTCCGTTTCGGCGACCACATCAACAGACCAGTTTTCCACGCGGAATCCTGGCCTGTTTTTTTCTGTGTGGTGTTGAGCCGCTTGAGCGGCACAGTTCATCGCCGTTCCAATTGCTTAGCAATAGAAGTCACTATTGCTTTGCCAAGAGAAAAAGGCATCTCCCACTCATGAGTTAAATATTTGTAAAAACACGTTGCAATAGCAGTGTTGTCTTTTTTTTATTTGTACTTTTGCAATGAAGTATCGGCTAATCGTCGTGGCGCGACGCTGCCATGGCAGATTGATAGAGCCTCAGCGGAGGCACCGATATGATTTTTGAGGGTATAAACAAAATTGAAGCGTACGCTTTTTATTCAAAACGTCTCTTAAGCTTGGCCGCGAAATAGACGATAATGGATGATAAAAGTGGACGCTCATGCCGATAGGCGTGGGCGTTTATCTTATCTCTATTATCGAGGCACCGGCCAAGCGCCTGAGACGTTGGATAAGTATAAACTGTCCACGTTCTTTTTATGCGCGCTTGGCTGGTGCCTCACGTTTCTGAACGAAAACTCCGTTCGCTTTCTTCCCGCCGTACTCCCCTCCCATGTAGGGGAGGGGTTGGGGGTGGGGTTAGTAACTAAAAAACTATGGCAAAGAAACTGCAACTTGGCTATAGGGAGATAGAAGCAAGACTAATCACTCCCCTCTCCCCTTGGAGAGGGGTTGGGGGTGAGGCTGTTGGCTACAATCTTCTCTATTCCTTTGGCAAAAGCGAACGCGACATTGAGCGTTACAAAGAGGGTAAAGGCGTACTCAAGACTTTTGACGGGCTGCTCATCAAGGGGCTGTTCTGCTATCGGGCTGCGCCGACCATGCGACTGACCAACGAACTGGAACGGCTGAAACGCGACCCGATGGTGCTGAAGGCAGCGCCAAAGATTATTGCCGTGAGCGACGGCGAGACGCTGCTGGCCTACGACCTGCGCGAGAAGGACACCTACGAGAATCAGCTGGAGCGGCTGCCCTCAGACTTCGCCTTCTTCTACCCGCTGATGGATGTGGAGCGCGTTCACTATGTGGAGGAGAGTCCTGCCGACATTAAGGCTGCCGAGAAACTGGCCAAACTGCACGATGAGCTGCGAAGCTACAACGAGTTTCGTAGCGACGACGACCTGCACGACCTGAACATTTTTATTTCTCGCCTGCTCTTTTGCTTCTTTGCCGAAGACACGGGCATCTTCGAGGAGAACCTCTTCACCAGCAGCATCCAGCGATACACCAAAGAGGACGGCTCAGACTTGAGCGACTATCTCGCGCGTACCTTTAATATTATGGATGTCTCGCTGCGGTCGGCTGAAACGTTGAGTATCATCAAGCAGTTCCCCTACGTCAACGGTGGCCTCTTTTCCAAACGTATCCAGATACCACGGATGGGGCAGAAGGCCCGTCGCATCATCATAGAGTGTGGCGAACTGGACTGGAAGGACATCAATCCCGACATCTTTGGCTCGATGATTCAGGCGGTGGTGAACCCCGAGGAGCGCGCCAATCAGGGTATGCACTACACCAGCGTGCCCAACATTATGAAGGTCATCAATCCGTTGTTCCTCGACGAACTGCGAAAGAGCTACAACGAATTAAACGAATTATACGAATCGAAGCGTCAACTGCGCGATGTAGGTGCATTGACAAAGAAACAATTCTACGACGAGCTGAAGCCTGTTGTCAAGAAGGGCGATGCCTTGTTGAAGCGCATGAGCAGGATGAAGTTCTTCGACCCTGCCTGTGGCAGCGGAAATTTCCTGATTATCACCTACAAGTGCTTGCGCTTCCTTGAAATGGACATCCTCGCCTTGCAGCGCAAATGTACACCGGAAGGTGAAATCCTGTTTGTTGACAATAGCGTCATCAGCCTCAGCCAGTTCTACGGCATCGAGTTGCTTGACTTCCCTCATGAGGTGGCCATGCTGTCACTATGGTTGGCAGAGCATCAGATGAACACCAAGCTCAACGAGAACTTTGGAGTCAACACCAAGGCCCTGCCCCTGAAGAACATCACCCAAATCGTCTGTGGTAATGCCTGCCGTATTGACTGGAATACAGTATGCCCTCATACCCCAGAGGAAGAGGTGTTTGTCTTTGGGAATCCGCCATATTTGGGAGCAAGGTTGCAAGACGAAGAGCAGAAAGCGGATATGGAATATGCTATGGGGGAAGATATTGCATACAATAATCTTGATTATATCTCTACATGGTTTCATTGTGGTACACAATATATCGAGAATTCGGCAGCACGACTTGCTTTTGTTACGACGAATTCAATCTGTCAGGGAGAGCAAGTTGCTTTATTATGGCCTTTTATATTAGGTAAAGGTGTAGAAATAACCTTTGCCTATCACTCATTCAAATGGTCAAACAATGCGAAATATAATGCAGGTGTAACATGTGTTATTATTGGGTTGGCGGCACGGTATCAATCCCAGAAAGTCTTATTCGATGAGGACAAACAAAAAATAGTAACCAATATCAATCCCTATCTATCAGAAGGAAGTGCGAATATCGTGGAGAAAAGAAACGCTTCATTATCAGGGTTTGCCAACATGTCTTTTGGTAGTATGCCCAATGATGGAGGTTTCCTCCTGTTGGATGAGTATGAGAAAGAGCAACTATTATTAGAAGATTCAAGAGCTGAGGCGTTGATACATCCATTATTGGGTGCCTTAGAGTTTATAAGAGGTGAAAAACGATATTGCTTATGGATTACAGATGATTTGCTTCCATTAGCACTATCTATAAAATCGGTTGCATTAAGAATAGAGAAGTGTAGAGAATTAAGAGCGTCCAGTAAACGTGCGAGTACAAATGCACTTGCTGATGCACCACATCAATTTGGAGAAATAAGATATAAAAATGGTAATTGTATTATTGTACCTGGTGTATCATCTGAACAGAGAAAATATATTCCAATAGGTTATTTGGATGCTGGTACAGTAATTACGAATTCAGCCTTTGCTATATATGATGCCCCTATATGGCTATTTGGCATATTAACTTCAGCTTTACATATGGTTTGGGTGAAGACGGTTGGTGGCAAGCTTGAAACTCGTTACCGCTACTCCGCCCAGCTCTGCTACAACACCTTCCCATTCCCTAAAATCTCCGAAGAGAAGAAGCAGGAGATAGAAGCAGCCGCCGAGGACGTGCTGATGACCCGCGAGTATTACCCCGAGAAGACTTTGGCAGAGCTTTACGACCCAGACAAAATGCCGCAGGACCTGCGCGAAGCCCATGCACGGCTCGACGACATCGTGGAGAGCTGCTACCCCGGCTACCCCTTCGCCTCAGACGAAGCCCGCCTGGAGTGTCTGTTTAAGCTCTACGAAAAGATGACGGCGAAAAAGTAGCAAAAGATTATTATCTTTTTTGCTAAAGATGTGATAATGTGAGAAAACTTTTGTATATTTGCACCCAAATAGAACTTCGCAGATTATGAAAGTAGAGCATCTTTATAATGTGATAGCTAAGGAGGGCTTTACTGCTCTTACACTACGTGAAATTGATAACTATATAAAAGAGATACAAGATGGGACAGAAGATTTTCCTCGATTCAATTTATCAGAGCATGCAGGACTCTGCACGGCAGGTGCGCCTCTCATTGGGGCGTCCATCATCGCATGCTACGCGGGAGCAAGCCTTGCAGCAAGTCGCAATGCTGAAGGCCGCAAAGGAGGCCCGGCAAGTTGGGAAATAGACGAGTGCCAAGAAAGACTCATCGAACAATGGGCTAAGGCTGCCAACCTTTGGGAAGAGAACTCTGAGCAAATACTCATAGCAGAATTTGGGCCTATGATAGCACAAGGTGCTGAAGCCAAGGTCTATTATAAAGAGGGTAATACATCGGTCGTTAAAGAACGAACGTCAATCTATTCTACTTGGCAAAAGGCGCTTGACGCTATCGTGTTGCATAATTGCCTTTTTCCAGAAACAGCTATGAAAGTAATTGGCTTTACTCGTGATACCGATGGACTGATGCGTATCGTACTTACACAACCCTATGTGACTTGTCTGCGACTGGCCACTAAAGATGAGATTGACGAAATGGTGATAGCTAAGGGGTTTAGTGACAATTGTAATGGCCAAGGAGTGAACTATATTTCAGACAGATTGGTATTAGAAGACATGCACCCAGCTAATGTTTTTATTGATGATATTACAGAAAATCCAATATGCATCGACTGCATTGTGAAATTTGTGAAGAAATAAAATACAGCGCATAACTGATAACTAAGAATTCGAAACGTCTCTTAAGCTTGGCCGCAGACAGAATAAACGTAGAGAATATCTTTGGAGGAATGGCGCTGAGAAAAAAGATATTCTTATGGCACAATTTAGTAACAGTATTGTTGATATCAAGTATCAACAGACTGGGGCGGCTACTGCCGTGAACCCCTTGGGTATGCGCGAGATGCAAGCTCTGGCATACGAACATCGTGACAAACGATTCCTGCTCATCAAGGCTCCGCCAGCATCGGGCAAGAGCCGGGCGCTGATGTATATTGCACTGGATAAGCTGGCGCATCAAGGTATCAAGAAGGTGGTGGTGGCCGTGCCGGAGAAGAGTATAGGCCGCTCGTTTAAGAACACGAACCTCGTGGACGGCGGTTTCTTTGCCAACTGGGAAGTGCCAATTTACTTCAATCTGACCGACGTGAAGAACGAGCAGGACAAGAAAGGACGCTTCAAGGAGTTCTTCGCGCATAACGGTGCCAAGGTGCTGGTCTGCGCACACGCCACCCTGCGAAATGCTGCAAAGGAACTGGAGGATGACACGTTCGACGACGTGCTGTTGGCCATCGATGAGTTTCACCATACCAGTGCCGATGCCCACTCGAACCTTGGCGACGTGGTGCGCCGCGTGATGAACAACTCCACAGGGCACATTGTGGCCATGACGGGCAGCTACTTCCGTGGCGACGGCATCCCCGTGCTCAGGGCTGAAGACGAGGCGCGGTTCTTCCCCATTACCTATAACTACTATCAGCAGCTGAACGGCTATAAGTATCTGAAGAATCTGGTGCTGGGCTACCACTTCTATCACGGTTCGTACTTGGACCACATCGGCGAGGTGCTCGACACACGGCAGAAGACCATCATCCACATCCCCAGCGTGAACCAACGGGCGGCTACCGGCTTGGGCAAGTACCAGGAGACGGCAGAGATTATGAAGGTGATAGGCACGCTGGACCACAAGGACTATCATACGGGCATCTACTTTGTCAGGACAGCCGACGGGAGGATGCTGAAGGTGGCCGACCTGGTGGAAGACGAGCAGAAAGAGCGCAATATGGTGCAGGACTATCTGCAAAACATCAAGCGGGCTGACGACGTGGACATCATCATCGCCCTGGGCACGGCGAAGGAAGGCTTCGACTGGCAATGGTGCGAGATGTGCCTGACCATCGGCGTGCGTGGCTCGCTGACAGAGGTGATACAGATAATAGGCAGATGCACGCGCGACTGCGAAGGCAAGGAGACCGCCCGCTTCGTGAACATGATAGCCATGCCCGAGGCGGAGCAGGCTGAGGTGAAGGTGGCCGTGAACGATTTCTTGAAAGCCATCACGGCCTCGCTGCTGATGGAGCAGGTGATGGCACCCAGCTGGAAGTTTAAAACCTCTATAGACCCCACCGAAGGAGGGGAGAATGGAGCCAGAACCCTTGTTGTAGAAGGGCTGAAGCCGTTGTCGAGCGAAAAGACCAAGACCATCGTGGAGAGCCAGCTTGACGACTTGAAGGCCGCTGTTCTGCAAAATGACGTGATGGTTAAAGCATTGAGTGGCTCTACTACTGCAGAAACGATAACTCAGCACATCATTCCAAAGATTATTCGTGAACGCTATCCTGAATTGACAGACGGGGAGATTGAAGAGGTACGCCAGCGATTGCTGCTTGACACCATCATCAAAGGTAATGATATCGTCGATGAGAAAGGCGAGCCAATATCAATGATACCCAGCGGTAACGATGATGAGCAAGAAAGCGAAGGAAACAGGCTCATCAAGATAGCCAACCGGTTTATCAACATCGACAAACTGAGCATCAATCTGATTGACACCATCAACCCCTTCCAACGTGCCTACGAGGTTATCTCGAAGTCGGTGGATGCAAAGACACTGAAAGTGATTCAAGACACCATTGCCGAGCAGAAGTACGACATGACGCTGGAACAAGCTATCGTTCTGTTCAAAGGCCCACTGAAGGTCTATGTGGCTGAGCATGATGGAAAGCTTCCGTCGATGGACGACCCAGACCCGAGGGTGAGAGAGTTGGCAGTGGCTTACGCTAAGATATTGAATCAGAAACGCCGCCAGTTGAGCGGACTTGAAATAGGAGAGTAAGCTATGGACATTAAGAAGGAATTGCTCGGACTGTTTGACGACCCGTTACTGGATGGTGCACGCCCCTTTGCAAAAGCGATTACGGCTGATGACAGAATCATGCAGAAGGTGACGGAGGTAAAGGGATGGATTGAGAGGAATGGGCGCGAACCTCAACGAGATGGCAGCTTGAAAGAGAAACTGATGTATGCGTCGTTAAAGACGCTAAAGGAAAAAGGACTATGGACATAGACAAAGAATTAGAGGCGCTGTTTGACGACCCTTTGCTGAACATCGGAAAAGAGGAGGAAAGCCTTTTTGACATTCCCCATGATATGCGGAGGGTGATAGCCAAAAGGAAACCAGACTATGTGGCTCAGCATAAACTATGCGAGAACTTCAACGAATACAAGCCCTTATTCGTTAAGATACATCGTGAACTGAAGCAGGGGTTGCGCTCATTGGTCAAGATTACTAAGACTGCCACACTTGCCGAAGGTCGCTTCTATTTCGTGAGCGGACAGATGCTGCTATTGGAGAAGATTGGCGAATTGAAGAAAAGTAGCAATTTCCTGCCTGATGCCAGAACCCGTTGCGTCTACGAGAATGGTACAGAATCTGACATCCTGTTGCAGACGCTACGCAAGAACGTTGTGGGCGACGGATATGCTGTCAGCGAATTGCGGGAAGATTCGATGGGAAAGTTCTTTGCTGATTCAGAGATAACGACAGAGGACAAAGTGACAGGATACATCTATGTGCTGAGTTCGTTGTCGCAAGACCCGGCTATCAGAGAGGTAAAGCATCTCTATAAGATTGGGTTCTCGACAAACAGCGTAGAACAGCGTATCGCGAACGCAGAGAATGAGCCCACTTATCTGATGTCGCCAGTAAAGGTAATAGCCACCTATAAGGTGGTGAATATGAACTCGCAGAAGTTTGAGGACTTGATTCATCAGTTGCTGAAGCCCGTCCAGTTCCAGGTGTCTGTGTTCGATGACAAGGGAATGGAGCATCAGCCACAGGAATGGTTTGTCGTGCCATTGCCAGTGGTGGATGTCATTATTAAGAAGATGATGGATGGCACGATAGTAGGCTATTCTTATAATCCACAGATGGAATGTCTTGAAAGACGCATTGTGAAATCGAAGTCCACTTTTGATACAACGGGAATGAAGGTGCTGACACTAAATATTAAGAAGTCGTATTTCGACGAGGTGATGAGTGGCGCGAAAAAGATGGAATATAGGGAACTGAAACAGACAACACTCAATAAATACACCTATTTGGATGAGACTGATGGCAAACGCTATCTGCGTCGTTACGATGCCTTGCGACTGTTCGTGGGCTACCATAAAGACAGGGAGAGTGCATTAGTGCAGGTGACGGACATCACTTATAGCAAAGGTGTCGTAGAATATCACCTCGGGATGATATTGGAAAAAACAGGCGAACCGTTGGAACGGACAATCTAAGGGTTGAAAGAAAGCAGCGCATCCGATATTGTGGTTTCGAAACATAGGCGATGGGTGTTTTTATGTGAAAGCGTACAAACGATAAAAATTGGCAAAAAATCGGGGAAATTGCTTGTGGGATTGGAGGAAAAAGCGTAACTTTGCAGCACACATTACTAAAAGCCAATATGGATACGATTCAAGTGAACGACAAGCACTTCAGGGTTTTTATCCCCGAAGCCAAGATTAAGCAACGTGTGAAAGAAGTGGCCGACATGATCAGCCGTGACATGGCAGGCAAGAATCCGCTGCTGTTGGGCGTGCTCAACGGAGCCTTCGTGTTTGCTGCCGACCTGATGCGCGAAATGTCCATCCCCTGCGAGATTTCGTTTGTGAAGCTCGCATCCTACCAGGGTGTCACCTCCACGGGCAAAGTGAAGGAGGTGCTGGGCATCAACGAAGACCTGACGGGCCGTCACATCATCATCGTGGAAGACATCGTCGACACCGGCCTGACGATGAAGCGCATGGTGGAGTCGCTGGGCACACGCCATCCTGCCAGCGTGAGCCTCTGCACCCTGTTGATGAAGCCCGACAAGCTGCAGGAAGACCTCGAACTGAAGTATGTGGCATTCAGCATCCCCAACGACTTTATCCTCGGCTACGGACTGGACTACGACCAGCAGGCGCGCGGCCTGAAAGACATCTACGTGCTCGACCATTAAAACCCATTGACATGCGTATAGTGAAACTACCCCATCTGCCCAGCGAGCGCTCAGAGACTCGCGCCGGCGACCTGCTTCCCGACGTGTGGTACAAGGGAAAGGAGATTCATGCAGACATCAACCAAATAGAAGAAAGGATTAATATGAAGAACATTGTGATATTCGGCGCTCCCGGCTCGGGCAAGGGAACGCAGAGCGACAAGCTGATTGAGCGCTACGGGCTGGAGCATATCTCCACTGGCGACGTGCTGCGCAGCGAAATCAAGAAAGGCAGCGAGCTGGGCAAGACTGCACAGGGCTATATAGACCAGGGCCAGCTCATCCCCGACGAGCTGATGGTGAGCATCCTGGCATCGGTCTACGACTCGTTTGGCCGTGGCCACAAGGGTGTCATCTTCGACGGCTTCCCCCGCACCATCCCACAGGCCGAGGCCCTGAAGAAGATGCTGGCCGAGCGTGGCGACAAGGTGGCCGCCATGCTGGAGCTTGACGTGCCCGAAGACGAGCTGATGAAGCGCCTCATCCTGCGTGGACAGCAGAGCGGCAGGGCCGACGACAATGAGGAGACCATCAAGAAGCGCCTCGTGGTGTATCATCAGCAGACGCAGCCCCTCATCGAGTGGTACAAGCAGGAGGGACTGCACCACCACATCGACGGACTGGGCGAGCTGGACCGTATCTTCGGCGACATTTGTGCTGTGGTGGACGCTCTTTAGGGCGTCCCTCCCCAGCCATGAACAGCCATGACACCACTTGAGCACTTTCCGGCGAAGGCCGGTTCCATCGGCATCTTCGACAGCGGCTACGGCGGGCTAACCATCCTCGACGCCATACGCCAACAACTGCCCCAATACGACTATCTGTATCTGGGCGACAATGCTCGTGCCCCCTATGGGCCACGCTCGTTTGGCGTGGTCTACGAGTTCACGTGCCAAGCTGTGGAGCACCTCTTCGGCTGCGGCTGCCACCTGGTGGTGCTGGCTTGCAACACTGCCTCGGCCAAGGCGCTGCGCACCATACAGCAGAACGACCTGCCCAGCTGGGATGTACACCGCCGCGTGCTGGGCATCATCAGGCCCACGGCCGAAATCATCGGCGAGCTGACCACCACCCGCCACGTGGGCATACTGGCCACCGAGGGCACCATCAAGAGCGACAGCTATCGCTTGGAGATACAGAAACTGCACCCCGACATCAGCGTTGCTGGGCAGCCATGCCCCTTCTGGGTGCCGCTGGTGGAGCAGGGCGAGACGCAGGGGCCGGGGGCTGACTACTTCGTGGAGAAAGACATCCACCAGCTGATGCAGGCCGACCCGCTCATCGATGCCGTCATCTTGGGCTGCACCCACTATCCGCTGCTGATGGAGAAAATAAAGGCGTTCATGCCGCCGCAGGTGCGCATCATTGCGCAGGGCAGCTACGTGGCCACCTCGCTGGCATGCTATCTGCGCCGCCACCCCGAGGTGGAGCAGCTGTGCACCAAGGGTGGCAGCACGCGCTATCTCACCACCGAGGATGCCAGCAAATTCAATCTACAAGCTCACCGCTTCCTGCAACAGCCCGTTGAGGCCGAGCACATCGACTTCTGACTTTTCAGTTTACCATGCGTTCATCTGTCATTGCACTTTTCGCCGTGCTGCTGCTTTCGGGTTGCGCCCCGAAGGTGGTGGTCGACATGTTTTCCGACGATTTGCCGCCCGTTGCCCCCGACTCCGTGAAGTTGCTGCGCCCCCACCAGCAGGTGCCACCCAACACGCTGGCCATCGGCGACGTGAAGGTGGTCGACAACGGCTTCAGCATTCGTGGAAGCCTTGAGCGAGTGATGGAGATGGCCGTTGATGCCACGGCTCAGCATGGTGGCAACGGCCTTGTGGTGACCGAGGTGAAACTCCCCGACGGGCGTAGCTCCATCCACCGCCTATGGGGCACCATGCTGAGCATCCCCCCTGAAGGCTTGGCATGGATGGAGCGACAGAAGGCCGACAGCGTTGCCATGGAGCGGCAGAGGCGCGAGGAGTATTTGCGCCACCAGGCTACCGTGCAGCAGCGACAGGCGACGGCACGTCGGATAGACAGCTTGCGCAAGACGTTGCCGCGCAACTTCTTCAGAGTGGGCGTCGGTCCCTCGTTGTTGGTGTCGAAGTATCAGGTAGGTCAGCGAACTTACAAATCGCGTGTGGGCATCGACTTGCAGGCCGACTACGAGCACGTGTGGCCATCAGGCTTTGGCTTCGGCATCAACTACCTGCACAACAGCACCAGCTTCGACGACGGGTTGAAGACCAGCATCAACTACATAGGCCCCAGCTTTGTGATGGGGCTGATGGCCAGTAACCTGCGCTTGGACATTCAATACGGCATGGGCTACAGCGCCTATACCGAGAAATGCGACGGCCTTTCTGTCACCGCGAAGCGCATGGGTATGACGATGCGCATGGGCCTGGAATGGAGGGTGGCCAAGCATTGGGCCA
Organism: uncultured Prevotellaceae bacterium; assembly: GCA_902790625.1. GTDB lineage: Bacteria > Bacteroidota > Bacteroidia > Bacteroidales > Bacteroidaceae > Prevotella. The sequence goes on along the minus strand of CADASP010000025.1, from coordinate 15,991 downwards.
TAGGCCTGGATGCCAACCTGCTGACCGTGAGCTTGAAGAAGCCCGACGATGTGGAGCAGAAAAAGGGCGAGTTCTACGGCATACGTCACTTTGGGCTGCATGGCGGTCTGTGCTTTTATTTCTGAATGAGGGGTAGTGACATGGAAGTAGTCTACGAGGACAACCACATCATCATCGTCAACAAGCGAAGTGGCGAGATAGTGCAGGGCGACAAGACGGGCGACCGCCCGCTGTCGGAGTTGGTGAAAGATTATCTGAAGGAGAAATACCAGAAGCCGGGTGCCGTGTTCCTGGGTGTGGTGCATCGGCTGGACCGCCCCGTGAGCGGACTGGTGGTCTTCGCCCGCACGTCGAAGGCCTTGGCGCGGCTGAACAAGATGTTTGCCCAAGGCGAGGTGCACAAGACCTACTGGGCCATCGTGCCAAAGGGTGGGGTAGAGGAGAACCCCTCGTTCACCACGCTGACCCACTGGCTGACGCGCAATGAGCAGCAAAACAAATCATACGCCCACCAACGCGAGGTGGCGGGTTCGAAGAAGGCTCAACTAAGATATCGTGTGATAGCTGGCGGCGACCGCTACCAACTGTTGGAGGTGCAGCTGATGACCGGCCGTCACCACCAGATACGCTGCCAACTCTCGGCCGTTGGGATGCCCATCCGTGGCGACTTGAAATATGGCGCCCCGCGCAGCAACCCCGATGGCAGCATCTCGCTGCTTTCGCGCCGCGTGGAGTTCGTGCATCCCGTGTCGGGCCAGACCATCAGCGTGGAGGCTCCCCTGCCTGATGGCGACGCGCTGTGGCAGAAGCTGTATCAGACCGCTGGCCAGTCCTTATAGGGGTAGCGGCGCAGGTGCGAATTGTAGTAGCGGCGGTCGCCCGTCACCTCGTCGCCCAGGAAGGGCGGTCGCTCGTAAGGCTCGTCGGCAGCACGCAGCTCCACCTCGGCCATCACCAGTCCTTGGTTGTCGCCGTGAAACTCGTCCACCTCGAAGGTGTGGCTCCCGCAGTCCACGAGATAGCGCGTCTTGTCGATGATGCCCGGCTCGCACAGCTGCAGCAGATGCTCGCCCTCGTCGCGGCTGATGGCTTTCTCAAACTCGTAGCGGCTCAGTCCGCCATCGGCCGAAGGCCCCTTGATGGTGAGGTACGCCTCGTCATCGCGCAAACGCACCCTGACGGTGCATCCGCGCCCACTGCTGAGATAGCCCTGTTGAATATGACTGCTGGAGCGAGCTGCCTGGCGATAGGACGAGTCCCTGACCAGGAACTTGCGCTCTATTTCCATTCCGCTCATAGGTGTCAGAATGTGGTAGCCACAAAAATCATGTAGAGAGCGGCCACTGCAATCAGGCAGCCGATGATCCATGCCACCACTTTGTTGCCCTTCTCTTCCTGTTTCTTCACGTAGGCTGCCTGCTTGGCATTCAGCTTCTTTTCTTTCTTTGCCATAGTATTTTGATGTTATGTTCGTGTTTCCTTGCCGACGTGGGCTGCATCTTGTGCATGCCGCAACGACGCTGCAAAGTTACAAAGAAGCGTGGAAAAAGCAAAGGAAAAGCGGGATTTTCTTTTGTCTTTCTTCCGAAAAAGTGCTTTTCCCCCGTTTTTTGCATCTGCCAATGGCTGTGATGCTACGTGCGCAAACATATTAATATATATGCGCGCGCATGTAAAGCAAGGGGGGCATGCCATAGTAGGCATGCCCCCCCCTGCGATGTCTTTTGCTTAGTGGGAAAAATCCTTAAAGAGCAGCAGCGAGCTCAGCGCCAGCCTTGAATTTGGCAACCTTCTTGGCTGCAATCTGAATCTTGTCGCCAGTGGCGGGGTTGACACCCTCGCGAGCCGGGCGCTCGTTCACACTGAACGTGCCAAATCCTACCAGGGCCACTTTGTCGCCTGCGATGAGGGCTTCCTTCACAGCTGCCACGGCAGCGTCGAGGGCCTTCTTTGCGTCCACTTTACTGATGCCTGCACCAGCAGCAATCTTCTCAACTAATTCAGTTTTGTTCATAATGAAAAAATTTAAATAAGGTGTATAAATAAGGTAATTTGCTTTCTGCGTGCGTATTTCGATGCAAATATAAGCGAAAGTTTTCATAAAACAAACAAAAAAACGGAAAAAATCATATTTTTACGGAAAAATTATCGCTTTTACCCGTTTTTTGTGTTGTAAGACAGATATTTTTAGTAATTTTGCGGCGAAATTGTAGAAAACCAACAGTAAAACGTTAATTGTCAAATCGAACAGAAAAATGTTTCGCAACATACCCACTGTTACCAAAAACCTGCTTATCATCAACGTTCTTGCCTTTGTGGCCACGCTGGTGCTGAGCGGACAGTTCAACCTGAGCGAGCACGGCAAGCTGTATTTCTTCCTTGCCCCCGATTTCCACCTCTGGCAGCTCATCACCTATCAGTTCCTGCATGCCGACTTCACCCACATCTTCTTCAACATGTTTGCCCTGTGGATGTTCGGCTGCGTCATTGAGCGGGTGTGGGGACTGCAGAAGTTTTTGGTCTATTATCTCATCTGCGGCATCGGTGCTGGCCTGTGTCAGGAGATTGTGCAGTATGTGGAATATTCATCCAATGGGCTGGCCGAGATGGGTATCGACAACTTGATTCCTGTGCATACCAACGGCGGCACCATCATGATGACGGTGGGCGAATACCTCAACTCGTGGGGCACCATTGGTGCCTCGGGCGCCGTGTATGGCATCCTGCTGGCCTTCGGCATGACGTTCCCCAACGAGCGCATCTTCATCTTCCCGCTGCCCGTGCCCATCAAGGCCAAGTGGTTTGTGTGCATCTATGCGGGCATCGAGCTGTTCTCGGCCTACAGCAGCAGTGGCGACGGTGTGGCTCATGTGGCCCACCTGGGCGGCATGCTCTTCGGATTGCTGCTCATCCTCTACTGGCGTCGGCATCCTGCCAACTTCAATATGGGCAGCAGCCGACAATACTTCGACAACATGAAGCGGAGCTTTGAGTCGCGCCGCAAGCAGCCGGAGCAGCCCAAGCCCAACCAGACCGACACGCGCCAGCCGGGCTATGGCCCCACCCGCGAAGACGACATGGAGTACAACCGGCGCAAGCAGGAGCGCCAGGCCGAGGTCGACGCCATACTCGACAAGATTCGCAAAAGCGGATACGACAGCTTGACCAAGGAAGAGAAGCAACGCCTGTTTGAAGCCAGCCGCGAGCGGTAAGTATGAAGATTATCAGGAGCATATTGCTGAACGTGTTCACTGGGGCCAGCATCACCATTGTGTTGCTGATGGTGGCCGTGGCCTACAGCGATAGATTGCATCCTGCCGACCACCCCACGCTGGCTTGCGCCGGCATGGCCTTCCCCGCCTTCCTCATTGCCAATGTCATCATGCTCATGCTGTGGCTCATCGTGAAGTGGCGGCGTGCCTGGATTCCCGTGCTGGGCTTCGTGCTGGCCTTCCCCGCCATTCGCGTCTACCTGCCACTGAACATCCGCGCCGAGGCCCCGCCGCAGAGCATCAAGCTCGTGTCGTTCAACGTGGGGTGCTACACCCATGGGGCGGGTGGCAAGACCGACCACGAGGCGCTCGTCGCCATCCACGACTACGTGCGCTCGCAGAATGCCGACATCGTCTGTTTGCAAGAGGATATGACCAGCGCCAAGGACACCACGTACTATCAAGACTTTTTCCCCTACAACGACACGGTGCACGTCAACCGCCCACGTTCCTCGTATGTCAATGTGGTGAGCATCCACTCGCGCTTCCCCGTGGTGCGTAGTGAGCAGATTCGCTTCGAGTCGTTGGCCAATGGCTCGGTGGCTTTCTATTTGAAAATCGACGACGACACGGTCATCGTGGTGAACAACCACTTGGAGAGCACCCACCTGACTCAAGACGACCGCGACATCTACAAGGACATCATCAGTGGCAGCATGGACGGCAAGGACACCAAGGCCGAGACGCGCCAGCTCCTGGGCAAACTCAGCGCGGCCATGGTAACGCGCGCACAGCAGGCCGAGGCCGTCCACCACTACATCGAAAGCCACAACAACTACCCCATCATCGTCTGTGGCGACTTCAACGACACCCCCATCTCCTACGTCAGGCGCACCATCGCCCAAGGACTTACCGACTGCTTCGTGGAGAGCGGCTGCGGGCTTGGCATCTCGTTCAAGCAGAAAGGTTTTGCCATCCGCATCGACAACATCTTATGCTCGGCCCACTTCGAGCCTTACGGCTGCTACGTCGACAACAGCGTGAAGGCCAGCGACCACTATCCCATCATCTGCTGGCTGAAAAAACAATGATGGTAGCATGCGGAGTGACCTTTGAAAAATTAGAGCGCGACTTTTCGAAAAAAGTCAACGCCTTTTTCCAAAAAGTCAACGCCTTTTTCCAAAAAGTCGCGCTCCTTTTTTTAGTGGGTCTGTTCCTTTGGCAAAATGACCAAATGAAACCAATAAAAGCCCTTGTTTCATGTCTAAACGGGCGTTAAAGTGACGAAAAAAGTAGATAATCCTTAAAAAATACACGAAAAATGGCCGAAAATTTTTCGTTCTGCAAAAAAATGAGTAATTTTGCAGGTCAAATTGCGTATATAACTGTAAAATAACATAAAAATCAAAATGCAAAACAAAGGAATTGTAAAGTTTATTGCAATCGCACTCGTGCTCGTTTGCTGCTTCTATCTTTCCTTCTCGTTCGTCACCAAGCACTACGAGAGCAAGATAGCCAATATCGCAGCAACGCAGGGCGAGGAAGCTGCCCTGGCCTATCAGGACTCTGTTGAGACAAACAAAGTGTGGCTGTGGTCATGGAATCTGAAGGAGTGTCGCGAAATGGAGATGGGCCTCGGCCTTGACCTGAAAGGCGGCTTGAACGTCATCATGGAAGTGTCGGTGCCCGACATCGTCGACATGCTCGCTGCTCACAAGCAGGATGCCGACTATCTGAAGATGCTCGACGTGGCCAAGAAGGAAGAGCAGGAGTCGCAGGGCGACTTCGTCGACATCTTCTGCGACGCATGGGAGAAAAATGTTAGCAATCGTCAGTTGCGCGAGATATTCGCCACCCAGCAGCTGCGCGACAAAGTGAACAACCAGTCGAGCAACGCCGATGTGCGCAAGGCCCTGAAGGAAGAGGTGGCCTCGGCCATCGAGAATGCTGAGAACGTGGTGCGCAACCGTGTTGATAAGTTCGGTGTGGTGCAGCCCAACATCCAGCGCTTGGAAGGTCAGTCGCGCATCATGGTCGAGCTGCCGGGCGTGAAGGATAAGAACCGTATCCTGAAGCTGTTGGAGAGCAGTGCCAACCTGGAGTTCTGGGAGACCTTCAGTGCCGCTGAGATAGCACCCTCCATCCAGGCTCTGATGAACGAATGGGCCAACCAGCAGGCTCAGGCCGAGAAGCCCGCCGCTGCTGCCGACAGCACTGCTACTGCCGAGGAGAATGTGGCCGCTGCCGACTCCACCAAGCAGGAAAGCTCGCTCGACGAGCAGGTGGCCGCACAGAAGGATCTGCCCGAGTCGGGCGTGAAGCTGCCCCGTCTGAACCTCTACCCCAATGGCAACGCCATCGTGGGTCATGCCAGCGTGCACGACACCGCCGCCATCAACAAGATTATCTATTCCGACTTGGCCAAGAAGATGCTGCGCAAGGACCTGAAGCTCCTCTGGGCTGCCAAGAGCAGCGGCCCCATCTATCAGGGCGAGAAGGGCGAGCAGTTCCATCTCTATGCCATCAAGGTCACCGACCCCTCGGGCAAGGCTCCGCTGGAGGGTGATGTCATCACCTCTGCCAGCGACGGCTACGACCAGCTGGGCAAGCCCGACGTGAGCATGCAGATGAATGCCGAGGGCACCCGCATTTGGGCCGACCTGACCCGCAAGAACGTTGACAAGGCTGTCGCCATCGTGCTCGACGACGTCGTTTACAGCGCTCCTAATGTAAATAATGAGATCAATGGTGGTAGCTCGCAGATTACGGGTAACTTCACCATCGAAGACACCAAAGACCTTGCCAACACGCTCAACTCTGGTAAGATGCCCGCCCCTATGCGCATCCTCTCCAGCACCATGGTGGGTCCGTCGCTCGGTGCCAAGTCCATCCAGCAGGGTATCATCTCGTTCGTCGTGGCCTTCGTGCTGCTGATGTGCGTCATGGTGCTGCTCTACAATTTCATCCCAGGCATGCTGGCCAACATTGCCCTGCTGCTCAACCTCTTCTTCACGCTCGGCATCCTGGCCTCGTTCCAGGCCGCACTCACCATGCCTGGTATCGCTGGTATCGTGCTCACGTTGGGTACGGCTGTCGACGCCAACGTGCTTATCTATGAGCGCATCAAGGAAGAGCTGAAGAGGGGACTCCACATGCGCGACGCCGTGAACGCTGGTTACTCGAATGCCTTCTCGGCCATCTTCGACGCCAACCTCACGTCGCTCATCACGGGTATCATCCTCTACGTCTTCGGTACAGGTCCCATCCGTGGTTTCGCCACCACGCTCATCATCGGTATCTGCATCAGCTTCTTCACCGCCGTGTTCATGACGCGCCTCATCTACGACCGTCAGATTAAGAAGGACAAGTGGCTGAACCTGACTTTCACCACCAATTTCTCGAAGAACCTGATGCAGAACACCAAGTTCAACATCATGGGTCAGTTCAAGAAGAGCTACACCATCTGGGCCGTGGCAGCCGTGCTGTTCTGCATCAGCTTCGCCGTGCGCGGACTGAGCCGCAGTATCGACTTCACCGGTGGTCGCAACTATGTGGTGGTGCTCGACAAGGAGGTTCCCGTGGAGGATGTGCGTCAGGCACTGTCGGGCGCCTTCGTCAACACGCAGGGCTCGAACCAAGGCCAGGAGGCCAACACCAGCGTCATCGCCCTTGAGGGCAGCCGCACCGTGCGTATCTCTACGAACTGGAACTACGAGAGCAACGACCCCTCTGTCGACGAGCAGGCCGAGAATATCATCTACGATAAGCTGAGCGCTGCTGGCCTTATCACCCAGGCCGACCTGGAAACCTTCAAGGAGGCTCCTGAGAACGAGGGCGAGAGCGAGATTGGCACCATCGTGAGCGCCACGAAGGTGGGTCCGTCGATTGCCAAGACCATCACACGCGGTGCCTTCATCAGCGTGCTGCTGGCTCTGATTGCCATCTTCCTCTACATCCTGCTCCGCTTCCGCAACGTGGCCTTCTCGGTGGGTAGCATCGTCGCCCTGGCCTTCGACGCCCTCATCGTCATCGGCTTCTTCTCGGTGCTGTGGGGATGGGTGCCCATGTCGCTCGAAATCGACCAGACGTTCATCGGTGCCATCCTGACGGTGATTGGTTACTCTATCAACGATAAGGTGGTGGTCTTCGACCGTATCCGTGAGAACCTCCGACTCTATCCCAAGCGCGACAAGAAGGAATTGTTCAACGCTTCTATCAACCAGACGCTTGCTCGTACCATCAACACGTCGGTGACCACCCTCGTGGTGCTCCTCACCATCTTCATCCTTGGTGGCGACAGCATCCGTCCGTTCTCCTTCGCCATGATTCTGGGTGTCATCTTCGGCACACTCTCCAGTATCTTCATCGCTGCTCCCACGGCTTACCTCATCCTGAGTCGCAAGCTGCCGAAGGAAGAGGCTGTTGAGAAGAAGTAAAGACAGTTTGTGAAACCATTTAGCCTCCGAATAGCTACGGCCATTCGGGGGCTTTTTCAAAACAAAGCAATATGCCGACACGATGCGAAAGACTATCGTAGCAGCATTCGCCCTGTTGGGCATGGTGGCCATGGGCTATTATGTGAAGCAGTGGTTCGGCTACGCAGTGGCAGAGGAGTTTGCCAAGTCCTTCGTCGCCGAAGGCTACAACATCTTCATTCGCCCTGAAGGCATCTACTTTGGTGGCCATCTGGAGTCGCCCAACACTTATACCACATACGTTGTAGACTGGGAATACTTCATTGAGAAGTGGAGTGGTGAGTAGTGAGTGGTGAGAGGTGAGTGGTGAGTGGTGAGAAATGCGGTAGCAAATTCTTCATTCTTCATTCTTCATTCTTCATTTGAAAAAAAAGGCTATTAATAAAACAGAGAAATGAGAAAAAACATGCTATGGATGCTGACCGCCATCCTTGTCTTCTGCGGTCAGGCGATGCTTACCTCGTGTAGCGACGACGAGGAAACCATCGTGTTGTATCCCAACACATCGGTGAGTCTGGACTGCGTGAAGCCCAACTATCTGAAGGCTGGCGACAAGGTGGCGCTGATTTCGCCTTCGTATTATACGCCGATGGAGAATGTGGAGAATACGGCCAACGTGCTCCGCAGCTGGGGCCTGGAGCCTGTGGTAGGCCCCAATGTGGGCAAGGTGGTCGATGGCCGCTATGCCGGAACGGTGGCCGAGCGCGTCAGCGACATCCGCTGGGCACTCAACGACCCCAGCATCAAGGCCATCATCTGCAACCGCGGCGGTTATGGCACCATCCAACTGATTAACCAGCTGACGCTGGACGAGCTGAAGGCCTCGCCGAAATGGCTGGTGGGATTCAGCGACATCTCTACGCTCCACGGTCTGCTGAGCCGGGCGGGAGTGATGAGCATTCACGGCACCATGAGTTCGTTTCTGGCCAAAGGCGGCACCGATGCCACCAGCACGCTGATGCGCGACCTGCTGCTGGGCCAGGTGCCACGCTATGAGCTGCCCGCCCACAAGCAGAACATCGAGGGCAAGGCCAGCGGTGTGCTCGTAGGCGGCAACATCTGCACCTTCGCGCCCAACCTCGGTTCGCAAGCCGATGCCACGCGGGGCAAGGACCTCATCCTCTTCGTGGAGGAGGTGGAGGAGTCGATGCACAACATCGACCGCCAGATGCGCATCCTGCAGATGAACGGTGTGCTCGACCGTTGCAAGGGTGTCGTCCTCGGCGAGTTCACCGATTGCGGCAAGGAGTTCACCTACGAGAGTGTCGAAGCCATGCTCCACGACCTGCTGGTTCCATACCACATCCCCGTGCTCTGCGGATTCCCCGCCGGTCATGGCGACGTGAACCTGCCCTTGGTGATGGGCGCTCCCGTCACCATCGACGTGCGCAGCAACGGGGCCACCCTGCAGTTCGACATCGACGGCACCCAGCATGAGGTGCGCACCGCCGACGTCATGGCCACGAAGACGCCAGCCAGCGTGCGCATGAGGTTGGCGGGAAAGATAGAATAGACCGACCAAGTGCTGGCCGCCAGGCCACGTTTCATAGCCTCCGAGGTTGCTGGTGGGCGCCTCGGGGGCTTTCTTTTTTTTGATAGACATGAACAAGAAGATACTCTTTCTGCATGGCTTCTATGCCAGCGGCCAGTGTGTGCCAGCCGAGGCTTTGCGCCAGTCGTTTCTGGGTCGTGCAGAGGTGCTGACGCCCGACCTGCCCCTCCATCCCAACGAGGTCATCAGCCTTATCCGTGAGCTGATAGACCGCGAGAAGCCCGACCTCTTGGTGGGCAACAGCTGTGGCTCGTTCTATGCCCAGATGCTGGCTCCAGTGGCTGGCATCCCCGCCTTGCTGGGCAATCCGCACTTCCAGATGACCGCATTCCTGCGGCAGCGCATAGGCGAGCATCAGTATAAGTCGCCACGAAAAGACGGCAAGCAACACTTCACCATCGACGAGGCTTTGGTAGAAGAATTTGCCGAGCTGGAGGCCATTCAGTTCCGCTCGGCACCCGTGGCGCTTGGCCCATCAGAGCACTGCTGTCATCCCTACGGCAAGGACTGCATTTGGGGGCTGTTTGGCGAGCAGGACACGCTGGCACACTTCGAACCGCTCTTTCTGCAGCACTACGTCCATTCGTATCACTTCCCCGGAAACCACACGCCGACGGCTGAGGAAGTGCGTGCTTGGTATGTGCCGTTGGCTGAGAAGATGCTGATGCAATATCCCCTGCCCGAAGACAGGGTGAAGCCATGAGTGAATGGCTATTCCCTATAATGATTATCCGCATGTACCCGATAGGCAGCCTGTAAGGCCAACAAGCCCTTAGCCCAGGGCATCGCCCTGGGTAGAAAGGATGCACAGCCAACGCCCTGAAAGGGCAAAAGCATTGTTTCCTATTGGGGCTTTTGCCCTTTCAGGGCGAAACTGGCGGCTCCCCTTACCCAGGGCGATGCCCTGGGCTAAAAGCTCATTGCCCCTTCGGGGCGCTATCGGGTGATTGCGGATAATCATTTATCATTTAATGGCGACTAATGAATGAGTACACTCCGAAAGCCCTTCTCCACTAAAAAACAACCCAAAAACAATGCGCAGCCGTTCCCCTCCCCTCAAGGGGAGGGGTAGGGGTGGGGTCTCTAACATCCAGCGAGTGAATGATATACAGACCCCACCCATAGCCCCTCCCCTTGAGGGAGGGGAGCTGCTGCGCCGACTTTCGCGACAATAATGGTTTTCGGAGTGGACTCATGAATGAAAACAGGTTGGCAGCGGCCGCTGCCATCATTGTCCCCGCCCGCCGCCATCATTGGCAGCGGCCGCTGCCAATGATGGCGGCGGGCGCTGCCAACCTAAAAAGCATGGCCTTTTTCCCGCTCCGCCGTCGCCTGTTCCCAATTTGAAGTGGCCAAAAAAACTAAAGGGGCAGAGACAAGCGACAAATACGACTGAACGAGATGCCCAAAGCTTTGGCAGACTAAGCCCCACCATCCCTTGTACCACTCTTACACACATTTGCCAGAGTATCTCCGCTGCTCCCCCGTAACGAGAAAGGTTGGAGCGGGGGGATTCCCCCTGCATCTTTAGGGGAAACACTACGTCGATTTAGGAATAATCCCGGCACTTTCGGCCCCTCCTGTTCGTCAATGATAGTGAGAAAAGGAAACAAAAACGTTTAACTTAAAGAATAGGAGATACAACTATGAAGAAGATTTTTACCCTGGCAGTGATGATGGTCATGACCATCTCGGCCAACGCAATGAGCTACACGACGGCAAAGAAGGAGGCCCTGTTCCTCAGCGACAAGATGGCCTACGAGCTGAGCCTCACCGATGCACAGTATGATGCCGTCTATGAGATCAACCTCGACTATCTGCTGAGTGTCGACAGCTATGCTGACGCTTACGGAGGCTGGTGGAACCGTCGCAACGCCGACCTGAAGTATGTGCTGACGGCTTGGCAGTACGAGAAGTTCATCGCTGTGAACTACTTCTATCGCCCCGTGGCATGGAACGCTGGAGCCTGGACCTTTGCCATCTATGGCCACTACACCAACAGGAACCATTTCTACAAGGGACATCCCTCGGTGTTCGTGCACTACAAGGGTGGCAACAACCGCAAGAGCCACCACTTCTATGCCAACTGGCGGAGAGGCCATCCTACTGTAAACCACCACAACAGCAGAGGCTGGCGTGATGCAGGAAACGCAAATGTTATGCCGGGCAGGGCTGGAGGAAGGGACCAAGTCACCACTCCCAACCATCGCACCGCACATAACACGAGCCGCTCCTCGGGAAGCTTTGGGGCAGGTCGCCACTAATCCATTAATCTCTCTATATGCCTTCGAAAGGAGGACCCTCGCAGGGAGCTTCAGCAATGAGGCTCCCTGCTTGCAGTATAGACTCCAGCAGACCACCCCATCAGACCCACCCCCATCCCCTCCCTGTGAGGGAGGGGCGTATATAGATTTGCTGTGTAATGATTGAACAATCAATTTTGCCTTGCAAGCGACCTAAGGTCGAGCGGGCAAAACTGTCTCAGAATGCAATTTGTATGCTCTACGCAGTCGCAGCAAAAGCCCCGGAGGGGCGACGGAATATAGGCAGGGGCATCGCCCCTGTGAAAGCAGACGGAACGAAAGCCCCGGAGGGGCGACAGATTATCCTCCTCCTTCTGGAGTTTACAGGGGCGATGCCCCTGCAAGACGATTGGTGCTCACCATTGTCTTCCGTCGCCCCTCCGGGGCTGTTGTGGGTGGGTTGCCTTTACAGGGGCGATGCCCCTGCCTGTATTCTGTCGCCCCTCCGGGGCTATTGTGGGGGATGCCTTTACAGGGGCGATGCCCCTGCCTGTATTCCGCCGCCCCTCCGGGGCTATTGTGGGGGATGCCTTTACAGGGGCGCTGCCCCTGCCTGTCTTCCGTCGCCCCTCCGGGGCTATTGTGGGGGATGCCTTTACAGGGGCGATGCCCCTGCCTGTATTCTGTCGCCCCTCCGGGGCTTCTGCGTTCATCATAATCGTCCCCGCTCGACCTTAAGTATTGCAAGGTATGGAATTGTTTATACCATTGCTATAGAAAGGAAACCGCAAAACTATATACTCCCCTCCCTCACAGGGAGGGGGTGGGGGAGGGTCTGCTGTGGGGGAGGGTCTGCTGTGGGGGAGGGTCTGCTGTGGGGGTGTGTCTTTTTTTATTTCCCCCACTGCTCATCGAGGAAGGCCAGGCGCTTCTTGAACCAGTCCTTCAGTGTTTGTATCTCTTCGTCGTAGGATGCCACGGTGTAGGCGGCGAAGAAGGCCACGGGGTTGGCGTTGCCGCCGAAGCCCCACATGGGCCAGCCGCCATTGCTCTGCTGTGGCTGCGAGTTGCTGGCCAGCAGGTTGTGGTATTTGGCATAGTGGCGCTCGCGAGCCTCGCTGAGCAGCTTGGCGTAGGAGTCGAGAAAGCGGTTGATGTTCTTCTGGCTGATGATGGTGCGGCGCAGTTGGGCGTAGCGGGCGCGCACCTGCTTCATGAAGGCGGGGTCCTGCGTTAGCTTCTTCCAGAAGGCGGGCGTGGGGTTGGTGGTGCATCCCTCGTAGACCCACGCCTGCTCGTCGTTGGCATTGCAGAAGTTGCAGTTGCCGTAGGCCAGGTTGTAGTCCCACACGGGGCCTGCCTTCATCTTCGCCTCGGTGCCGTCGTCGGGGTCTTTGTCCTTGGTGAAGTAGGCGCTGCGCTTGAAGCCGTCGGCGTTGAGGCTCAACTCGGTGTGTATGAAATAGTCGACGAACGAAGGCACGTCGATGTAGCGTTGGTAGCCCGTGTCGGGGTTGGTCCAGTCGTCGCCTTGGAACGACTGCTCCATGCGGTCTACGAAGTCTTGTATGTAGGCCATCTGCTCAGGCTGCAGCTTCTCCTTCTTCGGATGGTACACCGTCCACGTCACGGTGCTGGGCTGTCCCATCGGGCCGCCCCAAGGCCATCCTCCGAATCCTCCAAACTGCCCGAATCCTCCTGCCGAAGCCGTTGGGGTGGGCGACTCCATGTTAGGCTCGCCCTTCACCTTCGACTTGAAGGTGGCATCGCCGTCGTCGTATGCATCCACGCGCACGATGTAGCCGCCGGTGACTTCGCGCCCTTCCACGTCGCCCTTCTTCAGCTTCGCCAGGTCTACGCGCTCCTTGTCGCGCTTTATTTTCTCGCAGAAGATGTAGACGCCCGCGTAGTCGCCGTTCACCACCACCTCGCACATCTGCGTGCGTGGTGCCCAGTGGCCCATCTCCCTCCACATGTTGAAGGCGAAGACGTCGCGCACCATCGATATGTCGTTGTAGGGGGCCAGCAGCACCCAGTCGCTCTCCTGCGGCATGCCCAGCAGTGGCACCTTGAGGTCGTTGCCGTCGGCGTCCTGCGTCTCAATGGTGTATTTCTTCTGTTCGAAGCTGAGCGAGCTGTTGCCGCGCAGCTTGATGCCGATGTGGCCGTCGTAGTCGGTGGGCGTGTCGGTATCCGAGTTGCGCCCCTTGGCTTTGTTCACCACTTTCATGGTTCCGTGCACTTTCGCCTGGGCGTTGATGCTGGCATCGGTGTTGATGATGATGATGGGAAGGTTGGAGCTGAGGCCGTCGGCGTGCAGCGAGAGTGAGAAACAGCAGAGGGCTGCAATCATCAGCCCCTGCAGGTTGGCGTAGTGCTTTCTTGTCATATAAAGAGAAAAAGTTAAATTTCCTCCTTTTGACGCTGTTTCCTGGCCAAAAGTTTACTCCGTATTCTATTTTTATAGAAAAGCAGGGGCCTGACTTTTTCTATAGGTGTCATCTGGTATTTTTCAAACAGTGCTGACTTTTCAAAAAATGGCGTTGACTTTTTTCAAAAAGTCAACGCCTTTTTCTGACCAAGACAGGTCGGAAGTTCACTTCACGTTTATTATTCTGCTGCAAAAGTACAAAATAACATGTAAACGAGCAAGTTCTTCCTCCAGTTTTATCAAGAGCCATCCGAGAAAGTCCATTCGGCGACGAAGGAGATGCTTGCCACCGAAGGGAGGCAAGAACGCCGCAGGAAAAATTGGCGTTGACTTTTCGAAAAAAACACCACCAAATAATTGTCCCAGGCTTTGGGATCTTTCCCACCCCTGCCCCTTGGCGGGGCGGGGAGTGGTTAGGTGACTATTTGTGCTGAATATTTTCAGATAAACAGCGTGAGGCGCAAGTAGCGCAACGCTATCTGGCGATTCGCTTCTGCCCGTCTTGGATGTACACCCCGCTGCGCGGCTTGTCCGTGATGCGGCGACCCTGCAGGTCGAACCATTGCTGATTGCCCGCTGCCGATGGCTCCACTGCAGGGGAATCCACACCCGTAAGATCTGGTGTGCTGGTCTGGTCGGTTATTGAAGCATCCAACGTTGTGAAACTGCCGTTCTGGAACTTCAGCAATGCCTCGTCGGTGCCAATATAGATGGCATCGCCATCAATGTCGAGGCACAGCCACCGCTTGCTGTCCATGTCGCAGGGATAGTTGATGAATTCCCCATCCTTCATCATCATCAGGGGGCCGTTGGAGCCTGCCAGCCACAAATCGCCCTTGTCGTCGAACAGCATGTCGAAACACACGTCGGAAAGGTCGTATGACTCCTGCACCTCGTTCTCCTCAAGTTTCTGCAACTGGTATTCCCCGTTGACATACCAGATTTTCCCGTCATTGTCGATGTCCATTGCAAAGACATTGCCGGAACGAAGGTCCCTGTTCTCCTTGAAAACGTAGGTTGTGCCGTCGTTGGGAGTATAGGTAGCCAGACCATATAGCGACATGCCTCCCTGCAGACCGTAGTTCGCTATCCAGAGCATGTCATCGTTGTCGATGCACAGATGGCCGGTCCAGCCGGGGAAGCCCCACCAGTAGGTCTCAAACTGCTCGACGGTCTTCTGCCAGGGATTAATTAGGAAGCCAGCACGCCCACTTGTGACGTACATCATGCCATAGGGGTCGAACACAATGTTCGAGAGATTGGTGTCCATGCCATAGTCGTAGACGATGAACTCGCCGTTCTTCAGATTGAGCAGCTTGCCTTCGAGCGTGCCTATCCACAGCTCGCCGCCTTGTAGCGCAAGGGCCGACGGGGTGTAATCGAGCGTCCCCAGCTGGGAGCTGTAGATGGTCTTCTCGCCAGTGGCCTTGTCTATCACCACCAAACCATCGAGCTTGGCCACGTAGATATGGTCGGCATCATGCTCTATGTCCATCACGGCTTGGGGGTAGGTCACACGCCCATAGCGAAAGTCGAAAGCTGGATAGAACGCGCTTGCGCTGATGTTCAGCAACATGGCAAACAATGCCAAAGTAATAATCCTTTTCATACTCTTGGTTTTTTAGTTAATGCTTATTTACTTGATTCTGCCGCTGCTGCAGCCCACTGTCAGCAGCCAAGCTAAGTTCTTTGGTTTCAGTCGTATGCTTTATATGTTTTTTTTATATGATGATTAACTCTTCTCGCATTCTCGCTGCAAATATAGGTCTTTTCTGCCATTCCACCAAATTATTTCCCCCAAAAATTGCTTTCAAAATTTGCTGGTAATATAATTCCAGTGCTAATATGTATTCAAGATAAGGGCGTCCAAATCCTTTGGCAACCCTTCGATGCCAAACCTTTTCTTCAGGATGCGCCGCCTGAGATTAGCGATGTAAGCATAGTTTCTGTCCAACAATTTTCCGATTTCTGCTGGGGAAAAGAACGCGCGTGTCAATAGGCACACCTCATATTCTATAGGCCTCAACATGCCATCGGGCGTGTTCAGCGTGCCATAGAACGAGGGGATGACCCCCTCC
>CADASP010000024.1 GCA_902790625.1 uncultured Prevotellaceae bacterium | reverse complement strand
ACAGCCACAATGAACAACAGCAAATACCCCAAGCGTGTACGTCCTGCCCTCTCACGGGCTGCATTTTCCTGCTCTTGCAAGGCCTTCTGCTGGTAGCGGGTGTATCTGAATAACGCGGCAGTCCGCTCCACCTCTTTTGTTGCCATGCGGGCATAGACGGAGTCCATCATATCGTAGCTAAACATGGCGTATTTGGCAGAAGAGTCTGTTTGATGGGTTTGCAGATAGAGACGTGCTAAGCCATTTGCCGCCATGTTCTGATTGAAGAAGTCCTTCCCCTCTCGAAGCTCCCGGCGGAAGCAATTATCGGCAGAGTCGTATTGACCACATTTAAGATAATAGGCACCTTTGTAATAATAAAACACTTCACGCCCTTTGCCGACAAAGCCAGCAGAATCTACATAGCCTGAAATTTTCTCATATAGGTCCAGATATCGTCGTGCTTTATCAGTATCTCCTTTCTTCAACAATGCTTTAATTGGTATCACTCCGTACTTGGCTGCCGTTTCAATCCCCAGCATCACCTGTATTCTATCAAAATAATAATCAAAAAGACGCATTGCTGCATCATCCTGGTGAAGTCTTAACAAGACAGACACTTTGTGAATCCCCATGTTCAGTGCTTGGATGGTGTCACCTGCTTTCCATGCATAAGCTTCTGAAAGGTTGAAACCGTCAAAACAGTCATTCATGAGTTCTTGTCGATAGTAAACATCGCCCATCTGTCCGTATACACGGCTGATTTTTGCCCAGTCGCAGTCACTGGCTGTAGTGTCAGCGCGTTCAGCAGCATCAAGATAGGCCTGGACGGCGGCTGGTGCCTCGCCCAAGTCTGCGTAGGTGCGTCCGAGGATGTAATGTGCGCGCAGCTGCTCGTTGGGCGTGCCGTGGCGGTCGAAGTATTCGGTGAGGGCCTGTGCCAGCGAGTCGTTGGTCATCAAGCTGTCGGCCACGTTCTGGCGCTCCAGCTCTTCGAGTTGGGCGAGCATGTCGCGGTGGCGGCTGGCGTTGCAACCAGCCAGCAGCAGGGCCGCGAGGGCATATATATAAATAATGTGTCGCTTCATAGGTGCAAAGGTACGAATAAGCGAGGGAAAAGCAAAAGAAAAGCTCGCTTTTCTTTTGCTTCTTCCGAGCGAGAGTACCTTCGGCGATAGCCAAAGGTACGAATAAGTGAGTTTTGTTTCCTTTCAACCATACCTCGCATTTCTCATCATCTCATTGGCTTGCCCCGCTGGGTCAACCGTACCGCAAAAATTGGTTGTATTGACTTCAATTTAAGGCTAAATCATTACTCTGCGAGAGACCACCCTGAAAATTAAAAATATATTAAAACGGATGCCTCCCCAAAACCGCTAAAGACCCTCATATTTCGAGAATTTTCCACGAGAAAACTTTTGGCCGTAAAAACGCGAGTTTTGAGAGGGTTTGTCAAATGGCTGTCTTTCAGTCGATTAGTCTTAAAATGCCATAAATACCCCTTCGTTGGCTCGAAAAAGTCAACGCCGCAGAAAAATTTGGCGTTGCCTTTTTCTGATAGGGCGTGCTTACAGAAACGAAAATCGGCCCCAAAATCGTCTAAAAAACTGCACAAAACCGCCTCTGATGTGCAAAAATCGCCTTAAACGTCTCTTTTCCCTCGCCTCTCAACCCTGCACAAACCGCCGAAAGTGTGCCCTTCCCGTTCCAGAATGAAATTTTATTTTGTAAAAAATCAAAAATTTTCATTTCACATCCCTTCACAATTTTTCTCCTGTCTTAAACGGTAATTAACCATTCGAAACACTCGGCTGGATTCCGACCGAGCGTGGTTACGCTTCGCGTCTTTCAAAAACCAAATAAAACAAGAAAACCCTTCTCCACTAAAAAGCAGCAAAAAAAAGCGCAGCCGCTCCCCTCCCCTCAAGGGGAGGGGCCAGGGGTGGGGTCTCTAACATCTTGCGAGTGAATAATATACAGACCCCACCCCTACCCCTCCCCTTGAGGGGAGGGGAGTGGCTGCGCATTGTTTTTTGTTGTTTTCAAACTGTACGATTGAAAAGACGGTGGCGTTTTTTGAAGATTCCAGACGCTAAAAGCGTGTTTTCAACTGTACAGGTCGAAATGAAGTGGGACAGTTTTTAAATGGCTCTGAATGCCATTTGCATGCTTTAGGGCTTCGCATCAGAAGCCCCGGAGGGGCGGCGGAATACAGGCAGGGGCGCTGCCCCTGCCTGGACGATTGGTGCTCACCATCGTCTTGCGTCGCCCCTTTGGGGATTCTTTATTTGCCCTTGGTGAAGTCGCTCTCTGTGCCGAAGAGGTACTGGGGCTGGTAACCACCGTAGTCGACGACAATCTTCTCGAAGACGATGCCGGGATGGCGCGGGCTGATGGTCAGCGTGTGGCGCTGCTGTGTTGTCACTGGCAGCTCCACCACGTTCTCCACCACGCGGCGCGCGATGGTGGGATAGAACACTGAGTACTGGTAGGGCTGGCGGTCGACGAGCGTCTTGTTGAAGTTCACCACCTGCGGCTCTGAGCCGTCGAGGCTGACAGCATACTCGAATCCGCCCACGTTGAGGAAGTCGAGTGTCGACTTCACCACCACGTGCACCTTCACTTTCTGTGGCGCGTCGGCGGGCATCTGGAAGCAGTAGCTGAGGATAGCATCGCCCACGGCGTTGGTGTAGGGTGTCAGTGCCACTGCGCTGCGTGTGCGCCCGTAGTAGGGGTAGACGGTCCATTGCGTGCCCTCGGCAGCGTTGGCCTCGAAGTAGTGCTCGGCCTCCATGGCCACGTAGCCCCGCTTGTCGGCCTCGAAGACGCATCCTCCTGCTGTGGCTTCCACCCTCTGCGTGCTGGGCAGCATGTCGCGGCGGAAGTTGTCGTTCCACGAGCGGTATCCGATGTGCTTCTGCGTCATCATGCCTCGCCATTTGCCTCCGGCAATGTCGTTGTTGTAGTCGGCGCAGAGCAGCGAGTCGCGCTGGAAGCACTCCTTCACCTTGTCGGCCCACTGGTTGGCATCGGGGTTGTGTCGCTTGGCCATGTATTGGTTCATGGCTTGTGCGTAGTACATGTCGCAGAGGTTGGCCATGGCCTGCACGGGGAAGAGGAGCACCTGACGGAAGGCGTCGCGGCTGGCCTGGGGCACCTGCATGTAGAGCCGCAGGGCGCGCGCCTCCAGTCGCTGATACTCGTCGGCCACCTGCTTCCACTCGCCCGTGGCCACGTTGTAGGTCTGTGCGTCGAGCATCTCGGGCGTCACGCGGCCCATGTACTGGCAGTTCTGGTTGTAGATGTCGGCGGCCTCTGCGGCCAGGGCTTGGTTTTCAGTGGCGATACCACTGAATACTGAACGGAGGAAGAACTGGCGGGTGTGGTCGATGATGGTGGGCAGGGCGTGGGCTTTGGGGTTCCATGCCATGTCCATGAACAGCTGGATGGGGTATTCCATGGGCTTCAGGTCGCCCACGTTCAGTATCCACAGCTGCTGTATGCCGAAGTCGTAGGCCAGCGACAGCTGTTCGAACATCTGTTGGGTCTGCGTCACGTTGAGCCACTTCGAGTTGCGGGGCGCGCCCACGTAGTCCACGTGGTAGTAGATGCCCCATCCGCCCTTGCGCCGGCGCTCCTCTACGGTGGGCACGCGGCGTATGTCGCCCCAGTTGTCGTCGCTGATGAGCACGCATACGTCGTCGGGCACGCGCAGTCCGGCGTCGTAGTAGTCCTGCACCTCTTTATATAATGCCCACACCTGTGGTGTCTCCTTGGCCGGTCGGCGTGTCACCTGCTTGATGATGCGCCGCTGGTTGTCGATGATGCTCTCCAGCAGTCGGGTGTCGGCCTCGGCGCTCATGGCCTCGTCGCCGTCGCCGCGCATGCCGATGGTCACGATGTCGTCGGTGCCCTTCATGCGCTCTATGCCCTCGCGGAAGAACTGGTCGAGCTTCTCCTTGTTCGTCTGGTAGTTCCATGCCCCCCACTGCTGTCGGTTGCGTGCATACTCCTGGTGGTTGCGTGCCATAGGCTCGTGGTGGCTGGTGCCTATGATGACGCCCATCTCGTCGGCGGTCTTCGAGTTCTGCGGGTCGTCGGCATAGAATGCCCATCCCCACATGGCAGGCCAGAGCATGTTGCCCTTCAGGCGGAGGATGAGTTCAAACACCTTTGCATAGAAGTGGTGGTCGCCATAGTCGGTGCCGAAGGTGTTCTTCACCCATCCGGTGAGGCAGGGTGCCTCGTCGTTGAGGAATAGTCCTCGCCATCGCACGGCTGGTTCGCCGTCGGTGTAGGAGCCGTTCTTCACGTAGAGCTTGTCGTGGTGCTCTATGGGTGCGTCGGCCCAGTAGTACCAGGGTGACACGCCTATCTGCTGGCTCAGCTCGTAGATGCCGTAGATGGTGCCTCGGCGGTCGCTGCCCGCGATGACGAGCTGCCCTTGGCGTGCGTCGATGATGTACTGCTCGTGCTTGCCGCGCAGCTGTGGCTCCAGGGTTTTCACGGCTGGCACGCTGCCCACGGTGCCCACCACGATCTGTGCCGACGCAGCGTCGGCGGTGATGGCCACGTTGGCTCCGCACACCGCTTTCAGGTCGTTGACAAGGTTCTGTGCTGCCAGGCGCACGCCGCGCTGGTCGGCGTCGCTCACGCAGATGCTGATACGGCCTCCGGCATTGAGCTGCCAGTCGCCACGTTGGAAGTTGACAAAGGCATCGGCAGCCCGCAATGACATGGCCAACAGACTGGCGGCGATGATGAGGAAAATGTTTTTCGTTCTCATGGTTTGATGAATTTTTCGCAAAAATAGTAATAAATCGATTAAATTGCAAGTGTTTTTGTTCCGAAAAATGCTATTTGAGACAAAAACGAACAAAAGCGCAACGGATAGAAAAACCGTTGCCCGATTTCTGTACTTTTTAAATGAAGAGTGAAAAATCTTTTTAAATGAAGAATCTTTTTAAATGAAGAATGAAGAATGAAGAGTGAAGAATTTGCTACCGCGATTCTCTGCCGTTCCCCCCGCCCCTGCAAGGGGTGGCTCCGGGGGCGTAGGGACAGACCTTGTGTCTGTCCGCAAAGGAGAGATGTTACTTTTGCTGGTGCGGAGAGAGGCAAGGTCTGTCCCCTACGGTGGGTGCGGAGAGAGACAAGGTCTGTCCCTACGGTGGGTTGGGAAGGCGTGGTGGCGGCATTATTGCGGGTCAGAAAAATATTTTTTGCTCATTAGGCTTATAATTCGGATTTTTTTTTCTAAATTTGCACGAAAGTTTAAAATCGCAGAAAAAAGCATGAAACACAAAGCAGGATTCGTGAACATCGTGGGCAACCCCAACGTGGGCAAGTCGACCCTGATGAACCAACTGGTGGGCGAGCGCATCTCGATAGCCACCTTCAAGGCGCAGACCACTCGCCACCGCATCATGGGCATCGTGAACACGCCCGACATGCAGATAGTCTTCAGCGACACGCCCGGTGTGCTGAAGCCCAACTACAAGCTGCAGGAGTCGATGCTGGCCTTCAGCGAGAGTGCGCTGGTGGACGCCGACGTGCTGCTCTACGTCACCGACGTGGTGGAGAACCCCGAGAAGAACATCGACTTCCTGCAGAAGGTGCAGCAGCTCGACATTCCCGTGATACTCCTTATTAATAAAATAGACGAGCTGCAGAACGCTCCCCAACCCCATGCGGCAGGCAAGGGCGCTGCAGGTGCTGCCAAGGGCGCGTCGCCCGATGTGCTGTTAGGCAATCTGGTGACGAAGTGGCACGAGCTGCTGCCCAAGGCCGAGATACTGCCCCTCTCGGCGAAAAACAAGTTTGGCGTCGACATGCTGCTGAAGCGCATCTACGAGCTGCTGCCCGAGAGTCCCGCCTTCTTCGACAAGGACCAGCTCACCGACAAGCCGGCGCGCTTCTTCGTGTCGGAAATCATCCGCGAGAAGATTCTGCTCTACTACGACAAGGAGATTCCCTACGCCGTGGAGGTGGTGGTGGAGCGGTTTAAGGAAGACGAGCAGCAGATACACATCAACGCCGTCATCTACGTGGAGCGCGAGAGCCAGAAGGGCATCATCATAGGCCATCAGGGCGTGGCGCTGAAGAAGGTGAGCACCGAGGCCCGAAAGGCGCTGGAGAAATTCTTCGACAAGCACATCTTCCTCGAGGTGTTTGTCAAGGTCGACAAGGACTGGCGCTCGTCGAAAAAGGAGCTCGACCATTTCGGCTACAATCCCGAATGAAAAAACACTATCGCAGGTCAACGCCCCCCCCCACTTGAAGCGTGCTCGTGGGCCATGGCTCAGATGCCTTGAAATGCCCCAATGGCAATGCCCGCGGCACGGAAAGAAAAAGGATAGGACAAGGCATTCGCTTTTTTTTTCGAAAAAAAACGTAAAAAGTGTGGTGGTCTCATTTTTTTTTATTAATTTTGTATTTCCAATTGTTTAAAGCAGGAAAAAGAAACTATGAACGACTTCAGAAAATATGCTACGCAGCACCTGGGAATGAATGGTCTGGTGCTCGACGATGTGATGAAGGCTCAGGCCCAGTATCTCAACCCCTACATCCTGGAGGAGCGCCAGTTGAACGTGACGCAGATGGATGTGTTCAGCCGCTTGATGATGGACCGCATCATCTTCCTCGGCACGCAGATTGACGACTACACTGCCAACACGCTGCAGGCCCAGCTGCTCTATCTGGACAGTGCCGACCCCGGCAAGGACATCAGCATCTACATCAACTCGCCTGGCGGCAGCGTCTATGCCGGACTGGGCATCTACGACACCATGCAGTTCATCCAGAGCGACGTGGCCACCATCTGCACCGGCATGGCCGCCTCGATGGCCGCCGTGCTGCTCGTGGCCGGACAGGAGGGCAAGCGCTCGGCGCTCACCCACAGCCGCGTGATGATACATCAGCCGCTGGGCGGCGTGCAGGGTCAGGCCAGCGACATCGAGATTGAGGCCCGCGAGATTCAGAAGCTGAAGAAGGAGCTCTACACCATCATCGCCCAGCACTCGCACACCGACTACGACAAGGTGTGGGCCGACAGCGACCGCAACTACTGGATGACAGCCGAGGAGGCCAAGGAGTATGGCATGATCGACCAGGTGCTGGTGAAGAAGTGAAAAGTGATAACTGAAAGAAGTGAAGAAGACATGTAATTTCTGCGGGCGCAGCGAGCGCGAGGTGGGGCTGCTCATCACGGGCGTCAACGGCTTCATCTGTGAGGATTGTGCCCAACAGGCTTATCGCATCGTCGTTGAGAATGGCTATGGCGAGAAGCAGACAAAGGGTGACAGCAAAAAGTTCTCCGTGCAGCGCATACCCAAGCCAAAGGAAATCAAAGACCATCTGGACCAGTATGTCATTGGGCAGGACGATGCCAAGCGCGTGCTCAGCGTGGCCGTCTACAACCACTACAAGCGTCTGCAACAGCCCAAGGACGACAAGGACGGCGTGGAGATAGAGAAGAGCAACATCATCATGGTGGGCCCCACGGGCACGGGCAAGACGCTCCTGGCGCGCACCATCGCCAAGTTGCTCGACGTGCCCTTCACCATCGTCGACGCCACCGTGTTCACCGAGGCTGGCTATGTGGGCGAGGATGTGGAGAGCATCCTGACCCGACTGCTGCAGGTGGCCGACTATCAGGTGGAGCCCACCGAGCGGGGCATCGTGTTCATCGACGAGATTGACAAGATTGCCCGCAAGCAGGACAACCCCAGCATCACCCGCGACGTGAGCGGCGAGGGCGTGCAGCAGGGACTGCTGAAGCTGCTCGAGGGCACCAGCGTGAACGTGCCACCCAAGGGGGGGCGCAAGCATCCCGACCAGGAGTATATAGCCGTCGACACCCGCAACATCCTCTTCATCTGCGGTGGCGCTTTCGACGGCATCGAGCGCAAGATAGCACAGCGCCTGAACACCCACACCGTGGGCTACAACTCGGTGCAGAACGTGCGAAAGATTGACAAGGACGACCTGATGAAGTATGTGCAGCCACAGGACCTGAAGTCGTTTGGACTGATACCCGAAATCATTGGCCGTCTGCCCATCCTCACCCATCTGAACCAGCTCGACCGCCCCGCCCTGCGCCGCATCCTGGTGGAGCCGAAGAACTCTATTGTGAAGCAATATATAAAGTTGTTCGCGATGGACGGCATCACGCTCACCTTCGCCGACGACGCCCTGGAGGCCATCGTCGACAAGGCGGTGGAGTACAAGCTGGGTGCGCGCGGCCTGCGCAGCATCGTGGAGAGCGTGATGATGGATGCCATGTTCGACCTGCCATCGAGGAGAATCAAGAAATTTGAAGTGACGAAAGAGTATGTCAACGAACAGCTCGGTACGTCGCATCTGGAATAACACAAGCAAGCCTATGACCAAGAAAACTAACCTTACGCAAGCACTGAAGAAGTACTTCGGTTTCGACACCTTCAAGGGCGACCAGGAGGCCATCATCAACAACGTGCTGGAAGGCAACGACACCTTTGTGCTGATGCCCACCGGCGGAGGCAAGTCGCTGTGCTATCAGTTGCCGTCGCTGCTGATGGACGGCGTGGCCATCGTCATCTCGCCCCTCATCGCGCTGATGAAGAACCAGGTGGACTTCATCTCGCACCTGAGCGAGCACGAGGGCACGGCCCACTTCCTCAACTCGTCGCTCACCAAGACGGCCATCGACCAGGTGAAGACCGACATCCGCAGCGGGCGCACCAAGCTGCTCTATGTGGCGCCGGAGAGCCTGACGAAAGAGGACAACGTGGAGTTCCTGCGCACGGTGAAAGTGTCGTTCTATGCCATCGACGAGGCGCACTGCATCTCGGAGTGGGGCCACGACTTCCGCCCCGAGTACCGCCGCATCAGGCCCATCATCAACGAGATTGGCGCGGCACCCGTGATTGCGCTCACCGCCACCGCCACCGACAAGGTGCGCACCGACATCAAGAAGAACCTGGGCATCGTCGACGCCAAGGAGTTCAAGTCGTCGTTCAACCGCCCCAACCTCTACTACGAGGTACGGCAGAAGACCAAGGACATCGACAAGGACATCGTGCGATTCATCAAGCAGCACCCCGGCAAGAGCGGCATCATCTACTGCCTCTCGCGCAAGAAGGTGGAAGACCTGGCCGAGGTGCTGCGCGCCAACGACATCAAGGCGCAGTGCTACCACGCCGGGCTGGACACCGCCACACGCACACAGACGCAGGATGACTTCCTGATGGAGAAAATCGACGTCATCGTGGCCACCATCGCCTTCGGCATGGGCATCGACAAGCCCGATGTGCGCTTCGTCATCCACTACGACATCCCCAAGAGCTTAGAGGGATACTACCAGGAGACGGGGCGCGCCGGGCGCGACGGCGGCGAGGGGATGTGCATCGCCTTCTACAGCTACAAAGACTTGCAGAAGCTCGACAAGTTTATGGAGGGCAAACCCGTGGCCGAGCAGGACATCGGGCGGCAGCTGCTGCAGGAAACGGCGGCCTACGCCGAGACCAGCGTGTGCCGACGGAAGATGCTGCTGCATTACTTTGGCGAGGAGTATAAGGAAGACAACTG
This sequence comes from uncultured Prevotellaceae bacterium, assembly GCA_902790625.1. Classification (GTDB taxonomy): domain Bacteria; phylum Bacteroidota; class Bacteroidia; order Bacteroidales; family Bacteroidaceae; genus Prevotella. The sequence goes on along the minus strand of CADASP010000024.1, from coordinate 97,454 downwards.
CCACAACTGCGACAACTGCTTGCACCCAGGCACCAAGATTGAGGCATCCAACCAGCTGGTCATCGCCCTCGAGGCCATCCTGGCCATCAAGGAGAACTTCCGCTCCGACTATGTCATCGACTTCATCACTGGCCGCGAGACCGACGAGATTGTGGCCCACCACCACAATGAGCTGGAGGAGTTTGGCTCGGGCGAAGACGAGAATCCGAAGATATGGAACCCCATCATCCGCCAGGCGCTCATCATGGGCTACCTGAAGAAGGAGGTGGAGAACTACGGCCTGCTGAAGGTGACCGCCGCCGGCAAGAAGTTCATCAAGAACCCACGCTCGTTTATGGTGGTGGAAGACCACGAGTTCAACGACGACGACGACGCACTCTCGGGGGAGGGGGGCACCAGCGCTCTCGACCCCACGCTCTCGGCCATGCTTCACGACCTGCGACGCAAGTGGTCGCGCAAGCTCGACCGACCACCATACGTCATCTTCCAGGACGTGTCGATAGAGCAGATGGCGACATACTACCCCGTGACGCTCGAGGAGCTGAAGAACATACAGGGCGTGGGCGACGGCAAGACCCGACAGCCCTACGCCAAGGAGTTCGTGGCGCTCATCAAGCGATTCTGCGAGGAGAACGACATAGAGCGGCAGACCGACCTGCGCGTGCGCACCAAAGCCAAGGACTCGATGCGCAAGCTGAAGATATTGCAGAACATCGACCGGCGCATCGCCCTCGACGACATCGCCAACGCACTGGGCATCGACTTCGACGAGCTGCTCGACGAGCTGGAGGGCATCGTGCTCTACAGCGGCAACAAAATCAACATCGACTACTTCCTCGACGAAATCATGGACCCCGACGACGTGACCGACATCTGCGACTTCTTCCGCGAACAGGAGAAGGACGACCTGGAGGCCGCCTACAGGGAGTTCGGGCAGGACATCCCAGAGGAGGATATACGTCTGGTGCGCATCAAGTTCATCAGCGACATGGCCAACTGAGGACAGCCTGTTTGTTCACCGAATAATAATTCAAAAGCAATATGAAACCAACAGCCATTATGCTGCTGCACTGCCCTGACCAGCAGGGCATCATCTCGGAAATCACCAAGTTCATTACCGACAACCAAGGGAACATCGTCTATCTCGACCAGTATGTGGACCGCCAGGACGGCATGTTCTTCATGCGCATACAATGGGAGCTCGACGGGTTCCTCATCCCACGCGAGAAAATCAGCGAGTATATCGACACGCTCTACGTCAGGCGCTACCAGATGGAGTTCAGCCTCTACTTCAGCGACCAACGACCACGCATGGCCATCTTCGTGAGCAAGATGAGCCACTGCCTCTACGACCTGCTGGCACGCTGGAAGGCCGGTGAGTACGACGTGGACATCCCTTGCATCGTGAGCAACCACGAAGACCTGCGCTACGTGGCCGAGCAATTCAACATCCCCTTCCACGTGTGGGCCGTCAACAAGGACCACTCGAACAAGGCCGAGGTGGAGCAGGCCGAGATGGAGCTGCTGCGCCGCGAGCGCGTCACTTTCATCGTACTGGCACGCTACATGCAAATCATCAGCGACGACATGATAGCGGCCTATCCCCACCACATCATCAACATCCACCACTCGTTCCTGCCAGCATTCATCGGAGCCAAGCCCTATCACCAGGCCTACGAGCGCGGGGTGAAGATCATTGGGGCCACCAGCCACTACGTCACAGCCGAACTCGATGCCGGGCCCATCATCGAGCAGGACGTGGCACGCATCACCCACAAGGACTCGCCCGAAAGCCTCGTGCTGAAGGGGAAAGACCTGGAGAAGATTGTGCTCTCGAGGGCTGTGACAAAGCATATCGAAAGAAAAATCCTTACCTACAAGAACAAAACCATCATTTTCAGCTGATGCCCCAACGCACGGCGGGAGGGTTAAATCGTATTAATTTACAGACGAAAAAGAAGGTTTTTGCGTGCAAAGTGCGAAAAATGTCGTACCTTTGCACGCAATATATATAATAAGGTGTATTTTTATGGCTTCATTTATTGCTGACAAAATCGTGATGGACGGTCTGACATTCGACGACGTCCTGCTCATTCCCGCCTACTCGGAGGTGTTGCCGAAGACGGTGGAACTGCGAACCCACTTCTCAAGGAACATCGAGTTGAACGTACCCTTCGTGACGGCTGCCATGGACACCGTCACGGAGAGCCAGATGGCCATCGCCATCGCACGTGAGGGGGGCATAGGAGTGATTCATAAGAACATGAGCATCGACGACCAAGCACGGCAGGTGGCCATCGTGAAGCGTGCCGAGAACGGCATGATCTACGACCCCGTCACCATTCCTCGGGGGAGTACAGTGGCACAGGCTCTTGACATCATGGCAGAGTATCACATCGGAGGCATACCCGTGGTCGACGACGAGAGGCACTTGGTGGGTATTGTCACCAACCGCGACCTGCGCTTTGAACGACGCCTGGACCGCCCCGTGGAGGAAATCATGACGAAGGAGAACCTGGTGACCACTCATCAGCAGACCAACCTGACGGATGCCGCACAGATACTGCAACAGAACAAGATTGAAAAGCTGCCCGTGGTGGACAAGGACAACCGCCTCGTGGGGCTTATCACCTATAAGGACATCACCAAGGCGAAGGACAAGCCCATGGCCTGCAAGGATGAGAAAGGACGGCTGCGTGTGGCTGCCGGCGTGGGTGTCACCAGCGACACGCTCGACCGCATGCAGGCACTGGTGAACGCCGGGGCCGATGCCATCGTCATCGACACCGCTCATGGTCATTCGAAGGGTGTCATCGACAAGCTGCGCGAAGCCAAGGCTTCGTTCACCGGCATCGACATCGTGGTGGGCAACATCGCCACGGGCGAGGCAGCACGGCTGCTGGTGGAGAACGGTGCCGACGCTGTGAAGGTGGGCATAGGGCCGGGCAGCATCTGCACCACACGTGTGGTGGCTGGTGTGGGCGTGCCACAGCTCAGTGCCGTGTACGATGTCTATCATGCCCTGAAAGACACTGGCGTCCCCCTCATTGCCGATGGCGGACTGCGCTACAGCGGCGATGTGGTGAAGGCGCTCGCTGCGGGCGGCTCCAGCGTGATGATTGGCTCGCTCGTGGCAGGAACGGAGGAAAGTCCCGGCGACACCATCATCTACAACGGACGAAAGTTCAAGAGCTATCGCGGCATGGGCTCGCTCGAAGCCATGGAGCACGGCTCGAAAGACCGCTATTTCCAGTCGGACACGAAGGACACGAAGAAACTGGTGCCCGAGGGAATAGCAGGGCGCGTGCCCTACAAGGGAACGGTGCAGGAGGTCATCTACCAGCTTACGGGCGGTCTGCGCTCGGGCATGGGCTACTGCGGCGCCAAGGACATCCATGCGCTGCACCAGGCCAAGTTCACGCGCATCACCAGTGCAGGAGTCATGGAGAGCCATCCGCACGACATCACCATCACCAGCGAGGCACCCAACTACTCGCGTCCCAACGATTAATCACTTATTGCAATCATGAAAAAGATATTCCTGGCAGCACTCTTCGCTGCTGTTCCCTATGCTGCGATATTATCGCAGCCCCAAGCCAACGACCCTGTCATCATGGTGGTGAACGGGCAGCCCGTCTTGCGCTCGGAGTTTGAGTATTCCTACAACAAGAACAACTCGGAGGGAGTCATCGACAAGAAATCGATTGATGAATACGTCGACCTCTTCATCAACTACAAGCTGAAGGTGTGTGCCGCCCTCGACGCGCACTACGACACGCTCAGCTCGTATAAGAAGGAGTTTGCTCAGTATCGCGACCAGCAGGTGCTGCCCATGCTCGTCACCGATGCCGACATGGAGGCCGAGGCCCACAAGATTTACGATGAGACCGTGGAGCGCATCGGTCCCGACGGACTCGTCAAGACGGCGCACATACTGATTCGTGCCGACCAGCAGGCTCCGCAGGAGGAGTGGGACAAGGCCAAGGTGCGCATCGACTCTATCTACAAGGCACTGAAGGACGGTGCCGACTTTGCCGACCTGGCCAAGCGCGTATCGCAAGACCCCGGCTCGGCACGCCAAGGCGGCGAGCTGCCCTTCGTGCAGCACGGCCAGCTCGTGAAGGAGTATGAGGATGCTGCCTTCGCACTGCAGCCCGGCGAGATGTCAGAGGTGGTGAAGTCGTCGTTTGGCTATCACATCATCCTGATGAAGGAGCGCAAGATGCTCGAACCCTTCGAGGAGCATCACGACGCCATCCTGAGGTTCATGGAGCAGCGCAACCTGCGCGACCGCATTGCGCAGCAGAAGGTGGAGCAGATGGCGAAGGAGGCCAACACCACCAAGGAGCAACTGGTGGAGGCAAAGGCCGCAGAGCTGTCGAAGAGCGACATGGAGCTGCGCTATCTCATACAGGAATACCACGACGGGCTGCTGCTCTATGAAATCAGCAACAACCTGGTGTGGGACAAGGCCGCCAAGGACGAGGCGGGCTTGGCACAGTTTTTCAAGAAGCACAAGAAGAACTACCAGTGGGACCAGCCTCGATTCAAGGGCATCGCCTACCATGTGAAGGATGCCGCCGACGTGCAGGCCGTGCGCAACTGCGTGAAGAAACTGCCCTTCAACCAATGGGCCGAGGCGCTGCGCACTACCTTCAATGGCGACTCTGTCATCCGCATCCGCGTGGAGAAAGGCATCTTCAAGCAGGGCGACAACGCGCTCATCGATAGCATCGTGTTCAAGAAAGACACCACCGTGCATCACCTGAAAGACTATCCCATCGATGCCCACTATGGAAAGATTCTGAAGAAAGGCCCAGAAGACTACACCGACGTGCGCGGACTCGTGGTGGCCGACTATCAGGAGATGCTTGAAAAGGAGTGGGTGGCACAGCTGCGCCGCAAGTACGCTTTCCAAGTGAACGACGATGTGCTGAAAACGGTCAATAACCACTGATGCGCCTAAAGACATCAAAGAAAGTGATGAACGTAACAAATATAGCGAAGCGAAACGTGTGGAAGGCAATAGCGTTGCCGCTCCTCTGCTCACTCTTTGCCAATGGCGTAGCCGCCCAGAATGATTCTCTGCGGAATATCGTCGACGAGGTGGTGTGGGTCGTGGGCGACGAGGCCATCTTGAAGAGCGACATTGAGGTGACGCGCATCCAGGCTGCCATGGAAGGCGTGCACTGGAGTGGCGACCCCGACTGCGCCGTGCCCGAACAGATAGCCGTGCAGAAATTGTTCCTGCATCAGGCCGTCATCGACAGCGTCGACAAGGATGTCACCGAGAACGACATCGCCTCGGAGGTGGAAGGACGCATCGACTACATGGTGGAGCAGATTGGCTCGATGGAGAAGCTGGAGGAGTATCGCAAGCAGAGCATGAGCCAGATACGCCAGTCGATGCACGACGACCTGCGCGACCAGCTGCTCATTCAGCGAATGAAGCAGAAACTGGTGCAGGACATCAGCGTGACACCTGCCGAGGTGCGCCGCTACTTCAAGGACATGCCCGACGACAGCATCCCCTACGTGCCAACGGTGGTGGAGGTGCAAATCATCACCCAGACACCACGCGTAAGTGCCGAGGAAATCAACCGAGTGAAGGACGAGCTGCGTGGGTATACGGAGCGCGTCAACAAGGGCGAGACATCCTTCTCTACTTTGGCGAAGCTCTACAGCGAAGACCCCGGCTCGCGCCGTTCGGGTGGCGAGATGGACTATGTGGGGCGCGGAGTGCTCGACCCGGCTTTTGCCGCCGTGGCCTTCAATCTCACCGACCCCACGAAAGTGTCGAAGATTGTGGAGTCGGAATATGGCTTCCACATCATTCAGCTGGTGGACAAGCGCGGCGACAAAATAAAGGTGCGCCACATCCTGCGCAAGCCGGTCGTGGGCGACTCGGCCATCAACGCCTCGCTGGCCAGGCTCGACACCATTGCCAGCGGCATCAGGAACGCTGAGCCTCCTGTTCAGTTCAAGCAAGTGTTTATCGACAAACCCTACACCTTCGAGGATGCCGTGGCGTTGTATTCCGACGACAAGGACACCCGCAACAACATGGGATTGATGGCCAACAAGGACGAGCGGGGACAGCTGAAGTCGTCGCGCTTCGAGATGCAGGAGCTGCCGACGGAGGTGGCCCGCGTGGCCGACACGCTGAGCATTGGACAGGTGTCAGCGCCCTTCCAGATGGTGAACGCACAGGGCAAGACCGTCTGCGCCGTGCTGAAACTGAAAAACCGTATACCCGGCCACAAGGCCAGCATCACCGAGGACTTCCAGGTGATGAAAGACCTGGTGCTCGAACGCCGGCGCACGGAATTCCTGCACGACTGGGTGGTGAAGAAGATTAAGAGCACCTACGTCAGGCTGAATGAACAGTATTGCGACTGCCAGTTTGAATACGAAGGATGGGTGAGGTGAGTGTGGAGTTAGGAGTTACGAGTGAGGAGTTAGGAGTTAGGAGTTCGTAATTCGTAATTTATTAGACATTCGTCATTCGGAATGAAGCGTTAGTAGTGGATAAGCGACTCTCTTATCATACATCAGGTTCAGGCAGAAGCATCGTTTCGATGCTTCTGTGTGTGCTTTGTATGCTCGTCGTCAGCTATGCCATGGCCCTCCCTGCACCTGGCGTCACGGCTCCTCCTAAGTCCAATCCCAAGCGGGTGTATCTCATCCATGCCGACGAGCTGCGCTACGACCGCTGGCGCAACAACGATGCGCAGGTGCTGCGAGGCAATGTGGAGTTCGAGCACGATGGTGCTCACCTCTACTGCGACAGCGCCAACTTCTTCGAGTCGAGCAACAGCTTTGAGGCCTGGGGGCATGTGCGTATGGTGCAGGGCGACACCCTCTCGCTCACCAGCGAGCAAGGCTACTACGATGGCAACCAGCAGATGCTGGAGGCACGCGAAAATGTGGTGCTGCGCCACCGCAAGACCATCCTCTACACCGACGAGCTGTTCTACGACCGCATCTGGAGCCTGGGCTATTTTCAAGATGGCGGCAAACTCATCGATGGGGGTACCACGCTCACCAGCGATTGGGGCGAATATCACACCGACTCGAAGATGGCCATCTTCTACTATTCCGTCGACATGATCGACAAGCAGTTCCACCTCACCACCGACTCGCTTTATTACGACACGCAGGTGAAGCGGGCCCATATTGTTGGCCCCAGCAACATCGTGTCGGGTCGCAGTCACATCTATTCCGAGCTGGGCTATTATAACACGGTGACCGAGGAGGCCGAGCTGCTCAACCGCTCGCGACTCGACAATCAGGGACGTACGCTCGTGGGCGACAGTCTGTGGCACAATGGGAAGACGGGCATCAGCGAAGCCTTCGTGAACGTGGTCTTCAACGACACGGTGAACAAGAGCATCCTGATGTGCGACTATGGCCACTATGAGGACAGCGTAGGCTATGCCATGTGCACCGACAAAGCATTGGCCATCGACTATTCGCAGCGCGACTCGCTCTTCGTGCATGGCGACACCATCAAGATGTTCTCGTATAACCTCGACACCGACTCCGTCTACCGCGTCCTACACGCGTATAATAAGGTTCGCGCGTACCGTAATGATATACAGGCCGTGTGCGACTCCCTTGTCTACTCCACGCTCGACTCCTGTCTGACAATGTACACCGACCCCATCACCTGGAACATGAACCAGCAGCTGGTGGGCGATGTGATACAGGTGTTTATGAAGGATTCGCTCATCGACTATGCCCACGTCATCGACAATGCTTTCTCCATCGAGGAGTTGCGCGAGGAGAAATGCTACAACCAAGTGTCGTCGAAAGAGATGTTCGCCTTCTTCACCGATGGGCGCATCCACGAGGCACAGGCCAAGGACAACGTGGTCACGGTGTATTATCCCGAGGACAAGGCCGACAGCAGCTACGTGGGACTGGTCTACATGGAGACCAGTCAGCTGCGCATGTTCATGGACAGCATTGGCAAGCTGAGTCGCATCTGGGCGCCAAAGAGCGATGGCACCATGTACCCCATGTCGCAGATACCGCCCAAGAACCGCTTCCTTGATGGCTTCGCCTGGTACGACTACGTGAGGCCCGTTTCCAAGGACGACATTTTCATTTGGCGCAGTAAGAAGAAAGATGATGAAGAAGCCGAGACCGTTCAGCCTTAAGCCGATTTATATCGACGAGCACCGCGAGCGTTTGGCCCAGGCCGAGCACCGAGTGGCTGGTGGCACGGGCGCGCAAGCGGGGACACCTCACCTGACGTTCAGCGCAGCAAGAACCCGACAGAAGGGTAGGGGAGCCTTCCCCGTCAGCACACCTATGCTGCTTTCCGTAGTGCTCATCCTCTTGGCCTCGCTGCTACTTATTATCTTCTCCTAATCACTCACCCCTCACCTCTCACCACCCACCCCTCACCCCTCACCCCTCACCCCTCACCCCTCACCTCTCATCACCCATGCCAGATATAATTCAACTCCTTCCCGACTCCGTAGCCAACCAGATAGCCGCTGGCGAGGTCATCCAGCGCCCCGCCTCAGTCATCAAAGAACTGGTTGAGAATGCCGTCGATGCTGGTGCCCACAACATTCAGGTGATGGTGGTCGATGCCGGTCGCACGTCGATACAGGTCATCGACGACGGCTGCGGTATGTCGGAGACGGATGCCCGTCTGGCGTTTGAGCGTCATGCCACCTCGAAGATACGTCAGGCCGACGACCTCTTCGCCCTTCACACCATGGGCTTCCGGGGCGAGGCCCTGCCGTCGATAGCTGCCGTGGCGCAGGTGGTGCTCACCACACGCATGGCCTCCGACGAGGTGGGCACTTGTCTCACCCTCCATGGGTCGCGAGTGGTCAGTCAGGAGCCGGTGGCCTGCCCCGTGGGCTGCAACTTCCGGGTAGACAACCTTTTCTTCAATGTGCCCGCACGGCGAAAGTTCCTGAAGACCAACGCCACCGAGCTGAACAATATTCTCACGGCTTTTGAGCGCATCGTACTGGTCTATCCCGACATTTCGTTCACGCTCTACAGCAATCAGCAGGAGATGCTCTCTCTGCGGGCGGGTTCGATGAAACAGCGCATCGTCGATGTCTTTGGCAAGAAGCTCAGCCAGGAGCTGCTGCCGCTGCAGGTGGAGACACCGCTGTGCAGCATCAGCGGCTTCGTGGGCAAGCCTGAGTCGGCCAAGAAAAAGGGAGCACCCACCTATTTCTTCGTCAATGGCCGCTACATGCGCCATCCCTATTTCCATCGCGCGGTGGTGGGAGCATACGAGCGGCTGGTGGCCGAGGGTATGCAGGCACCCTACTTCATCCATTTCAATGTCAGTCCGGCCGACATCGATGTGAACATCCATCCCACGAAGACCGAAATCAAGTTCGAGAACGAGCAGGGCATCTACCAGATTCTCATGGCTGCCGTGAGGGATGCGCTGGGGCGCTTCTGCGACATCCCCACCATCGACTTCGACACCGAGGGACGCCCTGACATCCCCGTCTTCGACCCTCAGCGCGATGCTGTCAGCAGTCCGCAGGTGCGCTATAATCCTGGCTACAACCCTTTCCACACCTCAGGTGGCGGCAACGCCCACATTGGCGACTTTATGGAGCCGAAGCGTCCGCTCGCCAGCAGTCCAGTTGACCCCGACATGCCATCGCTCTTCCCTGATGAAGAGCCAGCGGCACCACTCATTGCCGAGAAGTCGCCCCAGCACTACCAGTATAAAGGGCGTTATGTGATGACAGCCGTGAAGTCGGGGCTGATGATCATCGACCAGCACCGCGCCGATGTGCGTATCTGTTATGAGCGCTATATGGAACGGTTCCGGCAGAAGACGGCCAGCACCCAGCGGCTGCTCTTCCCCGAGATGACGCAGTTCTCGCAGGCCGATGCCGTGCTGATGCAGCAGTTGATGCCCCAGCTGGCGCTCATGGGCTTCGATGTCAGCCCGCTGGGGGGCGGCAGCTTTGCTGTCAATGGCGTCCCTGCTGGCATCGAGGGGGTCGATGCCCTTTCGCTGCTGCGCAATGTGGTGAGCGATGCAGCCGAGCAGGGCAAAAACGAGAGCATCGACGAGATGCGCGCTGCACTGGCGCTCAGCTTGGCCCGCAACACCTCTATCGCTTACGGGCAGGTGCTCTCCAACGACGAGATGGAGCGTGTGGTCAACGAACTCTTCGCCTGCTCCAATCCCAACTACACCCCCGACGGCAAGCCCATACTGTGTATCCTGCCCCAAAGCGACATCGAGCATCTGCTCGAATAAAAAGCCCCGACCTGTAAGGTAGATATTCAGCGGCGTTTCGCCATAGGGCATCACCTACCAAAATTTGGAGCGCTCCAAATTTTTATTTGGCGTTGACTTTTTAAAATTTGGAGCGCTCCAAATTTTCCCAAACCATACGCCTTTGTCACATCGTAATGCCTGATACCCCCGAAATACATTCCCCAAGGCTTGCATAATTACCGAATAAATCATCGATATAAATATTTTTTTAAAGAAAAGTTGAGATTTTCTTGGCGGGTTGTGAAAAAATGCTTAACTTTGCCACGAAAATTGCACTCATAGTATCGATTTAACAAATTATAAGTATTAATCATATAAATTTTATGTTCATGAAAAGGAAATTTATTAATGGATTGCTCTTGGTAGCCCTCTTTGTGGGCTTCACGGGCTCAATGGTTTCTTGTAAGGACTACGATGAGGAAAAGATCGGATCCTTGGAAGGACAAATGAACGATCTGCTTGTCACGCAGAAGAAAGACCTGGAGGGAATGATTGCAAAGCTGCGGACTTCCCTGGATTCGTGCAAAAAGAGTTGCGCTGACTTCAAAGTTTATGTCAACAACAAGTTCAACGACTATCTAACCATCAATGATTTCAATACATTCAAAGATGGTTTGGGCAACATCTATTACACCAAGACTGAGATTGATGCCAAGGAAAAGGCTCTTTGGGATGAGTTGGCAAACTATTACACCAAGGCTGAGATTGATTCTTTGCTGAATTTAATCAAGCAAATGTTTGGTGACTACTACACCAAGGCAGAAGTTGATGCCATCAAGCAGGATCTGCTGACCCAGATGAATCAGTACGTTCAGGCTACCGCTTTGGAGCAGACCATCATCAATCTCCTTCAGAACACGGAAAGCAATCTCTCACAGACCCTGGATAACTTCATCCTCAATTCGAGCCTGAAGCAGTATGTTGACAGCATGGACAATGTCTACTACAACAAAACCATCAACGAGGCAAACGTCTATGCTGATACACTCTACAATCGTGCTGTTGTTTACATCGACAATCAAATTCAGCAGGCAAATATAGCTATCAATAAAGCTGACTCTTTGGCAAAGAAAGCTATGGAACGCGCCAATGATGCTTACGACTTGGCTGACGGTGCTAACAAGCTGGCTGGTATTGCCTTGGATTCGGCTTTAGTCGGCACGCGTATTGCAGAAGAAGCTTTGGCCAAAGCTAAGGCTAACGAACAGAATATCACCAACCTCCGCACTGACGTGGACAATCTGTTGGAAGACTATCCCAGGCTGGAAGGTCGCGTAGGCACTCTGGAGACCAACTACGGCATCCTCGAAGGCCGCGTAGGAGATGTTGAGGAGACCGCCAACGAGGCATGGCTGCAGGCTCAGACCAACTATGGCTACATAACTAATCTGCAGGAGGACTTTGCAGATCTGCTGGAGCTGGCCGAGAATACTGCTGGCGACGTGGAAGTGTTGAAGGAAGAGATGCAGAATGCCCTTGATGATTTGGATATTCTGAGCGAAATAGTGAAAAACAACAAGGAAGAGGCTGACAGACTACACAACGAGATGCTGGAGACCATCAGCGGCTTGGTGGATGGAATCAACCTGAACGCAGAGAATATCGCCATCAACGCTGGCAACATCTCTACCTTGATGAATCAGATGGCCGATACGGTGCTGCCTAAACTGCAAGAACTTGATGATAATCTTGGTGAACTCTCTGGCAAAGTGCAGGAGAACTCGGATGCCATCGAAACCCTCACTTCTAGCCTGGCTGCTGTGAAGAACTCAATGGCTAAGTTCATCAGCAATATCGAGCTGAACGGCACCTACAATCCTATGTTTGGTGAGCTCCGTCTGCCCTTAGGCATTCAGAGCAATGTGCTCATGGCGTTCCATGGCAACACCAGCGACAACGGACTGCAGTTCCCCACTAACCGTCCTGCTTACTATGCTATGCCTGAGGCTAATCAGCACACCCTCATCGATGCATCGGATATCGCCATGATTGGCGCTCTGGAGAGTGTTCCTGGTTATCTTAACCTTCCCGCTCAGCAGCAGTTCATCAGCCAGGACGGTGCCGAGGGTAATGCTGGTACGGTCTATCTGACCATCAACCCCACTAATCGTGACTTCACCGGCACTCAGTTCGAGCTCATTAACAGCAACAATGTTACAATGCCTATCACTCTGAGCCCGCTTAAGAAGAGCAACTACACCCTGTGGCACGGCTACACTCGTGGTGGTGTCGAGGGCGAGCAGAGCGACAATGGCTTCTATGAGGCAAAGGCTACCTTCAAGCTTGAAGACATCGACAAGGGCAACCGCATCCGCGTCAACATCCAGTCGCTGAAGGATGCCGTTAAGGATCTGAAGAGCTATGAGGATGGATTCGACCTCCACAAGCTTACCGAGGCTGTTTACACCAACATCAGCCGCGTGCTTCAGGCCAATGCCATCAAGGCTACTTGGACCGATGAGTTTGGCACCAAGAGCGTTGTGTCGCAGTATGACCTCGGTCCCGCCACTGTGAAGCCCCTCTCGTTTGCTTGGGGTAAGGATCTCGACGAGATGACTTGGGGACTCGGTTTGGCCGAGGACTTCATCGACCGTTTGATTGACAAGGCTTGTGCCGGATTCCCCGAACTCCGCTTCATCGACTATGAAGTTGAGTCCATCGAATTTGAGGACTTCGAGGATTTGGATGGCGACGGCGAGGTGAACCCCAATGCCATCGTGGCCAAGTTCAATGTCTATCTCACCAGCATGTATCTCTGGGAGGCTGGTCCTAAGGTGGTTTGGGTGAATGTTCCCACATGGCACGCTTACGACTCCAACGGCAACATCCATCAGATTCATCCCGCCGATGTGCGCGTGAAGATTGAAATCGTTCCCGATCCCGAATTCGCAGGTAAAGTGAAGCTCTGCATTTCCTACGACATTAGCGAGGAGCTGCAGCGTCTGGCCAACTACTACTACGACAGGGATAAGGCCGATGAGATGGATCACATCCGTGAGCAGATTAACCTCTATCTCGACGACATCGCTCAGTTCCTGAACGACTTGAGAGACATCAAGCCTTCGGTGATTGCCGACAAGGCCAAGGAGAACATCAGCGAGTACTTCGACAAGATTTACAATCGCTATAAGAGGTATCTGAACCCCAACAAGTATGTGCAGCCCATGATGCTCATCAAGAGCCAGGATGGCTACCGCCGTCTGAGCCGCTCGGCTAAGGTTCCTGCTCAAATCAAGGGTACCAGCATGCTCCTCTTCCCCACCACCTACACCGCCGAAATCGTGTCGCCCGCCTACAAGAAGTTCCTGGCTGTGACCAACGTTTCGAAGGATGGTGCCAGCGCTAAGGAAGGTGATGCCACTTGCAAGGCTATCCTCGACCAGGCTAATGCACAGCCTAACCTGAAGCAGGTCATCGATGGTGGCTTCACCAGCTTCATCCCCTTCGAAGCTAAGGCAGGCTACACCTATGAGATGCTTTACAGTGCAGTGGACTACGCCGGAATGGTGTTCACTCTGAAGTACTATTTCAAGGTTAGTGAGTAATCTTAACACATGAAAAGGAGAATTGATATGATGAATATTAAGAAAACAATACTTTCCTGTATGCTGATGCTGGGCTTTGTCTCAGCATCGGCACAGGCACCTGAGCAAGAGATGGAGTATGACTTCAATCCTCATTGGTACGTACAGGTGCAGGGTGGCCTACAGCACACTCTTGGCGAAATATCGTTCGGCGACCTCCTCAAGCCCAACGTTCAGGTGGCACTGGGTTATCAGTTCAACTTTGTCCTGGGCACGCGTCTCGCAGTGAACGGATGGCAGTCGAAGGCTGGTTCCATCTATCCTAAGGGAGGTGAGTTCAGCTGGAAATGGAAGTATGTGGCTCCCACTATCGATGTCACAGCCAACATCTCGAATTTCCTCTTTGGAGTGAACCCTCACCGCTTGCTTAATGTGAGCCTCTTTGCTGGCGTGGGTGCCAACATTGGCTTCGACAATGATGAGGCTGCCGTTTCAAAGGCTGAGATCAACAAGTACTATCCCAACGCCATCACCATGAACGCACCCCTCGACTATCTGTGGGATGGTTCGAAGATTCGTTTCGTGGGTCAGGCTGGTGTGATGGCCGATTTCCGTCTCAGCGACAAGGTGAGCCTTGGTCTGGAACTCTCGGCCAACACCCTGAGCGACCGCTACAACTCAAAGCGTGCAAAGAATGCCGACTGGTACTTCAATGGCCTTCTGGGTCTGAAGTTCAACCTTGGCGATGCTGCCGTATTGGTTCCCGCTGGTACCAACTTCAAGTCGCGTGGCATCTTCGACCGTTCACCTCGCGTCATCGAGAAGGTCGTGGAGAAGAAGGTTGTCGAGGAGAAGGTTGTTGAGAAACCCGTCTACATCGACAAGATTGTTGAGGTTGAGAAGAAGCACGAGCCTCTGCGCCGTGATGTGTTCTTCACCATCAACAGCTCGCGCATCGATCCCACCGAGGGCAAGAAGCTCGACGAGATTGTTGCCTATCTGCAGCTGAACCCCGCTGCTAAGGTCACCGTTACCGGTTATGCCGACAAGGGCACTGGTAATGCACAGATCAACGAGCGCTTAGGTAAGAACCGCGCCAACGTGGTGGCTGACCGCCTCGTGAAGCAGTACAAGGTTGACCGTTCACGCATCATCGTCGACAGTAAGGGTGACACTGAACAGCCCTTCGCTGAGAACGACAAGAACCGCGTGACCATCTGTATCGCAGAGTAATTGACGGCTTATAGCTAATCTTTCATCCTGCCCCGCAGTTTGTCTTCCACGGCAAGTTGCAGGGCAGGATTTTACATTATTTGAAATCCTTATGAACCGAATTATACTATCGCTGCTTGCAATCTTCCTCTCCACTCAGGCTTCTGCCCAGCTCAGTGGCGATGGCTATTATCGTGTGCAGAATCTGCAGTCGTCGCGCTACATCTACATGATAGATAACAAGACCACTGGTTTCAGCTATCAGAAGACGTCGTACGATGTGGGTGCTCTGCGCACCATCAGCCCTTTCAGCCGAGTGGTCAACGATCCTGGGTCGGTGTTCTACATCTCGAAGGTCAATGGCAATCAGTACAATCTGCGCTCACAAGGTGCCGATGCCCACAACATGGTGGGGCGCTATCTCACACTTACCTCCACCACTTATCAGGGCAAAACCTATTATCGCGCTTCGGCCACCGAGCAGGGCATCACCCTTTATCTCTTTGACGAAGACTACAGTGGTCCTGAAGGCGTCATCTCGACTCAGAAGACTGGTAGCGTGGCGTTGATGTGTTGGGATTTGCAGCCTGTCAGTGCTACAGCCGACAATTATTTCGGACTTAATTCCACGGTGCAGGTGGGCGGTCAGCATTTCACCACCCTCTACGCTTCTTTCCCTTTCACCCATGCCTCTGAGAACATGAAGAGCTATGTGGTGACGAAGGTCGACGGCGAGTTTGCCGTTTGGAAGGAGGTCACAGGAAAGGTCGCTGCCAGCACTCCCGTTATCATGCAACTGTCGGGAGCCACCGCTACCGACAATCGTCTCAACTTGGAAGTATCGGGTGGCAATGCCCCTTCGGACAACATTCTTAAAGGTGTCTATTTTGAGAACAGCACGGTCGATATGATCAGTCCGTCGAGTTTCCATTTCAACGCTACTCCTTACGACCCGAACACGATGCGTCTGCTCGGCGTTACCTCGAAGGGCAAGTTGGGCTTCGTCAAGTCAGATGTTCAGTACATCCCCCGCAATCAGGCTTATCTGGTTGTTCCTGCCGGTTCGCCCAATGAGCTGACCCTTCTCTCGCAAGCAGAATATGAGGCCGAGCTGGCCAATGATGTGGTCACCGTCACTGCTCGCGACAAGCAGCGTCAGTATGGCGATGCCAACCCCACCTTTGATTACGACGTGACAGGAACGGGCACGCTGAAGGGCCAACCCACCATCACCTGTTCGGCTACGCCGTCATCGCCCGTGGGCATTTATCCCATTGTGGTGGGCAAGGGCAGCGTCACCAATCGGCAGTTCACTCCTGTCAATGGTACGCTCACCGTCACTCGTGCTCCGCTTGTCGCCACCGCTCGCAGCTATACCATCAAGCAGAACGAGCCGTTGCCCCAGTTCGAGGTCGATTATTCGGGCTTCAAGGTTGGCGACACCAAGTCTGTGCTCACCACCCAACCCGTTGTCACCTGTAACGTGCCTGCCGACAAAGCTCCTGGCCAGTATCCCATCACCGTCAGCGGCGCCACGGCACAGAACTATGACATTAGTTTCGTTGCAGGTGTGCTGACCATCAACGAGGCCGATCCCATCACCATCCGCGCCACCAGCCTCACCAAGGGTTATGGCGATGCCATGCCGCAACTGGCTTATACTGTTGAGGGAGGCTCCGTGACGGGACAGCCGGTGCTGCAGTGCGATGCCACTGCTGCCTCGCCTGTTGGCACTTATGCCATTAAGGTGACGAAGGGAACCATCGACTATCCTAACTTGGTGCTGGTCGATGCTGTGCTCACCATCGAGAAGGCTCCGCTCACCATCAGTGCCGGTGGACCGTACACGATGAAGCAGACCGACCCCCGTCCCGAATTCAAACCCGTGTTCCAAGGCTTCAAGTTGGGCGAGAACGAGCAGGTGCTCATTGCCCAACCCGTTTTGACGACGAATGCTCCCGCCGACAATACACCAGGCACCTATGAGGTCACCGTCAGCGGCGCACAGGCTGCCAACTATGCCATCACCTACAAGTCTGGCCGCCTTGTCATCACCGAGGCTGATTTGATTACCATCATGGCCAACGATGCTGCGATGGTCTATGGCGACGAGGTGCCACAGCTCACCTTCACCATCACTGGTGGAGAGGTGGCTGGCATGCCCGAGATTAGCTGCGTAGCAACAAGCCAGTCTGATGCCGGCACTTACGACATCGTAGTTTCAAGGGGCAACATCAATTACCCCAACCTGAAGCTCGTCAACGGAAAGCTCACCATCGGTCAGGCTCCGCTCAAAGCTTCGGTGGATAGCTACTCGCGTAAGCAGGGTGAGCCTAATCCCGTCTTCGACATCGTCTACGACGGATTCCGCAATGGCGATACGGAGGAGGTGTTCATCACGAAGCCCGTGGCCACCACCGATGCCGATGCCAGTTCCGCTCCCGGTGTCTACGACATCGTGGTGTCGGGTGGCGAGGCCCGCAACTATGCGTTCACCTATCTGCCCGGTCGTCTTGTCATCACCGAGGCCGACCAGATTGTCATCATGGCCCATGCTGCCACGATGGTTTATGGCGATGAGGTGCCACAGCTGACCTACACCATCTCTGGTGGTGAGGTGGAGGGCGTGCCCGAGCTTTCTTGCGTGGCCACCAGCCTGTCGGATGCTGGCACTTACGACATCATCGTGTCGAAAGGCACCATCAACTACCCCAACCTGAAGCTCGTCGATGGAACACTCACCATCACGCAGGCTCCACTCACGGCCTCGGTGGGCAGCTACACCCGCCAGCAGGGCGAGGAGAACCCCGTATTTGAAATACTCTACGACGGTTTCCGCAATGGTGACACGGAGGAGGTGTTCATCACGAAGCCCGTGGCCACCACCGCAGCTGATGCCGACGCTCGTCCCGGTGTCTACGACATCATCGTATCGGGTGGCGAGGCTCGCAACTATGCCTTCACCTATGTCAGTGGCAAGCTCACCGTGCAGGTGCCCAATGCCATCAGCCACATCAGCTTCTCTGCTCCCGTAGACATCTACACCACTACGGGCCGCTTGGTTCGCCGCCAGGCCCTCTCCACCGAGGGGTTGCCGCGTGGCATCTACATCGCTGGAGGACGCAAGGTCGTGGTGAAACAATAGATGATGGCGACCTGCTGACATACAAAGGAACCTTACTAATCATTTGGCGTTGACTTTGCAGAAGAGTCAACGCCATTTTTTATTATGATTATCCGCATGTGTGCGCAACTGACGCTGATGATTGCGATTGAGCGAGGACATGACTTTTAAGAATTTCATTTTTCTCTATGCTGTATTATTCATTCCCAGTGTTATCTACCGCAGAGCGGCCTTTTTAAAAACCAAATAAAACCAAATAAAACCACCAAAACATGTTTTATTTGGTTTTATCTTTTTCAACCGTAGCACGATCTTTTTTTTGAAAGACGCGAAGCGTAATCTATGAGGTGCATTCAGGAGATTAGGTTGGCAGCGGGCGGGGACATGATTGGCAGCGGCCGCTGCCAATGATGGCAGCGAACGCCGCCAATGATGGCAGCGGCCGCTGCCAACCAAAATTTATGCGTACGGTTGGTCGCTACCAAATTTCAGCCGTAGTTCGAGCTATTCTTGGTAAGCGCTTTCAACCGTTAAAAAGAAGATTAGAAAATCCTTCGTGTGATGCGCAGGTTGATAACTGGGAACACCTTGAACTTCTTGATGATGTCCACATAGTCGCCCACCTTGCCGCGCACGTTTTTCACGTCGTTCACCAGGTCGGTGCCGTCGTGGGTCACAATCTGTGGCGTACCTCCCCAGAACATGGCTCCGCAGTCGAAGGACACATGCCAATTGGGATTGTTCTTCAGCAGTTGTCCGCCATACCCAAAGCCCAGATAAGGTTTGAAACGGTTGGCATAGGCCCATGCCTTAATCATCGAGTTCTCGTCGGGAACGATGCGGTAGGGGTCGCCGGCTTTGTACATCACATCTCCCTTGGCGTGTATGATGTCACCTTCCATATACAACTGGTCGTCAATGATGACACCGCCTTCTGGAGCCACCACATCCTCTTCGTACAGCACGTCATTCTTGTATTCACCCAAGCGGATGCTCATGCGGCCGTAGTCCTTAATCTTATTAAAAAGTTCCTCAAGATAAGGCGTAGATTCACCTACAGTGGTCATATCGGTATTGCCGGACACTGCACGGTTATAAAGGTGGTTATATATGCTTACCGCCATCAATGTGGGCATGTCCTCCGTGGCATTCACTGCGCGGGCTATCTCGTGGCTGCCCAAATAGAATCCTGCTGTGAGGTGCCAATTCTTGTTGCGGAAGGGCTTGGCATCGACCAGTAGTTTCCAGTTCCAATAGGTGGGCTGCCCTTTCACGTCGACCACATTATCCACCTTGAATCCGGTGAATTCTTCCAACAATCCCGACAGCCTCTCGAATTTTGAATGGCTCGTGGCAGGGTCGTCGCCCACGTCGACACCGAAATGCATCATGTGGGTGAAGCGCGGCATGATGGCATAGCCGGCGCGGAGCGAGAATATGTCGTTGATGGGCGTCGATACATCAAAGCCTATTCCTGTGCTGCCGCTGGTCACTGAAAAATCGAGATGGCTGAATGGCTTCAAAGGCTCGTAGACGAAAACAGGCTCTTGGGCTCTGGCGGTGTGGAAAAATACCGTCAGCAGCAGCAGTGACAAGTGTTTGAAGCGGTTCATTTGGTTCCCTGTGGGTCTAATTCATGCGCAAAATTATTAAAAATAGTTCATTCGGCCAAATATGTTTCCTTTTTTTTTAGTCTATGATGGCATTTTTCTCTTTTCTGCGAAAAAAACGGCCAAAAAATTTGGCTGTTTGCGTTTTTCTCGCTACCTTTGCATCCGCTTTCAGCAACATCGATGAAAGGTGCATGCAAAGCATGAGGGCGTTTAGCTCAGTTGGTTTAGAGCATCTGCCTTACAAGCAGAGGGTCGGCGGTTCGAATCCGTCAACGCCCACTTTAGAGTATTAGCGTGTTGCGGCTTGTCCGCAACAGTTTGTTTAAGGAAGAAAAGATGGAACTGACAGCTCTCACGGCCGTTTCGCCTATTGACGGTCGTTACCATGGAAAAACTCAAGCCCTTTCCGATTATTTTTCGGAGTACGCACTCATACGCTACCGCATCCGTGTGGAGGTGGAGTACTTCATCGCCCTTTGCGAGGCCAAGCTGCCCCCATTGGCCGATGTGCCCAAGAAGCTCTTCCCCCGTCTGCGCGACCTCTATCTGAAGTTCACCCCCGAAGATGCCCAGCGCGTGAAGGACATCGAGGCCGTCACCAACCACGACGTGAAAGCTGTGGAGTACTATATCAAAGAGCGCATGGATGCTCCCGCCTTCTCCGTAGGCAGCGGCTCTGCCGCTGCTCCCAGCGGATTGCCCGCCAGCATCAAGAACTTCGTCCATTTTGGACTCACTTCCCAAGACATCAACAACACCGCCGTGCCCCTCTCGCTCAAGGAGGCCATCCTTCAGGTTTATGTCCCTCTGCTCGAAGAGCTTATCGAGCAGCTCCACGACTATGCCCAGGAGTGGCAGCACGTGCCCATGCTTGCCCGCACCCACGGGCAGCCCGCCTCGCCCACGCGCCTTGGCAAGGAGGTCATGGTGTATGTCTACCGCCTGGAGGAGCAGCTGCGCACGCTGCGCGACATCCCCTTCGCTGCCAAGTTTGGCGGTGCCACCGGCAATTTCAATGCCCACCACGTGGCCTACCCCAACATCGACTGGCGCGAGTTTGGCAATCAGTTCGTTGCCGACCGCTTAGGGTTGCAGCGCGAGCAGTACACCACGCAGATTTCCAACTACGACCACTTGGCAGCACTCTTCGATGCCCTGCGCCGCATCAACACCATCGTCATCGACCTCGACCGCGACTTCTGGATGTACATCTCCATGGACTACTTCAAGCAGCGCATCAAGGCTGGCGAGGTGGGCAGCAGCGCCATGCCCCACAAGGTGAATCCCATCGACTACGAGAACAGCGAGGGCAACCTCGGCATGTCGAATGCCATCTTGGCCTTCCTGGCACAGAAATTGCCCGTGAGCCGTTTGCAGCGCGACCTCACCGACAGCACCGTGCTGCGCAATGTGGGTGTGCCCCTCGGACACAGCATCATCGCCTTCCAGTCGACCCTCAAGGGGCTGCGCAAGCTCATCCTCAACGAGCAGAAACTCATTGACGACCTCGACAACACCTGGCCCGTTGTGGCCGAGGCACTTCAGACCATCCTGCGCCGTGAGGGCTATCCCAACCCTTACGAGATGCTGAAGCAGCTCACGCGCACCAACGACCGCATAACATCAGAAACCATCGCCAGCTTCATCCAGTCGCTCGACGTGAGCCCTGAGGTGAAAGCCGAGATGGCCACCGTCACACCGCATAACTATGTTGGAATCTGAGCCATCGAAGGCCACGATTCCCGCATCGCAAAAACTAACCAGAGCCGAGAGGCCCACTATTTATTAATAATGTATTATGGAATACGAAAACGAAAACACTCAGGATCAGCTCAACGACGAGCAGAAGAACAACAGCCGTGAGGGCCGTGAGTTCCGACCCGCTGCAGGACGCTCACCGCGCCCACGCATTCACACAACGCCGCGCCCCAATGCCGGCAGTTATGAACGCCCCAGCAATTATCACCGTAACAACGATGAAGAGGCTTTCCGTCCGGAGGGCTTCGGTGCCTCGCTGCAGTCCAACCAGCCGCAGCGCCCCTATCGTCAGCGTACACCTTATAATAATAATGGCTATGGGCAGCAGCGCCAGCAGGGTGGCTACCAGCCACGCCCACGCTACAACCAGGATGGCGACACCCCCCAGCGTGGTGGCTATCAGCCGCGCCCACGCTACAACCAGCAGCAGGGTGGCTATCAGCCGCGCCCACGCTACAACCAAGATGGCGACCCACAGCAGCAGCAGGGCGGTTATCAGCCTCGCCCACGCTACAACCAGCAGCAGGGTGGCTATCAGCAGCAGGGCGGCTACCAGCAGCGCAAACCTTATGCACCAAGACCCTACGGACAGCAGGGCTACGGGCAGCAGGGCTATGCGAAGCCTCGCCGCCAGCACACTCCGGGCTTCGACCCCAATGCCAAGTACTCCATGAAGAAACGCATCGAGTATAAGGAGCAGAACTACGACCCCAACGAGCCCATCCGCCTTAACAAGTTCCTTGCCAATGCCGGCGTATGCAGCCGTCGCGAGGCCGACGAGTTCATCCAGGCTGGTGTGGTCACCGTCAACGGACAGGTGGTCACCGAGCTGGGCACCAAGGTCATGCGCACCGACGAAATCCACTTCCACGACCAGCTGGTCAACATCGAGAAGAAAGTCTACGTGCTCCTCAACAAGCCCAAGGACTACGTCACCACCAGCGATGACCCGCAGCAGCGCAAGACGGTGATGGACCTTGTGAAGGATGCTTGCCCCGAGCGCATCTATCCCGTTGGCCGCCTCGACCGCAACACCACTGGCGTGCTGCTCCTCACCAACGACGGCGATTTGGCATCGAAGCTCACGCATCCCAAGTACCTCAAGAAAAAGATTTACCACGTGTTCCTCGACCGCAACGTCACGGCCCACGACCTGAAGCAGATTTCCGAGGGCGTGCAGCTCGACGACGGCGAGATTCGTGCCGACGATGTGCAGTATGCCAGCCCCACCGACAAGAAGCAGGTGGGCATCGAAATCCACTCTGGCAAGAACCGCATCGTGCGCCGCATCTTCGAGTCGCTGGGATATAAGGTCACTAAGCTCGACCGCGTGCAGTTTGCCGGACTCACCAAGAAGAACCTGCGCCGAGGCGACTGGCGCTATCTCACCGAGGAAGAGGTAGACCGTCTGCGCATGGGTGCCTACGAATAATCATTACTTCATCATGGAAAGAACAAAGATCATAGACGTGCTTAACAGCACTCAATATGGCCAGCCCGTATGCGTGAAGGGCTGGGTGCGCTCGCACCGAGGCAGCAAGAACGTGGATTTCATCGCCCTCAACGATGGCTCTACCATCAAGACTGTGCAGGTAGTCGTCGACCCTGCCACCTGCCCCGTCAGCGCCGCCTTCTCAGCAAGCGACGGCTCGGCCGTCGCCACCCTCAAGGACATCACCACCGGCGCCTGCATCTGCGTGGAGGGAACGCTCGTAGAGAGCCAAGGCGCAGGGCAAAGCAGCGAAGTTCAGGCCACTGCCATCCTCATCTACGGACTCTGCGACAACACCTATCCCATGCAGAAGAAAGGGCAGAGCTTCGAGGCCATGCGCAAGAACGCCCACATGCGCTTGCGCACCAACACCTTTGGCGCCGTGATGCGCATACGCCACAACATGGCCATCGCCATCCACACCTATTTCCATGAGCATGGCTACTACTACTTCCACACGCCGCTCATCACTGCCAGCGACTGCGAGGGTGCCGGCAACATGTTTCAGGTGACCACCAAGAATCTCTACGACCTGAAGAAGGACGACGAGGGGAAGATTATCTACGACGATGATTTCTTCGGCCAGCAGACCAGCCTCACCGTGAGCGGACAGCTCGAAGGCGAGCTGGGTGCCACGGCCCTCGGAGCTATCTATACCTTCGGCCCCACCTTCCGTGCCGAGAACAGCAACACGCCCCGCCATCTGGCCGAGTTCTGGATGATTGAGCCCGAGGTGGCCTTCCTCGACCAGCAGGAACTGATGGACCTCGAAGAGGACTTCATCAAGTACTGTGTGCGTTGGGCCCTCGACCACTGTGGCGACGACCTCGACTTCCTCAACCGCATGGTCGACAAGTCGCTCCTGCAGCGGCTGCAGTCGGTCGTCGACACCGACTTCGTGCGCCTCACCTATACCGAGGGCATCAACATCCTGCAGCAGGCCATTGCCGATGGCCGCAAGTTCGAGTTCCCCTGCCAGTGGGGCGACGACCTCGCCTCCGAGCACGAGCGCTATCTTGTGGAGGAGCACTTCCGCAAGCCCGTCATCATGACCGACTATCCCTCGGCCATCAAGGCATTCTACATGAAGCAGAACCCCTCTGCTGACGGCGGCGCCGCCACTGTGGGCTATCGTGGCATCGTGGCTCCCGCGCCCACCATGCAGGGCACCGACGTCCTCTTCCCCCAGATTGGCGAAATCATCGGCGGCTCTGTCCGCGAGGAGGACTACAACAAGCTGATGGCCGAAATCAATGCTCGCGGCATGGAGACCGACAAGCTGTGGTGGTATCTCGACACGCGCCGCTGGGGCAGCTGCCCGCACGCCGGCTTCGGCCTCGGCTTCGAGCGTCTCATCCTCTTCGTCACCGGCATGCAGAATATCCGCGACGTCATCCCCTTCCCGCGTACACCAAAGAGCGCCGAGTTCTAACAAAGGCATCAGCCGCAACACATCATCTCCTGGGCAATATCTCTATTGCTCAGGATTTTTATTGTATTCACTTGTACTCGGATGGCAAGATGCTGGTCAGTTCTTCTTCCAGAAGCTGCGGGTGAAGAGCACCAGCACGGCAATGATTTCAAGACGTCCCACCAGCATGAGGAAGGAGCAGGTCCACTTCAGCCCGTCGCTCAGGTCGGCCCACGACATCTGCGGCCCGATGTTGGTGTCGAGTCCGGCACCCACGTTGCTGATGAGGCTCAGCGAGATGGTGATGGCGTTGGTGATGTCGATGCCCGACAGCGCCATGATGGCTCCCGTGATGAGCAGCATCACAATATAGAGCGTGAAGAAGGCGAGCAACGTCACCAGACGGCCCTGCGGCACGTTTTGGCCGCCCACGCGCACGGGCAGCACGGCGTTGGGGTGCAGGATGTGGTGAAACTCGTTGCGCAGCACACGCAGCAGCATCAGCACGCGGATGCTCTTGAAGCCGCCCGTGGTGCTGCCCGCGCAGGCACCCATAAACATCAGCAGACCCAGTATCACCCACGTGGTGTGGGGCCACATGCCAGCGTCGGTGTTGCTCAGGCCAGTGGTGGTGATAAACGACACCACCTGAAACAGCGACGACCGCAGCGCGTACTCCACATCGTAGCCCATGCGCGTGATGAGCAGCCCCATAATCACCGCTGTGGCCACCACGATGGTGATGATGTATAGCTTGAACTCCGAGTTGCGCAAGATGGCACTGGGCTTCAGCTTGAAGAACATCAGGTAGAGCAGGGTGAAATTGATGCCCGCCAGGAACTGGAATAAGATGGCCAGATACTCGATGGTGGGCGAACCCAAGAAGACGGTGCTGCCGTTGTGGGTGCTGAAGCCGCCCGTGGCCGTGGTCGACATCGAGTAGTTGGTGGCGTCGAACCAGTCCATGCCGCAGGCCCAGAACGAAAAGCCGCAAGCCACCGTCAGCAGCAGGTAGATGCTCCATATCCACTTGGCGTTGGTCGACAGGCGTGGGTGCATCTTCGTGCGCATGGGGCCGGTG
Organism: uncultured Prevotellaceae bacterium; assembly: GCA_902790625.1. Lineage (GTDB taxonomy): Bacteria > Bacteroidota > Bacteroidia > Bacteroidales > Bacteroidaceae > Prevotella. The sequence continues at coordinate 71,957 of CADASP010000024.1, read as the reverse complement.
GCCTCGGCGGCAAACACCTTCACGCTTCCACCAACCAGCGAAGGCAACAGCGCCACGGTGAAGAACACGATGCCCAAGCCGCCTATCCACTGCATCAGTGAGCGCCAGAACAGCAGACCATGCGAGAGCGACTCCACGTCGTCGATGACGGTAGCACCCGTGGTGGTGAACCCCGACATCGTCTCGAAAAAAGCATCGGTGAGCGACAAGCCCTGAAGCAGGAATGGCGACATGCCAAAGAGCGAGAACACCATCCACGTGAGCGTCACCACCACATAGGCATCGCGACGGCTCAGCGAGTTCTCAGCCTCATGGCCCAGAAAACGGAATGTGAAGGCACCCGCAGCGGTGGTGGCCGTGGAGATGACAAACACCAGCAGGTCGGTCTCGCCATAGATGATGGTCATCACCAGACACAGCGACATGAAGAACGCTTCGATGAAGAGCAGCGAACCCAAAATCTTGGCTATGAGCTTCCAGTTAATCATTTGTGGTGCAAAGGTACGAAAAAACATGGTGCCATCAAAAATAATTCGCTTTTTATTTTGCCATTTCCGCGTTTTGTCGTAACTTTGCAGCCGATTTCGATAAAACCGTTTGATGAAGACCGACAAAAAACAGAACCAGTACCGTATCAACGAACAAATACGCGTGCGCGAAGTCCGCATCGTGGGCGAGAGCGGATCGACAGTGATGCCCACCCGACAAGCTTTGGATATGGCTCGACAGCAGGGAGTAGACCTGGTGGAGATTTCGCCTAATGCCAACCCGCCCGTTTGCCGGCTCATCGACTATTCGAAATTCCTCTACCAGCAGAAGAAGCGGCAGAAGGAGATGAAAGCCAAGCAGGTGAAGGTGGAGGTGAAGGAGATACGCTTCGGACCTCAGACCGATGAACACGACTATCAGTTCAAGCTGAAGCACGCCCGCGAGTTCCTGGAAGAGGGCAACAAGGTGCGTGCCTACGTCTTCTTCCGTGGGCGAAGCATCCTCTTCAAAGAGCAGGGCGAGGTGCTGCTGCTGCGCTTTGCCAACGACCTGGAAGAGGTGGGAAAGGTGGAGTCGATGCCATCGCTCGAAGGCAAGAAGATGTTCCTTTATCTGGCTCCGAAGAAGGCTGGCGCCCAGAAGAAGAGCCAGCAAGCTCGCGACCGCGAACGGCTGAAGGACGGTGAACAGGCTGATGCCATCGATGCCGAGGCCACCGACAAGAAGAAACAAGAGCGCGACGTGCGCCGTGATGCCGTCGCCCCCGACATCGACCCAGAGATGCCCGCCAACGGCGGATTGCTGGCCAACGCCAAGATAAGTGCCGAGGCCCTGCGCAAGCTATCTGAGAGCAAGGACGAGGATGAATAATCTTCATCATCAAGACGACAAGACGGCAATATGCTGTTTTCTAAAGTCTAAAGTCCGCAATCTAAAGTCGCCAGTCGGGAATCAATAATAAAAGAAAAGGTGCGCTGCGCCCGGTATATGCGTTGCCACCGCTATTTAATATTCAAAAATTAAAAATTTAAAAATTAAAACAATGCCAAAAGTAAAGACAAACTCCGGAGCCAAGAAGAGATTCTCGTTCACCGGAACAGGTAAGGTCAAGAGACATCACGCTTACCACAGCCACATTCTGACGAAGAAGACCAAGAAGCAGAAGCGCAACTTGGTGGGCTACGAAATCGTAGACAAGAGCAACATGAAGCAGGTGCGCGACCTGTTGTGTCTCCGTTAACCAGAACCTATTGTCGAACACTAAAAAACGTAGAAAACTATGCCAAGATCAGTAAATCACGTTGCATCAAGAGCAAGGCGCAAGAGAATCCTGAAGCTCACTCGCGGTTACTTTGGAGCCCGCAAGAATGTTTGGACAGTAGCTAAGAACACCTGGGAGAAAGGTCTGACATACGCTTATCGCGACCGTCGCACCAAGAAGCGCAACTTCCGCGCACTGTGGATTCAGCGTATCAACGCTGCCGCTCGCATCGAGGGCATCAGCTACAGCAAGCTGATGGGCGCTCTGGCCAAGGCTGGCATCGAGATTAACCGCAAGGTGCTCGCCGACCTCGCCATGAACAATCCACAGGCATTCAAGGCTATCGTGGAGAAAGTGAAGTAAACAATAACCGTTAAGCAATAAACAATAACCGTTGGTTGTCGCCATGCGACCGCCAACGGTTATTGTTTAATGTTTATTGTTTATTGTTTAACGGTTATTGTTTAACGGTTATTGTTTATTGTTAGTTCCACTGGGCAATGGTCAGAACCCATTATCTGCGTGTGGATGCTGGCCTCGTCGATGCGGGGGCGCAGACGGTCGCTCACCACAAAATAGTCGATGCGCCAGCCGGCATTCTTCTGCCGTGCCTGAAAGCGGTAGCTCCACCACGAATAGCACACCTCGTCAGGATGCTTCCAGCGGAAACTGTCGGTGAACCCGGCGGCGAGCAGGTCGCTGAACTTCTGGCGCTCCTCGTCGGTGAATCCGGCGTTGTGCCGGTTGGTCTTCGGGTTCTTGATGTCAATCTCCTCATGGGCCACGTTCAGGTCGCCGCAAAGCACCACGGGCTTTTTCGCATCCAACTGCTGCAGGTAGCTGCGGAAGTCATCTTCCCAGCGCATGCGATAGTCGAGCCGCTTCAGGCCATCTTGCGAGTTCGGCGTGTAGCAGCACACCAGATAGAAGTCGTCCATCTCTAATGTGATGACGCGCCCCTCGTGGTCGTGCTCGTCAATGCCGATGCCATACGTCACCTGCAGCGGCTTGTGGCGTGTGAAGACGGCGGTGCCACTGTAGCCCTTCTTCTCGGCCGAGTTCCAATACGATTCGTAGCCGTCGAAAGCCATGTCAAGCTGTCCAGGCTGCATCTTCGTCTCCTGCAGGCAGAAGAAGTCGGCATCCAACTCACGAAAGACCTCACTAAAGCCCTTGCCCTCGCAGGCGCGAAGGCCATTCACGTTCCAACTAATCAGTTTCATGTTCCTTTCTATTCTTTTACGGTGCAAAGTTACGAAAAGTTGAGCGTAAAACAAAAGAAACCCCCGTTTTTTCGCATCGGATGCTACTTGAATGGTTCGTGCTTTTGAATACTGAGTATACAGAAATCAGTCATATTTCATTTCAGTATGTTTTTTTCTTTGGCATTTGTTTGTCGTTTCATTTTTTTTGACTAACTTTGCTCACGATTAGACACCATTTATTTCCCTAAAACAAAACACTAACTTATGAAAGACCTGAAAATGTACATCAACGGCGAGTTCTGCGAGAGCAGCAACGGCCAGTGGATTGATGTGTTGAACCCCTCGACCGAGGAAGTGATTAGCCGCCAGCCCGAAGGAACGATTGACGACGTGAACCGTGCCCTCGACGCTGCCCGCGCCGCCCAGAAAGCCTGGGCCAAGACGCCCGCCATTGAGCGTGCCGGCTATCTGCTGAAGATTGCCGCTGGCATCAAGGCCCGCGAGCAGGAGTTCACCGAGATTCTCATGCGCGAGCAGGGCAAGACCCGCAACTGGGCCAGCATCGAGGTGGGGGCCACCATCGCCTACTTTGAGTATATGGCCACCTTCGCCCGCCACATCGAGGGCGAGATCATCCCCAGCGACCGCCCCAACGAGACCATCCTGCTCACGAAGAAGCCCATCGGCGTCGTGGCTGGCATCCTGCCCTGGAACTTCCCGTTCTTCCTCATCGCCCGCAAGGCTGGCGCCGCCCTCATCGCTGGCTGCACCATCGTCATCAAGCCCTCACAGCTCACGCCCGAGAACTGCACCGAGTTTGCCCGTGTGGTGGCCGAGACGGGACTGCCCGCTGGCGTCATCAACATCGTGACGGGCAAGGGCTCGGTCATCGGCAACGAGATGGCTGGAAGTCCGAAGATTGACATCGTGAGCGTCACGGGCAGCGTGGCCGCTGGCGAGAGCATCATGGCCGCCGCCTCGAAGAACATCACCAAGGTGAGCCTCGAGTTGGGAGGCAAGGCACCCGCCATCGTGATGAAGGATGCCGACCTGGAGCGTGCCGCACAGTGGATTGTTGACAGCCGCATCGGCAACAACGGTCAGATTTGCAACAACGCCGAGCGCGTCTATGTGCAGAAGGAGGTGAAGGAAGCCTTCACGAAGATTCTGGTCGACAAGATGAAGGCCGTGAAGGTGGGCGACCCCTGCGCCGACGAGAGCGTCGACATGGGCCCGTTGGTGGAGGCTCGCGCCTTGGAGAGCGTGACGGAGAAGGTGGAGCGCGCCATCAAGCAAGGCGCCAAGCTGCTCTGCGGCGGTAGCAGGGTAGGGGAGAAAGGCTACTTCTATGCCGCCACCGTGCTCGACGACTGCCGTCAGGATATGGACATCATCCACGAGGAGACCTTCGGCCCCGTGATTCCGCTGATTGAGTTCGAGACGCTCGACGAGGTGATTGCCATGGCCAACGACTGCGAGTATGGCTTGGCCAGCAGCATCTTTACCAAGGACCTGAACGTGGCCGTGAAGGCTTGCCGCGAACTGCAGTTTGGCGAGACCTACATCAACCGCGAGCACTTCGAGGCTATACAGGGCTTCCACGCTGGCATGAAGAAGAGCGGCATCGGAGGTGCCGACGGCAAGCACGGCGTGGATGAGTATCTGGTCACCCACGTCACCTACCTCGACACGTGGGAGGACATGTAATGGCGCTCGGCCACTGCCACGCAGGCTGAAATCAACCGAAAAAGCCTTCACAGCAACCGTAAACCGTGTTGCCGTGAAGGTTTTTTCGTTGGAGCCAATGTTAATGCACTACATCCGAAAGCTATTGGAACGGGCAAAATCCTGGAGGGCGCATCGCTGCGGCCTCCAGAATCGCCCCGGGTGCTGTTTACTAACTTTTACTACTCGTTTTGGTTATTAATTAGTTGTTGTTGTCGGTTACTGCAGTCGGTAGGTCACAGGTATGGTGAACCTGCAGCGCACCGCTTTGCCTTTCCGCTTGCCAGGTGTCCATTTCGGCATGGCATTGACCACGCGGATGGCTTCGTCTGCCAGTGCCTGTTGGGCAGCCTTCAGGCCTTGGGCCTCGGCCTCTTCGTTCTTGCGCTCTTGCTCGGTTGTGTTCTTTTGCATAGCCACAACGGTGATGTCCGACGCTTCGGCAGTAGCTTTTTTCTTCACTTCCATGACGTGGCTCAGGCTGCCGTCTTTCTCAACGATAAACTTTACGATGATACGGCCTTGCACCCCCCACTCTTCAGCCACTGCGGGGTATTTGATGTTCTTGGCGATGAACTCCATCAGCTTCGCATCGCCACCGGGGAATTGGGGCATCTGTTCCACAAGGTCGAAAATCATCTCGTCGCCCTCTTTCTTGGTCTGCACTATCACGGCGTTGTCTGCATCAACATCGAAGACGTGCTTAATGGTCTCTTTTGTGCCTATCACACTCACATTGTCAATGTCTTCTTGACGCAGACTGTTGACAGTTGCTTCGGTTACCTCTTTGCCGTCAACAATATACACCGTTTTGCCCTTTTGCGTTTCAGTCACCATGTTGCAAACAAACTTGTCTGGCCCCACTTCCGTCAGGCGTATCTCTTTCAGGTCGCCTGTCGGCAAATCACGGAGCGTGGTGCGTTCCACGGGGGTGCCATTTACCTGCAGGGTGGTTTTCGACACCTCGAGGGCAATGCTGCGACCTTCAGGGATTTGCTCTTCCACGTCGTTGCGGAAGAAGCGTACACCAGGTTGATGGCGTATCTGGTAGGCGTCACCTCGTTTTTGGTCGGTAAATACGCGCACTGCCGTTGTGCTTTCTGGCTCGTTCATCTCATAGTCCACAACCGTCTTGGCCGTCATGGCCAGTGAGGCCAGTGCTATGGGCACGACATACAGGGCCTTGAGCCATGCCGTGCGTCTCGATTTCTTTTTTAGCATCATGAGTATTCGTTTTTTAGTTTTCTGGGTGCCGATGCCATTGGCGAGGGCACAGGCCTGAATACCCGTCGCCTTCTGCATCAGCAGATGGATGTACTGGCTTTCGTCGAAGCCGCAAGAGAGGACGGATGCGTCGGCCTCATACTCGTGGAGGGTGCGCAGTTCTTGGCGCAGGAACCACACCACGGGGTTGAACCATTGCAGAGCCGTGAGCAATTCTACGACCACAACGTCGTAGCTATGACGATGGCGCACATGCGCCTCTTCGTGGGCCAGGATGGGTGTCGACTGCGACAGCCAGTCGGCGCGCGACAGCACGATAGTCTGCATCCATGAGAACGGGGCTATGGGGGCATCGACCACACAGACGCGGGTGCCCGATGGCAGCGTGTGCCGTTCGCCGCTACGAATCATCCTGTTCAGCTTCCAGATGCCTTTTGCAAAGTATATCAGTCGGATGATGAAACCTGCCAGCAGGATGGCGGCGAGAAGCCCCTCCAGCCTCACCCCTGTCCCTTCAGCCAGCGAGAGGGGGGTATAAGGCTCTTCAACTGGAGCGTCCGATGGCAAAAGTTGCCACTCCCCTCTTTCTGTGAGAAGGGCTGGGGATGGGGCTTTATGTAGCGTGATGACGCATAGGGGCAACACCGCCGAAAGGCCGATGCCCAAGAGCAGCACGATGCGGTTCAGCCTGTGCGTGGTCTCGCGGGCCAGCAGCAACATATAGAAGAGGTAGAACACGGCTATCAGCGCTGCCACCTTCAGGTCGTAGTAAATGAGGTCATTCAGCATGGCTACGGTTCTTTAGCATGGTCAGTATTTCGTTGATGTCCTCCTGCGACAGTTCGTCCTCCTCGGCAAAGAAAGAGACGAGCGACTTCACCGAGCCGCCGAAGAACGTGTCCTTCACATCGTCCATCACCATGCGGCGGTAACGTTCGCGGGTCAGCAGCGGCGAATACACAAACGTCTTGCCCGTGCCGCTCCTGCGCTTCTCCACAAACCCCTTCTGCTCCATGATTTTCAGAAACGTGGCAATGGTGGTGTAGGCTGGCTGCGGTTCGGGGTACTTCTTCTGAATGTCGGCCACGCAAACTCCCCCTTGCATGTCCCACAGGATGTTCATCACCTGCATCTCGCCTTTGGTCAGTGTCTTCTGTTGCATACGCTTTGCTCTTTTTGTTTGGCGAGGGCAAAATTACTAACAATTTAGAAAACTAAAAGCTTAGTAGCCCCAGAATATTGCGAAAAGGCCGAATCTTTAACGTTCATTTTTAGTAATCGGCCGTTGGTTATTAGTAATTAACACCAGACTCAAAGTTTGAAAAAGCCGTAGCAAAAGTTTATTCCACGTCGTGGAACGATAAAACCACGACGTGGAATGATAAAACCACGACGTGGAACGAGAATTTCACGACGAGAAATAAACTTTATTTCATCATTCCATCATTCAAGTTTTGTACGTGATGGAATATCAATGTACAAACGGCCTGAAAGGCCAACAAGCACATAGCCCAGGGCAGCGCCCTGGGTACCAGCAAATGCCGACATTCGCCCTGAAAGGGCAAAAGCACAATAGGGATGAGTCAACTCGGGGCAGTGCTTTTGCCCTTTCAGGGCGAGGTTACCATCATCGTCCTACCCAGGGCGCTGCCCTGGGCTATGGGCTTATTGCTCCTTCGGGGCGCGCTCAGCTGGACTTGAGAAAGTTGAATTCCATCATTCTCATCATTGCGTTTCGTGGCTGCTGATTCCACCCCCAAAAAGGGGCGGCAGAACACTCTGCCTCCCCTGCTGTGAAGTCAAGCGTAGGTCGCTATTGCGGATTAATAGTTCTCGGCCTTCACTTGGAAATAGCTCTGCGGATGGTTGCACACGGGGCACTCGTCGGGGGCCTTCTTGCCTACGACGATGTGTCCGCAGTTGGCGCACTGCCAGATGACGTCGCCCTCTTTCGAGAACACGCGCTCGCGGCGCACATTGTCGAGCAGTTTGCGATAGCGCTCCTCGTGGGCCTTCTCGATGGCGGCCACACCTTCAAACTTCTCGGCAATCTCGTCGAAGCCCTCCTCACGGGCCTCGCGGGCCATGCGGGCATACATGTCGGTCCACTCAAAGTTCTCGCCACCAGCAGCGGCCTCCAGGTTGGAGGCGGTGTCCTTGATGGCTCCACCCTCCAGCAGCTTGAACCACATCTTGGCGTGCTCCTTCTCGTTGGCGGCCGTCTCCTCGAAGATGGCGGCTATCTGCACGTAGCCGTCCTTCTTGGCCTTCGATGCCCAGTAGCTGTACTTGTTGCGTGCCATCGACTCGCCGGCGAAGGCCTCTTGCAGATTCTTCTCAGTCTTTGTTCCTTTCAGTTCTTTCATAATCAATGTGTTTTAAGGGGTTTGTTACTATTTGTTAGCATTCTCTGATTCTTTCTGGTTTTTCATTTCGGCCACGGCAGTGAAGAAGGCATCGCCGCTGCTGTTCACCGCCGTCTCTAATGAGTCCTGCACCACCCCGATGATGAAGCCCACGGCCACGGCTTGCATGGCCACGTCGCTGCCGATGCCGAAGAGCGAGCATGCCATGGGCACCAGCAGCAGCGAGCCGCCCGCCACGCCCGAGGCACCGCAAGCGCCCAGCGTGGCGATGATGCTGAGCACCACGGCGGTGGGCATGCTCACGCTGACGCCCACGGTGTGGGCCACGGCCAGCGACAGCACCGTGATGGTGACGGCGGCACCGTTCATGTTGATGGTGCAGCCCAGGGGGATGCTCACGCTGTAGAAATCTTCGTCGAGTCCGAGCCGCTTGCACAGCGCCATGTTGATGGGGATGTTGGCAGCCGACGAGCGGGTGAAGAAGGCGTTCAGTCCACTCTCCTTCAGGCACTGCCACAGCAGCGGGTAGGGGTTGCGGCGCAGGTGGCAGAAGGCAATGAACGGGTTCACCACCAAGGCCACCATGAACATGCAGCCCACCAAGAGCAGCAACAGTCGACCATAGTCGGTGAAGATGTCGAGTCCGCTCTCGGCTACGCTACTGAACACCAAGCCCATGATGCCGAAGGGTGCTGCCTGGATGACCCATCGCACCACCAGCGACACGCATTCGGCCAGGTCGCCCATCACGCGAAGGGTGACCTCGCTGGCCCGCAGCTTCATGGCCAGTCCCACGATGATGGCCCAGAAGAGGATACCGATGTAGTTGGCCGAGCTGACGGAGAGCAGCGGATTCGACACCAGGTTGGTGAGCAGCGAGGTGAACACGTCGCCCAGCGCGCTGGGGGCCTCGCCCAGGGCTGCTTCGTTGAGGCGAATGGCGACGGGGAAAGCGAAGCTGGCCACCACGGCCACCAGTGCGGCGCAGAAGGTGGTGAGCAGATAGAGGGTGACGACGGTGCGGAACCGGCTGCCCAGACCGCCACGGGCACGGGCGATGCTGGCACACACCAGCACGGCCACCAGCACCGGGGCAATGGCTTTCAGCGCACTGACGAACACCAGGCCCAGGATGCCGATGGCGCTCAGATGGGGCACGCACAGGCCCAGCATGGCGCCAATGAGCAATCCGCACAAGATGCGAATCACCAAACTGGTGCCGCTCCAATATGCTAATATGCTACGAATCCTATTCATCATCTTTTTTGTTTCGTTTGTAGTGTCTGCTTGAAGCCGAGACTCAGAATGTGGCCCTGACCACCTCCTTCACCCCTTCGCCGCGCTTGAAGAGCACCACGAAGGCGTTGTCCGTCTGATGGGGGTTGCCTGGTGCGGCCACGGTGTAGTCGTGCACCCGATGGTCAGGGGCTGTGGTGCTGGTATAGGTACGGTCGGCGAAGCGGTGGTAGTGGCCCGAGAAGTGTTGCACCTGGCCGTCCACCTTGCCGGCGGCCTTCATCATGATGGCTGCGAGGGGGTCTTTCTTCAGCGTGTTGGCCGTGGTGGCGTCGTTGTAGGCGATGCCGCTGGTGCTGCTGCCATAGACGGAGGCATCGGTGGCGGGGATGTAGAGTCCCACGTCGTTCTGGTCGAGCCACCAGCGGTCGCAGTCGCTGCCAGCCAGCCAAGGGAAGTGCTGCATCCACACCGATGCCTCGGCGGCATGGCTCTCCACGAAGGTGCTCAGCGCCGCTATCACGCCGTCGGGAGCGTAGTAGGTGGCACTGCTGAAGAGCGTGGGCTTCTTGTAGGGTTTCTGAAACCAATAGGTGTGGGCGCAGTAGAAGCGCACACCCTTGAACTTGAAGGTGAATGGCGAGGGGTGAAAGGTGAGGGGTGAGGGGTGAGAGTTGAAATAGTGGATGTCCTCGTCGAATACTCCAGTCTGGCTCCAGTAAGCGTTGTTGTCGGTGATGGCCTTCACGGTCTTCTCGTCGGCATTCGCGCCGCTGAGCGTGGCACCCTTGTCGGGGTTGCGTCCCGTCCAGTAGTCGGGGCTGAGGTCGTGGTTGCCTGCGATGAAGATGAAGGGCACCCCCGCCGCCTTGGCCACCTTGGCGGTGCAGTTCAGAAAATTGTTGTGTGTGCCGCTGCTGGCATCGTCGCCCTTGTCGCGGTCGATGTCGCCGAGGCAGAAGATGATGCTCGTCGTCGGCACCAGGTTGGGCGCGGCCTTGAAGCTCACCTTCTTCGTGCCGTCCTTTCCCATGCCGATGATGCGCTGCATGATGGTTCTCATGTCCTCGGCGCTGGTGCCGTCGTGTCCGCTACCTTGGTTGATGTGGCAGTCGGAGATGACGACGCCGCAGAACCATGCGTCGTCCACGGTGGGTGGCGCTGTTTGTGCAAGCGCCGTAGTGGCCGTCCACAGCAGTGCAGAAAGGAATAGCATTCTCATCGTTTCATCAATCGGTTGATGGCTTTGTCGAGCCGCTCGGTGGGCTCGATGATGTTATAGTCTTGCCAGAAGGTGGAGTCGCGGAAATAGTCCACCTTGTCGAAGAAGGCATCGCGCTGGTCGAAGGAGTCGCGCCCCTTGATGGGCACGGCATCGGGGCCGTCGGTGTGGCTGGTAACTACCATCTCGCAGAAGGCGGTGAAGGCGGTGGCGAAGAGGCGTCGCCGCCAGTCGCAGTTGAAGCGGAAGGTGGAGCGCACATAGCTGATGCGGGTGACACCCTGCTCCTGCCGATAGTCCACCAGCAGCGACAGCTCCTTGGGGCGGAAGCGCACGCCAGCGGGCTTCTTCACCAGCATCAGGCTCGTGGCCTTTTCGCGGTCGCTCACGTCGAGTGTCAGCTCGGCACGGGTGAAGGCCAGCGTCTCGCGGTCGATGTAGAAGCGGCCGTGGTAGAGGGCGTAGGGCATGGCCACTTTGGGGTGGATGGCCACCACCAGCTGCTCGCGGTCGGCGATGATGGCGGGGGCTTCCATCGCCATGCTGTAGTAGCTCAGCTCCTCCTCGTTCAGCAGAAACTGAAGGTTCTTCACCAGGTCGAGCTGCACGGGCACTATGGGGCCGCCCATCACCTTCACGCTCAGGGTGTCGCTGTGGCGTGGACTCAGCAGTCGTCGGCCCTTGCGTATGGCCACACGGTCGCGGCCTACACCCGTGCCGTAGGCAGTCTTGTACATGTCAACCACGCCCTCGGCCACCAGTATGTGGTGCTGTCGCTTCATGGCCGTCTCGCGATAGAAGCAGTGCAGCAGCTCGGGCTGTCGGCTGTAGTTGTCGGGAATCTTCCTGATGGCATTGGCCATCAGCTCGTGTGGGTCGTAGGCCACCACCAGCACCTCGTTCAGTTGTATCGTGGTGGGCTGCAGACGTATCTTCAGCGGCTCCTTCGGCATGCTGCCGATGTCGATGCGCTGCGAGCGATAGCCCACGTGCGACACGGTGATGTGGTCGGGCTTCGCTTCGGTCTTCAGCACGAAGTATCCGTCGTCGTTGGCCACCACGGCATGACCGCCGCCGCTGATGTTGGCTCCTGCCACGGGCTGCCCCGTGCTCTGGCTCACCACGGTGCCGCTCACCTCGCTGAGCTGTTGTGCCCATGCCACGACGGCCATCAGTGCCATCAAGATTATTAATAATGTCCTCCTCATATTCTGCGTTGTTAAGTGAAGAATTTCTTTTAAGTGAAGAATGAAGAATGAAGAGTGAAGAATTTCTTGCGTCCCGTTGGTAGCAAGCGGCAGAGCCGAGCGGCTACTGCAGTTCTATCCTCCACTCACCACTCACTCCTCACTCCTCACTCCTCACTCCTCACTCCTAACTCCTCACTCCTCACTCCTCTACCAAGCAATCGGTGTCAGCCCGTTCTCCTGCAGATACTGGTTGCAGCGCGAGAACTGGTGCTGGCCGAACCATCCGCCACGGTTGGCCGATAGTGGCGATGGGTGCACGCTTTGCAGCACCAGGTTGCAGTCCTTGGGAATCATCCACGCCTTTCCCTGCGCATAGCGGCCCCACAACATGTAGACCACGTGCTGTCGGCCTCTGGCCAATGCGGCGATGGCTGCGTCGGTAAACTCGTGCCATCCCAGCATGGCGTGGCTGTTGGCTTGGTGTGCCCTCACGGTGAGCGACGCGTTGAGCAGCAGCACCCCCTGTCGCGCCCATCGCTCCAGGTTGCCCGAAGCGGGTGGGGGAGTGCCCAAGTCCATCTCTATCTCCTTGAAGATGTTGATGAGCGATGGCGGCAGTGCCACGCCGTCCTGCACCGAGAAGCTCAGCCCGTGGGCCTGTCCTGGCTCATGGTAGGGGTCTTGGCCGATGATCACCACCTTCACCGCCTCGAAGGGGCACAGGTTGAAGGCATTGAAAATCTGTCGCCCTGGCGGATAGCACGTGCCGGCGGTATATTCCTGCCTGACGCGGTCGCACAGCTGTGCAAAGTAAGGTTTCGCGAACTCTCCCTGCAACTGCTGTTTCCATGATGTCTCTATCTGCACGTTCATGGCTGTAATTGTTTGTTTTTGGTGGCTTAAAGGATAAACTACCTGCAAAAATACGAAATAACTGCTAAACTGCAAAGAAAAAAACGGTTTCTTAGGACGATTGTTATGAACGTATAAGCCCCGAAGGGGCGACAGAATATAGGCAGGGGCATCGCCCCTGTAAAAGCGCCCCACCCACAATATAGCCCCTCTGGGGCTTTTGCGCTCATTATTACAGTCCCAAACTATTCACTAATATGCGGATAATCATTACAGGAAAAAAGGTTTCGTACTGTACGGTAGAAAAGACGCTGAAAGCGTCTGGAATCTTCAAAAAACGTTACCGTCTTTTCAACCGTACCTTGAAAGGTTTTTGAGTTGTTACGAAATAGAACACCCGATGGCTAAAGACCGGAAAGAATGTCAAAATCTTTCAATGAAAAATTTGTTCACGATTTCGAGGCAATCTAGCGCGAAAAACGCCCGTTTGGGAGCATTGTTCAACCCTTGACAGATGGAGAACCGAGGGGGAAAAGCCAAATTTTTGCACATACACCATGGTTTTGTGCACGTTTTTAGCCCCTATTTGGTGCCTTTTCGCGGTTTTGTAAGCACGCCAAAAAATAAAAAGTCAACGCCAAATTTTTTTTCGGCGTTGACTTTTTGAAGCCAGCGATGCCTTTTTTTCGCTAAATCCAGTCAAACCAATTGAATGACAATCGTTTAGCGAACCCTCTCAAAATTCGAAAATTTTCGACCAAAAGTTTTCTCGCGCAGAATTTTTGAATTATGGAGGGGTTAAATGGCCGTTTTGTCAATATCTTTCTCAAAACTCGTCCTGACAGGTCTGTTCCGCTTTTGAACATAGGTTGCCCTATTTGATGTTCCCTTGAATCAAAGTTGCTAATGGTTACAGACCCCTCCACCGACCCCTCCCCCAGGGGCGGGGGAGCAGAGGGGGAAAGTCTTCACCTCCCACTTCTCACTTCTCACCTCTCACCTCTCACCTCCCACCTCCCACCTCTCACTTAATGAGGGGCCTTTCTGGTGAGTTCTGATGGGAGTATGCCGAACTCTTTCTTGAACACTTCGCGGAAGTGTGCCATTTGGTTGAAGCCCGTCATCATGGCGGCTTCCGTCACGTTGTAGTCGCCGCTTTGCAGCAGCTTGTAGCAATGGCGCAACCGCTGTTTGCGCACATACTCCTTGGCCGTGAGGCCCGTCAGTGCTTTCACCTTTCGGTAGAAGGTGCTGTGGCTCATCGCCATCTTGTCGGTGAGGAACGCCATGTCGATGTCGGTCTGCATGATGTGCTCCTCGATGGTTTTGTTCAGTCGCTCCATGAACTCACGGTCCAGTCGGCTGAGCTGGTTTTCCTGTGCTACGGTGTTCGACGACGGTATGCTTTCCACACCGTTGTTGCTCAGTTGCTCTGCCAGTCGTCTTCTGTTGGCCAGCAGGTTCCTGATGCGGCTGGTGAGCAGCTTGGCCGTGAAGGGCTTGGTGAGATAGGAGTCGGCCCCGCTGTCGTAACCTTCCTCTTTGTCTTCGTCGGTGTCTTTTGCCGTCAGCAGGATGATGGGTATGTGGCTGGTCTGGATGTTGCCCTTGAGCTGCTTTGTCAGCTCTATGCCATTCATCTTGGGCATCATGATGTCGCTGACAATCATGTCGGGCAGATGCTCGTTGGCCAGTGCCGTTCCCTCCAGTCCGTTCTTGGCTTGCAGAATCCTGTAGTCGTCGACCAATGAGTCGACGATATACTGCCGGATGTCTTCGTTGTCTTCCACTATCAGCAGCAGGGGTGTCTGTTGTGCGTCGGTGCCTTCATCCCCTTCGTCGGCAGCTTTCTCGTTTTTCATGTTTTGCTCTTCCTTCTCATTGTCCTCCTTGTGCAATGCGTTGGGATAGGTGTTGTCGGCCGACAGTGTGATGATGAACTCGCAGCCTTTGCCCTCCTCGCTTTGCACCGCTATCTGGGCTTCGTGCAAGTCGACGAGCGACTTCACCAGCGACAGTCCGATGCCCGTTCCCGAAGCCTGGTGGCTGCCTTTGGCTTGATAGTAGCGGTCGAAGATGTGTGGCAGTGCATCGGCGGCGATGCCATAGCCCGTGTCGGCCACGTGGATGCTGATTTGGCTGTCGGCGGTAGCCTCGGCCGTCACGTCGATGCTGCCTTGCTCGGTGTATTTGACGGCATTCGAGAGCAGGTTGTTGAGCACGGTGGCTATGACCTCCGAGTCGAAATACACCAAGGGCAGGTCGCTCTTCTGGTGATAGCTGATGTCCACTTGCTGGTTTCGGTTCAGCTCCCTGTAGTTGAGCACAATTTCCTTGACGAACTGTCCGATGTCGCCCCTTGCCACCGTCAGTGTGCGGTTCTGCGTCTCCGTCTTCCTGAACTCCAGAATCTGGTTGATGAGGTCGCGAAGCCGCCCGGCACTCTTGTTGATCATCTCCACTTTTCTCCTGCTTCCCGCCGTCAGGCTGCGGTCGGCTGCCAAGTCTTCCAGCGGCCCCAGTATCAGTGTGAGCGGCGTGCGCAGCTCGTGGGTGATGTTGGTGAAGAATCGCAGCCGCTCTTCGTTCAGCTCTTGCTTTTGCAGACTCTCCCTTCGCGTCATCTCCAGCGAGTTGTGCAGTGCTATGCGGCGCTTGTATTGCTGTATCAGCAGCAGCAGGGCGGCCAATGCCAGGGCAGCATAGAGCAGATAGGCCCACCACGACTGCCAGAACGGTGGTGTGATGCGTATGCCGAGTTGTGTGGTGGCTGCCTTCTCCCAGTCTTGGCTCCTCAGCTTTGCCCTTAGCACGAAGGTGTAGTTGCCTGGTCGCAGACTGCGGAATATCACTTCGCGGTCGTTCTCGCACGGATACCATTTGTCGCTCAGCCCTTCCATCATGTACGAATAGTCCACATCGTCGCCCTGTGCATAGTCGCCCACGGCGAATGCTATTCGCAGCGTGTTCTGCTGGTGCGTCATCGTCAGGCGTCCGTCGCCGTGGGGCAGCAGATATTGGGGCGAGCTGTCTTCTTCGCCTGTGGGGCTGAACACTTCGCACCCCACAATCCTGACGGGCGACACCTCCACGTCGGCGTCGGTCTCGTCGGGGTGGAAATAGTACACACCCTTGGAGGTGCCGAAGGCGATGCTGCCATCGCTCAGCGTGGTGGCGGTGCCCCCCATGAATCCGCTGGCATTCAGCTTGTGCTGTTGGCCATAGTTGTGAAAGCGCCCCGTGACGGTGTCGAGGCATACGATGCCGGTGTAGGTGCTGGCCCACACGCGCCCCTGCGCATCTTGCTGGATGGCATATATCTGTCGGTCGGCCAGTCCGGCTTTGGTGTCATAGATGGTGAAGTGGCTCAGGTCGTCGATGTCGGGCAGATGAATCACCCCCTCGTAGGTGGCCAGCCAGAAGCCCGCCCCCTGGCGCAGTGCTTGGTTGATGTTGTTCGTGGGCAGTCCTTCGGCCATCGTCAGCTGGCGGGCGCTCATCGTTGTGGTGTTCACGATGTAGAGGCCGCTGCCATGCGTGGTGACCAGCATCTGTGTGGGCGACAGTCGGTAGAAGCTCGTCACCGGTGCCCTGCCCACCAGCCGTGTCATCTCGTCGTGGTGGCTGACGACGCCTTTGTCATAGACGCATACGCCAAATTCGGCCCCTATCCAGGTGCGCCCGTCGTTGTCTTCCATAAACGAGTGGATGTCGCAGCCACCGTAGCCGATGTCGATCGATTCAAACGTCTGCCGCTGTGTGTCGAAGCGTATCACGCCCTCGTCTTCCATTCCCATCCACACGTAGCCTTTGCTGTCGGCCATCAGGCAGCGTGCAAACGAGTGTGTCCGGTGCTTCATGCCGCCCACTCGCCAATGGCCCTCCACCTTCCACGCTCCACCTACGTGCTGCAGCATGCTCAGCTCGTCCTCGCTGCTCACCCATATCCTGTCGTGCTGGTCGCTGGTGATGCCATATACGCGCATGGCCTTCCCGTCGTTCAGGGCGAGTGGCTGGAAGAGGGGCTTGCGGCTGGGGATGAAGTCCACGCCGGTGCTGTGGTTGCCAATCCACACGTTGTGGTAGGCATCCTGCAGGATGCAGCGGGTGTTCTGCGACGATGTCTCCACCTGTCGGCCGTCGTCGGTCAGCACTCCGCCCACGTCGTTCACCGTCCACAGGTGGCCGTCGGCCATCTCCATGATGTCATACACGTTGGCTCGCTCGCCCGCCGCCGCCGAAATATTGTCGGCCAGCTCAAACGATTCCGTGTCGGGCCTGTAGAGCACCAACCCTTGGTCGGTGCCCATCCATATTTGCCCCCTGCTGTCTTTCACGATGCGCCTCACGTTGCTGCTGGGCAGATTCTGTCCACCCTCTACCTTCAGCCCTTCAGCCCCCTGATAGTGCCTCACCACGATGCCCTTCTTCTGGTCGATGATGCTCACGCCATCTTTGTTGTGGCCAATGTATAGCAGCCCCTGTCCGTCGTCCATGCCACATCGGCAGTCGGGCACCTGGGTGGGGAACGTCGTCACCTGGTTGGTGCTGCAGTCCAGATGCTGTATCTGTCCGTTGCCATAGATGAGCCAGACACCCTGCCTGTGGTCGTCGGCGATGCTCACCAAACTGTACCTCACCAGCTCGTCGCCCTGCATCTGCTCTCCGAAGTGCCCTTGCTGGCAGTTGTAGGCCACGAGTCCCATTTCGGTGCCCACCAGCATGCGGTTGCGGTGACGGTCGTAGAAGAGCGCCATCACCTTCTCGTTGGGGATGCCCAGCTGTTCGCGCCGATACACGTTGATGGTGTGGCCCGCAATGCAGTTGAGTCCCGACTCCGTGCCCACCCACACGTTGCCCTCACCGTCGAGGGCCATCGACAGGATGAAATTGTTCGACAGTCCATTTGAGCTGTCAATTTGCGTGTTTGGGTAGGCTGCTGTCCACAAGGCGTGAATCAAGAGCAGCAGTAGAATCCGACGTTTATTCATGGCTGTGAGTTGATGGTTGTCATCTTTTTAAATCGCACCTTTTTCGTGTCGTGCATTTCTATGGC
Source organism: uncultured Prevotellaceae bacterium (assembly GCA_902790625.1). Classification (GTDB taxonomy): domain Bacteria; phylum Bacteroidota; class Bacteroidia; order Bacteroidales; family Bacteroidaceae; genus Prevotella. The sequence goes on along the minus strand of CADASP010000024.1, from coordinate 54,131 downwards.
CTTTCGCTCGTCGTGCTTCATGGTTTCCAGATGCACGTTGTTGAAGGTCAGTTTCTCGGCATGCCTGATGGATAGTCCCCACGCAGGCTGTATGCCGTGGGCCGATGGTTCGGGATAGCCGTTTTTCTCGTTGCCACGGTTGATGCCCGCCTTGCCATCGGCAGCGAAGAAGAAGGGGTTGCTGCCTCGCTGCTGCTCCACGTCGTCGAGGGTCAGCCCGCCACGGAAACGGATATGAATGTCGCTCAGGCTCACCTTCTTGATCCTGTTGCCCTCTGTCCCCACGATGAGGCAGGCGTAGCGGCTGTCGGCATCGTCGATGTCGACGTGGCTGATGCTGATGTCGCTGACTGTTGACGGTCGGAAGCCTTCGGGTGCCCTCATTCGGCTGCCTAAGCGGATGTAGAGCGGAGCGTTGCAGATGTCGGTCATCTTGAGGTCGTCCACGCTGATGTGCTCCATCGGTGCCCCGTCGACCGTTTCGAGTGCCAGCCCCCTACAGTGGGTGAAGGTGCATCGGCGTATGGCGATGTGTCGGAATCCGCCGTTGCTCTCGGTGCCCAACTTGATGCGCCCCGTGGGTCCGTCGCCGTCGGGGGCCTTTTGTGTCTGGGTGGTGTGTGTGCCGTCGAGCAATGTGCCCACGTCGTAGCCGCTCACGTGGCAGTCTTCTATCAGCACGTGCTGCGTAGGCTTGGCCCACCCTAAGGCGTAGGAGCACTTCAGCACGATGGCATCGTCGTTGACGGTGTTCACGCGGCAGTTCCTCACCGTCACACGCTCGCAGCAGTCGATGTCGAAGCCGTCGCGGTTGGTGTCGGCAGTCACACCTTCAATCAGCAGGTCGTCGACACCCGTCAGCAGCAGGGCGAAGTGTCCGCAACTGCTGAAGCGCAGCCCTCGGATGGTCACCCGCTGGCAGTCGCGCATGGCCAGCGCCTTGTTGGCCGTGGTCTGTCCGGTGGCGCTCTTGCGCTGTCCGCCGCGTGTCAGCACGTCGCTGCCGTCAATCAGTCCTTCGCCTTCCAGCGTGACATCGTGCAGCCTTTCGCCCCAGATGAGCGAGTTGTGCCAGTGGCTGTGTCCGAAGTCCTGGTATCGCGAGTCGTTGGGTTCCGCCTCGTCATAGCCTTCGCTGTCGGTGGGGGCGGCAGCCTTCAGCACCGCGTCGCCCTCGATGCGCAGTGTGATGCCGCTCTGCAGGTGCACGCTGTAGCAGAGGAACGTGCCTCCTCGCAGCACCACCACCGAGGCGTCGGCCCCCGCCAGCTTGGCCTGGGCTGCCTTCTCAATGGCGGCGTTGATGGCTGGCGAGTCAATGTGGCGGCCATCGCCCACAGCCCCGAAGTCGCGCACGTCGTAGGTGGCTGCACCCATCGTGCAGCACCATGCGAAGAGCAAAGCTGTGAAGATTCTTCTCATTATATATATTTAGCAATGGTTCAAAGAATAACAACATTCCCGCCTCGTTTTTGGAGTCCTCGAAGCCTTTGGTTGAGAAAGGCGTATCGTTTGCTAAAATTTGGAGCGCGACTTTTTTCAAAAAGTCAACGCCTTTTTTTCATTTGGAGCGCTCCAAATTTTCGACTGTGCGCGCCTTGTTCGTAAAACCGTAGCGCATTGCTATTTATAACGGTTGATTAATTCCTTGGGCAGCCGCACGATGCAGATGTTCATGGAGCGCCCATCTTCGCTGAGCATGGCCGACTGAATCTCTATCTCCGTCCCATCGGGTTTGAAGGTGGGGTGCACGTGGTCGCGTGCCGTTGTCTTGTGGCCTGCCGATAGCAGGATGCGCTCTCCCGTGTGTCGGTCGATGAGCCACAACTCGCGTGCGAAGTCATCGCCCGCCACCCAGTGTCCGTCTTGCGAGCCAGCCACGTGCCAGAAGTTGTCGCCATTCACTTGTCCTTCGAGCTTCAGCTCGCGTGTGCGCATGTTCACCACGGCAATGCCCGTGGGATACTCCTTGGTGCCCGAGGGGCCCCAATCGTCGGAGGTGGCAAACGACTCCAGCCCGGCAATCTCCTTCTTCTCATCCTTGTTGATGGGCCGATGGCCGATGATGGCGATGACCAGTTCGTCGGCGCTGATGACCGCCTCGTGGGTCACCCAGTCGTGTTCCGACTCCCGGTAGATGGGTCGCAGGTTGGTGCCGTCGGCATTCACCATCCACGTGCGTTGTGGTGCTTTTCCGCCCGTCTCCCAGCAGAAGATGACTTCGCCGGGATGCCAGGGATTGCCTTGTATGTGCCCCACTTTGAAGTGCACGGCCACCACCGGTTCGGCCTTGCCTGTCTTGAGGTCGATCTTGCCAATGCCACCCGGCCCCGCCCCCATGTGGCGCGGCCCAAAGTTGGGGGCTATCGGCTCGGCGATGGGCATGCGGCGGGCATACTCCTTGTCGAGCCGGAAGTAGGCAAACGTCTCGCTGCCATCCAGGGCCATGTCGCCCTCGCTGCACATCTCGGCGGGAATGACTCCGCAGATGCGTTCGTAGTTCTTCTTGCTCTTCAGCTTGCCAGCCTCTGAGTCGGCGAATAGGCGTTCCAGGTTGATTTCCACCACTTCCATGCCCACGCGCTTGCCGTTCTTGTCGTTGGCATTGCGCATGATGTAGAGGTTCATCGACTGGCGGGCCACGCAGAGCATGCCCGTGAAGCCGCCCTCCGTCACCTGCACGATGTCGCCCGTCTCTTCATTCACGGCCATGGCTTCGCCTTTCACTCGATTGGAGCGGAAGACCACCCATTTGCCGTCGGCCGTCCATTGGTTGTGCGTCTGATAGATTTTCGAGTCACCTGTTCCGCTCTTGCTGGTCAGGAACACCAGCTCCACGCCGGTCTTGGGGTCGTTGATTACTTTGCGTTCCGAGGGAAAGCGCGTACCCATCTGCGCTGCTGCGAGCAGAGGGCAGAGGGCTGCGAGGCAGAATAATAGTTTTGCTTTCATGTTGCTGAATAATTAGTAGTTTGGGCGTGCGCCAGTTTTAGTAATAAGTTATTTGTTGATAACACTTCGAACGGCTTTCCACGCATTTTGAAAGTGATGAGCCGTCGCTATCTTCTTACCGTGCAAATTTACGAAAAAAAAGGCGAAGGACGATACGTTTTTCTTGCATTTTTTTCGGGCTGACCGAAAATGATACGTTGAATGACCGTTTTTTGACGGACTACTTACATTACTTATCATTATCTTTGCAGCCGAAGAAACTACTAATGTCATTAACATCAATAATAACACAGCTATGAAAAAAACTATTACCTTACTACTGCTGGCGCTGCTGACCATCGCCATGGAGAGCAGTGCACAAGGCTTCCGCCATTGGGACTTTACCAAGTGGAGCCAACAGACCATCGACAACCTTATAGCCGACGACGAACAGGGCGACGACATCGGTTGGAGCGATGTGGAGTATCTCAACAATCCCGCCCCCGTAGACCACCGATGCTTCTGGTATCAGGACGGCGCAAACTATGGCACGATGAAAGCTAACGGCGAGGTGATTGCTGAGCTGGAAGGCCTCGTCTTTGGCGAGGAATACTGCGGCAATCGCAGCTTGGCCATTGCCGTCGATTACGCATCGACCAGCATCGGCACCTACGATGGAGGACAGTATCTGTGGTTAGGCATCAACAATGCGGCCTACGCCTTCTACATCCCCAATGTGATGGTGGGCGAGAAGATTACGATGAGTGTGGAGTCGCACCGCAGCGGACAAGGACGCGGCGTGGGGCTCTACGTGCTGGGCGACGATGGCGAGATGAAGCTCATTGGCGACACCTTCACCCCCGATGCCAGGGAGAGCAACACGTGGGAGAGCTGGATGCTGCCCGAAGGAGCTACCGACAATGGTGGCATGGTCGACATCTACGTGAAGCCCACCAGCGGTTGCCACATCTATACTATTGAGGTGGGCGAGAATACCGAAGCACGCAACGTGGGCTACCTCTACAATGGAAACCTCGATGCCGACCTGGGCTACAAGACCCTCGATGGCGACTTTATGAACAATGTGACGGCGATTGAGGCCAACAAGACGTTCACGATGGAGGACTTTGCCGACTACGATGCCGTCGTCATCAGCTCTACCGTCGACAACGACGAGGCCATCGCCTCGCTGAAGCAAGTGCAGCCTTTCGTGCCCATCCTCAACCTGAACCCAAAGCTTTATCCCAAGTGGGGCTATGGCGAGGTGGTCGATGCCGGCATACCCTTTGCCACGGTGAGCAATCCCAGCCACGCCTTGTTCAAGAATCAGGAACTCTTTGAAGACCCCGATGCTGAGGAGCCTACCTATGTGCTCGTCATCAGCAACGACACGCCGTTCCCCGGACTGCACCTGAGCGGACTCTTTGCCGACGACCCCGTGCTGGCTGTGGCCTACGAGACCGACGACGTGGTGGCCATCCACACCCACAATATCGCTCACAATGGCTACATCTATATTCCTTATACGCAGGCCACCCTGACGGATGCAGCCACGCCAGGCATACTCAGCAATGCCATTGGGCTGCTGAGCAGCTCGAAGGCTCCCGTCACGCAGGCTCCCGCTCCCACTTTCACGCTGGAGTATGAGAACCTGAAGACCATCGTCAGCATCCAGGATGCTGCTCCGCTGGCCGAAATCTTCTACACCCTCGACGGCAGCGACCCCACCGAGGACAGCCCACGCTATACGGAGCCTTTCGTTGTTGACCAAGAGACCACCGTGAAGGCTATCGCTCGTGGCGACGGCTATCTGATGAGCCAGGTGGCCGAGAAGGTTGTCGACATCCGCCAGATGGCTCCGCTGCCCACCATCAGCTGGGAGGGCGAGGATGGACGCACCATCGTCACCATGAGCACCGACCTGGAGGGCGCCAAGATATACTACAACTACAAGGGCGACAACACCACACAGAAGAGCAGTCCCTACAACGGACCCATCACCCTGACACGTGGCAGGACTATCTATGCCTTCCAGACCTGCGACGGCTATCTCAACTCGAAGGTGACATCGGCCGAGGTGGGCGTGAAGAACCCGCACGTGCGCATCGACATCCTCGCGCAGATGGATGCCAACCAGGACACCTACTACGAGCTTACCAACAAGTCGGCCGGCAACGTGGGCTACTACTTCAGCTGGGCCAACACCAACGACTATCCCTACTACGACCCTGAGTTCGACGAGACGGTGCCTGGCAGCGACGGCAACGACAGCATCATCCACCACCAGGTGAACAAAGAGGAAGTGGTGGACTTCCAGAACGGCTGGAGCGTGCGCTCACGCGGACAGCGTGTCTCGTGGGAGGGTGCCAACCCCGAGCTGAACTATGGCGACGCTGGCGCTCCCAACCCTGCCAGCGTGGAAGACGAGAACACCTACCTGCCTGTCACCCCGTTCATCATCAATCTCTTCGACTGGAACACCACCTATCCAGCCAGTGCCAAGATACAGACCACGCAGCCCATAGCTGGACCGTTCGACTACACGGCCTACATCATCAACTACAAGGGTTCGCCCGCACCTCGCTTGGTGGTTGAGGTGGCCACCGACGCCGAAGCCGACGATGCAGGATGGACGCAGCTGGGCGACACCATTGACCTGAACCCCACGCGCCGACTCTACCAGATGTATGTGCGCAGCTACGAGGAGACCACGCCCGTCTACACCCGTGTGCGCATCGTGAACAACGGTCCGCGTGCCGGATTCTTCAACATCTACATCACCAACGAGGGCGAGGAGTCGAAGCGCATCATCGACGAGCAGCAGAGCGGCATCGCCAACGTCCAACGTTCAACGTCCAACGTTCAACGCATCTACAGCCTGAGCGGTGCACGCCAGAACGAGATGCGCAAGGGCATCAACATCATTGTAACTAACGACGGCAACGTCAAGAAAGTACTGGTGAAATGAGAACATACCATTTGCTTGGCATGGCGGCGGCCTTTATGGCTGCCGCTTTGCCCGTGAAGGCACAGAACACCCCCGAGAGCCAGATGGAGCAGCTGGGGCGAGGGCTTATAGCCCTGCCGGCATCGGGGTCGGGGATGTTCGTCAGCTGGCGCTCGTTGGGCTACGATGCCGAAGACACCAGCTTTGAGCTGCTGCGCAACGGCGAGCGTCTGGCCAACGACCTCTATGCCACCAACTACACCGATGCAGCTGGAAAGAAGACCGACAGCTATCAGGTGGTGACGGTGGTCGATGGCATCGCCGTCGACACCACGGCGGCCGTGAAGCCATGGGCGCAGCGCTATCTGAAGTTGGTGCTCAACCGTCCCGCAAGAGGTGCCAACGGAGGAACCTACAACCCCAACGACTGTTCGGTGGGCGATGTCGACGGCGATGGCGAATACGAAATCTTCGTCAAGTGGGATCCCTCCAACGCCAAGGACAACTCGCAGGGCGGCATCACCGACAACGTGTTTATCGACTGCTACAAGATAGTGACAGGCACATCGGCTAATTGCCAGTTGCTGTGGCGCATCGACCTGGGGCCTAACATCCGTGCGGGTGCTCACTACACGCAGTTTATGGTCTACGACTTCGACGGCGACGGACTCGCCGAGATGATGTGCAAGACGGGACCTGGCTCGAAGGACGGCAAGAACCACTACGTGAACCAAGTGGCCACTGAAGACGTCATCAAGAACGCCAGCAACACCTCTGTCTATCGCAATGGCGACGGAAAGATTACGGGTGGACAAGAGTACCTCACCGTGTTCAACGGACAGACAGGCGAGGCCGTGCACACCATCTTCTACAACCCCAACCGCGACGCTGGCTATGGCGGCGCTGCCACTGGCACCTTCAACTGGGACGACCGCAGCGGCAAGACCGACTATGCCAGCTATGGCAACCGTGGTGAGCGCTTCCTGGCAGGCGTGGCACAGCTCGACGGCCCCGACAAGCCAGCCAGCGGCATCTTCTGTCGAGGATACTACACCTTCGCCTTCATCTGGGCGGTCGACTTCGACGGACAGCGGCTCCATCAGCGGTGGTTCAGCGCCCATAGGTCGAGAACCAGCTACACAGTGACCACCTACGATGCCGATGGCAAGGGCACCAACAAGACCTTCAGCGGACTGCGAGCCACCAGCGGAGGCGGCAGCGGCACGATGTATGGCAACGGCAACCACAACATGTCGATAGCCGACGTGGATGGCGACGGACGCGATGAGGTGGTGTGGGGTGCCAGTGCCCTCGACGACGACGGCACACTGCTCTACGCCACAGGCTTCGGCCACGGCGACGCCCTGCACCTGAGCGACCTCAACCCCGACCATCCCGGACTGGAGATGTTTCAGGTGCATGAGTCGAAAGGCACCTACGCCTGGGACATCCACGATGCCGCCACGGGGCAGATATTGCTGAAAGGTGGACCAGAAGGCGTGGACAACGGGCGTGGCATAGCCGGCAACTTCGGCACCGATGTGCGCGGAGCCGTCTTCTGGAGTAGCGACAAGAATGCGCGCAGTGCCATCACCGGCGAGTCGCTGTCGACCAAGCTCGGCTCGACCAACTTCCGCGTCTACTGGGACGGCGACCTACAGGAGGAACTGCTCGACGGCAACAAGATAGACAAATGGAGCAAGACGGCCGTCACACGGCTCATCACCTTCAGCGACCTCGGCCCCAGCAGCACCTGCAACAGCTCGAAGAACACTCCCAACCTCTCGGCTGACATTCTGGGCGACTGGCGCGAGGAGGTCGTCCTGTGGCGAGCCAGCGACGCTGAGACCTGCCTGGCCATCTACTCCACCAACACCCCCACCAGCTATCGCGTGCCCACCCTGATGCACGACCACACCTACCGCATGGGCATCTGCTGGCAGAACACGGCCTACAACCAGCCGCCACACCTGGGCTACTATCTGCCCGACATGAACATGCCCAGCATGACCGATGCTGGCAAGCGATTCGTGGTGAAGCTCGATGAGACGTTCGATTGGACATTCACCACCAGCAACACCAAGGCGATAGCGTTCAATGGCTATACCTTCAACGGAACTTCGCAGGAAGGCATGCCGCAGGGCGTCGCCTACACCATCGAGGGCGAGCAGAACCCCACGCTCCACATCAAGGGTGCTTTCCATGAGGCCGGCAACTACACGTTCAACTTCACGCTGACCGGCACCAAAGGCAACCGTGTGCCCGTGAGCATCAGTGCCGCTTGCCGCAGCAACGAGCAGGTGTCGGGTGTCCTGCGCCTGTGGGATTTCACGAAGTGGAGCCAGCAAACCAAGGACAACCTCATTGCCGATGCCGAGCAGGGCGACGAGACGGGATGGAGCGATGTGGAGTATCTCAACAATCCGAATCCCGTCGACAACCGCTGTTTCTGGTATCACTCCGACAATGCGGCGGGAACCATGAAGGCCAACGGACAGGTCATCGCCGAGCTTGAGGGTCTCATCTTCGGCGATGACTACTGCGCCGGGCGCTCACTGGCCATTGCCGTCGACTATGCCTCTACCGACATCGGCTCCTACGCCGGAGGACAATACCTCTGGTTAGGCATCAACGGCGCGCCCTACTGCTTCTACATTCCCAATGTGGTCGTGGGCCAGCCCATCACCATGAGTGTGGAGTCGCACCGCAGCGGACAGGGGCGTGGTGTGGGCATCTACGTCATGGACGACAATGGCACGCTGCAGCAGATAGGCGCCAACTTCACACCCGATGCCAAGAGCAGCTACACCTGGGAAGACTGGGTGCTGCCCGACGGCGCGACGAGCATCGGCGGACAGGTCGACATCTACGTCAAGAACACCAGTGGATGCCACATCTACGACATCAGCGCCGTGGTGGCCGACAAAGGCGACACGGGCATCGACGCCCTGCCATCCTATACCGACACCAAGTCCACCGTCATCTTCAACCTCAACGGGCAGCGGGTGACTTCACCTCGGCACGGGCTATATATCATTAAAGGCAGGAAAATGGTGCTGAGATAAAATCCAGCATCCAAGCCTTACTAATAGCGACCCCGACAGCCATCAAGTGGCTGCCGGGGTTCATAACCTACTTACAACATCGCTTATGAAACGAATGGCAAGACTTATTGCAGCATCTGCACTTCTGGCACTCAGCCAGCCGGCAGGATCGCAGCGGCTGGTAGAAGACCAGAACGTGTTCAAGGACATCACCATACGTGCCGACGTGCGCAACACGCGCTATCTCATCCCCTCACCGGCAGGCAAGCTTCGCAAGGCAGGCAAGCCAGTGGCTTTCTTCTGCGGCGACTCCACCATGCGCAATGGGTCGAAGGGCGACGGGGGCATACAGGGGCAGTGGGGCTGGGGACTATTTGCCCAGGAGTGGTTCAATGCCGACGAGCTCGTCTGCGAGAACCACGGCATGGGAGGAATGTCTTCACGCACCTACTACACCAGCAACCTTTGGCAGAATGTGAAGAACGCCCTGCAGCCAGGCGACTACGTCATCATCAGCTTCGGACATAACGACGGAGGCAGCAACTGGGACACCAAGTCGAGCATCGGCGGAACATCGGCCACGGAGACGCGCACGGTGACAAAGAGCGATGGCACCACCGAGACGGTGTATACCTTCGGGCAGTACCTACGCTTCTTCATCGACGAGACCCGCGAAAAGGGGGCCACCCCCATCCTGTGCTCACGCACGCCGCGCTATGGGTTCACCAACGGCAAGCATAACATGGAGACCAACTACCGCTCCTGGGGAAAAACCATCGCCCAGGAAAAGGGAGTGAGCTATATCGACCAGGAAGCTGTGGTCAGCGAGCACTATAACACGTTCGGCGAATGGAAGACTTATCAGATGTATTGTGCCGACCAGTCGCTCCACCCCGGCCTGCGTGGTGCCTGGGAGTGTGCCTATGGCGCCGCCCTAGCCATTGCCGCCGACCCTGAGAATCCGCTCCATGAATACCTCATCGACATGACTCCCGCCACGCTCGACATCGAGCGCACCGAGGGTAAGCCCTACACCTTCACCATCGGAGGAACGAACCAGACGAGTGCCCGCGACTGCTATCGGTCGGGCGACTGGTATCTCGTCTACAACACCCTGCAGCCTGGCGACACCGTCATCATGCGCTTTGGCCAGTCGGAACTGACAGCTACACAGACCGGCAGCGAACTGGGTTGCCTGCAGTCGGCCGACGACAAGCAGAGCAACCTGAGCATGGCGGCCACGAAGCGCAACGAGATGGTCTACAGCTATGGTTGGTACATCCATTTCTTTGTCAACGACTGTCTGGAGCGAGGGGCCATTCCCGTGCTGGTGAACGACAAGGACTGGACACCCGAGGTCATCAAGGGCTGGAATCAGACATTGGCCAAGAAGTTCAACATCGAGCTGCTTGAATCCAACAAGTACAAATACAACATCAACGTCAGTTGCAATGACAGCCTGCTGGCTACGCTCGTCTCAGGAACCATCTACGAAGGCGAGACGCTGACCATCCCCTATCCCCGCTACTACAACCTCAACGGCCATCTCTACGTGACTGAGCCCACCGACGGGAAGTATCAGCTGCAGCTGTCGCTCCACGCTCCACAGGACATTGCACTTGACTATCAGGACACCAACATCGGCGACGCAATCCTGCTCTCCGAGGCCGAGAACATCAAAGCCCTAAAAACGGTGCAGAACGAGGAATGTTCGAGTGCTGCTGCTGCCTATGCCGCCAGCGATACCAAGCTGCTCAGGCTTTCTCCCGGCACATATTCCCTTACTGCTGCCGCCATCGGAGGCGAGATGCAGTTCAAGGCTGGCCACACGGTGGTGCTGACGATGGATGCCTCGTCCTCATGGAACGAGCAGCGCAGCGAAGCCTTCACACTGACCGAGCCTGCCGACCTGCTGTTCAAGGGCGGAAAGGGACAGGACTCCGCACTCGACTATTTCTTCCTGCAGAGCGCCGACGGCACCGTCGTCGACGAGCTGTCGCGCTGGGACTTCACCAACTGGAGCGCAGCCACTGTGGCCAACCTTACCGCCGATGCCAATGCAGGCGACGAGACGGGATGGAGCGACCAGGAGTACCTGGGCTCGTCGACTCCCGTCGACAACCGCTGCTTCTGGTATCACTCCGACACCGACTATGGCACCGTGAAAGCCAACGGCGAGGTGATTGCCGAACTCGACGGACTCTACTTCCCCGAAGAATATTGCAACAAGCGCAACCTGGCCATCGCCGTCGACTATGCCTCCACCTCCATCGGCACCTACCACGGCCCACAGTACCTGTGGCTGGGCATTGCCAACACCGTATGCTTCGTCATCCCCGACGTGAAGGCCGGAACGGAGATAAAGATGGCCGTAGAGTCGCACCGCAACGGTAACGCGCGTGGCGTACAGCTGTTCCTGAACAACGGCACGCTGACCAACATCGTCAAGGGGGCCGAGCTGAAGGATTCCAATGGCAAGGTAGTGCCTGTGCCCGACGCCTATACCGAGCAGACATGGCTCGTTCCTGAGGATGCTGGCACGGTCGACGTGCTGGTCTACAACACCAGCGGATGCCACGTCTACTACGTCGAGGCCTTCCAAGCCCCTGGTTCCGCGACGAACAGCATCACTCATCACTCATCGCTTATCACTCCTCAGCCGTCCTCAGGTCTCTTCTACAATCTCCAAGGTTCGCCAGTAAGCCATCCCTCGAAGGGCATCTACATCGCTGGTGGCAGGAAAGTCGTAATCAGATAGACGTTACAATAATAAAAAAGTAAGGAATATGAAAAGAAAAATCATTACAGCTATTCTTACAGCGTTGGTACTAAGTACGTCGTGCACGGCAGTAAAAAAGGAAAGAAAGCAGGAAAAAGCCACTTCCCTTGAGGTGTCGTTCAACTATCAGCGCCAGAACGACCACGGATCCAACCAGTATGCCGTATGGATAGAAAACGAAAGCGGCGACGTGGTGAAAACGCTCTTTGTCACTTCGTTTACGGCGAAAGGCAGGGCAAGGGGCGACGAGAAGCCCGTACGTGGCTACATCAAGCGCCCCTACTGCGTGCCCAACTGGGTGAAGGCAGCAAAGGCCGACAACCTCTCCGACCAGCAGATAGACGCCGTGACGGGTGCCACACCACAGGTCAGCGGTCTACAGACTTTCACCTGGGACTTCACCGACCAAGAGGGCAAGAAGGTTGAATACGGCACCTACAAAGTGTTTGTCGAAGCCACATTGTTTGACCCAAGCTCCATCACCCACTCAGGCACATTTACCATTCCGGGCAAGCCCGGCGAGCGTGTCACGTTCTCCTCCCAAATCACTGTGCCCGACGAGAAGCATAAGGACATGGTGACGGGAGTACAGGCTGTGCTGAGATGAGCTGTGCCGCAAAGCAAGCGTGCAGAGCGTGGTGTTTTTCGCTCTTTGACCTAAAACCGTGCGCTAAAAGACCGATTTCTGCCCCCGCCCTTTGCTTTTTCTACACTATCTTTGCAGCCGAAAAGAGAATTGTCTTGTTAAATTTACTAACCTTCAAAAAAATCAAAAACATGAAAAAGAAAATCTTTACACTCATCGTGGCTGCAGCCGCTGCAGCTGGGGCTGGGGCACAGATAGGCTCGCTGCCCCTCAGTGCCGACTTCGAGGAGTCGACGGCTCCCTTTGACGCTGGCATCGTGAAAGCTGCCACAGAAATCGGAAACGTGCTCTGCGTGAGCAACACCACCGCCACGGCTCCCTTCGCTGTGGGTGGTGAGAGTGCCTACGCCATCGCCGACAACGAGGAGGTCACCGTTCAGTTCAGCGGTTTGCACGGCTGGGCTGGCGACGAGTCGACGTCCACCATCCAGCTCGTCAACTCCGACGGCGTGGTCCTCGTGGGCTACACCTACACCCGCAAAGCCTGCCAGGTCACCGACGTGCAGCTGGGCGGACAGACCGCTGCCGGATTCACAGCCTTCATGGGGCAGGCCAACTTCAACAACAACAAGAGTGCCAACGGCTTCACCCACAGCCAGCACTACGTGAACACCGAGAACTACACGCCGAAGGTCACCTTCAAGGTGCACGGGCTGGGGGCTGTCACCTTCAACATGGTGTACCAGCCGGCCAAGAAAGCGCTGCAGGACATCACCTACTCGGCCAACCTCGATGGGGTGAAGATGGACTTGGCCAAGATTGTCATCATCGACAACTGCTCGAACGAAGACCGTAGCATCGGCATTGACAACCTCAGCATCGCCTCGGCCGAGAAGGTGCTCTACAAGTACGTCATCAACTATGTCGACGAGAACGACGTGGTGGTGAAGAAGGAGGAAGGCTCGGCCGAGAAGGGCACGAAGATTGACATCACCACCGACCCCGTCTGGGCCGACGGCGTGAAGTACTACGTGGAGGGCGACGACAGCGAGGAGAACCTCGTTGACGAGAGCAACAACACCGTCATCACCGTCCGCGTGAAGCAGGCTGCCACCTACAAGTACACCGTCATTGCCACCGACGGCACCAACACGCTGGCCACGCTGGCCGACAAGGCTTACTTCGAAGGCGAGACCGTGGGCTATGCTTATCCGCGCTACTTCAATGTCGACGGCACGCTCTTCAAGAAGGATCCCACCGACCAGGTCTACAACGGCAGCTTCGTGCTCGACGAAGATGGCAAACTGGTGGAGGCCGTCTATGCCGCTACCGAGACCACGGGCGTCATCTTCTTCACCGAGGCTGAGGATATTGCCGGACTGAAGGTTTGCAACACGGGCACCGTGGCCGACCGCTGCTCCTATCGTGCTGGAGCCTACTCATCGGAAGATGCCAAGATTGTGAAGCTCGCCGCTGGCACCTACACGCTCATTGCTGCTGCCTATGGCGGCTCCTATACCTTCAAGGCTGGCGATGCCGAAGTGCTCAACATCGCTTCTGCTGGTTCGTGGCGTGAGACTGTCAGCGAGGAGTTCACGCTCGCTGATGCTGCCGACCTCACCTTCGTGGGAGGCTCTGGCGAGGCTGGCTCGCTCGACTACGTGGTGCTGCAGAGTGCCGACGGTGCCGTGGTGAGCGAGGTGACACGCTGGGACTTCACCAACTGGAGCGCCGCGACCGTGGCCAACCTGAAGGCCGACGCTGCTGCCAGCTCAACGATTGGATGGAGCGACGTGGAGAAGAAAGCCGACGCCGAGGCTGGCAATCCTGCCCCCGAGGCCACGGCCGACAAGTGCTTCTGGCTGACCGATCCCGAAGGTGGCGAGCTGGAGGCCAACGGTGTGGCTATCGCCGAGCTTCAGGGCCTGACCTTTGGCTCCAAGTATGCCGGCAACCGCTCGCTGGCCATCGCCGTCGACTATCCCTCGACCACGCTGGGCACCTATAACGGTCCGCAGTACCTCTGGCTGGGCGGTGGCGGCAAGAACATGCCCTGTTTCGTCATCCCCAACGTGAAGGGCGGCACCGAAATCAAGATGGGCGTCGAGTCGCACAAGGCATCCGATGCACGTGGCGTAAGACTCTATGTGAAGACCGACGAAGTGGATGCCAATGGCGACCCCGCCATCACCGGCGAACCCCTGAAGGACATCGAAGGCAACGAAGTGGCCCTGCCCAAGACCTACACCGAGCAGGCCTGGTATCTGCCTGAGGATGCCGACATCATCGTCTACAACACCAGCGGTTGCCACCTCTACTTCATCGAGTGCGTGCAGACCAGCGCCACCACCACTGCCATCAACACCGTCAAGGGCGAGCAGAAGATGCCGGCCAACGCCATCTTCACCCTCAGCGGACAGCGCGTGGAGCAGCCCGGCAAGGGTCTCTACATCGTGGGTGGCCGGAAGGTCATCTTCAAGTAAGTAACTCAAGCAAGCCCCCTTCGCCCACGAGGGGGGCTTGCTTTTTTCTTTTTATGATTTTCCGCTCAGCTCAGTCGGATTTGCAATCCGACTGCTTTGAATATGCATTTATAATGCGAAAAGAGAAAAGAACTCCTTACTCCATTTCATGACGAAACCGTTTCTCCTCTCCTCTTTGCTGTTGGCCGTCTCGCTGATGGCTTCGTCGCAACCCCGTTTCAGCCAGGCTCACGGCCTTTACGACCAGGAGAGCCTGACGGTGGAAATAACCCCCTCCGATGGGGCAGCAGAAATCAGATACACCACCGACGGATGCCCGCCCACGGCCGAGAGCCAACTCTACACCGGTCCGCTCACGCTGACGCAGACCACCGTGCTGCGCGCCGTGGAGGTGACCGACGGAGAGCCGTCGTCGCCCATAGCCACCAGCAGCTACATCTTCGTGTCGTCGGTGCTCAGCCAGCCGGCGCTGCCCGAAGGCTATCCTGCACAATGGGGACGCTACACCCAGCAGAGGGGAAGCGCCACTGCCGACTATGAGATGGACTCCGAGCTGCTGGCCGACGCCACCTTCAGCCAACGGGTGACGGAGGGACTCTACTCGCTGCCCATCCTGAGCATCGCCGCTGACAAAGACCATTTCTTCAGCCATGAGAACGACGAGGAGCGCGGTGGCATCTACATCTTCACCGGCCCGCCCGTTGGCGACAACACCGGTCATGGGTGGACGCGCCCCGTCAGCGTGGAGCTGATGGGAGGGCCGCAGCAGCACGACATGCATGCCGACTGTGGCATCCGTCTGCATGGCGGTCATGGCCGTCTGGCCGAGAAGAATCCCAAGCATTCGTTCCGTCTGGTCTTCAAGAAGGAGTATGGCCAGGGCAAGCTGGCGTATCCCGTCTTTGGCGAGCCGCAGGAGTTCGACCAGCTGGTGCTGCGCTGCCACTTCGGCTATTCATGGCAGCACTGGGATGCCACGCAGCGCCCCGTGGCCCAATACACCCGCGACGTATGGGCCCGCTACATGCAACAGCGCTTGGGCCACGTCGGCGTGAAGGCACTCTACGTGCACCTGTTCATCAACGGACTCTACTGGGGGCTGTACAACATTGCCGAGCGCGTTGACGACCTCTTCGGTAAAGACCATCTGGGCGGGACGAAGGCCGACATCGACGTGGTGAAGATTGAGGAAGACGGCGGCAACCACATCGAGGCCTCGGAGGGCGACCTCGACGCGTGGAACCTGATGGTGGAGACCGTGGAGAAGGCCGAGAACAACACCTATTATAACCTATTGCAGGGCAAGGCTGCCAACGGCGACGACGACCCGTCGCTGGAGCCATTGCTCGACATCGACGGCTTCATCGACTACATGCTCATCAACCAGTATGGCGGCAATACCGACTGGGACCACCACAACTGGTATGCCCTGCGCCGCAAAGGTGCCGACAGCCAGGGATTCCGTTTCCTGTGCTGGGACACCGAGGCCATCTTCTTGGGCGAGAACGACAATGTGCTGACGAAGCTGAATCGTGGCGGCTTCCCCACGGGCATCTTCAACAACCTGCTGAAGAACCCCAAGTTTGCCCGCCGCTATCTGAACCGTGCCCAGGAGCTGTTGGCCGATGATGGCCCCCTGGGCCAGCAGTCGGTGGTGGCGTTGTGGGACAGCCTCTACCATACCATCTCGACGGCCATCTATGCCGAGTCGGCCCGTTGGGGCGACTATCGTCGCGATGTGCACCGCTATCAGCCCGCCGACGAGGTGTTCACCCCCGACGTCCACTACATGAACGAGCGCAACCGTCTGCTCACCCAGTATTTTCCTTATCGCTCCCAGCGGGTGTTGCAGCAGATCATGGCGTTTGTCGACACAAACGCTGACGACTTCGACATCCCCGACAATTGGGCACAGCTGACGGCCGACATGTTCCTGGAGTGGGATGGCAACACGGCCACCTCGCACCCCACGGGCAACGCCATCGACGTGGCTTGGAGGATGAACCAAAACGTGGGGGGAGGCCAAGCCGTGGCGGGCAGCGAGAACTTGATTTACAACCAGTATGCCGACCTGAGCGCATACGATAAGATGGTTGTCTTTGGCACGGGAAAGGAGCTGCGTGTGGTGGCCAACAGGCTGGAAGATCATGGCGACTACAAACAGATAAAGGTGACCTTCGGCCCCGACGACCCCTATTGGGATGGCTCAATGAAGGCCATCGTGCTGCCGCTGGCCGACCTGAAAACCGCCAACACCTATCAAGGTGCACAGCGCAGCGACGACTTCCTCCACCTGCATGTGCTGAAGGTGGAGCGCGGAGCCAATGCCAACGTCAGTGCCGTCTATCTGACGCCGTCGGAGGCTTCAAGGATAGACCATGCAGTGGCCTCCAACCGCAGCACCCGTTTCTACAACCTCAACGGACAGCTTGTCACTCGCCCCACGCCTGGCATCTACATCAGAAACGGGCGTAAGGTGGTGGTCAGATGACACGCCGTCAGTCGTAAGGAGTGTTCGATGGATGCTTCCTGTCGCGCACACACACCTCCCACACCTTGCAACTGCGGGCGCTGCCTTCTGGGCCTTCCACGCTGAGCGTCACGATGTAGTGGGCAAAGTCGCGCTGATAGGTGTGCACCGGGTGCTGCTCGCGTGAGGTGGTGCCGTCGCCGAAATCCCAGTGCCACGCGGTGATGTTGCCGTAGCTCTCGTCGCGGAAGCACACCGTGCGGGTGTCGGGCACCACGGTGAAGGTCCAGTCGCATTCCACAGGTTTGCGGAATTGCGGCTCCAGGGGCATCAGCGTGAAGAGGCGCTCCATCGAGGCGTTACCAAACATCTGGTGATGTTTCGACAGGTTCCAGAATCCATTTTTTCCTTCGCCGCCGTCGTAGTCGATGACCGCCCAGCACAATCCTATCTTCTTGTTTTCATAGAGCTTGCTCTCCACCGACTTCTCCGGGCCTTCGGGACTGGCGAAGTCGAAGGGCGTGATGTAGAACTCCATGCGCAGCCGTCCGCTCTGTCCGTGGCTGAAGTTGTAGTCGTAGGCGTAGTTGGCGTAGGGCAGATATTTCAGCCATTGCTGCGTTCCCCACACCATCGTCCACGACTTGCCCTCGGTGGGGGGCGTCATGATGTGGTAGTTCTGCGCATGGATGTTCTGGAATTCGAAGAACGACTCCATGCGTGTCTTCACGTCGGCGTTCAGTCGGAACTCGTCGGTGTGTGGCCCTCCCGAGAGGTCGGCATCCACCACAATCTCGTAGGTGTCGTTGCGCAGGCTCAGCTGGTCGAAGTCCCAATAGTCGTCGTAGGCTTCGTAGAGGAAGTAGAGTCGGTTGAGTCCGTTCACCCAGCCCACCTTCACTTTGATGTCGAGTGTCTGGCGGTTGATGCCTTGGTGTTGGCCGCTGTCGTCCCACATCTCTTCCATGCCCACGCTGTAGCTGTCGGGCACGATGTCCCAGTCGCTGAAGTCGCCGTCGATGCGGGGGATGGCGGTTCGTGGAAACTGAAACACCTTGAAGCCCGGTTCGCCCACCTGTATGTCGCTTTGGCTGCTGGCGGTGAGGGCCGCCAACAGCGCAAAGCCACTAATGAATAGCATTCGTTTTGTCATGGTTCTGTTGTTTCTGTCGTTATTTCGTTATGACGTTATTCCGTTATCACGCGTTGTCGTTATGACGTTATATCGATATTACGTTATAACGCTCTGGTTAATACCTGAATAGCTCCACTTTGAGGAACCCTGGCTCTGGGCGCCCGAAGTTCAGGCCTTGTCCCGAGAACCCCTCGTCGACGGCGTATAGCAGGTCGTAGCGCAGCTGTATCTCGTCGCCGTTGAGCCAGCGTCCCTCCTGCCAGTTGCCTTTCTCGTCGAAGTCGCCCTCCGTCACCTTGGCCAGTCCTATGATGTCGTTGCCTTCCTTGGGCAGGAAGGTGACGCGCACGTTCGACCCCAAGAACAGGTAGTCGTTCTCGTTCTGTATGGCTATCACATAGCCCATGGCATTGGGGTCGTAGGTGCCACCCGTCAGCTGCGGTGCCCCACCATTGCGCATGCCACTCGAGACGAGCTCGCACTCTATGCGCACGTCGCCCAGGCAAATCTCGTCCTTCACCCTCATGGGGTTGTCGCCTTTCAGCCAGGCAGCCCCTATGCGCCCTTCGGCCTGTGCGGTCAGTATCTGTTGGGCAATGCTTCCCGCCTTTTTGTAGAAATCGCGGAACGTGGCGTTCGAGTCGTCGTCGCAGTTGCGCTCGAATCCAAAGGGCGAATAGCCGATGGCCCCCATGGCCCCGATGGCGTAGGCGGCATTGGCGGCACCATTCTGGCCAGCCCTCGACTCAGGGATGAAGACGGGATTGTTGGCACGCGAGTAGAGGGCGAGAATCGTTGGGAAGTCGTTCAGATAGATGTCGGGCGAGAGGATGTCGATGTGTGGTGCGGCGGCTCGCCAGATGTCGTGGTTCTGCGCCTGTGGCCCCCCCGATGGATAGTTGCCGGGGCGCGTGTCCTCTGGCTGCACTATCCAAGCGTTGACAAACGTGGGCAGGTCGTATTCGGCTTTTCCCAGCGCGGTGATGCGGTCCATATAGGTGGCGTAGTGCCAGGCCATGAATATCTCGGCAGCGCGGTCGGCGGGGCCGAACACCTGCTCCCACGTGCCTTCCGTGCGGCATCCGTTGGCCTCCCACGCCTGTCGCGTCTCGTCGAGGAGTGTCTCCCGATGGGCTGTCAGCCAACTGATGAGTTCCTGGGGCACAGCACTCTGATAGGCAGCCTCGGCCAGCTGACAGTAGTCGCGCGGATGGCCGTGCAGCCCCACCTCGTTCTCCATCTGTATCATCACCACGGTCTGTTGGCGTGCATCCACTTCTTTCAGGTGGCGCATCATGGCGGCGAAAGCCTTCCCGTCGGCTTCGCAAGTCTCTTTGCCCAGTGTGGTGAAGATGGGCAGTGGTTTCCCTTCGGGTGTCTGTGCCAGGGGGAATCGCTGGGTGTCTTTCTTCACCCAGGTGGGTGTGTAGCTGGTGATGCCGTTCTTCCACGAGCCAAACCACAGCAAGGCCAGCTTCATGTCGTTGGCGCGAGCGTCGGCCAGCAGGTTGTCCACCACGCTGAAGTCGTATTGCCCTTCTGCGGGTTCCGTCTGTTCCCACGACACCACGGCCAGCACGGTGTTCACGCCGCTGTCCTTCAGCTTCTCCCAATAGGGAGCCAGATAGTTGCGACTCGACGATGTGGAGTTGCCCAGTTCGCAACCCAGTGCGAGCCATGGCTTGCCCTCCACGATGAGTTGCGTCACGCCGCCCCGCTTCTCCAAGTGCGGGCCTTCCACTGCGGTTGTCTCTTCGCTCGCCTTGGGAGTGCAGCCGCCTGCCATCAGCAACACCGTTGCCAGTCCAAGGCTCCATAGTTTGTTCCTGTCTTTCATTTTGATTGGGGGTTAAGTTGGTAATATGATTCGTTTCGTTGCGTATCGGTTGGCCAAAGATTTCTGCAAATATACGAAAAACAAATCAAACCTTGCCACTTTTTCTTCATTATTTTTGTCGTTACTGAATGGTGTATGCTGATTGACGTTTTTCTGTCTCTATGGCCTGAAGGCCGGGGCGCGCCGTAAGGGCAGGGTTCAAGAGGGGAGCGACTGCGCATGATATTTCACCAATGATTATCCGCAAAGAAGTGAAACTGACGCTGAAAGCGTCACCGCTCAATAGCCGAGGGTACGCAGTACCCCGGATAGATGGATACAAACGGCATCGACCCTGAAGGGGTTGCCCGTGCTCATGGGTGACTACCATGATGAATGGATGGGCGACCCTTTCAGGGTCGATGTACCTCCCGTCGTTCTATCCGCAGGTCGTTCCGACCTACGGCTATTGAGCGTGGACGCCTTCAGCGTCCTTGTCACCAGATTGCGGATAATCATTTTTCACCATTACTACCATCTTGTGGATTTTTTTCAAGTGGACTCAATGTTCAAAAGCGGAACAGATCTGCCAAGACGGGGAAGGGCTTGTTTTGCGAAAGATATTGACAAAGTGGCCATTTAACCCCTCCATAATTCAAAAATTCTGCGCGAGAAAACTTTTGGTCGGAAATTTTCGAGTTTTGAGAGGGTTTGCTAAATGGTTGTTGTTCAGTTGGTTGGACTGGATTTGGCGAAAAACGGGCATCTCTGGCTTTAAAAAGTCAACGCCGAAAAAAAAATTGGCGTTGACTTTTTATTTTTTGGCGTGCTTACAAAACCGCAAAAGGGCATCAAATAGGGGCTAAAAACGTGCACAAAACCATGGTGTATGTGCAAAAATTTGGCTTTTCCACCTCGGTTTCCCATCAGGCGAGGGTTGAACAATGCTCCCAAACGGGCGTTTTTCGCGCTAGATTGCCTCGAAATCGTGAACAAATTTTGCGTTGAAAAATTTTGACATTCTTTCCGATTTCTATCTATCGGGTGTTCTATTTCGTAACAACTCAAGTAACCTTTTCGTACTCTAACTTTGCAGCGTCATTGAGATAGGTGAGCACTCGTTAAGAAGATCTCATTGAAAAACTTTGACAATCCGTGGAAAGTCTGCGGTTGAAAAGACGGTAGCGTTTTTTGAAGATTCCAGACGCTGAAAGCGTCTTTTCAACCGTACCTTTTTCCCTGTTTTTCAAAATCCAACTGAGCGGGGTACATTTGGTAGGGACGGACCTTGTGTCCGTCCGCATGCAATTTGCCCACGCGGACGGACACAAGGTCTGTCCCTACGGTGCTGTTCGGGCGGCAAATCTGGCCGAGCGGTCGAACGGTACGTGAGCACCCTCAAGTGGACTCTTAGATACTTTCTTTCGTCAACTTTGTCACTGCCGAAAAAGTGGACGATGATTGACGAAAAAAAAGCGGTAGCCATCTGACGATTCTTTTTATCTTTGCAGTCGAAATGCAGAAACGGCAGTGATGCCCTTTCTGGCATTGTATTCACTTAGTCAGGTTAGTTAGTTAATTTAGAAGTTAGTAATTTTGTGTGACGGATAGGTATGGCCTTCTTTTTCAGGGTAGGAAGATTGTTTGAGGGAAACGTAGCAGATACGGAATTTTTTAGGTAACTTTGCACCATAAACGGAGAGACACTATGAAAAGTAATCGAGAAAGACACCAATGTTGGCAAAGAATGGCAGCCCTGTTGATGCTCGTGGCCATGGCCACCAATGGCGGGGCGCAGACAACCATCGACCAGAGTCTGGCACGCCACAACTTCTTCTATGCCGGCCAGAGCAAGCAGCGCCGCATGTTCATCGTGAAGGATGGGCAGGTGAGCTGGAGCTATGACGACCAGATAAAGCGGGGCGAAATCAGCGATGCCATGCTGATGACCGATGGCCATATCCTGCTGGCTCACCAGTATGGCGTGGCCGAGGTGGATGCCCAGGGGCAGACCGTGTGGCAATATGCGGCACCAGAGGGCACGGAGATTCACACCATACAGCCCATAGGGCGCAGCCATGTGGTGTTCGTGCAGAACGGCAAACCGGCGAAGGCGGTGGTGATGGAGATTCCGTCGAAGCGCATCGTGCGAGAGTTTGAGCTGCCATACAGCGAGAAAGGCTCTGTGCACGGACAGTTCCGCAATGCGCGGCTCAGCAGCCGAGGCACCTATCTCGTGGCCAACATGGCCATGGGCTGCGTCCATGAGTTCACCAGTCAGGGCAAGGAGGTAGACCGCTGGGGCGGCATGCTACCGTGGTCGGTGCAGGAGATGCCCAAGACGGGCAACCTGCTCATCACCGGCCGCAAGGGCCTGATACAGGAAATCAACCGACAGGGGCAGACGGTGTGGCAGCTGAACACCACCGACTATGGCGTGACGCAGCCGCAGAAGACCGTGCGCCTGAAGAACGGCAACCATCTGGTGAACAACTGGTATAACGAATGGAACAAGGAACCGATGGACACGCTGAACGCTCCAGTGCAGGCCATCGAGGTGGACAAAGATGGCAAGGTGGTGTGGCAGCTGCGGGCGTGGAAGAATCCCGACCTGGGACCCTCGACCACCATCCAGCTGCTCGACGAGAAGGTGAACCGCGACCGCCTGTTCTTTGGCGAGTTTGGCAACAGTCCGAAGCCGAAGCTCACCATGGGTCCCAACCAGCCGATAGGGTTGGGGCGCGGCATCCATCCGGGGCGTGTGGCATGGGTGCACAGCCCTGGCGTGGCCTCGTGGGACGGCAAGACCGGGCTATGGGTGGAAGACCGATGGAACGACCAGGCGAAGGCCGACGCGATGACTGCCGAGGCCGTGATGCAGCTGACGGGCGAGGCTACCGCCAAGAAGGCGTGGCAAGCGCTGTTCAAGCACTTCAACAAGACGCACGGCCGCGGCAACCGTGGCTATAAGCGAGGGGAGATGATTGCCGTGAAGCTGAACATGAACAACGCCATCACCCACCACGACACCATAGAGCTCAACTCGTCGCCCTTCGTCACGCTGGCCCTGGTGCGCTCGCTGGTGCGCGACGGCGGCGTAAGACAGCAGGACATCGTGGTGTGCGAGCCCAGCCGCGCCATCACCGACTCCATCTACAACAAGATACACCGGGAGTTCCCCCAGGTGCGCATAATTGACAACATCGGCGGCGACGGTCGCGAGAAGTGTGAGTACTATCCCGAGCAAATCGTCTACAGCACCGACAATGGGAAGATGGCGCGCGGACTGGCCAAGTGCATCGTGGACGCCGACTACCTGATCAACTCGGCGCTGCTGAAGACGCACTCAGGGCCTGGCGTGACGCTGACATCGAAGAACTGGTATGGCGCCACCGACATCAACCTGCTGTGGCGGCAGAACGCCCACAACAACGTGAGCCAGGACAAGCGCAACGGCAAACCGCAATATAAGACCTTCGTAGACTGGATGGCCCACAAGGACATGGGTCAGAAGACGCTGCTCTTCCTCATCGACGGCACCTACGGCTCGCGCGATGTGAACGGCGCACCCAACCCCAAATGGATGAAGGAACCCTTCAACGGCGACTGGGCATGCTCGCTCATCGTGGCACAGGACGAGGTGGCGTGCGATGCCGTGGCCATGGACATCATCATCGACGAGTGGCCCGAGTTTGGCAGCCTGAACTACTGCGATGAGTATCTGCGCGAGGCTGCCAGCATCCCCAACACGCCCAGCGGCACCATCTACAAGCAGGGTGGAAAACCGGTAGACAAGCCTCTGGGACTGTTTGAGCATTGGGACAAGAATCATCAATACACGAAGATAGAACTCAAATATAAGAAGTTGTAATGAAGAGGTTCGTCTACGTCATGGCCTTTCTGCTGTTCGTGACAGGCATAAAGGCGCAGGTGAGGGATGCGTTCGACGGCATACTGCCCGTGACCGACCCGCAGATGAAGCGGAGCCTGAACGGAGAATGGCAGTTGAAGGTGGTGCAGGGCGTCGCCGACGACCCGACGGTGCCGATGGCCGACGAGACGTGGGGGCGCATCCCCGTGCCAGGATGCTGGGAGGCATACGGGTTTTGCAAGCCCAGCTACGACAAGGCGCTGCCGCTGACGGGCTATTACCGCACCACCTTCACCGTGCCCGACGAGTGGCGTGGCCAGCGCATCGTGCTCCGCTTCGATGGCGTCCTCTACGGCTACGACCTGTGGGTCGATGGCCATCAGGTAGGCTCCTGGCGCTCTGGCTACAACACCGCGATGTTTGATATCACCGATTATCTACAGACCCACCCCAAGCAGACCCATCAGACCCACCCCCAGCCCCTCCATAGAGGGAGGGGAGCATATAGTTCTGTCACCAAGGCTTCTGCCAGCAAGTCTATATACGCCCCTCCCTCACAGGGAGGGGATGGGAGAGGGTCTGCTGGGCGTGGGTCTGCTCACGACCTCGCCCTCCGCGTCATCTCACAGTTCCCCGGCAGCGACTTCGACTACAACGACGACTGGGCACCCAACGGCATCTTTCGCGACGTGACACTGATGGCTGTGCCCAATATCCACCTGACCGACCTCACCATCACCACCAAGAATACTGGCTTGGTGGACGCGAAGGCTGTCATAGCCAATGGCAACAGAAACACTGTGGTGAGGTATGAGATACTGGATGCCAATAGACGGATAGTAGGCTCGACGAAGGTGGAGCATCCGCATCTGTGGACTGCCGAGACACCTTATTTATATATATTGCGCACAACACTCTGCCAGAAGGAAAAGACGCTGCAGACGTTTGAGCATAAGTTTGGCTTCCGTGAGCTTACGATTGATGGAAATGTGTTGAAGCTCAACGGGCAGCCCATCAAGCTGCGGGGCGTCACCAGCCATGCCACCGACCCCGTCGCGGTGAAGGTGGTCAGCGACGAGCTGACGCTGAAGGACATGAAGCTGATGAAGGAGGCGTCGGTGAACTATATCCGCACCTCGCACTATCCCCGCGAGCCGCGCTTCTACGAGTTGGCCGACTCGCTGGGCTTCTACGTCATCGACGAGGTGCCCTTCGGCTATGGCGACAAGAACCTGTCTGACTCCACCTTCTATCCCGTGCTGCAGCAAAGGGCACAGGCCACCATCCGCCGCGACAAGAACCATCCCTCGGTGCTCATCTGGAGTCTGGGCAACGAGAACCCGCTGACCGACATCTGCCAGCGCTTGGGCCACTATGTGAAGGCCGAACTCGACGCCTCGCGCCCCATCTGCTATCCGCAGGTGGGCAGCTATTTCCGGCGGTTCAACTACGACGTGCCCAAGGTGGCCGACATCTACACGCCACACTATCCCACCACAGGACAGCTGACTGGATTCTACCAAAAGGCCGACCGACCCATCATCTTCACCGAATATCTGCACACGCTGGGCATCTCGTTTGAAGACCACGACCGACAGTGGGAAATCATTGAGCGCACCCCCAGCATCGCGGGCGGCTCGGTGTGGGAATGGGTGGACCAAGGGATGCCGTTTGGCAGCGATGGCGAAGGGCTAAAATACGGTTACGAAGAGAAAGTCTACACCTCGAACGACGGAGGTTTCGAGATGAATGGCAACAAGGGCACCGACGGACTGCTCTATGCCGACCGTACGCCGCTGCCCAACTACTACGAGCTGCAGCACAACTACGCCCGGGCAGCCGTCACCGACAGCATCATCCTGCTCGATGAAGGGCTGAAGACCTCCCCGCTTGGAGGAGGTTTGTTGCACATCCGCAACCGCTTTGACTTCCTGAACCTGAAGGACAACGTCACCTTCAGCTGGACGTTGACGGAAGACCGCGACACCATTGCGCGAGGGGCCTTTTCGCCCGACTGTCGGCCGCATCACACGGTGGAGTACCCCTTCAGCTTTCCTTCTACGCTCGACACGCAGAAGATTTGTCTGCTCAACGTTGATGTCAGCGATGCCCACGGGCACGTGTTTTTGCGTCAGGCCATCCCCATCTGTCCAACCGACCAGACTGGGCGGCTGCTGACAGGGCTGACCGAGCAGACGGGCAATCCTATGAGCCGTGTGCAGGGAGGCATACTGGTGCGCGCTGGCCGCAAGGCCACGATGGCCGAGACGCTGAAGGTGGCCGACAAGCGATTGGCGAGATACCTGTTGCCACTGGCTGACAACGGCACAAGGGCGGGCATCATCAAGACCGACATCAAGACGCAGCAGGTGGGGAATGCCACGCACGTGAGTTTCTCGCTGACACCCGACACCACCGACACCTTCCTCTCGGAGCTGGGCATCGCCTTCCTGCTTGACAGGCAGATAGACCGCGTGCAGTGGATAGGGCAGGGCGTCATGCCCACCTATCCCGGACGCTTCCGCGCTGGCAGGTATGGCTTCTGGGCGCTGCAGCAGGGCGACCTCTATTTCGAGGGAAACCGACGGGGCGTGGATGCCGCCTGGCTCACCGACAAGGATGGCAACGGCGTGCTGCTGGTGTGCCATCAGGGCAATGTCAGCTTCGAGCAGACCGACCGTGGCATTGTCGTCACCTATAATGTGGCCGTGTCGGGACAAGGTCCCAAGTTTGCACGCACAGCCTTCCCCGTCATTGCCAAGGCGGTGGGGACGGTCAGTGGCGAGTTCTACCTCTATCGAACCGATGCGGGCAAGCTGCCCGAACTGATGAGAACCCTCTTTGCCGACCCGAAGGCCATTCCGGCGCCTTTCCATCCCTTTGAGACGCAGTACGACACCTATCTGATGCGATTCGACGACATCGTCGGCAAGTAGTAGGACGTTCAGCTGTTTTTTCGTACTTTCGCTCGCTTATTCGTACCTTTGGCCGCTGGCCGAAGGTACTTTCGCTCGGAAAAGCAAAAGAAAAGCTAGCTTTTCTTTTGCTTTTCGCTCGCTTATTCGTACCTTTGCACACTGTTATGGTACTGAATTATATTTGGATTTCCTTTTTCCTGGTCGCTTTCGTGGTGGCACTGGTGAAGCTGGTGCTGACGGGCGATATGGACGTGTTTCCCGCAATGATGGATGCCACGTTTGCGCAGTCGAAGACGGGCTTCGAGATTTCGCTCGGCCTCACGGGCGTGCTGTCGCTGTGGCTGGGTGTGATGAAGATTGGCGAGCGCGGCGGACTGGTGAACGCGCTGGCTCGCTGGCTCAGTCCGGTGTTCACCCGTCTGTTCCCGCAGATTCCCAAGGGCCATCCCGTTACGGGCAGCATCTTCATGAACCTCTCGGCCAACATGCTGGGCCTCGACAATGCGGCCACGCCCATGGGACTGAAAGCCATGGAGCAGTTGCAAGAGCTGAACACGAAGAAAGACACGGCCTCGAACTCGATGATTATGTTCCTCGTGCTGAACACCAGCGGACTGACGCTCATCCCCGTGAGCATCTTGGTGTATCGTGCACAGATGGGAGCCGCTCAGCCCACTGATGTGTTCATCCCCATCCTGCTGGCCACGTTCTTCAGCACGCTGGCGGGCATCGTGGTGACGTCGCTCTATCAGCGCATCAACCTCTTCAACCGCACGCTGATGCTGGCGCTGGGTGGCATGTGCGTGCTGGTGGCAGCGGCGATGTGGGGCTTCAGCCGCCTCGACTCGGTGCTGATGAACCAGGTGAGCGTGTCGGTGGCCAACATCCTGCTGATGACCATCATCGTGGGCTTCATCTTGGCGGGCATGCGGCGGCGGGTGAACGTCTACGATGCCTTCATCGATGGTGCCAAGGACGGTTTCCAGACGGCGGTGCGCATCATCCCCTATCTGGTGGCCATCCTGGTGGGCATCGGCGTGTTTCGCGCCAGCGGTGCCATGGACTACCTGGTGGATGCCATACGCTGGCTTGTGGAGGCCATGGGCCTGAACTCCGACTTCGTGGCTTCCCTGCCCACGGCGCTGATGAAACCCCTGAGCGGCAGCGGTGCGCGCGGCATGATGGTCGACGCGATGACCACCTACGGCGCCGATAGCTTCGTGGGTCGTCTGAGCTGCATCTTCCAAGGCAGCACCGACACCACGTTCTACATCCTGGCTGTCTACTTCGGCTCCGTGGGCATCCGCTACACCCGCCACGCCGTGATGTGCGGCTTGCTGGCCGACCTGGCAGGCATCATCGCCGCAATATTCATCGCCATGTTGTTCTTCGGGTAGGTGGGGGTAGGTGAGGGTAGGTGTGGTAGGTAGAGTAGGTGAAGTAGGTGCAGTAACCCTTACCGAACCTACTAAACCTACTAAACCTACCAAACCTACTAAACCTACCACACCTACTCAAACCCTAAAATAATAACAATCAAAAACAATACCATCAATGGACAACAACCACAAAAAGATAGACAGCTACCGCACCCTCATGGCCTTTCAGAAAGCGGAATGCGTCTATGACATCACGTTCTATTTCGTGAGTCATTTCTTGGACCGCAGCCACGACCGCACTGCGGACCAGATGCTTCAGGCGGCGCGTTCAGGTAAGCAGAATATTGTTGAAGGTTATAGTGATGCTGAGGGCTCCACCGACACGGAGCATAAGCTGACCACCGTGGCGAAAGGCAGCCTGGAGGAACTGAAAGAGGATTATCGTGACTATCTGCGTGTGCGCCATCTCGAATTATGGGGACCGCAACACGAGAAATACCAGGCTTGTCAACCTCTCTTTAAGAAACACAACGACACTGCCTACTACCAGCGGCAAATCAATGGACGCAACGATGAAGATATTGCCAACATCGCCCTCATCGTCATCCATCAGACACTGAGCCTCATCCGCGGTCTCATCGACTGGCAGGACGAAAAGTTCCTGAGAGAAGGTGGCGTGAGAGAGCAACGCTATCAAGCCCGCGTGGAAAGACGTGGCTACGGATATGGCAGGGATGGTAGGTTTAGTGGGGATGGTAGGTGTAGTACGAGAAATCTTCAGCCTACTTCACTTACAATACCTACTCCACCTACCTCACCTACCCCCTCCATCGACCCCTCAATCCTCAATCCCTATGCCTAATCTCAAAGCGCTGGCCCGCGACACGGCCATCTACGGTCTGTCGAGCATCGTGGGCCGATTCCTGAACTATCTGCTGGTGCCCCTCTACACCCACTACATGCCCAAGGCTTCGGGCGACTATGGTGTGAGCACCAATATCTATGCCTATACGGCACTCTTCCTTGTGCTGCTCACCTTTGGCATGGAGACCACCTTCTTCCGCTTCGCCAATAAACAACCGACCCACCCCCAGCCCCTCCCTGGAGGGAGGGAAGTGGATAGTTCTGCTGCCTCCTCTTCAAACGGCAAGTCTGTATGCTCCCCTCCCTCACAGGGAGGGCCTGCTTCTTCCGCTTTCTCCACTGCCATGGCTGTGGTGGGGGTGCTCACAGCCATCTTCTTGGTGCTGGTGTTTGTTTTCATCCAGCCTATCAGTGGCGCACTGGGCTATGGCGAACATCCCGAATACCTGCAGATGATGGCCGTGGTGGTGGCGCTCGATGCGCTGCAGGCCATCCCCTTCAGCTATCTGCGCTTCCAGAAGCGGGCCCTGCGTTTCGCTGCGCTGAAGATGCTCTTCATCGTGCTCAACATTGGGTTGAACCTGCTCTACTTCGTGGTGCTGGGCAAGACATCGGTTTATTATGTCTTCTTCATCAACCTGCTCTGCACCTCGTTCATCACCCTGTTCTTCGTGCCCGACCTGCTGCGCATCCGTTGGACCTTCGACGGCCGCTTGCTGCGCAGCATGCTCAGCTACTCCTGGCCCATCCTTATCCTGGGTATTGCTGGCATTCTGAATCAGGTGGCCGACAAGATTGTGTTCCCGCTGGTGTATCCCGATGAGGCCGAGGCCAACGTGCAGCTGGGCATCTACGGCTCGTGCGTGAAGATAGCCATGATCATGGCGATGATCACCCAGGCCTTCCGCTATGCCTACGAGCCCATCGTCTTCGCCAAGAGTGGTGATGCCGACAAGAAGGAATACTATGCCATGGCCATGAAATACTTCCTGGTGTTCACGCTGCTGGCCTTCCTGTGCGTGGTGGGCTGGATGCCGCTGCTGCAGCACATCATCGGCGCCGACTATCGCGAGGGCCTGGCCGTGGTGCCTATTGTGATGGTGGCCGAGATCATGATGGGTGTCTACTTCAACCTGTCGTTCTGGTATAAACTTGTCGACAAGACCATCTATGGCGCTTGGTTCTCGTTGGCGGGCTGTGCGGTGCTCTTCGCCGTGAACATCCTCTTCATCCCCCGCTTCGGCTATATGGCCTGCGCATGGGGCGGCGTGGCTGGCTACGGCACGGCCATGGTGCTGAGCTACGTCGTGGGACAACGCCACAACCCCATCCCCTATCCGCTGAAGGATATGGCCGCCTACACCGTGGCGACAGCCCTGCTGTTTGGGGGCATGAAGCTGACGGAGACCCTGCTGCCGTCGTGGTTGCAATTAGTGGTGAACACGGTGCTCATCCTGCTGTTTGTGGCCATGGTCGTCAAGCGCGACCTGCCCTTGGCCAGTCTGCCCGTGGTGGGGCGTTATTTCCGCCGCTGACGGGCCGCCGTCCTCTCGCTGCATCTGCTTAGGCCGATTTTTCGGCGCATTCCTTGGCCGATTGGTCGTTTTTTTGTATTTTTGCACGCGCAAAAGCCATAACACCCTTTTGCCGCAAAGACGCAAGATGGACCAAAGCAACAACATCCCGAAGGAGTTTGACTCCTTTTACCTGAAAGACGTGTCGTTTGCCCACCTGATGACGCGACGCATCTTCAACGTGTTGATAGTGGCCAACCCCTACGATGCCTTCATGCTCGAGGACGACGGCCGAGTGGACGAGAAAATCTTCGACGAGTACACCGAGCTGGGCATGCGCTATCCACCCTCGTTCACGCAGGTGAGCACCACGGAGGAGGCTCAGCACGTGTTGGAGACCACCGACATCGACCTCGTCATCTGCATGCCCGGCAACGCCGACAACGATGCCTTTCAGGTGGCCCGCGAAGTGAAGGCCATGCGCGCCGACGTGCCCTGCGTGGTCCTCACCCCCTTCAGCCACGGCATCACCCGCCGCATGCAAAACGAGGACATGACCATCTTCGATTATGTTTTCTGCTGGTTGGGCAACACCAACCTCATCCTCAGCATCATCAAGCTTATTGAAGACCGCATGAACATCGACCACGACATTGCCGAGGCTGGCGTGCAGATGATTATGCTGGTCGAGGACAACATCCGCTTCTACTCCAGCGTGCTGCCCAACCTATACAATTATATATTACAGCAGTCGAAGAACTTCAGCACCGAGGCCCTGAACCCCCATGCCGCCGCCCAGCGCAAGCGTGGTCGCCCCAAGGTGGTGCTGGCCACCAGTTATGAGGAGGCCTGGGCGCTGTGGCAGAAATACAAGGACAACACGCTGGGCGTCATCAGCGACACGCGCTTCCCCATGCACACCCCCGTGGGTCGCCTGAGCCATGTGGAGGAGGGCGATGCCGAGGCCGGACTGAAGTTGCTGAAAGCCATACGCAGCGAAGACGAGTACGTGCCGCTCATCATGGAGAGCTCGGAGGTGCAGAACCGCGAGAAGGCCGAGAAGGAGGGCTTCCACTTCGTTGACAAGAACTCGAAGAAGATGAACGTCGACCTGCGCCTGCTGTTGGAGGAGCACATGGGGTTTGGCGATTTCATCTTTCGCGACCCGCAGACGAAGCAGGAGGTGATGCGCATCAAGAGCCTGAAGGAGCTGCAAGACAACATCTTCAAGATTCCGCAAGACTCCTTCGTGCGCCACATCCAGCGCAACCACATGAGCCGCTGGCTCACGGCGCGCGCCATCTTCCCCGTCAGTCAGTTTCTCAAGCACGTCACCTGGCACAAGCTGCAAGACGTGGATGCCCATCGCCAAATCATCTTTGATGCCATCGTGCAATATCGCTACATGAAGAACATCGGTGTGGTGGCCGTGTTCGACCGCCTGAAGTTCGACCGCTACGCCCACTTCGCCCGCATCGGCGAAGGCTCGCTGGGTGGAAAGGGACGTGGCCTGGCCTTCCTCGACACCATCCTGAAGCGCCATCCCGAGCTGAACCAGTTGCCAGGAGCCACGGTGCAGATACCGAAGACGGTGGTGCTCTGCACCGACTTCTTCGACCGTTTCATGGACGACAACAACCTGTGGCAGATAGCACTGAGCGATGCCCCCGACGAAGAGATACTTCGCCACTTCTTGCGCGCTCAGCTGCCCGACGACCTCATCGCCGACTTCTTCACTTTCTTCGAGGCCATCAAGTCCCCCATCGCCATCCGCAGCTCCTCGCTGCTCGAAGACTCCCACTATCAGCCTTTCGCCGGCATCTACGCCACCTACATGATTCCATGGCTCGACGACAAGTACGAGATGCTGCGCCAGTTGGCTTGTGCCATCAAGGCCGTCTATGCCAGCGTGTATTACAAGGACTCGAAAGCCTACATGACCGCCACGCAGAACGTCATCGACCAGGAGAAGATGGCCGTCATCCTGCAAGAGGTGGTGGGCCAGCACTACGGCAACTACTACTATCCCACCTTCAGCGGTGTGCTGCGCTCGCTCAACTACTACCCCATCGGCGACGAGACGGCCGAGGAGGGCATCGCCAGCTTGGCGTTGGGCTTGGGCAAGTATATCGTCGACGGTGGCCAGACGCTCCGCGTCAGCCCCTATCACCCCAACCAGGTGCTGCAGATGAGCGAGCTGGAAACCGCCCTGACGCAGACGCAGACGCGGTTCTATGCATTGGAGACACAAATGAACAGCGGATCCACCAGACCCTCCCCCGACCCCTCCCTTGTAGGGAGGGGAGTGGTTAGTTCTGCTGCTGCCTCTTCTAATGATAAGTCTATAGCTTCCTCTGCCTGGTCTACCGACGACGGCTTCAACATCAAGAACCTGCGCGTGAAACAGGCCGACAAGGACGGTGCCCTGCAGTATATCGCCTCTACCTACGACCCCGTGGACGGGGTGATACGCGACGGCATCTACGAGGGCGGTCGCAAGGTCATCAGCTTCTGCGGCGTGCTGCAGCATGGCGTGTTCCCCCTGCCGCAGCTGCTGCAGCTGAGCCAGAAGCTGGGAGCCGAGGAGATGCGCCGACCCGTGGAGATTGAGTTCGCTTGCAATCTGACCCCCGCAACGGGCAAAACCGCCGATATTCCTTCAGGGGCTGTAGGCGGGGCTTTCTACCTTCTGCAGATTCGTCCCATCGTCGATTCTAAGCAGGTGCTGGAGGAAGACCTGAAGCAAATCCCCGACCAGCAGTGCCTGTTGCGCAGCCACAACTCCTTGGGGCATGGCATCTCAGAGGATGTGGTCGACGTGGTCTATGTGAAGACCGACGAGAACTTCACCGCCTCTAACAACCCGCAGATAGCCGTGGAGATAGAACAGATCAACCGCCGTTTCCTCGACGAGGGCACCAACTACATCCTCATTGGCCCTGGCCGGTGGGGCAGCAGCGACCCCTGGCTGGGCATCCCCGTGAAGTGGCCCCACATATCGGCTTCGCGCGTCATCGTGGAGTCGAGCCTGAAGAACTATCACGTCGACCCCTCGCAGGGCACCCACTTCTTCCAGAACCTCACCAGCTTCGGCGTGGGCTACTTCACCGTGAATGCCCACACCGGCGACGGCGTGTTCCAGAAGGACATCCTCGATGCCATGCCCGCCGTTAACGAGACGCAGCACGTGCGCCATGTGCGTTTCAGCGCCCCGCTGAAGGTGATGATGGACGGCAAGAAGCAGGAGGGCGTGGTGCTGCTGCCTATGCAATAGGTTCGCTCACGCCAAACCAGTTTGATTCAAGAGAACGTCAAATAGGGCACCCATATTGCTGCCAGGACGAGTTTTGAGAAAGATGTTGACAAAATGGCCATTTAACCCCTCCATAATTCAAAAATTCTGCGCGAGAAAACTTTTGGTCGAAAATTTTTGAGTTTTGAGAGGGTTTGCTAAATAATTGTCATTCAACCGGTTGGGGCTGATATAGCGAAAAAAGGGCTTCGCTGGCTTCAAAAAGTCAACGCCAAAAAAAAATTTGGCGTTGACTTTTTATTTTTTGGCGTGCTTACAAAACCGCGAAAGGGTATCAAATAGGGGCTAAAAACGTGCACAAAACCATGGCGAGTGTGCAAAAAATTGGCTTTTTTACCTCAGTTCTCCATCAGGCGAGGGTTGGGGAATGCTCCCAAACGGGCGTTTTTCGCTCCAGAATGCCTCGAAATCGTGAACAAATTTTGTTTTGAAAAATTTTGACAATCTTTCCGATTTCTATCTATCGGGTGTTCTATTTCGTAACAACTCTGTTCGCCACAGGTGCCCTCACACTCCCCAGCAAAACGGGGATTTACAGGTATGTGATATAGAAGTCGTGCAGGACAAAAGTGACCATAGGGGAGGGGAGCGGCTGCGCCGTCTTTCGCGACAATATTGGTTTTCGGATTGGACTCATACATCAAATTGGACATCTTATTTCCCTTCAACCTTACAGCTCTAAATTTTTTTCAAATGTCTTTAAACCTTTGTTTCCCCTTAGCGTCAAAGGAACAGAAAACAGGATAACAAACAACAAAAAAATAATAATAACAGGTAGGGCGCCTGAGCCAGTTCAGGATAACATCAGGATAACACGACGCGAAGGCCCCGAGTAAAAAAAAGAAAGGAACCGAGAAATGAAAAAGATGGTTTTGACAGTAGTAGCTGCAATGGCAATGACCATTGGTTATGCAAAGACCGAGAAGACACAGTTTGTGGAACACAATGATCGTTACGAACTGAATTTCGACATGCGCCGTCTGGCTGTGAAGCTGGGATTGACGGACTTCCAGATGGAGGCTGTTCAGACGATTCATGACACCTACAACGCCGAAGTGGCCGAAGCATCACATGCCCGCAGGTTCCAGCGCGGAGCAATGCTTCACGAAGCCCTCGACAAGGATGTGCGCAACATGCGCCGCGTGCTCGACGACAAGCAGTACAACACCTATATGATGCTGCTGGGAACGACGCTTCGCAACAAACGTCTTCAATAGAAAGAAAACACACAACGTGCATGATGCAGCCGCAAGGCTCGCGTGCAGGAAAGAGCGGAAAGGACATCGCGCCTCTTCCGCTCTTTTTCTGTCTTCTATGATGATTATCCGCAATCAGGTGACAGGGAACGCTGAATGGATTTGTACGTTTTAGGATGCAGCAGAAGCCCCGGAGGGGCGACAGATTATTCTACCTGTTTTGGGGCTTTTTCAGGGGCGATGCCCCTGCCTGTATTCCGTCGCCCCTTCGGGGCTTATACGTTCATTATAATCGTCCTAAATTATCGGAACATCAAATTGGACACTCCATTTCCGATAGGTGGCTTTCGTAAATAAAGGCCCATCGAAAGCGAAAATTGGGATGAGATAAATCTTTTTTGTGCTTTTCTGCATTGTTTTCAAAAAAATCTTCGTACCTTTGTTGCCCATTAAGAAAAAAAATGTGTTTCCCAAAAGTCACCGATGGGCAACGCGCCTTTGCTCCGACCAATTGAAATCCTGATATTTATAATAAAGAACAGCAACATGAAGAAGATTTCCTTGTGGATGTTTGCCGCCATCCTGATTATCTGCGGCGCCTGTACGAATGCCAGCGAGAAGAAGGTGAAGTATGCCGTCAGCGGCACCACCCCTGCCGACGAGATGGTCTATCTCATCGACAGGCTTACCAACGAGCCTATCGACAGCATCAAGGCCAGCAATGGCAAGTTTGAATTCAGCGGAGAGCAGGACAAGGATGCCCTGCTGGCTGTGCAGAGGGAGGGCAGCGAATGGCAGGTGCTCTTCTTCAACGATGGCACGCCCGTCGAAATCAACCTCGACAACAACACGCTGAAAGGCTCCGACCTGAACCAGCGCCTCACCGACTGCGACCTGGCCACCAGCGAGGCCATCAGTGCCATCTCGAAGCTGAGCGAAGAGTTGAACGCACTCCCCGAAGAGGAGCAAGAAGCTCGTCAGAAGGAGTTCGAGGACCGTGCTATGAAGGCTTACGATAATATTGGGGAAGCCTTTAAGAAGGTGCTCAACGACAACCGCGACAACCTCATTCCTGCCGCCTTCATTGGCAACATCGCACAATTCCTTAATGAGGAAGAAATGGAGGAAGCCCTCGACGAGAAGTACCCCTACATGCAGCACCCCATTTCCAAGAAGCTGAAGGAGCAGCTCGACGCCTACAAGGCCCAGCAGAAAGAGGCAGAAGAGGCCAAACAGAAAATCATCGGGCAGAAGTTCACCGACTTTGAGCAGCAGGACGTCGACGGCAAGACCCACAAGCTGAGCGAGTATGCCGGCAAGGGCACGTGGGTGATGGTCGATTTCTGGGCTTCGTGGTGCGGACCCTGCCGTGGCGAGATGCCCAACGTGGTGGAAGCCTACAAGAAGTATCATGCCAAGGGCTTCGACATCGTGGGCGTGTCGTACGACCAGAACAAGGAGGCTTGGGTGAAGGCCATCGGCGACCTGAACATGGCATGGGTGCAGCTCTCCGACCTGAAGGGATGGGAGAACGCCACTTCCGCTATCTACGGCATCAACTCCATTCCCGCCAGTCTGCTCATCAACCCCGAGGGTGTCATCGTGGAGCGCGACCTGCGCGGCGAGGGTCTTCAGAAGAAGCTGGCCGAGATCTTTGGGGAGTAAGTGCCAGTTAGCTCTGAACGGTCATATAGTTGGCTTGGGACAATTATATAGTTGGCTTGAGACAATCATATAGTTAGCTTGGGACGATTATAATGAACGTATAAGCCCCGGAGGGGCGATGGAATACAGGCAGGGGCACCGCCCCTGTAAAAGCGACCGCCCCACAATAGCCCCGGAGGGGCGACAGAATACAGGCAGGGGAATTGCCCCTGTAAAAGCGACCGACCCACAATAGCCCCGGAGGGGCGATGGAATACAGGCAGGGGCACCGCCCCTGTAAAAGCGACCGACCCACAATAGCCCCGGAGGGGCGACGGAATACAGGCAGGGGCACGCCCCTGTAAAAGCGACCGACCCATAATAGCCCCGGAGGGGCGACGGAATACAGGCAGGGGAATTGCCCCTGTAAAAGCGACCGACCCACAATAGCCCCGGAGGGGCGATGGAATACAGACAGGGGCATCGCCCCTGAAAAGCCCAAAAATAGCCAGAGTATTCCGTCGCCCCTCCGGGGCTTTTGTTCGCTCTGCTTTCACAGGGGTTGCACCCCTGCCTGTATTCCGTCGCCCCTCCGGGGCTTCTTTCGCTCGCTTATTCGTACCTTTGGCTTCGCCGAAGGTACTTTCGCTCGGAAAAGCAGAAGATTTAGAGCCCCTTTATAAGGGGCGGCTATAATGCAGGGATAAAAAAAAGAAGAATTCTTTTGCTTTTCGCTCGCTTATTCGTACCTTTGCACCATGATAACGCAAGAACAATTGAAAGATGTGCTCGACCGCGCCGAAAAACTTCACCGTTACCTGAAGATTGACGAGCGGCAGATGGAGCTGGAAGAGGAACAGATGCGCACGCAGGCCCCCGATTTCTGGGACGACCCCAAGCGTGCCGAGGAGCAGATGAAGAAAGTGCGCGGTATCAAGCGCTGGATCGACGGCTATCAGGATGTGCGATTGAAAGCCGACGAGCTGCAGCTGGCCTTCGACTTCTACAAAGACGAGATGGTGACCGAGCAGGAGGTGGATGCCGACTATGCCCAGGCCATCGCCGCCATTGAGCAGTTGGAGCTGATGAACATGCTGCGCCAGAAGGAAGACCCCATGGACTGCGTGCTGAAAATCAACAGCGGTGCCGGCGGCACCGAGGCGCAGGACTGGGCGCAGATGCTGATGCGCATGTATATGCGCTGGGCCGAGCAGCACGGCTACAAGGTGACCATCGCCAACATCCTCGACGGCGACGACGCCGGCATCAAGAGCGTCACCATGCAAATAGAGGGCGGCGAATATGCCTACGGCTACCTGAAGAGCGAGAACGGCGTGCACCGTCTGGTGCGCGTCAGCCCCTTCAACGCCCAGGGCAAGCGCATGACCTCCTTTGCCAGTGTCTTCGTCAGCCCTCTCGTCGACGACACCATCGAGGTCTACGTCGACCCGGCCAAACTCAGCTGGGACACCTTCCGCAGCAGCGGAGCCGGCGGACAGAACGTGAACAAGGTGGAGAGCGGCGTGCGTCTGCGCTATTGGTATACCGATCCCGACACGGGCGAGCAGGAGGAGATTCTCATCGAGAACACCGAGACCCGCGACCAGCCCAAGAACAAGGAGCGTGCCCTGAAGCTGCTGAAGAGCCAGCTCTACGACCGCGCCATGAAGAAGCGACTGGAGGCGCAAGCCAAGATTGAGGCTGGCAAGAAGAAGATTGAATGGGGCAGCCAGATACGCAGCTACGTCTTCGACGACAAGCGAGTGAAGGACCACCGCACCAACTACGAGACGCGCAACGTGGATGCCGTGATGAACGGCGACCTCGACGGATTCATCAAGGCATATCTCATGGAATTCCCCACCACGGATGAGTGACCCTTCAGCGCAGACAGGCACATGGCAGGTGCTCAGCGGCAGTTGGCTCAAGCTGATTGCCATCATTACCATGCTCATCGACCATCTGGCGCACCACATCCTGCGCTACGACGATGCCTTCATGCAAGTGCTGTTCACCATCGGTGATAAGGCGATGACACCCTACTTCCTTTTGCGCCTCATCGGTCGCCTGTCGTTCCCCATCTTTGCCTTCCTCATCGTCGAGGGCTTCCAGCACACCCACGACCGCCGCAAGTATGGGCGCAACCTGCTGGTGTGTGCCCTGCTGTCGGAGTTGCCGTGGAACCTGGTGCACACCGGCACATGGCACTACTGGGGGCAGAACGTGGTCTTCACCCTGTTCTTAGGCTTTCTGGGCCTGTGCGCCATGGAGCGCTACGCCGCCGACAAGCGCCGTATGGCTTTGTGGCTGATAGGACTGCTGGCCGTGTCCATCGTGCTGAGGGCCGACTATGGCTGCATTGGCTACGGCTTCATCCTGATGCTCTACGTGCTGCGCCGCAACCGCATCGTGCAGGCCGTCGTGGGCACAAGCCTGATATCGGGCATCCAATGGATGGGCGGCGTGGCCTTCATCCCCATCAACATGTATAACCACCAGCGCGGATTCATCAAGGGCAACGTGTCGAAATATCTCTTCTATGCCTTCTATCCGCTCCATCTGCTCTTGATCTACCTGTACCTCAGATATCTGTATTAGCCCATGCCCGTGTTCAACACCATCAACAACCCGCTGAATCTCTCAGCCGAGAACCTGAAACTGCTGGAAGACCTCACTCCCGAGCAGGAGCGTATGGCCGCCGCCATGGCCGACCTCTACGATGCCATGCAAGGCCAGGACAAGATTGTAGATGTCTATGGTCAGAAGGACGACAACAGGACCAACAATTACAAGGCATCGTTGATATCCCTGAAGAGCGACTCCCTGGCTGGCAGCCTCTGCGGGGGTGCCTACAAGGAGCGCCGTCTGCAACTGGCCTGTCTGCTCACGGCCCGGATGAAGCGATGGGGAGAGCCGGGAGCCAGCCTCTTCGACGACTTCTATATGAAGACGCACGACTACCTGCTCGGCGACTGTTTCTACTTTGCCAATTTCTTTCGCAACAACAGCTTCTTGCGCTGGGAGATTGAAAACGTCATCATCAACGATGAGCAGCGGAAAGAGAAGCTGAAAGAAATAGAATCTGCTGCCAAGGTGGTGGAGCATGCCAACCCCGCCGCTCCATACGGCTCGAACATTGCCACCAGTGCCGTGAAGGTGATGAGCAGCCGGAGCATCGAGGACACCCTGCGGATGCTGGCAGCCAACCTTTATGCCTCGCTGACGGGCAGCAGTAGCGAAGTGGCACGCATGAAGTATCAGGGCATGGAGAGCGGCTACAGCCTCGACAGTCTGACGAACACTGCACGCATGCTGGCCGACAACGGTCGCGCGCTGAACGCGATGCTCGATGCTCGGCGCGTCATCCTGTTGTCGGTGCACGACCGCAATTACATTATCCATCACTTCGCTTCCGACGACCAGCTGCCGCCAGCATGGAGACTGCTCCTGCTCACCAAGTTTGTGGTGTCGGCCATGGAGGCTGCCGCCTTGGTGAACAGCATCGAACAGGCTGGCGACAGGGCGCGCTACGGTGTCTTCTTCAAAAGCGACCTACCCAGCATCACCGTCATGGCCATGGGCACGAAGCACAGCACCACCACCAAGAATGCCGACGGATTCGTACGCTCTCTCTGCCTGAATCGCCCCGGCTCCTACACGCTGAAAGCGATGGCCCCCGACGGGCGCTCGCTCACGGCACAGGCTACGGTGAGTGCGGGTAGCTTCCTCGACGATGCCAATGTGCTGAATTTCAGCTTTGCCAATGTGGCCATGCCATTTAAAGAAGACAGGCCAGCAACCCCGCCCCCTGCTCCGCCACAGCCTAAGAGCGAGACCAAGCGGCCGGCCAAGCCGCACAACCTGCAGCAGGTCATCAACCAAAAAGAGAAGGAGGCCCATCAGTTGGAGGGCATCGCCATCGTGGGGGTGGCTATTGTCATGGCCGTCACCATGGCCATGCTATGGCCTTGGGAGAGCCACAACACATG
This sequence comes from uncultured Prevotellaceae bacterium, assembly GCA_902790625.1. Lineage (GTDB taxonomy): Bacteria > Bacteroidota > Bacteroidia > Bacteroidales > Bacteroidaceae > Prevotella. Next base: position 13,252 of record CADASP010000024.1, on the reverse strand, counting down.
GTGGACGGTGTGTGGAGCCGCCGTGGTGGCCGCCATCACCAGTTGCCTCACCTATCGGCCTGCCATCAACAGCTTCAGCCGCCATGTGCCGCAAAGGGTGACGGAGAAGGATGGTGAATACTTCGTGAAGGGGCTGACGCGCTTCAATCCTTTCCATGTGGGCATCGCTGCCTTGCTGTGGGCCGCCGTGCCCATCTTCCTCAGTCTGCTCATCAGCCGTCTGCTCGAGCTGCCCGACACGTGCGCCGCCTATGCCGCCCTGCGCCTCACCGGGCGCGTGATGCTGCCTGCCGCCATCGGCATCGCCGTGCTGGCCGTGGCCAATGCCGCCCTGCGCTATTACGAAATACTGAACGGCCCACTCTGCACACCCGACAGCATGGCGGAGCGGATTTTGCGCCCCATGCTGCCCTTCACGCGCTCCGACATCGCCAGCGCACCTGCCTTCCTCGGCGACTTTGCAAGTAAGATGTTCCATTTCTTCCTCGTCGCCCTTGTCACGGCCTCCCTCTGGTTCCTGCTCACGCTGCCCATCGACAATGCCCAATGGCACCGCCGCTATCACTACTGGCCGTGCCGACCGTCGACGGAACTGTCGGCCGACAGTCTACAGTCGCTTCAGAAAAAGCTGCGCAACATGTTGCCCCATCAGCAAAACAGCAGTGAGCCGAAGCCTGTGGTCACCAAACCCAAGAAGAAGAAAGCCACTCGTGCCACCAATGTCGACAACAAACCAACGCCCCAGCACGTTGACGTGAGCAATATGTACTTCAAGGAAGGTGGAAGGGTTTATGTGCAAATGGGACAGCAGCTGCAACTGCAACTGGTGGTGGAACCCAGCGATTACGACGAGACGCTGGAATACAGCTTCTCGAAGGCTCCCGGCGGCATCGACATCATCTCCGTTTCGCCTGAGCTGGTGGTGACACCCGTCTCGCGGGGCGAAAGCTATGTGCTGATTACATCCAGTCGCACCCACAAGCAGGTCGGCTGCTTTGTGGAAGTGAAGTAGGGAATTTCTTTCCCTTTTCATTTATTGACCGTTGTGGGATAAATGCGCTTCAAAACAAGATAGGCGTTGACCTCTCGCTTGAGAGCGTCAACGCCTATACTACATCAAATGATGCTGCAATCAGTTACTACTTGTCCTCAAGGCCGAGGTAGCAGATGCCGCCCGCGATGATGAGGTAGAGCCAAGCACCAAAGGCGGGAGAGAAAGGAATGCCGTCGGGCTTCGTGATGAAGAGCAGAATGACGAAGATGACTGCCACGGCAGCGAGCACGATGCCAGCAATCTTACGGTCGAGCACGAAGATGGGCTTCAGTCCCGGCAACTTCTCCTTGAAGCTGTAGAGCAGCAGATAAAGGGGGCAGAGCAAGAGTAGCAGGATGATGATGGTGAAGTGGAATCCAAGATCGCTTAGGCCTTTCGGCATGACAAAGCTCTCGCTGAATCCCATGAACGACATTTTCATCGATGGGATGAAGAGCCAGATGAAGAGCAACACTGCGCTGCCAATCCATGTGAACATTTTTGCTTGTTCTTTCGTGAAGTTTGCCATAATGATTTAGTTTTAGGTGTTAATAAATAATGTGAATTAAAAAAGGGTTTCCCTTCATTCTTCCGTCGCTAACTTAACCGTCACCGGCATTAGTAGGGCTACGACCAAGTAAATCCAAAGTCCCACGGCGGGCGACACGGGTTTGCTGCTCAGCAGCAGCGACAGCGTCAGCAGCAGGGCGCACAAGGCAGGCAGCATGCGCTCGAACAGCTTGGCACGGTCGGCGATGCCTCCGCGCAGTCCCAGTAGCACCGGTCCCAGCGCCATGCCGAGCAGCAGCACATAGCCCACGATGCGAGTGACATCGCTGCTCACCAGTCGTGGCATCTTGTGCAGCACGTCGGCAAGGCCAAAGCGGTAGCTCATCAGCCCCACCAGCGGCAAGGCTATGAGCACGGCCAACATGGCCACGCATCCCACCAAAGTCACTATCTGCCGATTTGTCATTTCCTTACATTTTCTTAACGATGGAAGTGGTCGATTATTGCCCACCAAGCATTATTTTAAGTCTACCGAGCTGAGAATCTTCTGCGTGGCACCCGCCAAGCTCTCCACGTAGGCCCCAGCTTGTTGACCCGCCTCGGCAATGTGCTCGGGATGGGCGGCGAAGTCGTCCATTAGGTGGGCGAAGTCGTCGTAGCCCTGTATCTCCCGACCGCCGCCACAGGCTTTCAACCCCTGCGCCTCTTGGAATTTCTGGTTCTCTGGGCCAAATATCACGGGCTTGCCCCACACCGCCGCCTCCAGCGTGTTGTGGATGCTCACGCCGAAGCCGCCGCCCACGTAGGTGATGGTGGCATAGCGATAGATGCTGCTGAGCAGACCGAAGCAGTCGATGATGAGAGCGGAATGGGGTGAATGGGGTGAATGGGAGTAGCGCTCAACGTCCCACCCCTCCAGCTTTTGTTCAATTTGCTGCAGGTGGTCTTCGCTGATGACATGTGGGGCGATGATGAGCTTCCATTCGGGATGCTCGCGGAAGTAGCGGATGAAAATGTCCTCGTCGGGTGGCCAGCTGCTGCCAGCGACAAACACTTTCGAGTCGTTTTCTGCCAAGAACTGCTCCACCACCGGCAACTGCTTCGCCAGCTCCTTGATCTTCAGCACACGGTCGAAGCGGGTGTCGCCAACGACGGTGGCGCAGTCGATGCCGATGCCGTGGAGCAGCTCGCGGCTCTTCTCGTTCTGCACAAAGAAATGGGTGAAGCACTTCAGCACATGGCCATATTGCCGTCCATACCAGCGGAAGAACACCTGGCCTTCGCGGAAGATGCTGCTCACGCTGTAGGTGGGCACATTGCGGTGCTTCAGGATGTGCAGGTAGTTGTACCAAAACTCATACTTGATGAAGAACGCCATCTCTGGACGTATCAGCCGCAGGAAGCGGCGGGCGTTGCGGATGGTGTCGAGGGGCAGGTAGCAGATGATGTCGGCTCCCTCATAGTCCTTGCGCACCTCGTAGCCCGACGGTGAGAAGAAGGTGAGCAGAATCTTCAATTCGGGATGCTGGCACCGAAGCTGTTCCATCAGCGGGCGGCCCTGCTCGAACTCTCCCAGCGACGCGGCGTGGAACCACACATAGTGCGCCCCCGGCTCCACCTTCTCGCGGAGCACCCTAAAGGCGTCGCGCTCGCCGCGCCACATCTTCCTTACCTTCTCGTTGAAGAGGCTGTAGATGGCCACCCCAAGGAGGTAGATGTATATAATCAGATTATACATTCAACCCGTTAGCCTAATACTTCAATAGCCTTCTTTGTCCTTCTGATGGTTTCCTCCTTGCCCAGGAAGGCAGAGATGTCGAACATGCCGGGGCCTTTGCCCTCGCCTACGAGTGCCAGGCGCCAAGCGTTCATGATGTTGCCCAGCTTGTATTCTTTCTGCTCAATCCACGTGTGGACAATTTTCTCTTGATTCTCCAAGGAGAAATCGTCGATATCCTCAAGGACGGAGCAGAGTTCCGTGAGTTGCTGGGCAGAATCCTCTTTCCAGCGCTTCTTCACGGTCTTCTCGTCGTAGCTCGTGGGAGCCTCGAAGAAGAAGGAGCACAGGGGCCACAGCTCCTTGACGAAGCTGACGCGGTCCTTCATCATGGCCACCACCTGCGTGATGCGTTCCAACGAGTCCTTCACGCCGTGGCTGCGGCATTCCGGCTCCCAGATGGCGGCAATCTCTTCGGGTGTCTTCTTCAGGATATACTCATGGTTGAACCAGATGCCTTTCTCGTAGGCGAACTTGGCACCGGCCTTCGAGCACTTCGTGAGGTCGAAGAGGGGCACCAGCTCGTCGAGCGTGAACAGCTCCTGCTCGCCGCCGGGATTCCAGCCCAAGAGGGCGAGGAAGTTGATGACAGCCTCGGGGAAGTAGCCCTGCTCGCGGTAGCCGCTGCAGAACACCGGCTCGCCCGTCTTGCTGTCGGTGCCGTGCCAGTCGAGGGGGAACACGGGGAATCCCAGTCGGTCGCCGTCGCGCTTGCTCAGCTTTCCCTTGCCGTCGGGCTTCAGCAGCAGCGGCAGGTGGGCAAAGCGGGGCATGGTGTCCTCCCAGCCGAATGCCTGATAGAGCAGCACATGCAGCGGGGCACTGGGCAACCACTCCTCGCCACGGATGACGTGGGTAATCTTCATCAGATGGTCGTCGACGATATTGGCCAGATGATACGTGGGCAGCTGGTCGGCGCTCTTGTAGAGCACCTTGTCGTCGAGGATGTCGCTCTTCACGCGCACCTCGCCGCGAATCATGTCGTCGACCACCACCTCCTGGCCGCTGTCCACCCGGAAGCGCACCACATACTGATGGCCCTCTTCCAGCAGGCGCATCACCTCTGAGGCCTTCAGCGTGAACGAGTTGCGCATGTGCATTCGCGTGCGGCTGTCGTACTGGAAGTTGGTGATGTGCTGGCGCACCCGCTCCAGCTCCTCAGGCGTGTCGAAGGCGATGTAGGCACGTCCGGCATCGAGCAGCTGCTGCACATACTTCTTGTAGATGTCGCTGCGCTCGCTCTGCCTGTAGGGGCCGTACTGTCCGCCGAAGCTGACACCCTCGTCGAACTGTATGCCCAGCCATTTAAAGGCTTCGATGATATAGGTCTCGGCCTCTGGCACAAAGCGCGTCCTGTCGGTGTCTTCAATGCGGAACACCAGGTCGCCACCGTGCTGGCGGGCAAAAAGATAGTTGTACAAGGCGGTGCGCACACCACCGATATGCAGTGGCCCCGTGGGGCTGGGTGCAAAGCGCACCCTCACTCTTCTCTCTTCCATTTATTTCGGCTTTTTGTTTTTATTCTTTCTTGTATGGTTTTAGATTCCCGAACTGCGCGCTTCGCTCCCTTGTGGTTCCCTTCTTCAACACGTCAATGCGTTTCTGTTTGAAACTCGTCACGCGCAAGCTTGTGGTGCTGGCACATCACTGGCCTTTCATGCCGCTTTCCCAGCTGCACTGGCCGTATTTTTTTGCAAAGATACAAAAAAAACGCGCAGTGCGTGCATTTTCTTCCGTTTTTTTGGGGGGAAGACGGTAAAAATGCTTATTTTTGCACAACAAATTAGGGAAACAACATGATTAATCTCAATCTTAAGACCCAATTGTCGTGGCGCGATGTGGCCGTGCGCGCCGCCTTCATCCTTGTCACCGTGGCCGCCGTGGTGTGGTTCATGCCCCGCGAGGATCAATTCAATTTCAAGGTGGAGAAAGAAGCTCCCTGGCGTTATGCCGACCTGACGGCCGTCTTCGACTTCCCCGTCTATAAGAGCGAGGAGGTGCTCGAGAAGGAACGCCAAGAGGTGCTGAAGGACTTCAAGCCCTACTACATGTTCAACGACGATGTGTCGCATCGCCAAGTGAGCCTGTTCCGGCAGCGTTTCGGCTCTACACTGCCCCTGCTGAGCAGCGAGCTGAAAATCATCATCACCAACAGGCTGAATGCCCTCTACCGCCGAGGCATCATCGACACCCTGGAGCCAGTGGGCGGCGACACCACGAAAACCATCTGGGTGGTCACCGGCGAAACCTTCTCCTCGCTGGGTGTGGGACAGGTGCTCACGGCGAAGCAAGCCTACGAAGAGCTGACGCAGGACGCAATGGTGCAGCGCTATGAAGAGATACTGCCAACGCTCAATCTGAACGACTTCATCGTTCCCAACCTGATTTACGACAGCATACACAGCCAAACGGAGCGCGAGGAACTGCTGCGCAGCGTGGCTCCCAGCGCCAAGGTGGTGAAGCGCGGACAGAAGATTATCAGTCGCGGCGACATCGTGGACGAAGACACCTATCAGGTGTTGAAGTCGTATAAGCACGAAAACGAGCAGCGCCATGCCAGCAACGAGAGCGGGCTCACGCTGGTGGGCAAGGCACTCTATGTGTTCATTCTCATCCTTGCTTTCACCGTGTTTCTTGGCATGTATCGCAAGGACTACTTCAGCAATCTGCGCTCGGCGGGCATGCTCTATGCCTTGATTATCATCTTTACCCTGCTGGCCTCGCTGCTCGTGGGCCATTCCATGCTCCATGTCTATATCATCCCCTTTGCTCTTGTGCCCATCTTTGTGCGTGTGTTCATGGACTCGCGCACGGCCTTCATGACCCACGTCACCATGGTGCTCATCGTGGCCAGCATGCTGCAGCTGCCACTGGAGTTCATCGCTGTGGAGATGGTGGGCGGCTTGGCCGTCATCTTCTCGCTGCGCGAGCTGAGCAGCCGTTCGCAGCTGTTTTGGACGGCAGCCATCTTTGTGCTCGCCGCCATCGCCACCCACTTCAGCCTTTATCTCATTCGCCGTGGCAGCATCAGCACCTTCGTCATCAGCGACTACACCTATCTGCTCATCTGCGGCCTCATCGTGTTCTGTGGCTACCCCCTGCTCTATGTCATCGAGAAGACCTTTGGCTTCGTGAGCGACATCACGCTGGTGGAGCTGTCGAACACCAACCGCAACCTGCTGCGCCGCATGAGCGAGGAGGCACCCGGCACCTTCAACCATTCCATACAGGTGGGCAACCTGGCCGCCGAGGTGGCCCGCAAGATTGACGCCAACGCCCAGCTGGTGCGCACGGGAGCCCTCTACCACGACATCGGAAAGATTCAGAACCCCATCTATTTCACCGAGAACCAGTCGGGAGGCATCTCGCCCCACGACCATCTGTCGTATATTGAAAGCGCCCAGGCCATCATCAGCCATGTGACCGAGGGGCTGAAGCTGGCCGACAAATATCATCTGCCCCACCAGATACGCGACCTCATCGCCACGCATCATGGGCAGGGGAAGGCAAAATACTTTTATATAAAGTACAAGAACGAGCATCCCGACGAGCCTGTCGACGACCTGCTCTTCACCTATCCCGGCCCCAACCCCTTCACTAAGGAGCAGGCCATCCTGATGATGGCCGACTCGGTGGAGGCCGCCTCGCGCTCGCTGCCCGACTATACCGAGCAGTCGATTCGCACGCTTGTAGACCGCATCATCGACTCGCAGTTGCAGGAGGGCTATTTCCGCGAGTGCCCCATCACCTTCCGCGACATCCAGTATGCCAAGACGGTGCTTATCGAGAAGCTGAAGACCATCTACCACACCCGCATCAGCTATCCGGAGGAGAAGAAATGAGCTGAAAAGGCAGCCTTTTCGGGCGGTTTCGTGCACTGGCTTTTTATAGGGAGACGGTATGCGAAAATTTGGCGTTGACTTTTTGAAAAACGGCGTTGACTTTTTAAAATTTGGCAACGCCGTAGAAAAATCCCAGGCCCTGGGACAAATGGATGCGAAGGCCGTTGTAGCGGGATGCCCTTTTTCTGCTACGAAGACAACGCCGAAATGGTGTGGCTTTCAGCGTCTGTTGCGGGTGGATGCGGATCATCATCAAAAAAACTCCCGGCCTCTTGTCAAGGTCGGGAGTTTTTTGGCGCTGTTACTCTTCTGGCGAGAAATCTTCCTTCGTCACACCACAGATGGGGCACACCCAGTCGGCGGGGATGTCTTCGAAGGCGGTGCCTGGGGCGATGCCGCTGTCGGGGTCGCCAGCTTCGGGGTCGTAGACGTAGCCACATACGTTGCAAACATACTTCTTCATAAGCTCAGTCATTGTTTAGGGGTTAATATTCGGTTGATTCTCTCAACTATCATGTCGGGGCTGATTCTTGTCATGCAGGCATAGTCGCCCCGGCGGCAGGGCTTCTGCCCATAGATGCTGCACGGGCGGCAGTCCATGTCGATGCCAATGGCGTTGGCGGGGTCTTGTCGCCACCCCATGAAGCCGGCGTGGGGATGCGTGGCCCCCCAGACGCTCACCACGGGCGTGGCCGTGAGCGATGCCAGGTGCTGGTTGGCCGAGTCCATCGACAGCATCACGTCGAGGTGGCTCATCAGAATCAGCTCTTGGTGCATCGTCTCCAAGAGCGGACCCACCTCGGTGCACTGAGGCATCTGCTGACTCCAAAGGGGGAAATAGCGGCTCTCCTGGCGGCCTCGCCCGAAGAAGAAGATGCGGCAGCGCGGATAGAGCTGGCACAGCTTGGCGATAACCTGCTGCATCTGCTCGGGGGGATAGACCTTTCCTTTGTGGGCGGCAAAGGGGGCAATGCCTATCCAGTGCTCCCACGACCGCTTGGGGCCAATGGCGGCGGGCAACAGGTTGAGGTTGCCGCCTTCGGGGGGGAAGAGCGAGGTGAACGTGGGGTGCTCGATGGGAAAGCCCAAGCGGCTGAAGACATCGAGATAGTTCTGGAACGAGGTGGGCAGGGGTTCTTGGTGCAGGGCGCTGCGCGACACCAGCTGGCGGCGCTGCCGACGGTGCTTGTTGATGTGCTCCACACAAAAGCGACCAATGTTGAAGCGAAGGCGCAGGAAGTCGGAGCGCAACACATTGTGCAGGTCGGCAACATGCGTGAACTGCTTGGCCACCAGTCGGCGATAGAGGGCGTTGAGGCCTCTCACACCATGGTATTCGCTATTCAGGTCGGCGGCCATGAAGCTCACGTTGGGGGCTAAGTCATCGAAAAACTGGCGGGCAAAGGGACGGCTGAGCACAGTGATGCGCACATCGGGATACTGCATGGCCAGGGCATAGACGACGGGCACCGTCATGGCCACGTCGCCCAGTGCAGAAAAGCGTATGACGAGTATGTGCTTCCTTTGCTTCATTTCAGCAGTATTAACTATTCAGCCTATAAAAGTCTATTTAGTCTATAGAAACCATCAAGTCTATTGAGCCTATTGAGCCTGCTCCCCGCCCCCTTCTCAGCTCCTTTTATAGAGCACGGGGTTGGTGGCGGGGTCGTTGTACATCTTCATCTGGCGATACACCTTCATGTACTTTCGGCCAGCCTCGATGTCGTCGAGCAGCTGGTCGATGGCCAGCGAGAGGTCGGCCTGCTGCTCCAGCAGCACGTCCAGCTTGGCGCTGCACTTCGCGCGGTGCTCGTCGGTGGCGTCGGTGCGCTCGGCCTGCTCCTTCATGTGCCAAATCTTCAGGGCCAGGATGCTCAGACGGTCGACGGCCCAGGCAGGGCTCTCGGTGTTCAGACGTGCGTCGGGCAGCGGCTTCACCTCGCTGTAGAGGCGGCGGAAGTAGCTGTCGATGTCTTCCACCAAGTCGGTGCGGTCTTGGTTCGAACGGTCGATGCGGCGTTTCAGGGCCAGCGCGTCTTGGGGTGCGATGTGGGGGTCGCGGATGATGTCTTCGTAGTGCCACTGCACGGTGTCGATCCAGCACTTCTGATAGAGGCTGTACTCGATGGAGCTGCGGTCGTAGGGGTTGCGGATGGGCGTATCCACATTGTCCGTCAGGTGATAGTCGGCGATGGCCTGCCTGAAGATACGGTTTGCTTGCTCAGTAAATGTCATGGTTATTCCGATGATTATAGTTTCAAAGTGCAAATATACATGAAGTTTTTCAATCTGCCAACGATTTTTGTTTTTTTATGTTTTGGAAACTGAATTCGCAGCCGCAATATTGCTGATTGTAGAAACCATATTGGCGCAACAACTGCGCTCGACGGTCGGTGAGTCCGCCTTTGCGCCAGTTTTGCGCCCAAAAGACGGTTCCCTCCACGGCCTGTTGTGCCTGTAGGCCAGCTGCGGTGATTTGCTCCAGACTCTTCCAGCGCGACGATGCCAAGGTGGTGGTGAAGTAGCGCAGTTGCAAGCGTTGTGCCTGCAGGGCGGCGGCGGTGAGCCTCAGGCGGAAGCATAGCTGACAGCGGCTGCCACGCTCTGGCTCCTGCTCCAGCCCGCTCACGGCCTGAAGCCAAGCGTCGTGGTCATAGTCGCCATCAATCCACTTCAGCCCCAGGCTCTCGGCATGGCGCTTGCTCTCTTCCTTGCGGATGTCGTATTCTTGGCGAGGCCAGATGTTGGGATTGAAATAGTAGATGGTGGGCTTGACGTCGTTCTGCAGCATCCACTCCACGATGGCACTGCTGCAAGGGGCGCAACAAGCATGCAGCAGCACCTCGTGGCACCCCTCTTCGGGCAATATGATGGCGGGAGCCTTGTGTTTCATATATCACTTTCCTCTTTTCACTTCTCACATCAGCAGGTGGAAGTTGCCTCCGGCCAACGGGCGCACCACACCCTTCATCTCCAATTGGAAGAGCAGAGCGGTGAGTTGGCCTATGGGGATGTTGGTCTTCACGGCGAGCACGCTCTGCTGCATGTCGCCCGTGGCTTGCAGCACATTCACCACCGCCATCTCCTCGTCGCTCAGGTTGGGGAAACAGTCGCGCTCAATACCCACTGTCTTTGCTTGCAGCAGTTGAGCATCGTTCTGCCAGCCCATGAAGTTGACGATGTCGGCGGCCGAGGTGATGAGGGCAGCGCCGTTGTCGCGGATGAGATGGTTGCAGCCCTCGCTGTAGGGGGCACCCACAGCACCGGGGAAGGCGAAGACGGCGCGGTTGTAGTCCTGTGCGATGTTGGCGGTGATGAGTCCGCCGCCCTTGGCTGCGCTTTCCACCAGGATGGTGGCATCGCTCATGCCTGCCACGATGCGGTTTCGGCGCACGAAGTTGGCCTTGTCGGCATTCGTTTCCGACATATACTCAGTGAGCAGTCCCCCCTGGGTGAGCATCTGCTTGGCCGTTTCGCGATGGCGCGGAGGATAGAGGTCGTCGAGGCCGTGGGCCAGCACGCCCACGGTTTCGAGTCCCTGTTGCAATGCTTGGCGGTGGGCGCAGATGTCGACACCATAGGCCAAGCCACTCACGATGAGCACTTGGGGACACAACTGCCGTAGGTCGGCCACCAGGCGGCGCACCAGGTCCTGGCCGTAGGGCGTGCAGTGGCGCGTGCCCACGATGTTCACCACGCGCTGCGCGTTCAGGTCGGCGTTGCCCAGATAGTAGAGCACGATGGGGGCGTCGGGGCATTCCATCAGTCGCTGCGGATAGCGGCTGTCGCCATGACAGAGCACCTGCAGGTGGTGCTTCTCGATGAAGGCCATCTCCTGCTCGGCGCGCGTTAGGGCCATGCTCCAGTCTTTCAGGTTTGCCGCCAGACGGTCGGTGCAGTCGGGTAGCACCTCCTTCACGTCGTTGCGATGCTCCCACACGCCCCGCCCGCTGCCCAGCTCCTGATAGAGTCGCAGGGCGGTGGCGAAGTTGAAGCCCGTCATGCGGGTCAGCGCGAGGGTGTATAGAATGTCTTGCTCTTGCATGATGATATGCACTATTTGACAATGTCCAACGTTCAACGTTCAACGTTCAATGTTCAGCGTTCAATGTATTGTGCGAAAGCCTGGTCGTAGTCTTCGCTGCGCCCCAGTCGTCCGTTCACCAAGCACACCAGCTCAATCTTCCCCCGGAAGCAGAGCTGCTCGTCGGCAGCCCGGTAGATGTCTTGGTGAAACACATATTTGATGCCTTCCTTCTCTAAGCGCAGACGCGAGATAATCTCATCGTCGGGGCGCAAGGGCACTTTGTATTGCAGTTGCATGCGGGCCACCACGGCGTCGACACCTTTGCGGTGCATCTCGGCGAAGCTCAGTCCACACTCCTTCAGAAAGAGGTGACGCGTGTGTTCGCAGTAGTGGATGTACTGGGCGTTGTTCACTATGCCCTCGATGTCGCACTCATAGTCGCGCACCTCCATGCGGGTTTCAAAATGGTATTCCATTGTTGCTCTTATTTTATTCGTAGGTATTCGTAGCCAAAGCGACAGCGCAGACACTCCTTGCGGTCGCAGTATTCGCGTTTCAGCTGGATGAGTGCTTGCGAGTCGCCGGCACTCTTCACGGGCAGTCCACACTCCTGCCACATGGTGATGATGTGGTTTCGCTCGGCCTTCATCTGTTCCAGCAGGTCGAAGGCGCGGTCGCACAGCTCTTCCTTGTGGCGATGACGGCCCACGGCGAAGAGCATGGGAATGGCGGTGTTGATGATGAGCAGGTCGGCCGATGCCTTGCTGAGCCGCTTGCTGCTCTTCGCGCTCTCAGCACCAAAGCCGTAGTGCGTCTCCCAATAGGGTGTCACATGGGTGGTCATCAGCAGGCGCAGCTGCTCCACACTCTGACATTCCAACAGGGTGCTCAGACTGAGCCGCCGCTCATGGTAGAGCGTGGCCAACTGTGAAATGCGGATGTGGGGGAAGTTTTGAGGCCTGAGCCTCAGGAATCGCCATGCGGCGTAGTCCATGGGCTGCAACTGGAACTTGTGTCGCAGGTAGAGGTATTCGTTGCGCAGTCGGGCAAAGTAGCCATCCTGCAGGGCATCGTCGCGGTGGCGCTGGGGAATGCTCTCAATTGAGAGCAGACCCGCCTGTCCCATGAAGAAGGCTTCCACCTGAAACAAGTCGTCGCGGTGCTTGCCCACGGCACTCAGGGGGATGCCCTGTGCCCATTGTTCGAAGGCTTCTCCATTGATGCCAAAGCCATAGTTGCGGGCCAGTGTCTGGAAGAAAGCGTCTTCCCACGAGCCTTGCGCCAGCTCTGCACGGCGACTGATAGCCTGTGTCTTCTGCTCCAGACGCTCGGTCTGCAGGGCGGCCATCCACGAGTGCACCAGCAGCGAGCTGAGCTGCCCCACCACTTTGTAGCAGGGTGGGTAGCGGTCGGCGTGTAGCAGCTCCTCGTAATGCTCTTTCACCTGCGGCGGCACCTGCAACACCATCTGCGGCAGGTATTTGCCGTCTTGCGTGAGCACGTCGGCATCGGCCTGGCTCACCACATGCAGCACCACATTATTATAATGTGGGTCGCGGTCGTGACCATGGGCATACCAGTCGGCCGAGCGCAGGTGCAGCTCCACATTGCCCACCCACAGCGTGCCACCGATGCGCACCTTCGCGTTGAAGAAGTCGGGTCCAGCGTTGCGGTTGTGCAGCCCTGGGTCAATCACCTCCACCTCGCGGCCGTCGGTGGTGGCGAGTGATGCTAATGGCAGCATCTTGTGTTTCCACACATAGTGTAGTAATTGCTCCACAACTATCTTAGGTTATAATGCACTGCTGAGCGCATTTTTTCGTCAAATCGTTTTTGTCGAGTGCAAAGATACGAAATGATTTTGACATGCACAATAAAAAGGGGAACTACTTTCTGCGCTTTCTTCAAAAAAAGAAGGCCGTTTTCTTTGTGGCTTAAAAATAAATATGTATATTTGCACTCATTATGAGAAAGTACATTAGTTTTGACTGGGCGCTGAAGCGCCTTCTGCGCAACAAGGCCAACCATGTGGTTCTGGAGGGTTTCTTGTCGGAGTTGCTTCG
>CADASP010000023.1 GCA_902790625.1 uncultured Prevotellaceae bacterium | reverse complement strand
TTGCGTCGGGGTCCCACCTCTTCCCATTCCGAACAGAGAAGTTAAGCCCGTCTGCGCCGATGGTACTGCAATGCAATGCGGGAGAGTAGGAGGCCGCCTTCTTTTGATGGAGACTGTAGCCCAATGCGGGTTGTGGTCTCCTTTTTTTGTGCGCGTTCGCCTCGCGCCGCTCGGATATATCGGATTCTCAGGATTCTCCGGTATTTCTGGAATTCCTGGAATTCGTCAAACCATATAAAAAGTCACGGAGACCTTGAGCACCAACGCTCAGGGTCTCCGTGACTTTTATGTATAAGTGGCGTGTCGGCTGAAACCTCTTTACGGTCAATGCTCAGCTCTTGTTGGCTTTCTTTCGCTGGTCGTGGTCGAGGATGGTTTTGCGCATGCGCATCGATTTGGGGGTCACCTCCACCAGCTCGTCTTGCTTGATGTATTCCAGACACTCCTCGAGGCTCATGATAACCTTGGGGATGACGCGTGCCTTCTCGTCGCTGCCGCTGGCTCGCACGTTGGTGAGCTGCTTTGCCTTGCAGACGTTGATGACGAGGTCGTTGTCGTGCACATGCTCGCCCACCACTTGGCCGTAGTAGACCTCTTCGCCAGGGTCGATGAAGAACTTGCCACGATCCTGCAGCTTGTCGATGGCGTAGGCGTAGGCGGTGCCCGTCTCCAGCGCAATCATCGAGCCGTTGACGCGGCGCTCTATCTCGCCTTTGTAGGGCTGGTAGTTCTTGAAGCGGTGGGCCATGATGGCCTCGCCCTGGCTGGCGGTGAGCACGTTGGTGCGCAGTCCGATGATGCCTCGCGAGGGTATCTCGAACTCTATGTTGGTGCGCTCGCCCTGGCTCTCCATCGAGGTCATCTCGCCCTTGCGGCGCGTCACCATGTCAATCATCTTTGAGGCGAACTCTTCGGGCACGTTGATGGTGAGTTCCTCAATGGGTTCGCACTTTCGCCCGTCTATCTCTTTATATATCACCTGCGGCTGTCCCACCTGCAGCTCGTAGCCCTCGCGGCGCATGGTCTCGATGAGCACGCTCAGGTGCAGCACGCCGCGTCCGCTGACCACCCATTTGTCGGTGCTGTCCTCGAAGGGATCCACGCGCAAGGCCAGGTTCTTCTCCAGCTCTCGTGCCAAGCGGTCGGCGATGTGTCGGCTGGTGACGAACTTTCCCTCGCGTCCGAAGAAAGGCGAGTCGTTGATGGTGAAGAGCATCGACATCGTTGGTTCGTCGATGGCGATAGGCGGCAGGGGTTCGGGGTTTTCGAGGTCGCAGATGGTGTCGCCAATCTCAAATTTCTCCAGTCCGATGACGGCGCAGATGTCGCCACAGTCGATGGTGTCGGTGCGGTGGTGTCCCATGCCGTCGAAGGTGTGCAGCTCTTTTATCTTCGTCTTCTCCATCGAGCCGTCGCGGTGGGCGATGGTGATTTGCATGCCGTCGCTCAGTGTTCCGCGGTGCACGCGTCCCACGGCAATGCGGCCTGTGTAGCTGCTGTAGTCGAGACTGGTGATGAGCATCTGCGGCGTTCCCTCTATCTGCTTTGGAGCTGGAATCACCTCCACAATCTTGTCGAGCAGATAGGTGATGTCGCCGGTGGGCTTGCTCCAGTCCTCGCCCATCCATCCGTTTTTTGCCGAACCGTAGACGACGGGGAAGTCCAGCTGTTCTTCGGTGGCGTTGAGTGCAAACATCAGGTCGAACACCATCTCGTAGACCTCCTCTGGGCGGCAGTTGGGCTTGTCGACCTTGTTCACCACCACGATGGGCTTCAGCCCTATCTGCAGTGCTTTCTGCAGCACGAATCGCGTCTGTGGCATGGGGCCTTCGAAGGCATCCACCAGCAGCAGACAGCCGTCGGCCATGTTGAGCACGCGCTCCACCTCGCCGCCGAAGTCGCTGTGTCCCGGTGTGTCGATGATGTTGATTTTGGTGCCTTTCCAGTTGATGCTGACGTTTTTCGAAAGGATGGTGATGCCGCGTTCGCGCTCCAGGTCGTTGGCGTCGAGCACCTGGCTGCTCAGGTTCTGTCCCTCGCGGAAGAGGTTGCCGGCCAGCATCATCTTGTCGACGAGCGTGGTCTTTCCGTGGTCTACGTGTGCTATGATAGCAATGTTCCTGATGTCTTGCATACAAATAAATCTAATACCATTTAAAACGGCTGCAAAGGTACACAAAAAAGCCGAGAGTGCAAAGAACTTGCACGCAAATCTTTTTAGTCTGCATGATTCATGCAATATGGATTTTGGAATTAGGGCTGTGCATTACTTTTTTCAAAAGGTCAACGCCATTTTTCAAAAAGTCAACGCCAAATTATCCCTTGGAGCGCTCCCATCGAAAAATCTGGGCTTCTGTCAGTGGAATGGGTTTGTCAGCTAACGGAAAAAAGTTACTTCTACAACTGCGGAAAGCCCCCAAGTCTTTACGCAGTTGTAGAAGTAACTTTTTTCGCTTGCGGACGGACACAAGGTCCGTCCCTACGACAAGCGATTCACACAATAAGTGGATACATCCGACACCCGATGAATAATATGGATTAGAGCTTGACGACCCGCATGGTGTAGGGTGGCAGTGTGGTGGGAGTGCTGGTGGTGATGTGCTCGGTATGGGCTTGCTGGTCGTCGATAGCCTTTCCGCTCAGCTGTTCGCACTCCACGCTGGCCGGCAGCTGCAAGCCGTCGATGGTCAGCTGCAGCGTGGTGGGCAGGGCATTCACCATCTTCAGGTATTTGGTGCCCGTCTTGGAATCCACCACCAAGCTTACTCCCACGCGATGGCTCAGCCGTGGCTCGCTGATGTCTAAGGACGACTGCACCCAGCGGTCGCCGCAGTTGACGGAGAAGAGTCGCTGCACCTCGTAGGCTGGCGTGGTGCGCACGTCGGTGTTCGAGAAGTAAATCATGTCGGGGTTCCAGTTGCTGTGCCCATCTTTGCAGAGCATCGGCGCATACGAGGTCATCTCCACGATGTCGCCGTTGCGCTCCACGTCGGTCAGGTAGAGTGCCTCGGCCAGTGCTGTCTCCAAGTTGGGGCGCTTCACGTTGGTGCTGGCGGCCCACTCGCCTAAGTAGACCTTTGGCGAGGGCACCAGGCTGCCCGGCTTGTCGGGATTGGCAATCATGCGGGGATAGCTGTCGTAGTAGTCGCGATGGTGCATAAACCATCCCGTGCTTTCGTAGTAGTGCTCATCGGTCATATATTGCCAATCGGGATGTCGGCGTGTCAGGTCCCAGCCCTCAATGTAGTCGGCCGACGGTGTGTGGAAGGGTCCCACGGTGCCGCAAACCTTGATTTCGGGGTGCCGCTGTTGCAGGGCGCGGCAAATCATCGCGTAGCGCTCCTCAAACACGGTGCCGATGATGTCCTCGTTGCCAATGCCCAAGTATTTCAGGTTGAAGGGGGCGGGATGTCCAGCTTCGGCACGCTGGCGTGCCCACTCGTTGGTGGCGGGGTCGCCGTTGGCCCAGTCGATGAGGTTACACAGCTCGTCGATGTAGGCGGGCATCTGCTCCATGGGTATGCCGCCCTGCTGTCCGCCGATGCCCTCAGCGTTGGCTGCGGAGTTCTGGCAGGGTACGCCAGCGGCCAGCACGGGCAGAGGCTCGGCACCGATGTCCTCGCAGAACTGGAAATACTCGAAGAATCCCAGTCCTCGTGTCTGGTGGTAGTTCCAGATGTTGAAGTCGGGCTTGCGCTGTTCCAGCGGGCCTATGGTGTGCTGCCAGTGGTAGATGTTGTCGATGCCTTGTCCGTGGGTCATGCAACCCCCGGGGAAGCGCACAAACTTGGGTTTCAGGTCGGCGATGGTTTCGGCCAGGTCGCGGCGCAGTCCGTTCTTGCGGTTCTTGAATGTCTTCTGTGGAAAGAGGCTCACCATGTCGATGGCGGCCTGCTGCTGCCCCTGCGGCACGATGACCAGCCGACTGTGTTTCATGGCTTTGTTGGTACGTCCGTCGGCCTTGGGCAGTCGGCCCACCTTGAGCACCGCTTCGTACTTCTTCCACTGGCTCGACTGCGCCTTCACCTTCGCCTGGGCCAGCAGCAAGCCGTCGTCGGCCACCAGCTGCACCGTGAACTGCTTCGTGCCTCTGACGAAGATGCTGAAGTCGTAGGCCTCGCCCATGTTGATGGCGATGCCGTCCCATCCTTCGTTCCAGAGCGTATCGCTGGCGATGAGGGCATAGTGCGGGTTGTTGGGATGCAGAGGCTGGTCGGTGGCTATCTCAATGGGGCGCGAGGCGTGCCAGGCCGTGGTGGCCGTCCACTCGCGGCGGTCTTTGCTGTTGTATTCAAAGTCGCGGTTCTGCACCAGCTCGGCATAGAGTCCGCCATCGGCGGCATAGCTGATGTCTTCGAAGAAGATGCCGATGAGCTTGTCGCTGATGGGCTTCTGTCGTTTCATGTCGATGGTGAGCCTTGCCTGGATGGTGGCAGGCAGCGATGTCAGGTTCTTGGCGTCGTCGTGCATGCGCTCGGCGCTCCGTCGGCCATCGTCGGCGCGCTCGGCAAAGAACTGCCTCAACTGGTAGGTTTCGGTAGGCGACACCGCAAAGACCTGACCCACCATCTGCCGCCCGTCCACCACGGCCGTGTCGCGGTGCCACAGGGTGGGGCTGGCGTTGGTGGCGGGTTCGTCGGCCGAGAACTGTCGGAAGTCGGCCGAGGCCGTCAGCCGTCGGTTGCCCTGTTCCGATGTGTAGTGCACCACGAACCTTCCGTCGGCAGTGGGACTGACGACGGGCTTCAGACACTGCCTTGTGCTCACGCGGGGATAGTCTTGCGGGCGCCAGGTGATGAGGTCGTTGCTGTAGGCGGCGGCGAACAGGGGCGAGCGGTCGTTGACTTGAAACACCAGCCGCCATGAGCCATCCTGAGCGCGGCATAGGGTGGGGTGGTGCATGCGCTTCTCGGCTCCCCATGTGCCATAGTCGCTGCTGCACAGCTGGCCCAGGTGGTGCCAGCTGTCGGCATCGAGGGTAGCCACTTGAAGACCCTGCCGCTGGTCGGGCGAATAGATGAAGATGCTGTCGTGCTGGGCCAGGGCCGACGAGGCGAAGGCCAAAGCCATGCTCGCAAGGAGCGATGTGAGATGGTTTTGTAGCATTGGTAGTTGTTCTTTATTAAATGATAACTTTCGTCTTTCGGTATTTGTCGCGGAAGTCGGTGGGGTTGCAGCCTTTTCGTTTCTTGAACAGGCGATTGAAGTTGCACACGGTGTTGAAGCCCGTCTCGTAGCATATCTCCGACACGGTGTGGGTGGTGTCCACCAGCAGCCGCGCGGCATGGCCCAGGCGCACGTCGACGATATATTCGTTGAGGTTCTTGCCTGTGCGCTGCTTGAAAAATCGGCTGAAGGCCGCGTCGGTCATGCCCACCATCTGGCTCAGCTGTGCCAGCCGCAGCTCGTCGCGATAGTGCTCCTCGATGTAGTGCTTCACCTTCAGCACGCGGCGCGAGTCGCTGTGCGCCTCCACCTTGGCAAAGGTGGTGGAGGCCAGCTCGCGGGCACCCTCCTGCTTCGACAGCTCGTAGAGGATGGTCATCAGCTCGCTGACGGCATAGAAACCCTCCTGGATGGTAGACAGTTGCATCAGCCGGGGGTAGACTTGCATGATGGCTGGCAACGGGAAGACGAGGCCTTTCTGGGCGCGCAGAAACATCTGGTAGATGGAGCGGAAGGGATTTGTGCGGTAGATGCTGTGCTCGTAGGTGAAGTCGACGCTGAACTGCACGGTCACCTCGTGGATGTCGTCGCTGTGGCACTGGTGCTGCTCCCAGACGTGCTCCAACTGCGGACTGGTGATGAGCACCAGGTCGTACTCGCCGATGACCTCGCTGCTGTCGCCCACGATGCGGCGGCAGCCAGCGGCGTTCTCGACGAAGTTCAGCTCGAACAGCTCGTGACAGTGGATGGGGTAGGTGAACTCCTTCTTATGGCGGTCGGCAACGTACATGAAGTCGCTATCGGCCAACGGGGTTATCTCGTGCAGGACTATCGATTCGCTCATTTGACTGTAGGATTTGACTTTAGACTTTAGTTGCAGGACTTTAGACTATAGACTTTAGATGTTTGACTTTAGACTTTAGACTTTAGTTGCAGGACTTTAGACTATAGACTTTAGATGTTGGACTTTAGACTTTAGATGTTGGACTTTAGACTATAGACTTTAGATGTTTGACTTTAGACTATAGACTTTAGTTGTTTGACTTTAGACTATAGACTCGTTATGGTTTTATTTTGTATATTCGCGTTCTGTAGCGTATCTCAATGATGTCGGAGCCGAAATTGATGAGCATGCCACTGTCAATGCCTGTAGCGGTGAGGTAGTTCACTAATTGTACTTCATGGATGGGCAAGATGGCGCTGACGGCTTTCAACTCTACAATCATCTTTTTTTCCACGATAAGGTCAGCGCGGTAATCGCCCACCACATGGTCTTTATAATACACTTTTATGGGTACTTCTGTTTCCACGTTCAAGCCACTGTCCTTCAGTTCGATGACCATCGCATTCTGATACACCTTTTCTTCAAAGCCTGGTGTCAGCTGACTCCTCACACGCTTGGCGCAATTGGCAACAGCATTCTTCAGTTCAATAGCATCCATATCAATATTGTTTAATTAAGTAATGTCTATTGTCTACAGTCTACAGTCTATCGTCTATAGTCTATCGTCTACAGTCTACAGTCTATAGTCTATCGTCTACAGTCAGCGCTCTATCGTCTTTCTTTTCTTCAGTCCAAGCCCGATGGCGGCCAGCAGGAGCAGTGCCATGGCTATGAGTGCCACGTAGGCGATGGTCTCGGTGTTTTTCACCGTCTGGGGGAAGAAACTCAGTTCCACCTGGTGCGAGCCTGGTGCGATGCGCATGGCACGCAGCACGTAGTTCACGCGTCCCAGCTCCGTCTCCTCACCGTCTACCGTCGCCTTCCAGCCAGGGTAGTAAATCTCTGAGAAGACCAGCACGCCGCCCGTCTGGCTGTCTACGGTATACTTCAGCTGGTTGGGCTCATAGCTGTCGAGATGCACGCTGGCGGTGGAGTCGGCGGCAGCAGCCTGTCCCAGCATGGCTTCAAACTTGCGGTCGGCCACTGCCTCGTGCCGCAGGTCCACCTGCTTCAGTCCTGCCAGTTCCTCGTTGGCATCGGCCACATACTGCAGTTGGTCAACAAACCAAGCGTTGCCCTGGGCGTAGGGGTTGGGCAGGGCCATGTCGTCGCTCACGATGAAATATTTGGTGTTGAGCATGTTGATGACAGGCCACACCGTGCCACCGGCAATGCTGTCGAGCTGACCATTGGCTTGCTGGATGGCACCGATGGCGCTTTGCATCTCTGGGGCGATGTAGGCCGATATCAGCTCGTTGTAGCGGCCCAGCTTGGCGGCGTGGTAGCCACCCACCGACTTGTGGTAGAAGCTCGTTTCGTTCTCGTTGAAGGTGTCGCCGGCAAAGTTCAGCACGCGGAAGTTCGGGTCGTTGTCCTGCAGGATGAGCTTGTTCACAGGTTTCATGGCGTGCGATGTCTGTTTGATGCTTGCATCCACAAACATCGAGTCGTTCAGGTAGCGCTTGTTCACCGTCCACAGGTCAATCAGGCAGAGCACGGCCATCAGCCCCACCATCGGCATGGCCTTTAGCTTCTTCACCTTGTAGAGCAGCAGCAGGGCAAAGCCGATGATGATGATGATGAACGAGCGCCAGCAGTCGCTGGTGAACACGGGCACGCGCATCTTGGCCAGGTTGTCAGTCACCATACCCATGCTCTGCGGGTCTACATAGCGCGACAAGCGGGCGGTGTCGCCGTCGCTCACGAAGTCGAAGAACGTGGTGGGCAGCAGGGCGAAGAGCAGGCAGAAGCCGGCGGTGAGACCCAGTGAGGCCCACACAAATTTCATCTTCTTGGCCAGCAGCTCCGGCTCGTCGATGATTTTCTTCAGCGTGAGCATGGCGAGCAACGGGATGGTGAACTCGGCGATGACGAGGATGCTGCTGGGAGTGCGGAACTTGGCATACATCGGTATGTGGTCGATGAAGAAATCGGTGAGTCCCATGAAATTCTTGCCCCACGATAGCATGATGCTGAAGATGGTAGCCGCCAAAAGTGCCCATTTCATCGGGCCTTTCACCACAAAGAGGCCCAGTATGAAGAGCGCCAGCACAAAGGCACCCACGTAGACGGGTCCGGCGGTGAAGGGCTGCTGTCCGAAATAGGGATACCACTGTCCGCAGAAGTCGCGCAGCTGTGGGTCGCTGGCTTCCATCGCCGCCTTGCTGTCGCGCAGCTGTTCGTTGTGCGAGCCGCCATTGGCGTTGGGGATGAGCAGCGTCCACGTCTCGCCGATGCCATAGCTCCACTGCGTGATGTAGTCGCGGTCCAGTCCGCCGCTGGTCGATGTCTGGCCGTCGCCTTGCTTCAGCTCGGTGCCGCCGCGCATGGTATGCTGCGAGTACTCCCACGTGTGGTAGATGTTCGACAGGTTCACCAGCACGCCTAACAGTGCACCTATCAGGCACACGCCGGTAGCCTTCAGCCAGCCCATCCACTGCTTGGTGCGGATGGCTTGCACCAGCCACGCTATCACCATGAAGAGTATGAGGAACAGGTAGTAGTAGGTCATCTGCATGTGGTTGGCGTGTATCTCCAGCGCGGTGAAGATGGCCGTCACGGCCAGTCCCGGCAGCAGTTTGCCACGATAGGCCAGCACCACGCCGCCGATGAGCGGTGGCAGATAGGCCAGCGCCATCACCTTCCATAGGTGTCCGGCGGCGATGATGATGAGGAAGTAGGTGCTGAAGGCCCACATGATGCTGCCTAATGCTGCCAGGTACTGCTTGAAGTTGAAGGCGCGCAGCAGGATGTAGAACCCCAGCAGATAGGCGAAGAGGAACCACACGTTGTCGGGCAGCCACAGGTGGTAGGCCTTCTCAACCACCGAGAGGGCCTGCGTGCTGTTGTACGATGGTGCCAGCTGGTAGGTGGGCATGCCCGAGAACAGGCTGTTGGTCCAGCGGGTGCGCTCGCCGTCGTGGGTCTTCATATATTCCAGTCCTTCCTGTCCGGCTCCGGCTCCGGCCGATGTGTCGTGCTGATACAGGATGCGCCCCTCGGTGTCGGCGGGGTAGAAATAGGCAAATGCCAGTGCGGCAAACAATACCACGGCCACCATGTCGGGCAGCCACCGTTTCAAAATGTTGTTCATGATGCTTAATTGTACAATTTTGATTGCAAAGGTACGAATAAGCGAGCGAAAAGCAAAAGAAAAAAGTGTTTTTCTTTTCTTTTCCGAGCGAGAGTACCTTCGGCGCAGCCCAAAGGTACGAATAAGCGAGCGAATAAGCAAAAGAAAAAAAGTGTTTTTCTTTTCCGAGCGAAAGTACATTTGGCGCAGCCCAAAGGTACGAATAAGCGAGCGAATAAGCAAAAGAAAAAACGTGCGTACTATACGGAGATTCCAGACGCTGAAGGCGTCACCGCTCAATAGCCGTAGGTCGGTACGACCTGCGGATAGGACGACAGAAGGTACATCGACCCTGAAGGGGTCGCCCGTGATCACGGGGCGACCCCTTTAGGGTCGTTATTACCCCATACCTGTTATCCGCAGGTCGTACCGACCTACGGCTATTGAGAGGAGACGCTTTCAGCGTCTTTTCAACCATACCTCGAAAACGTGTTTTTCCTTTCTTTTCCGAACGAGAGTACCTTTGGCGCAGCCAAAGGTACGAATAAACGAGCGAATAAGCAATGGACGAGGCCCTGCGACGCTGCATTCCCCAAAAGACGCTTCAAAGGAATAAAAATCGGTTTCGGCCGACCGCTCCAGCAGAAAAGGTCGGGCGCTCCAAATTATTAGGCCGCCCGCCCTAATTCATGCGGGCGACCCATGGCAACGAAATACCCAGCACCTTATTCCTTTTTAATGATGCACCTCTCCCGGTTTGCGCATACCTTTTTCCCCTTTTCCCAACGTATCTTCCAGTAGCGGCACGAACTTCTCGACCATGCGCTACATCCAGCCATGTGTGCGCTGAAGGGCCGCTTTTGCAGTGCATTTTCATAAAAAACAATAAATAAAAGACGATTGTTTCTCAACTGTTTGGCGGGTTGACGATAATTTCATAACTTTGCCACAAGCATCCGTGGCTGATGGGTGCCGCCGAAGAAACAATGAATGGAATAACAACCTCATAAAACTATAAAGACCTGATGATGTTGAAAACAAGGTTTTTCACAGTGTGTGCCTTTTTCTTGGGGAGCGTTTGCACCCTGACGGCACAAGTGCAACTGCAATCCAACAATGTTGACGAAGTACTCAAAGCGATGACGCTCGAAGAGAAAGCCATGCTCGTGGTGGGCGGCAACAGGCAGATGGCGTCGACCACCAACAATGGCATGATTGGCGCTCACGCCCAGCGTGTGCCCGGAGCCGCTGGTGCCACACAGGCCATCACTCGCCTGGGCATCCCATCGACCGTCCTCACCGACGGCCCTGCCGGCGTGAGAATCAGCCCCCGGCGCGACAACGATGCCAACACCTACTCGCTTTCCAAACAGTATGCGGTGAAGTGCCACGACGTGATGAAACCCAACATGCAATTGTCGGCAGCCAAATGAAACTTTGTGTCTTTTGCTCGGCCAATCAGCAGATTGACCCCGATTTCTTCGACAAAGCCCGCGAGCTGGGCGTGTGGGCCGCTAAAAACGGCCATTCCATCGTGTTTGGCGGCCATGATGCCGGGTTGATGCACTCGGTGAGCAAGGCCGCCAAACAAGCGGGTGGAATGGTGATAGGCGTGGTGCCCCGTGTGATTGAGCAGATGGGGCGCCTCAGCCCGTGGCTCGACGTGCACATCCCTACCGAGGACCTCAGCGACCGCAAGTCGCTGATGATGGCGCAGAGCGATGCCTTCATCGTCATGCCCGGCGGCATAGGCACCCTCGACGAGCTGTTCACCGTGGCATCGGCCGCCACCTTAGGCTATCACGACAAGCCCATCATCCTCTACAACATCAAAGGCTTTTGGGATTCGCTCATCGCCTGTCTCGACGACCTGCACCAGCGAGGTGTCACCCGCAAGCAGTGGCGCACCTATATCCAAGTGGCCACCACGCTCGACGAGCTGGAAGCACTGCTCGCAGCGGGATGAAGGACGAGTCATGCTTTAGGCGTAGCGCATTGGCACATTTTTCCCACGGTCTGGTTTTTGGGGGGCGAGCGATAGTAAGTGCACACACACACTTTCCACGGCCCCCTCAGGACACCATGCCCGAGGGGGCCGTTTTCGTTGCCTCCTACGCCATTTGCGAACAAATAGGGCAAAATAACAAACATTCACATCCTGATTGCCCGCTTTTGGCTGTTTTTTTGTACTTTTGCAGCCAAATTGCGCGGTGAAGCAATTGGAAGAACGAGGAAGCAAAACCCTAAATGATAAAGGTATGATGAACAAATTGGAATTTGCTGTCTGCATGGCAGCGACGATTAGCAGAAAAGTAGGCAGGGGCAAGACGCTTCTGCTCTTCTTCCTGTTGTTGAGTGTTTCGGCTATGGCCGACGACCATTGGGTGGGCACATGGGGCACGGCTCCCCAACTGGTGGAGTCGAACAACAATCCCCCGTCGCCGGGTCTGGGTGGCAACTCGCTGCGCCAGATTGTGCAGGTGTCGATAGGTGGCGAGACCGTCCGCCTGAAGCTGACCAACGAGTTCAGCTCTGGCTCCACCAAGATTAATGCTGTGGAGCTGGCATACGCCAAGAGCAGTGGCAGCAGCAGCGACATCGACGAGACGTCGGTCGTGTCGCTCACCTTTAATGGCAGCCCATCGGTGACGATGGCCGCTCGTGGCACCGCCACGTCCGATGCCGTACATTTCCCCATCGCCGACCGCCAGAATGTGGCCATCACCATCCACTATGGCAATGCCTCGTCGACCAACGTCAGCGGGCATCCCGGCTCGCGCACCACCTCCTATCTGAAGGCTGGCAACACCACCGACTTCAGCGGGGCCGTGAAGGTAGAGCATTGGTACAACATCTTGGCCTTAGAGGTGATGGCTCCCGCCGAGGCTGGCGCGGTGTCCATCCTGGGCAATAGCATCACCGACGGCCGCGGCTCCACCACCAACGAGCAGAACCGCTGGGCCGACGTGCTCTCGCGGCGGCTGCTCGACAACGACGCCACGCACCAAGTGGCCGTGCTCAACATGGGCATCGGCGGCAACTGCGTGCTGGGTGGAGGTCTCGGCCCGGCTGCTGTAGACCGCTACCGCCGCGACCTGTTGGGCCAGGAAGGAGTGAAATGGATCATCCTCTTCGAAGCCGTCAACGACCTGGGATATAGCGGCAATGGCGTGCAGACGGCCAAGCGTATCATCGACGTCTACAAGCAGATTATCCGCGAGGCTCATCAAAAGGGCATCTACGTCTTTGGCGCCACCATCACCCCGTTCAAGAATAGTTCCTATTATAGCACCGACCATGAGCGGGGACGCAGCACGCTCAACAGCTGGATTCGCACCACGAAGATGCTCGACGGCGTGATTGACTTCGACGAGGCCGTGCGCGACCCCAACGACCCCGAAGCCATGCAGGAGCGTTTCCTCTATCAAAACGACTGGCTGCACCTGAATGCCGAGGGCTACGCCACCATGGGCGGCTGTGTGGACCTGAGCCTCTTCACCAAGACCGACCCGCTGGCCGACGACGATGAGGTGGACGACTATGGCCAAGCCATCTGGATGGAAGCCGAGCAGCTGCGCACCGCCACCGTGGGCACCGCCTTCAGTGTCGTCGCTGATGCAGCTGCCTCGGCAGGGGAATATCTGCTGACGGTGGACAACATCGTCAATGCCGCACCCGCCGACAGTGCCCACATGCTTGCGGCCCGCTTCGACATCGCTTCGCCCGACACCTATTATATCTATGCGCGCGTGAACTGCCCCACGTGGGACGACGACAGCTACTGGATAGGCCTCGACGGCCCGATGACCAGATTTGCCAATGGGCTGCAGTGCGGCTCGTGGGATTGGAAACAAATCTACAGCGGTTTCCTCAGTGCGGGCAGTCATGTGCTGGCCATTGGTGGGCGCGAGGATGGCGCTGGCATCGACAAGCTCTGCATAGCCACCAATCCCGAACCGCCCACGGGCATGGGAGGCCAACCTGTGTCCACCGCCATCGAGGAGGCCACGGCGATGAAAGATGAAGTTCAGGTGGAGCTTTACTCGCTCAACGGTCAGCGACTCCCCGCCAACGCTCGTCCGGGGCTGTGCATCCGTGTGAGCCGCGACCGCGACGGCAACGTGCGCTCGCGCCAGGTGGTCGTGTTGCGATGAGCTTGCAACGCCCATCCGGCGGCATTCCTTGAAAAAACGAATAATTATATTTGGCGTTGACTTTTCTCTAAAAGTCAGCGCCAAATATTGTTTTGACTCCCATTTGGCATTACGCCAGAAGGGTGAAGCGACAAATATGAAAAAAAAGTGGTTTTTTATGAGGATAATGGATAAAAATGATTAACTTTGTGCCGCAGTCGAACTACTGACCATTATCATTATTAATTTAGGGCGACACGGCGTCGCCGAATAAAAGAATGACAGATATGAAGAAAGGAACAAAGACCCTGCACATCGTGCGCAAGGCAGTGGTGGCGGCATTGCTGTGTGTTGCCGCCTGGAGCGGTGCACAAGCCGCCCCCATCAGTCGTGAACAAGCGCTGCGCCAAGCCCGCCAGTTGCTGCAACAGCGAGGCGACACACGTCAGCTGGTGGCCGTCGATGCCGACGTGAGCATGGCTGCCACGCGCCGCGCCCAGCAGCAATCGGGAATGGCGGCACCCTATTATGTCTTCAACCGAGGCATGGGCGAAGGCTTCGTCATTGTGAGCGGCGACGATGCCACCAGCCACGACATCTTGGGCTATTGCGACAGCGGCACCTTCAACTACGACCAGCTGCCCCCCAACATGCAGGAGTGGCTTGATGGCTATGCCCAGCAGATAGAGCAACTGTCGGGCCAGAACGCCCCCTCCCAGCGTGCTGGCCAACCTGGCCCCATGCGCATACCCACCCATCCGAAGGTGGAGCAGCTGATGTCGAGCCAATGGAGCCAAGGCAGCCCCTACAACGACGAGTGCCCCGAGTACTTCAACCTGGGACGCTCGGTGACCGGCTGCGTGGCCACGGCCTATGCCCAGATACTCTACTACCACCGCGAGAAGATGCCTACCGAGACGCAGGCTGCCATTCCCGCCTACACCACATGGACCAGCCATCCCACCTATGGACAGCTGCACGTGGAAGGCATCCCCGCCGGCAGTCCTCTTGACTGGGCCAACATGCGCGACACTTATGGTGGCAGTCGCACGGCAGCCGAGAAGAAGGCCGTGGCACAGCTGATGCACTATTGCGGCGTGGCCGTTCACATGGACTATACCAACAGCAGCAGCGGCGCACAGAGCCGAGAGGTGGCCGACGCGCTGCGCAACTACTTCGGCTTCGGTTCGTCGGTTCGCTATGTAGGCGATGCCGCTAATGAAGAGGCGTGGGATGCCCTCATCTATGCCGAGATTGCCGAGGGGCGCCCCGTCTATATCAGCGGAGCCAACAGCGAGGCGGGCCACGCCTTCGTGTGCGACGGCTACGACGGCAACCACCTCTACCACATCAACTGGGGATGGGGCGGAATGAGCGACGGCTACTACTATCTGTCGAACCTGACACCCGGCCAGCAGGGCATCGGCGGCAGTGGCGACGGCTACAACGGCTGGCGCGAAATCGTCATCGGCATTGAGCCTGAGAACTATCAGGAGAAGACGATGACCATCACCGACGCGACGGCCCGCCAACTGCTGACCGCCGCCTTCGACCAGGACGGCAATGGCCATCTGAGCTATGGTGAGGCCGCTGCCGTGACGAGCTTAGGCACGGTGCTGCAAGGCTCTGCTGTGGCAAGCCTGGCCGAGCTGCGCTACTTCACCGCCCTGACCGCCATCGACGACGATGCCTTCAGCGGATGTCTGCGGCTCACCACACTGCAACTGCCCAAGCAGGTGCAGCACATCGGTGCGCGCGCCTTCAAGGGCTGTCAGCAGCTGCAAGCCGTCACGCTGCCACAGGGCATTGCCTCGATGGGTGACGAGGCCTTCAGCGGCTGCCGTGCCCTCGCGGCCATCAGTCTGCCCTCGTCGCTGCATGCCCTGCCCGCCCGCACCTTCTCTGGCTGTCGGTCGCTGACGGAGCTGACGCTCCACGCCGGCCTCACCAGTCTGGGCGACGAGTGCTTCGCCGACTGTCAGCATCTGGCCCACGTCACCGTGAGCACCATGGTGCCGCAGAATCTGCTGATGGGCAGCAACGTCTTTGCCGACTGCATGCTGGGCCAAGCCACGTTGCACGTGATGCAGGGCACACGCTCCTTCTTCGAAGCCGATGCGCAGTGGCAACAGTTTGGCACGGTGAAGGAGCAGCGCGAGCTGTCGCGCGGAGAGTTTGCCACGCTGACCGAGGGCCAGCAGGTCTACCTCTATCACGTCGGCTCTGGCCGCTATCTCAGCAAAGGCGAGGCGTGGGGCACCCAGGCCATCGCGTCGACGGGCACTCCCATGCGTTTCATGCTGCGCCGCAACAGCACGATGCCCGAAGGCACCTACTACCTCTATTCGAACGACACGGGCAAGGACGGTCACTACCTCTTCCGCACGTGGACCGACAACAACGTTGGCAACGGCGTGCTGGCCACCTTCGTCGATGGAGGCAGCCTGACGCAGAACGCCCATTGGGCCGTGCAGGATGTGGGCGACAACACCTACACCCTCAGCATTCCCGAGGGCTATGCCAAGTACGACGCCGCCTGCCGCTGGGGTGTGCAGAACAACCATCCCAGTCAGGTGGCGCAGCCCACGTGGGGCGTCTATGCCGACGTGCCATACGCTGGGCATGAACTCGACTGCCAATGGCGACTGGTGAAATATGATGCCGACCTGGCCGCCAACTTTGAGGCTGCGCAGACGTTGGAGAACCTGCTGGGCGTGGCCATCGCCCGTGGCAAGAAGACCACGAAGGAGCAGGCCGTGCTGGACAACCTGGAGAGCACCACCGCCGAGCTGCTGGCCGCCCAAGGGTCGCTGCGCCGCAAGCTGCGACTGGTTGACTTCAGCGATGCCATAGTGGGCCAGACCTGCCGCAGCAGCTTCGACCTGGATGCCGACGGAGAGCTGTCGGTAGAGGAGGCCTCGAAGATCAACGACCTCGGCACACGCTTCTATGGCACCGCCATCACCAGCTTCGACGAGCTGCAGCTCTTCACCTCGCTGAAAGACCTCTACGGCAACAGCTTTGAGAACTGCCGACAGCTGGGCAGCATCGTGCTGCCATCGAGCATAGAGCGCATCTACTATCGCGTGTTTATGAATTGCCCACGGCTGACCAGCATCAACCTGCCCGAAAACCTGAGCATGCTGGGCGACAACGCCTTCGACGGCTGCTCGGCACTGCGCACGGTGACGGTGCTCGTCACCGACCCTGCCGCCATCGCCCTGGGGCAGAACGTGTTTCGTGGCGTGCCCCTGCAGCAGTGCACGCTGCAGGTGCCCTTCGGCAGCAAGGAGCGCTATGCCGAGGCACCCGTGTGGCGCAATTTCGGCAACATCGTGGAGGTGCGCGGCAAGGCGCAGCCACGATTCTCGCCACTGACGGCCAACACGCCGGGCTATATCTACAACGTTGGCTCGCGCAAGCTGCTCACCAAGGGCGAGGCGTGGGGCACACAGGCCATCGTGGGGCAGCAGGGCATGGTGTATGAATGGCGACGCTCGGCCACGATGCCCGACGGGCAGTACTACCTCTACTCCGACCAGACGGGCAAGGACAACAAAGTGCTCTACCGCACCAGCCAAGACTCGAAGGTGGGCACGGGCGTGAAGGCTTGCTACGTCGATGGGACGCTGGAGGCCCGCAGCTACTGGCATGTGGAGCAGACGGACGATGAGGGAGGCCCCTTCTACACCTTGCAGGTGCCCGAAAAGGATGCCACCTATACCGAGGGACAATACTTGGGCACCAACATCTACCACAGCAGCGAATTTGCCAGCCCCACCGATGGCGCCTATTGGGACATCGACATCGCCAACTACAGGCAGCAGTGCCTCTGGGCCTTCATCACGCTGGCCGACATGCAGGAGGCGCAAACCTTGGATGCCGTCGCCTTGCAGCTGAGGCAGCTCATAGGCAGGGCACAGGAGAAGCAGGTGGACACGACCGACGAGCAGGCCGTGTATGACAATCGCGAGAGCACCATCGACGACTTCAACAACGCTATAACGGCATTGCGCCAAAAGCTGCACTACATCGACATCGACGACGTGCATGCTCGCACCATCTGCATAGAGCAGTGGGACGACGACGAGGACGGCGAGCTGAGCCTTGAGGAAGCAGCCGCCGTGGTGCAGCTGGGCGACGCGTTCAGTGCGCAGTCGGCATTGGAGAGTCTCGACGTGCTGAAATACTTCACCAGCTTGACGACCATCCCCGAGAACGCCTTCCGCGGCTCCATGAGCTTGCACACCGTGTTTGTGCCAGCCAGCGTGACCAGTATGGGCAAGTATGCCTTCAGCGGCTGTTCAAGCCTGAAATACTTGGTGCTGCTCAACGCATCTGCCATGGTGCCATTGGGCGAAAGTAGCGTTGGGCCGAAGGTGACGGTGTTTGTGCCGCAGTCGGTGCTGGCTATCTACGAGGGCGATGCCACTTGGAGCACTCGCACGCTGACCGAATACACGGGTACGCCCACCGTGCGTGCCCTGCCCGTGGAGCGCATCTATGGCCGCACCGTAGCCGCGATGAAATGGGACGTGACGGGAGCACCCATCAACGGCGAACCCACGCTGGCGTGCGAGGAGCTGTCGGTGGGCACCACGCCCGTGGGCGACTATCCCATCCACGTTGGCCCAGGCACCATCACCACGCCGGCACTGGTATGCCAGGAGGGTGTGCTCACCGTGACACCTGCTCCCCTCACCATCACCGCGAAGTCGTACACCCGCAGCAAGGGCGAGCCGAACCCCGCGTTTGAAGTGACCTACAAGGGATGGCGCAACCGCGAGACGGCCGACGTGCTGCTGCGGCAGCCCGTGGTGACCTGCGAGGCCACGCCCGACAGTCCGGCTGGCGAATATGCCATCACCGTGAGCGGCGCAGAGGCACAGAACTACGACATCACCTACGTGGACGGCGTGCTCACCGTGGAGGATGCCAACGCCATTGCCGACATCAACGGCGATGCCACGAACCGCCACGACGTGGTCTACGACGTGCAGGGACGCCCCGTGAAGGGCACGCCGCGCAGGGGAATCTACGTCACTCGCCGCAACCGCAAAGTGGTGTTCTGACAAAAGCATATCGTTTGTGAAAATTTGGAGCGCTACTTTTTCCAAAAAGTCAACGCCTTTTGAAAATTTGGAGCGCTCCAAATTTTCAAAAGGCGTGCTTGTTGTTAGGGATGGGGGGCTGTGTCTATTCCTGACTTCAGCGTTATGTCAAATGGTTACGTTCTTTTGGCATTCTATATCTTTATTTTTCTGCCACGTCGCAAACGTCGAAAGACGTTGGGGTAAACGTCGAAGGTGATTTTGAAGCAGTCCATATTATTCATACCTTTGCACTGTCAAAAGACGAAAACAAGTCAAACGACAGAAACATAGTATTAACAATTTAAAAAGTAAAAGTATGAAAAAAATGTTTTTCGCCCTCGTGGCAATGGTGATGATGACAATGAGTGCTAACGCTCAGAGTAATGACAACAGCGGTAAGCTGACCTTCGACCGTCTGGCAAGCCTTCTGGAGCTGAGAGTTAATCAGGTTAAGCCGGTGAAGACGGCAATGGCCCAGTTCGAGAGTTCGATGCAAGCCTACTATCAGCTTCAGGATGCTTCGAAAGCTGCCGAGACTTGGGAAAAGATCCAGGCTCGTCATAAGACTACGATGAAGAAGGTTCTCGACAAGAAACAGTACGACAAGTACGTGAAGATGCTCGACCTGACAGTCAAGAACACTGCAGACCGTATGAGGGATCAGCAGCAGTTAGCCAGCAAATAAAATACTGGACAACACATACTAAAGTATTAATGTCTCTTCCGCATAGAGATTATGCGGGAGAGATTTTGTCGTTTCAGAAATAATCACTAACTTTGCCGACGATGAAGAAGATACAAATAAAAGATGTATGGCTGTTCGTAGCACAGGTACTGCTATTGTCGCTGACGGTGTTGTCGCCAGGACTCATCAGTTATGTAACGACTCACGACAGCCAGTTAGCATGGGACTCGTTGAGAGTTACTGCCTATTGGTTAGCGCCAGCAGTAGTGGTCTATCTCCTTAATTTCTATCTGTGTGTGCCGCTGCTATGGTTCCGCCATCGTCGTTGGCAGTTCGTCGTGGCCAATGTTGCTCTTATCATCGGCTGCAATGCCCATCTGCTTTTCAAGGATATGGAAACGCTGCCCGAGAATTATATGGCAGGCTACGCATCGTTCCTCATCATTGCCCTGCTCGTCAATCTGATGGCCATCGGCATTGCCATGAGCATCCGCTACGTGATGCGGCAGAGTGAGAAGAAACAGAAGGAAGTGGAGGCGGAGCTGTCGTGGCTGAAGAACCAGATCAACCCGCATTTCCTCTTCAACACCCTCAACAACATCTCCAGCCTGACGCAGATTGATGCCGACAAAGCCCAAGACACCGTGATGCAACTGAGCGACCTGCTGCGCTATGCGATGTACGAGACCAACAAGCCGAAAGTGGCGCTGGAGGGCGAAGTGGAGTTCATGCGCAACTACATCGAACTGATGCAGCTTCGCTGCAATGAGATGACGAAAGTGAGTTTCAAGACGAGTATAGAGAATCGCGAAACGTTGGTGGCCCCGCTGATATTTATCTCGTTAATTGAGAACGCCTTCAAACATGGTGCAAACAGCAACGCGCCTGCCACCATCGACATCAGTCTGACGCAGAACGACGGCACCCTCGTATTCACCTCAGAAAACACCAACAATCCAAAGCCCACCAATGATCGCAGCGGTTCTGGCATAGGACTGGAGAACACCCGTCGACGTCTCGATCTGCTCTATTCCGGTCGCTACAAATGGGAGCAGAATATCACACCAGAGAATAACTACTACGTCAAAATCACCCTGCAGCTATGAGACCACTCTCTTGTATCATCGTCGACGACGAGCCTTTGGCTGTCAGCCTCCTGGAGTCATACGTAGAGAAGACCCCCGACTTGTTGTTGCTGGCCTCATTCACCGACTCCATCACTGCCATCAACGCCATCAAGGCGCAGAAGCCCGACTTGCTGTTCCTCGATATCCAGATGCCGAATATCGACGGGATGGAACTAGCTCATAGTCTGCCCGAGCAGACGCGCGTGGTCTTCACCACCGCCTTCAAGGAATATGCCTTTGAGAGCTACGAGGTGAATACTCTCGACTATCTGCTGAAGCCCATCCGCTACAACAAGTTCCTCGTAGCCGTTGAGAAAGCCAGAAAAGTATATCAGCAGCAGCCAGCCCCACAGCCCCGGCAGCCCAATACCGTATTCATACGCGTCGACGGCGAATGGAGGAACGTATCCATCGACCAGATCACCTATGTCAGCGGCATGAAGGACTACGTGCTGTTCTATCTTGACAACGAGCCCAAGGCGCTGATTACCCATCTCACGATGAAAGCAGTAGAGGAGATGCTGCCCCGAGACCGTTTTCTGCGCATCCACCGCTCCTATATCGTTGCCGTTGACAAGATTCAAAAGGTCGACCGCAACGACTGCGTCTACATCGGCAAGGAAATCATCCATATCCCTGACGGCTACCTGCAAACTTTCTGCCAGTTCCTCGAAAGTCGTTCAAGCCACAGTAGCACCAAGACAGGTATGAAGTCAATCAGATAAACATTCTTTTGCAGAGTCATGGTATGAGATTCTGTAACTTGTTATAATGACCTTCGTTTAGGTTTTGATTCGTAGCCCTCTACGAAAGTGTTTCAAATACGCGATTATTCTGCTTCACCCAAAAATCCCGTTCAAAAAGTCAAATACTTCCTGTCTATGGGTATTTGAGAAGTTGCTATTTCGCAAAGTGTTAAAACCGCCGACGGGCTGTGTATCAATATAGTTAAAAACAACTCACGAATCCTGCAAAGCGCGGGATTCGTGAGATGATTGATTGCCTAGCAACGGGCTGCAGTCACTGTTTTGCTGCAACACCAGCTGACGGGGCTTAGAAACCAATTTTGCCTTTCCAACGCAGATACCAGTTGCGCTGGTTGGTGAGGTCGGTCTTGATTTCGCTGCGTGTGGCATCTTCGTTGCCTTTGCCACCACGTTTGTAGATTTGGTTGGCCAGGAACTGCCCTGGGTTGGGCTGGCGCATGGCAAAGCGCATGATGTCGTAGTAGCGTGTGCCCTCGAAAGCGAACTCAAGTGCGTTCTCGTTGAGCAGCAGACTGTCGACGTATGCCTTCTGCACGTCGAGCGCCACAGGCACGTTGATGGTGTCGACCAAGATGGAGTCGGGGAACTGGTAGAACTCGTTCATGGGTGTCCAGCCCGAACCACGCGTGTGGATGCCAATCATGTTCTGCGTCTCGGTGGGACGGGTGATGGCACCGTTCACATCGAGCACGCCATAGCGCACATCGTTGAAGTTGAAGCGGCTGAGATAGATGGAGTCGGCCTCGGTGTTGTAGTAGGGCATCACCTCAGTGCTGATGATCTTGTTGCTCAGTCCCTGCTGCAGAATCATGAAGGCCATGCGGGGATAGCCAGCGCCGTTGAGGGCCTCGGCCAGGTGCAGATAGACGGTCATGTTGCGCCACAGGAAGACGTGCTGCGAGTTGTCGCGATACTTCGTGATGCTCTGTGTGCGCACGCGCTCCTCGGTGTACTGGTCGTAGTTCCATCCCTCGCTCCATACCGATGCCAGGCGGAGGTCGCCTGAGCGGTGCTCGTCGAGTCCCTCAGGAGCATAGGTGACGCTGGTGCCATCGACCGAGAGGATGGCGTTGGCCTGCGACTCCGACAGCTCGAACATACCCGTTGAGGGGGTGATGCTCACCCTGTAGTTGTTCTCGCGGCGCGAGGTGAAGAGGTCGCGCAGTTCGCTATAGCTGCCAGCAGCGGGGGTGCTGCCGTAGGCAATCATGGTGATGAGCTCGCGTGCCTCGCTGATGGGATAGAGACCCGTCATGTGGCTGCGGAAGAGGCTCTCGCCCGGCTCCCAGCTCAGTCGGTCGGTGCTGGTGGGGTAGGTGCTGTTGTCGCCGTTGCGCTCGTTGATGAACTGGAAGTAATGCAGTGCTGCCTGACGATAGTCGTCATTGCTGCCCGTGACGCTGGCACGCCAGAGGTAGAGCTCGGCCCTGATGAGGCTCAAGGGGAAGAAGAGCAGCTTGGTGTCGCTCACGCCGCTGATGCTGGTGATGCCACCGAGGGGGAACTTGTTGTTCAGGTCGGGGCGCAGGTTGGCCAGGTCGTTGATGAAATAGGTGCACACCTGCTGCAGGTCGGCAATCTGTGCTTTCTCGGCCTCCTCGGCAGCCTCACGGCTGAGCAGCGGCTCGGTGACGAAGGGCACCTGACCATAGTTGAGCACCAGCTGCAGGTAGGTCCAGGCGCGGATGGCCTTCACGGCTGCATACTCCTCCATGAGCACATACTCGTTGCGGTTGCGCAGCGATGTGTCGGCATGGGCGATGAAATAGTTGCAGTTGTTGATGACGGCATAGTAGTCGCTGGGGCGGTTGTACTTGTTGCTGTCGCTGACGCTGAAGGTGGCTATCTCGCGCAGGTCGTTGTTGGCCTCGCCGGTGAGGCTCACCAAGTCGCCACGTATCTCGCCAAGCAGCACGGTGCGGTCGCCCAGCTCTTGCAGCTTGGCCAGGATGCCAGCCACGGAATAGACGGTGTCGACGTTGTTGTTGAGGTGCTCCACATCATCGTAGAGAACATCGCTCGACTCTTGGTTGAAGAAATCGTCGCACGAGGCGAGGGATGCGGCAAAGCCGCAAAAGACGAGACATCCACAGAAGAATTTATATGCTTTGTTAATCATAACTACTCATTATTAATTGTTGGATTTCATCCTTCGTTTTCTCGCCATGGCAAAGCAAGCAAACTTGCTCTGCTCATGGCTTAACGAAAGCGTTCATTATTCATTAGCGTAGCGTTACAAGTTGATTTTCACACCAGCCACCACGCTGCGGCTCTGTCCCAGACGGCCCAGGTCGATGCCTTGGCCAATGACGCTGCTGGTCATCGAGAACTCAGGATCGCTGCCCAGATACTTGGTGAAGGTGAGCAGGTTGTTGCCCTGCACCCAGAACTGGAAGCCCTGAATGTACTCTGACTTGATGGGGAGGTCGTAGCTCAGTGTGACCGACTTCAGGCGCAGGTAGGAGCCGTCCTCGATCCAGCGGTCGCTGAAGCGTGCGTTGCCAAGGGGGTCCTGGAAGGTGATGCGCGGAATGTCGGTGACCTGGTCTTCCACCTGCCAGCGGCGCAGCAGAGCGGTGGTCTGGTTCATGAAGCGGTTGCCGCCTTCGAGCTGTGCGCGGAGGTAGTTGTAGACATCGTTGCCCAGCGAGTAGTTGAAGCGAACATCGAGCTTCAGGCGCTTCCATGCCACGGTGGTGAAGATGTTTCCGTAGATGTCGGGGTTGGGATCGCCGATGGTCATCTGGTCGGCATCGGTGATTTGGCCGTCGTTGTTGAGGTC
This sequence comes from uncultured Prevotellaceae bacterium, assembly GCA_902790625.1. Taxonomy (GTDB): domain Bacteria; phylum Bacteroidota; class Bacteroidia; order Bacteroidales; family Bacteroidaceae; genus Prevotella. Next base: position 25,964 of record CADASP010000023.1, on the reverse strand, counting down.
GGCAAAGTGGATGTCGCCAGCCTCGAAGTAGTTCTTGTCGACACCATTGTCGCTGAAGAAGTAGAGTCCCTTCTCACCAGGTTTGCCGGCGGCCTGTGCCTCGCTGACGCTCTTGAACACGCCGAGCGACTTGTAGCCGTAGAAGGCGTTCGCCACCTGGCCCACTTCCGAGCGGATGGTGGCGCCGTAGAGTTCGGTGTCGACGTAGGGCTTGCCATCGGGCAGCTCGGTGAGCTTGTTCTTATAGTGGCCGGCGCTGGCACCCAGCTGCCACTGCCAGTCCTTCAGGGCAATGAGCTTGGCGGTGAAGCTCACGTCGAAGCCCTCGTTCTGCAGCTTGCCACCATTGCTCCAGTTCTCGGCCAGTCCGCTGAGGAAGCCCAGCGACTGCTTGGTGAGCAGATTGTTGGTGTAGGAACGGAAGTAGTTGATGTTGAAGCCCAGACGGTCGTTGATGAAGCTCGACTCCAAGCCGACGTTCATGCGGCGGGTGGTCTCCCACTGAATCTTGGTGTTGCCAATGCCTTCGAAGGCCAGGCCCGAGATGCTCTTCAGATACTGCATGGCGCGGAAATAGCTGCGCGAGGCGTAGTAGTTGATGTCATCGTTGCCGCTGACATCGAAGCCGGCCGACAGGCGCAGGTAGTTGATGCCTTTCACGCGTGCCATCCACGGCTCGTTGCTGATGACCCACGATGCCTGGATGCCAGGGAAGATGCCCCAGGCAGCCTTGAACATGTTGACGTCGCCACCATCCTGACCGAAGCGCGAAGAGCCGTCGACGGTGAGGTTGGCCTGCAGGTAGTAGCGGCTCATGTAGTTGTACTCGGCCTGCAGATACCATGACAGCGAGTTCCAGTTCTCGTTGATACCGTCGAGCTTCATGTCGTTGCCCGTGTGGAAGGGCTGCTTGTCGCTGCTGGTGTCGTAGCTGAGTGCCGAGCTGGAGGTGAAGCTCTCCCAGTTGATGCGGGCGCCGCCGAAGATGTGGAGCAGATGTGCATCGAAGCGCTTCTCCCAGTCGAGGCGTGTGTCGCTCATCACCGAGTTCTGCTTCGAGGCCAGGGTGCGCTTCTCGTTGTTGTGAGAGCGTCCGAGGCTGCTGACGTAGTAGCTGGGCGTACCGTTCAGGGGGATGTAGAGCATCTCGTTGGTGTTCACCAGGTTGTAGCTGAAGTGCTCGCTGATGGAGAGTCGGCGGTTGATTTGGTACTTCGGCGTGATGGTGAGGTTGAGCATGGAGTTCTCAAAGCGGTTCTTGTTCTCGCCCTCAGAGTATTCCAAGATGGCTGCGGGATTGCCCAGTCGCCAGTTGTAGTCGTTGTAGCGGGCCATGACCTCGTCGAGATAGCTCTCGCGTGTGATGTCGAACTTCGTGTCGGAGAAGCGGCCGGAGCCGGTCTCATCGTGACCATAGCTGTAGGGGCTCATGAAGGGCGACTTGACGTAGGCCAGGAACGAGGGGTTGCCGGGCGTGCCTTCTTCGTAGCCAGAGGGAGCACCATCGCCGCGCAGGTTGCGCGTGACATTGCTGAACGAGGCGTCGAAGCGGACGTCGAGCTTCTGCGACAGCGAGATGTCGGTGTTGAAACGCACGTTGAGGCGGCCCATGCCGTTCTTCTTCATCGTGCTCTGCGCATTGCTGTAGCCCACCGACAGGTTGTAGTTGGCCACGTCGTCACCACCCTCGATATTGATGCCATAGTTCTGCGTGATGGCTGTGTGGTAGACGTAGTCCTTCCAGTCGGTGTTCTGGTGATACTGGTCGTAATAGAAATAGGTGGGATCCTCGTTGAGGAACTTGAACTTGCGGATAGTGGTGTTGGTGGAGTTGAGCATCTCGGAGACGTAGCTACGATACTGCCCGGCATCCATCATCGACACAAACTTGGGTTCAAACACTGCACCTGCTGATACGTTGGCTGTGATGCGCGTAGCCATCGACTTGTTGCGGCGGGTCTGGATGAGCACCACACCATTGGCACCTTTCGAACCGTAGAGGGCGGTACCGTTGCGCAGCACGGTGACCTTCTCGATGTCGGCAGGGTTGATGTTGGTAAGGATGTCGTTGAAGAATCCGTCGTGGAGCAGTTGGCGGCCATATTGCTGGTCGATGATCACACCATCGACCACCACCAGCGGCTGGGCGTTGACGTTGAGCGAGTTCAGACCCTGCACAAACATCACAGTGCCCACACCGGGGGTGCCGTTGCGGCTGATGCTGTGAACGTAGGCGCCGAGCTGGCTCTCAATTTCGTCCTTGATGTTGACGGCATTGGTGTACTTGAAGTCGGAGGCCTGCTGGTCGTTGCGCACATTGGTCTGCGTGCTGTACTGAGCGCTGAAGGTGGTGGGGTAGAGCAACACGTCCTTCTGCTCCTGGTCGGCAACGAGGCCGATGCGCGTGGGGTTGTGGTCGGGCGTGCTCACTATCAGTGCCGATGTGAACAGGGGCACCTTGATGGAGAACTGTCCATTGTCCTCGGTGAGCACACTGTAGCCATCCACCTCGGCAGCGCGCACCATGGCACCGGCCACGGGCTGGTGGGTGGTGGCGTCGATGACGCTGCCAGTGACGGTGCGCGTTTCGTAGTGCCACCGCTGTATCACGGGTTTCCTCACGGGAGCTACTTCTTCTTCCTCCTCTTCATCGTCGTATTGGGCATGCGATGCCATGGGGAAAGCCAGCAGCAACACTGAGAGAATGCAAAAATTCAAATATTTAAAGTTTAAAAAATGATTCCGATTCATAGGTCATGATTTTTTTACATTGTTACATATTTTGATTTTCACATCTCCTTTAGCGTTGCATATACCACCATCTGCCCCTCTCGCCGTGCGGGGTGAAGATGACGCCTGGTGTGCCGCGATGGCTGAACTTGACACTCGGGTCGTCGGGCAGAGCGTCGACCAGCTGCAGGGTGCCATGAGGTACCAGCAGGAAGCAGTTGGCATACACGGTGCGGGTGTATACCTTGTTGCGCTGCTCGGTGTTGGTGACGCGGGTCTCCATTTGCAGTACGATTTGCTTGTCTTCATCCTCCACGCCGTAGGTGGACACGGGGAACTTGTAGTCCTCGGCCAGCAACATATAATATACGCTGTCAACCTTGGTGATGAAGATGTCTTTGCCGTCCTCGGGACTCTTGAACACCTCGTCCTTCTGTCCGGGCACCTGCAGGGTGAAGCGCAGCTTGGTGGGGATGCGGAGGTCGGCCACCGCGTTGCTGTCGACGGCCAATACGGGAGCAATCACCATGTAGATGTCGTAGCCCACGTTGGAGAGTACGTTGCGCAGGTAGTATAGCACTTTGTGGTTGGAGGTGCTGACGTTGGGGCTGTACTCAATGAACACATTGTTCCATAGCTTGTTGTAGAAGCGGTTGTCGATGTTCACATAGTGAGGCACCTCGTCGATGGTGGGCACGAGGTTGTTGTGCGAGTCGGCAAGCTTCGAGAGCTCCTTCACGTTGCGCGAGTTATTCACGTCGACGCGGATGTACTGATTGAAGGTCATGCGTTTGTCGATATTCCAACGGGTGGCCTTGCGCACCTCGCCGTTGCTGCACGGCACGATGTCGGTCTGGGCCATCACGCCGTAGGGCTGCTCTAATGGCTTGCGATACTGGAAGTACTCGAAAGGCATTCCGCCCCACAGGGCTCTGCGGCTGTTGTAGTCGCGGTAGCTGCTCTCGGAGGTGCAGGAGTCTTGCAGCGTTTCATCGCTGTTGAAGGTGCGGCTGAAGGTGGTGCCGCGCACGATGGCCAGACGCGAGTTGGTGTAGACCATGGAGTCGCGCTTGTCGATGCCTTCGGGGTAGTTGAAGTAAGGCTCGTATTCCTCGATAAGCTCTTTCCATACCTCGTTGGTGGGAGCCACCATGATGTAGGTACTGTCCTCGGAGTTGAGACGGCCCAAGTAGCTGAACAGCTCGTTGCGGGTGATAAAGACGGAGTCGAGATACTGCGTCTTACCATCGACGATGCTGCCCGGCACACTGAGCTGGTCTTGGAACTCGCGATAGTAGAAGTGGCTGTTGTAGAGGAAGCTGCGCAGGCTGTCGAGGTCGGGGTCCTTGCGCAGATACTCGAACACGTTCGATAGGTAGTTCACCTGGTCGGAGACCTTGAAGAGCACGCCGTTGCTGTAGAGCTGGTTGCGGGTGAGGAGGCGGTTGCCGTCGAGCGACTCGTAGTCGAGGTAGGCGAACTTGCCGTTCATCAGCACGATGGTGTCGCTGGCATTGCGCGACACGCTGTGGTTGTAGAGCGACACGTGGTTGTAGACAAACTCCTTGAGTGCGATGTTGTCTTCCTCCACCACCTTCTTGGCCACCTGGTCCTTGTATTCAGCAATGATGCTTTGCACCTGGTCGGCGGGCAGCTTGTCGTTGGTGGGAGCGAAAACGGTGAACACCTGGCTGCTGTTCAGGGTCTTGTCGAAGCCGCAGCCGGCGATGACCTGTGCGAAGTTGCTCAGCTCAGGGTCAGCCTTGATGGCCTGCCACAAAGTGCCCTCGTGCAGCACGGCTTCGCCCTCGCCACTGCCAGTGCTCTCGTAGTGGTCGTTCCAGGTGTCGGTGCAGGCGGTGAAACCAATAACCAATAGACAATAACCAATAACCATTGTCGCTTTGGTATGGCCACATATTTTAATTGGATTCTTCATTTCAGAAATGTTTATTGTTTAACGTTTATTGTTTATTGGCTTAGAGGTCGTCCTCCATGGCACCTTCTGAATCGACACCATAGACGCTCTTGGGCACCATCTCGAAGTAGTCGAGCATGAACTCATTGTCGTTGCCTTGCTTACCATCGCTGGCCACGCGGAATCGGATGTAGTGGTCCTGAGTGGCGTCGATGTAGGTCTGGCAGAGAATCTTGCGGTAGGTACCGTTGTCGCCCAGGAAGTATCCCTTGCCACCACCGGAACCGAAGTGGTAGGTGCTGCGACCGGCACGATAGGCACCCAGGTTCTTCAGCAGTTTCTGCTCCTCGGCCTTCTCTTCGTCGGTCTTCTTCAGATAGTCGTCATAGCTGCACATCTCGTCGCCCAGATAGATGGGTGAGTTCAGCTCCTTCGTCATGTCGAGGGGGATGCCCTGTGGCTTGCCGTCGTAGTAGACCTGCATGACGCCACGGGTGGGGATGGCGCAGAAGCCTAAGCGCAGCTGCCAGTCGCCGCTGAACGGCACGGGCGGGATGCGGAAGGTCATGTCGTAGTCGCCAAAGAGGTTCCACTCATCGCCCTGCCACGACCAGAAGTTGCAGTGGGGGCGGCGCATCACCAAGTGACAGTTGGGGTTGAAGGTGACACCATCGAGATAGCCCAAGGGGAAGTAGAAGTTGCGGCCGTTGATGGGCACGTTCGAGTCGTCGGGATGGTCTTGGGCGTCATCCACCAGATAGTTGCCTTTCAGGCGCATGTCGTTGGTCATCACTTCGGGCCATACGGTGGAGAAGTCCATGCGGATGCGAGCGTTCTGCACCACATTCTGCACTTCGTAGCTGAAGACCACGAGGTCGTCGACGTAGAAGTAGTGGCCGTTGAGGGCATCGTGGGTCTTGTCAACAGTGTTGTCGACCAGGGCGCCACGGTAGTTGTACTCGGGGGCTGCATAGCGGCGGTTGACGAAATGGCGTCCCACGCAGTTGGCGTCGATGCCACGGCAGTCGTTGCCAGCCTCGTCCTTGTTCATGGTGAGCTGCTCAATCTTCAGCATGGTGTGGGGCAGCAGGGTCTGATACCACTCGCTGGGGTTCACCTTGCGTGAGTCGAAGCCGAAGGCCTCTTTCGTCACCTTGGGAATCAGGGCGGTGAGGTCGCTGGTGCCAGGCACGTAGCGCGTCATGAAGTGGTATTGCACAAAGCGCCTCAGCGGGTTGATGCTGTCGGTGAGGTTGTTGAACGACCAGCCATCCTTGGCTACATCTTCAGGATATACATCCTTGTAAATGAAGGAAGCAAGCTCGTAAATGTTCTCGAGGTTGGATTTCGAGGGGTCGATGTTGGCACCCTTTGCCTTGTACTCCTCGAACTTGGCCTTGTAGACCGAGTCGGGCTCGATGAAGCCGGTGAAGCCATATTTCTTCGTGTCGGGCACCCAGGCCACTTCCTGCCAGATGTGCGACTTGTAGTAGTACTTAGGATAGGCTTTGTTGTCGTAGTCGGGGTCGATGAACGGCAGAATCTGCTCGCGCACTCCCGTCTTTGTCAATGCCTCGTAGAAGATGCCGATGGTGGAGTCGTTGCGCAGGATGTCGGCCACGAAGCTGTTCGACTTTTCTATCACCTTGTCGATGGGCTGCACGATACCGTTCTCCACCGAGTCGTTCTGGTGCACTTCCTGTCCGTCGTCGAGCAGTTTGCTGAAGATGATACGTGCGTTGCCCTCGAGCATGACCACGGCGTTGCTGTCGGCATCGACACTCTGCTCAGTGGCGAGGTAGCGCCCCAGCATGTTGGCAGTGGAGAGCACGTCCTGCGTCATGTCGAAGGTGGAATACATATTGGCCACGAGGTGAGTGCGGGCGATGGTGTCGCAGTCCTCGACCGAGAGGTCTTCAACTGACTTCAACCCACGCTCATTGAGGAATTCCTTCATGGCTTCGTTGGAAGGCAGGAAGCAGGTGTAGCTGCCATAAGTGGACAGCAAGTCCAACATCTTGGCTCGTCCAACGACATAATAGAAATCACTATATTGCGGACGGTTGGCCAGATAGTCGCTGAGCATCTCACCGGTGAAGGTGTAGAAGTGCTCGGTATCTGGTTCGTCGGAGCAGGAGGACATGAGAAGCCCCCCGCTGACTCCCCCGATGGGGAGGGCCAGCAGCATCAATGCTTTGGCCGCAAGTGCATTTATTCTTTTCATATCTTTCATGTTCTTTTAATGGTTGATAATTGATGGTTTGCCAAGCCTCTGTTGTGAGTTATTGGCGGGGGAGCTTTTATTTTGTCTTTTCGTAGCTGGTGCTCTCGCCCGAACCGAATGCTGGGTTGGGCACCAGGTTCTTGTTCACTTTCATCTCCTCGAAGTTGTAGGGCCAGAAGATGGCGTCCATTTTCTTGAAGAAGTTGCCGGCGAAGTCCTTGTTCACGTCGTCGCGTCCTTGCACAGCCGACATGACTGGCTCGGTGTTGCCGGCACGCATGGCATAGCGCACCAGGTCGTACCAGCGCTTGCCCTCGTACATCAGCTCGCGGCGGCGCTCACGCTTCACCAAGTCTTCCATCAGGTTCTTCGTGTTGTAGTCGGCGCGGTGCAGGGTGTCGTCGTTCTGCAGGACAGCCTTGCAGAGCGAGCGCTTGTTGATGGCGTTCACCAGGCTGAAGCACTTGTCGAGCAGCGGCTCGTTGTAGTCAATGGCGGTGGAGTCGTTAGCTTCGCGCATCTGCTGGCACAGTGCCTCGGCTTCGAGCAGCATGATGTCGGGCAGACGGTAGATGATCCACTGGCTGCAGTTCTTGCCCTCGGTGTAATAGGTGGTGGCATCCATCTGTGGCTGGATATCGGATTGCTTGATATTTCCACCAGCGATGGTGACGCGCTGCAGGGCCAGCTTGTAGATGACACCGTCGATGAAGCCGTAGTTGTAGTAGATGCGGGCGTCGAGGTTCTTGTTCTTCTCCTCGTAGATGTTCTTCACGTCCTCCTTCATGTTCTCCGATGGTGCCAGGAGTCCCTTCGGCGTGCGGCTGTCGCCATAATAGCTGCTGATGGCCGAGTTGACGGGCTGGTTGGGATTGCTGGTGAGGGAGTAGTTGTTGGTGTTGTTGCCATAGAACAGCTCGAAGATGGTCTCGCGGTTCATACCGTCGACGAAGATCTTCTCGTAGGCATCGCCGAAGCTGGTGCCAGTGAGATTGTCGTTCTGCAGGGGATAACCGTTGGTGCGCGCTCTCAGCGTGGCCAAGTTAGTGCCCAGCTGGTTGCGGTTGCCCGGCTTCTGCATCTGCTCCTCAAAGTAGTCGGCCTTCGACTTGATGACCTCCTCGGCATACTTGATGCAGTTGTTGTAGTCCTTCTTCCAGAGATACATCTCGCAGAGCATGGCGCGGATGGCATCCTTGGTGATGCGTCCGGTCTGCAGACGTGGGTCGGTTTCGGGATAACGCGTCACGGCGAAGTTCTTTACGCTCTCGAGGTCGTTGATGAGGCTGTCGAGCACATCCTCGAAGGGCGTAGCTGGCAGATCCATCACTTGGTCGTCGTCGGTGAATGCCACCGATGAGTAGGGCACGTTGCGGAAGGTGCGAATGAGGTAGAAGTAGCACAGGTCGCGCAGTGCCGATACCTCGGCAATGGTGGCGCGGAGGTCGCCCTGCGTATAGCTGGGGTCGACGGCGGCCACGCCGGGAGCATATTTGATGACGGTGTTGCAGCGGTTGATGACGTCGTAGAATTTGTCCCACGTGGTGAAGTCGTTCTTAGCCGTGATGTTCTCGCGCAGCACATTGTAGAGGTGGGTGTTGGTGTTGGCGTTGGGCCCCGACACCACGTTGTCGCTGCGTACCTCGCCCCACACCATCATGCGTTGGCGCACCTCATTGCTCTGAAGCACGTTGTAGCAACCATTGACGATGTTATCGACGTCGGTCTTCTCATTCCAGAAATCTTCAAGAATCACCTGGTCCTGAGGCTTGATTTCCAGGAAATCGCCGCATGAGCTCAGCATCGTGAGGGCTGCCACCATGCCGCAGCATAGTGAACCGGCCCCATAAATTTTATTGATAGTCGTCATAATCTTGATTTGTCTTTTGTTGTGAAAAATCTGCATTAGAACTGTACGGTGATACCCAGCGTGTAAGAGCGTGAGCGTGGTGTCTGGGCGTTGTCGATAGCAGGATCCTCACCACCGAAGGCGATATCCGGGTCGACGCCCGAGTACTTCGTCAGCACAAACGGGTTGTTGATACTCAAGTGGAACGACACGCCGCCAATTCCAATCCACTTCAGCTGGCTCTTGCGCAGCGAGTACGACAGCTGTGTGTAGCTCATACGCAGGTAGGAGCCATCCTCCACGAAGCGGTCGCTGATGAGGGTGTTGAAGTTGGTCGAGTTGCCGAACATGGCACGTGGGATGGTGGTGATGTCACCCTCCTTGCGCCAGCGGTAGTTCACAGCCTGGCTCTGGTTGTCGTTGCTCACCATGGCCTCGGCGTTCAGACGGGCCTTGTTGATGATCTTGTTGCCCACACGATAGGTGAACTGAGTGTTCAGACCCCATGCTCCGTAGCGGAACGAGAAGCCGAAACCACCGGTGAGCTTAGGCAGCGACGAACCCAGGTAGGTGATGTCGAGTGCGTTGATCTGTCCATCGTGGTTGATGTCCTCGTAGATGGCGTCACCACCATTGAATCCTGGGAAGCTCTGGTTGTGACCCGTACCGTCGTTGCGGTAGTCGTAGCGCATGCGCAGTGGCACGTTGTTGGCATCGAGGATGAGCTGTCCCTGTTCGTTCACAGCCACAGGAGCGGTCTTGCCCTCGGCCACGAACTTGTCCCAATAGGCGTAGATGTCTTCCTTCGACATGCCGGCCACGGCGTTCTTGATGGTGTTATAATTATATTGGTACACTCCGTGGTACTTGAAGCCGTAGATGGCTCCGAAGGGGTTGTGCAGCTGCACGCGCTTCAGGTGCTCACCATTTTGGTATCCGTAGACGGAGTTCTTCTGGTCGAGGATGTACTCGTCGAGTTCCAGGATTTCGTTGCGGTTGTTACCGAAGTTGGCATTGACGTCCATGCTGAACCTGCCAGCCTTGATGACCTGGTTGGAGCTGATGTGGAACTCCCAACCGGTGTTGCGCATCTTACCATTGTTATGATAGGGCACGCTGGCGAAACCTGAGTTCGAGGGGATGCGGAAATTACCCATGAGCATGTCGGAGCGCGTGGTGCTGTAACCCTCGACTGACATGTGTAGACGGTTGTCGAAGAATCCCATATCAACACCATAGTTCCAGCTGGTGATAACCTCCCACTTCATGTCGGTGAGTCGGATGTTGTCGGGCTTGAACGAGCCGTTGCCTAAGTAGGTGGAGTTGACGCTGGAGTACTTCGACGTGTAGAGGTAGTTCTGTCCTGGCTGGTTACCGTTGCGTCCCCATCCGAGACGCATGGCGAACTCGGAGAGCGTTGGCTTGAGGGCCTTCATGAAAGGCTCGTCACTGGTGATCCACTTCAGTGAGCCTGAGGGGAAGTAACCCCAACGGCGACCGGGTCCGAAGCGTGTGGTACCGTCGATACGCACGGTGAAGTCGGCCACGTAGCGTCCTTTGTAGGCGTAGTGGGTAGAGAAGGTGTAGTACATCGAGCGCCACTGGCTGAATCCTGAACTCATGTTGTCGAGTATGCCGCCGGCGGCGGGGTCGGTGATGTGCTGGTTGGTGGAAGGCAGACCGTAGGCGCGTCCCGACTGTGAGTTCGAGGTGCCGCTGGTGAGTTCGAAGCGTCCCATCATCATCATCTGATGGTCTTTGTTACGGAAGGCCGGCGTCAGCGTGAGCGTCTGCTTGGTGTTAAACGATACGCTCTTCGATGAGCTGTTCTCAGCACGGTTGATGTTGCTACCCGTCATCACGCCCGACTGCAGCTCCTGCGGCAGGAACGAGTTGTTGTACTGGTTGCCGATGTTCATCAGTACCGAGCCGCGCCACTTCAGCTGCCAGTGGTCCTCGTCGAGTCCCAGCAGGTTGTAGTCGATGATGAGTTCGGGGTTCATGTCGTAGCTGCGGCGCTGGCTCTTTGCCAGATAGGCCACTGCCACGGGGTTGCGCATGGAGCGCTGGTCTTTCAGGTAGTCGGTCTCGCCGGCGATGGCCAGTGGCATGGTGTAGAAGCGGTCGGTGTCATAGCCGTGCTCGTCCTGCTCGTAGATGGCCATGTTAGGCATGCGGCGCTGTGCGTTGCCCAGCAGACCCTCGTAGTTCATGTCGTTCTTGGTGTAGGTGAGCGAGAAGTTGGTGCTCACGCGGATGCGCTCCGAGATGTTGTAGTCGAGTGCCACGCGGGTGGAGAAGCGGTCGAGCTTCTGCTTGATGATGGTACCCGTCTCGTGGTCGTAACCTCCGGCGATACGGAACGAGGCTTTCTCACCACCACCCGATATGGTGACGTAGTGGTTCTGTCGCAGACCCCACTGTGTGACGGCGTCGCGCCAGTCGGTGTTGTTGTTGAACTGCTCGTACTCCGAGAACGTCGGCTCGTAGTTGATTTCGTGGATGTTGGCCGACTTGTTGTCGTCCTGCTGCGGGTTGAAGTAGGCCTCCTTCAGCATCATGGTGTAGTCGTCGCCATTGAGCATGGCCATTCCCTTGGGCTGATAGGTGCCGGTGAGTCGCAGCTGGTACGACACGCGTGGTTTGCCTCGCACACCGCGCTTGGTGGTCAGCTCGATGACACCGTTACCACCCTGCGAGCCGTAGACGGCGCAGGCGGCGGCATCCTTCAGCACGGTGATGCTGGCGATGTCCTCCGGGTTGATGTTCAGCAGTTCGGCAAATTTCTCGTTGTTGGCGCCAGCCATGTCGAAGTTGTCGAGGTTCACCTCGCGGATGTTTCCGTCGACGACGATGAGCGGGTTGGCGTCGGTGAGCGTCGAGAGCGAGCCGCCACCGCGCAGACGCATGGTGGAGCCTGCTCCCAGGTCGCCCGAGTTGCCGATGATGTCGAGTCCGGCGATACGTCCCTGCAGTGCCTCGTCGATGGTGGTCAGTCCCAGTCCTTCAAACTCCTTCATCGAGATGGTCTGCGATGAGTAGGAGATTTCTCGTTCGGGGATGGGCAGTCCGTTGCCTTGTGCGCGTTTCTTCGATTTCACCACCACTTCCTTGATGGTTGTCACACTCTTCATGTGGATGTTGAAGGTGGTCTTGTTGATGGGCAGCACCTGCTGTGCCATACCCACGTAGGTGAATCGAATCTTGTCCTTGGGGTTCTTCACTTTCATGGTGAAGTTACCGTTGAGGTCGGTGACGGCCGAGTTGATGATACGCCCGTTGGCGTCGATCTCACACACGGTGGCGCCCATCAGTCCTCCCAGCTCGTCGCTCACTGTTCCGTGAACCGACGTTATATCCTGTGCTTGCATGGCCGAGGCAAATGTCAGGGCCAATGTCAATATGATGGCTTTAAGTATTTTCATACGTTGTGTCCTCCTCTCTTAATTTTTAAGTGCGTCTTCCACTTGCTCGTACCAAGTCGTCATTTTTGCCTCATCTTGTGTCAGCAGAGGGCTGTCGATGAGGTGCATCACTACGTTGCTCGACTGGTAAATTCGACCGTCGCTGCGGAACCAGTATTCGCGGCAGATCTTGTTGAAGAGTCCCTCGGTCGTAATGACTCTGTGGTCTTTTCCTGCCGCATCTTTCACGGTCATGTTCTGGTTGTCGTAGTTCACTTCAATGGGGAAGAAACGTCCGGTGGTGAGGTTGCGTTTCATGCTCTCGTAGGCGGTGAAGGGCTTGTAGTTCTGCTCCTTTGCCATTCCCACGGCCACTGAGTGGTCTTGCACGTGGTAGCGCACGAAGTCGCTGACGATGTTCTTGATGACTCCAGCCACCTTTTCGCGGATGTCGCCCATCTCTTTCTCGCTGAGTCCCTGCTTGTACCATCCTCTTGCCCAGCAGATGCTGTCGAGCACGGTGTCCTCGGTGTCGTCGCTCAGTATGCGGTCGTCGAGCACGTCCCACGATGGCAGCAGGTCTTTCTTCTGCAGTTCCTCAATCGAGCTGTTGGTGGGTACATAGATGGTGTAGTTGTAGTTGTCGAGGATGCGTATGTTCTTGTTGCCACGAGCCTTCATACCTGGGTCGTATTGGCGGCTGAGCTTCTCTGAGAGCATATCGCTGTATTCGTTCTCCAGCAGGTTCAGGAATGCTGCGTATTCGGGTGTCTGCTGCAGTGTGAGGTAGACCGACATCTCTGCGCCCATGGGAACGCCTGTCTCCAGCTGATAGGCCCTACCGTTGGTCTTCTTGTAGGTCTGTGTAGAGGGCACTGCTGTGTTGTTGTGCTCTATCTGCCATCCGCCTTGGAATGCCAGGTTGCCGTCGGCTCCGCGAACGACGCGGGTCATCGACCCTCCCTTGGTGAGGAAGTAGTTGTAGCCTTCCGACACGTAGTCCTCGATGGTCTTCGTGGTGTCGGGGATGACGATGATGAGCTGGTCGAGCATGTTCTCGAGTGCGTCGAGCACCACGCTGTTGCCAACGGTTCTCGACGGTGTGCTGGTCTGCTCCCAGTTGCCGTCCTCGTCTACCAGCACCTCATAGCGTGTGGCCTGCACGCGCTGGCCGATGGCCTTCGTTTTGTCGTAGTAGAATTCCAGCTTGTCCGACATCTCCATGGTGAGGCTGTCGGCTCCCGTCTGGTCTTTAAATGTGTACGACTTTCCGTAGGTCGATGGGTCTATGAAGTTCTTCATGGCATCGTTGGTGGGCAGCAGCAGTGCATAGCGCGAGTCCATGGAGAGGAGGTAGGGCAGGAAGTTGAAGCTGATGGCTCTTCCCGTTTCACCTCCCGACATAGCCCAGTAGATGACGTTCATCGTGGTGGCGTGTGCCAGAGCGGGGTACGACACCGACTGATACTCGGCAGGCATGAACACCTTGTTGGTCAGGTAAACCACGCCGTTGCATCCCATGAAGCACGAGTCGATGTCGGCCTTGGTGATGCCGAGCAGGTCCTTGGCATCGTTGAGCACCAGGTTGAACTTCGAAGGCACCGACTGCGAGAAGTTCGAGAGCAGGTTCACGTCGATGAGCTTCTTCAGCGTCATGTCGGGTATGGAGTCCCACTCCTTGTACTCGTCGCGCAGTTCGCGTCCCTCGTTGTTCCACCAGTATTCCAGTGCGTCGTTGCTGGGCACAATCATCACGCCGGCGTCGAAGTGCACGTCGGCGGTGCTTCCCTCGTCAAGATACTGGTTCCACCCTGGATCGTATTTCAGCGTGGCGGTCACGGTGTTGCCCATGTCGTCTTGTTCGAGCAGTCTGCCTGTGGCGTTGTGCGTGCTGAAGTAGCGCAGCACGAACACTGAGTCGTCGCGGTTGTAGATACGGTTGTACTCCCTCGAGGCAGCTTCGCTGTAGTAGGGTGCCGAGTAGCGGTCCATCAGGTGTGCCCACAGCGACATGTTGGCATGCTGGTGAGCAATCTCGGCCATGTTGGGCGACGACTCGATGACGCCGCTCACCTTGTGTATGTATCCGTTCTTGCAGGTGATGTCGCGCTCCACCACTTGCTTGCCGTTCACCCATGCCTCTGCGGTGCTGGTGGCCTGGTGGTTGGTGAGTATGGCCAAGTCCTCGTCGGTGATTTTGTTGTACTGCATGTAGGCTGGCAGGAAGTGGATCATGGGTGCCGATGTGGCGTCGCGTAGGATGGGCACTGCCCTTCCCCTGGCGCGCTCACGGCTCCATGCCAGTGTGTTTGGCATTTTCTCCACGGGCATGATGTAGACCGAGTCGTAGATGGTGGTAGCCGTTTCTCGGCGCATGGTGCGTCCCGGTTCGGGTGTTGCTCCATCTCCCTGTGCCCTTGCGTTCGACATCAGTTCGATGAGGTACGCGTTGTTCACCATCGAGTTGTTCAGCAGCAGTCGTTTCTGTGCGGTGGTCATCTGCTCATAGCTTCGCACTCCCCACACATTGTTGCGATACCACTCCTGGAAGGCCTGGTCGTCGGCGACGAACAGTGTCTTCGAGCCTGTGTGCCCCAGCACTTCGTGCTGGTCCAGGTCGTCAATGAGGCGCAGCATGGTGGTGTAATTACCTTCGTCTTGCAGTCGCTCGTAGATGGAGTTTCCCAGCCACGAAGGCTGTCCCGTCAGCACGTCGTCTTTACACGACTGGAGCATTCCGGATGCCATCACAAGAGCGCAAGAGGTGAGAACCACCTGTTGACCTCGCTTGATGATAGTTTTTCGATTCATAGATAGTTGTTTTGTTGTTATTGTAATTTTGTTGTTTTTAGCTTTTATTATATAAATGCGTGCAAAGGTAACAATAATTCTTTATATGGACGCCCTCGGAGTGTGACATTTTCTTTCCCGTTTGTAGCAAACAGTACTTCATGCGTATCTTTGGGCTGTGTATAGCCTTGTCAGGTGGCCTCTGCTTGTGGCAGTGGCAGTGTGTTGTTGCTGCTTGGCAGCATGGTTTTCTGTTTTTGGTTACTCATTATATATTATATCGCGCGTGCGTGCGTGTGCGCGAGGGAGGTAAATGAAGGGCTCGGTAGCAGCCCCCGCGAGTTGTTGGAGGCTACTGCCGAACCCTTTTCTGAGATTCAATCAGCTGTTTTCAGTTGTTGCATGATTGCTTCGATGTCTTACTTTGTGAGCTTCTTCACCAGCACGATGCCGTTGTCGAAGGTCATCTTCTGGATGACGACGCCCTTCTCGGTGCCGTTAGCCTTGCGACCGTCGAGTGTGAAGTACTCCACGCGCACGTTCTGACCCTTCACAGCCTCCTCGATGCCGCTGGCGTCGCCATTGGGCTCCAGCTTGCTGTTGTTGCCGTAGTAGGTCAGCGACCAGCTGTCGAGCAGCACCCAGCAGTAGGGCAGAGTCTCGGTCTTCTTCATGCCAATGGTGAGCTTGCCGTCGGCGAGCACCTTCACCACCACCTTGTTGTCGTAGCCGCTGCCTTCCATGTCGAAGAATGCCACTGCCGACACCATGTCGTTGGGGAAGTAGTAGGTGGTCTCCGAGTCAGCAGGTGTGTAGCTGGTCTCTCCGCTGATGGCGGGATCCTCGCTCGTGGCGCCCTTCGACAGCGGGGTCACGGGCACGCTGCTCACTGCCGAGTCGCCATTGATGGCATAGAGGAATGCCAGGCTGAAGTTGGGATTCTCAGCATAGGTGTTGAAGTCTTCTGCAGTGCCACCGTTGCGGCTGAATGCCTTCACGCCCACCTCGTAGGTTCCCTCGGGCAGACCCACGATGTCCTGATGGATGTCGAATGTCTTGTTGTAGAACTCCAGGGCGAGAGCACCCTTCTGGGTGTCGTCGTTACCGAAGTTGTAGCCAGCTGTGATCCATCCATCGATGCTGTTGACATAGTCCTTGTCGAAGGTCGGGGTCTGGATGACGGCCGTGACATTGACCGGATTCGAGTCGGTAGCGTTGGCCACCTCACTGGGCAGAGCCAGAGTGGTCTTCATGGCAGCAATCTTGTCGATGTATGCCTCGGCCTCAGCGTCGGTGATGGCGTGGTTGTCGATGCCGTCGGTGATTTCGATGTAGAGAGCCTTGCCGTCAGCAATGGCCGACTCGTTGTCGGAAGCACTGATGTAGTCCCACAGGTTTTCGACAGCTTTCTGCAAGCGTACGAACAGAGCCACTGAGGTGTTGATGGCGTCGTTCAGGTCGTAGAGGTCGGAGAGAGCCTTGAACATCTCCTGGCCGTCGCCCGATGCGATAGCCTCCAGGGCAGCAGCCTTCAAGGCCTCAGCCAGTTCGTAGACATCCTTGCCCATGGGTTTCGAGAGGTCGATCTTGGCCAGTTCCTCTTCCAGCACGGGCTGCACTATTTCGGCTGTGGGCTCGTGGAAGATGAGCTTGAAGTTGTCCCAGATGCACCACCAGTTTTGGTCGGAATTCATCTTCACGCCAATGCGGAAGGTGTCACCCTCCTTGGCAATCAGACCGTAGGCCTGCTTCTTGTACATATCCCAGGCGAAGCACTGTGCTGCACCACCCATCGAGTTGGGATAGAGTTTTCCGTTAACTTCCTCGGTAGTCCAGCTCTCCACCGTGGTGAAGCTGTGACCGAGATCTTCAGCAGATTCAGAATAGACACTGGGGAACGAAGTCTGAGCGGAGTTCATGTAGAGAAAAACGGGTGAGGGATAGTCGGGTTCGATGTCCTCTCCTTTGGTATAGCCGTCGACCTCGCAGCGCACGTAGCCCTGCACCTGCAGCTCGTACATTCCCACGGGCAGGCCAGTAATCTCCTGCCATACATCCCATTCATAGCCATGCCAAGCTTCGAAGCAATAGTTCATATAGCCCAGAGAACTCTCCATGAGATCTTTGTTACCCTGACCGAGCGGTCCACGAACGATGTTACCACCGCTTCTTACGATATCAATGTTCCAGCCCTCTGCCTTATTAGAGTTGATATCCTTATCCTCATCGAAGCCTGGGTTCTTGATGAACTTAGTAAAGGGCTTACCTTCCCATGTATCGGACTTCGACTTCTCCAGGATGGTGTCAATCCAGTCGTTCAGCTGAGCGATGGCAGCTTCCAGCTCCTCGTTGGTCAGCTCATGTGCATTGATGATGTCGGCCGATTCCATGTCGATGTAGTCCATCATGTCGAGCATCTCATCGATGCCTTCATACTCAGCCTCAGCAGCCATGCCGGTACCCTTGGTGAGCAGTTCCTGATAGTCCTTCCAGAGTTCGATGTTCTTCATCAGGTCGGCATAGCTCTTGTCGATGGCGCCCAAGATGGCGTTCACCTCCTCCAGGTTGTTGGCGGTCTTGTCGCCAGACAGAGCCTCGCGATAAGCGGTGAGATAAGCCTCGGTGTAGAGCACATCCTCGTCGGGGGTGTAGTCGCTGAAGTTCTTCAGAGCCTCTGCGAGATAGAGGTTGCAAGCGTCGGCACCTTGTCCGTAGAAGGTCAGCGAGAAGTCGTCGAACATCGACCAGTCGGCATCAGTCATCGAAGATTTCTTCACACCCAAAGTAAGTTCGCCTTCCTCTCCGACAGCCACATACACCTTGTTGGCATACAGATGGAGTGTGTGGAAGAAGTAATCGCCAGCGGCCATGGTGTTGGGCACGTAAACGGTGACGGTCTCACCATTCTCATCTTCGTAGGTCACTTCCACGTCGCCCACGCCCTGTGCCTCGGCTTGTCCACCGGTCATCACGTTGACGATGGGCACCTGATTCTCGATGGAATTCTCACCAGCCTTGGCATAGAACTTGGCGAAACGCGATGCCTCATTATTGGCCAGCCAGTTTTTAATGGCGTTACCCGTGCCACCGTCGTAGCCACCTGCGCGGTAATAACCATTCACGCCAACAGCATAGATGCCGGGTTTAAGGCCAGTGATTGTCTGATAGGTGTTGTAATTCTTGCTGTAGTGCTCTGCACCATCAGAAACCGTGCCGCCGCGACCGAAAGCATCGCCGCTCCATCCAGTGGTGGCGTCGCCGTTGTCAAAGTGAGCATTGACAATCTTGGCAGTCAAGTCGATAGGATTGTCAACAGAAGCCTGGGTTGAACCCCACTCTACGAAGGCAGCGTCAAGGTCTTTCTTAGCTTGCTGCAGCTCTGCCAAAGTGGCAGCCTCGTTGAGGTAGATAGCCATGAACTCCTCAGCGCCTGCAAAGCCCTTTGCCTTATAGTCCTCGATGGCAGCACGCAGGATTTCGGCAGCGTCATAGATAACAATCTCTGCTGCATAGACGTCGTAGACAGCGGGAGCGACAAGAGCCCAGTTAATGCAGTTGTCTTCCTCTACAGGAAGATAGGGTGTGCAAACATTGCCACTGCTGTTGCGGTTCCAACCCATGTACATACCCTCGCGGTAGGCAGGATGCTCCTCATCATTAACAATCCAGCCTGGGTTACCATTCTCCTCGCTGGCAGCATAGAGGCGGAAAGTGGATCCATTGTCCTCAACACCCCAACGGTAGTTGGCCTGACTCCCCAAGTCAACAAACATACCACCATGATTCTCACTATCAAAGAACACCAGCTTCCATGAATTCTTTGAAATAGAGAAGTCGTGGAAGAGATAAGCCTCGGGATAGGTGAAATCAACCGTGAAAGCAACCTTCAATCCAGTGGATGCCACACTCACCTGCGTACCCCATGAATTGCCTTCTGTGAAGAAAAGACCTGCATCGACGTTGTAAAGATAGAAGTTGTTCGTCTGGTAGTCTTCATCCGTGCTGGCTATAAAGCCCTGCATCTCAGAGATTACCGGCTTCTGACGAATTCCATCTACAATCGTTGCACTAGCACTATTTGCAGTCATAGCAAACAATGCGCTCAAAGCGAGTAGCTTTTTAATTTTCATAAGCGTTAAAATTAGTAAAGTTAGTAAATAATAACAGGTTGTTTGTTCTTTCTTTTACGTACGTGCGCACGTGCGCAGTCGCAATCGGGTGCAAAGATACATATTTTTTTTAATATATCATTGCATTTCGCAAACTTTTTTTGGTTTTGAATAGTTAAAAACGCCATTTTCTCGCCCCTCACCACTCACCTCTCACCCCTCACCACCGGCCTGTTGCCCTCAATCTTTGCAGGGATGACCTCGTAGCCGATGGGCTTGCCCGCCTTGATGTTGAGTTTTACCATGATGCACTCGCGCGTCAGCGGGGGATGCTGGTCGAAGACGAAATTGCCGAGACTGTAGCATACGAGCGTATGGCCAATGGTGTCGATGGGCTGTGTGACATGCGGATGATGCCCAATGATGGCATCCACCCCCGCATCGGCCAGCTGGCGGGCGAGCATGCGCTGCGTGATGGATGGCATGCTGTTGAATTCTACGCCCCAGTGCAGCACCGCCACGATGGCCGTCTCGGGATGCTGCCCCCGATAGGCAGCGATGGTCTGCACGAGCCGTTCGGCCGTGGGTTGGCAGATGCCAGGCTTCCCCTCGGTGTGGTGCCAGTTCTCGAGCGTCATCATCACTGCGTTGAACACGGCTGCGCGAGCCTTCCCCTTCTCGATGATGGCGGGCGTGGACTGTTCTTCGTAGCTGGTTCCAAATCCCAATGGCACGATACCCGCCTCGTTCAGGTGTGTGTAGGTGGCCAGCAACCCGCGCCGGCCCTGGTCGTTGGTGTGGTTGTTGGCCATGGCGGCGTGAGTGATGCCTACCCGTCGCAAATCTTCCGCCCAGCTGGCGTTGGCCCGGAATATGTAGCGCTTGTTCACCGGCGAGAGGGTGTCGGTGAGCGGGCATTCCAGGTTGACGATCACCGCATCAGCCTGCTGGAAGGCCGTCTGCACGCTATCGAACAGATAGGCCACCCCCTTGTGCTCGGCTATGGGGCGCACACCCCTGTCGAGCAGCACATCGCCCGTGAAGAGTATAGAAAGTTGTTCCTCTTCTCCGGTGGTGGGAGAAGAGGAACACGCATACATCATCAGCAGGCTAACAGCCAGTGCTATAGAATATCTCTTCATTCACAGTGGGCTTCTTGTCGATGATGAGCGGCAGCATCCACTTGGGTCGTCCCGGTGCGTCGTTCTTCTCGAGCCGCTTCTGCCACTCCTCGTCGGTGAGCCGCTTGCCCAACTCGTTCACAAACTCATAGTAGCTGTAGGTGGCACCCCGCGTGAGGTAGGTCTTGCCGCCGATGTCCACGATGACATAGATGGCGTCGGCATTGCCCGTGGCTTCATAGAGGATGCCACACTTGTCGCAGCCTATCACGTTGCGCGTGAACACATCGGCCACCTGTGCGATGGAGCGGTCGGCACCTTCCACCATCCCCCACGACGAGAGGCTCACGTCGGGGTCGATGACGCTCAGCGTGAACCATTCGATGGAGCTGCCGAGGTATTCTATCTGCCGATACTCCTGCTCGTCGAGTGCCTTGCCTTCCAGCTCTTTCTTGCTGATGGCGATGCAGAAGTCGATATGCTCCTCTATCCGTTCCGTCTTCTCCTGCAGGTCGGCGTTCATCAGGTTGTTCTTGTCGAGCAGCGTGCGGGTCATTGTCAGCATCTCGCGCATCTTGTTCCAGAACTTCAGGTTGGGCTCCACGTAGCCCACGAGGAGGGGTTCAGGGAAATCGTCGCCGCCGCCGCACTCAGCGCAGATGGGTTGCTCGGCATAGAGTATGGCATCGTGCTTCAGCTCTGCCCACGATGCCAATCCCGTGTTGAGGTTCTTGCGGGCCCAGGCGGGGGTGTTCATATAGCCGGGATAGTTCTTGTCGCTGTTCTGCAGGGCGACGAGGCACTCGAACCACTTGTTGTACATCGACTTGTCCCAGTCGGCATACTGTGCAAACTTGTCCTTCATGTTCTTCGCCTCCTTCTCGTAGCCGCTCCACAACGAAGGATAGTCGAGCACGTCGTTGATGATGTTGTCGGCCTCTGCCACGCCAAACGCCGCGAACACGTCGAGTCCCGATGGGAATGGCTTGTCGCTATTGGGTGTCTCATCAAACATATAGGTCAGCACCTCGCCGTCGGGGGTGTAGCGCTGGGGCATGAAGTTGATTTTGTCCTCGCAGCCATCTTCGCTGATTTTCGACTTCACGCGGTTGCGCTCTTTGAACAAGTCGGTCAGGAAGGCATCGAGGGCCTTCAGCTTGGCGGCATCCACCAGGTCGTCGACCGATGAGTAGTTCTGCTTGGCAAAGTATTCGGCCATGTCGAACACCGACACATTGTCCACCTCGCCCATGAGGAAGTTCAGCGTCTCATACACCTCCTGTCCGGGCAGCTTGCCGCCGCTCTTCAGCGAGTTCAGCAGGTAGGCCATCATCGATGCGTATTTCACCGACGCCTCGTTCTCGCGACAGAACGTGCAGGTCTGCAGCCACATCATCGCGCGGAAGTACATCTTCTGTTCCTCGGTGCGGGTGTAGTGCCCGCGTGGGGTGAAGAGGTCGTAGGCGAAGTTCAGGTTCCTGTAGGCCATCATCGGCGAGAGCTTCATCTGCAGGGCTTCGATGTTGGCCAGCTCGCCCTCCACCTTCGACACATATTTTTCGGGTACGGCCAGCGCCTTGTTGCCCGTGAGCAGACGGTCGCCGATGGCAAAGAATGCTGCGTTGTATTCGGCCATGTCCTTGATTTCGGCGTTGGTGGTCTGGCTGGCCACCTTCATCGCCCGCTCGTTCATCTTCGTGCACACCTGGTGCAGGCGGTCGACAAACTCCCTGCGCTCCACCATCTTCAGCACATAGCTGAAATACATGTGGAAGGCCTGCAGATACACATCCGTGGTGACATAGCTGGGGATGCGGTCGTAGTCGTTCTGCTCGTAGATGTTGAACAGCTGCGCGTTGTCGGTGGGCGTGATGACGAAATTGTTCTGGTTCAGCTTGGCATAGAACTGCTGGTCGAACTCGTCAAGCACGAACATATTCACCGCCATGGCCGGATTGAGCAGCTTCTGTCCGCCGCGCTCCATCTCGCGGCTCTTCTCCATCTCGGCCATGCGGGCGTCTATTTTGTCAACGAATGCCTTCTCTTCGTCAGTCAGCTTCACCGTGCTGAGGTCAGTGTTTGCTTCCCATTCGTGAGCCTCCATATAGTCGTAGCAGCGAGAGTAATACCACTCACACTTGCTGCTGAAGAACGCGTTGACCTCTCCCTCCATAAACCACACGCCCTTGGTGGCATAGACATAGTCTTTCAGCAGACGCAGTTCCTGGTAGGTCATGTCGTTGATGTCCACGCTCAGGTCAACCTTGTCGGGCAGCGAGTCTTGCGTCATCAGGAACGAATGGGGGTTGAACTCCTGGCATTCTGCCACTTCCTCGTTGGCGAGGGGGTCTGCGCCTGGCTTGTTGCCGGTGTTCTTGCATGCAGCCAACACGAGCAACATCGATAAAAAGAATAAGCCCTTTTTCATATCACAAAAGTTTTATAGGTTGTTTAGATACTGCAATCCAAATCCGTGCTGCCGATAGATCACCTCTACGGTCGTCGCGTCGGTGTCGCGCTCCCATGTGTGTATGACCGCAGGCACGGAGTCGCGCTCCACCTTGAAGTCGATGAGCGGCAGCCCCAAGCGGGAGCCGAGCCACAGGGGGCGAATCTTCCGGCCTTTGTAGAGCTTGAAGATGAACAGCCGACGGTCCATTTCCTTCCGATAGCGGGTGGTCTTGGTCACGCCCACCACGATCTCCGGGACGTGGTCGCCGGTGAGGTCGCCGCAGTCGAACCGATAGACGGGGTCGCGTATCGGCCACACGTCGAGTAGCTGTTCGTCCCTGTAGTGCCGTATCTCGCATGTCGAATCCACGGCCGCCAACAGGATGCTGCCCGACAGCCCCTTCGACCGATAGGCGAACGACGAGGGCGAGGTCTGGACGATTATGCATCCCCCTCCCTTCTCCTTGTCGCATCCAACCCACGTCAGAGTCAACATGGCGGCTATCACTATCCACTTCAATGGTCGTTCATTCAAGTTTCGTCTGCGCCTTTCCCATCCGCGCGTCGTTTCGCGCAATGATGCGGCAAAGATACAACTTTTTCGGCAAATAGAGCGCGAGAAACAGTTTTTTTTGAGTCCACTTATTATAATTGTCTGGAATTAGTCTGGAATCCGTACCCGATAGGTGGTCTGCAACGGGCATCCCTCAGATGGTGTTTGTGCGTTTTATTTATGAGTACACTCCGAAAACCCTTCAACCTACGGTTGAAAAGACAATTTCGTTTTTTGAAGATTCCAGACGCTGAAAGCGTCTCCTCTCAATAGCCGTAGGTCGGTACGACCTGCGGATAGATATACTGCCGGAAAGGCCTCACGTGAGTACGGGCGACCCCTTCAGGGTCGTTATCAACCCGTACCTACTATCCGCAGGTCGTACCGACCTACGGCTATTGAGCGGTGACGCTTTCAGCGTCTTTTCAACCGCAACACGAAACCCTTCTCCACTAAAAACAACCCAAAAACAATGCGCAGCCGTTCCTCTCCCCTTGAGGGGAGGGGAGCTGCTGCGCCGACTTTCGCGACAATAATGGTTTTCAGAGTGGGCTCATTTATTTCCTGTCGAAACAAGAGTGTTAAATATCGGAACAGATCAGCCATGACCTGGAGACGTTTGTTTTGCGAAAGATGTTGACAAAACGGCCATTTAACCCCTCCATAATTCAAAAATTCTGCGCGACAAAACTTTTGGTCGAAAATTTTCGAATTTTGAGAGGTTTTGCTAAATGGCTGTCATTCAATCGCTTGGACTGGATTTGGCGAAAAATGGGCATCGCTGGCTTCAAAAAGTCAACGCCGAAAAAAAATTTGGCGTTGCCGTTTTATTTTTCGGCGTGCTTAAAAAACTGCAAAAGGGCACCAAATAGGGCCTAAAAACGTGCACAAAACCATGGTGTATGTGCAAAAATTCGACTTTTCCCCCTCGGTTTTTTATCTGGCGAGGGTTGAACAATGCTCCCAAACGGGCCTTTTTCGCTCCAGATTGCCCTGGAATCGTGAACAAATTTTGATTTGAAAAATATTGACAATCTTTCTTGTTGTTAGCCGTCGAGTGTTCAATTTCGTAACAATTCAAATTACCTTTTTTCCTGTTTTTCTTGTTTTTCCCTGTTTTTCAAAATCCAACTGAGCGGGTGCATTCAGTCGTATTCTTGCGAACATTCGGTAGGGACGGACCTTGTGTCCGTCCGCAAGCGATTTTACCACGCGGACGGACACAAGGTCCGTCCCTACGGTTAACGAATCGTGACAAGTTATTTCTTGATGGTAATTCACTTGCAATCGGAAATGCAAAGAAAAGCAAGTTTTCCTTTTGCATTTCTCTCGTAACTTTGGAAGAATTTGCAGAATTTCTTTATGTCTCACTCAATTACTTTCCAATTACCATGGCCTGTAGATCCCTCACGATAAATGAATCTCAGAGATTTGAGCTTGTTAATGTGCTTTTGCACTGCTGTCACAGAGATGTTCACTTTCTTGGCTATGTCGCCTCTTGTGATATAATTATCAGCATATATCAGTTTAAATATGTTTGCGGCTGTCTCAGACAACCCTTTAGACAACTCTTTAGACAACCTTATAGGCAACCCTACAGGCAACTCTATGGATAACTCATTAGACAACTCTGTCATGCATAGCGGCTTCTTGTTCCATCTCTAACGGCGACGGACAGAATCTTCATAGTTGATGACGAACTGTTTGCACAGTCGGATGCCGTCCTTGTTGCCTGCCCAGACATTACGCTCCAGTCATATTACATTTGCGTTATTTGCGGGTAGCGTAGCCCTGTATTTCAAAATCCAACTGACCGAGGTGCGTTCAGTCGGATTCATGCGAACATTCGGTAGGGACGGACCTTGTGTCCGTCCGCAAGCGATTTTACCACGCGGACAGACACAAGGTCCGTCCCTACGCATGTTGCCACGCTTTCCAAACAAATCGTCCTTCATATAATATTTCAACTTGTCGCCATTCCAAAATCCAGTGGCACAATTCACGATATAGAACAATCGCTGCTCCACGTCCTTTTTTTGGGCAAGTATCTCATAATGGTTCGTAAAACCAACGGCAAGAAAGGCTTCCAATGTTTCTGGAGGTAATTCGTCCGTTGTCAATGGACGAATTTCGATATGTCCTTTGTCGCCTACGGGAATGATGCTGTTTTGTAAATCGTCCGCTGATAATGGACGATTCTCGAACATGCAAAAGCAAGCTTTCCTTTTGCGTTTCTCTCGTTTTTTCGTCGCTCGACGCTCGCGTCGCTTGCTTTTTGCAAGAACTTTGGCTTCGCCGAAGTTTCTTGTACTCGGAAATGCAAAGAAAAGCAAGCTTTCCTTTTGCATTTCTCTCGTTTTTTCGTAACTTTGCAAGAATTATCAGCTTTTCTTTGTATAAAGGCAGTCTAGGGGATTGATGAAAATCTGGGTTACGAATTGGCAACCGTACTCAATTCCACATTCTGCTATGAAATGCATTCAATGAACACCCGACGATGAGCCACCAGCCGTACTATGACTCATCATCGGATGCAAAGTTACGAATAAGTGAGCAAAACACCAAATTTATTTGAGTATTTTCGAACGAGAGTAACTTCGAGACATAGTCTCAAAGGTAATCATTCTTTTTAAACCCCAAATCCATACCCAACTTTTTCATTCTGAGCTTGCTCCTCGCTCACTAAGCAGATTGCGGCATCTTTTGTGGCACCAGCCAGAAAAGTGCGTATTAGATTCTGTCTTAATCTCCAAAGAAAAGGGAAGGAAAATAGAACATTTTAACATTTAACGTCTCTCAAAGATTTTTGTACATA
>CADASP010000022.1 GCA_902790625.1 uncultured Prevotellaceae bacterium | reverse complement strand
ATGGGCAAAAACAGGCAAACTCCCGGGTTTAACATAAATTTTGCAAGTCGGGGAACATCTCTCTCTATTGACGTTACGCGGATCAGGTCCTCTTAAAATACAGCAGAAAACAGGGGTGGGAAACTTTAGTTATTCACGATTCATTTGTGGCCATTCGCGGGTATTCGCGTTATGGCGGATACACATTATTAATTATATATGAGTCCACTCCGAAAACCAATACTGTCGTGAAAGACGGCTGCGCATTGTTTTTGGGTTGCTTTTTTAGTGCAGAAGGGTTTTCGGAGTGGACTCATTTGTGGAATCAGCAGACGATTCGCAAAAAAAGTGATGACATGCAGGTGAACATTGTTGATGACGAGCGAAATGGGGTGCATTCAGTAGAGGCGGCGCACGACAAACAGGGAGCGGGAGGCACCGCAGAGGGAAAAGGGGCGTGCTTTTTAGGTTGGCAGCGGGCGGGGACATGATTGTTTTTAGGTTGGCAGCGGGCGGGGACATGATTGGCAGCGGCCGCTGCCAATGATGGCAGCGAACGCCGCCAATGATGGCAGCGGCCGCTGCCAACCGAATTTTGTAAGTGATGATGAATAAAGAAAGATGGGGAGGATTCGCAAAACAAGGTTGTTGGATGGGTACGTCTTTCTTTCCGTAGGCGCCAAGAAAAGGGGGAAAAGCTAAAATCATGGTAAAAAAATGCTAAAAAAGTTTGGTGGAAAGCAAAAAAAGTAGTACCTTTGCACCCGCTAAAGTGGTTATTGCGCTGGCTATATGCTAACAATACTCTGAAAAAGAACGGTTTAGCTTCCCGAAGGGGAAATAGACTGATTCTCTTTTTAAGTGTGTTTGTGGGTATTTGAAAGCAAGATGACGCTTAAAAAGAAATATAAACATATACATTTTTCAAATTTTTAAAACTGAAATGCCAGGATTATTAGGTAAGAAAATCGGAATGACTTCCGTTTTCGGTGCTGACGGCAAGAACGTGCCGTGCACAGTGATCGAAGCTGGTCCTTGCGTTGTGACTCAGGTCAAGACCGTTGAGAAGGATGGCTACAAGGCCGTCCAGCTGGGTTTTGGCGAGGCTAAGGAGAAGAACACCACAAAGCCCATGATGGGTGTGTTCAAGAAAGCCGGTACAACCCCCAAGGCCCACTTGGCCGAGTTCAAGTTTGATGAGGACTACAACCTGGGTGACACCATCACCGTAGAGCTTTTTGCTGACGCCGAGCTCGTAGACGTTGTAGGCACATCGAAAGGTAAGGGATTCCAGGGTGTTGTGAAGCGCCATGGTTTCGGTGGCGTGGGTCAGGCTACCCACGGCCAGGACGACCGTCTGCGCAAGCCCGGTTCTATCGGCGCTTGCTCGTACCCCGCAAAGGTTTTCAAGGGAATGCGCATGGGTGGCCACATGGGTGGCGACCGCGTGACCACGCAAAACCTGAAGGTTCTCAAGGTGATTCCCGAGCACAACCTGCTCTTGGTGAAGGGCAGCGTGGCCGGATGTATTGGTTCAACCCTTTTAATCAAGAAGTAAGCTATGGAACTGAATGTATTGAACATCAATGGTCAGGAGACCGGAAGAAAGGTGACCCTGAACGAGGCTATCTTCGGGATTGAGCCTAACGACCACGTCGTGTATCTCGACGTGAAGCAGTATTTGGCCAACCAGCGCCAGGGCAATGCCAAGGCCAAGGAGCGCAGCGAAGTGAGCGGCTCTACCCGCAAGCTGGGACGCCAGAAGGGTGGTGGCGGCGCACGCCATGGCGACATCAACTCACCGCTGCTGCGTGGTGGTGGCCGTGTGTTTGGTCCGAAACCCCGCGACTACAGCTTCAAGCTGAACAAGAAGGTGAAGCAGCTGGCTCGCCGCTCGGCCCTGACTTACAAGGTGCAGGAGAATGCGCTGGTGGTGCTGCAAGATTTCAATTTCGACGCTCCGAAGACAAAAGAAATGGTAAATATTGCTAAAAATCTTAAAGTCGACGGCAAGAAACTGCTCTTCGTTTTGCCAGATGCAAATAAAAACGTATATTTGTCGGCTCGCAACCTGCAGCGCACAGATGTGATTGAGGCTGCCAAGGTGAACACCTACAAGATTCTGAATGCAGACGTGCTGCTGATTACCGAGAAGTCGCTGGAGACCATCGACAGCATCCTCGGGTGAACAAGAAATGTGTAAATTGTCAAATTGTAGATTAACATGGCATTTATAATCAAACCACTGGTCACTGAGAAGATGACCCAGATAACGGAACGCTCTTCCAGTCCCCGCCAGATCACTGCGCGCAGCCAAAAGAGCATTGAGCGCCATCATGCTGTTGAGGAGAAGAGAAGCTACACCGTGAAGAGGCGCGATGGCAAGGTGGAGAACAAGGAGAAGACGGTCTACGTGTATGAGAAGCCAGCATGCATGCAGTATGGCTTTATTGTGAAGCCCGATGCCAACAAGGTTGAGATTAAGAAGGAGATAGAGACGACGTACAACGTGACGGTGCTCTCGGTGAACACCATGAAATACGCTGGCAAGCGCAGTCGTCGCTACACCAAGGCTGGTCTCGTGGAGGGACATAAGAGCGCCTTCAAAAAAGCTATCGTCACTCTGAAGGAAGGCGATGAAATTGATTTTTACAGCAATATTGAATAACAGAAATGGCAGTACGTAAATTAAAGCCCGTAACTCCGGGCCAAAGGCACAAGATTATTGGCACGTTCGAGGATATTACTGCATCCGTGCCAGAGAAGTCTCTCGTTTACGGTAAGCGTTCAACTGGTGGTCGAAACAACACCGGTAAGATGACCGTCCGCTACATGGGTGGTGGTCATAAGAAGAAGTATCGTCTGATCGACTTCAAGCGAGAGAAGGATGGTGTACCTGCTGTTGTGAAGACCATCGAGTACGACCCGAACCGCTCGGCTCGCATCGCTCTGCTCTTCTATGCAGATGGTGAAAAACGCTACATTATTGCTCCCAATGGACTGCAGGTGGGCGCAACTCTGCTGTCGGGCGCTGAGGCAGCACCCGAGGTGGGCAATGCTCTCCCCCTGGCCAACATCCCCGTGGGTACGGTGATCCACAACATCGAACTCCGTCCGGGACAGGGCGCCCTGCTCGTTCGTTCGGCTGGTAATTTTGCTCAGCTTACTTCTCGTGAAGGAGACTATTGCGTCATCAAGCTCCCTTCGGGCGAGACACGCAAGGTGCTCTCTGCTTGCAAAGCAACCGTTGGCGCCGTTGGCAATTCCGACCATGCCCTGGAGCAGAGCGGAAAGGCCGGACGCTCGCGCTGGCTGGGACGCCGCCCGCACAACCGTGGTGTGGTGATGAACCCGCACGATCACCCCATGGGTGGTGGTGAAGGCCGTCAGAGCGGTGGACATCCTCGCTCACGCACTGGTCTCTATGCCAAGGGCAAGAAGACGCGCGCACCCAAGAAGCTTTCGAACAAGTATATCATCGAGAGAGCTAACAAGAAGAAGTAATCAAGTTAATTAGAGAGTAAATTATGAGTCGTTCATTAAAGAAAGGTCCGTACATCAATGTCTCTCTCGAGAAGAAAGTTCTCGCCATGAATGAGAGCGGCAAGAAAACAGTCGTGAAGACTTGGGCCAGGGCATCAATGATCTCCCCCGATTTCGTGGGTCACACTGTTGCAGTCCATAACGGTAACAAATTTATCCCTGTATACATTACTGAGAACATGGTTGGCCACAAGCTCGGTGAGTTCGCACCCACACGCCGCTTCGGAGGACATGCCGGCAACAAGAAGTAACGCTCCAGGGGAAATTGAAAATTAAAAAACTGAAGAATTAAAAATGGGAGCAAGAAAACATATTAAGGCTGAAGAGAGAAAAGCAGCTCTTAAGACACAGTATTTTGCAAAGCTGAAAGGCTGCCCTTCGTCACCCCGCAAGATGCGCTATGTCGTCGACATGATTCGCGGCATGGAGGTGGACAGAGCACTTGGCGTGCTCCACTTCTCGAAGAAGGCAGCAGCAGTCGACGTGGAGAAACTCCTGCGCTCGGCCATTGCCAACTGGGAACAGAAGAACGATCGCAAGGCCGAAGCCGGCGAACTGTTCATCACTCGCGTGTTTGTTGACGAGGGTGTCACTTTGAAACGAATGAGACCCGCACCACAGGGACGTGGATACCGCATCCGCAAGCGTTCCAACCACGTGACCCTCTTCGTTGATGCTAAAACTAATGACGTAAAAGAATAACAGAGCATGGGACAGAAAGTTAATCCGATTAGCAACCGTCTGGGCATCGTCCGCGGTTGGGATTCAAATTGGTTCGGAGGCAAGGACTTCGGAGACAACCTGGTAGAGGATCAGAAAATCCGTAAGTACCTCAACGAGCGCCTGGCCAAAGCCAGCGTGTCGAAAATCGTCATCGAGCGCACATTGAAGCTGGTCACCATCACCATCTGCACGGCTCGTCCGGGTATCGTCATTGGTAAGAGTGGACAGGAGGTCGACAATCTGAAGGACGAGTTGAAGAAGCTCTTCGACAAGGAAATTCAGATTAACATCTATGAAGTGAAGCGTCCGGAACTCGACGCAACGATCGTTGCCACCAATATCGCTCGCCAGATTGAGGGCAAGATCGCTTATCGCCGTGCCATCAAGCAGGCCATCGCCAACACCATGCGCGCTGGGGCCGAAGGAATCAAAGTACAGATCTCGGGACGCCTGAACGGAGCAGAAATCGCCCGCAGCGAGATGCTCAAGGAAGGCCGCACACCTCTGCACACCTTCCGTGCCGACATCGACTTCTGCCAGGCTGAGGCTCTCACCAAGGTGGGACTGCTGGGCATCAAGGTATGGATCTGCCGTGGCGAAGTCTATGGCAAGGTTGACCTGGCTCCCAACTTCTCGCAGGAGAAGCAGGGTCCCCGTGGCAACGGAGGCGCCGGCCGCGACGGCCGTAAGTTCCGTGGTGGCGACAGGAAAAGAAATAACCGTTAAAAGAAAAAGAAGCTATCATGTTACAGCCTAAGAGAGTAAGATATAGAAGGCCCCAAGACGGACGCGGCAACAAAGGCAACGCCCACAGGGGAACGACGCTGGCTTTCGGCTCGTTTGGCATCAAGACCATGGATGCCAAGTGGATTGACAGCCGCCAGATTGAGGCAGCCCGTGTTGCCATCAACCGTTACATGAACCGTGAAGGTCAGGTGTGGATACGCATATTCCCCGATAAGCCCATCACTCGCAAGCCTGCCGACGTGCGAATGGGTAAAGGTAAGGGTGACCCCGCCGGATGGGTGGCTCCCGTCACTCCCGGACGTATTCTTTTTGAGGTGGAGGGCGTGCCCTTCGACGTGGCCAAGGAGGCATTACGCCTCGGCGCACAGAAGCTGCCCGTGAAAACCAAGTTTGTTGTAAGACGTGACTATGATAAAAACGCTTGATTAGTATGAAGACGAAGGAAATACGTGAACTCGAGACCAAAGACTTGGCCGAGCGGATTGAGGAGTCGGTTGCAAAGTACAACCAGATGAAGTTCAACCACAATGTGACCCCACTGGAGAATCCCTCACTGATCAAAGCTGCACGTCGCGACATCGCACGAATGAAGACGGAGCTCCGTCAGAGAGAACTTAACAAATAACAATGGTCCAGATGGAAACAAGAAATTTAAGAAAGACAAGACAGGGTGTCGTGATCAGCAACAAGATGGATAAAACCATTGTTATTGCATCAAAGTTCAAGGAGAAGCACCCCATTTATGGTAAGTTCGTCCAGAAGACGAAGAAGTACCATGCACACGACGAGAAGAATGAGTGCAACGTCGGCGACACCGTCCTCATTATGGAGACTCGCCCGCTGTCGAAGACTAAGCGCTGGAGGTTAGTACAAATCGTAGAAAAAGCTAAGTAATTATGATACAAACAGAATCAAGACTTACAGTAGCTGACAACAGCGGTGCTCGCGAGGCTCTCTGCATCCGAGTGCTCGGAGGTACACGCCGCCGTTATGCAAGTGTGGGCGACATCATCGTCGTGGCCATCAAGAACGCCATCCCTACGAGCGATGTGAAAAAAGGCACTGTGTCGAAGGCACTCATCGTCCGCACCAAGAAGGAGATTCGCAGGGCCGACGGCTCCTACATCCGCTTCGACGACAACGCATGCGTGCTCCTGAACAATGCTGGCGAACTGCGCGGAAGCCGTATCTTCGGCCCCGTGGCACGCGAACTGCGCGCCGTCAACATGAAGGTCGTTTCTTTGGCACCCGAGGTTCTTTAACATTTTAAAGTGAGTAAAAGTAATGAGCAAGTTACATATTAGGAAAAACGACACCGTCGTCGTCCTGGCCGGTGAGGACAAGGGCAAGACAGGAAAGGTGCTGAAGGTCCTGGTAGACAAGCAGAAGGCTGTTGTGGAAGGCGTCAACATCGTCAGCAAGAGCGTGAAGCCCAGCGCCAAGAATCCTCAGGGAGGCTTTGAGAAGATTGAGGCCCCCATCCATATTTCGAATTTAAGTCTCATCGACCCGAAGAGCGGGAAGCCCACACGCGTCTCTATCAAGCACGAGGGCAAGAACGTGATTCGCATCGCTAAAAAGTCAGGAGAGGAGATTAAGTAATGAATACAGCACAACTTAAGAAGACTTATGCCGAGCAGATTGCACCGGCATTGATGAAGCAGTTCAACTATACCTCCGCTATGCAGATTCCTGTCCTGAAGAAGATCGTGGTCAACCAAGGCCTCGGCGACGCCACACAGGACAAGAAAATCATCGAAGTGGCCATCAACGAGATTACAGCCATCTGTGGACAGAAAGCAGTGGCCACCTACTCGAAGAAGGACGTTGCCAACTTCAAGCTGCGTAAGAAGATGCCCATCGGCGTGATGGTGACACTGCGACGTGAGCGCATGTATGAGTTCCTGGAGAAGCTCGTGCGCATAGCACTGCCCCGTATCCGTGACTTCAAGGGCATCGAGAGCCGACTTGATGGGCGCGGCAACTACACTCTGGGCATTCAGGAGCAAATCATCTTCCCCGAGATCAACATCGACTCCGTCGACCGCATCCAGGGCATGAACATCACCTTCGTCACCACTGCAAAGACCGACGAAGAGGGATATGCTCTCCTGAAGGCTTTTGGACTTCCTTTCAAGAACGCTAAAAACGACTAATAGATATGGCTAAAGAATCAATGAAGGCCCGCGAGGTCAAGCGCGCAAAGCTCGTCGCACGTTATGCCGAGAAGCGTGCCGCGCTGAAGAGTATCATCGCCCACGCTGATGTGAACACCGAGGAAGGTGCCATGGCTGCTTATGATGCCGCACGCAAACTGCAGTCCATCCCTCGCAACGCCAACCCCATCCGCCTGCACAATCGTTGCAAAATCACTGGCCGACCCAAGGGATATATGCGCCAGTTCGGACTGTCACGTATTCAGTTCCGCGAGATGGCTTCTAGCGGTCTTATTCCTGGAGTGAAGAAGGCAAGTTGGTAAGAAGAGAATTATTTTCATTTTAATATTGTCGGGGGAGTCCCGATTAATTAAACATTTTATTATGACTGATCCAATAGCAGATTTTCTGACGAGGTTGAGAAACGCCATCATGGCTCATCACCGTGTGGTGGAAGTACCAGCTTCCAACTTGAAGAAGGAGATAACCAAGATCCTCTTCGAGAAAGGCT
The DNA here is from genome assembly GCA_902790625.1 of uncultured Prevotellaceae bacterium. GTDB lineage: Bacteria > Bacteroidota > Bacteroidia > Bacteroidales > Bacteroidaceae > Prevotella. Next base: position 51,324 of record CADASP010000022.1, on the reverse strand, counting down.
ACATCCTGAACTACAAGTTCATCGAGGATGGTCCTCAGGGAACCATCAAGGTCGCTCTGAAGTACGACCCGGTGACCAAGGAGAACGCCATCAAGTATCTGAAGCGTGTGTCCACGCCTGGTCTTCGCCAGTATACTGGCTACAAAGACATGCCGAGAGTAATTAACGGACTGGGAATCGCCATCCTTTCCACGTCCAAGGGTGTAATGACCGACAAAGAGGCCGCACAGCAGAAGATTGGCGGTGAGGTGCTCTGCTACGTCTATTAATTGGAGGATTGAAATATGTCAAGAATAGGAAAATTGCCAATTAGCATCCCCAGCGGCGTCACCGTCGCACAGGACAAGGACGGTGTCGTCACAGTGAAGGGCCCCAAGGGCGAACTCTCGCAGAAGGTCGACAAGTCGATCAATGTGAAGATTGAAGATGGACACGTCGTGTTTGAAATCAACGAAGAGAGTCCCGTGAACCAGAAGCAGAAACAGGCCTTCCATGGTCTCTATCGCGCACTCGTCAACAACATGGTGGTGGGCGTGAGCCAGGGCTACAAGAAGGAACTCGAACTCGTCGGAGTTGGCTATCGCGTTAGCAATCAAGGCAACCTCATTGAGTTCTCTTTGGGCTATACGCACCCCATCTTCATCCAGCTTCCCAGCGAAGTGAAAGTGGAGACCAAATCGGAGCGCAACCAAAACCCACAACTCATCCTTGAGTGTGCCGACAAGCAGTTGCTCGGTCTTATCTGCGCTAAAATTCGTTCTTTCCGCATGCCTGAGCCTTACAAAGGAAAGGGTATCTTGTTCAAGGGTGAAGTGATCCGTCGCAAGTCGGGTAAGTCGGCTTCAGCTAAGTAATCTTTAAAATTTAGAATGAGTAAATTAAAAAATTGAAAGATTATGACGACAAAGAAAGTTGAAAGACGAATCAAGATTAAATACAGAATTCGCAAGAACGTCTACGGAACGGCTGAGCGCCCCCGCATGAGCGTGTTCCGTTCCAACAAGCAAATCTATGTCCAGGTGATTAACGATGTTGAGGGCAAGACGCTTGCTGCTGCTTCCTCACTGGGACTTGAGGCCATGCCCAAGATTCAGCAGGCCGAGAAGGTTGGCGAGCTCATCGCAGCCAAGGCTCAGGAAGCCGGTATCAAGGCTGTTGTCTTCGACCGCAATGGTTACCTGTATCACGGTCGCGTCAAATCGCTCGCCGATGCAGCTCGTAAAGGTGGACTTAATTTCTAATCGATTATGGCAATGAACAGAGTTAAAGTAAATAGTGACGTAGAACTGAAAGACAGACTGGTTGCCATCAACCGTGTAACGAAGGTGACGAAGGGTGGTCGCACGTTTACGTTTGCTGCTATCGTTGTTGTCGGCGACGGCAATGGCGTTATCGGCTGGGGCTTGGGTAAGGCCGGTGAAGTGCAGGCTGCCATCGCCAAGGGCGTTGAGTCTGCCAAGAAGAATCTTGTAAAGGTGCCTGTGCTGAAAGGCACCATCCCCCATGAGATGGAGGCACACTTCGGAGGAGCTCGCGTGTTCTTGAAGCCCGCCGCTGCAGGTACTGGCCTCGTGGCTGGTGGTGCCATGCGCGCCGTGCTGGAGAGTGCTGGAGTGAAGGATGTGCTGGCCAAGTCGAAGGGCTCGTCGAACCCCCACAATCTGGTGAAGGCCACCATCGTGGCCCTGAGCAGTATGCGCGACGCTTATACTGTGGCCGGAACACGTGGCATCAGCATGGACAAAGTGTTTAACGGATAATGAGGAGGCACTACTATGGCTACAATAAAGATTAAGCAGATCAAGAGCAAGATTGGCTACCCCATCGACCAGAAGCGCACGCTTCTGTCACTGGGACTTCACAAGATCAACCAGGTGGTTGAGAAGGAAGACAGCCCCGCTATCCGTGGGATGGTTCGCAAGGTTCATCATCTTGTAACCGTTATTGACTAAAACATTGATCACCATTTAAACGAATTCGATTATTATGAAACTGAATAATTTGAAACCAGCAGAGGGTTCTACTCACTCGCGCAGAAGGATTGGCCGCGGTCCTGGTTCAGGACTCGGTGGCACTTCTACCCGTGGACACAAGGGTGCCAAGGCTCGCTCTGGTTATAAGAAGAAGGTCGGCTTCGAAGGCGGTCAGATGCCTCTGCAGCGTCGTCTGCCGAAGTCGGGATTCAAGAACATCAACCATAAGGAATACTTTGCCGTCAACCTCTCCACTCTTCAGAAGCTGGCCGAGACCAAGGGTTACACCAAGATTGGCATCGAGGAGTTGGTAGCAGCAGGGCGCACCAATGGCAAAGAGCTGGTTAAGATTCTTGCCCAAGGTGAACTGAAAGCAAAGCTCGATGTGACTGCACACGCTTTCTCGAAGAAGGCTGAGGAGGCCATCAAAGCAGTAGGTGGAAACGCAATAATAATCTAATCAACAAGATGAAGAAGTTTATAGACACCCTAAAGAACATTTGGAAGATTGAGGACCTGCGCCAGCGCATTCTCATCACGGTATTGTTCGTGGCAATCTACCGTTTCGGTTCAAAAGTATTGCTGCCTGGTATCAGCTACAATCAGCTTGACGAACTGCGCAAGCAGACTGCCAACGGACTGATGTCGCTTCTCGACATGTTCTCGGGTGGTGCATTTTCCAATGCCTCTATCTTCGCGTTGGGAATCATGCCTTACATCTCAGCTTCTATCGTCATGCAGCTGCTTGCCGTTGCCGTGCCGTATTTCCAGAAGATGCAGCGCGAAGGCGAGAGCGGCCGTAAAAAGATTAGCATGTACACTCGGTACCTGACGGTGGGCATCCTGCTGTTCCAGGCACCGAGCTACCTTGTCAATCTTAAGATGCAGATAGGTGCTGCTTTCGATCCAGGCGTGAAGTGGGGCATGTATCTTATCATCGCTTCTGTGATTCTTGCCGCCGGTAGTATGTTCATCCTTTGGCTGGGTGAGCGCATCACCGACAAAGGTATTGGAAATGGTGTCTCGATGATCATTATGATTGGTATCATTGCCCGTTTGCCCGAGGCTTTTGCCCAAGAAGTGGGTTCGCGCTTCGCAGCTGCCACGGGTGGTGGTCTGGTGATGTTCCTCATTGAGATTATCATTCTTTATGCCGTCGTGTGTGCTTCTATCGTCCTGGTGCAAGGTGTGCGCAAGATTCCTGTGCAGTATGCAAAGCGTGTCGTTGGCAACAAGACCGTGGGCGGTGCTCGTCAGTACATCCCCTTGAAGCTCTTTGCCGCCAATGTGATGCCTATCATCTTCGCTCAGGCCTTGATGTTCATCCCGCTGGCACTGGTGCGCTATTCCGACCCGCAGAATGCAAGTTGGTTCATGCGCTCGATGATGGATCATCACAGCTGGTTGTATAATGTGATTTTTGCTGCACTGATCATTGCGTTCACATACTTCTACACCGCCATCACACTGAATCCCACTCAGATGGCCGAGGATATGAAGCGCAACAACGGGTTTATCCCTGGTGTGAAGCCTGGCAAGGACACTGCCGACTATATAGACACGATTATGTCGCGCATCACACTGCCTGGCTCCCTCTTCATTGCGTTCATCGCCATCATGCCGGCTTTTGCCAGCTTGCTCGATGTGCAGGATGAGTTCTCGCAGTTCTTCGGTGGTACGTCGCTGTTGATTCTCGTTGGTGTGGTGCTCGACACACTGCAGCAGATAGAGAGCCACTTGCTGATGCGCCACTACGACGGCCTGCTGAATTCCGGACGTATTCGTGGCAGAGGTGGAGTAACCGCTTACTAAGTCGATGAATATATTTCTGAAGACTGAAGATGAAATTGAGCTAATGCGCCAAGCGAACCAACTTGTTGGTAAAACGCTTGGCGAATTGGCGAAACATATCAAACCGGGAGTTTCAACCCTTGCGTTGGACAAATTGGCCGATGAGTTCATTCGCGATCATGGTGCCATTCCTACGTTCAAGGGATTTCCCAATCCTTACGGGGGGCCGTTTCCCGCCAGCATCTGTACGTCGGTCAATGATGTCGTGGTGCATGGCGTGCCTGATGGGCAGACGGTGCTGAAAGATGGCGATATCATCTCCATTGATTGTGGCACCCAGCTGAATGGATTCAACGGCGATTCTTGCTACACTTTTAGTGTGGGTGAGGTGTCCGACGAAGTCCGTCAGTTGCTGAAGGTCACAAAGGAGTCGCTCTACTTGGGCATTGAGGCTGCAGTGGCAGGCCATCATCTGGGAGACATCAGTTATGCTGTGCAGCATCACTGCGAAGCGGCTGGATATGGCATCGTGCGCGAACTGACGGGTCATGGTATTGGTCGTGACATGCACGAAGACCCACAGGTGCCCAACTATGGGCGACGCGGCAATGGCGTGCTGCTCAAGTCTGGGATGTGTATCGCAATTGAGCCTATGGTAACGATGGGCAAGCGCGATATCTACATGAAGGCTGACCGTTGGACTGTTTGCACCCGCGACGGAAAACCAGCAGCTCATTTCGAGCATACCATCGCCATTCGAAAGGGTGGGGCAGAGGTGTTATCATCATTCGAGGAAATAGAATCATTGGAACGTAAACTTTACTAAATCACAGTATGTCAAAGCAATCCGCTATTGAACAAGACGGAACAATTATCGAGAGCCTCTCGAACGCCATGTTTCGAGTGGAACTGGAAAACGGTGTGCAAATCATTGCCCACATCTCTGGCAAGATGCGTCTGCACTACATTCGTATCCTGCCGGGCGACAAGGTGAAGGTTGAGATGAGTCCATACGACCTTACTAAAGGAAGAATTGTTTTTCGATACAAATAAACATCAAACAAAGACATGAAGACAAGAGCATCGTTGAAGAAGCGTACACCCGACTGCAAGATTGTACGTCGGAAAGGACGCCTGTTCGTGATTAACAAAAAGAACCCGAAGTACAAGATGCGTCAGGGCTAAATTGTTAAATAAGCATAACAAAGTAAGGGAATATCAATTTATTTCCTTACCTTTGCATGCTTTTTGCAATTTCAACTAAAATTTTTTTATTTTATTTTTCTAAATTATCAAATGGCAATAAGAATTGTTGGAGTAGATTTGCCCCAGAACAAGCGTGGCGAAATCGCATTGACCTATATCTTTGGTATAGGTCGAAGTAGTTCAGCAAAGATTTTGGACAAGGCCGGCGTGAGCCGCGACCTGAAGGTCAACGAATGGACTGACGACCAGGCAGCCAAGATTCGTGAAATCATCGGTGCTGAATTCAAAGTTGAAGGTGATCTCCGCAGTGAGATCCAGTTGAACATCAAGCGACTGATGGACATTGGTTGCTATCGTGGAGTGCGCCATCGTAATGGCCTTCCCGTGCGTGGACAGAGCACAAAGAACAATGCTCGTACTCGTAAGGGTAAGAAGAAGACTGTTGCAAACAAGAAGAAGGCCACTAAGTAAATTTAAAAATTGAGAAATTAAAGAATTGAAAAGATTATGGCAAAGAAAACAGTCGTATCAAAGAAAAGGAACGTCAGAGTGACCGCTTTGGGCCAGCTCCATGTTCATAGTTCCTTCAATAACATCATCGTGTCTTTGGCTAACGACGAGGGTCAGGTGATTTCCTGGTCGTCGGCAGGTAAGATGGGTTTCCGTGGCTCTAAGAAGAACACTCCCTACGCCGCCCAGATGGCAGCTGAGGATTGCGCAAAGGTTGCTTTCGACCTTGGTCTTCGCAAGGTGAAAGCCTATGTCAAGGGTCCTGGCAATGGTCGTGAGTCGGCCATCCGTGCCGTCCATGGTGCAGGTATCGAGGTTGTCGAGATTGTTGATGTCACTCCACTGCCTCACAATGGCTGCCGTCCCCCGAAGCGTCGTCGTGTATAATTAACTATAGCTACTATAGAAACTATAGATACTATAGCAACTATAGAAAACAAGAACAATTAAATTTTTATAAGATATTATGGCAAAGTATATTGGACCGAAATCTAAGATTGCCCGCCGTTTTGGAGAACCCATCTTCGGCCCGGACAAAGTTTTGTCTAGGAGAAACTTCCCTCCTGGACAGCATGGCAATAACCGTCGCCGCAAGCAGTCGGAGTATGCTGTCATGCTGGCAGAGAAGCAAAAAGCCAAGTATACCTATGGAGTGCTTGAGCGCCAGTTCCGCATCTTGTTCGAAAAAGCTGCCAAGGCAGATGGCATCACCGGTGAGGTGCTGCTTCAGCTGCTTGAGAGCCGACTCGACAATGTGGTGTTCCGTCTTGGCCTCGCTCCCACCCGTGCCGCCGCCCGTCAGCTGGTGGGCCACCGTCACATTGTCGTCGATGGCAAGGTGGTGAACATTCCTTCTTTCTCTGTGAAGCCTGGCCAGGTGGTCGGTGTTCGCGAGAAGTCAAAGTCCCTGGAGGTCATTGCCGACGCACTCGCCGGTTTCAACCACAGCAAGTATCCATGGATTGAGTGGGATGAGAATCAGAAGGCTGGCAAGTTCTTGCATCGCCCTGAGCGCGAAGACATCCCCGAGAACATCAAGGAGCAGTTAATTGTCGAGTTGTACTCTAAGAACTAAAATCATTAAATTAATGGCGATATTAGCATTTCAAAAACCCGATAAAGTGGTAATGTTGGAAGCCAACGACCGGTTCGGCAAGTTCGAATTCCGTCCGTTGGAGCCGGGCTTCGGTGTCACCATCGGAAACGCCCTGCGCCGCATACTCCTTTCATCGCTTGAGGGCTTTGCCATCAACACTGTGCGTATTGCCGGCGTTGAGCATGAGTTCTCATCCGTTCCTGGCGTAAAGGAGGACGTAACCAACATTATCTTGAACCTTAAGCAAGTAAGGTTCAAGCAAGTAGTAGAAGAATTCGAGAACGAGAAAGTCAGCATCACCGTTGATAACACTACGGAGTTTAAGGCTGGTGATATCGGCAAGTATCTGACTGGATTTGAAGTGTTAAATCCCGATTTGGTGATTTGTCATCTCGACTCAAAAGCTTCCATGCAGATTGACCTGACGATTAACAAAGGACGTGGTTATGTGGTTGCTGATGAAAATCGCGAGTACTGCACCGATGTCAATGTTATCGCCATCGACTCCATCTACACCCCCATCCGCAATGTCAAATTCGCTGTAGAGCCTTATCGTGTTGAGCAGAAGACTGACTACGACAAGCTCGTGCTCGAAGTGACAACGGACGGTTCCATCCACCCGAAGGATGCACTGAAGGAGGCCGCAAAAATCCTTATCTATCACTTCATGCTCTTCTCCGACGAGAAGATCACGCTCGAAAACAACGAGAGCGAGACCAATCAGGAGTTTGATGAGGAAGTGCTGCACATGCGCCAGCTGCTGAAGACCAAGCTTGTAGACATGAATCTCTCGGTTCGTGCCCTCAACTGTCTGAAGGCTGCCGACGTGGAGACCCTTGGCGATCTCGTGCAGTATAATAAGACCGACCTCTTGAAGTTCCGCAACTTCGGCAAGAAATCGCTCACGGAGCTTGATGATTTGCTCGAGAGTCTGAATCTGTCGTTTGGAACCGACATCAGTAAATACAAACTGGAAAAGGAATAAAGAAAAATGAGACACAATAAGAAATTCAATCATCTGGGCCGTACTGCCGACCATCGCCGTGCCTTGCTTGCCAACTTGGCCAAGTCGCTGATCGAGCACAAAAGAATCACTACGACCCTCGCAAAGGCAAAGGAACTGAAGAAGTATGTGGAACCCCTCATCACAAAGGCTAAGGAGGACTCCACCAATTCTCGCCGCGTCGTATTCAGCTACCTCCAGAGCAAGGAGGCCATCAAGGAACTCTTTGGCCCCATTGCCGAGAAGGTGGGCGACCGTCCCGGTGGCTATACCCGCATCATCAAGCTGGGCTTCCGTCAGGGCGACGCTGCTCAGACTTGCTTCATCGAGTTGGTAGACTTCGATCCTGAAATGGCAAAGAGTGAGACCAAGAAGAAGGCCACTCGCCGCAGCCGCCGCTCTTCGGGTGCCAAGGCTGAGGCTCCCGCTCAGGAAGTGGCTGCCACTGAGGCTCCTGTTGCCGCTGAGGCTCCTAAGGCTGAGTAAGCTTTTAAGAGAGTTTGGCAAATTCCCTAAAGAGAGACATTCTTGTCGTGGAGGTGAGGATGTCTCTCTTTTTTCGGTTGTTCGCTGCTCTTTGTTCTTCGACATGCCATGATGGAGTCGTTTTTTTCGGAAAAAAACTCTGTTGGCAGTGGTTACTTCTCGTTTCGGCATGCTTTAATATACAGACAAGACCTATCTATCATTTAATCTTTGGTTTTTATGTTTAGACATGTTATGCTGATAATTGCCGGCGTCTTGATGAGCTTTCCCGTGGGAGCCGTCACGCATCGGGCTTTGATATTCGGGCTGGGTCGCCAGCTGGATACCAGTTGGGCGCCTATCCATGGCGACAACGACATCTATTTCGTGCGGCAGATGCTGCAGGAGATGGGTTACACCGACATTGTGGCGCTGCGCAATGAGCAGGCTACGAAGGCTGCTATGGTCGATGCTTTCCGCCAGTTGGTTAAGCGTTGTGAGCGTGGCGACCATGTCTATGTGCACTATAGCGGACATGGTCAGCTCATCACCGACCTTGATGGCGACGAGCGGCTGAAGTGGAACAGTGCCCATGGTCAGTGGGACGAGAGTTGGATTCCCTACGATGCCTTCATGAACTACTGCGAGCAGGACCGGGGTGAAAAGCATCTCTCCGACGACGAGGTCGCCCATCTGTTGCAGGCCATCAGGCAGAAGATTGGCAGCCGTGGCGAGCTGATAGTGTCGGTGGATGCCTGCCATAGCGGCGATGCCACTTGCAGCGACGACGATCCTGATGCCGAACCCGTGAGGGGGGTGGACCAGAAATTCATCATCCCTCGTAGCGGCAACGAGCGACAGGTCACCCAGCCTTCTCCCGAGCAATGGCTCACCATCAGCGCCTGTAGGCCTTATCAGCTGTGCCAGGAGTTGCGCACACCCGAGGCTGGCAAGCTGACCTACGCCTTGCACCAGATGGGGGCCGATTTCTTCTCCAAGAGCAATATCCGTATGGAGCAGAGCCTCATGGATTTTATGGACAAACATCAGGGGCGTTTGCCGCAAACTCCCATGGTGAGCGGCAAGAAACGTTAACCGCATTTAAGCGATTTATCATTTATGCACAGATTTTTGTTACTGTTGGTGGCTTCAATGTTGAGCTTCAGCAACTCCACGTCATTTGCAGCAAAGCAGACAGGCGATGGGACTCTGAAGAAAGAATGTAAGCGGGTTGTGAAGCAACTCTCTAAAGACGGCTGGCATGTGTTTGGAGGAAAAGAGACACTACCTGCGGCTTTAGAGAGTCACTATCAGCAGCTGGGCGACAGCCAGGGTACCATGATGACCATTATTGGTAGGGGCACAGGCCCCAGTCTGGAAGCAGCCAAGCGCCGCGCAGAAACTGATGCCACCAAGCAGTATGCCACTATGAACTCCACCACCGTCAGCTCAGTCACCAGCATTGACATCGACAATTCTACCGTGAATGGACAGGCTACCACCCAGCAGCAGGTACATCATGGATTCCGAACAAGCACGCAGCAGCTTGTCAGTGGCCTTCAATCCACAGTATATCTTAGTCGCGATATTGAGGGAGATAATGTGGAGGTGATGGCGTATTATTTAGTATCCAAACAATAAGAGTTATGAAGCGACTGCTATTTTCATTCCTTTTTGTATTCTCATTGTCGGTTGGCTCTGCTGTGGCACAGCGTGAAGCCAAGGTGAATGATGAATATGTGTTGGAGTTGAGCGACGAGAGCGACCTCACCTTCAAGCAGGCTAAGCAGCGGTGTATAGAGCTGGCCAAAGCAAAAGCCATCAGGAAAGAGTTTGGCGAGATGATTACTTCAGATGTTATTGAGAGCAACACCGAGGGCGCAGGCAAGTCGTCGGGAACCTACTTCTGGGAGAACACCGTCGCTCAGGCTCGCGGTGATTGGTTGGACGACCTTCGCCAGCCTGAAGTCAACGTGGAATACGCTGATGGCAAGCTCATCTTCACCGCCAAGGTGTGGGGGCTGGCACGCGAAATCATACAGGCGCGCACCGAACTGCAATGGGAACTCCTGCGCAAAGGCAGCAGCGATGGGCCAAAGGGCAGCACGGTGTCTTATGGCCGTGGCAACAACAAATATTATTATACACGATTCTCAAATGGCCAACTGCCTGAGTTTACGAATGGTGAGCGCGTGTACCTGAAGTTCCGTGCCCCTTCCAGCGGTTATGTGGCCGTCTATTTGATAGAGGCTGCCGACAAGACATCATGCTTGTTGCCCTATCCCGCCAGTACCGATGGGCGCGTGGAGGTGGTAGGCGGTCGCGACTATCTTTTCTTCGACAAGCGCCTGGATTCTTTGTCGCCTTTCTACAACATGGAGACGAATCGGCAATCTGAGGACAATCAGATTGTGCTTATCTATTCCCCTCATCCCTTCAACAAATGCAACGACGTGAGCAAGGATGCGCTGCATCCCAACACGCTCAACACGCACGATTTCCAGAAGTGGCTACTCAACATTCAGCGCCACGACCGCGAGATGGTCGTCAACAAGCGATGGATCAGGATTCTGAATCCCGACGCAGAGAAATAGAAGCAATCTAATAATACTAAAAACATATTAACTGCTATGAAGAAATTATTCCTTATTCTCATGTGTGGCATGGCATCATTGGCTGCCATTGCCCAGAATGACGAAACCCGGTTGGACGACGCCGACAGTCCGGCCGACAGCACTGGACTCACCTCCATCAACGACATCATCAATGAACGTCAGGAGGTGAACGAGCGTCTTTTTATGGACAATCATTACCATCGTGTGTGGGGCTACCGCAGCTTCGTCAACTTCATCTACCATGGAACCGCCAAGATGACTCCTGATGAACCTGTGCAGACGGGTGTGGGCCTGGCTCCTGAGTACAAGGCCAAGATGGGCTTTGCCCTGCAGGTGGGGCGCAACTATCGCCTCCATAAACGACCCATTGCCAATGTGGCACAATTCAACCTCGATTTCACTGGTTTCGACCTTTCTCTCAACTTATACGATACAGAGAGTGTCAATGGTAGTAAAGTCTATAACAGTGCTAAAACATTTAACTATGATGGTCAGGATTATTTCTACACCCCATGGAATTTGGAGAAATACGAGGCCAACTACGGCATGTCCATTGGCCCATCCATCACCATTGCGCCGTTAACCTATGCCAAAGGCCGTGAGGCGCATTTCCTAAAGCTGAATGCTTTCTATCATGTTGGCTATAGCGCCTCGGCCATGTTTATTAAGTACGACGAGAATGCCGTCAATAAGCCCGAAAGTACGTCGGCGCAGTCAAATGACGACAACTGTTTCCTTTGGGGCCATGGTATGATTATCAGTTTTGGAGGCTCACTCTCTTGGCGCAACATCGGTGTCGGATTTGAGCATCGCACTGGCAAGCTGACTTACCAGTCGTTCAACACCGATTCTTTTAGCAAGGTGAAGAGCAAGTTCAAGACTGGTCTCACCCGTCTCTACTTCCAAATTCGTTGGTGACCCCTTTTGCAAAATGTATCAATCCACAATCAATTAACACTATCCTAATATGAAACGATTATTCTTTATATCGCTCATGGCTCTGGCTGGCACATTCACGTCGTGGGCACAAAACAAGATTGAAGGCACTTGTGGCGTAGACTGCAAGTGGAGTTTCGATGGTCTCACGCTCACGGTGAGCAATGCGAGCAAGAAGGGCCTCACCGTCGAGATGGAGGATTACGACATGAAGCGCAACCTCGCCCCCTGGATGAAGCGCAAGCTGCCAGTGAAGAACGTTATTATTGGCATTGGTGTCACACGCATCGGCTCTTGTGCTTTTGCCGGCTGCACCACGCTGCAGGAAGTGCAATTCGAAGATCGTTCGCTCATCTCCATTGCTTGGGGCGCCTTCCTCAACTGCATACATCTGCGCACTATTTCGCTTCCCGCATCGGTACGCTCCATCGAGACCATTGCCTTTGCCAATTGCACAGCACTCTCTTCGGTGAAGATTCCCAACCAGTGTCGTGTGGGCGAGAAGGCATACGCTTCGTGCCGAGGCCTCAACAGTGTCGAGGTGGCATCCACGGCCATCCTCGATCACAACGTGTTCGTCAGCGAAGTCAATGTGAACGGCCGCCTCAGCCATACGATGTATAATGGCGTGGTGCGCAGCATACCTCCTTATATCAATTCCAACAATTGCGAAAGGTATGGCTTCTCAAAGGGTTCCATTCAGAACCTTGTCTCCAATCGTGCTTCCAATATCGACTACGACCGCTTCACTTCCGATGTCGATTCGCTCATCCCCGTCACCAGCTTCGCTCGCAACGACACCTATGCCCTCATCATTGGCAACCAGCACTATCGTTTTGCCACCGAAGTGCCCTATGCCATACACGATGCCCGCATCTTTGGCGAATATTGCAAGCTGACGCTTGGTATTCCTACCGAAAACATCCATATCTGCGAGGATGCCACCAAGCATATCATCCTCGACGATGAGCTTGAGGATTGGCTGTCGGAAATCAAAGACCGCCATGAAAAGGTCCTCATCGTGTATTATGCTGGCCATGGCGTGCCCGACATGCACAACAACAACAAGGCGTTCCTGCTGCCTACCGATGTACACGGCTCAAAGCCTGGCCGTGGCATTGCCCTCGACGATTTCTATGGCAAGTTGGGTGAGTTGGCTTTCGCTCAGACGTCAGTGTTCCTCGATGCCTGTTTCAGTGGCATGAGCCGTACCGACGAGGGCGTCTCCGAGGGATTGCGCGGCGTAGGCATTGAGCCCGAGGAGACCAACATTGGCGAAGGCAACATGGTGGTGTTCTCGGCTGCACAGGGCAATGAGCCGGCGCAAGGCTATCCCGAGATGGGCCATGGGCTGTTCACCTACTTCTTGTTGAAGGAAATGAATGTCAGCAAGGGAATGATCAGCTATGGCGACCTCTCCGAGCGGTTGTCAAGAAACGTCAATGCAACGGCAAGTAATTTGAAGCTGAAGCAAAAGCAGACCCCTACCACACAAGCCACGGGCACCCTGACGGGCATTTGGCAAGAATTGGGCTTCTAATGACATCGGCTAAAAAATGTCTCCACAAGGGTTACTTTTGCATGAAAGACTGCTTTAACCAGTAGTAAGAGCGATTACAAAACAATGATAATTGAATTATTGGACAGAAAAAAGGTGCACTACACCGATTGCCAGGTGGTGAGAGGACTGCATGGCCACGACCGCCGCACGGAGGAGTGGTTCTATCATGAGGCCAAACGCTACTTCGACGACCATTTCCGCCAAGTATTCTTCGACGAGGACCAGAAGCAGGAAATCTTCCAGACGGCTTTCGTGAAGCTCTGGTCGGAGATGGACAACGGGCGTATCACGGTGATTGCCGACGAGGTGTGCCGACAGCAACAGAACGGTGAGTGGCGCACAATGACTTGCTCGCTCAACACCTTCCTGATGGCCTTTGCACGTACTGAGCACCGCGAGTTGGTGCGACGACAGAAGGAAGACACCTACCCTGAGTTCGAGGACACTGTGAACCGCAACCAGCCGCCCACAACTATGGCCGACGAGGAAACCCCCGAAGACCTGAAGAACCGCATCATCGACGACTGCATCAGCCAGCTCTCACCTCGTTGCGCCGACATTCTGACCATGTTCTATTATCAGCAGATGACGCTCGACCAAATCATGGAGCAACGCCCCGAGAACACCAGCAAGAACGGGTTGAAGACAGCCAAGAACAAGTGCATGAACACCCTTCGTGAGCGAGTGGCGGCGGAGTTCCGAAAGTTGAACTTAAAAGCATGAAAGAGCCATGGAGCAGAACGAGACAACAATGGTGCCACAGGATGAGCTGACCGACCGCATCGCCAGTCGGCTGGGAGCACGCCAGCAGAAGCTGGAGCAGATGGAGCAGTGGGACAAAGCGCCAGCCAAGCGCACCACCACCCGCTTACGCCCATTATTCGTATGTCTGGCCGTCGCCGCCTGTCTGGCAGCCGTCGTGTGGGTGGCACCATGGCAGTCAAGCACCAATCCGCTCGACGAGCTGGGCATCGGCACTCCAGAAATCACCGTCTATCGTTCGGCCAGCTCCGATGCCAACGCCATCAACGCACTCATCGACCAGGGAAAGTACGAGGAAGCCCTCAACAAGGTAGAAGCCGCATTGGCCCACTCCGACGACGAAGTGTCGTTGGCCGAGGAATTTGCCGATGCTGTCGGCGACGATGAAGCCATCTACGACACCATGCTCGCCTATCAGGAGAACGCCCAGCTGCGCTGGATGAAGATCTACCTGCTGGTGAAGCTCGAGCTGAACAAAGATGCCAAGCGCGAGCTGAAGACCTACCTCCGCTACCGCGAGTTTGCCGAGCACGTCGACGAGGCAGAGGAACTGCGAAAAGCCTTGAAATGATGAGCCACACTTATCCCCCGCGTGGGAATGGTTTTTCCCACGCAGGGATTAATCATTCCCACGCGGGGCTTTTTTGTCGTGCGCCCCTCCATTTTTCTTTGGCGTATAGGTCAATTTGCAGGATATCTTTCGATCTGTACGGTTGGAATGGCATCGTGAATGAAAACAGAAAATACAGCTTGATTTTTCGAAACGAATTTTCCTAATTGCCTATAATTTTGCTCACGAAGTCAAGTTTCGCAAGTACTTTGCGCAGCCCCGACTCGGGTCTCATAACCACCGTCGTGAAACGCGACGGTGGGTTTGATCTCCATACCCAGATATGCGACTTTGTGACATGTGACTTTGTGACATTAAGGAGGTTGAATATGGGGGGAGGAAAAAGAGGGTATTATAATTTATATATTATTAATAATAATTATATATTATTTATATATGGTTATATCGCAGGGAGGGGCGCACACATATCGGAGGTGCTTAATGTCACAAAGTCACATGTCACAGTGTCCACACTGTGGGCACTGGGATGAAGGGAAAACGGTGCGTTGGCGGCGGAAAACGGTGCGTTGGCGGCGGAAAACGGTGCGCTGGCACATTTTCTACCTTTATAAGCTGGTTAATCGCTCGCAAAGGTAGTGTTTATAGGCATAACGAAAAGTTTTATCCTGCAAATTGACCCATTGACGAGTTTTTACGGTCAATCTGGACGCCAAGCACCTTGATTGCTCAAAACGACTTTATACAAAGGAGTTTTCAGAGATTTTATCCTGCAAATTGACCCATAGGTCTTTTCTTTTTCGGTATTAACGCTTCGTTTCGGCAAAAATGCAGGAAATCAGAGGCCGAAGGGGGGGGGATTCAGTGGCTCGTCGAGGAGCCTCTTTCTGCGATGATGAATTCGTTGAAATTCATTAACTGCTTTGTAGAATCTACGAGCGTGCTTTTTGTTTTCTTTTGTTGTGTTTTTATCTCTCTTTTTACCTTCTTCTGCTTTCGCAGTTTCTTTGGCGGCAAAATTGTCAAAAAATCTGCTAAACAAAGAAACTTATCCGAGAAAAAATGTTAAACCACGAATTTTTTTTCATTTTTTTTGCCAGTAAGATTATTTTGTGTAATTTTGCACCCCGATAACGACAGCCTTAGCGAAGCATCCTGACTTTTACCTTCCACAGGGAAATATGTTCAAACAAACAACTTAATATTAACTTAAATGCTACAAGTATGATAAAAAAACTATTTTCAATTCTTGCGCTGCTGCTAACGGTGAGCGGCGCATGGGCCGACGACATCACGGTGTATTTCGCAGACGCTCTGGAGTGGGACGACGTGTACGTTTACTACTGGGGTAGTGAAAACAAACCTGATTGGCCGGGCGCTGCGATGAACAATGACGGTATTAATGAAAATGAACAGATGGTCTACAAAGCAACAATTCCCGGTGACGTGGAAGGCATCATCTTCACCAATGGCAAAGACGGCAACGACCTTAACGAGACTGTGGACATTACTACAGGTATCGAGGACGGTGCTTGTTGGTACGCCAACGGGGAACGGGATGGAATAAAATACATAGTTGTTAAAAATGAAGACACCTATATTGTGGCAGGTAGTGAAGCAGAAATCTTCGGTACAGCCTGGGATGGTTCCAATGAAGCTAACCAGATGATGGTGGAAGGTGATGACGGGATATACAGCAAGGCGTACACTGTCGATAAAGCATACGATATTGTGCAGCTGAAGGTCGTGAAAAACAATGGGGAGTGGATTGGTGATGAGACTGGTAATAACGTTATTTTCAGACTTACATGTGCAGGTACTTTCACCGTTGTTTTTGACCCCGAAGCAGGAGTGGCTTCGGTAACTGGAGATATTGTAGAACCAATTACTGAATTTGAATATGATACTGTCTATGCCGTTGGTAATGGAGAGGGCAATTGGCTCAACGGTGCCAATTGGGACCCAGCTTATGTGGAAAATGAAATGACCGAAATAGCTGATGATGTATGGGAGATTAAGTTTGAAAACGTACCTGAGGGTTTTGAAAGGCAGGTGAAATTTGCCATTGACGGTGCTTGGACTCATAATTTCGGTTGGCCAATCCAGGGAGAATTAGAATTTGAACCGGGTGTATGGTATGATGCTGTCTACAATGGTGACAACATCACGTTTGACACCGAAGATGGATGGAATATAACGATCACGCTCGACCTTAGCCAGTTTAACTTCACCACCAAGGAAGGAGCCAAATTTAGGATAGATAATGTGGAAGAGATTGAAGGGACGGACATCTCCGCTGCCACCGTTACGGGCATTGACGATGCGTATGATTGGACGGGCAGCGAAATCCACCCCGTTCCCGAGGTGACGCTTGACGGCAACTTGTTGAGCAGCACGGACGACTATGATGTCACCTACAGCGAAGGCTGCACCGATGTAGGCATCTACACCGTGACCATCACAGGTAAAGGCAATTATAGTGGTACGAAGACGGTCGATTTCAACATCAATGACGTATACTTCTTGGTTGGCTCAATGACCGAATGGCAAATAGACCAGGCTTACAAACTTGTTAAAAATGAAGAGGCTGAAGGTGAGTATTACATTAGTGATGTAGAGTTGTCTGCTAATGATGAGTTTAAGGTCCAATCTCCTGGCAGGAAGACTCAATGGGGAGGAGGGACTTGGTATCCCGATGGTATGGATAATAATTACGTGATTCAATCTAACGGCACTTATGACATCTATTTCCGCCCCAACGGCGATGGTGGAGAAGATTGGTTCGGTAATACTATCTATGTTGCTGACGTGACTCCGACTCCAGAAGACACCTATATTGTGGCAGGTAGTGAACAAGAAATCTTCGGTACAGTCTGGGATGGTTCCAATGAAGCTAACCAGATGATGGTGGAAGGTGATGACGGGATATACAGCAAGGCGTACACTGTCGATAAAGCATACGATAATGTGCAGCTGAAGGTGGTGAAAAACGGGGATGTATGGATTGGCGTAAATGGTAATAACGTTGAATTCAAACTTACAGGTGCAGGCACTTTTACCGTTTCTTTTGACCCCGCCCAGAATGTGATTTCAGTAGCTGGAGATATTGTGTCTACGGTTAATGAACTTGAATTTGAGACTGTCTATGCCGTTGGTAATGGAGATGGCAATTGGCTCAATGGTGCCAATTGGGACCCAGCTTATGTGGAAAATGAAATGACCGAAATTGAGGATGGTGTATGGGAAATTACGTTTTATGACGTACCTAAAGATTTCGATAGGCAGGTGAAATTTGCCCTTGATGGTGCTTGGACTCATAATTTCGGCGGGGTTTTTGAAGAGTATGAAGAGTTTAATGAGTGGTCAGATGCTGTTTATAATGGCGATAACATCACGTTTAATACTGATGATGATTGTGATATAAAGATACAGCTCGACCTTCGTGACTTTGACTTCGACACCAAGACAGGAGCCAAGTTTAAAATATCGATTGATTATGATGTGGAATATGGTGATGTGGCGTTGGCTCCCACCGGCTATGGTACCTACTATAATAGCGGGTACATGGTAACCTTGCCTGCTGGCGTTGTAGCCTACACTGTTAGTGGCGTCTCAGGCGACCAGCCGACCTATGTGAAGATAGCCGATGGCGACATTGAATCTAATAATACCGTACCTGCTGGTACAGCCATGTTGCTCTATAGTGACTCAAAGCCCGACGAAATCACTCTGAGATTGACACCTTCAGACGATACTTATTATGGCTCCAATCTGCTGAAAGGTAGCGACTCAGAGACGACGACCACGGGTGGCGAAAAGTACTACAAGCTGACCTACAGCAATAATAATGACAACTTTGGCTGGTATTGGGGAAAAAACAATGGAGCTGCTTTCGTCTCGCCAGCCCATAAAGCCTGGCTGGCCCTGCCTGCTGGAGCACGTGCTTTCATCGGTCTGCCTGGCGGCGAAGAAACGGGTATCATTACCGTTCAGTCGCAGCTGGTCAACGATGGTGCGTGGTACGACCTAAACGGTCGACGCCTCAGCATGAAGCCCATCTTAAAGGGAGTCTATGTGAACAACGGCAACAAAGTCGTGATTCGCTAATGAAAATCATCAACAAGAACGAATAAAACAAATGAAGCTATGAATAAGAAAGAATATTTGAGGCCATCGATGAAAGTTGCTGCCATTCATCCAATGCAGATGATTGCCGCCAGCGACCTAAAGACGAATAATGAAGTGAGTTCAAACCCAAGTTATTCTCGCACAGGAAACTTCTGGGATGACGACGATGATTAACTATAGTGACGTAGTCGACTGTGATGATCATTGTGAACAATAAGTCACTATTTCCCCGCCTGAGTTCAGGCGGGGAAAAGTGATTAATGGGGGCCACTGTTCATTTCCCTGAGAAAGAATGGTTGGCAAGGTTCAGGTAGTGAGTCATGTTGTTGTGGAAATCGGTGGCTGTAATGGAAGTCATGGTCGTGGATGTTTGTTTGCGGATGCAAATATGAGCAGAAAAACGGAAAGGCAAAACGTTCTTTTGAAAAAAGTTGTCCAAAACTTTCCCATTCCAATATTTATTGCTACATTTGCATCCGAATAGCGATTTGGAACCGTAGTGCACCTACTAAGGAATAGCGCATGAAGATGATGAGCTGTGTGACTCCTCTATTGAATATTTTTTTTTCGAGACGATGGGTTACATCTGCCCACGACATGCTTTAATAGGCAGAGAGCAACAAAACAACTGAATACAAACAATTAAAAAACGACACTATTATGAAGAAGATTTTATTTGCCATCGCAGCAGCCTTGATGACTGCCACCACACTGAACGCACAGACCGCCGCCGAACAGGCACAGGCTCAGGCCTCGTTGAACGCCATCCACATGAAGTTGCTGAATGCCAAGCCATCGAAGCAGGCCAAGAAGCAAGCCAAGGAGTTCAAGCGTGAAGGCTGGAAGGAACCCGCAGGGGAACTGTCAATCGAACAGCAGCTCACCCAAGCCCAACTCTATGCCATGGAGCAGATCACCGATGCCAGCGGTGCGAACCAGCGGCGCTTCATCCAGGTCACCGGCCGTCAGACATCGGGTTCGTACAACGCAGGATTTGCCGCCGCTCGTGCCGCTGCACAGACCGAGCTGGCCTCGATGCTGCAGACCGAGATCGTGTCAGCCTGGCAGCAGAAGCTCGACAATCATCAGCAGACGGCCACCACAGCCCTCACCGCCGACAAGTTCGACCAGCGTGTGAAGGCCGTTGTCGACCAGACGCTCACAGGTAGCATCCCCGTCGTCGCCATCTATCGCGTGCTGCCCAACGACATGTATGAGGTGGAGGTGCGACTGGCCTACGACAAACTGGAAGTGATGAGACGCATGCGCCAAGGCCTGCAACAGCAGATGGAGCAGGATGGTGACAAGCTGGAGAAGATTGTTGACGAAATCATCGAGACCAAGTTATGATTAGCAAACGTATCATCATCGTTTTGGGCATGGCTCTCTGCCTGGTGCAGGGCCATGCCCAAAACACTAAGAGCAAGGCCCGACAGGAGCTGGAAGCCTTTAGGCGCGAGGCCCATACCGACTTGGAGAACTTCCGCCGACAGGCCATGGACGACTTCATCAGCTTCGCCCGCCAGACTTGGAAAGAGTTTGGACGGAAGGCACCGGTAAAGCAGCCCAAGGAGGACTTCGTGATTCCCCAGAGGGTGACTCCAAAGCCCGACCCCACCAAGCCCAAGCAAGAGCAGCTCAAGGAAGAGCAGGAGCGGAAGAAGCAAGATGAGGAGATGGCACGCCTGGAGCAAGAGCGGAAGAAGCAGGCGAAGGAAATGGCACGCTTAGAGCAGGAGCGCGTGAAGCAGGAGCAGGAGCTGGCCCGACTGGAACAGGAGCGGGTGAAGCAAGAGCAAGAAGAAGCGCGCCAGGAACAAGAGCGTGCAAAGCGCGAACAGGAGCAAGCACGCCAGGAGCAGGAGCGCGCAAAGAAAAATCAAGCTAAGCAAGAGCAAGAACAAGCTCGCCAGGAGCAAGAGCGCATAAAGAAGGAGAAGGCCAAGCAGGAGAAAGCGCTGGCACAGCAAGAAAAGGAGCGTGCCAAGGCCGAGCAGGAGCGCATCAAGGCTGAGGAGGAAAAGGCCAAGCAAGAGCAGGAGCGCATCAAGCGAGAGCAGGAGCGCATCAGGCAGGAGCAGGAGAAGGCCGCACGTGAGCAAGAACGCTTGAGGCAAGAACAAGAGCGGCTGAAGCAAGAGCAGGAAAAGGCCGAGCAGGAGCGCATCAAGCAGGAGAAGGCAAGGCAGGAGAAAGAGCAGGCCAAGCAAGAGAAGGAGCAGGCCAAGCAAGAGAAGGAGCGCATCAAGGCCGAGCAAGAGCGCATGAGAGCCGAGCAGGAACGCATCAAGGCCGAACAGGAGCGCATCAAGCGCGAGCAGGAGAAGGCCGAGCGCGAGCAGGAGCGCCTGAAGCAGGAACAAGAGCGCCTGAAGCGCGAGCAGGAGAAGGCTGAGCAGGAGCGCATCAAGGCCGAGCAGGAGCGTATCAAGAAAGAGGAGGCTCGCCAGGAGCGCGAACGCATCAAGGCCGAGCAAGAGCAGGCCAAGGCTGAGCAGGAGCGTATCAATGCCGAGCAGGAGCGCGCCAAGAAAGAGCAGGCTCGCCAAGAGCGAGAACGTGTGAAGGCTGAGCAGGAGCGCATCAAGGCCGAGAATGCACGGGTGAAGGCCGAACAGGCCCGCATCAAGCAAGAGCAGGCCCGCATCAAGCAGGAGCAGGATCGCATCAGGCGTGAGCAGGCCAAGGCCGAGCAGGAACGCCTGAAGCAAGAGAAGCCCGTGAAAGCGCATCCCGTGGTCATCGACGAGGTGGTGCAGCCCACTCCCCCAGAGCCTCAGCCACAGCCAGTGGAGCCTATTGAGGAAGTGCCCGTTGAAGAAGAGCAGACCATCGACTTCACCTTCTTCGGCACCCATGCCCACGTGCGCTGCAATGCCAACCTCTGTCCGAAGCTGCCCGTGGCGCGCGACACCGAGGTGGCCGACGCCCTCACCGTGCTGTCGTCCGACCGATTCGACAATCTGATTGTTGACTGTCTGAAGCTGCGCGACGATCTGCACCTGAGCGACTGGGCTTATCTGCTGATGCTGCGCGCGATGGCCGAAGCCGTGGCCGGCGAAGGCACCAATGGCAGCGTGCTGCTCATGGCCTACGTCTACATGCAGTCGGGCTATAAGATGCGTCTGGCATCCGATGGTCAGAAGCTCTTCATGCTCTATGCCTCTAAGCACACCATCTATGAGCAGGGTGCTTTTGAGGTGGACGGCGACCTGTACTATGGCATCGACGGCTTGCCCGAGAAGATGTACATCTGCCAGGCTTCGTTCCCCCGCGAGAAAGGCTTGTCGCTGTATGTGAACAGCAACCAGCAGCTGGAGTGCCGCCCGTCGGAGGAGCGCACCATCACGTCGAAGGCTTTTCCCGACGTGCAGCTCAACACCAGCGTCAACCTGAACCTCATCGACTTCTACAACACCTATCCCACGTCGAATGTCGGCGGCAACCTGATGACGCGCTGGGCCATGTATGCCAACACGCCATTGGACAGTCTGGTGGAGTCGAAGATCAAGGCCGAGCTGGCACCCAAACTCAAGGGACTGTCGGAGAAGGATGCCGTGGAGCGACTGCTGAACCTGGTGCAGACGGGCTTGGAGTATGAGTACGACACCAAGGTGTGGGGCCACGACAGGGCTTTCTTCGCCGAGGAGTCGGTGTACTATCCATACGCCGACTGCGAGGACCGTTCCATATTCCTCTCGCGCTTGGTGAGGGATTTGCTGGGACTGAAGTGCGTCCTCATCTACTATCCACGCCACCTGGCCATGGCCGTACATTTCACCGAGCGGGTGAATGGCGACGTCATCTACCTCGACAACGTGGACTATGTGGTCTGCGACCCCACCTTCATCAGCGGTGCTCCCGTGGGACGTACCATGCCCGACGTGGACAACTCAACGGCAAAGGCCATCCTGCTGAAATAGGACGAGATTGAGGAGATTTTGGGAGTTTGGGAGTATAGGAGTTGATAGGAGTTTAGGAGTTTAGGAGTTTGGACAATAGTCTTTTCCGTAAATCCATCCCGCACCATTCTGGCATCTGAACTATCGTCCACACTCCCACACTCCCATACTCCCACACTCCTTAAATCCGTCCTCCGGCATCTGAACTATCGTCCACACTCCCACACTCTCATACTCCCATACTCCCAATCCCAAAAACCATGTTTAAACGTCGCGAACAACTCATCGGCAGTCTGGTGATGCGCAACCTGCGCGTACTGGGACTGGAGACCCCACTGCTGCAGAAGCGCCTTGTGGAGGCGTGGCCTGTGGTGGCTGGCGAGGCCATTGCCCGCTACACCACGGGAGTGAACATCGTCAACCAGACGCTTTTTGTGCAACTGAGCATTCCCGCTCTGAGGGCCGACCTCAGCATGCGGCGCCAAGAGCTGACGCAAAGTCTAAACAAATATGTAGGGGCGCAAATCATTGTCGACATCCGATTCTGCTGAATGTCTTCTACAAGACATCAAGCAACATATAGTGCGGGAAGCCGCGCCGACATCCTCGGCATTCGGCTTCCCGCACTGCGTGTGCTATATCATTATATCTTACAGTCGGTTGATTTCTTCCACCGTCAGGCTGGTGGCCTCAGCAATCTGCTCAATGGTCATTACGTTCATGGCCTTTAGCCTTCTGGCGGTATCGAGCATTTTTACTTTCGCTTCTTTCCTTGCTTCTTCTGCTTCTTTCTTTACTTCTTCTGCTTCTTTCTTTGCATCTTCTACTTCTTTCTTTGCATCTTCTACTTCTTTCTTTGCATCTTCTACTTCTTTCTTTGCATCTTCTACTTCTTTCTTCGCATCTGCTATGGCTTTCTCTGCTTCTTGCCTAACAGCGATATTCTCTCGTTTTCGGGCGTTCTCTAACGTTACATACACGCTGATGTTGTCCCAGAACTTATCATAGGCACGCATTTCACCATCGTCAAAGGCGGCACGTTCCACTATTTCGAGCGCTTGGCTCACCTCGGCATTCTCCAGCAATTCGGCTGGTGCTACTCGTGTTTCGTCATTGATTTCGGTTAGAAAACGGAGCCATAGCACTTGCATTTTCCTTTCGCTGAAAGTCTGTGGCTTGAACTTCTTTAACTCCACAAAGATAAGGTGAAGGCCGTCAATCACTTTATCGGTGTACTTGTCGTGTACAAGATGGTAATAGTGATAATAGTCGTCCACGTCGTTCATGAAATTCTCGTTGACGAAGTTCAGAGCATAGACAGGCTGCAAGAGTTCATAGTCATCGCCCTTCTTCGACTGTGCCACGTATGCCTTGGAGGCGTTGAACAGCACCCGCTTCTTAAACGAGTCCGTCCACGACATCTGCATCTCAACGATAAACTCCCGGTTCTTGTTGTCCTTGCAGCAGACATCAACGATACTGTCCTTCTCAGCCAATGGACGGTCGGGCACTTTCTCGGCAGGCCAATATTCGATGCTCTCCACGCGCTCATCGTCCTCCAGCGGCAGCAAGGCATTAAGCAGACTGATGACGAGGTTCTTATGCTCGCCGAATACCTTCTTGAAGGTCAGGTCGGCTCTTGGATCCAAATATTTTCCCATAATCGTATTCGTTTTTGAATTATGTCGCAAAGTTAGTGATTATTTTGCAGAACAACAAAACTTCGCCGTTTTTTTTCCCATATAATTTTATAATGATTATCCGCAGTTATCCGATAGCGCCCCGAAGAAGCATTGGCATGCCTCAAACGAAGGGGGGGAGGCACCCTGCGAAAAAATGGCGTTGACTTTTTCGAAAAAGGCAACGCCAAATTTTTGTCCCAAGGCGTGGGATTTTTCCATACAGCCCCCAATCGGTGGGATGGTATGCCCGACCGCCGTTTTTTGCCTGTTTTTCTTTATCACGCGGATGTCCGTGCGCTCGGCTCTGCCGCTTGCGGCTACTGCCAGCACCGCCGACGAGATGGTCGGCGCACAACGGCAGGAGGAATGGCTGGAAGGCATTGGGCCGCATGCAGTGAAATGGGCATCTTACATTGAAAAAAGGCATCGCGAAGTGTTCAGATGGCGTTGGCTTTCTCTCGTGTAGTGTGCTCTTCGTCTAAAGAAAACTTAATTTCTTTGGACAGATGGAGCGTAATTATGAGTTTTTGTGTATCTTTGCACGCGTGAAGAAGAATACGGGTTCCGTTGTCTTCGTGTTGGCCTTCATTTTGCTTTGGGCCTGCACCCCGTCTGCGCTGTTCAAACACACGGCGCCAGATGCTCCCGTAGAAATAAAAGCCCCCCCTTCAGCCCCCAAAGAAGCCCCCCCTTCAGCCACCGAGGGGGCTACGATAGACTTGCCAATTGACAGCCTATCGGGAATCAGCATGGCGACAATACCCCCTTCGAAGACTATGGGCATTTCGGCTTCGGCTTTTGACAGCCTTCTGACTGACAGCTTGATTGCTGTTTCTGATAGCATGACTATAGTAGCCCCCTCGGGGGCTGAAGGGGGGGCTTCCTCGGGGGCTGAAGGGGGGGCTTCTGGGGCTTCGAGTGCTTCTATTGCCCGCGCCGCCATGAAGCGCGACACCACCACGATGGACTCGCTGGAGCTGGCCATCTTCAAGTACAACCAGGTGATTGACGACTCGCTGCGCCGCGACTCGCTGAACCGCCAGAAGAAGAACGGCATCGACGCGCCCGTGGTGTTCTCGGCCACCGACTCGCTCATCTACGAGGCTTCCACGGGCATGGCCCACCTCTTCGGCTCGAGCCACGTGGAGTATCAGAACATGGACCTGAAGAGCGACAAGATCTACATGTGCCTCGACTCCTCGCTCGTGCATGCCACTGGCAGTCGCGACTCGCTGGGAGAGATCTATGGCACCCCCGTGTTTAAGATGGGCAGCGACACCTACGAGAACGACACCATGGCCTTCAACTTCAAGACGAAGAAAGGCCTCATTCAGCAGGTGTACACTCAGCAGGAGGACGGCTTCCTGACGGCTGAGATTGCCAAGCGTGGTGCCAACGGCGAGCTGTTCTTGCAGCATGGCAAGTACACCACCTGCGACGACCCGCACCCCGACTTCTACATCGCCATGAGCCGTGCCAAGGTGCGCCCTGGCAAGGACGTGGTGTTCGGCCCCGCCTATCTCGTGGTGTGCGACGTGCCCATCCCGCTGGCCATCCCCTACGGCTTCTTCCCCTTCAGCAAGAGCTACAGCAGCGGCTTCATCATGCCCACCTATGGCGACGAGACCGAGCGCGGCTTCTATCTGCGCGACGGCGGCTACTACTTCGCCATCAGCGACAAGATGGACCTGAAACTCTTGGGCGAAATCTACACCAAAGGCTCGTGGGGCATCAGCGCTGCCAGCAACTACCGCAAGCGCTACCGCTTCAGTGGCTCCGTCTATGCCAGCTTCCAGAACTCGGTCACCGGCGAGAAGAACATGCCTGACTATGCCAAGCAGACCAGCTTCAAGATTCAGTGGAGCCACCGCCAGGATGCCAAGGCGAACCCCTTCAGCAACCTCTCGGCCAGCGTGAACTTCGCCACCAGCAGCTATGAGCGCAACAACCTG
The DNA here is from genome assembly GCA_902790625.1 of uncultured Prevotellaceae bacterium. Taxonomy (GTDB): domain Bacteria; phylum Bacteroidota; class Bacteroidia; order Bacteroidales; family Bacteroidaceae; genus Prevotella. The sequence continues at coordinate 25,174 of CADASP010000022.1, read as the reverse complement.
ACGTCGATGTACAACCCGCAGTCGATGACGCAGTCTACGCGAACATCATCCGTCAGCTACAGCACCGGATTCAGCAGCATCGGCATGAACATCAGCACCACGATGAACCTGAACCAGAACATGCGCGACTCGACCATCGCCATGACGATGCCCGACCTGAACGTAAGCATCTCGCGCTTCTACCCCTTCAAGCGAAAGAAGATGGCGGGCAAGGAGCGATGGTATGAGAAGATTGCCATGAGCTACACCGGACACTTCTCGAACAGTATCGATACAAAGGAGGACAAACTGGCCCACTCGAACCTGATTAAGGACTGGCGCAACGGCATGCAGCACAGCATCCCCATCAGTGCCAGCTTCTCAATCTTGGGCTATATCAACATCAACCCCTCGTTCAACTTCACCGACCGCACCTACACCAACAAGGTGCACAAGGCGTGGGACGGCACCGCCGGCCGCGAGGTGGCCGACACCATCTACGGCTTCTACAACGTCTACAACTGGAACCTCTCACTCTCGGCCAGCACCAAGCTCTACGGATTCTACATCCCCTCGCGCAAGCTCTTCGGCGACAAGATTGATGCCATACGCCATGTCTTCACACCCAGCATCAGCTTCAGCTACGCCCCCGACTTCGGTGCCTCGCGCTACGGCTACTACGAGTCGTATCAGAAGACCGACGCACAGGGCAACGTGTCGCTGGTGGAGTATTCGCCCTACCAAGGCTCCCTCTACGGCGTGCCCGGCAAGGGAAAGACAGGGAGCATCTCCTTCGACGTGTCGAACAATATCGAGATGAAGATTAAGAGCGAGAAGGACACCGTGTCGGGCTTCAAGAAACTGTCCATCCTCGACGAACTGGGCGCCTCGATGTCGTACAACATGGCGGCGAAGATACGCCCCTGGAGCGACCTCTCCACGCGTCTGCGCCTGAAAATCACCAAGAGCTATACCTTCAACCTCAACGCCGTCTTTGCCAGCTACGTCTACGAGGCCGACAGCGTGGGGGCACGGCCGCGCGTGAGCGAGCACCAGACCTACTGGGGACTGGGAAAGATTGGACGATTCCAGGGCATGAGCCAAAACCTGAGCTACACCATCAGCAACGACAAGGTGGCCAAGTGGATAAGATGGCTGAAGGGCGAGCGCGACGAGGACGACGACAAGAAGAAACGCGGCAATGATGAGGATGAATACGACGATGAGAACGAGGTGGACACCAACATCGACCGCGACCTGGAGAAGGGCAAGCACGGTGCCGAACGCAAGAACGCCGACATGGCCGACACCGACGAAGACGGATACATGGCCTTCTCGCTGCCTTGGAGCCTCAGCTTCGGCTATGGCGTCACCATGCGCGAAGACAACGACGTGAAGCGATTCAACTACCGCACCATGCGCTACCCCTACAAGTTCACGCAGAACCTGAACGTGAGCGGCAACATCCGCATCAGTGATGGGTGGAACATCAGCTTCTCGTCGGGCTACGATTTCGAGTACAAGAAAATCAGCATGACCACGGCATCGCTCTCGCGCGACCTGCACTGCTTCAACATGTCGTGCTCGGTGGTGCTCGCCCCCTACACCAGCTACAACTTCTCGTTCCGCTGCAACGCCAGCACGCTCACCGATGCCCTGAAATACGACAAGCGCTCCAGCCACAGCAACAGCGTGCAGTGGTACTGATGTCCCATTCGCCTCCCCATTCCCCCATCCCCCCATAAAATACCCCATTCAATCCAATACAAACAATTAAAAACAGTAGAACTATGAATCAGCAAGAAACCATCAAGCCCTACGTCATCGGACTCGACCTGGGCGGTACCAACTCCGTATTCGGCATCGTGGATGCTCGTGGCGAAATCAAGGCTACAACTGCCATCAAGACGGGCGGTTATGACACTGCCGAGGCCTTCGTCGAGGCTTCGGTCAACGCGCTGCAGCCCATTATCGAGCAGGTGGGAGGCATCGACACCATCAAGGCCATGGGCATCGGTGCCCCCAATGGCAACTACTACAGTGGCACCATTGAGTTTGCTCCCAACTTGGCGTGGGCCCACGATGGCGTCGTACCCTTGGCACAGATGTTCAGCGACAAGCTGGGCGGCATCCCCGTGGGACTGACCAACGATGCCAACGCTGCCGCCATCGGCGAGATGGTATATGGCGTGGCTCGTGGCATGAAGAACTTCATCGTCATCACCCTGGGCACCGGCGTGGGCAGCGGTATCGTGGTGAACGGACAGCTGCTCTACGGTTGCGACGGCTTTGCCGGCGAGCTGGGCCATGTCATCATGGTGCGTGGAGCCGAAGGCCGCAGCTGCGGATGCGGGCGCACAGGCTGTCTGGAGGCTTATTGCTCGGCAACGGGCGTGGCACGCACGGCACGCGAGCTGCTGGCAAAGACCGAACGTCCCTCGCTGTTGCGCGAGATGGACCCCGAGAAGATCACCTCGCTCGACGTGAGCATCGCCGCTGGCAAGGGCGACGAGCTGGCCAAGGAGATCTATGAGTTCACAGGCCACATGCTGGGCGAGGCGTGCGCCGACTTTGCCGCCTTCTCATCGCCCGAGGCATTCATCTTCTTCGGCGGCATGGTCAAGGCCGGCGAGCTGATTATGAAGCCCATCCGCGAGGCCTACGACCAGCACGTGCTGAAGATTTTCCGTGGAAAGGCCAAGTTCCTCGTCAGCGGACTCGATGGCGCCTCAGCCGCCGTCCTCGGTGCCTCGGCCGTGGGCTGGGAGATTTAGCAGGTACTATTTAGCGATGTGCGATGTGCTGTTTTGGGCCGCTTCGGCTGAAAATAGTACATTGTACATCGCTAAATAGTACATTTTCTCGCTTTTTTCTTGTTCTTTTCATTTTTATTGCCTACCTTTGCAGCAGGAGAATTTAACTAACTAACATCATTAATAACCTAAATCCAAAATCTGTATGAAAAGAAATCTACTTCGTAGTCTGCTCACGGCAGTCGTCTGCCTTGCAGCAGGAGTGTCGGCCCAGGCACAGTTCAGCGGCACCACTCAGCAGTATCCTTCCTCGGGCTATGACGTGAAGGCCGTGAATTTCAATCTCGAGGAGGTGGCCACCAAGCTCAGCACCGACACCGCCACGCTGGTACGCGCATTCGACGCATGGCAGGGAGGCGAAGATGCGAGCATCGACGACATGTTCTTCCTCACCCTGCCCGATGGCACCCTGAGCAACGACTACACGCAGGGGTCGAAAGGCGGCTTCTGGGTGACCGTCGACGGACTGCCCCAGGCATGGGACGTCGACAACTCCCTCTATCGCTGGTACAACACCGTGGGCATGGATGCCGAGGCTGGCTTCATGGTCATTAACATTGGCCAGTATCCCGACCAGTGCCAGGCGGGCGATAAGTTCACCCCGAAATTCGTGCTGAAATACGGTGGGCAAGAGGTCACCTTCGATGTCACCATCGACATCATCGAGCGACCCGTCTTCGACGTTCCCGAACCCACTCTGCTGTGGAAGAACCTGGACATCGTGGGCGAAGTCACCGTCGATGTCAATCAGAAGCAACGCACCAATTATAACAGCGATGCGGTGAATGTCGACCTGCACAGCGTCATTGCCAATCTGGGTATTCCCGACCTGGCTGCTGTCGGCGACGAGCTGAGGAAGATTCTCTTTGTCCCTGAGAACATCTTGGGCGACGACGTGGCTTTGGGCACCTACAAGAGTGACACGCTGACCAACAGGGCATCGGCCAATGGTATCGGCTTCTGGATGCAGGGCTACGACAACCAAGAGGGCAGCCAGAGCATAGAGTGCGGACGCGCTGGCTACGGCAACGATTGCCACTTCTTCATGGAGTCGTTCGAATTCAGCGTTGAGGAGCAAACCCTCTCCTGCGTGTTGGGACAGATGCCCAACAAGCTTGACGGCGACAAACAGTACTTCACCTATGTCTATCTCATTTGGGGCGACAAGGCCATTTGCATCCGCTACAATCTGAACATTGAGAAGGTGGATGTTGGCGAAGGCATTGCTGCCTATGCCATCGTAGGTGAAGACAATGTCGTGGTGGAGCAGGAACTCACTACCAATTATGAGGCTTCGCTGATTCATCCCGACATGGAGGCCATTGCTGCCGCTTTGGGCTGCGAAGTGGCCGACATCGACATGGCTGCACTGAGAGACGATGTTGAATTTGGCAGTTCAACGGCAAACAACGGTGGATTCTGGTTTGGCGAAGATGGAATGGTCATTACCTACGGCAGCAATTGCTCCATCTATGTGGAGCCGGCAACGTCTGGCGACTATACCACGCTGCGTGTGGGCCAGTATCCCAATCACTTCACTGAGGTGGGACAAGAGCAAAGCGTCACTCTTTATTTCTTGGGCAACGATAACAAGGCATTTGCCTACACCGTGACGCTCAAAATCGTTGCGCCGGTTGTCATCGATGGCGAGTTCCAAAGCGTGGCTCAGCGCAGCTACATCATTCAGCACCAGCCCCAAAGTGGCTACTATTGGAGCGATGGCGTGGATATCCCCTACGACTTCATTGAAGAAAACATCGGCACCGACTATGTCGTTTACACCTTGGCTAAGCTGAACGAAGATGGCACCGAGAAACCCGGAAATGAGAAATACTCGAAGAAATACACCATCAACGAGGCTCCCGGCTTCTGGCTCAACAAGGACGGTCGCAACATCAATGGCTGGGGCGACGGACAGTGGTTCGGCATCTCCTGCGGCGGACACGTCAGCGGCAAGTTCGACATGATTCAGTACCCCAACTCGCTCCAGGTGGGCGAGGTCTACCAAGCCAAGATTTTCTATGTGAACGAGAAGACCAGCAAGATGGTGACCTTCAACATCTCCTACAGCATCGTGGAAGAGGTGAAGAACTACGAGACCGTGGGCGAGGCCGACATCACGCTGCCCGTGAGCGTTGAAGACTTCTCGATGCCTATCGACCTGAGCGAGGCCGCAACGGCACTGGGCGTGACGGTTGACCAACTGACCTCCGAGGAGACGCTCTGCGCAATGACCGAGGGCGGCGTGTTTGGCGAGGCTGTGATGTGCGAGGATGGTATTGGCTTCAACCAGCAGGGATTCTCCGACATGATTGGTGGCGTTGCCTTCCTGTATATCCTCAACGATAACGGCGAGACCACCATCAACACCTACGCACAGGAGGATGTGGCCGACGACTTCGTGCTCTATGCCCAGTTCTGCCTGCGTGTGGGCGAGAAGCAGTTCGTCTACAACGTGAAGTTCGTCGCAGCTGCTGCTTTCGACAGTGGTGTCAACGACCTCACCGCCGTGAGTCGCAATGCCGGCAAGGTCTACGACCTCAGCGGTCGTCAGGTGATGCAGTCGAAGCACGGCGTCTACATCCTGAACGGACGCAAGGTAGTGAAATAAGAAGGCCGCGCCGTTAGTGGCTGCGCCCTTCTCCGTAGGCGATGGCTCGGCCATCGCAGCAAAAAGGGGAGTGCACCTGCCGCGGCAGGTGCACTCCCCTTTTTGCTGCGATGTTGTGGCTATTTGGCCACGCTCCACGCATCGCTGCGGCTGAAGACGCGGGCGGGCGTGATGTTCTTGGCCTCCTTCTTCGTCAGCTGGCGGCTCCAGGCCACCCTGTTGGCGGTGGCGGCACCGGCTCCTCGGTTCTCAAACTCCATGTAGCGGGCCGTCTGCTCGCGCTGCTTCTCCCAGTGGTGCCATCCTTCGGGACGTATCTGCGCTGGCAGTTCGCAGTGCATGAACAGCGTGTAGCCATAGTCGCGCCACGGACGACCCAGAAACAGCTTCGATACATTGGCGGCGGCCGTCACCGTGCACTCGTTGAAGATGTAGCCGAAAGCCTCGTCGCGGGGTGTGGAGGCGGCGGTGATGTAGCTGTCGGACTTGCAGTGGATGGTGCAGCGCTCGAACCACGCCGTCGACGGGCCGAAGATGAAGTCGGTGGTGCCCTCGATGTAGCAGCCGTCGAAGTAGAGGCGTGTGCCGCCCATGCCCGTGTACACCGTGTCCTGATTGCCCAAGAAGCGGCAGTTGACGAAGGTCAGCCTGTCGCCCTGCGTGTGCAGTGCCACGGCCTGTCCCAGCTTGGCGGCGTTGTTCTCGATGGTGATGTTCTTCAGCGTGATGTCGTTGCCGTCGATGCGCAGGGTGTAGGTGCGGAAGGTGCCGATGCCGCCGGGCCGCTCGGCAGTCTTGATGTTGGCGTGGTCGTCGTAGGTGATGATGGTGTTGTCGCGGTCTTCGCCACATATCTCGATGTTCTGCAGCCACTGGGGGATGATGAGCTTCTCCTTGTAGATGCCGCGCTTCACGAAGATCACCTTGTGGTAGTCCATGAAGGCTCGGCACACCTCGATGGCTTCGTCTACGGTTCTGAACTGTCCGGTGCCGTCGCGGGCCACCACCAGCGTGTCGGGATTGTCGTACTTGCCAGCGGCCTGTATGCCGACATTGGCTGCGAAGAGCGCTGCGAGCGCAATGATGATTCGTTTCATGATTATTTCTTGTTAAAAGTCAGTGTGAGCTTGCCTATGAAGGCGGCATGCTTGCCGTTCTGGTCTACGGGCACGGGCTGTCCCAGACTGTTGTCGACATACTCCAGTTTGTCGAAGTAGGTGTGTGTGTGTCCGCCTAACACCAGGTCGACACCGTTAGTGGCGGCGATGACGCGGTTGTCGGGGTATTCGCCTTTCGTCCATCCTAAGTGGCTCAGGCAGATGACATAGTCGCAGTGCTTCTGCCGCCGCAGCAAGTCCACCATCTGGCGGGTCACCTCAATGGGGTCGAGGAAGCGCAGCGGACCGTAGTTCTTGGTGAACACCAGTCCTTCGAGCGGCGGGCAGAGGGCGAAGACACCAATCTTCACACCCTTGCGCTTCAACACGATGTAGGGCTTCACCAGGTCCTTCAACTCGGTGTCGGCAAAGTCGTAGTTGGAGCACACAATGGGGAAGCGGGCTTGGCGGAAGATGCGAATCATGTTGTCGAGGCCGAAGTCGAACTCGTGGTTGCCGATGGTGACGGCATCGTAGCCCATCTGGTTCATCAGTCCCACCTCCACCTCGCCTTCGAACAGCGAGTAGTAGGCCGAGCCTTGCGAGAAGTCGCCGCTGTCGAAGAGCAGCAGCTGTGGGTCGAGGCGGCGCTCCTCCTTGAGCAGGGCGATGCGCCGCAGATAGCCGCCGCGGTCGGCCAGCATGGTGTCGGCCAGGTTGCGCCCCAGCGGCATCACGGTGCTGTGGGTGTCGTTGGTGTGCAGGATGGTGAGCGACTTCTGCGCCCCTGCGGGGCTAATGAATAATGAACAATGAATAATGAAGGCTGCCGCCAGCATCATCCATCTTGTCCTTGGTATTCTTTCTTTTTCCATATTGTCTTTATTCAGTTATTATCTTCTGTTTTTTACTTGTCACTTCTCGCTTCTCACTTTTCACTTGCATAGCGCACCCTTCCCTCCACCTGTGCGTCCACCTTCTTGCCCTGTGCGTGCATGGCGCGGAAGTAGTTCATGATGAGGAAGCGCGAGTTGTCCTTCTCGTCTTGTGGCGATTTCAAGTTGGTGCCGTCGCGGAAGGCGGGCATGCCGTCGTTGCCCTGCACGATGTAGTCGATGGTGACGGCTCGGTAGCTGCGCTGCGGGTCTATCTCCTTGCCGTTCAGCCGGGCCGACACCAGTTGCCCGTCGCGGGTGATGACCAGCTCCACGCCGTGGCTCACGCCCTCGCCACCGCGTTTGGCAATCTGTTGGAACAGCTCCAGCACCTTTGCCCCGCTCAGCGTGGTGAAGGCAATCTTGTTCTCGAAGGGCGCGATGTCGTTGATGTCGCCATAGGTGACAATGCCCTTCGACAGTGCGGCACGGATGCCCCCGATGTTGTACACGCCGAAGTCGACCGTCTCGCCATAGTCCTTGGCCGCCCACACCAGGATGTCGCTCAGCAGGTTCGATATCTCGCTCTCAGGGCGTCGGGTGGCCATGTCGCGGGCCGCCTCGCCCATCACGGGCTTCATGATTGAGTCCACCTTCATTTGGTAGGGTGCGATGAAAGCCATGGCTTTGGCGTCGGGCTCACGGTCGTAGCGGTTGTCGACGACCAGACGGGTGCGGCTCACGCTGGCTATCTGGTAGTGGTGGGCGCATCCTGCCGCCATGAGCAGCATGGCGGACAGCAGTAGCGTTTGGAAGTTTGTTCTCATATCATTGTGAATTATGAATTACGATTGTTCAAGCAGTCATTCAGAATTACTTCACCACCAGCTTCACGCTACAGGTTTCGCCGCCGTTCTCGCCCTGCAGGATGTAGATGCCGGGGACGATGTCGGCAGGAATCTCGTAGTCGCCATTGCGCAGGAAACTTTGCGAGCAGACGAACTGTCCGCTGGCGTTGAACAGCCTCACGGGCACCTGCCACTGTGTGACAGCCGTGATGTGCAGGGGCAGACGGTCGCCGCGCTGCACCACGGTGCGCTGAGGCTTGATGCTGAAGCGGGCCACCTCATCGGTGGCTGCGGTGGTGGCCTCCTCGATGCCGTTGAGGAACTGCGTGTCCTGCACCGTGGCTTTGTAGTTATACCATTTCAGCTGGGCCTTGGCGGGCTGGTAGACGTTCTCTCCCATGCGCAAGCGATAGTCGTAGTGGGCCTTGCGCGTCTGCTCGCCTAAGTATTTGTAGTCGGTGTTGCACACCACGGCGATGACCACGTTGTTGGCGGGCCTCTCCTGCAACTTCAGCACCACCTCGCCCTCGCCCTCCACGGGTCGCGAGTAGTAGACGTTGCCCTCCTTGCTGCGATAGCAGAGCATGCACACCATGTTGCGGCCCAGGGGTTTGAAGTGCACCTTCACCATGTTGCCCACGTCGCCCCTGACGTGCAGTGGCACCTGGTTGGCACCGCTCCAGCCGGGCGTGGTGCGCCATTCGGGTTTCCACCAGTGGGCGCTGTCGACGGCATCGCAGGGGTACATGTTGGCGTAGGGCGTCACCACCCACGGCTCCACCTTCTTCCAGTAGGGACTCCACTCCTGCTCAATCTTGGCTCCCCAGTTGTCGTCGATGAGCCTCTGGCACGCCTTGCTCCACTGGCCCACATCAATCATGGCCTGGCGGGCGCGGTACTCCAGTATGAGGTGGCGCATCTGGCTGTCGCCCAGACTGTCGGCCATGCCTTCGAGCACACGTCTCTTGCAGTAGCGCCATATCCAGGGGATGGCACCGCGACCCATAATCTCGCTCAGGAAGTGGGGAAACAGCTCGCCATACTGCACGCCGCCCAGCAGCTTGCGCCACGTGCATATCTGCTGTCCGCCGTTGTACATGTTCACGCCCTCGGCCGATGGCCCTCCAAAACTGTCGTCTTGCAGCCATCCGCTGTAGCACTCGATGGGCATGAAGGGCGCAATCATGTTGCCGGCGCTGAGCCATCCCATGCTCTCGGGGGCTTTGCCGCTCTTGGCCAGCTCGGCCTCGCCTTGCAGCCAGGTGTTGCCGCCCTCATGGAACCAAGCGCTCTCCTTGCAGCCTTCCAGGTCGGCAAAGGTGGCGTGGATGCCCTCGTGCACACAGGCGTTCTGCTGCGCTATGCGGTCGTTGTAGGTGCAGTGGGGGTCGAAGCTGTAGATGGGATAATAGCTGAGGAACACCATCGGCCACGAGCTGCCGTTGTAGTGGGTGGCGCTCTGCCATCCGCCCGTGGCCGTGTTGGGGGTGCCGGCATCGAAGCTCAGGCCGCTGCCGTAACCGTACACCTGACTGTAGTAGCCGTTGCGGGCGCGCTTGTCGGGCGGCCATCCAAACACATTGCGGAAGTAGGCGAAGTCCTCGTCCATCTTTTTGGCCAGCAACACCATCGATGTGTCGCTGATGAGCGGGTTGGCATTGGGTCCCACGGCCACGCTCCACCACTCGCCGTGCTTCTCGCGAGCCACGTTCACATTCTCTGGCAGACGGCCTTTGGTAGGTGCTGGCAAGGTGGGGTACTCGCTGCGGAAGTCGTAGTTGAGCGTGGGCGAGTAGGTGGGCCAAACGTATTTCTCGGAGGGGTCGTAGAGCGTGAACGAGAAGTAGGTCACTGCGCCGCAGGGCCGTTCGTAACTTACGACGTATTCGCCAGGCACGGTGACGGCGACGGTTCTCGTCTGAGCCGTTCCGCCTCCCGGCAGTGTCCACGCCCACAGGCCTTCTTCAGCTTCCACACCGTCGGGCAGCTGTAGGGTGGGGGAGAGCACCATGCCCTCTTCCCATGCCATCACGCTGGTGCCGCCGATGATGGCTGGCGTGCACTCGTCGCCCTCGAAGCCGAAGATGCGCAGCTCGCGTATGCCGCAAACCTTCTGCTGGCTGCGCACATAGATGCGTATGCGGTTGGAGGTGATGTCTACCGCCGTGGTGCTGGTGTTCTTGTCGTCGGCCTCGGCCAGCGTGGGGCCTTGCTGCCATTGGTGGCCGTCCCACCATGCGGCGTATGCCTCTTGCGGCAACTCTGTTTGTTCGCTTGGCGCGGCCCAGTAGGCGCGCACCTCGGTGAAGCTGTTCTTGCGCTGCCATTGCAGCTCCACCCATTCCCATTGGCCAAGACTGGAGCTGGCGCTGGTGCTCCAGAAGCTGCTGGCCGACATGCGGTTGTCGTTCACCAGCGATGCCACGTCGCCGTTCACCGAGGCGCTGACCTTGGCGGCCTTCGGACTGAGGTTGGCTTGGCCTAAAGCGGCTGTTGCGAAGCTGGCCATCAGGCAGATCAGGCTTGCTTGGATAGTTCTTTTTAATGCCATAGTTTCAAAGGTTGTCAATTAGTAGTTATCTGATGGCAAAAGTACGATTTTTTTTGCGCATGCCCAAGAAAAAAGAGCGGAAAATGGTGGTCGAAATGCAAAAAGACGTCAGTTTTCCCCTATATCGACCCTTCAGGGTCGATGGTTCTCTCATTCCGATTGTCCAGAGGGTACTGCGTGCCCTCGGTATACATTGGGGGGCGGTTGACATTTGGCATTACGCCGACGAAATGATTGGCACACTACGGCATACGTATTCGCACGAAAGCAGCCCCCAGCTCTTCCAGATGGGAAAGAGCTGGGGGCTGCCAATGGTTGTAGATGTCAACAAATGGATGCTCGCGACCTATTTTTCGGACGACAGCAGCCACTTGCCGTCTTTCTTCAGCATCTTCATCTTGTTGTCCTCGCTGGTTTGGTTCTCGTAGGTCACTTTCACGGTGATGGTGGCCGTGCCGTTCTCCTCGTCGATGTCCTCGTCAACGAATTCATAGCTCTTCATGCCGCCCTTGTCGTCGAGCTGCTGACCCATTTTCTCCAGCATCTGTGCCATGACCTCCTTCTGCTTGTCGTTGGCATCGGTGAGGTCCATATAGCCCTTCCAGTCTTTCTTCGACAAGTACTTCACGGCAGCCTCGGCCACGCCGCGCGGGGTGTTCTCGTGGCTGCTGCCACAACTGGTCATCATCGCCATCATCATCAGGCACATGGTGAACATTACAATCATCTTTTTCATTTGTTCTGTTTGTTTTTGAGGGTTAATAATTAAAACTGTACTATTGAATACAGGAATTTACTCTCGTAGATGTCGCTGGGGAAGAGGCAGTCTTGCTGCATGGTGGGCAGGTTGATGTGGTGCCCCCGTCCCTCGGCCAGATCGACGCCCGCCTGTCGGTAGGCGAAGGCCACCAGCTCGGTGCAGTAGAAGCGCGTGGTGTCGGCATCGTCGTAGTTGTGGTCGAAGAGTGCGCGGCGCCGATAGGCATCCCATGCCACTTGGGCGGCGCGGGCTGCTATGGCCGAGTCGGCGGGTCGGCACACCTCGCCCAAGGTGGCCAGCTGCGACGAGAAGAAGTGTTCGGGGCGGTCGGCCTTCACGCGGTCGGGGTCGCCCTCGAAGTCGGGTTCGCCGGGCACGGCATGCACGATGAGCGGCGTGCCGCACGAGTCGACGACGATGCCCGTGTGCGAGTAGTTGCCCTCGGCATCGGCATGGAGCACCACCTGACTGGTGAAGCCCTCGCCACGGCGAAACACCACGTCGCCCGCACGCAGTTGAACGCTGTCGGGCAACAGACATCGCGAACGCTTCACCCCCACGGCAGTGTCGCTATGTCCGCACCCCACAGCCGCTATCAGCAGGGCCGACAGTACCATGTATGTCATGACGTGGGTGTTCATCGGTCTATGGCTGTGTCTGTCCGAAATCGGCGAAGAGCAGTTGCACCAGCGTCTGTCCTACGGCCTTCAGCGTGTTGCGGTCGATGTGCTGCATGTCGTCACTCACAGTGTGCCATGTGGGGCCGAAGCTGCTCTCCTCGCATTCGGGATAGTAGGGGATGATGTCGATGCAGGGAATCTTCGCCACCTCGTTCACGGGGCCGTGGTCGTCGGTGATGGCCCCACCGTCTTCCTTGGGGAAATAGCTGCTGTAGCCCGCTGCCTCGGCGGCGCGCCACACGCGGTCGACCACATGGGGGGCGTAGTAGAGCGAATAGCCCTCGCGGCAGAAACGTGCGTGCTGTCCGCCCACCATGTCGAGCAGGATGCCATAGCGTGCCTTGTAGCCGGGCTTGTGGGGGTTGGCGGCCCAGTGCTGTGCGCCCAGTGCCCATGAGTCGGGATGGCCGTCGTCGCCCCAGTCTTCAGCGTCGAAGCAGATGAAGTCCACGCCGATGTTGACAGGATAGGTGGTGGTGGGTGTGGCGGTGGTGATGGTCTCGGTGCCCTCGGCCAGCAGCCGTGCCACTTCGAGCATCACGGCCACGCCGCTGGCACCGTCGTTGGCGGCCATCACGGGACGGCGGTGGTTGTCGGGGTTGGGGTCGTTGTCGGCCCAGGGACGGCTGTCCCAGTGGGCGCAGAGCATGATGCGGTCGCTGAGGTCGGGGCGGTAGCTGGCGATGATGTTGTTCGAGAGCAGGGACGAGCCGTCGAAGCCCTTCAGCGTGGCGCGCTGCTCGGTGACGGTCATGCCGTAGCGCTCAAACTGGCTCACTATCCACTGTGCGCAACGCTCGTGGGCATTGCTGTTCATGGTGCGTGGCCCGAAGTCGCACTGCGCTTGGCAGAAGGCGAAGGCCGAGTCGGCCGAGAAGGCGGGACCCGCCGGCTGTTCATGGTTGGTGGGTGTGGTGGCTTGGGTGGTGTTCTTCTGAGAGCTGCCGCAGGCTACCATAAGCAAAATCGTGGTTATGGAGGTGATGATTCGTATCATAATGTCAAGGGTGTTGCTTTCTTGGGGCGCTGCAGCGGCATCGCTGGCTCTGGCGCCGGTCGCCATGCCTGCACCTGTCTCATCACGCGCAGGAAGTTGCCGCCCCAAATCTTTTGTATGTCGTCGTTGCTGAAGCGTCGGGCCAACAGCTGGCGCGTGAATAGGGTGAGCTCGCTGGCGTCGGCCAGTCCGCGCACGCCGCCGTCGCCGTCGAAGTCGGTGCCCAGTCCCACGTGGTCGATGCCCATCACGCTGATGGCATGCTCCAGGTGCTCCATGGCATCGAGGATGGTGGCCTTCTCGTTGAGTCGCAGGAATCCGGGGTAGAGCGTTATCTGGCACACACCGCCCTTCTTGGCCAGCGCCCGCATCTGCTCATCGGTGAGGTTGCGGGGGTGGTCGCAGAGGGCGCGGCACGACGAGTGGCTGCACACGATGGGTGTCTGGCTCACTTCGAGTGCGTTGTAGAAGCTGCTCTCGGCGGCGTGGCTCAGGTCGACCATCACGCCGAGGCGGTTCATCTGTCGGATGACCTGCTCGCCCAGCGGGCTGAGCCCTCCATGGGTCTGCGTGCCCTTGGCCGAGTCGCACAGGTCGTTGTCGCCGTTGTGGCAGAGGGTGATATACACCACGCCGCGCTTGACGAAGTGGTCTACGCAGAGCACCTTGCCCTCCAATGCCAGTCCGTTCTCGATGCCGAGCATGATGCTCTTGCGGCCGGCGAGCTTGTTCTGCCACAGCTCTTCGGGCGTGTGGGCCAGAGCCAGTCGCGGGTTGCCGGCCACGATGCCTTCTATGCGGTCGAAAATGGCGTTGGCATAGTCGAAGGGCGAGAAGTGGACTGCGTTCATCATGGGCAACAGCTGCTGCTGGGCCTCATCGGCCTGGGGGATGTAGGCCACCATGATGGTGGCGTCGAGGCGGCCCTCGGTCATCTTCGGCAGGTCAACGAGGATGCGCTCGTCGCGCATGGTGAAGTCGATGCCCTTTGGGAAGAGCATGGGCGTGTCGCAGTGGGTGTCGAGCGTCAGTGTGTGGTCGTGCACCTGTTGCGCCTGGCGATAGGCCTGCGCTTGTTCCACCAGCCATTGGAAGAGGGGTGCACCCTCTTGGCCCATGCACTCGGGATGCCACTGCACGGCCATCACGGGCTTCAGCTCGTTACTCTCCACAGCCTCGATGATACCGTCGGCGGCGTTCGCCGTGACGCGCAATCGTCGGCCGGGGTCGTTCACGGCCTGGTGGTGGAAGGAGTTGACGTAGAGCGCCTGCTGCTCCTGATAGAGGTGATAGAGGGTGGAGTCGGCCAGCACGTTGACAGAGTGCGTGGCCACATGGCGGTCGGCATCCTGCGAATGCTTGATGGCCTTGGCGTGGGTCTCGGTGGCGATGTCTTGCGTCACCTTTCCGCCCAGTGCCACGGCCAGCGTCTGCATGCCTCGACAAATGCCGAGGATGGGCATCTGGCGGTTGAAAGCCAACCGTGTGATGAGCAGTTCGGGCAGGTCGCGCTCGGCGTTGATGCCTCCCAGCGCGGGCTGTGGCTCTTCGCCCATGAAGAGGGGGTTGATGTCGGCTCCGCCGCTCAGCAGCAGACCGTCGATGGCGTTGAGCGTGGCCAGGATGTCGCTGCTGTCGGCCAGTGGCGGGATGATGACGGGTGTGCCGCCCGCTTGTGCCACCTGCTTATAATAGCCTTCGGCCAGCTTGGCGTTTTGCTCGCCATAGTTGGCCGTGATGCCGATGATGGGCTTGCGCCCGTTGTCGCTGCTGAAGCTGCCCTTGCGATAGATGTGGGCCAGCTGTGCCGTCAGGTCGTACTGGTTCATTGCTCGTTGGCTTCTTTAAACTCTACGGGAATCTCGCGCTTGAAGTTCTGCTCTAACGAGATCATCGTCTCGGTGGCCGTCACTCCGGGAATCTCCTGCAACTGTCCGTTGAGCAGTTGCATCAGTTGCTCGCTGTCGCGTGCATAGAGTTTCACCATCATGGTGTAGGGGCCAGTGGTGAAATGGCACTCCACCACTTCGGGGATGTGCTGCAGTCGGCGAGCCACATCTTTATACATGGAGCCGCGCTCCAGGGTGATGCCCACGTAGGTGCACGTGTTGTAGCCCAGCGCCTTGGGGTTGACGTCAAAGCCGCTGCCCGTGATGACGTCGCCGTCGATGAGTCGTTGCACGCGCTGGTGGATGGCAGCTCTCGACACGCCGCACTCAGCCGCCACGTCTTTGAAGGCTATTCGTGCGTTTTTAGACAGAATGCTGAGAATTTTCTTGTCGAGATTATCTATTTTTTCCATTCTTTAGCTGTTAGTTTGCAATTTGTCAGCAAAAGTAATGAAAAAATATGTAACAGACAACATTTTGCGCATGTTTTTTGTGAAAACATGCGCAAAATGTTATGATAGGTCAGCAAAAAGGATGCGTTGGGGCTACTTTTCGATGTTCACTAATTCCACATCGAAGATGAGTGTGCTGTAGGGTGGGATGTTGCCAGCCTGTCGCTCGCCGTAGCCCAGCTCCTGCGGGATGAACAGTCGCCACTTCGAGCCTACGGGCATCATGGTGAGCGCTTCGGTCCATCCACGAATCACCTGGTCGGGGCGGAAGGAGGCGGGCTCGGTGCCGTGCTTGCTCGATGCGTCGAAGACGGTGCCGTCGATGAGTCGTCCTTCATAGTGCACCCGCACTTTGTCGGTCTTCTGTGGCACCTGTCCGTCGCCTTGGCGCAGCACCTGATATTGCAGTCCGCTGGGGGTGGTGATGACGCCTTCTTTCTTGGCGTTCTCGGCCAGGAAGTCGCGTCCGGCCTTGGTGAGCCGCTCGGTCTTGGCCCGCTGGTTATACTGTTGCTTCTGTCTCATCAGCTCCTCGGCCTGATGGGGCTTCATCACGGTGGTGTCGTTGGTGATGGCATCGGTGAATCCTCGGAAGAGCACCTCCTCGATGATGCTGTCGGGGGTGTTGGTGAAGTCCTGCTTGATGCGCACCAGCATGCTGCTGCGCACCTGTCCGGCAATCTGCCGTCCGGCACGCAGCGCCACCTCGCGTGGGTCGTTGGTGGCGGTCACGGCCTCTTTGAATCCGCGCACGAAATCGGCCATGTAGGCCGTGTCTACATGGTACTGCTGTTTCACGAAGTCGAGCAGACCGCCCGTCATCGACCATCCTGCCACATAGCTCAGCGAGTCGCTGCCGCTGGCCAGCACCACGGGTGCCGGGGCCTCCACGGTGGGCTGGGCCTTCGCTTTCTTTTTCTTCTTGTCGGCCAGCGTGGCATTAAAAGAAGCACCCGCCACCAGGGCGGCGAGTGCTATGACGAATGTCTTCTTCATGGTATGTGTGGCTTACTGAACGATGTCGAGCAGTTCAACCTTGAAGATGAGGGTGCTGTAGGGCTTGATCTTCTCCTGCTCCTCGGGGCCGTAGGCCAGGTTCTGGGGAATGTAGACCTCATAGGTGGAGCCAACGGGCATCAGCTGCAGCACCTCGGTCCAACCCTCGATGACCTGTGTCAGTCCGAAGGTGGCAGCCTGGTTGCGCTCATAGCTGCTGTCGAACACCTTGCCGTCGATGGTCTTGCCCTCGTAGTTCACCTTCACGTAGTTCTTGGTGGTGGGCTTCTGGCCGTCGCCTTCCTTGATGACCTTGTACTGCAGGCCGCTGGCGGTGGTCTTCACACCGTCTTTCTTGGCATTGTCGGCCAGGAACTTCTCGTTCTGGGCCTTGTAGGCAGCATACTTCTCGGCGTTGTCCTTGTCGGCTTTCTCCCAGCGCTCGGCCTTGCGCTTCTTCATCTCCTCCTGCTGCTTGGCCATCTGCAGCTCCTGCTGAATAGAGGAGAAACGCTTCTGGATTTCATCCACCTGCTCGTCGGTGAGCTTGGCATCCTTTCCGGTGAGCACCTCGGTGAAGGCGGCCATCAGGTTGTTCTTCGACAGGTTCTTCGTGCTGTCGTCGCCAAAGAACGAGCGCATCATGTTGGGCATGATTTGCGAGCTCAGCTGGTTGCCGATTTGCAGACCAGCGAAGTAGGCAGCCTGCTTCTTGTCGTCGGCGGCGTTGACAGCTTCCTGCACACCCTTGACGAAGTCGTTGATGTAGGCTGAGTCGACACCAAACTGCTGCTCCAGCAGGTTGTACTGCTTCAGCTCCTTGGCCAGCGACACGCCGGCGGCATAGCTCAGTGAGTCTACATCGCTGCTGAGGTTGGCGTTGGGGGTTCCAGTGCCGCACGAAGCCAGCGTGGCAGCGGCGATGGCCATGGCGGCCATGTAATTCATTTTCTTCATGATGATGTTTTTGTTTGTTTATAATAATTGTTGATTAGATTACTTCAATCAGTTCCACGTCGAAGATGAGCGCGGCATAGGGGGGGATGAGCTGACCCGCACCACCTTCGCCGTAGGCCAGGCGATAGGGGATGAAGAAGCGGTATTTGCCACCCTCCTGCATCAGCTGCAGACCCTCGGTCCATCCGGCGATGACCTGCTGCAGACCGAATACGGCGGGCTCGCCGCGCTGAACGCTCGAGTCGAACACGGTGCCGTCGATGAGGAAGCCCTCGTAGTGGCACTTCACCTGGTCTTTGGCCGTGGGGCGCTTGCCGTTGCCTTCGCGCAGCACCTGATACTGCAGACCGCTGGCGGTGGTGACGACACCCTCCTTCTTGGCGTTCTCGGCCAAATAGCGCTCGCCCTCAGCCTTCGCGGCCTTGCCCTTCTCGGCTTGTTCGGCACGCATCTTCTGCTCCTGGCGCTGGAAGAACTCGTTCACTATCTGCTGGGCCTCGCGGTGCGACACCTTCAGCTCGCTGCCTTTGAGCACGTCGGCCACCGACTGTGCGAAATCGTCAACATTGAGGAATTTGCCGGCGCCCATCTGTGCCAGCTGTTGCCCGATGCCCAGTCCCAGGGCATAGCTCAATTTGTCCATGATGTCTTTCTCTATAATAATAAATAATGTGTCTATGCTTGAAAGAGCGTGCAAAATTAGCAATTATTTCCGACATAAGGATGCTCCAAGCCCGAAAAATGTCTTTTTGTATGTTTTTTTATAAAAAATTAAATGTCTGCACCAGCGAGGTCCGTGTCTGCCGCCGCGTCAGGCACTGCTCCGTCTGACTTCATCATCACTTGTAAATTTCGGTTGGCAGCGGCCGCTGGGCGTTCGCTGCCATCATTGGCAGCGGCCGCTGCCAATCATGTCCCCGCCCGCTGCCAACCTAAAAAGCATGCCCCTTTTCCCTCTGCGGTGCCTCCCGTTCCCCGTTTTTCGTGCGCCGCCGCTCCTGAATGCACCCCTTTTCGCTCGTCATCAACGATGCTCACCGGCATGTCATCAATTGTTTGCTGATTCCGTATATTCGTTCAATCTGTTCGGTTGAAAAATGGTGGCGTTGTTTGAAAACTTCAGACACCGTCTTTTCAATCGTACAGGTTGAATTCGTTCCTGTTGTGCGGCTGACCTTACGCTCATAATGATGCCAAAGGCATCAGATAAGGGTAGCCAGCCATGCAGCCGTGCCGTAGGTACGGTGAAATGGCTGGTATGCCAGCGTAAATTGGCAAGCATGCCGTAGGTATGCGATATGTCGTCGCCTACCTAAAGGCAGGGTTCTCTCCTCTGTCATCACACACCAGCCATTTCGCAGCCCCTAACGGGGCAGCTGTATGGCTGGCTACCCTTATCTTGCCCCGCTGGGGCCACCGCACGCACGTGTTTTTTTTTGAAGATTCCAGACGGCTTCACCGTCTTTTCAACCGTGTCGAATTATCGCATGGCATGTCCCTTTGAAATTTGTCTGTAGTTTTTTCCTGTTTCCTGCCTTTGTTTCAGGGAAAAAACGTAACTTTGCAGCATCTTTGTGATAGAACAATTCATTCAACAAATACTTATTAACCTATGAAAAAGATTTTACTATCATTCATGCTGCTCTTTGCAGCAACAGTCCTAAGCGCCCAGACGACCATTGTGAAGGGCGATATGGACGGAAACGGAGAAATCACTATCGCGGACGTGACGAGCGCCCTGAATGTCATCTTGGGCAAAGCTCCCAAGGAGGAAATCAGCGTGGGTGGCGACCCCTACGCCGTTGACAACACGCTGGTGGTGGGCACATGGTATGCCCCCGACGGCACATCATCGTTCACGCTGAACGCGGACGGCACCACCAACTTTCCCGATGCCGCCACCTACAAGTTCCGCCCCTATCAGGGCACGCTGCTGTTCTTCAATGCCTCGGGCAAACCTGTGAAGAAGATTGTGGTGGACGAGGTGGAGAAAGACCGCTATCTGCTGACCGTGAACAGCACCACCAACGACTATACCTACTACACCGGTTCGGCTTCACTGGTCTCTGGCCTCACCATGAGCGAGAGCACCCTGACTTTGAACTCTGGTGCTATGGCCCAGCTGTCGGTGACCGCCACTCCTCCCGATGCCCTCAACACCTCGGTCGCTTGGACGAGCAGCGACGAGAACGTTGCTACGGTTGACGCTGACGGTGTGGTGACCGCCGTGGCGGGAGGCACCTGCACCATCACTGCCACAGCTGTCGACGGCAGCGGACAGACGGCTACGTGTCAGGTAACGGTTGTCCAGTTGGTGACCAGCATCACGCTCAGCCATACCACACTTGCTTTGAAGTCGGATGGTTACCAAAAGCTCACGGCGACAGTCCTGCCCGACAATGCCTCAAACAAGAGTGTGACGTGGAGCAGCAGCAACAATGAAGTGGCCCAAGTAACGTCAGATGGCGGCGTGACAGCAATAGGAAGAGGTCAATGTACGATTACCTGTGCTGCCACCGATGGAAGCGGAGTAGCAGCATATTGTGAAATGATTGTATATTGTGATGAATCTGGCTCAATCAATGGTCACGATTACGTCGACCTCGATCTTCCCAGCCGCACGCTGTGGGCCACCTGCAACGTGGGTGCCAACAGCCCCGAGGAGTATGGCGACTACTTCGCCTGGGGCGAGAAGGAAGGATACAATGGCGGAAAGACCACGTTCGACTGGAGCACTTACAAATGGTGTAATGGCTCTGATAATACATTGACCAAGTACTGCAATAATAGCTCCAACGGCAATAATGGCTTTACGGACAGCAAGATCGAACTCGACCTTGATGACGATGCCGCCTACGTGAACTGGGGTCCTGCTTGGCGCATGCCCAGCAAGGCTCAGTTTGATGAACTTGTCAGCAGCGACAACACCACTACGACTTGGACTGCTCAGAACGGCGTGTATGGCCGCTTGATTACCAGCAAAAGCAATAATAATTCCATTTTCCTGCCCGCCGCCGGGTACCGCGACGGTAGTTCGCTCGCCAACGCGGGGTCTTACGGCCGCTACTGGTCGCGCACGCTCCACGAGAGCTACCCGTACAGCGCGTGGTTCCTGTACTTCAATTCGAGCCGCATCTACACGAACGGCTACTTCCGTTACCACGGCCGAAGCGTGCGTCCCGTGCGGCTCTCAGAATGAGCATCCTCTCCCACGACGCAACCCACAGTCATGTTGTGGGGCGGAGCCTCCGGCGGGGCGCGAACCAGGCCGTAAGGCCGCGCCCCAGCAGAGGCTCAGCGCCACAACATGACCCAGCAAAAAGAAATAAACGGTTTTCGTTTTACATAGGCTCGTAAGGCGATTTGCAGAGGCTCAAACGGTCGAAGAGTGACGGGAAGCCCCTGATACCCGCCTCCTTAGCCTCCCCAACACCTTAGACATATTTCTGCGCGGGCGCGAAGATAGATTTTTGCGTTTTCATGCCTTTGTTTCATGGAAAAAACGTAACTTTGCAGCCGTATTGCTACAAACGATGGAATGAACACTAACGGCGAAAAGCTTTTTTGAAGAAAATACAATGAACTACAGCATCAAACACCCCGAGAACCTGGGCGGCATGAACGACCGTATACGCCGCCTACGCCAGCAGAATTTCGACACCCCCACCACGCTCAGCATAGAGCGGGCGCTGATAGAGACTGCCTTCTACAAGCAGAACTATGGCACCATGCCCACGCCCGTGCTGCGTGCCAAGAACTTCTACGAGATATGCAAGAAGAAAACCATCTACATCGGCCCCGACGAGCTGATAGTGGGTGAGCGCGGACCGCTGCCCAAGGCTGTGCCCACCTTCCCCGAACTGACCTGCCACAGCGTGGAGGACCTGCACACGCTGAACGAGCGCGAGCTGCAGAGATACACCATCAGCCAAGAGGACATCGACACCTACGAGCGCGAGGTCATCCCCTACTGGAAGGGCAAGACGCAGCGCGAGCGCATTTTTAACCACGTGTCGAAGGAGTGGGAGGAGGCCTACCACGCCGGCGTGTTCACCGAGTTCATGGAGCAGCGTGCCGCCGGCCACACCGCCATGGACGGCAAGATGTACCACGAGGGACTGCTCGACGTAAAAGCCCGCATAGAACGGAAGATAGCCAGCCTCGACTATATCAACGACCCCGAAGCCACCGACAAGCAGCAGGAGTTAGAGGCCATGGCCATCAGCTGCGATGCCGCCATCCTCTTCGCCGAGAGGCATGCCGAGCTGGCCGAGCGGATGGCCGACGAATTAGAGAGCCACCCCCAGCAGACCCACCCCCAGCAGACCCACCCCCAACCCCTCCCTGTGAGGGAGGGGAGTGATTACCTCCAAGGCGAATTGTCAGAAGAAGGGGTATCTGCTCCCCTCCCTCACAGGGAGGGGCAAGGGGGTGGGTCTGCCCGCCGCATCGCCGAGCTCCGCAAGATTGCCGACGTGTGCCGCCATGTGCCCGCCCATGCCCCCCGAGACCTGTGGGAGGCCATACAGATGTATTGGTTTGTGCACCTCGGCACGGTGACCGAGCTGAACGGCTGGGACTCGATGAACCCCGGACACATCGACCAGCACCTGTGGCCCTTCTACGAGCAGGGCATCGCCGACGGCACGCTCACCCGCGACCAAGCCAAGGAGCTGCTCAGTTGCCTGTGGATAAAGTTCAACAACCAGCCCGCCCCGCCGAAGGTGGGCGTGACGGCGTTAGAGAGCGGCACCTACAACGACTTCACCAACATCAACATCGGCGGCGTGGACCGCGAGGGGCGCAGCGCCACCAACGAGCTGTCGTACATGATTCTGGAGATTCAGGAAGAGTTGCACGAGCTGCAGCCTGGTCTCAGCATCCACATCGCCGAGAACACCCCCGACGAGTTCCTGCTCGAAGGCATCAAGGTCATCCGCCAAGGCCACGGCTATCCCAGCATCTTCAACCCCGACACCTATATCAAGGAACTCGTGCGCGAGGGGAAGACCTTAGAGGATGCCCGCGAGGGCGGCTGTTCGGGCTGCATCGAGGTGGGCGCCTTCGGCAAGGAGGCCTATCTGCTGACGGGCTACCTGAACACACCGAAAATCCTGGAGATTACGCTGAACAATGGCGTTGACCCTGAGACGGGCAAGAAACTCGGACTGGAGACCGGCGACCCGCGCTCGTTTACGACGTTTGAGCAGCTCTACGATGCTTGGCACCGCCAGATGGTCTACTTCGTCAACTTGAAGCTTGCGGTGAACAACTACATCGAGCGTATGTTCTCGCTCTATGCCCCCGCCACCTTCCTCTCGCTCTTCATCGACGACTGCATAGAAAAGGGAAAGGACTACTACAGCGGCGGCGCCCGCTACAACACCACCTATATCCAATGCACGGGCCTGGGCACCATCACCGACAGCTTCTGCGCCCTGAAGAAGCACGTCTTCGAGGACAAGCGCTACACCATGGACGAGATGTTGGAGGCATGCAGGAATAATTGGAGCCTCACCCCCAACCCCTCTCGCGGGGGAGAGGGGAGTGATTACACTGGTGGCGGAAATACCGGGAAAGAAGTATTTACTCCCCTCTCCTCCGCGAGAGGGGTTGGGGGAGAGGCTATGCGCCAATACATCCGCAACCACACGCCGTTCTTCGGCAACGACGACCCGTATGCCGACGACATCGCCGTGCGCGTCTACGATGACCTGGTGCGCGCCATCGAGGGACGACCCAACACGCGTGGCGGCAAGACGCAGCTGAACATGCTCTCGACCACCTGCCACAACTACTTCGGCTCCGTCTGCGGTGCCACGCCCAACGGTCGCTTCGCCCACTTCGCCATCAGCGACGGCACCAGCCCCGCTCACGGCAGCGACACCCATGGCCCCACGGCGGTCATCAAGAGCCTCGGTAAGCTCGACCAGACCAAGAGCGGCGGCACGCTGCTCAACGTGCGCTTTGTGCCGGCTCTGCTGAAGCGCGAGGAGGACCAGAAGAAACTCGCCTCGCTCATCCGCACCTACTTCAAGTTCGGCGGCCATCACATCCAGTTCAACATCGTCGACACGGCCACCCTGCACGATGCCCAGCAGCACCCCGACGAGTACCGCGACCTGCTGGTGCGCGTCGCCGGCTACAGCGACTACTTCAACGACATGACCGAGCAGCTGCAGAACGAGATCATCGCCCGCACGGAGAATGACGAGTATTAAGGCGTAGCACCGTATCTTCTCAAAAGACGATGCAAAATGTAGCCATATTATTTGGTAGTGACAATCAAAAGTGTTGTCTTTGCGCTCAAATAAATTACAAATGATTGCACAATGAAAACAACTGTTATTCGTCGCCGCGTCTCTTTCCGTTTGCGTGCCGATCTGCTGGAGGGGCTGAAGCGCAATGCGGCACGCGAGAACAGAACACTGAACAACTATGTGGAAAGTGTTCTGCTTGATGTCGTTTATCATGAACCGAACGAAGAAACGAAAGCAGCTATCGAGGAAGCCATGTCTGGCAGAAATAGAAACAAGGTCTATACTGACGTAGATGAAATGATAAATGATATTCTAAGTGAGGACGAAGAATGAAAAGGTATCAGCCCCACATGCTCCATGGCAACTATCAGGGCTGCATGGAATGCCACATTCAAGGTGACTTCCTGCTCATCTGGATTGACCCAGACACCGACATCATTGAGCTGGTGAGATTAGGGTCCCATTCTGAACTGTTTAACATATAATAGCTTTATCAGGACCGCAGTTGCTCGTTTAGCAGGTCGCAGAGCAACTGCGGTTTCATGTCAATGTCGCCTCAGTTATCAGAACCCACTCGGAATCTGGACATCGTAGACGGGGACATCTCGGGCACGAAGTCGGGGCGTCCGTTCTCGTAGCCTAAGCGTTGCAACTTGAACAGTCCGCGAGGGGCCACGTTCTGGGCCGTCAGGCTGGCCGCGGCCATCATTCCTACAGCCAGGAATGTAAATTGTCTTTTCATTTCCTTTGTTGTATATTTGAGGTTATTACTTCTTGGTCTTTTTCAGTTGTATGATGGGCGGAAAGTCAATGTCATCGATGTTGCGTAGCCTCTCGTAGCCTGGACATTCGGCGTAGAAGCGTGTAGCCTTGCGCGGCACCCAGAAGGAGAAACGGCCGGCGGAATCGGTCGGTGCGCCGGCTTAGTCTTCAGCTCCAGCACCGGGCAGTCGATGTCAAAGGTCTGTTTCGCTCCATAAATGCTCCATGTGCTTTCATGGGTGACCAGTTCGCCCCGCTGGTAGTAGAACTGCTTGGGTCTGTGGTTGATCAACCGGCACAGGGAGTCGGGCAGCAGCTGTCCGTTGGTGATGACGACGATGGAGTCGTTATTCTTGCGGGGCGGCTTGTCGACGGCTATCAGACTGGCCACCACCTGCTGGAACGCGTTGCCGATGAGTGAGTCTTTGCGGCTCAAATTGCCTGTGGCGACGGCTCCCTTCAGGTCGTTGACCAAGCTGACGAGCGTGTTCTTCTCGCTGTGCGACTTGGCCCGCCGTCCGTCGATGAAGAACTCCCACTTCGTTCCGTCCAGGATAAACACCTCGCGGTCCTCGGCATCGTGGAAGGCCGATGTCCAGATGGCCCGCAGCATCCACGCCTGATCGTTGCTGACGGGGAGCGAGGCG
>CADASP010000021.1 GCA_902790625.1 uncultured Prevotellaceae bacterium | reverse complement strand
TCGTGTCGACAACCTGCCGGACAAGGAGCGCCGTGAATATGTACGCGAGCTGGAGCGCCGCATGGTGGAGAATGACGTCATGAACACATACTACATTGACGGCAGGGATGAGGGACTGAAGGAAGGCAAAGAAGAAGGACTGAGAGAAGGCAAAAAAGAAGGGCTGAAGGAAGGCAAGAAAAAACGTGAAATGGAAATTGCCCGCAATATGAAGGGCAAGAACTATCCAATTGAGGATATCATTGACATGACGGGCCTCACCGCTGAGGAGATAGCCAAGCTATAACAAACAGCGAGACGCGCTTCCTTGATGTTTGGGGAAGCGCGTCTCGCTGTTATGTGTCAGGATGGAGCAAAATATCAGTAATGGCCAACAGCCTCTTGCTTGTTAAGGGGTGGAGTGTCAGATGTGCAGGTCGAGCACGAAGCGGGTGCCCTTGGCGAAGGTGGGGTCGATGGTCAGGTCGCCGTCCATCTTCTGCGCCATCGTCTTGCAGATGGGCAAGCCGAGGCCGTCGCCCTCTGACAGGTTCTTCACTTCAAGGAAGGGCTTGAAAACGTCCTCGCGGTTCTCCTCGGGGATGGTGGAGCCCGTGTTCCACACCAGGAACTGCTGCGTTCGTGCGCTGCGCTTCTTGAAGTCGAGCGTGATGTGTCCGCCCTCAGGCGTATAGATGGCGGCATTGCTAAGCAGGTGACGAAGGATGTGGGTCACATACTCCTTGTCTACGGTGGCAGTGAGCTTCGGGGCCTTCACCAACAGCTCCACGCCGTCGCGCACCTTGTTGCGTATCTCGTCCATCAGCGTCTCGCAGAAAGGCTGCACTTGTATCTCCTCCTTCTGCCTGACGCTATCCAGGTCGCTGTCCAGCTCGGCCAACGTCTGCACATGGTCGGAGAAGTCGCGCAGCGCCTTCACCTCCGGGATTTTCCCATCCAGCTTCTGCAGCGACGGGGTCAGCTGGCTGGAGATGTTCTTAATGAACTTGGCTTTCAGGGCGTTGTTCTCGTTCAGCTGCTTGATGGTGTTCTTCTGCTTGCGTGTGGTCATGATGAAGCGCAGCAGCACGATCGCTCCCAGCACCAAGGCTCCGGCCAAGATGGCGGCGAGGATGCAGAGGCCGATGATGACCAGTCGGCGCGACGACAGTGAGCTGTCCTTGTCGGCGATGATGGCCTTCCCCTCTTCAATCTGCTGTTGCAGCGCCTCAATCTGTGCTGCCGTCTTCAGGGCTTCCACCGAGTCTTTCCATGCGATGTAGTTGCTGTACGACTGCGCCACCAGCGAGGCGCTGTTGCTCTTGCGGCCGTTGGCGATGAGCGTCTTGAACACCTCTTCCACGCGGTCGTAGTCCTTGTCGGCGGTCAGCTTGTCGGCCATCTCCTTGAACACCACGTTGCCTTTCTCCGTCTGCCCGAAGGTGTAGTAATAGATGGCCTTGTTGTAGAGCAGGTCGTTCTTCAGGCTGTCGACGCCGGCGGCATTCACATGTCCCTCCATGATGTTGAGCTGCTCCTGCACGTTGCTGGGTTTGCGCAGCTTCATATACATCTGCATGCGCTCCTTGCTGGTCATGTAGTGCAGTGCCCTCTGTGTGGCTGCTGGCAGGTTGTTGTCCACCGACTGGTCGACACGGCGCAGCAGCTCGAAAGCTTCCTTGTAGTAGTTCTCCTTGTAGTAGAGGGCCACAGCCTTCGTGCCACACTGAACGCCCTGTGCCGCCTGGCCCCTGTTGACATAGTCCTCGAAGGCGCGGATGTAGGTGTAGCGGGCCGTAGCCACATTACCCTTCGCATCTTCTTCCTCAGCACGCTGCTGCAACTCACTCTTTTGCACCCCCTGCGCCACGGCGACGGCGCAGAAGCAGATGCACAGAATCAAAAACAATGCTTTCCTTTTCATCTCGTTTATTACAATAATACTTTTACGTGCAAAAGTAAGTATTATTTTCCTTTCCTCCAAATATTCCAAACTTTTTTTCTTTCTCTTTTGCTTTTCACGCTTTTTTTTCGTACTTTTGCAGCATACCTTTTCGTACGCCGAAAGCGAATCATCATTAACATTATATATATAATAATGAGTAAGAAAAACATGCTACTGACCATCTGCCTACTGATGACGCTGGGGGCGATGGCAAAAGGAGACGGAAGCCGACAGTTGTTCGACTTCGGATGGACATTTGTTCACAACGGGAGAAGCGAGCGCGTGGACCTGCCGCACGACTGGGACATCTACGCCGGTCCACAAGCCGGCAAAGGTGCCACAGGCACTGGCGGCGGCTGGTTCGAAGGAGGTAAAGGCGAGTACCGAAAGACCTTCGCCACGCCTACGGGCGAAGTGACGAAACTGCATTTCGAGGGAGTCTATCAGCATGCCGAGGTGTTCGTCAACGGACAAAAGGCAGGACAGCATGCCTACGGCTATACACCTTTCACGGTGAACATCACGCCCTATCTGACCCCAGCCACCAGCCCCAAAGGGCGAGGGGGAGAGTACAACAATGAGGTGATTGTGAAGGTGGATAACAGCGCACAACCCAACTGCCGCTGGTACTCTGGTTCGGGCATCTACCGTCATGTGTGGCTGCAGACGATGCCTGCGCTGCACCTTGCCGAGAATGGTGTGCGCGTGTGGACGCCTGAGGTGAGCAAGGAGAAGGCCAGGGTGGACGTGAGCATCTGGGTGGAGAACGAAGGGCAGGAGACCCGCATGATTGACGACGTGGAAGTGAGCTTCGAGGGTGGAGCCTTCGCATTTCAAAACGACGGTCCCAAGCGCCTCTACTCGCCGTCGGTGAGCATTTCGAGCCATCCCAAGAGGCTTCCCAAAGGGCTCACCTCTGTGACAGTGGATACGAAATCGCCTGAGGGCGCTGGGCACAACAAGATAGAGAACGTGGCGCTCAAACCCGGCCAGGTGGCCACCTATGTGCTCAGCTTCACCACCCAGCAGCCCCGCCTATGGTCGCCCGATGACCCTTACCTCTATGAGTGCACCGTCAGCTTGAAGTCGGGCGGTCGCATCGTCGGCGAGCAGCAGGTGAGGTTCGGCATCCGCTCGTTCACGTTCGATGCCGACAAGGGCTTTGTGCTCAACGGCAAGCGCATGCTCCTCAACGGTGCTTGCGTGCATCACGACGATGGTGTCCTCGGAGCAATGGCTTTCGATGCCGCCGAGATTCGCAAGGTGAGACAGATGAAGGATGCCGGCTTCAACCTCATCCGCACCTCGCACAACCCCACGACGCGCGCCTTCCTCGACGCCTGCGACTCCATCGGCATGCTGGTCATCGACGAGGCCTTCGACGGCTGGCGCTCGGCCAAGACCACCTACGACTACTCCACCGTCATCGACTCGTGCTACCGCGAGGACATCCAGGCCTTGGTACAACGCGACATCAACCACCCCAGCGTCATCTCATGGAGCATCGGCAACGAGGTCATCGAGCGCAAAGACATCCGCGTTGTCACCACCGCCCGCCAAATGAAGAAGGCCATCCTGGAGCTGGACGACACCCGCCCCGTGACCGAGGCCCTGTGCGCGTGGGACAGCGACTGGGAGATCTACGACCCGCATGCCGAGGTGCTCGACGTGGTGGGCTACAACTACATGATATTCAAGCACGCCAGCGACCACCAGCGCGACCCCCGGCGCGTGATGTGGCAGACGGAGAGCTATCCGCGCGATGCATTCAACAACTGGGCCATCTCCAGCGACCATCCCTACGTGGTAGGCGACATCGTTTGGACGGGCCTCGACTATTTAGGCGAATCGGGCATCGGCCGCTATTATTATAAAGGAGAACGCGAGGGAGAGCACTATGTCGCAGGCGGACAGCCCGAATGGCACGGAGCCTACTGCGGCGATGTGGACATCACCGGCTGGCGCAAGCCCATCAGTCATTACCGACAGATGCTATGGAGCACGGGGGCACCAAGTGGCGAGACGCTCTATATGGCCGTGAAGGAGCCCAGTGGCTATTTTGGCGACATCAAGGAGACGGCTTGGAGCGTGTGGCCCATGTGGGAGTCGTGGACATGGAAAGGGTGGGAAGGCAAGCCCATCGAGGTGGAGGTCTATACCCAGCAGCCCGAGATTCGGCTGTATCTGAACGACCAGCTGGTGGGCACGAAGCAAGTGAGCCGACAGTCGCAGTTCAAGGCCGTGTTCACCCTTGGCTACCAGCCCGGCGTCCTGCGTGCTGAAGCCCTGTCAGGAAGCGGCGACTCGCCCAAAGTGAGCGTCGTTCTCCGCACGGCTGGCGAACCTGCCCGACTTCGTCTCACGGCCGACAGGCGTACGATAGCAGCCGACGGACAGGACTTGGCCTTCGTTGCCATTGAGGTCGTCGACCGCCAAGGCAACGTATGCCCTGATGCTGCCATCCCCTGCGAGGTCACCGTCGGTGGACAAGGTCAGCTGCTGGCCGCCGCAAGCGCCGACCTAAAGGACACTGAGCCTTACACTTCGCCCCGCGTGACAACCTGGAAAGGTCGCGCCATCATCGTTGTGCGCAGCTCGCAAAAAGCGGGAAAAGCCAAGGTGAGCGTGAAGAGCAGTCTGCCCACAGCCACGGCCACCATCGCCGCGAAAGCGAGAAGCCAGGAATAGAGGGCCGTGCGAATACGCGCGGCACCTGACCGCAATATGAACGGTCAGAACGTCCATTCATCACGCCAGTTGATGACGGGCTTTCCATCTTCGAACTCGATGGGGAGCCAGATGTAGCGGGCATCGATGGGATGGCGCGGACGCCAGATGTCGGCCATGAAGATATACTTAACATCGTCCTTTGACCGCTCAACGGGGAGGATGAACGTGCTCTGTCCGCCAAAGGTGATTTCTGCCTTCGGGCCCCGACAAGGGTTGGGGTGCTGCGTCCACGGTCCCCAGATGCTGGGCGCCGAGAACATACGGGCCTCGTTGGGATCCCAGCCGGTGCAGCCCGAGGTAATCATCCAGTAGGTGCCCTCGTGCTTGAAGATGGCGGGAGCCTCGTTGTGCCCAGCAGGAGCCACGCGGGTGTAGCGGCCAGTATGGTGCAGATAGTCGGCGGTCAGCTCGGCGATGTGCAGCGTCAGGTTCTCCTCTGAGGAGAAGATGTGGTAGGCCTTGCCGTCGTCGTCGACATAGAGCGTCATGTCGCGCGACATCTGTCCCTTTCCGAAGTCACGCTTCACGATGAGCCCTTGGTCCACAGCCTTGCGCCAAGTGGGTGTCCACCACGTCTTGAAGTTGGCCTCGTTGAGCGTGTCGGCCACGGCCAGTTCCTGCTTGCCAAACTCTATGGGCCACGTGGCGGCATTGGCACGCTGCGAATAGAGGAAGCGGTAGGGACCCTCGGGACGGTCGGCCACGGCCACGCCGTAGCGTGCAGCATCATAGCCACGTCCTTTCAGCTCCAGGTGGAACCACATGCAGAACTTCTTCGTCACCTTATTATATATCACCTTGGGGCGCTCAATGATGCAGCCGCTCTCGATGTCGTGCCCGCGCTCGTTGCTCACCCTCAGTGCCACCCCGCAATTGCGCCAGTTCAGCAGGTCTTTCGAGGCATAGCACATCACTCCCACCAGCGCATTGCTGGTGCGCTCCGACTTGTGCTCGCCAAACCAGTAGTAGGTGTCGCCGTATTTCATGATGCCTCCGCCGTGGGCATTGATGTGTCGCCCGCTATCGTCGCGCCACAGGTCGCCGCTACGGATGGTCTTCGGCTTCTTCTGCTGCTCGTTCCAATAGTTCTCCAGCCGCTTGGCCTCGGCCTTCGTGATGTGGATGACCGAGCCATGCTTGGGCGACACGAAATTGTTCATCTTCATCACGCCCTCGTTGAAGTGCCCCAGCGGCGTGAACGTCTTGAAGTCGCTGGTCTCCACGAAGCCGAAGTTATGGGGGTTGACGCTATAGATGTCGTACATGAGCACCCACTTCTTCTCTCCGATACGCTTCCACACGTTGGGGGCCTCGCAGCCCGTGCGCTCGCCATCAATCTGCTCAGCGTGGTAGTCGTCGAAATGGTTGATGCGGTCGCTGACCATGTACTTGATGCCGCCGGGGTTCTCCTGCGACACATACGACATGAAGTAACGACCTTCGGGCATGGGACAGATGTCGGCATCGAGCACCTGAATCTTCTCGTCGGGGTATTCGAAGAGCAGCTGCGGCTCGGTCTCGAGTGTGGTGAACGCCTCGTCGGCATAGCTGTAGTAGAGCTTGGTGCGGCCTCCCGCCTGCTGGCGAATGGTGAAGTAGACCATCGGCTTGCCCACCGCAGGGTCCCAGATAGTCTGCGGTGCCCAGGCGCAGCCTATCTTTCCAA
The DNA here is from genome assembly GCA_902790625.1 of uncultured Prevotellaceae bacterium. Classification (GTDB taxonomy): domain Bacteria; phylum Bacteroidota; class Bacteroidia; order Bacteroidales; family Bacteroidaceae; genus Prevotella. Next base: position 81,933 of record CADASP010000021.1, on the reverse strand, counting down.
ACTTTTCGGGAAACAGTCGGTCGATGCGTGCCACATGGTGCGTCCAGTGTATCAGGTCGTCGCTCGCCATGAGCACCAGTCCGCGATTGTTGCCCCACCCGAACTCATCAGGGCGCTCCCACTGCGTGGTGCGCAGGCCTTTCTGCAGTCCGAAGACGTGCAGGTCGGTCATGGCAATATAGAATTTCCCGTTGGGTGCCCTATAGATGTGCGGGTCGCGTATGCCATGCTGCTCGGCAATGCTGTCGCCCGCAATGATGGGCAGCCCATTGTTGATGGGCGTAAACGTGTAGCCGTCGTAGCTGATGGCCATGAACAGCGAGTGTGTAGGGTCGCTGAAATAGGTGAAGAGATAGGCACCCATGTCCTTCTCTGTCAGTACTCGCTTCGGTCTCGCCGACGTGGGCATGGCCAGCACGGCGAAGGCGAACAGTAGTGAAAAAAAGTTGAAGGTCTTCATTACAGACGAATAAAATGGTGAGTAATGATTATTCTTCCCACATCAGCACCGAGCCGTTGCGGCGGGCGGGGTCAGGGCCGGCGAAGTCCATCGAGTAGGGACTGCCTGTAGTGGGGCTCTTGCCCAGATAGCGGTTGTTCTTCAGCGAGAGGAGCATGAAGTCGTGGTCGAGGAAGTCCTGCCACAGGAACACCTCAGCGTCATTTTGGTTGGTGGTGAAGCGCACGTCGCCGGGCAGTCCGTCGCCGTAGACTTTGACGTAGCGCCCGTCGAGGCACTTCAGCGCCACCTTACCCTGTCCACGGTCAATGAGCTGGAACTGCGTACGCTGGCTGCGGTCGCCGGCATGGGTGTCGTAGAGCACGCCATGCGGGTCGCAGATGGCAGGGCGTCCTGTTGCCTTGTTGACGATGCGGAAGGTCTTGCCGAAGGGGATATTTCCGCTGCGGTCGGCACAAGGCTCGTCGACGGTGAAGTTGTCGAACTCGGCATAGCCGCCCTTCCCTCCCTTGATGTTGAAGGCGAAGAGGGCGTGGCGCGAGCCTTGGAAGGAGATGAGCTGATAGGAGAGGGGCATCATGCGGCCCAGCGTCGTGAAGTTCGTACCGTCGGTGCTATAGGCATACTGAGCCTGGTCGTGGTCGTAGTCGCCCATCATGCGGAGCCAAATCTTTCCGTCGGACAAAACGACGGGGATGTCGATGGTGTCGTTGGTCAGTTGCTCGAAGCAGCGGAGGCTGACATCTTTTCCATTTTTCACGATGCCAATCCACGAGCAGGGCACGTTGATGTTGCCCAGTCCGCAGACATCGCCATCCTTCATACCCTTGGTATAGAGTTCGACGGTGGCGACGCTCTTCGGACCGATAACGCGCTGGGTCAGCGTGTTGCGGGCCCACATCAGTTGCTCGGCGGGCTGCGATTGTATGCGCAAGCGGCCACCCTTCAGGCTCCACATCTTGTCGTCGGGGTTATGGTTCCACTGCCAGATGCGGCCCAGCAGCTTGCCGTCGAAGGTCTCGCTGCGGTCGTAGGGGGCATGCCGTTCCGTTTGTTGCTGTAATACAGCAACAGACTGGACACCGGGCTTGAACCACGTGCGGGGGGCACGGCCCAGGTTGCCCTTCAAGCCCACCATGGGCCAGCCATCCTCCCACGTCATGGGCATCAGGCACACGGTGCGGCCTATCGAGTGGAAGTCCTGCATGAAGAGTGCCCACCACGAGCCGTCGGCATACTGCACGATGCCACCCTGATGGGCGTTGGTGCAGGCAGTGGCATCCTTGTCGACGGGTCCGAGGCCGAACTTCGTGCCGTCCTCGCCGATGCGATACTTCGTGCCACGGGGCACCTGCGTGAGCGAGGCGGCGTGGTAGCCGTAGGTCTCGTCGGCGGTGATGACACGCGTCTCGTAGGGGCCCCAGATGCTCTTCGAGCGCGAGCAGAGCGTACGGCCATTGGGACGGTAGTCGGTGGAGATGAGGTAGTACATGCCATTGATTTTATACATGTGATGGCCCTCGCCCACCCCATTGCCCTCAGGGATGATGACGCGCTCGGTGCCCTCTATAGGGCCGCTCATGTCGGCCTTCAGTTCCGTGCATTTCACCGTGCCGTAGCCGTGGATGGCATACACCTTGCCGTCGTCGTCGAAGAGCACGCCCAGGTCGTAGATGTTGCCTTGCATGTTGTGGTGCGTCCACGGCCCGTGGATGTCCTTCGCCGTGTAGCATTGCAGGCCTTTGCCATTGACATTCGAGAACACATAGAACTGGCCGTTGGCATAGCGGATGCAGGGTGCCCAGATGCCCTGACCGTAGATTTCCTCGTGGTTCTTCAGGGCGAAGCGGTCCTCAGGGAAGTCGAAGCGGTCGAAGCAATAGGCCACATTCTCCCAGTTCACCAGGTCTTTCGAGTGCAGGATGACCAGACCCGGCACGGCGTGCATGGTGGTGCCGGCGAGGTAGTAGTCGTCGCCCACGCGTAGGATGTCGGGGTCGGAGAACTCATCGTAGAACAGAGGGTTGGTAAACGTGCCATTGCCGTTGTCGGCAGTCCACGACTTTGGTTGAGCATAGACGTCCATGGCCGTGCATGCCAGCAGGCAGAGGCACCAGAAACCGAGTTTCTTCACAGCTTTCTTCATAGATTGATATTCGTTAGTACATTGATTGGTTTTCACCATAGTATGACTCCCCGCTCCCATCCACCTTGGGCAGATGGAGAAGGGCTTCGTGCGTGTCATCAGGAATTTTGGTGTAAAGATACGAAAAAATCTCCCAAATCAGCGCGATATGGGAGATTATTTTTGTTTTTTTAGCGAAGTGGCGGGTTCCACTCCCCCACAACCATTCTTTGAGGCCCCTTCACGATTGTTTGTCGTAGTCTTTCTCCACTATGTTCAGCATCTTGAAGGTGGCCTTGATGGCGGCTTCGGTCTGGTCGGCATCCAGCCCTCTGGTACGTAGCAGCCGACCATTGTCGTCCCATGTGATGACGGTCTGCACCAAGGCATCGGTGCGCCCGCCGGGGGGGATGCTGACGGCATAGTTGGCCAGTATGGGGAAGGTGCGGTCCAAGTACTTGCGATAGATGAAACGCAGGGCCTTCACGAAAGCATCGTACTGACCATCGCCGGTGGCTCCCGCCTCATACTGCTGCCCGTTGATCTCCACCCTGACGTTAGCCCCCGGCTTCAGACCGTATGCCGTTGACACCACATAGCTCACCAGCTTCACCTTATCCTCGGGCGCATCGTGTTTCAGTACGTCGCTGACGATATAGGGCAGGTCTTCCTGCGTCACTATCTCCTTCTTGTCGCCCAGCTCCGTTATCCGCTGGGTGACGCGCCGCTGCTGCTCCGGCGTCAGCTCCAGTCCCAGCTCCTCCAGGTTCTTGGCAATGTTGGCCTTTCCGCTGGTCTTGCCCAGCGCATACTCGCGCTTCCGGCCGAAGCGCTCGGGCACGAGGTCGTTCTGATAGAGGCGGTTCTTGTTGTCGCCGTCGGCATGCACGCCCGCCACCTGTGTAAAGACATTGTCGCCGATGATGGGCTGGTTGGGTGCCACGGCGATGCCGCTGTAGCTCTCCACCATGCGGCTGATGGCGTTCAGTTTGTCCTCGACGATGCTGGTGCGGGCATGGAACTGGTCCTTCAAGATGACCTGCACGCTGCTGAGCGGCGCATTGCCACACCGCTCGCCCAGACCGTTCACCGTGACATGAATGCCACGGGCACCGCTGAGCACGGCGGCCAACGAGTTGGAGACGGCCAGGTCGTAGTCGTTATGGGCATGGTAGTCGAAGTGGGTGTCGGGATAGCGCTTCAGCATCTTGCGGAAATACTCTATCACCTGCAGGGGATTCATGATGCCGAGGGTGTCGGGCAGCATGAAACGGCGGATGCCGCTGTCGACGAGGGCGTCCATCAGCTGGTAGACATATTTAGGCGAATCCTTCATGCCGTTCGACCAGTCTTCCAGATACAGATTCACTCCGATGCCCAGCTCATGGGCGTAGGCCACGGCATGGCGGATGTCGTCGATATGCTCTTCGGGAGTCTTGCCCAACTGCTGCCGACAGTGCTTCAGCGACCCCTTCGCCAACAGGTTGATGACCTTGCAGCCACAGTCGGCAATCCAGTCGATGCTCTTGTTGCCGTCGATGAAGCCGAGCACCTCCACCTTGTCGAGCTTACCTATCTGCTGGGCATAGCGACAAATCATCTTCACGCCGTCCTTCTCGCCCTCGCTGACCCGTGCCGAGCCTACCTCAATACGGTCCACATTGAGGTCGTGCAGAAGCATGCGGGCTATCATCAGCTTCTCGTGGGGCAGAAACGACACGCCGTTGGTCTGCTCGCCATCGCGCAGCGTGGAGTCTAATATCTCAACATACCTTGTTTTCATTATCTTCCATTTTGGTGTTTCGACTGTAGAGTTTTGACTGTAGACTATAGAGTTTTGACTATAGACTATAGAGTTTTGACTATAGACTATAAAATTTTGACTATAGACAGTAGACTATAGACGGTAGACTATAGACGGTAGACGACAGGCTATTGTTGTCTTTCCCATTCTATGGTCTTCTCTTGATTCTGTACCAAGAAATCGATGTCGTCGAGGCCGTTCATGAGACAGTGCTTCTTGTAGCCGTTGATGTCGAAGTGCTCACTGTTGCCAGTGGACTTGTTGGTTATCGTCTGGCGGGGCAGGTCGACCTCCACCAGAGCCTTCGGGTCGTGGCGGATGGTCTGGAACAGCTCGGCGAGGAAGTCCTCGCTCACCTGCACGGGCAGCACGAAATTGTTCAGCTCGTTGTTCTTGTGGATGTCGGCAAAGAACGACGATACGACCACACGGAAGCCGTAGCCCGCGATGGCCCAGGCGGCATGCTCGCGGCTGGACCCCGACCCGAAGTTCTTGCCCGCCACGAGGATGCAGCCCGAATAGGTGGGGTCGTTGAGCACGAACTGCTCGTTGGGCGAGCCGTCGGCATGGTAACGCCAGTCGCGAAAGAGGTTGTCGCCAAAGAAGCGCTCCTCGCGGGTGGTAGCCTTCAGGAATCGGGCGGGGATGATCTGGTCGGTGTCCACGTTCTCCAAGGGCAGTGGCACGCAGGTGCTGGTTATGATGTTGAATGGCTGTTTCATTGGTTGATGGGATTAATGAGGCTTATGGGGATATTGGACTCATAGGAATTCTCTCGGGTCGGTGATGACACCGGTGACGGCAGCGGCGGCGGCAGTCAGCGGACTGGCCAGGATGGTGCGGCTGCCTGGTCCCTGTCGGCCTTCGAAGTTTCGGTTCGAAGTAGAGACGGCGAGCTTACCAGCAGGCACCTTATCATCGTTCATCGCCAAGCAAGCCGAGCAGCCAGGCTGACGAATTGCGAAGCCTGCCTCGGCCAGCACGCGGTCGAGGCCCTCGTCGTGAATCTGCTGACTGACGGCCCACGAGCCAGGCACCAACCACGCCACCACATCCGCCGCCTTCTGGCGACCTTTCACCATGCTGGCAAAGGCGCGGAAATCCTCGATGCGGCCATTGGTACAAGCGCCGAGGAAGACGTAGTCGACCTTCGTGCCCAAGAGCTTCTGCCCAGGGCGGAAGCCCATATAGTCGAGGGATTTGAAACTTGAGATTTGAGATTTCAGGTCTTCGGGTATCGCCTCGGTGATGCCGATGCCCATGCCGGGGTTGGTGCCGTAGGTGATGCGCGGTTCAATATCGGCGGCATCAAAGGTCAGCTCCTTGTCGAACACGGCATCGTCGTCGCTCTTCAGCGTCCGCCAATAGGCCACGGCCTTGTCCCAGTCAGCACCCTTGGGTGCAAACTCGCGCCCCTTGAGATAGTCGAAGGTGGTCTCGTCGGGGGCGATGAATCCGCCACGTGCCCCCATCTCAATCGAGAGGTTGCAGAGTGTCAGCCTGCCCTCCATCGACATGGAGTCCACCACGTCGCCGGCATACTCCACGAAGTAGCCGGTGGCGCCGCTGGTGGTCAGCTTCGCCATCAGGTAGAGTGCCACGTCCTTGGGTGTCACTCCCCTACCCAATCGCCCGTTGATGCTGATGCGCATCGACTTGGGCTTCTGCTGCAGGATACATTGCGAAGCCATCACCATCTCCACCTCAGAGGTGCCGATGCCAAAGGCCACGGCACCCATGGCTCCATGTGTCGAGGTGTGGCTGTCGCCGCAGACGATGGTCATGCCGGGCAGCGAGAGTCCTTTCTCAGGACCCACCACATGGATGATGCCGTTGTCCTTCGACATCATGCCATAGTAGGTCAGTCCAAACTCCTGGGCATTGCGCTCCAGCGCATCCACCTGTGCCTTCGACACGGGGTCGGCGATGGGCTTATCCTGGTCGTGGGTTGGCGTGTTGTGGTCGGGCATACAGTAAATCTTCTCAGGCCGGAAGCACTTCAGCCCACGTGCCCGCATGCCGTCGAATGCCTGTGGCGACGTCACCTCATGGCAATACAGGCGGTCGATATACAGCTGCGTGGGGCCGTCGGCCACCAGCTGCACCACATGCTTATCCCAAATCTTGTCAAATAGCGTATTCATTCTCTCTTAAATTTGTTGATACAGTCAATATATGCCTCCACGGAAGCCGTCACGATGTCGGTGTCGGCACCAAAGCCGTAGTAGAGACCACCTTGGTACTCCACCTGCATGTGCACCTTTCCCACGTCGTCGGAGCCTTTCGATATGGCTTGAATGGTGAACTCCTTCAGCGTCATCTGCTTCATGATGATGCGCTTCAGCGCCTTGATGGCCGCGTCGACGGGGCCGTTGCCCGATGCGGCAGCCTCAAACTTCTGCCCGCTGATGTCGAGGCCGATGGAGGCCACCGACTTCACGCCCTTGCCCGTGGTCACCTGCAGGAAGTCGAGGCGCACGGCATGCTGGTCGGCGGTGTCGGCCCCAGCCAGCATCAGCACGTCGGCATCGGCCACCTCCTTCTTCTGGTCGGCCAGTTTCAGGAACTTATCGTATATCTTGTCCAGCTTCTGCTCGTCCACGTCCACGCCGTTCACGTGCAGGCGATGCTTCAGGGCAGCACGTCCCGAGCGCGCCGTCAGCACGATGCTGTTGTCGTCGATGCCCACGTCCTTCGGGTCCATGATTTCGTAGGTATGCACGTTCTTCAGCACGCCGTCCTGATGTATGCCGCTGGAGTGTGCGAAGGCGTTGCGGCCCACGATGGCCTTGTTGGGCTGCACGGGCATGTTCATCAGGCTCGACACCATGCGCGAGATGGGATATATCTTCGACGTGTTGATATTAGTGTCAATCTCCAACGCCTTGTGGCATTTCAGTATCATCGCCATCTCCTCCAACGAGGTGTTGCCCGCCCGCTCGCCAATGCCGTTGATGGTCACCTCCACCTGACGGGCGCCCGCCATCACGCCGCTGAGCGTGTTGGCCGTGGCCAGGCCCAGGTCGTTGTGGCAGTGGGTGGAGATGATGGCACGGTCGATGCCGTCGACGTGCTCCATCAGGTACTTAATTTTCTCGTAGTACTCCTGCGGCAGACAATAGCCCGTGGTGTCGGGGATGTTCACCACGGTGGCACCGGCCTTGATGACGGCCTCCACCACCCTGGCCAGATACTCGTTGTCGGTGCGCCCGGCATCCTCGCAGTAGAACTCCACATCGTCGACAAAGCGCTTGGCATATTTCGTGGCCGCCACCGCCCGCTCGATAATCTCCTCGCGGGTGGCATTAAACTTGTACTTGATGTGCTCGTCGCTGGTGCCGATGCCCGTGTGGATGCGCTTATGCTTGGCATACTTCAGCGCTTCGAAGGCCACGTCGATGTCGCGCTCCACGGCTCGTGTCAAGGCGCAGATGGTAGGCCACGTCACGGCCTTCGAAATCTCAATCACCGAGTTGAAGTCGCCGGGACTTGAAATGGGGAATCCTGCTTCAATCACGTCCACGCCCAACTGCTCCAATGCCTTGGCCACCTGAATCTTCTCCACCGTGTTCAGCTGGCATCCCGGCACCTGTTCGCCGTCGCGGAGCGTCGTGTCGAAAATAAACAATCTGTCGTTCATAATTACCTTATATTAATTCTTTGCTCTAATTCCTAAATACCATAAGAGCCTTTCACACTCGGAAGTGAGAAAGGCTCTACATATTGTCACTGAATGTCGCTCGACTATATACTGCATACCTTATCACTTCCGGCCGCGCTTGGCAGTCGAATAATAATAATGTTGTCCAGTAGGCTCTTGCCTTGCAAGCTACCAAAAGCGGAGCGCAGTATCGTCATTTGTTGCTTTGTTTATTAAAAACGGCTGCAAAATTACAACATTTCCCCGAAGTCTGCAAATAATTTGTAAGTTTTTTCACGCAGAAAGTAATAATTCGTCAACTTTTGCCCGTAATTGGGCGACAAGGGGCGATTGCTCGGAGTGAAAGGGACAACATTTTCCCCGCTTAAATGGTATGGCAAAGGTATCGTCCTTTCACTCCCCTTCACTCCCCTTCACTCCCTTTCACTCCTACCTTTTCACGACGAGTTTGTCGCCGCTCAGGTCCACCTCGAACAGGTGGGGCGTGCGCACCGTCCGTCCTCGGGCATCCTTCTGGTGATAATGCACCGACATCATCCACTGGCCATCGAAGCGCTGAAAGAGCATCGAGTGGCCGTAGCCCGGCGGTGTGATGGGTTCAGGCTCCTGCGTCCACGGCCCATCGAGGGTGCCGCTCTCGCTGTAGGCCACACCCTGCGTGTAGACATCGTAGACCCACGATGTCCACACCATGCCAAGGCGACCTGTCGCTGTGCGGAAGAGATACGGTCCGTCGGTGACCTTGTTCCAGGTGATGTTGCCGTGTTCGTCCTTCTCGCGGCTCCATGGTGAGTCGCTGGCACGGAAGAGCACCTTCGGCTCGCCAACCGTGCCGCTGAGGTCGGGCTTCAGCTCAATCTTCTCAATGGTTCCGTTCCAGTTCTGCAACCACTCGCCGCAGAAGACGAGGTAGGGCTTGCCGTCGCGGTCGCGCCAGAAGGTGCCGTCGAGCGTGGGGCGGTCGGCGGGCAGATAGGTGGCATCGCCGAAGGCACGATATGGTCCCATGGGGTTGTCGGCGCGAAGCACCTGCGAGGCTCGCCGCTCGATGACGTTGCCACGCACGGTGTCGATCTTCACCGTCTGATTCGTAAACGTGGCAAAGTAGTAGTACCAGTTGTCGCCTGTCTGGTGCAGCTCCGCCGCCCATATCATCGGCCGCGGTCCCATCCACGAGTCGGCTTCGAATTCCGTCACGCGGAAGGGGCCTTCCCACAGCCTGAGGTCGGCGCTGCGCCACATCATGCCGCCCGTGCCGGTCATGTAGTAGAGGTTGGTTTTCTTGTCAGCCAGTATGGCAGGGTCGCTCAGGCGGATGGAGTCGAGCGGGATGTCCTTTCTGGCGCGCATCATCCGTTGCGCCGAAGCCGTCGTCAGGCCAAAGATGGCGAGGAGGCAGAGTGTCAATAGTTTCTTCATTGTATCGGTTTTAGTTCTCGTCGGCAAAGTTAATCATTTTATGCGAACAAACCAAGGAAAAACGACCTATTCTTTCTACGAAATGCAATCAAGCCCACCCTATAGGTCGAGCGGGTCGAAGTTTTCGAAACGAATATGAATAATATGAATAATTCTTTCCACGAATATAATAATTATTTAAATTCGTGATTTTGATTATTCACATTATTCAAATTCGTTTCCGTAAAAAAACAGAAATCGTCCCAAATAATTATTTGATTATTAGTTAATCAGGGATATCCGCAATTGCTCCAAAAACGAGCTTTCTTCTATCTCTGTCACTTGTTTCCTTTTCCTACCGCACAGGTTGAAAAAACTCCAAGGCTTGGAACAAAAATTTGGCGTTGACTTTTTTCAAAAAGTCAACGCCTTTTTTCAAAAAGTCGCGATCCAAATTTTCAAGGTCGATAGGGCCTTGCTGTAGACCTTCGTTTTGTTTCAAGGAAATGTTGGTTTTTCTTTGTCGGTTTCGTTCTTTTTTGCTAACTTTGCGCCTATGAATCGACTCATTATTATATTATATGTACTCGCGGCCCTTCTGCTGGCCTCCTGCACCAGTGGCCGCCACAGCGAAATGCTCGCCCAATTGGAAGAGCTGGAACGCCAGAACGTGGCCGACAGCCTGATGACCAACGACTCGCTGGCCCTCGCCCTCGCCGAATACTTCGACCGACATGGTACGTATCAAATTCGACCAAGTTGAGCAATAAAAATTATTGTCTTTATTATTTGCGTGGTATCGTGTTTTTTGCCTATCTTTGCAGAAGATTTGCAAAAAAGTAATAATGAGTAACTATTAATAATCGCTTATGAAAACGAAACGAATTCTTGGAATGCTGATGGCGCTGGCATTCAGCGTGTCGGTGTCGGCCTACTACCCCTTCTTTGCTTATGGATCTGAGTCTAACTATAAGAGTGGTATATATGACATCGCGCATGATGGCGACAACATTTATGTGGCCAAGCAAGGGGGCCTTGTAGTAATCAACAAGGCTACGGGCGCAAAGACCGTTTATCAGAACGGAGAGGGGCTTCTTTCTGCCGACCCCATATCGCTGGGGTGCCACAATGGAGATTTATGGGTTGGGACAGCCGATGGAAAACTGCTCAACTGGTCTCGCGAAAAGGAGTTAAGCCCCGGCGGCAACCCCATCTCAAATATTGTCTTCGCCCCAAACAACAGAGTGTATGTGTGCATGGGAACGACGGGCGTCATTGTTGACTTGGAGGGATTCTGCGCCATTTCAAACTTTGGAGGCGATTACTATGGCGGGTTCCCCTCCATGTGCATTGACACCAACGGTACGGCGTGGATAGGAAGATGGAGAACGATACCTACCACCATGTCGTTGGTCAAATACAATGAGCAGGATGGGGCTCATTACATGTTCAAGGAGAACGACCAACTGCCGAGAGCGTGGGTTTACTCCTTGGCAGCCGACGACGAGGGTGGTGTATGGTACTCCACTGCTGATGGCCGTCTGATCAGGCTTCTCAACGACGAGGTGTCGACGATTTACGAATGCGAAAACTTCGGCTACGACATGGCCTTCGACTCGCAACAGCAGCTATGGATGGCATGTGCCAATGGCCCACTGCTGAAGATGAACGACGGTGAGTACACCACCTATCCCTGCGAGTTCGAGTCGAGGCGTTGGTCGTGCCTCGACATCGACGACGAAGCCATCTACGTAGGCACCGACGCAATGCTGCTGAAGTTCGAGGATGGCATCTTCAGCGTGATAGATGTGGAGCTGGAAGTTACTACTGGTGTGAATACGGCAAAGCAAGATGCCGCAACAGGCCGTGAGCCAGTGTTCGACCTGCAGGGCCGCCGCCTCAGCGGTAAGCCGCAGCACGGTGCATACATCAAAGACAGGCGGAAGCAGGTGGTGCGATGAGCCACAGGCACAAGAAAAAAAACGCATCAAATAGTAAATTGCACAGTAATATTTTTAGAATAACTTCTCGCTTTGCAAGCGACCATAGGTCGCGCGAGGACGAATTATCGAAACGAATTTGAATAATGTGAATAATTTAACTCACGAATTAAAATAATTATTATTCTTATTCGTGGAAAGAATTATTCACTTTATCCAAATTCGTTTCCATATAATTACAGAAATCGTCCCAAATAATTATTTTATTATTACACATCGTAAAATAGCTGATAAAAATCTGGGCGAGATTGGTGCAGTAGAAGCCCCGGAGAGGCGACGGAATATCCTACCACTCCTCTGGGGATTTTACAGGGGCGGTGCCCCTGCCTATATTCTGTCGCCCCTCTAGGGCTATTGTGAGCGCCCCTGTAGCGTCAACCAAAAGTGCGTTTTAACAATAATTATCATGCGAATGGGCATCCATTTGCTATTTTTGCCGTACCTTTGCAGTCACTAACATGCGGTTCGGCCTGGCCGATTAATAGGGAACGGGGTGCAAGTCCCCGACTGTCCCGCAGCTGTGAGTCGCCACTTTCTGTGTAAAGGAGCAAGCATATCGTGTCACTGAGATTGTCGGGAAGACGCTTGCTGCCGGCGACGAGTCAGAAGACCTGCCGCAGCGTTGATGCCACTGCACATTCCTCTGGGGTTAGGACAGCAGGGCAAAACGATTGTGTTGCTATATGGGCAAACTGCACATCATTGCTACCTGCCTGTGTGCGGCCGTGATGCTGAACGGCTGGGCACAGACTGACACCACGCTGCATATCAGCGAGGTGGTGGTGACATCGAAGCTCACCTACCGCGAAGTCATCCCCTCGCAGAAGCTCGACGGCGAGCAGCTCAGCCGCCTGTCGGCCCACAGCGTGGCCGATGCCATGCGCTATTTCGCCGGCGTGCAGCTGAAGGACTATGGCGGCGTGGGCGGCGTGAAGACGGTCGACGTGCGCTCGATGGGCACCAACCACCTGGGGGTGAGCTACGATGGCATCGTGCTGGGCAACGCACAGAACGGGCAGATTGACCTGGGGCAGTTCTCGTTAGACAATGTCGACGAGATCAGCCTATACAACGGACAGAAGAGCGCCATCTTCCAAGCTGCCAGCGACTTCGCCTCGGCCTCGTCGGTGTATATCCGCACCCGTAGGCCCCGCTTTGCCGAAGGCAAGCGCCAGAACTGGAAGGCGAAGCTGAAGTATGGCGCCAGCGACCTGCTGCGCTTCTCGGCACTCTACGAGCAACAGTTAGGCGATAGCCTCTGCTTTGGCATCAGTGCCGATGCGCTCAATGCCAGCGGCAAGTACCACTTCCGCTATCGGCGCAAGAACCTCGACGGCACCACCGCCTGGGACACCACCGCCGTCAGGCAGAATGGCGACATCCATGCCGCACGCGCCGAGGCCAACCTGCACGGCACGCTGGCGCAAGGCACGTGGATGCTGAAGGGCTACCTCTACCACTCGCGGCGCGGCATCCCCGGTGCCATCGTCAACAACGTGTGGCGGCGCGGCGAGCGGCAAGGCGACTTCAACACCTTCGTGCAGGGGCAGTGGCAGCGGTCGATAGGCAACGTGTTCAGCACAAAGTGGCTGGCCAAGTACGCCTTCTATCGCACACACTACGTGAACCGCGACTCCACCATCCTGCCCGTCGACAACCGCTATCGCCAACAGGAGGCCTACCTCTCGACGGCCAACGTGGTGGAGCTGTTGCCCAACTGGAGCGCCTCGCTGGCCTACGACCTGCGCTGGAACCGACTGCATAGCGACGCCTATCGCATAGGCGGCACGGCACAGACACCCGTGCGCTTCACCCACGCCCTCTCGGTGGCCACCGCCGTTGACTACCGACACCTGAAGGCACAGGCCTCGATAGTGGAGACCTACGTGCACGACCGCACCGGCAACGGCACCACCAAGCATGTTGACCGCCTCACGCCGGCATGCTTCGTGAGCGTCTATCCCCTGAGCCACGCCCGATGGCTCTGCCTGCGGGCCTTTGCCAAGCAGAGCTTCCGCATGCCTACCTTCAACGACCTCTACTATACGGAGCTGGGCAACGCCGCCCTGCGCCCTGAGAAAGCCACGCAGTTCGACCTCGGCGTGGTGGCATCGAAGCACCATGAGCAAGGGTTCCTGGCCCACGCCGCCCTACAGGCCGACATATATTATAATAAGGTACGCGACAAGATCATCGCCTACCCCAAGGGCCAGCAGTTCCGATGGACGATGCTCAACCTGGGGCGTGTCGACATTCGCGGTCTCGACGTGGTGGCCGAGGCCAGCGGCCGTCTGTGGTCCGACTGCGTGGCCACCCTCCGCGCCCAATACACCTGGCAGCGAGCCATCGACGTCACCGACAGCAGTAAGCCTTTCTATCGCCACCAGATTCCCTACATCCCCCGCCACAGTGCCACGGCCATCGTGGGCGTGCAGTGGCGGCAGCTCACGCTGAACTACAGTTTCCTCTACACCGGCAAGCGATGGAACGAACAGGAGAACATTGCCTACAACTATGTGCAGCCCTGGTACACCAGCGACATCGCGGCCAGCTGGAAGGTGAACTGGCGAGGAACTGAATGGCGCGTGATGGCCGAGGTGAACAACCTGCTGAACCAGCAATACGACGTCATCAGCAACTATCCCATGCCAGGACGCAACGCTGCCGTGAGCGTGGAACTCAGCTTCTAAGACAACGAATTTTACGAATTAAACGAATTATAAAACAACGGAGTGTTGAAGACAACGAATTGGACGAATTAAACGAATTGGACGAATGACACGAATTATTCTTTATTTATTATTCATTAGCACAGCGCTGCTCTGTAGCTGCCGCGAAGACAACGAGGTGGTGCAACCCACCATCGACGAAACGGGCGACAGCAACGTGACCGACTATTTAGGCATGTATGTGCTGTGCGAAGGCAACATGGGTTCGAACAAGGCCACGCTCGACTACCTCGACCTGCACACGGGCAACTACCATAAGAACATCTTCCCCTCGCGCAACCCGCAGCAGGTGAAGGAGCTGGGCGACGTGGGCAACGACTGCAAAATCTACGGCAGCCGCCTGTGGCTCGTCATCAACAGCTCGAACAAGGTGGAGGTGTGCACCGCCGACTCGGCCTTCTCGATAGGACACGTCGACGTGCCCAACTGTCGCTATCTGGCCTTCGACGGCGGCTATGCCTACGTCTCCAGCTACGTGGGACAGAATGGCGCCGCGTCGGTGCTGGGCAGCGTCTATAAGATTGACACCCTCTCGCTGAGCGTCGTGGGACGTGTCACCGTGGGCTATCAGCCTGAGGAGATGGCCATCGTCGACGGAAAGCTCTACGTGGCCAACAGCGGCGGCTACAGCGCCATGCAGGGGAAGGGCTACGACCACACGGTGAGCGTCATCGACCTGGCGACCTTCAGCGAGGAGCGCAAGATAGAGGTGGCCCCCAACCTGTTTCGTCTGCGCGCCGACCGCCACGGCCAGCTGTGGGTGAGCTCGCGCGGCGACTACGGCGACAACCCGTCGCGACTCTTCCTGCTGCGCAAGGACGGCAACGGACGCATGGCGCTGGCCAGCACCATCGACGTGCCCGTGAGCGACATGGCCTTTCGCGGCGACTCGCTCTGCTACGTGGGAGCCAGCTACGATGGCGACTGGAACCAAAAGACCAACTTTGGAGTGATTGACACGCGCAGCACCCAGCTGCTCAGCACCCAGACAGTGAAAAACGCCGAGCAGATAGAGACGCCCTACGGCCTGATGGTGCACCCGCAGACGGGCGACATCTACGTGATGGATGCCACGAACTACGTCAGCAGCGGATGGCTCTTCTGCTTCGATGCCGCAGGAAACTTCAAGTGGAAGACTTCGACAGGCGACATTCCCGGCCATGCCTGCTGGTACGTTAAACATTGAACATTGAACATTGAACATCAAAAACATTAATCATGACACGAACCAAGTGGCTGACAGCTTTATCATTTATCATTTTTCATTTATCATTTAGCCCCGCAGGGGCGCAAACGCGCTACATCCAGGCTGTCGATGAGTACGTGCCTGCGCCGGGACAGTTTGTCAACACGCTCCCGCAGGCCAACGAAAGCGACACCCCGCAGACGATGGCCTACAAGTGCACCGAGCGGCTGGCGGGTGGAGCAGGGCAGATGATAACGCTGGGTGCCTTTGGCGGCTACGTCACCTTCCACTTCGACCATCCCGTGGCCAACGTGGCGGGTCAGATGGACATCTACATCGGCGGCAATGCCAACGCCGGGGGCAGCGAGCCGGGCATCGTGATGGTGAGCCAGGATGCCAACGGCAACCATCTGCCCGACGACACATGGTACGAGCTGGCTGGCTCGGCCGACGTGGACAGTGTGGGCATGGTGGTCTATGGCTACGAAATCACCTACACCAAGGACGGCGAGCTGCACGACATCCCCTGGACCGACAACCGGGGACAGACGGGCATCGTTGCACGCAACAATTTCCATAAGCAGGAGTATTTCCCCGTGTGGATGGGCGGCGAACTGACGTTCACAGGCACACTGCTGCCCAGCAACGGCGTGCAAACCAGCGTGAAGCCCGAGCACTGGGTGCTCTCGTCGCTGCGCTACGGCTATGCCGACAACGTGCCCAACATCGACACCCTCGCCAACAGCTTCAACCTCGACTGGGCCGTTGACCCCATCAGTCGCCAGCCCGTCAGCCTCAGCCACGCCGACTTCGTCCGCGTCTACTCGGCCCAGAACCAGACTTGCGGATGGCTGGGCGAGACCAGCACCGAGGTGAGTGGTGCCGAAGACCTGCACTTGGAAGCCTCGCTACAACTGGCCGCCGGCATCCACGACGTTCAACGTTCAACATTCAACGTTCAACGTATCCACGACTTGCAGGGACGGAGCGTCAATCGCCCTTCGCGCGGCCTATATATCATCGACGGAAAGAAATGTGTTATCCATTCATATTAACCAAATCATTTATCTTATGAAAAAAACATTTACCTTTGCAGCAGCACTGTGCATCGCCCTGGGCGCACAGGCTCAGGTTGTGGACTTCGAGAACGTCGAGACCTTCGAGGGCGACCTCGTGCTCAACGAGCAGAACTTCCAGCGCAACTTCTACGACGAGGAGGAAGAAGAAGGCCTCTTCATGTCGGGCAATTTCGTGTTCAGCAACTACTGTATGGAGGACTGGGACTTCTATTGCGGCTTCGCCATCTCGGCCCGCACCGAGACCACCTTCGCCACGCTCGTCCCCGACCAGTTCAACAGCTGCGTGGGCCACGGCGTCAACGGTTCGAAGAACTATGCCGTGTTCTATGATGTAGGCACCATGATGCCCGCCATGCCCATCGAGACCATCTCGTCGGGGCAGGTCGTCTCGGGCTTCTATGTAGCCAACACCGCCTGGGTGGTAGACTGCATCCTGAATGGCGATGGTTCCAACGGTGCCTTCGAGACGGGCGACTACCTGAAGCTCATCATCACTGGCAAGAACGACGCCCCCAACTCGGCCAAGAGCATTGAGGTCTATCTGGCCGACTACACCTCGGACAACGAGGCCGACCACTACTACCTGAAAGATTGGACGTGGGTAGACCTGACCGAGCTTGGCAACGTGAACAACATCACCTTCAGCATCGACGGCTCCAAGAAGAACGACTGGGGCTTGAGCACGCCCACTTACTTCTGCATGGACGATTTCAACGGCGAGGCTCCCTCAGCAGCACCTGCCGTGGCCACCTTCGAAGACGTCATCGACATCACCAATCCCGTTGACGGTCACATGAGCGTCTCTACCGAGGACGACGACGAGCGCGAGTTCTTCGTCAGCGGCGACTATGCCTTCAACAGCGGCTGCATGAGCGACTACGACTACTGGTACTGGTTTGGCTATGCCAGCAGGACGGAGACCAAGTATGAGACGCTCGACGACCAGTGGAACAACGTCGTGGGCGGCGGCTACGACGGCTCTGCCACCTATGGCGTGGTCTACGCTGCTGCCTTCAACGGCCCCTGCTATGCCGATCTGCTCACCGATGAGCCTGCCGTGGTGCCCGGATTCTACATCACCAACTCGGCCTACGCCTACAAATCGATGACCAACGGCGACGGCTTTGCCAAGAAGTTCGAACAGGGCGACTGGTTCCTGCTCACCATCACGGGCTACGATGAGAACAACGAGGTGACCGGCACGAAGGAGTACTACCTGGCCGACCTGCGCGACGCCAGCACGGCTTACATCATCAACGACTGGCGCTATGTCGACCTTAGCTCGCTGGGCAAGGTGAAGAAGCTGGGCTTTGCACTCGACAGCTCCGACGGCGGCGACTGGGGCATCAACACCCCCGCCTACTTCTGCATCGACAACTTCGGTGCCGAGGGTGTGGAGGAACTGCCCGGAAGCAACGTCACCACTGGCATCAGCAACGTTCAACGTTCAACGCTCAACGCTGAACGTTCCTTCGACCTGGGTGGACGCCAGCTGAAGGACGGCGCAGTGCGTGGTCTGAACATCGTGCGCATGGCCGACGGCTCGATGCGCAAGTTCGTGGTGAAATAATGCTTCATGAGAAACACCTTTATTCTAATACTTGTTGCACTGCTCACAGCCTGTGTGGGGGGAAACACCCCTCCGCAGAGCTGGGCAGAGCGACTGCAGCAGGAGGGGGCGCCGGTTCCTGACAGCCTGGTCTTCCGCCATGCACGTCTCATCCATGTGGAGCAGTGCGAGGGCTACAGGGTGGTGTATATCGACAATCCTTGGAAGCCGGGCAAGTTGCTCCACACCTACGTGCTCGTGCCCAGTGAGGCTCCGCTGCCCTCATCGCTGCCCGGCGGCACGCTCATCCGCACGCCACTGCAGCGCAGCATCGTCTTCACCAGCGTGCACTGCGCACTTCTGGAACAGCTGAAGGCTGAGCAGCAGGTGGCGGGAGTGGCCGACCTGAAATACATCAAAGTGCCGTTTGTGCAGGAGGGCGTCAGCAGCGGCATCATCGCCGACTGCGGCGACGGCATGAGCCCTGTCATCGAGAAAATCATCGACACGGGCGCCGACGGCATCCTGCTCTCGCCCTTCGAGAACAGCGGTGGCTACGGTCGCTTGGAGGACATCGGCACCCCGCTCATCGAGTGCGCCGAGTATATGGAGCACTCGCCACTGGCCCGCGCCGAGTGGGTGCGTTTCTATGGCATGCTCTACGGCTGCGAGGCCCAGGCAGAGCGGTTCTTCGAAGAAGTGGAGACCAACTATACGGCGATGAAGCAGAAGGCCGCGCAAGCCGCCACGTGCCCCTCGGTGCTGGTCGACAAGATGGCTGGCTCGGTGTGGTACGTGCCGGGCGGGCACAGCACCATCGGACAGATGCTGGCCGACGCCCACGCCGACTACCCCTGGGCCGACGACGAGCACAAAGGCTCGTTGCAGCTCTCGTTCGAGACCGTTTTTGAGCGCGCCGGACAGTGTGCCCTCTGGCTGCTGCGCTACGACGCGCCAGGCCCCATCACCCTGAGCCAACTGCTGAGCGAGCAAGATGGCTACCGCATGGTGCGCCCGGTGAAGGAAGGGCAGGTGTATGGTTGCAACGTCACCACATCAATGTTCTACGAAGAGACGCCCTTCCGCCCCGACTTGCTGTTGCAGGACTTCCTGACAATTTTGCATCCCGACATACCAAATCAGCCGCCGCTGCGTTATTATCATAAAGTGGAGTAGATGGCCCCGCAAATATGCGGGGCACCCAACCGACTAATAGAGAGAGAATGAAAGGCACTGTGGGATTAGGAATGCTGGCGGTGCTCATTGTGGCGCTGTTTGTCCTCAATTTGTTTGAGGGCAGCATCAGCATTCCTGCTGCCGACGTGCTCCACATCCTTTCGGGCGGCGAGGGAGCCAAGCCTTCGTGGCACTATATCGTTTTGGAGAGCCGCCTGCCACAGGCCATCACCGCCCTGCTGTGCGGTGCCGCCTTGGCCGCCAGCGGCCTGCTGCTGCAGACTGCCTTCCGCAACCCACTGGCCGACCCCTCCATCTTCGGCATCAGCAGCGGCGCCGGACTGGGCGTGGCGCTGGTGATGCTGCTGCTGGGCGGCTCGCTCAGCGTGGGGTCGCTGCAGCTGGGCGGCTTCGTTGCCGTCATCGTGGCCGCCTTCGTGGGGGCGATGGCCGTCACCGCCATCATCTTTTTCTTCTCCACGCTGGTCAAAAACCATGTGATGCTGCTCATCATCGGCATCATGATTGGCTATCTCACGTCGTCGGCCATCACCCTGCTCAATTTCTTCGCCACCGACGAGGGGGTGAAGTCGTATGTGGTGTGGGGCATGGGCAGCTTTGGCGGTGTCACCATGGGCCACATGCCACTCTTCGCCATCGTCACCCTGCTGGGTATCATCGGCACGCTGCTGCTCATCAAACCGCTGAACGCACTGATGCTCGGCGACCGCTATGCCGAGAATCTGGGCATCAACATCCGCCGCACGCGCAACGGACTGCTGCTGGTCACCGGACTGCTCACCGCCATCACCACCGCCTTCTGCGGCCCCGTGAGCTTCATCGGCCTGGCCGTGCCCCACATCGCCCGCCTCATCTTCCGCACCGACAACCACCGCCGACTGCTCCCCGCCACGTTGATGTGTGGAGCTGCCATCGCCCTGCTGTGCAACCTGGTCTGCCATTTGCCAGGCGAGAGCGGACTCATCCCGCTGGGTGCCGTCACGCCGTTGATGGGCGCACCCGTCATCATCTACATCATCGTCAGGGGGAAAGCCCGTTGAATGAACTGAGAAATAAGCGTTTAACGTTCGGCGAAAAGGCATCTTGCCGCAGCGGCCTTCGCACAAATTTGTCCCAAGGCCTGGGATTTTTCTACGGCGTTGCCAAATTTTCATTTGGAGCCACCAAATTTTGACGCGGCGTATGCCTTTTTTTTCGAAGGTGGCTGTCGGGGGGAAAACCTCAATCGGGAATCATGAAATTGATGGCCTCTGGCTCCACGGTGATGGAGTATGAACCCACGGGCGTGGTCATCAGCCGTCCGTCGATGCCCACGAGGGCGTGGCGGGCCTCTTCCACCACCAAGTGGCGGGTGCGGAAGGGGTGAACGGAGCGGTGGTTGAGGAAGCGGCCGCTGATGAGCAGCCACAATCCGCTGAACAGCTGGAAGAGCTTGGGGTCGTAGACCACGGTGAGGTCGAGCATGCCACTATAGGGCACGGCGCTGGGCGTCTGGCCATAGCCCCGCGCATTGCCCACGCAGACGGTCATCACACGACGGTCGATGACCTCGTGGTTCACGCAGAGCCGCATCTTGTAGTCCTTGCGGTGGAAGATTTTCAGGATGATGGACACGATGAACGAGAGGGTGCGCGACCACAGGATGCGCCGCGTCTGCCGCCGCAGGTTCATGATGTCGGCAGTGGTGCCGATGTTCAGGCAGTTCAGGAAGTAGCGGTGCTGTTGCTGCTGATGCTTGTCGGTGTAGCGCACGCAGCCCAAGTCTACCATGCGCGTGCGCCCCTTGCTGAGCCACTCCACGGTCTGCGCGTCGTTGTCGGGTTCGAATCCCCAGAAGCGTGCAAAATCGTTCAGCGTGCCGTTGGGCACCACGCCCAGCTTCACCTGCCGCCGCACATCGCTCTCCTCGCGCATCAGGCAGTTCACGGCATCGTTCAGCGCCGAGTCGCCACCCACCACGACAATAGTCTTGTAGCCATTGCGGATGAGCATGGCCACTAAGCGCTCCACGCTGTCGGTGTTTTCGCTTTGCACCATGTCGTAGTGCACGCCGCGGACGTCCAGCTCCTGCTGCAGCCGCTCCCAGCGCTTGCGCTTGCTCTTGATGCCGTTGCGGGGACAATAGAGGATGCCCCAACGTGATTCTTCCACCATCTTTTTTATGCCCAAGCTGAAAGACATTCATGCCATCACCGCCAATGACGATGCGGCCCTCTGCTTGGTGACTGCAAAGTTAATGCTTTTTTTGCAGACGGCACCAAAAATTCCCGTTTTTTTCACGAGGAACCCGACAGGCAGCCCTCCGACAAACGGTCTTAGAACCATTTGTTTTCTTTTTTTCGCATTATTTCTACCGATTATTCAATTTAATTTTGTAACTTTGCACGCAGTATTTGCAACCAATCACATAAAATCTATTGACCACATGAACAAATATTTCTTACTCTGCCTCTTCACGCTGCTCTACGCTATGCAGGTGGGCGCAAGTCCCTGCACGGTGACCAACGGCGAGGTCAAGGCCATCGTCGACCTTGGCGACGACGGAAAATTCGGACATCCCAGAGCCGGCAAGGGTGCAAGCGACTTCAGTGCCAGTAGCAAGGACGGCAAAGGCGTGACCGTCTCCAACAAGTTTGACCTGAGTAAAGACGGCAATGTGAACATGATTGACGTGAACATACTGGTGGACCACATACTGGGTAAGAGCATCTACGACGGGAATGCTGACATCAACGGCGACAAACAGGTCAGCATAGCCGATGTGGTGCAATTGGTGAACTTCATACTCAATGGCAAAAATATCATCTACATCGAGAGCAACCTCGAAGACATCTTCTTTGGTGGTGGTGGCAGCGAACCTGCCCGTTCCCGCCAGTTCGATGACGACGACAACGAGTAGACTCCCCCTCCTGCAAGGGAGCGCAACAGTTTGCCGCAACCTCTCCTTACTACTGAAACAAGCGCAGACGCCAACGACTATTGCCGTTGGCGTCTGCGCTTGCTATTCGACGGAGAGGAATGTCCACAGGCCAAGCTTGGGCCGTTATTCCCTCATTTCTTTATTTCAGATGATGCCATGGCTCATCAGCCGCTGGCGCGCCATCTCCTCGTACTTCGTGCCGGGGCGGCCGTAGTTGGCGTAGGGGTAGATGCTGATGCCGCCACGGGGCAGGAAGAGGCCCACCACCTCGATATACTTCGGGTCCATGAGGCGGATGAGATCCTTCATGATGACGTTCACGCAGTCTTCGTGGAAATCGCCGTGGTTGCGGAAGCTGAAGAGGTAGAGCTTCAGGCTCTTCGACTCCACCATACGCTCGCCAGGGAGATAGAGAATCTTGATCTCGGCAAAGTCGGGCTGGCCCGTGATGGGGCACAGGGTGGTGAACTCAGGGCAGTTGAACTGCACCCAATAGTCGTTGTCGGGATGCTGGTTCTTAAAGGTCTCCAGCAACGTGGGGTCGTAGTTGCTGGCGTAGTTGGTTTCGCGCCCCAGCAGCTTCAGTTGTTCGTTCTTTCTCGTCTCGCTCATGGTTCTTGTTTTGTTGAAGAGGGGATGCAAGCACCCCTGTGATGTCAGTATTCGAAGTCGTAGGCCACCTCAAAGGGCTGCCCCTGCGCAGTGCCACTCACGCTGAGGCGGGCTACGCTCTTATCGGCGTTCAGCCCCACCTGCACCTGATAGTGGCGGTCTTTGCCCTCCACTTGGCTCACGATGCTGGTGCTGCGCGAATAGCGGAAGAGTGACAGCAACTGATAGGGATCGCAGAGGGCGGTGCCAAACACGAGTTGGTTGACGTCGAGGTTCTGGCAGCGGTTGTCCACCTTTGAATAGACCAGCTTCTGCTCCTCAACGGTTGCCTTCCCTTCCTCCAAGCGGGCGATGCGCAGGCTGTCGGCGCAATGCAGGCTGTCGGGGTCTAAGCGTTGGCCACCCAGCTTATAGGCATAATAGACGTTCTGCCCCAGCAGCGAGTGATGCTCCACATTGAAGGCATAGTTGGCGGATACGGGCACGCCATTGGGATAGAACTGCGAGTAGTAGCCGATGGTGTCGCCACCGCCGATGAGGCGGTAGGGCTGGTTGTCGCGCCCATAGCGGCTCTGCATATTCTTGCCGTTGTCGACCACGGTGAGCATACTGTCACGGTCATCGTAGATGAAGGCCAGCGTGCGCGATGCCCCGTTGTCGTTGCTGCGGATGCTCATCTGCAGGGGCCGCTGCAGCTCGTCGTAGGCAAACTCGAAGCGCGAGCCGTCGGTGCCCGTGATGGCCTTCACGCATGGAGCGCTGCCCAGCGAGCCGTCGCCACGCGTGGCATACTGCCAGTAGAGCAGCGTTGCCGACGCCTCGCCGGGATGCTCGGTGTCGGTGAAGTGCAACTCCGTGCCACGTCCTTGGCCCGTGGTGTTGGCTTCGAAGCTGAGTGGAATGCTATAGATGGTGTTGCCCGCCCCTTTCGTGGTGGTCATCTGGCACCAGCTGCCATTGCTGCGTGTGACGCTCCAGCTGCCATAGCTGTAGAACAGGATGGTGTCGGTGGGGGTGTTGGCATAAAGCACGTTGACTGCCTTGTTAGGTTTGTTGAATACAAACCCTGCCTGATAGGGCGAGTCGTCGTTCAGGCACGATGTCATGGCGGCAAGGGTCGTCAAGCAAAGGCCGATGCCCGATACTGTTTTAATGAGCCTTTTCATCGTTGCATAAAATCTTTGTTGAAAACAATCATTCTTCCTCGTCGTCCCAATCTTCAAAGCTGAAGTCGCCAAAGTCCTCCATCGACGGCCCCACGAAGGCATCCATCTGCCTACGGTCCTTCTTGGTGGGACGTCCAGTGCCACGTGCACGGTCGACGAATCCGCTGATGCGGTTCATCTCCAGCAGGTCATACTGGTCCTGGGGTGTCACATTCTCATACACCTCGGGCAGCAGCTTGGCGCCCACGCGCTGCTCGATGGGTTTCAGCAGACGGAAGCTGAAGGTGACGGGCGGCTTGCGCACGCTCACCACGTCGTCGGCTTTCACCATGCGCGAGGGCTTCACGTTCACGCCGTTCACGGCCACGCGGCCGTTCTTGCAGGCGTCGGCGGCGATGGTGCGGGTCTTGAAGATGCGGGCCGACCATAGCCACTTGTCTATGCGGGCTTCGGAGTTCATGGGGTAGGTATTGTAGGTGGGGTAGGTGTGGTAGGGGGAGTAGGTTTCTTTCCCAATTTATTAAATTGGTTCATGGTGATGTCGATGCCGGCCAGCACGAAGCTCTCGATGATTTTCACGCCGAGGTCGAGGGTGGGCTGCAGCATGTCGAGTTCTTCCTGCGAGAAGCGACCCAGCACCCAGTTGATTTGTCCGCCCAAGGGATAGTCGGCGCCGATGCCCATGCGGAGCCGGGCATACTGCTGGCCGATGAGCTGCTGGATGTGTCCCAGCCCGTTGTGGCCGCCATTGCTGCCGCTGGCCTTCAGGCGGAACTGCCCCAATGGCAGTGCCACGTCGTCGCTCACCACGAGCAGCCGCTGCTGGTCGATGTTTTCCTTTCCCAGCCAGTAGCGCACGGCGTTGCCGCTCAGGTTCATGTAGGTGGTGGGCTTCAGCAAGAACACCTTGCGGCCGCGCAGCGAAGTCTCGGCCACGAATCCGTAGCGGCGGTCGCTGAAAACGGCGTTGGATGCCTTCGCAAAAGCATCCAACACCATGAATCCAGTATTGTGGCGGGTCTGGGCGTACTCGTCGCCCGGGTTTCCCAGTCCAACAATCAAAAATTTGTCCATATATTACTCTGCGGCGGCAGCAGCGGCAGCCGACTTCGAGGCGCGCGTCTCCTTCACCGAGCAGACGACCACCTGAGCGGGAGTAGCCAGCGTGAGGCCCTCGAAGCTCAGCTCGCCCACCTTGATGGCCTTGCCAAGTCCCAGGTTGGTGACGTCGATCTCGAGCACTTCGGGAATGTTCTTGTAGGGAGCGGTGACATCAATCTTGCGGATGCTGAGGTTCAACTTACCACCATCGCGCACACCCTGAGCCAGTCCGTTCAGCTTCACGGGGATGCCCACGGTGATGTCCTTATTATCGGTTACCTCATAGAAGTCGGCGTGCAGCAGGGCATCGGTCACAGGATGGAACTGCAGCTCCTTGATGATGGCCTTGTGCTCCTTGCCGTCGATGTTGAGCACCACGACATACACATGGGGCGAGTAGACAGCTTTGCGCAGCTCGACAAAGGTGCTTGCGAATGCCAGAGCCTTGGGCAGACCCTTCTCGTCTCTTTCCTCACCATACAGATTGCAGGGCACCAAACCCTCCTTGCGCATCAGTTTCGAGGCTTTCTTGCCTGTGGTCTCGCGCTGCTGACCATTAATCACAATTTCTCTCATAACGTTTGTGTTACTCTAAATTAAGTGGTTTAAAATAGTTCTGTTTCGACTTAATTCGCCATCACACGAAAAAAGCGGGTGCAAAGGTACAAAATAAAATGATAAATGATAAATGATAAATGATTTTTTTTCAAAAAAAGCTCCTTTTTCTTGTGTAATCACAGAAAAATACCTAATTTTGCACTCACAAACCATAGCAGACTAAATGATTAACAGAGAAATCATCCGCATCAAGATTGTTCAGTTAACCTACGCTTACTATCAAAACGGTAACAAGAACATTGACACGGCAGAGAAGGAGCTCATGTTCAGCCTTTCCAAAGCTTACGACCTCTACAACCTCCTGCTGTCGCTCATCGTGGGCATCACCAAGGAGGCACGTCGCCGCTTGGAGGTGCTGCAGGCGAAGGCGCGCCGCGAAGGCAAGCCCGAACCGTCGCCGAAGTTTGCCTTCAACCGCTTTGCCCTGCAGCTGGAGAACAACAAGCAGCTGTGCGAGTTTCAGGAGACGCAGAAACGCTCATGGGCCGACGAGGCCGAGTTTGTTGGCCGCCTGCTGGAGATGATGGAGCAAAGCCAGACCTACAAGGACTACATGGCCGACGAGAACGACAGCTACGAGGCCGACCGCGAGCTGTGGCGCCGCTTCTACCGCACCTTCATCCAAGAGAACGACGACCTGGACCAGCTGCTGGAAGAGCAGAGCCTCTACTGGAACGACGACAAGGAAGTGGTGGACACCTTCGTGCTGAAGACCATCAAGCGCTTCGAAGAGAAGAACGGTGCCAAGCAGGAGCTGCTGCCCGAATACGAGTCGGAAGAAGAGAAGGACTATGCCCGCAAGCTGTTTCGCGCCACCATCATGAACGCCGACGAATACCAGCGCTACATGAGCGAGGCCTCGTTCAACTGGGATTTCTCGCGCCTGGCCTACATGGATGTCATCATCATGCAGATTGCCATCGCCGAGATGCTCACCTTCCCCAGCATCCCCCTGAGCGTCACCATCAACGAATTTGTCGACCTGGCCAAAATCTACAGCACGCCCCGCAGCTACGGCTACATCAACGGCATGCTCGACGGCATTGCGCGCCACCTCATCCGCCAGCGCCGCCTGCTAAAGCAGATAGACGCCCCGAAGAAGCCCACCCAGGGCAACGACAACACCCCCGAATGATTATAAACAAGTAAATACACCACAATGACAAACATTCTTTTACAAGCCCAGCAACAGGGCGGAGGCGGCATGATGATGCTGCTGATGATGGTGGCCATCTTTGCCATCATGTACTTTTTCATGATTCGTCCACAACAGAAGCAGCAGAAGGAAATCCGCAATTTCCAGAACCAGCTGGCCGAGGGCATGTCGGTAGTAGTGGGCAGCGGCATCTACGGCACCGTGAAGAGCGTTGACCTGAGCCGCAACACCGTCGACGTGAAGATTGCGAAAGACGTGGTCATCACCGTGGCCAAGACGGCCGTGTTCCGCGACATGTCGAACATCCCCGTGCAGAAGTAAACGCTCCTTTCAGCACCGATGGGCAGCTTCTTCAACGATATCAGGCGTTACCTGTTTGGCTGGCTGGGCAGGGAATTCCTGATATTTCTGTTTTTCCTCGCCGTGGCGGGCATCTTCTGGCTGATGACCACCCTCAACGACAACTTCGAGCAAGAGCTGAAGATGCCGTTGAGGTTGGTTAACGTGCCCAAGAACGTGGTCATCACATCGGGCGAGAACGACACGCTGCGCGTCACCGTGCACGACAAAGGCATCAGCCTCATCACCTATCTCTATAAGAAGACGCAGCCCACCATCGACCTCGACTTCAACCGCTACGCCCGCCCCGACGGCACCGGCAGCGTGCCCGCCAGCGACCTGCTACGGCTGGCAGCCTCCCTTCTGCCAGCATCGGCCAAGGCGATGAGTGTGAAAGCCGAGGCTGGGCACTTCACCTACAACAACGGCGAGTGCAAGAAGGTGCCGGTGGCCTATCAGGGCAAGGTGGAACCCGACATGCTCTACTTCATCTCCGACATCGCCTATTCGCCCGACAGCATCACCATCTACGCCTCGGAGCAGAAGCTCGACAGCATCACCAAGGTCTACACCGAGCCTATCCGCGGACACGGCTTTCGCGATTCGCTCACCACCACCGCCCAGCTGCAAAGCATCGAAGGGGTGAAGATGGTGCCAAGCCAGGTGAGGGTGGCCTTCTACACCGACATGCTCACCGAGGTGAGCATCGACGACGTGCCCGTGGTGGGCATCAACATGCCCGAAGGCAAGGTGCTGCGCACATTCCCCGCCAAGCTCACCGTGAAATTCGTCACGGGCATGAGGAACTATCAGCACATCACGCCCGCCGATTTCCTCATCGTGGCCGACTACAACGAACTGGGCAACGACTCATCGGCTCAGTGCAACGTCTACCTGCGGCAGCAGCCCGCCGGCTTGCAGCGCGTCAGACTGGAGCGCGACAAGGTGGACTATCTCATTGAGGTGAGAAGTGATAAGTGATGGACGGATACATTGCCATTACAGGAGGGATAGGCAGCGGCAAGAGCTATGTGTGCCGACTGATAGAGAAGCGGGGCATCAGCATCTACGACTGCGATGCCGCCGCCAAGCGACTGATGCGCACCTCGGCATCGCTGCGCCGCCAGCTGCAGGAGCTTATCCCCGGCAGCATACCCCCCACCCCATCGGCAGGAGCACTCGACAAGGCCGTCATCGCCCAGTTTCTGCTGGCATCCGAAGCTAACGCCCGCGCCCTCAACGACATCGTCCACCCCGCCGTGGCGCTCGACTTCGTGCAGAGCGGACAGCAGTGGCTCGAGAGCGCCATCCTCTTCCAGTCGGGCTTCCACCACCGCGTCAGCTTCAGCCACGTCATCGCCGTCACCGCCCCAGCAGAGCTGCGTCTGCAGCGCGTCATGGCACGCGACGGCATCAGCCGCGACAAGGCGCTGGAGTGGATGGCACGCCAATGGCCCCAAGAAGAAACGCTGAAGCTGGCCGACTACGAGATAGTGAACGACGGCCTCCAGCCCCTGCTGCCACAAATCGACGCCATCCTCAGCTCCCTTTCCCATAAAAGCCCTTCAACCCCATCAACTCCATAAAAAAAACATTAACCCCATATAAACAGAAATCATGCAACAGACTATTTTAGCCATCGCCGGCAAGCCCGGCCTCTACAAACTCGTTTCGCGTGGCAAGAACAGCCTCATTGTCGAGGCCCTCGACGCCACCCACAAGCGCATGCCCGCCTTTGGCACCGACCGCATCACCTCGCTGGCCGACATCGCCATGTTCACCGATACCGACGACGTGCCCCTGATGGACGTCCTCGAAAGTCTGAAGACCGTCGAGGAGGGCAAGCACACCTCGCTCGACCCGAAGAAAGCCAGCAGCGACGAGCTCCACGAGCTGTTTGCGCGCGTGCTGCCCAACTACGACCGTGAGCGCGTGCACACCAGCGACATCAAGAAGCTGCTGCAGTGGTACAACATCCTGGTAGATGCCGGCATCACCGACTTCAAGGAGGAGATGAAGCCCACCGAGGGCGACAACATCGCCGACCGCGAGGAGCCAAAGGCCGAATAGCTGGCCACCATCGCAGCCGTTATCTCCACAAGGCAATGGGGGCGTGTCAACACTTTGTTTTTGACACGCCCCCATTGTCGTTAGTGGGGTTGTGGCAATGCCACAACAGACGGGACGGGGCTACCGCAGCTTCAGGTATTTCCTGCCGCTGCTGACGACGATGCCTCGCTGGCCTATAGACACGGGCCGACCCTGCAAATCGAACGCAGGCTGGCGGTCGGTTCTTGGAAACAACCTAATATTTCGTTCATTGTTTATTAGCGGGTTACACTATGATGCTGCAAAGATAGTAAAAAAAAAAAACGAACAATTTTTTTCGCAAAAAAATACCTAACAAAATGTGCGTAGGCAAAAAAATGTCCAACTAAAGGGCATCCTGCGCTTCAGATCGTCGAGTTGGGCGAGCATGTCGCGGTGGCGACTGGCGTTGCAACCGGCGAGCAGCAGGGCCGCGAGGGCATATATATAAATAATGTGTCGCTTCATAGGTGCCAAAGGTACGAATAAGCGAGCGAAAAGCAAAAGAAAAGCTCGCTTTTCTTTGCTTTTCCGAGCGAGAGTACCTTCGGCGACAGCCAAAGGTACAAATAAGCGAGCGAAAAGCAAGAGAAAAGCTCGCTTTTCTTTGCTTTTCCGAGTAACGAATTTTGCAGGGCCCAAAATGAAGTCCCGAATAACACCTCCTAAACAAATTTGTTATATGGAAGCGAGAGTATGGATAAGGAGTGAAAACAGGTGGCAGCGGCCGCTGCCAATCATGGGGGCGGCCGCTCCCAACCCAAACGGCACGGTGTTTTTCCCCGCTCCGCCACGTCCGTTCCCAATTTGCAGTGGCCAAAACGCGCTGAAGGGGCACTCGAAAAGCAAGGTGCAACAAGAACAACCAAAACGGCGAATGAAACGAATTACGCGGATATATCTCTGACAACGAATGAGACGAATGAAACGAATGGCACGAATGAGTATGTCTGCCGCTCCCCTTGCAGGGGCGGGGGAGCGGTGGAGATGCCGCGCAGCATCATCAGCTTGCAGGTCTATACACTCCCCTCCCTCCCAGGGAGGGGCGGGGGGAGGGTCTTCCCCTTGAGGGGAGGGGAGCGGCTCCGCATTGTATTTTCACCATTACTACCATCTTATGGTCTTTTTCAAGTGGACTCAATTATCATTCGTGCAATTCGTTTCATTCGTATAATTCGTTGTTAAGTAACCGAGCAAAAATATCTTATATCATCTGTTTTGTTTCTTGGAAGTACAGATAAAAACAAAAAACACAGATAAAAACCCCTTTTTCTGTTTTTCTTGTTTTTTCCTGTTTTACTAAAAACAACCGTTCGTATAAACTAAAACAATTTGCAGCTCCTATATTACAAACATGTAATTGGGGGTTCGCTCAGTGGGGCCAGCGTGGCGAACGGAGTTGACACACAGCCTTCTTCTGACAATCAATAAGGGCAGTCAGGTGGGCTGAGCAGGTACCTGTAGCGGGCGAAATATCTAATAATGCTTAAAAAAACGGCCACGGCGCACGGTATAATAATAAATATGTGTACCTTTGCACAAAGAAAGCATCAAAACCACAAAATAAACCAAAAGAAATGAAGAAATCGCAAGTGATTGTGCTGTCGGCTGCCGCTGCGCTGCTGACATCGTGCTCGGGCAAGCTTGGCATGCTCTCGGCCGACAACTTTACAGTGACCCCCAACCCCCTGGAGTGCCAGACCGGACAGGTGGCCGCCACCATTAACGGAGCCTTCCCCGAGAAATACATGAAGAAGAAGGCCGTCGTCACCGTGACCCCCGAGCTGCGCTTCGCCGGACAGGCCGTGAAGGGCCAGCCCGCCACCTTCCAGGGCGAGAAAGTGCAGGGCAACGACCAGACCATCTCCTACCTCGTGGGAGGGCGCTATGCCATGAAGACCAACTTCGCCTACCAGCCTGAGATGGAGCAGAGCGAGCTCTACCTCACCTTCGACGCCCGCGTGGGCAAGAAGCAGGTGGAAGTGCCTGCCGTGAAGGTGGCCGACGGCGTGCTGTCGACCAGCGAGCTCTACAAGCAGACCATCACCACGGCACAGCCCGCACTGGCCGTCGACGGATTCCAGCGCATCATCAACCAGAAGCAGGAGGCCAACGTGCAGTTTCTCATCAACCAGGCCAACCTGCGCCGCTCGGAGCTGCAGAACAACTCGGTGCAGGAGTTTGTGCGCCTGCTCGGCGAGATTGCCAAAGACCAGGAGAAGCTGAACCTCGACAACATCGAGGTGTCGGCCTACGCCTCGCCCGATGGTGGCTACAACATCAACGAGCGGCTGGCCGGCAAGCGCCAGAACGTGGCTGCCGACTACGTGAAAAAGGAGATGAAGAAGGCCAACATCGATGCCAACCTCGACACCAAGTACACCGCTGAGGACTGGGAGGGATTCCAGGAGCTGGTGCGCGCCTCGAACATCCAAGACAAGGACGTCATCCTGCGCGTGCTCTCGATGTATCAGGACCCCGAGGAGCGCGAACAGCAAATCAAGAACATCAGCAGCGCCTTCCGCGAGCTGGCCGATGGCATCCTGCCCCAGCTGCGTCGCGCACGCATGACCATCAACTACGACGTGGTGGGCCGCGACGACCAGCAGATCAAGAGCCAGCTGCAGAGCGACCCCAGCAAGCTCAGCGTTGAGGAGCTGCTCTATGCCGGAACACTCTATGGCAACGACTACAACCAGATTGAGAACGCCTACAAGAAGGCCACCGAGCTGTACCCCAACGACGCACGCGCCTTCAACAACGTGGCCATGATTGAATATGCCAAGGGCAACTACGACGAAGCCTCCAAGTGGCTGCAGAAGGCTGCACGCATCGGAAAGACGCTGCCCGAGACCAACGCCAACCTGGGACTGATAGCACTGCAGCAGGGCAACATCGCCCAGGCTGAGCAACTCATCGCCAAGGCCACCGGTGCCAACGGACTGAACGAGGTGATGGGCAACCTGCACCTGGCACAGGGCAAGTATGCCGAAGCACAGCAAGACTTCGGCAAACTGGCCACCAACAGCGCCGCACTGGCACAGCTGCTGAACAAGAACTACCAAGCTGCCGCACAGACGCTGAACAACGTGAAGAATGCCGACGCCATGACCGAGTATCTGAAGGCCATCGTCAGCGCTCGCACTGGCAACAACACCGCCGCCGCAAAGGCACTGGCCGACGCACTAGCCAAAGACCCCGCCCTGGGCACCTACGCTGCCAAAGACCTGGAGCTGCTGAACGTCAAGAAGTGACGCACAGCCCCAAACCATAACCCACCGTGAGGTAAAAAGCCAAAAAACGATGACACGTCATTGCAACACGCACACAGCCGCCGTCGTTTTCTGGCTTTTTACCTCTCTTCTTTTTTTCGCTTGCTCACGCCACGACGGGCGCTTCCGCTTGGAGGGACAATTCAAGAACCTGAACCAGGGAGAGTTCTTCCTCTACAATCTGGACCGAGGAACCAAGGACACCATCGCCGTCAACGACGGCAGATTCGTCTACGAGCGACTGCTGCGCGACACGCTCACGCTGGTGATGCTCTTCCCCAACTACTCCGAGCTGCCCGTCTTCGCACTGCCCAACACCAGCGTGAAGATGGAAGGCGACGTCACCCATCTGCGCGAGACCACCATCACCGGCTCGGACGAGAACAACCTGATGACCACCTTCCGCACAAAGACGGCCGACATGGTGCCACCCGACGTGAAGAAGGAGGCACAGGCATTCATCGACGAGCATCCCGCCTCCATCGTCAGCGTCTATCTGCTGCGCCGCTATTTCCTGCAAGACGCCTCGCCCGACTATCCGCTCATCATGAAGATGGCCACGGCCCTGCACGAGGCGCAGCCGCAAAACCAACCCCTGACACGACTGCACCTGATGCTGGGGCAGCTGGTGAACAACCGCAGCGAAGGCCCCCTGCCCGCTTTCCAGGCCATCAGCACCAAGGGCGACACCATCACCAACAGCTCGCTGAAGAAAGACGCCAACGTCATCGTGGCATGGGCCACGTGGAGCTATGAGTCGCAAGGCACCCTGCGCCAACTGAAAAACCTGCGCAAGGAGCACTCGAACCTGGCTGTGATGAGCATCTGCCTTGATGCCAGCCCCGCCGAGGGCTTGAAGCTGCTGGAGCGCGACAGCATCACCTGGCCCAACATCTGCGACAGCATGCTATGGCAGTCGCCACTGCTCGGCCAACTGGGCATCTGCACCCTGCCAGCCAACATCCTGACCGACCAGAAGGGCAACATTGTGGCACGTGACATCAACGACCGACAGCTGAAAGAGGAAATAGAGAAGCTGCTGGCAAAATGAGCAACCCCTTCCGACTGCTATGGCTGATGCTGACGGCACGGCGACCCAGCCGCATCACCGAGATGCCCATCCTGAAAGAAAGCTTCTGGCTGGGCAAAGGATATGAAGCACTGACCTTCTTCGGACACATCGTGGTGCATACGCAAGAGGAAGCGGATGCACTGAACGAACGGCCCCTGATACATAGCAGCCTGAAACGCCACGAAACCATACACCTGCGACAGGCGCAGGCCACCCACAACTCATGGCTCTGCTTCTACATATTATATATATGGTACTACGTGCGCGCGTTGCCGATGAACCGCTACATGCACAACGCCGCCTACTATCTGAACCCTTTCGAGATAGAAGCCTACGCCCACATGTACGAACCCGACTATCTGGAGCGATGCGCCAACGGCGCACAAGAATGGCGGCGCTACGCAAAAATGAAGCCCAGCGAGCGCAGAAAGGTTACAAAACGTTGACCAGAATCATTAATTTGCGACAAAAAGATAGTTTTTGTGAAATTTTTTGGATAAATTGTTGCAGATTCCAACTTTTTGCTTTACCTTTGCAACCGCCAACAGCAACAACCACACATAACATTATAGTTCAACGTAAAGGTAAAAGATTATGAATGCGCAACAAGTAGTGGAAAGCTTGAAACAGCGTTTCCCCAACGAGCCGGAGTACATCCAGGCAGTGAGCCAAGTGCTACCAACCATCGAGGAAGAGTACAACAAGCACCCTGAGTTTGAGAAATCGAACCTCATCGAGCGCCTGTGCATCCCCGACAGAGTGTTGGAATTCCGCGTCACATGGGTCGACGACAAAGGGCAGGTGCAGACCAACATGGGCTATCGCATCCAGCACAACAACGCCATTGGCCCCTACAAAGGTGGACTGCGCTATCACAAGAGCGTGAACCTGGGAATCCTGAAGTTCCTGGCCTTCGAGCAGACATTCAAGAACTCGCTCACCACGCTGCCCATGGGCGGTGCCAAGGGCGGCAGCGACTTCTCGCCCCGTGGCAAGAGCGACGCCGAGGTGATGCGCTTCTGCCAGGCCTTCATGAACGAGCTCTATCGCGTGATTGGTCCCGATGAGGACGTTCCCGCTGGCGACATCGGCGTGGGCGGCCGCGAGGTAGGCTACCTCTTCGGACAGTACAAGAAGCTCACCCACCAGTTCCAGGGCGTGCTCACCGGCAAGGGAATCCCCTTCGGCGGCTCACTCATCCGCCCCGAGGCTACGGGCTACGGCACCGTCTACTTCCTCACCTCCATGCTCGCCACACGCGGCATTGAGCTGGCTGGCAAGAGCGTGCTCATCAGCGGCGCCGGCAACGTGGCTCAGTATGCTGCCGAGAAGTGTCTGCAACTGGGTGCCAAGGTGCTCACCATGAGCGACAGCGATGGCTACATCTACGACCCCGACGGCATCGACCGCGAGAAGCTCGACTACATCATGGAGCTGAAGAACATCGAGCGCGGACGCATCAAGGAGTATGTGGAGGAGTATCCCACGGCTGTCTATCACGCCAACATGCGCCCCTGGTACGAGAAGGCCGACATCGCCCTGCCCTGCGCCACGCAGAACGAAATCAACGGCGAAGAGGCTCAGGCACTGGTGAACAATGGCGTCATCGCCGTGGCTGAGGGTGCCAACATGCCCTCGCTGCCCGAGGCCATCAAGATCTTCCAGGATGCCAAGATCCTCTACTCACCGGGCAAGGCCAGCAACGCCGGCGGCGTGAGCGTCAGCGGACTGGAGATGTCGCAGAACAGCGAGCGTCTGAGCTGGACAGCCAAGGAGGTGGACGACTACCTGAAGCGCATCATGAACGATATTCACGAGAACTGCGTGAAATATGGCACACAGCCCGACGGCTACATCAACTACGTGAAGGGTGCCAACGTGGCCGGCTTCATGAAGGTGGCCAAGGCCATGATGGCTCAAGGACTGGTGTAAAGCACACTCAGCTCCAATATCGAAAGAAGGCTTCCCCCAATCGGAGGAAGCCTTCTCTTTTTCTATTATGGTTGCAGCGTCAGCCCGAACACCAAGTAGGCTTTTTGCGAACAGGGATTGCCCACGAACTGCGCGAAGACGGGAATGGAGAACGCGTCGGTGACCTTGATGTCCTTTGCGGCCTTCAGCGACAGGTTGGTCACGGCAAAGCCCGTGGCGCCGTAGTAGTCGGTGGCAGCGGGGACGGCACCTGCCGTAGCCGTCCAGTCGACCGTGGCCAGCTTGAAGGGCACCGATGCCTCTACATAGCTGCTATAGGCGCGCTTGCCGTCGTCCTTGTAGTCGTTGCCCGAGAAGTTCGTGAACCACTGCAGCGAGGCGAAGCCGAAGTCGTAGCCGATGTTTGCCTCAAAGACGTGGTTCGTGCCATGGGCATCGTATTTGAAATAGCGCCCCTGCGGGTCGAGGCCATCCTTGCTCACCCAGTAGTCGGTGATGCCGATGTTCAAGCCGCCGAGGGTGTAGCCCAGCGTCAGGTCGATCTCTTTCGCGTCGTCAGGGTCCGACAGGCCCACATTGCCCCAAGCAGCGAGCGACAGCCCTCGCCATCCCACTCCGAGCATAGGCTGCAGCGACACGCTGCCCAAGTCCTGTCCTCGCCAGACGTAGTTGCTCACCACATCTGCGCCCATCGTTGTCTCTATCTCGTCCTGTGCCGCAGCACCCATGCCGACAGCGCACAGCATCGCCATGAAGAACATCTTTCTCATACCATTTCTGCTTTCAAGTTCTTATGATTATCAACGGGCAAACCGCTGAAATATTATAGTGGTGAGGCGGAAAAGTAGGAATGGTCCTCCCCTACCCCTCCACCTCGCCGTCGAAGGCGAAGGCGGCGGGGCCGGTCATGTAGACATGATTGTCGCTCTCGCGCCACTCGATGCCGAGGGTGCCGCCATCCATCACTATCTGCACCTGGCGCCCTGCGCGGCCCATGACACAGGCTGCCACAGCGGTGGCACAAGCACCAGTGCCACAGGCCTGGGTGATGCCGCTGCCACGCTCCCACACCCGAGTGCGGAAAGCCTTGGCGTCCTCTTCGGCCGACGGAAGGGGGGTCGCAAATTCGATGTTGCAGCGCTGGGGAAAGGCGGGATGATGCTCCAACAGAGGACCCGTCACGGAGACCTGCTCCACGTCGTGGGTGAAGATGACGTAGTGGGGATTCCCCATCGACACGAAGAGTGCAGCCTCCTCCCCTCCCCCACTGCGAGAGGCAGGAATGGCAGACAGGCTCTTCGCCAGCTGGGGGTTGAAGAGGTTCTCGTCATCGAAAACGGGAACGCCCATGTCGACAGTGACACTCTCGACAACGTTGTTGGCAATGTGAAGATAGAGCGTCTTGATGCCGGAAAGGGTGAGCAGCTTCACCTGCACCTCTTTGCCATCACAGGCCTCGCCCTCCGACGTGGTGTTGGCGATGAGTCCCCTTTCGTAGAGATATTTGCCAATACATCTCGAGGCATTGCCACACATCATGGCCTCAGAGCCGTCGGCGTTGAAGATGCGCATGGAGAAGTCGGCCTCGGGGATGGGCGAGCGGTCGATGAGCACCAGGCCGTCGGAGCCGATACCCTTGTGGCGGTCGCTCCAAGCAATGGCGCAGGCCGAAGGGTCGGCGATGGGGTGCTGCATGGCGTTGACATAGATATAGTCGTTGCCGCAGCCGTGCATCTTGGTGAAAGGAATCTTGCTCATATCGTCAGATGATTGGGTTCTGGTTCGGAGAGCGCTTCAAACAGTCTGTCGAGTGCTTTGTCGGCATCGCCTTCAGCCTCGTTCAGCAAAGTCACAAACTTAGAACCGATGATGGCGCCGGCGGCGTTGCTCTGGGCGGCTGCAAGCGTCTGATGATTGCTGATGCCAAAGCCTATCATACGGGGATTGCGCAGGTTCATCTGGTTGATGCGGCGGAAATATTCCTGCTTCTGCTCGTCGAAGCTCTTCTGGGCTCCCGTGATAGCAGCCGAGCTGACCATGTAGATGAAGCCGTCGGTGTTTTGGTCGATGAAGCGGATGCGCTCAGCACTGGTCTCGGGCGTGATGAGCATGATGATGCGCAGGTCGTAGCGGTCGGCAATGGGTTTCACGATGTTCTGGTAGTCGTCGAAGGGCAAATCGGGGATGATGGCTCCGCTGACACCCGCCTCAACACAGCTTTGGCAGAACGCCTCGATGCCATAGCGCAGAATGGGATTGAGATAGCCCATGAGGATGAGGGGAATCTCCACGTCGTCCTTGATAGCCATCAGCTGATGGAAGAGCTTCTGCAGCGTCATGCCGTTCTTCAGCGCCTGGGTGGCGGCTCCCTGGATGACGGGGCCATCAGCCAGCGGGTCGCTGAAGGGAATGCCCACCTCGATGAAGTCGATGCCTCGGCGCTGCATGGTGAGAATCACGTCGCCGGTGCCTTCAAGCGTTGGACAGCCGGCACAGAAATAGAGGCTGAGGAACTTGCGGTCGCCTCGTTGGGCGAAGAGTTGGTTGATTTTATTCATGATTCAAAAACGTCTTTAACTTGATGATATCTTTTAATCCTGGCTCCTTCTCGAAACGCGAGTTGAGGTCGATGCCCACACACTGGGGATGATGGAAGGCTTTCACGCGCTCGGCATCGTCAGGGCCGATGCCGCCGCTCAGGAGGAAGGGCGTGCCGCCCGCATACGCCTGAAGGACATCCCAGTCGAACTTCTCGCCATTGCCCCCCACCGACTTGCCTTTGGCATCGAAGAGGAAATAGTCGACAAGGCCTTCGTAGGGCTTGGTCTGGGCGAAGTCGTGGACTGTGGCGATGTTGAAGGCCTTGATGATTCGCCACTCGCGCAGTTGGCCTACGTACGCGGGATGCTCTGCGCCGTGGAGCTGGATGTAGTCGAGGGCGTAGTCAGCAGCTGTGCGCCTCACCTGCTCCACATCCTCATCGAC
This sequence comes from uncultured Prevotellaceae bacterium, assembly GCA_902790625.1. Classification (GTDB taxonomy): domain Bacteria; phylum Bacteroidota; class Bacteroidia; order Bacteroidales; family Bacteroidaceae; genus Prevotella. Next base: position 43,484 of record CADASP010000021.1, on the reverse strand, counting down.
GAAGACACCAACGCGCTGGGCGCGCTGAGGCAGATAGGCAGGACGCTCACTGACGTAGCGGCTTGACTTGGGCCAGAAGATGAAGCCTATCATGTCGATGCCCAAAGCATCTACCTCGCGAATATTATCGGCATCGCGCATGCCGCAGACCTTTACCATTGGAGAGTTAGGAGTTAGGAGTTAAGAGTTAGGAGTTAGGAGTTAGGAGTTGAGGAGTTGAGAGATTTCCGATGAAATGGGCGAGGGCTTGGCCGGGATGGGGGGCTTTCATGAAGGTTTCGCCGATGAGGAAGCCACGGAAACCGGCTTGGCGCAGATGCTTCACGGTGTCGGGGTTGCTGATGCCGCTCTCGCTGACCTTCACGGCATCTTTCGGCAGCAGCTCGGCCAGACGGAAGCTGGTTTGCACATCGGTGACAAACGAACCGAGATGGCGGTTGTTGATGCCGCAGAGGTCAGGCTCCAGCTCGGCATATTCCAGCTCCTCCTCGGCGTGCATCTCCAAGAGCACCTCAAGGCCCAGCTGGTGCGCTTTGTCCATCAGATGCTTGCACGTCTTCTTGTCGAGACAGGCAGCTATCAGCAGCACAGCCGAGGCGCCACAGAGCACGGCGGCATAGAGCTGCGCCTCGTCGACGACGAAGTTCTTGTAGAGGATGGGCAACGTGACCCCCGCCCGACGAGCTTGGCGGATGAAGTCGTCGGAGCCACCAAAGTAGTGTTCGTCGGTGAGGATGCTCAGGGCGGCAGCGCCATTCTGCTGATACGACAGCGGAATGATATCGGCACGCCCCTCCTCCTTGATCCAACCCTTCGAGGGTGAGCGGCGCTTAAACTCGGCGATGATGCCGGTGTCGCTCCGCAGCAAAGCCTGGCGCAAAGAAACCTTCTTAGCGCAGAGCTGCTCTATCTCCTGGCGTTTGTGGGCCACTATTTCCTGCAAGATGTCCATGCGCTCAGCTGTTTAATTCCACGAATTTCTTGAACGTGCGGAGGGCACTGCCACTGTCGATGCTCTCGCGAGCGATGGCGATGCACTCCTCGATGCTCTTCTGCCCCTTCTCCAGCACCTGGATGCCAAAGGCGGCATTGGCCAGCACAATGTTCTTCTGGGCAGGCAGGGCACGGTTCTCCAGCACGCTGTCGAAGATTTGGGCGGCCTCCTCCTCGGTGGCACCGCCCACCAGCTCTTCGGGCTTGGCAATGTCGAAACCCAAATCCTGCGGACGGAAGATGCGCTCATAGTGATTGGTGGTCACCTTGAAGTCGCCCGTGAGCGAGATCTCGTCGTAGCCGTCGATGGAGTTCACGATGCCGTAGTCGATGCCTATCTTCTGGTAGACCTGATGGTAGAGGCGCATCTGGTCGAGGTTGGCCACGCCGAGCAGTTGGCATTTGGGTTGCGAGGGATTGACGATGGGGCCCAGCAGATTGAAGATGGTGGGGAACTGCAGCGCCTTGCGGATGGGTCCCACGAACTTCATGGCCTTGGCGAAGAGCTGGGCATGCAGGTAGACGATGCCAGCTTCGTTGAGCGAGCGGTTCAGGCGGTCGATGTCGTCGGTGAACTTGATACCGTGGTGCTGTATGACGTTCGAGGCACCACTGACCGAGGTGGCGGCGTAGTTGCCGTGCTTGGCCACCTTGTAGCCCGCTCCGGCGATGACGAAACAGGCGGTGGTGGAGATGTTGAAGGTGTTCTTGCGGTCGCCGCCGGTGCCGACGACGTCGATGTAACGGTCGGCATTGAGGATGGCGGGCACGCCGGTCTCCAGGATGCCGTCGCGGAATCCGAGCAGTTCGTCGACAGTCACGCCCCGCATCTGCAGCGCCGTCAGTAGCGCCGTAATCTGCTCGTTGGGATACTCACTGTGGGTGATGCCCACCAGGATGGTCTTCATTTCTTCACGAGTCAGCTCCTCGTGGTTCAGCATCCTGTTCAGGATTTCTTTCATTGTCTGTTGCATATCGATTCTATTTATAAGTTTTTGTATTGATGAATTGATGTTCGGCTACCGATTGCCATTGTTTTCTACTGCTCAGAGGAACATCCAGTTCTGCAGCATCTTCTTGCCGTCGGGGGTGAGCACGCTTTCGGGGTGGAACTGGATGCCACGCACGTTCAACTGGCGATGGCGCAAGGCCATGATTTGCCCCTCGGGACTCTCGGCGGTGACTTCGAGACACTGGGGCAGCCCCTCGCGCGACACCACCCACGAGTGGTAGCGCCCCACGGTGATGTCCCTCTCAATGCCGCTGAAGAGGGGGTCGTCGGCGATGATGCTGCAGGGGGTTGCCACCCCGTGGAACACGCTGCTGAGGTTCTCCAACTGGGCGCCAAACACTTCGCCGATGGCCTGATGTCCTAAGCAGACACCCAGGATGGGCTTGCGGCCAGCATAGGTGCGGATGACATCGAGCAGGAGTCCGGCCTCCGACGGGATGCCAGGCCCTGGCGAGAGGATGATCTTGCTGAACTCTTCGAGGTCTTCAAGGCGGAACTGGTCGTTGCGCACGACGGTCACCTCGGCTCCCAACTCCTTTACCAAATGACTCAGGTTGTATGTAAACGAGTCGTAGTTGTCTATGATTACTATTTTCATTGTGCTATGCCCTTTCTGTTACATGTTCTCTGCCATGAGGATGGCCTTTCTCAAAGCCCCCAGTTTGTTGTTCACTTCCTGCAGCTCATACTCCACATCGCTCTTGGCCACGATGCCGCCGCCGGCCTGAAACCACAGCTCGCCGTTGCGCGACACGAAGGTGCGGATGGTGATGGCCTGGTTGAGCGAGCCATCGAGTCCGATGATGCCGATGCAGCCGCCATAGGCGCCACGGTTGTGTGGCTCATACTCGCTGATGAGCTGCATGGCGCGCACCTTCGGCGCTCCCGAAAGCGTACCGGCGGGGAAGGTGTCGATGAACGTCTTGATGGGGTCGGCACCCTCGTCGAGTTCTCCGCTGACACGGCTCACTAAGTGGATGACGTGCGAATAGTATTGCAAATCCTTGTAGAAGTCGACCTTCACATGATGACAGTTTCTCGACAGGTCGTTGCGGGCCAGGTCCACCAGCATCACGTGCTCGGCATTCTCCTTGGGGTCGTTGCGCAGATATTCCGCTCCCCTGCGGTCGGCCTCTGCATCGCCCGTGCGCTTGGTGGTGCCGGCAATGGGGTCGATGTAGGCGGTGTAGGTGGTGAGGGGTGAGTCTATTCTCTCACCTCTCACCTCACACCTCTCACCTCTCACTATCCGGCAATGCGTCTCGGGCGAGGAACCGAAAATCCGGAAACCGCCGAAGTCGAAATAGAACAGGTAGGGGCTGGGGTTGATGCTGCGCAAAGCACGATACAGTTTGAAGTCGTCGCCCTCGTAGCACTGAATGAACCTGCGGCTGAGCACAATCTGAAACACATCGCCCCGCAGACAGTGCTGTATGCCCCGGCGGATGTTCTCGCGGTGCTCATCGTCGGTGAGCGTGCTGCGCACATCGCCCACGGGATGGAAGTCGTAGGCCTTCACGCTGGCCTTGTTCATGGCGCGAAGGATGTTGTCGAGTTCTGCGGCATCGCCCACGGTGACGAGCTTCAACAGATTGTTGTGATGGTCGAACACTATCACCACCTTATATAATATATAGAGCATGTCGGGCGCGTCGTTCTTCTCCTGCGTCTCGTCTTTCACGTCGATATTCTCGAAATAGCGCACGGCGTTGAAGCTGGTGTATCCATAGAGTCCGCACACGCCGGCATCGTCGCCCGTCACCTTGATGCGGTCTATCAGGGCGTGGATAGCTTCGGCAGAGCCGAAGCCTGCGGATAAGGGCTGCGTGATGGTGGTGGCATCGGGGAAGTGGATGGTGGCCACGCCGTGGCCGATGGCTACGCTGGCCATGGGGTTGATGCCGATGAAGCTGCGCGAGTTGCTCTTCTCGTGATAGTCCGAACTCTCCATGAGCGCGCTCTGCGGATAGATGTCCCTGAGTCGCATGTAGATGCCCACGGGGGTGTACAGGTCGGCCAGGATGGTGCGCGATGTCGTCTGATAGTTAAAAGTTGCCATATTCTTTTGCCATTTGTTTGTTCTTCAAATAAGTCTCCACATCCTTGTCGCCACGTCCACTGACGGTGAGCACCACCACGTCGTCGGGCTTGAAGCTGAGCTTCTTCAGTGCTGCGATGGCATGGGCGCTCTCGATGGCGGGGATGATGCCCTCCATCCGCGTCAGCTCGTAGCCGCCGTAGATGGCCTCGTCGTCGTTGATGCTCAGCACCTGCGTCCTGCCCTTCTTCGCCATGTTGCAGTGCATGGGTCCCACGCCGGGATAGTCGAGACCGGCCGAGATGGTGAAGGCCTCCTCTATCTGCCCGTCCTCGTCCTGCATCACCAGCATCTTCGCCCCATGCAGGATGCCCACGGTGCCTCGATGGATGGTGGCAGCCGTGTAGTCGGTGTCCCATCCGTGTCCGCCCGCCTCGGCCAGCACTATCTTCACACGCTCGTCGTCCATGTAGTGGTAGATGGTGCCTGCGGCGTTGCTTCCGCCCCCGATGCAGGCGATGAGGTAGTCGGGATAGCCGCGCCCAATCTTCTCCTCGAGCTGCCATTTAATCTCCTCGCTGATGACGCTCTGCATCCTCGCCACCAGGTCGGGATAGGGATGCGGCCCCATGGTAGACCCCACGATGTAGAAGGTGTCGGCGGGATGGCAGCACCAGTCGCGGATGGCCTCGCTGCAGGCGTCGCTCAGCGTCATGTTGCCGGTGCGCACGGGGTGCACCTCGGCTCCCAGCATCTTCATGCGCTCCACGTTGGTGTGCTGGCGCTCCACGTCGGTGGCCCCCATAAACACCTCGCACTTCATGTTCATCAGCGCGCACACCGTGGCCGTGGCCACGCCATGCTGTCCGGCTCCTGTCTCGGCGATGACGCGCGTCTTGCCCATCTGCTTGGCCAGCAGAATCTGGCCGATGGTGTTGTTGATCTTGTGCGCTCCCGTGTGGTTCAGGTCTTCGCGCTTCAGATAGAGCTGGCAACCGTAGTGCTCGCTCATCCGCTTGGCATAATAGAGCGGCGATGGCCGTCCTACATAGTCTTTCAGCAGGGCGTGATACTCCTGCTTGAATGCCGCGCTCTCCACAATGGGCAGATAAGCCTCCTGCAGGTCGTGGACGCACTTGTAGAGAATCTCGGGCACGTAGGCGCCCCCGAACTCTCCATAGAAACCGTTTTTGTCTACTTGATAATTTGCTTTCATATCGTTTTTGTGTTATAACATTCCACTTCATCAAAAAGAGAGGCCCGCCGCAAGAACGACAGGCCTCTCAGTATCTCTCTGGTACAAACTTATTGGTACGGGCTATCTTCTCACGATTGTTCGAATCTTGAGCTGCGCCACCACCAATAGTTTGCAATTCCCACCATATCGATTGAAAATGTTTCGATTTGTAATTCTGGCTGCAAAATTACAACAATCTGTTCAAACCGCCAAGCTTTTTGTCCGTTTTTTTGCATACAGGGCGAAAAAAAGCGACAATCCGTGGCATTTTGCGGGAGATTGGCCCGATTTTGGTGGAACAAAGAAAAAATCCCAGCCACTCGACACGAGCAGCTGGGATTGATATTATCAACAAGCAAAATGCCTTATTCGGCTGCGGGAGCCTCTTCGGCCTCCTCCACGGGAGCCTCCTCGACGGGAGCTTCCTCCACAGCAGCGGGAGCCTCCTCCACGGCGGGAGCAGCTTCCTCTTCGGGCTGATTCTCGGCCACCACCTTCACAGGAATCTCGACGGTCACCTCCTTGTGGAAGTGCACCAGGGCCACATAGTCGCCCACCTTCTTGATGTCCTTCATAGTGATGATCTTGCGGTCGATGTCGTGGCCCAGCTTCTTCAGCTCCTCGGCCACAATGTTCACGTTCACCGAGCCATAGAGCTGGCCCGTGAGTCCCACCTTGGCGGGAATGGTGAGGGAGATACCACCCAGTGCATTTCCGCGCTCCTCGGCAGCAGCCTTCTGAGCGGCCAGCTTGTGAGCCTGCTGGCGCAGGTTCTCGGCCAAAATCTTCTTGGCACTCTCGGAGGCGATGACGGCCTTGCCCTGAGGAATCAGGTAGTTGCGGCCGTAGCCCGACTTCACGTTCACGATATCGTTCTTGAATCCCAGACCGATAATGTCTTCTTTCAAAATCAATTCCATAGTCTTGCGTCCTCCTAAAGTTTTACTTCATCATGTCGGTTACGTAAGGCAGCAGTGCAATCTGGCGTGCACGCTTCACGGCCTGGGCCACGCGGCGCTGGAACTTCAGCGAAGTGCCAGTGATGCGGCGGGGCAGAATCTTTCCCTGCTCGTTGAGGAACTTCTTCAAGAACTCGGGGTCCTTATAGTCAACATACTTGATGCCGAGCTTCTTGAAACGGCAATACTTCTTCTTCTTGGTGTCGATGGAAGGAGCGGTGAGGTAACGGATTTCTGATTGTTCTGCCATGGTTTAAGCCTCCTCTACTTTAGTTTGATACTTCTTGCGGCGCTTCTCGGCATACTCGGCAGCAAACTTGTCGAGCTTCACGGTCTGGAAGCGAATCACCTTCTCGTCGCGGCGATAGGCGGTCTCCAGTGTCTTAATCACTTCTGGCTCAGCCTTGAACTCAAGCAGGAAATAGAAGCCAGAGTTCTTCTTCTCAATCTGGTAAGCCAGTTTCTTCAGTCCCCAGGCCTCTTCGTTCACAATCTCAGCGTTGCTGTCGGCAAGCACTTTCTTGAACTTTTCGACCGTTTCCTTTGTCTGATCGTCAGACAAAACGGGAGTCAAAATGAAAACGGTTTCGTACTGATTCATACGTTGTTTAATTGTTTATAAATGTTATTTTTGCAAAATGCGGGTGCAAAGGTACTCATTTTTTGCGAAATAGCAAAAACTTTTTCGTACTTTTGCACTCCGATACAGTGCATTTTTTATGAAACGACCAAGATTCAGCATCATTGCAGCCTCGATAGCCATCGTTTTGGTTATTATTGCTGTGACTTTCATGTTCTCTCCGCCACTCCAAAACGAGATTCTCGACTACGTCAGATATCTTCTCATTGCAATCGCTGGAATCGTCGCAGGGTGGAAAATGACACACCCTTCAAAGAAAGAAGAAGGAGCAGAAAAGGACGAAAGAAAAAGCCCGAAGCCTTTTGTTGGCATCGTCGTCATGGTCGTCGGCGTGATGCTGCTCGTTTGTCTCCACCTGCTTCAAGCTACTTTTATCACCCCACTACTGCTCCTCGCACTTGCCCTCGTCATTGTAGGACTCATCCTCCACGTGCGGGCCATAAAGCGTGAGAGCATCTACTAATATGTCTGCCGCCCCCTGCCCCTGCAAGGGGAAGACCCTCCCCCTGAAGACCCTCCCCCTGCCCCTCCCTGTAGGGAGGGGAGTATATAGACCTGCAAGCTGATGATGATGCGCGACATCTCCGCTGCTCCCCCCCGCCCCTGCAAGGGGAAGACCCTCCTCCTGAAGACCCTCCCCCTGCCCCTCCCTGTAGGGAGGGGGAGTATATAGACCTGCAAGCTGATGATGATGCGCGACATCTCCGCTGCTCCCCCCGCCCCTGCAAGGGGAGGGGTCTGTAACTATTAGCAACTTTTTTGATTCAAGAGAACGTCAAAACAGGGCACACCTGTGTTCAAAAGCGGAAGTGACTTGCCAGGACGAGTTTTCTGAAAGATATTGACAAAAATGGCCATTTAACCCCTCCATAATTCAAAAATTCTGCGCGAGAAAACTTTTGGTCGAAAATTTTTGAATTTTGAGAGAGTTTGCTAAATAATTGTCATTCAACCGATTGGGCTTGATTTAGCGAAAAATGGGCATCTCTGGCTTCAAAAAGTCAACGCCGAAAAAAAATTTGGCGTTGCCGTTTTATTTTTTGGCGTGCTTACAAAACCGCAAAAAGGCACCAAATAGGGGCAAAAAACGTGCACAAAACCATGGTGTGTGTGCAAAAATTTGGCTTTTCCCCATCGGTTTTTCATCTGGCGAGAGCCGAACAATGCTCCCAAACGGGCGTTTTTCGCTCCAGAATGCCTCGAAATCGTGAACAAATTTTGTTTTGAAAAATCTTTACAATCTTTCCGATCATTAGCCATCGGGTGTTCAATTTTGTAACAACTCAGTTCGCCATGGGAGTCCCCACCTAAGCGAACCGGGTATTACAGGTTTTAAATAGGATTCGTGCGCACATTCGGTAGGGACAGGCCTTGTCTCCGTCCGCAAGCAATTTCCCACGCGGACGGACTTGGGGGGCCGTCCCTACGGTGCAGTTCGGGCGGCAAATCCAACTGAGCGGGTTTGTCCGCCGCCCCCCCCGCCCCTGCAAGGGGAAGACCCTCCCCCCTACCCCTCCCTGGGAGGGCGGGGAGTATATAGGAGTTCACCACACGTGCCTGAGCGTCACAACACGGTCTGTGTTTCTGCTTGAAAAAGTAGGGACATAAAAAAAAAGCGACGGGCTTCACAGTCGATCGCTTCTATCTTCAATAGGTATTAGTTCTTTTAAGGTAAAAAGATTGTTTTCAGGATAACGGTGCAAAGATAGTAAACTTTTCTTAATGCACCAAACATTTCTTAAACTTTTTTTGTAAAAAATCGTTGTGCGGGAGCACAACTTTTTGATGTATGGCAAAAAAAGGTGCAAACGTTTACTTTTTCAACTTTTTCAGCCTTCGGCGTGCATCATTGGCTTCGGGGTACACTTCGAGGGCTTTTTCGTAGTTTCTCATGGCTGCGTCGCGCATGTGTTCGCGCTCGCACTCCTTGCCCATCAGCGTGTATTCGGCAGCCAAGCGGCGCAACTTTTCGTTGGTTTGCCGCGCGGCCTCCTTGAGGGCTGCTATCTCGTCGCGCTGACGGTTGATGACTTGCAGCTTGCGCTGGATATAGCGGCGGGCCACGGGTTTCTCGAGGTCGTAGCGCGCGTGGATGGCCAGAAAGAAATGGTCGAGAAACTGCTGGAAGTCGCCACGGTCGAAAGCGTGGATGGCATCGCGATAATGCCGGTCGGCCTTCCCCTCCTGCATGGCCTGGTTGATGGCCACGGGGTCGTTGTAGCGGGTGGCAAACTGCACCACCTCGCCCCTTACGAAGATGTCTTGCCTACGGATGGGGGCCACGAGGGTGATGCCTTGCAGCGAGGTGCAGCGCGACAGCGCCACGTAGGTCTGCCCACCGGCAAAGGCACCGCCCGTGAAGTCGATGTTCACCTGGTTGAACGTCAGGCCCTGGCTCTTGTGCACGGTGATGGCCCACGCCAAGCGCAGGGGGAACTGGGTGTAGGTGCCCAAGAGCTGCTCCTCAATCTTCTCTTCTTTCTCGTTGAAGGCGTAGCGCATGTTCTCCCACACCTCGCGCTCCACCGCATAGTCGTGGCCTTCGTCGGTCTGCACGGTGATGACGCCCTCCTCCTCGTCCACCTCGGTGATGATGCCCAGCGTGCCGTTCACCCATCGCTTTTCCTTGTCGTTGCGAATGAAGATGACCTGAGCGCCCAGCTTCACCTGCAGCTCGATGGGCGTGGGGAAGGATGATTCGGGGAAGTCGCCCTCCACCCATCCGCGAAAGACGGTGGGCGCACCGTCGAGTTCGGCCAGCCGCTGCTCGTTGATGTAGTCTACGGTGTCGCGGCGGGTGGCGAGGGTGATGCAAAGAGAAGCAGACCCTGCAGACCCACCCCCTGCCCCTCCCTGAGAGGGAGGGGAGTATATAGTCTTTCCATCAGCAAAGCTGACCGCTCCCCTCCCTGCAGGAAGGGGTTGGGGGAGGGGCTGGTGGGGGAGGGGCTGCACCTGCCTATTCAGGGCATCGATGTCGGATTGTGTGGCCTGGTTCTGACGTATGCGGTCGAGCATGGCGATGAAGTGGTCGTCCTTCTGACGATACACCTTGCGCAGCTCGATGCTCACGAGCTGCATCTGCTGCCACACCTTGGCATTGAAGAAATAAGCACTCTGATAGAAGGGGCGCAGCAGCTGGCGGTCGTCCTCCCTCAGCACCGGCTCCAGCTGGTAGATGTCGCCAACGAGCAGCAACTGCTTGCCGCCGAAGGGCTCGTAGTTGCGGGTATAGAGGCGCAGCACCTTGTCGATGAAGTCGATGATGTCGGCCCGCACCATCGAAATCTCGTCGATGATGATCAGCTCCAGCTCGCGCAACAAGCGGCGATGGGCACTGGTGTACTTCAGCGACTCCTTGATGTGGCGACGGTCGAAGCGCGTGTCGTTAGGGAGCAAAGGGTGGAAGGGCAGCTTGAAGAACGAGTGGAGCGTCTGTCCCCCGGCGTTGATGGCGGCAATGCCCGTGGGAGCCAGCACCACGCACTTCTTCTTCGTGTGCTGCACCACATAGCGCAAGAACGTCGACTTGCCCGTGCCCGCCTTGCCCGTGAGGAAGAGCGAGCGGCGCGTGAAGTCTACGATTTGCAGGGCATCCTGCCACTCCTTGTTGTCGAGGTCGAGCTCCATGCGTTCATTCTGAAACGGCTCCGGCATTCCCTCCATCGGTGCCGACTGGAGTCTGCGCTGGGGGCGTGGCAGCTCCCCCCTCGGTGGCCGACGGCGATGCTTCGGGCGTGTCGGTTGCCTCAGGCTGATAGTTGATAATCACCTCGTCGTCGGCAGCATCCTCAAGGTCGGACGGACGGAAGCGCAGCAAGCTGTCGATGGGGTTGGGCGCATAGCCGCCGCTGTATTGGCTGGCTAAGATAGACTCATCGCGACAGGGTGCGAACTTGGCGTGATACTGACTGAAGTTGTCGTCGCTGAACACCGACTTCAAGAACCGTCCGCAGATGGGCAACGCGGTCTTGCTGCCCTGCCCCAGCGCGCCGGTGCGGAAGTGGATGGCGCGATACTCGCCGCCCACCCAGGCTCCGCAGACCAAGCGGGGCGAGATGCCCACAAACCAGGCATCGCTGTGATTGTTCGACGTGCCGGTCTTGCCGCCGAAGTCGGTGTCGGTCTGATAGGGGCCGATGTATTGGCGCAGGCTCCAGCTGGTGCCACTGAGGCCTCCCATCAGCATCTGCTGCATGAAGAAGGCACTGCGATAGGGGATGGCTTCGTGCTGCTCATCCTGTGCACGGAAGATTTCGTTGCCGTCGCGGTCGAGGATGCGGGTGTAGAACACTGGTTCGTGCACCTGCCCGTCGTTCACCACCGTGCAGTAGGCATTGACCAGCTCGAGCAGACACACATCGCTGGCGCCAAGAGCGAGCGACGGCAGCTCCTCCAAGTGGCTCTTGATGCCCATCTTGTGGGCCGTGCGGGCCACGTGCTCTATGCCCACATCCTGCCCCAGACGGGCGGCGATGGTGTTCACACTGTGGGCAAAAGCCGAGCGGAGCGTCATGTGGGCACCACTGACGGAGCCGTTGGCGTTGTGGGGAGTCCAGTTGCCACCGATGCGGTAGTAGGTGTCGAGATAGGGCTTGTTGGGTGTCATGCCCTGGTTCATGGCCTCGGTGTAGACGAAGAGCTTGAAGGTGGAGCCGGGCTGTCGCAGAGCCGTCACCTTGTCGTATTTCCACGTGTCGAAGTCCACGTCGCCCACCCACGCCTTGATATGTCCGGTGAGGGGTTCCAACGCCACGAAGCCGCAGTGCATGAAGCGGCAGATGTAGCGCAGCGAGTCGAGGGTGCTCATCTGCCGCGTGATGTTGCCATCGTAGCTGAACAGCTGCATCTCGTGAGGCTCATTCAACTTGGCCCACACCGAGTCGGGCTGGTCGGGATATTGCTGTTGCAGCTTCTTGAACACGGGCAGACGGCGGGCGCAGTTCTCGATGAAGTCGGGAATCTCGTGGTAGTGCTCGTCCTGCCAGGGGTTCATGCCTTGCCAGTGCTGGTTGAAGCTGGCCTGGATGTTCCGCATCTGCTCGTTGGCGGCCTGCTCGGCATAATGCTGCATGCGCGAATCGATGGTGGTGTAGATCTTCAGGCCATCGGTATAGGGGTCGATGCCATGGGCGTGGCACCACTGCTGGATGTTGTCGTCCAACGCCTGACGGAAATAAGTGGCCTGACCGTCGTAGACGTTCTCCACGTAATAGTCGAGCTTGATGGGTTCAGGACAGATGCTGTCGTAGAGTGCCTGGCTCAGGTGGCCGTGCTGCAGCATGTTGGTCAGCACCACATTGCGCCGGCGCTGGCTGTTCTCGGGGTTGAGCCGTGGATTGTAGGTGGTGGTGGCCTTGAGCATGCCCACGAGCACGGCGGCCTGCTCGGGGCGCAGCTCTGAGGGCGTGGTGCCGAAGTAAGTCTTGCAAGCGGTCTTGATGCCGTAGGCGCCCGAGCCGAAATCGACGGTGTTGGCATACATCGTCAGTATCTCCTCCTTCGTGAAGTTCCACTCCAGCTTCATGGCCGTCACCCACTCCTTGCTCTTCATCACCAACATGCCCAGCCCCGGAATCTTGCCTAACAGTCCGGTGGAATAGGCGTTGCGCATGCGGAAGAGGTTCTTGGCCAACTGCTGCGTGAGGGTTGATGCGCCACGGGCATCGTTGTGCAGCACATAGTCCTTCAGCGCAGCGAAGAACGCGGGCACGTCGATGCCGAAATGGCTGTAGTAGCGTTCGTCCTCGGTGTCGACGAGCGCATTCCAGAACACGGGGTTCACCTCTTCGTACTTCACCGGCGTGCGGTTCTCGTTGAAGAACTTGCCAATGAGCACGCCGTCGGCGCTGTAGATTTCCGATGCCTGGGCGGGCCGCGTGCTCAGGATGGTCTTCATGCTGGGCGAGCGCCCGAAGAGTCCCAGGAAGTTGATGTCGACGGCACCTAAATAAAGGATGATGAAAAGGATGAAGGAGCCCACGGCCGAGAGCATCTTGATATACCACGGCCGTCCCTTGTAGAGCATTGCATACCAATGGAAAGGCTTAGCAATGACTTTGAATATGGTGGATAATATTGTCTTGATCATCGGGTGTAAACCAATTAACCTCAGAATCTTTCTTGAACCAAGTGAGCTGCTTGCGGGCATAGCGGCGGGTGTTGCCCTTCATGCGCTCCACGGCCTCGTCGAGTGTCCATGTGCCGTCGAGATGCGCAAACATCTCCTTGTAACCCACGGTGTTCAGCGCATTCAGGTGGCGGCGGGGCAGCAGGTGGCGGGCCTCGTCGAGCAGTCCGTCGGCCATCATCTGGTCCACGCGGGCGTTGATACGCTGATAAAGCTCCTCGCGGGGACGGTTGAGGCCGATTTTAACTATATTGAAAGGGCGCGCCTTACGTTCGTTCTTGCGAAACGAGGTATAGGTGCGGCCCGTCATGTGGCAAATCTCCAAAGCATGCACCACGCGGCGCGGATTCTGCCGGTCCACGATGGCGTAGTGTTCGGGGTCGAGGCGGCGCAGCTCTTCGCAGAGCGCCTCCAACCCCTCGGTGGTCAGGCGCCGCTTCATGGTGGCACGCGTCGCGTCGTCGACGGTGGGGATGTCGTCGATGCCATTGCACACGGCATCGATATACATCATAGAGCCGCCAGAAAGCAGGGCAAAGGCCGACGTGGCAAAGAGCTGTGGCAGCAACTCCATCACCTGTTGCTCGTAGATGGAGGCGTTGTAGTAGTCGTCGAGCGAGAGTGTACCAACAAAATAGTGCCGCACCTGCCGAAGCTGTTCTTCGGTAGGTGCGGCAGTACCTATGCGCAGTTCACGGTAAATCTGTCGGCTGTCGGCATTGATGATGGGTATGCCGAAATGGCGGGCAATATTGATACAAAGAGCCGTCTTACCCACAGCCGTCGGTCCGGTGACTACGATGAGGGTCTTCATTTACCTGATGATGCCTCTTTTTGATTTCTCTATGAAGGAGCAGATGTAGTCCACCTCCTTCGAGTCGGGATACTTGGCACGGGCATTGGCGATGCCGTCCTTGATGATGCCCTGGGCGTAGATGATGCGATAGGCATCGTGAATCATCTCGATGGTTTCATTGCTGAAGCCACGGCGGCGCAGCCCTATCAGGTTGATGCCCGCAAAGCGGATGGGTTCCTTGCCTGCCACGATATAGGGGGGGATGTCCTGGCTGGTGCGGCTTCCGCCCTGCACCATCACATAGCTGCCAATGCGAATGAACTGGTGGAAGAGCACCTCGGCCGAGATGATGGCAAAGTCGTCCACTTCCACCTCGCCGGCAAACTTGGTGCTGTTGCCGATGATGCAGCCGTTGCCGATGATGCAGTCGTGGGCGATGTGCATGTTCTCCATGAGCAGGTTGCCATTGCCCACCACGGTCTTGCCGCGCGAGGCGGTGCCCCGGCTGATGGTGACATTCTCGCGGATGCTGTTGTTGTTGCCGAGGATGCACAGGCTCTCCTCGCCCTTGAACTTCAAGTCCTGCGGCTTGGTGGAGATGCTGGCGCCAGGGAAGAACTCGTTGTCGGAGCCGATGCGCGCACCGGTGTGGATGGTGACGCTGTTGAGCAACCTGTTGTTGTCGCCCATCACCACATTGGCATCAATCACGCAGAAGGGGCCAATCTCGTTGTTGTCGCCCAGCTGAGCATTAGGGTCAACGACGGCTAAAGGATGTATCTTGTTCATTTATTTGTTTTTGACGATTTGTGCAGTGAATGATGCTTCCGAAACGACTTTGTCGCCCACGAAGACATAGCCTTTCATCGTGGAGATGCCGTGGCGCAGGGGGGCCAACATCTCGACCTTGAAGAGCAGCGTGTCGCCCGGCACCACCTTCTGGCGGAACTTCACACCGTCAATCTTCAAGAAATAGGTGCTCCAGCGCTCAGGTTCCTCCACGCTGTTCAGCACCAGCAGACCGCCCACCTGTGCCATGGCCTCCACCTGCAGCACGCCGGGCATAACGGGCTCCTGCGGGAAGTGCCCTTGGAAGAAAGGCTCGTTGGCCGTGATGTTCTTCACGCCGACGATGCTGTTGGGGCCAATCTCGATGACCTTGTCCACCAGCTGCATGGGATAGCGGTGGGGCAGCAGCTCGCGGATGCGGTTCACATCCATCACCGGCTGCTCGTTGGGATCGTAGAACGGAGCCTGTATCTCGTGCTTGCGAATCTCCTTGCGCATTTCGCGCGCGAACTTATTATTTATTGTATGGCCTGGCCGAGTGGCGACGATGCGCCCCTTGATGGGACGGCCGATGAGGGCCATATCGCCAATGACATCGAGCAGCTTGTGGCGCGTGCACTCGTTCTCCCACACCAGCGGCTTGTGCTGCACATAGCCCAGCTCGGTGGCATCGCGGTGCTCCACATGCAGCATGTCGGCCAACTTGTCGAGGCGCTCCTGCGTGGTCTGCCGCTCGTAGATGACGATGGCATTGTCGAGGTCGCCGCCCTTGATGAGGTTGGCCTGCAGCAGCGGCTCCAAATCGCGCACAAACACGAAGGTGCGGGCTCCGGCAATCTCCTCGGCATACTTGTGGATGTCGTCGAGGGTGGCAAACTGCGAATTGATGAACTTCGACTCAAACGAGCACATCGTCGTCAGCGAGAACTCATCGTCGGGCAGGATGGTGATGCACGAACCGCTCTCCTCGTCCTTCACTTCTATCTTCTTGCGGATGACATACCAGTCCTTTGGCGCGTTCTGCTCCTCGATGCCCACTTCGCGAATCTTCTCCACATACTGCAGGGCTGAGCCGTCGAGGATGGGGAACTCCGGTCCGCTCACCTGTATCAGACAGTTGTCGATGCCCAAGGCATAGAGGGCGCTGAGGGCGTGCTCCACAGTGCTCACGCGCACATCGCCCTGTCCCAGCACGGTGCCGCGCTGCGTGTCTACCACCTTTTCGGCCACGGCATCAATGGTGGGCATGCCTTCCAGGTCGATGCGCTGAATCTTATAGCCATGGTTCTCGGGTGCTGGATTGAACGTCACCGTCAGGCTCAGTCCGGTATGCAGACCTTTCCCGCAGAGCGAGAAGCTGCCTCTCAAGGTTTTCTGCTTCATTTTTCTATCGTTTATTCTTTTGTGTCTTCTTGAAAGTTCTCTTTGGCCAGCGAATTCACTTATTGCCAGACAACTCCTCCACCCGCTTCTTCAGCTCGTTCAGTTCGCGATACATCTGGGGAAGATTCTTCATCACGGCCATGCCCTTAAAGTAAACCTTGGGATCCATGGCGGGCGAGCCGATGAGCTGCTGTCCCTGTCCCTTGGTGTTGCTGATGACGCCGCACTGGGCACCCACGAAGGTCTTGTCGGCCACTTGGATGTGCCCTGCAAAGCCTGCCTGACCACCCACCATGCACCAAGCGCCAATCTTTGTGCTGCCAGCCAGACCTACCTGAGCCGACATCACCGTGTTCTCGCCAATCTCGCAGTTGTGGGCCACCTGGATGAGGTTGTCGAGCTTCACGCCACGGTGGATGATGGTCTGGCCCATGGTGCTGCGGTCGATGCACGTGTTGGCACCTATCTCCACATCGTCCTCGATGACCACAATGCCTATCTGCGGAATCTTGTCGTAGCCATCTTGGTTGGGGGCGAAGCCGAAGCCGTCGGCACCGACCACACTGCCCGCATGGATGGTGACGCGGTTGCCCACCTTACACCCCTGATAGATGGTCACGTTGGGATAGAGCAGACACTGCTGGCCGATGGTCACCCCGTCGCCTACGACCACGTGGGGATAGACCTGGGTGCCGTCGCCGATGGTGGCACCATCGCCAATACAGGCAAAGGGACCAATGTAAACGTCGGTGCCGATGGTGGCCTTGGGCGAGACGAACGCCAACGGGTCGATGCCCTTCTTGCGGGGCTTCATCTGCTCATAGAACTGCAGCAGACGGGCCACGGCCTCGTAGGCGTTTTTCACGCGAATCAGCGTGGTCTTCACAGGACCTTCCAACTCCAGGTCATCGTTGATGAGCACCACCGACGACTTGGTTTCATAAAGATAATGGGTGTATTTGGGATTGGAAAGGAAGGAGATGGCCCCTTCGCGTCCCTCTTCAATCTTGGCAAAAGTGCTAACGGTGGACTGTTCGTTACCTTCCACACGGCCACCTATCAGCTCAGCGATTTGTTTGGCAGTAAACTCCATAAAAAGCTTCTGGTTTTCATTTGATTTTGCAAAGGTACACATTTTTTATTGAAACACCATAATAATAGCCACTTTTTCTATTTTTTTATGAATCAAGCGGCAATAATAAAAAGCAGCAGTAATAAAAAATGGTCTTGGGGCTTTCGTTTGAAGAGGACATACGCCCCACGAAAATTTGGAGCGCTCCAAATTGTAAAAAGTCAACGCCAAATTTTTATTTGGAGCGCTCCAAATTATGTCAGGTGCCCCGCAGCACAAAAACGCCTGACGCGACGGCCCATCAGTCGAGTCCAAAGAGCGTGCGCAGGCCGCCGTCGACACCCGAGAAGCCCATAAAGGCCAGACTGAGCAATCCGGCGCTGACGAGCACGATGGCCATGCCACGCATGCCACGCGGCACATCGCTCAGCTCCAGCTGCTCGCGCATGCCGGCAAACACGGTGAGTGCCAAGCCAAAACCCAAGGCGGTGCTGAAGGCGTACATCACCGACTGCGCCAGGTTGTAGTCCTTCTGAATCACCAGGATGGCCACGCCCAGCACGGCGCAGTTGGTGGTGATGAGGGGCAGGAAGATGCCCAGTGCCTGATAGAGGGGCGGCGACACCTTCTTCAGCACTATCTCCACCATCTGCACCAGCGAAGCGATGACGAGGATGAAGACGATGGTCTGCAGATAGTCAAGACCATAAGGGGTGAGCACGTAGGTCTGCACCAGCCAGGTGACGATGGTGGCCAGCACCATGACGAAGGCCACGGCGGCCGACATGCCCAGCGAGGTGTCGATCTTTTTAGATACGCCCAGGAAGGGACAGATGCCGAGGAACTGCGCCAACACGATGTTGTTGACGAAGATGGCAGAGATAAATATCAGCAAGTATTCCATGGCTTATGCTTTCTTTAGTTTATTGACGATGGCGATGAGGTAACCCAGAGTGATGAAGGCTCCCGGCGGCAGGATGAAGAGCAGGATGTTGTAGGTCTCGGGCAACAGCGTGAAGCCGAAGATGCTGCCCGCACCCAGCAGCTCGCGCACAATGCCCAACAGCGTGAGGCCCAGCGTGAAGCCCAAGCCGATGCCGATGCCGTCGAAGAGCGAGGCCACCGGCGAGTTCTTGGCGGCGAAAGCCTCGGCACGCCCCAGAATGACGCAGTTCACCACGATGAGGGGGATGAAGAGTCCCAAGGCCTTGTCGACATAGGGCAGGAAGGCCTTGATGACCAACTGCAGCACAGTGACGAAAGCGGCGATGACCACGATGAACACGGGGATGCGCACCTTGTCGGGCGTGAGATTCTTCAGCAGCGAGATGACGAAATTGGTGCAGATGAGCACCACCATGGTGGCCAAGCCCATCGACAGACCATTCAGGGCCGACGTGGTGGTGGCCAGCGTGGGACACATGCCCAGCATCAGGACAAACGTGGGGTTGTCCTTGACGATGCCATTCTTGACGATACTTATATAGTTCATTTTGTTACGTTTTTTTAGTAAGGGGGAGTGAAGGGGGAGTGAAGGGGGAGTGAAAGGGACTTAAGTTTTGCTATGAGGAGGAGTGATGTCCCTTTCACTCCACTTTCATTCTTTTTTCACTTCTCTTTCACTCCCTTTTGAAGTTGCTCCCGTCGTGGCGTCGGCAGCCTGTCCTTTGTAGGCGTTATAGGCATTGGTGATGGCCCGCAGGAAGGCGCGGCTGGTGATGGTCGATGCGGTGATGGCATCCACGTCGCCACCGTCTTTCTTCACTACCAGACCATCGGCAGGATTGCGGCCGATGATGTCGCCCTTCTGCCCTTTCTGGAACCATTGGTCGGCCTTGGCACCCAGTCCCGGCGTCTCCTGATGCTCCAGCAGGGTGTAGCCCAGGATGCGACCTTCAGCATCGAAGCCCACCAGCACCTTCAGGTT
This sequence comes from uncultured Prevotellaceae bacterium, assembly GCA_902790625.1. GTDB lineage: Bacteria > Bacteroidota > Bacteroidia > Bacteroidales > Bacteroidaceae > Prevotella. The sequence goes on along the minus strand of CADASP010000021.1, from coordinate 24,508 downwards.
GCCGCCGAAGCCCATGGTGGTGCTCTCCACGGCCGAGCCTTTCTCCGTGTGGTAGACGATGTACGTCAGCTCCTTGCCCTTGGCATCGGTCTGCCGTATGGTGTCGGTGGCACTGACGGCCAGCTCGCCATCGGCTTGCATCACGGCCTTGATGCCATTCTGCAGCGCTATCTGCTTCTGCTCGTTGATGGGACCGCTGGTCAGATGGTTCACCCATGCCAGCACGCCGCCCATGACGACGGCCACGGCGGTGAGCACCACCACCATATTAGTGAGGGTTGAATCAAGTTTCTTCATTTGGCTGCCTCCTCTCCGAATCGTTTGGGTTTGACGTAATTGTTGATGAGCGGCGTGAAGGCGTTCATGATGAGGATGGCAAACGACATACCCTCGGGATAGCTGCCCCAGTTGCGGATGATGATGGTGAGCAATCCGATGCTGACGCCGTAGATGATTTGCCCACGCGGTGTCATGGGCGAGGTGACATAGTCGGTGGCCATGAAGATGGCGCCCAGCAGCAGTCCGCCACTAAGTATCACCGTGGTGGGGTCGGCATAGATGGGACTGATGAGGTGCATCACAGCACTGAACACAAACACGGTGGCGATGATGCTCACGGGGATGTGCCAGGTGATGATCTTCTTCCACAGCATATAGGCACCTCCTGCCAGCAGCGCCAGACCGCAAATCTCGCCAATGGTGCCAGCACCGCCGCCCAGCGAGTAGTCGCCCAGCAGCAGACTGAAGGCATCGGGCAACCGGTCGAGCACGCTGATGTCGCCCGTCTTGATGGCTTCTTTCATCACAGCCAGAGGGGTGGCACCAGTGACGGCATCGGTGTAGCTGAGCAGCTGTCCTGGCTCAGGCCAACTGGTCATCTGGGCAGGGAAGGCCACCAGCAGGGCGCAGCGCCCCACTAAGGCGGGGTTGAACAGGTTGTTGCCCAAGCCGCCAAACGTCATCTTGCCCACGCCGATGGCAAAGAGGGCGCCGATGACGATGATCCAGATGGGCAGGTTCGACGGCAGGTTCATGCCCAGCAGGATGCCCGTCAGCGCAGCCGAGCCATCGGTGATGGTGAGGCGGGGGTTCTTCAAGATATACTTGCTGATGGCCCACTCGAAGAAGACGCATGCCGCCACGCTCGACAGACACACGATGGCCGAGCCCAATCCGAAGTAAAGGAACGACACGAGCAGCGCCGGCAACAAGGCGATGATGACGCCCCGCATGTTGCGCTCCACGCTGTCGGTGCCGTGGGCATGGGGGGAAAGGGATACGACCAGTCGTGGCCCCTCCCCTCCCGTGCGGGAGACTGTATTAGATTCTTTTAAACTTGACTCCATTATATAATCATTAATAAAAAAGCATTTACAAAACGATTTCAGCTCCCCTCCCCTGCGGGAGGTGCCGGGTGTGCTCCCCTCCCCTACCGCGCGGTTGGGTGTAGCGCGTATTCGCGCGGCCCTTGCTGGCGCAGTCGCAAGGGGGGCTAGGGGCTACTTCCTGCTTCTGATGATTCCCATCACCGTTTGCTTGCCCTGTCGGATATGGTCGAGCAGGGGGCGGTGGGCAGGGCAGGTGAACTGGCACGAGCCGCACTCAATGCAACTCACGATGTCCTCGTGCTCGGCGCGCTCCCAGCTCTTATGCTCCGACAGCTTGGCCAGCAGATAAGGCTCCAGCCCCATGGGGCACGCGCCCACGCACTTGGCGCAGCGTATGCAGGGCTGCGGCTCCTGGCGGCGGGCATCATCGCCACTGAGGATGGTGACGCTGTTCGTGCCTTTGCAGATGGGCACCTCGGCGGTGGTGAGGGCCTTGCCCATCATCGGGCCACCCGCCAACAGCTTGTTGTCGCCATCGGGCATGCCGCCACAGGCTTCGATAAGTTCGGCCATGGGCGTGCCCATCCTCACCAGGAAGTTGCCGGGCTTTGCCAGCCGCTTGCCGGTGACGGTGGTGTAACGCTCGAAAAGGGGCTTGTGCTTCATCACCGCCTGATAGACGGCGAAGGCCGTGCCCACATTCTGCACGATGGCTCCCACGTTGACGGGGATGGCGGGCGGCGCGGGCACCTGACGGCGAATGACGGCATCCACCAGCTGCTTCTCGCCACCCTGTGGGTAGCGCTGCTTCAGGGGCACCACCTCGACTTGGTATTCCGTAGCGGCAAAGGCTTCGGCACACTTCCGCGTGAGCAGGTCGATGGCCTTGGGCTTGTTGGTCTCTATGCCAATGTAGCCGCGCTTCACCTTGGCTGCTTTCATCAGCAGCTGCAGGCCCACCAGTATCTCGTCGGCATGCTCCATCATCAGCCGATAGTCGGCGGTGATGTATGGCTCGCACTCCACGGCGTTGATGATGACGCACTCGGCTTTGGCAGTGGGTGGCGGCATGAGCTTGATAAACGTGGGGAAGCAGGCACCGCCCATGCCCACCACGCCGGCATTCTTGATGCGGGCCACGATTTCTTCGGGCGAAAGCTCCGGATGGTCTTTCACCAGCTCCAAGCGGTCGGAGCGGTCGATGGTTTCCTCCCACTCATCGCCCTCGACCTTCACAAAGATACAGGGTTTACGATAGCCGGTGGCATCAACAGCCGTGTCAATCTTGTCTACCGTGCCGCTCACGCTGCTGTAGATGGGAGCCGACACGAAGCCGCCAGCCTCGGCCAATAGCGTGCCCACCTTCACCACGTCGCCCTTCTTCACCAAGGGCACGGCAGGGGCACCGATATGCTGGCTCAGGGGGAAGATGGCCATGCGGGGCAGCGAGGCCACCTGCGTGGGGGCCTCGTGGGTCAGCTTGTTCTCCTCGGGGTGAATACCTCCGATGCGGAATGTGCGTATGTTCATGGTTGTATTGCAGGTGTGGTAGGTTCTACAGGTTTGGGAGCGGGGAAGTTAACGGCGTGGATAGCCTTGGTGGGACAAGCCTCTACGCATTTGCGGCAGAGACGGCACTTGGCAGGGTCGATGTAGGAGAGCGCCGACGAGATGGTGATGGCTTCGAACTGGCATTCCTTCTGGCACTTGCCACATCCGATGCACGCCGCTTGGCATGCCTTCCTGGCTACGGCTCCCTTGTCCTTGTTCATACAAGCCACGAAGACGCGGCGCCCTTTCGGGCCGCGCTTGCGCAACTCGATGATGGAGCGCGGGCAGGCCTTCGCACAGGCTCCGCAAGCGGTGCATCGCTCCTCGTCCACTACGGGCAGTCCCGTCTCGGTGTTCAGGCTGATGGCACCAAACTGACAGGCCTGCACGCAGTCGCCACAACCCAGGCAGCCATAGCCGCAGGCCGTCTCGCCAGCACCCGTGGCATGCATGGCAGCACAGCTGCGCAGTCCGCCATACTCACAGACGCGGGGACGCAACTCGCAGGTGCCGTTGCAACGCACCACGGCCACCTTAGGCTCGCCGTTGGCAACGGCCATGCCCAGCAAATTGGCCACCGGCCCCATCACGGCACTGCCACCCACAGGACAGCTCAGCCCTTCGATGCTGCCGGCATCGGCACCCTTCACCAAGGCATCGGCAAGTCCGCCACAACCGGCAAAGCCACAACCGCCGCAGTTGGCTCCGGGCAGCAAAGCGCTCACCTGACCAATGCGGGGATCTTCGTAAACAGCAAAGCGCTTGGAACAGATAAAGAGCACGACGGCTGCAATAACGCCTATGGCTCCAAGCACGATGACTGCAATCCAAATGAAATACATTATCCTTTAAGTTATAAAATCAGTTAGCTATTCTAAATGTTATGGACTTACTAATGCGGTTGCGAAAGAGGGCTAAAACAACGAAATAGGGGAACAGGACTCCCACCGCGAGCATCGCCGCAAGGCCTTCGCCACATCCTGCCAACAGCGCCACGGCCAGCACGGCCAGCATCAACAGCAGTGGCATGCCAAATGCCAACAGCAAGGCACGGCTTGCCATGGAACTCTGCGTAGACACCACTACCGCCTGGCCTACCTGCCATCTGCCCCGGGCACCTTGGGTTCTCACGTCAATCAGCTTCTCTTTCATCTCGGAAGCGTTGCAATGCGAGGCCACCTTGCAGCCCGAACAAGCCGACGACTGGAGGATGCGAACTCTGACCACATCGTCCGACACCGACTCCACAATGCCCTCATGGCGTATTTCCGTATTCATTCAGCGCCCTTCAGAAAAATCGGTGCAAAGGTACGGAAAAAAAACGAGATGGCGAAAAGAATAAAAGAATTTTATTCAGTCAATGGCGAAATAACAAGTGGCACGCTATCTGTGGGAGAACGTTGCCGATGGCTTTCCTTGCTTAGAGGTTTAGTTTCGGCTATGTTTTGAATAGTTAATTTCCGCTTAAGACAGGAGGAAAAATGTGAAGGGATGTGAAATGAAAATTCCTGAATTCTTACAATAAAAAATTTCATTCTGGAACGGTAGATGCACACTTCAGGCGGTTTGTGCAGGGTTGAGGGGCGAGGGAAGAAGGACTTTTAAGGCGAATTTTGCACAGCCAGGGCGGTTTTGTGCAGTATTTTAGCCGATTTTTGGGCCGATTTCCGCTTCTGCAAGCACGCCCTATCAGAAAACGGCAACGCCAAATTTTTTTTCGGCGTTGACTTTTTCGAGCCATCGAAGGGGATTTTGCGGCATTTTGAGGCCAACCATCTGAAAGACAGCCGTTTGCCGAACCCTCTCAAAACTCGCGTTTTTTCGGCCAAAAGTTTTTTCGTGGAAAATTTTCGAAATATGAGGGCCTTTAGCCGTTTTTGGGAGGCATCCATTTTAATATTTTTTTAATTTTCGAGGTGGTCTCGCGCAGGGCAATGATTAAAAATTCATGTTTCGTCCGTGATGGAATATCAATGTACAAACGGCCTGAAAGGCCAACAAGCACATAGCCCAGGGCTATTTGACTATTTTCAACCATACAAATAGAAAAAAACAACCAATTCTTTTGCACCCTCGCAGTTTTTTTGTAATTTTGTGCCCGAATAGTGCCCTTCTCGGTTTTACGACTATGGGCTAAAGGAAAAAACTAATTAAAACAAATAATTATGAAACTAACAGGAAGACGTGAGAGCTCTAACGTGGAAGATCGCCGCGGATTGAGTGCAGGAAAGGCAGCCGCAGGCGGTGGCATTCTGGCAGTGATTATCGGTATTGTGATGTCGCTCCTTGGAGGCGGTGGCGGTGGCGGCGGTGGCATCGACCTGGGCCAGGTGATTGGCGCCGTGACGCAAGGCGGAGGCCTGGGCAGTGTCTTCGGCGGACAGACCGAGGAGGTAGACCCCTCACAGTTCAGCGAAGAGGAGCAGCAACTGGCCACGGAGTGCAAGCAGATTCTGGGCAGCACCGAAGACGTGTGGACAAAGGTGTTCAAGGAATACAACCTGCCCAACAACATGAACGGCAAGGCCGGCACCTACACCAACCCCACGCTGGTGCTCTTCACCAACAGCGTGCAGTCGGCATGCGGCAGCGCCACGGCCAGCGTAGGCCCGTTCTACTGCTCTGGCGACCAGAAGCTCTACATCGACCTGTCGTTCTTCACGCAGATGAAGCGCCAGTTGGGCGTGGAGGGCAGCACCTTTGCCTACGCTTATGTCATCGCCCATGAGATTGGACACCACGTGGAGTACCTGACAGGAACGCTCTCCAGGGCACACGAGCAGATGAGCAAGACGACCAAGACCAAGGCCAACCAAATCAGCGTGCGTCTGGAACTGCTGGCCGACTACTATGCCGGTGTATGGGCTCACTACGAGGACCAGATGAACCACTCGATGGAATATGGCGACCTGGAGAAAGGTCTGGAGCTGGCCCACGCCATCGGCGACGACTGGCTGCAGAAGCAGGCACAGGGCAGAGCCGTCGAGGAGTCGTTCACCCACGGCACCAGCGAGCAGCGCAAGCGTTGGCTGAAGAAGGGATTCCAAACGGGCGACATGAAGACATCCACATTCCAGATCTCAGACTATAACGATTTGTAAATCGCCAAGAGCGAGCACCAACGACTGCCGTTGAAGAAAGAAGCGCTTTTTTCTCTCAGGCGATTATGCGTCATCACGTTGTCGGCTTGTGCATGTACCACCACGGTGCATGCACAAGCCGTGTTTCGCTTTGAAACGCAGTTCACCGCCTCCGATGGCGACCACTCACCGCTGTGGCTCAACGCCAACAAGCACGGTCTGAGCGCCCTCACCTCGACCAACGGCTATGTGCGGGGCGGACTGTTTCGCAGCATCGACACCGACACCACGCGCACCCTGTCGTGGGGCTATGGAGCCGACGTGGCCATAGCCAGCCGCTTCACCAGCACGCTGGTAGTGCAACAGGCTTACGCCGAAGCGCAGTGGAAGATTGTCAGGGCCACGCTGGGCAGCAAGGAGCAGCCCATGGAACTGAAGAACCAGGAGCTGAGCAGCGGCTCGCAGACCTTCGGCATCAACGCACGGCCCGTGCCACAGCTCAAGATAGGATTCCCCGACTACGTCAACGTGCCCTTCACCAAGGGATGGCTGGGCCTGAAGGGCTATTGCTCCTATGGCATGACCACCGACGACGACTGGCAACGCCACTTCGCGCAGCCACCATCACACCGCACCGAGAACACCTTCTTCCACGCCAAGGCCGCCTATCTGCGACTGGGACGGGGCAAGGTGAACATGGAGTTCGGGATGGAGGCCGGTTGCCAGTTTGGGGGCAAAAGCTATCAGCCAAACGACATCGTCATCAAGAACAAGAGCGGGCTGGGGTCGTTCATCAATGCGCTCTACGGGGGCGGCACCGACATCACCGACGGCGAATACAAAAACAAGGAGGGCAACCACGTGGGCAGCTGGAACATGCGCCTGAACATCGACCAGCCCAGCTGGAACCTCGGCCTCTATTGCGACCAGATGTTTGAGGACAACTCGATGATGGTGCACATCGCCTACAACGGCTGGGGAGAGAAGGAGACGGCCCACCAGCACGAGCGCTCGCGCTATTTCATCTACGACTTCAAGGATGCCATGCTCGGTGCCGAGCTGAAGCTGAAGCACCTGCCTTGGCTGAACGATGTGGTGCTGGAGTTCCTGACCACGAAATACCAAGGCGGACCCACCTATCACGACATCACCACCAATATCGGCGAGCATATCACCGGCCGCGACGACTACTACAACCACAGCGTCTTCACGGGCTGGCAGCACTGGGGACAGGTGATAGGCAATCCGCTCTTCTTGTCGCCCATCTACAACACCGACGGCACCATCGAAGTGAAGAACAACCGCTTCACGGCCTGGCACATGGGACTGGCCGGCGACCCGCTCTGCAACCTGCACTACCGCCTGCTGGCATCGGTGCAGAAAGGACTCGGCACCTACTATCATCTTTATCCCGACCCACGCCGCAACTTCAGTCTGCTGGCCGAGGCCACCTACCGCTTTTCAGAACGTTCAAGTCTGAAAGGCTGGCATCTGACGTGCGGGTTTGGTCTCGACAGGGGCCGCCTGCTTGGCGACAACATCGGATTCCAACTCACCGTAGGCCATTGCGGACTGCTGAAACAGCATTGAAAAGTTGAATAATTGAAGAATTGAAAAATGAAATATAAACAGTTTCTCGTACATTGCTCATCGTACATTGTACTTTGTTCATTGTTCATTCTTCTGATGTCGTGCGAGCTGGAAACCAGCGACAACGGCAACCTCGACGGCATGTGGCAGCTCTACGCCGCCGACACGCTGCGCACACCCGATGGCACACCCGGCGGCAGCGCCGACATGCGGCAGAGCGGAAAGGTGTGGGCCTTCCAAGGACGCATCATGATGCTGCGCCAAAGTGATGGATTCCATCACATGGAGGTGATTTGCAAATTCGAGCACGAAGGACAGTGGTTGCGCGTCTACGACCCCCACTTCAGCAACCGCGAAATCGACGACCCGCGCATCGACGACCCTGAGACGCTCTTCCCCTACGGACTCCACGCCCTCGACAACCGTCTGCAAGTGCAGACGCTCAGCAAGGACTGGCTCGTGGTGCAAACAGACGAGCTACGCTTGAAGTTCCGAAAATATTAGGACGAAAAACTATTTGTCCACAGACGACGCGGAAGACGCAGAATCAGGTTGTGCATAGCATCAGCACAGCCTTCTCAAACTCCTCATAATCTTTCAAGAACGACTGCAGCAGCTGATGGCGGTTGCGCTCGTATGTCGCTTCGTCGAAATCATCAATATACTGGCGTAGCCGCTCTGCCAAATGGTCAGCGTCGCTGATGGCGATGCCCACACCGTAGTTGCTGGCATAGTCGCCCTGGATGGTGTCGGCGGTGGTGATCATGGGCTTGCGGAAAAGCAGCGAACTGTAGAAGCGGTTCGACAGTGCCGTGTCGTGCGACAGCTTGCGCGGATAGAAGATGTTCAAGAACGTGGCCTTCTGGATGATGCCCGGCTCATCTTCTTTTTTATAGAAGCCCTCGAAGTGCACATTCTCCACGTGCTCACGCTCTGCCAACTGGCGCAGCTTCACGTCGGCCCCTTCTTCGCCCCGCCCAATGTAGGCAGTCTCAAACTCAGGCCGATTGGCCAGCGCCATCATCACGGCCGCATTCTGCTCGTAGTCGCGAATGCCGCCGATGGTGAGCACAGTGAAGACAGGATTGGTCGGATTAATCTGAGTAGTCTGATTATTCTGATTAATCCGATTATTCCGATCAGTCCGATTATTCGAGCATGCCTTGCGCAGCAAGTCGATGCTCACATTATGGCTCAAGATGTAATTGGCTTCAGGCAGACAGCGCTTGAAGCCCGGCGACGAAATCATGTTGTAGGCACTGATGGCCAACAGCTTGCGATAGCGTTTCATAAACCGCTGCTCTATCGACAAGTCGCGGTAGTCGAGGATGAACTTCCCCGCGTAGTGCTTCTTCAAAAAAGGATAGAGGAAGATGGCAATCTGGGGGCCGCAGACGATGAGGCGGTCGTAGCCCTCGCGCTTGATGGCCTTGGCCAGGAAACGGGCGTAGCGCCAATAGCCCCAGAAGCGCTTCAGGTTGCCGTCGGTGCTGCTCACGTTGGCTGCAAAGCGATAGGCCGCCGACTCGTTCAGGTTGCGCTTGTCGAAATACAGGATGTCGTAGCTGATGCCATGCTGGTCGAAGATGTCGGTGTACACCCTGGAGTAGGGCGCGAAATAAACATTCGTGGGGAGCAGTATTCCTATTCTCATGCTGCAATGTTCCTATTTGGCTTTGTCGTCCGCAGAATACGCAGAATACTCAGTATTAATTATTCCGTGTATGCTGTGGAAGGTCTTGTTCATTTCAGTGCTTTGACGATTCTCTCACATGCCTTGCCATCGCCGTAGGGGTTCACGGCATGGCTCATCTGGGCGTAGGCCTCGTCATTGCTGAGCAGCAGCGACACGCTGTCCACGATGCGGTCGTGGTCGGTGCCCACCAGTCGCACCGTGCCAGCCTCCACGGCCTCGGGGCGCTCGGTGGTGTCGCGCATCACCAGCACAGGCTTGCCCAGTCCGGGGGCCTCTTCCTGTATGCCGCCACTGTCGGTGAGCACGATGGCCGACAGCTTCATCAGCAGCACGAAGCTCAGGTACTCTAAGGGTTCTATGAAGAACATGTTGCCCAGCCCATCGAGCTGCTCGCCAAAAACCTGGTGAATGGGGCGGCGCACGTTGGGGTTGAGGTGCATGGGATACACAAAGTCCACATTGGGGTATTTCTTGGTAAGATCGCGGATGGCGGTGCACATGCTGATGAAACCCTCGCCGAAGTTCTCCCTGCGATGGCCGGTGATGAGCACCAGTCGGCGGCCCTCCTTGAGCCGGTCTACATCGTAGCCCGCCTTGTGCAACTGCCCGTGCAGTTGCATCTGCAGCTGCGGGTCGCCGTCTATCTTGTCCACCACCCAGTAGAGTGCGTCAATCACCGTGTTGCCCGTCACCGTGATAAGCTTTTCATCCACATGCTCTTGCAGCAGGTTGCGACGGCTCAGCTCGGTGGGAGCAAAGGCATAGACGGCCATGCGGTCGGTGATCTGGCGGTTCATCTCTTCTGGCCACGGACTATGGATGTTATAGGTGCGCAGCCCCGCCTCTACATGACCTACGGGTATCTGCTTGTAGAAAGCGGCCAAGGCGGCAGCCGTCGAGGTGGTGGTGTCGCCGTGCACCAGCACCACGTCGGGCTGGCACTCGTCGAGCACCTGGCGCATGCCGAGCAGCACACGACTGGTGATGTCGTAGAGGTCTTGTCCCGGCTTCATGATGTTCAGGTCGTAGTCGGGATGTATGTCGAATATCTTCAGCACCTGGTCGAGCATCTCGCGGTGCTGTCCGGTGACGCACACCTTGGTGCAGAAGCTGTCGGTCTCTTTTTGCAGGGCTTTCACCAGCGGTGCCATCTTGATGGCCTCGGGGCGGGTGCCAAAAACCAAGAGTATCTTCTTCATCGTTTCTTCGTAATTTGGCGGCAAAGGTAATGAAAAAGAACGAGAATCACAAGGAATGCCCTCTTTTTTTCGCAGAAAGCGAACACGATGAGGACTACGATGGTCTATTCTCTGGTCCTGTTTGCTATAAGCTATTTCTTTGGGTAATAGGTTGTTGGTTGCGGGATTCCATTGGCTTGGCCATTGTTCCCGTTATTCCCATAATTCCCATTTCTCCCATTAAGATAACCCATCCCGTGCTCCTCGCGCCAATTGCGACGCGCAGCTGACATCTGTTCCTTGATGCCGCCGTTGGTGAGGAAGTCTGCCTTGAACTTCTCCAAGAGCTTCTTTAGCAGAAAGTCGGTCTGATGGATAAGGACGAGTGCGATATTGGCGAGCGTGATGTCGTCGCGCAGCTGGCACACACGCTGATAGTCCTCGGTCTTTGAATGCTGGCGACACCAGAGGCGCGCGTTGCGGCACTGCTCGCTATTCACGTCCCACAGCCGATTTCCGTGGTTGCGCAGGTAGTCCTCGTAATCCTCCTGCAACTCCTTCAGACTCGCCTTTGCAACATTGACAAGCTTGATGCAAGCCTCCATCGAGGTGGTACCCGTTTCATTGCCCTCGGCGATGTTCTGCTTGCCCGAACGGGCGGCCTGCTTCATCTGGTCAACGGTGCGGTCGCCAATCTTCGGTAGGTAATGCTCCAGAAAATAGCAGGTGATATCGTAAATGCACTCTGCCTTCTGAAAGGCGATGAGGTTTTTGTAGTCGCCTTTCGGGGTGAGGAAGCTGCTGTTATCGGTGGGCATGGTAGGAAAGATGGGAGTTATGGGAGTTATGAGAATGATGGGAATGGATGGACAAAATTACTCCTTTTTATCCAAAAAGCGCGCTTCATGCTAAAACATTTAGCAAAAAATCACATTTCGATATTGTTTTCTCCACTTCTTTGGCCCGTTTTTTCGCGATATTCAGCTGTTAGTTTAACCCATTATCGACCTGCTAAAAAATCTCGTACGAGATTTTTTCAAAAGTCGTTAACTTTTTTCAAAAAGTCGTTACCAAAATTTTGGCAGGTGCCACCTGCCCATTCCAGCATGTAATTGAGATGGCGGAAAGCGTGCAGGAAAAGGCAGTTACCTCGATTTGTAGACCCCACGGAAATGGGTGATGGAACGATAGAGACGGGGGAAGCGCAGACGCATGCCCCTGAGCACCAAAGCCACAGGATAGCGCAGGGGCATGTTGCGCTTGACAAAGAGCAGATAGTCGCGGTCGCTATGGGTGGGCGAACTGACGTAGCGGCGGCGCTCGGCCAGCGTCATCTGGGCCAGCTGGTCTATCTCGTCGCGGCTGGTGCCGTGGTCGCACTCGCACTCGCCACAAACGGTGGCGGTGGAGAACACAGGCAGCCCATGGCGGTGGGCCATCATGCTGTAGTCCATGTCGGCACAGCCATGCTGGAACCCCTCGTGAAAGATGCCTATGCGCTGCACGGCCTGGGCATGCACCAGCAGGATGTTGGCATGGCTCAGGTCGATGTGCTGCGGCCTACCGTTGGGCTGCAACAGCACCTGACGGCCACGCGTCTTGTTGACGAAGTTCAGGCCTCCGTAGGAAATGACATCGGGATGACCGGGTTCGCAGGTGAAGCCCGACGAGAGACCATGGCACCCACTGACGGTGGCCCCGTGGCGGTCGGCCGCTAATAGTTGGCCGAACACGTTGTCGGCCACGTTGGTGTCGTCGTTGAGTAGTAGGAAATAGTCCCAAGGGGTGCCCTCGCTGATGGCGGCTTGCCATGCAAAGCGCATGCCTCCCGCCCAGAACAGCTGACCGTTGCCCTGCAAAATGCGGATGTCGGCATCGGCAAACGTCGCCCTCACGGCATCCGCCGTGCCATCGCTACAACCGTCGTCGGTGAGAAACACCGTCAGTGCCACGGCATCCTCGGCCGTGCGGTTGTAGGCTTGCACGGCGCTGAACAAATGCTGCAGGCAGGAGAGCGTCTTCTGCTTGCGATTGTAAACGGTGAGAATGGCTGCAATCTTCATTGGGGCTGCAAAGGTACAAATAAAATTTAATAAACATTTGCAATTGACCTTTTTTTTTCGTACCTTTGCACTCGTTACGCGCACTCAGGTACGATTTGTGCGCTTCTCTCCATGAAAGAACCAAGAACTAAATTAAAACAATGAAGATAATGAATCATTTTACACAATGGATGATGGCTGTAGCCCTTATCTGCAGCGCCACAAGTGCATCGGCGCAAACGGCCAACACTGAAGAGAGCAAGAATTACACGGTGACGAAAATCTCGAACCCCGACCGAGGAGAGCGCCAAGTGGACGGTTTGATGTCTGGAGGCGACCGTGAGAACAGCTACACATGGCGAATGGCCATGCGTGGCGACGAAATCTACATCGCCACCACGCGCAACATTGCCAGCGCGCTGGTCAACATGTATGCCCCGTCGTTCACGGCCAGCGGTATGAGCCTCGACAACTTCTGGGCCATCATTGACGCCGTGACCAATGGCGACATCCCCCGCAACGATGCCAACGAGGGTGCCAACATCATCTGTTACAACCGCCAGACGGGTGAGTTCCGCGTGGCCTACACAGGCGAGAGCAGGGTGTACTACCGCATGGCCGTCACCTACGGCGACGACATCTATTTCGGGTCGTACTCCTACGACCCCAGCGTCAGCCAGTACATCCTGAAGCTCGACCAGGACGGCAACTTCACCAAGGTTTTTGAGACCATGGGCAGCGTCTCGCTGCGTGCCAACTGTGAGTACGACGGGCATCTGTTCTTTGCCGGTGCCGACGACCGCGAGGTCATCGCGCCGGGCGACGAAGGCGTGGTGGCCAAGATGGCGGTGCTGCGCAAGAGCAACGACGACGACACCGTGTGGGACCGCGTGGCCGACTACCGCGACTTTGGCCAGACGGCCTTCGACCCCATCCACACCAGCTGGGCCGGTGCCCCCATCTGGGAACTGGCTACGCACAACGGCTACATCTATGCCACAGCCCCCACACATGCTGGCTTCGTCATCTACAAGGGACACCCCGCAGCCGCCGACGAGACGGCCAACGAGTATGGCTGGTATTGGCAGGAGGTGGCAGGAACCACCAACGGCATCAACAACCCTGGCCTGAGCGATGTTGAGGGGGGAGAGGTTGGCACCATGCGCTCGCTCATTGGCTCGGTATATGAGTACAACGGACAGCTCTATGCCTATAACTTCGACCATGCCTTCGGCGGCGAGGCTGCTGCCTTTGCCGGCATGATGCAGAAGCTGGCCGGACAAGACGTCAAAGCCAGCGACTATCTGGATTATATGTACAACTCGCTACAGAACCCGCAGAAAGTGTGGCGCCTGAACGACGAGACGGGAAAGTTTGAAGAGCTGACGAATTTCACGGCTCTCACCGAAGGAACCACCAACGAGTACATCTGGCGAATGGGCGAGTACGACGGACAGCTTTACATCGCCACCATGGACGCCGGCATCTTCTACAACTATCTGACACAGCTCACCAACGGCAGCTTCCTGAAGATGTCGATGGAGGAGCGGCTCACAAAACTGGCCTATATCAAGTCGGTCATCCAGATACTGCTCCAGGCAAAGGGAGAGGAGCTGGCCGACACGCTGCGCTCGATGCTGGAGATGCTGAAATCATTTCTGGAGAACTACGTCGAGACCGTACCCATTGACGATGAAAACGTGCAGACCATCATCAACATTGAGCAACTGCTCGCCGACCTCCAAAGCATGGCAGCCACTTCCAAGGACGCCATCATGCAAATGATAATGGATGCTATTTCTTCCGATGACGACGATCAGGAAGGCGAAGAGGCAGGACTGGAGGACTTCATCCGGCAAATGATGTCGAAATTGCAGGACACCTTATCGGACCTCTATAGCAAGATTGACATGGAAGGCATACAGAAGTATCTCTACATCAACCGTCTGGTGAGCAGCAACGAATGGGGCTTCGACCTCTTCCGCACCTCCGACGGCGAGGCGTATGAGGTCATCACCCGCAATGGCTTCAACGACCGCTACAACTACGGTTGCCCCTCGTTCCTCGCCACCGAGGAAGGGCTTTATATTGGCACTTGCAATCCATTCTATGGCGGACAGCTTTACCTGCTGACCAATGAGCCAGAAGAGAAAGAGGTGACCACAGGCATCACCGACCTGCAAACCACCGCCAACGGCCAGAGGGATGTGTGGTACACCATCAACGGCCAGCGCACCACCAACCCCACAAAGGGACTATACATCCAAAACGGCAAGGTGGTCGTGGTGAAGTGAACGGAATGCAAAGCCCACAATCAATCCCCCGCAGTCTGACGGCTGTGGGGGATTTTTGCATCTGGGGCATGAGGCCCCAATGCGCAGCGGTTGGGTGGACGGGGTATTCCCCGCCAGATGTCGAGCGCGGCGCGCGTTTGCATTCACCATCCCCGCCCCAAATCATTGTTTTACCATCACCATCCGCCAGAAAACAACACCGCAAACAGGGCTGACAGCAAAAAAGTTTTTCTTCCGCAATTTTACATGCCAGATTTTTTGGCCAAATGAAAAATAATGTGTAACTTTACACCCAAAAACTAAAACTCACCTAAATAATTACCCAAAAACAACCAACAAATGAAAATTTTCAAAGGAAAATTGCTGGGCGCAGGAGCCTTGATGGCCCTGGCCTTGGCAGCATGTACCGGCCAGCAGCCGGCAGAACCACAGCTGACGGCATCGGGATTGAACCCGGCCAAGTTTGACACCATCGTGGGAGCCGACACAGTGAAGCTCTACACCCTGAAAGGCGCCAATGGCATGGAGGTGTGCATCACCAACTATGGCGCACGCGTGGTATCGCTGATGGTGCCCGACCGCGACGGCAAGCTCACCGACGTGGTGCTGGGCTACGACAACATCGCCCAGTACATGGACACGAAGAACTCACCCTCGGACTACGGCAGCAGCGTGGGACGCTATGCCAACCGCATCAACCTGGGCAAGTTCACACTCGACGGCAAGGAGTATCAGCTGAAGCAGAACGACACCCACCCCGGCGACCGCAACCACTGTCTGCACGGAGGTGGCGACACGGGATGGATGAACCGCATCTACAAGGCTGAGCAGACCGACAGCGCCACCATCGTCCTGACCATCGAAGCCGCCGACGGCGAGAACGGATTCCCTGGCAACGTGGTGGCCACGACGACCTACAAAATCGTGAACGGCAACACCCTCGACATCGCATGGAACGCCACCACCGACGCGCCCACCATCATCAACCAGACCAACCACAACTACTACAACCTCTCTGGCGACTTTGAGGAAGCAGAAGGCGGACTGAAGCAGATGCTGATGGTGAACGCCGACTACTTTACCGTGGCCGACGACTCGTACATGCCCACCGGCGAGGTGAAGGCCGTGGAGGGGACTCCGATGGACCTGCGCACGGAGCACGTCATCCTCGACGGACTGGACCGCGAGTACGACCAGATTAAGAATGCCAATGGCGGCTACGACCACAACTGGTGCCTGAACACCAAGGGCGACGACACACAGGTGTGCGCCAGCCTCTACAGCCCCAAGACCGGCATCTTCATGGAGATGTTCACCAACGAGCCGGGCGTGCAGGTCTACACCGGCAACTTCCAGGGCATCGGCAACGAGCCTAACATCCGCCACAAGCTCGGCAAGAAGTATCCTCAGTATGTCTCCGTCTGCCTGGAGAGCCAGAAATATCCCGACAGCCCCAACCATCCCGAGTGGCCCAGCCCCGTGCTCAACCCCGGCGAGAAGTACTACAGCCATGCGGCCTACAAGTTCTCAGTGAAATAAGTCAACAACATTATCAATAATCGTAAATTGTCATTGTAAACCATGGATTGGAACGCAAAAGAATTTATTTGGTTCGACTGGCTCGTGCTGGCATTAGGCGTGGCATGCGTCATCTGGCTGGTGTATCGCGCCATCAAGAAAGACAAGGAGAAAATGCAGGGGGCCGACTCGCAGGACTACCTGTTCGGCAAGGGCGAGCCCTGGTATGTAATCGGCATGGCCATCTTCGCAGCCAACATCGGCTCGGAGCACCTCGTAGGCCTCGCCGGCACTGGCGCCAAGGACGGCGTGGGAATGGCTCACTGGGAGATGCAGGGATGGATGATTCTCATCCTGGGATGGCTCTTCGTGCCCTTCTATCAACTGCTGAACAACAAGATGGGCAAAATCATCACCATGCCCGACTTCCTGAAGTTCCGCTACACACAGCGCACCGGCTCCTGGCTGAGCATCATCACGCTGGTGGCCTACATCCTGACGAAGGTGAGCGTGACGGCCTTCACCGGCGGCATCTTCTTCAACTACCTCTGGGGGCTGAACTTCTGGGTGGGAGCACTCGGGCTCATCATCATCACGACCATCTTCACCGTCATCGGAGGCATGAAGGGCGTGATGACCATGTCTACCATTCAGACCCCCATCCTCATCGTCGGCTCGTTCCTCGTGCTCTTCCTCGGACTGGCAGCACTGGGAGGTGGCAGCATCGCCGAGGGATGGAGCAACATGATGGACTACTGCCGCACACTGCACGACGGCTACGGCACCACCCACATGTTCCACTGGGAAGACATCAACGCATCAGGCAAACCCGACCCCCTCTACCATGAATATCCCGGCTTCGTGGTGTTCCTCGGAGCCTCCATCATCGGATTCTGGTATTGGTGCACCGACCAGCACATCGTACAGCGTGTGCTGGGTCAGCAGAAGGGCGAAAGCAACACCGAGGTGATGAAGCGCGCCCGCCGCGGCACCATCGCTGCCGGCTACTTCAAGCTGCTGCCCGTGTTCATGTTCCTCATCCCAGGCATGGTGGCCATCGCCCTTGCCCAAGACCCGTCGAGCGGCATCACCATGGACATCACCAACAAGGATGACACCGACGGTGCCTTCGCCATGATGGTGAAGAACATCCTGCCGGCAGGCGTGAAAGGCATCGTCACCATCGGCTTCATCTGCGCCCTCGTCACTTCGCTGGCAGCCTTCTTCAACAGCTGCGCCACGCTGTTCACCGAGGACTTCTACAAACCCATGAAGAAAGGGTTGAGCGAGGCCCACTACGTGCTCGTCGGCCGCATCGCAACCGTCGTCGTCGTCGTGCTGGGCCTGGCCTGGCTGCCAGTGATGCGCGGCATGGGCAACCTCTACAGCTACCTGCAAGGCATACAGTCGCTGCTGGCTCCCGCCATGGTGGCAGTGTTCACCCTGGGCATCCTGTCGAAGAAGATCAGCCCGAAAGCCGGCGAATGGGGACTCATCGGAGGCTTTGTCATCGGCATGCTGCGCCTCGTCACCAACGTAATCACCGAGACGGGAACAAAAGCGATGGACGGTGCCTTCTGGGATGCCACCGCCTGGTTCTGGCAGACCAACTGGCTGGTATTCGAGTGCTGGCTGCTGGTGTTCATCATTCTGCTCATGGTGGTGGTGACGTTCTTCACGCCAGCACCCTCGAAGGCACAGGTGGATGCCATCACCTTCACCCCCGAATACCGCAAGCAGATTCGTGAAAGCTGGGGAGTATGGGACATCGTCGGCACACTGGGAGTAATCTTCCTGTGCGGATGCTTCTACTGGTACTTCTTCTAATCGTAATGACGTACTACAGCGAACACGCGAAAGTCTGGGTGTCGGTCGATGTCATCATCTTCGGCTTCGAAGAAGGCAAGCTGAAGGTGCTCATCGGCCGACGCCAGATGGATCCCGGACGCGGCGAATGGAGCCTCTACGGAGGCTTCGTCGCCGCCAACGAGGGGATTGACGAATGCGCCGCCCGCACCCTGCACGAGCTGACGGGGCTGCAAAACCTCTTCATGCGACAGGTGGGAGCCTTCGGCGCCCCCGACCGCGACCCCGGCGAGCGCGTCGTCTCCATCGCCTACTATGCCCTCATCAACGTCAACGACTACGACGAGCGGCTCAGGCAGGAGCATGGGCTGCAGTGGGTCGACTACTACAGTCTGCCACAGCTCTACTCCGACCACAACGAGATGGTGCGCCAGGCCCTGCGTCGCATGCAGATGAAGATGCGCGTAGAGCCCATAGGCTTCCGCCTGCTGCCCAGCATGTTCACCCTCACCCAGCTGCAGCGCCTCTACGAGGCTGTCAGCGGGCAGGAGATCGACAAGCGCAACTTCCGCAAGCGCATCAAGGACATGGACTTCATCGAGAAGACCGACCTCATCGACAAGCGCACCAGTAAGCGTGGCGCCGCCCTCTACCGATTCAACGACAGCGTCTACAAAGAAGACCCCACCTTCAAACTATAATCCCCTAAAAAAAACAAAAACCTACTAAACCTACAAAACCTACAAAACCTACTACACCTACAAAACCTACTACACCTACAAAACCTACAAAAACCCACAAAAAAAAATGTTAGAACAACTCAAACAAAAAGTATTCAAGGCCAACCTCGACCTGGTGAAGCAGGGACTCGTCATCTTCACCTGGGGCAACGTCTCCGGCATCGACCGTGAGAAAGGCCTCGTAGTCATCAAACCCTCAGGCGTCAGCTACGACGAGATGAAAGCCGACGACATGGTGGTCGTCGACCTCGAAACAGGCAAGGTGGTAGAGGGCGACCTCAACCCCAGCAGCGATACGCCTACACATCTTATATTATATAAGGCGTTCCCCAACATCCAGGGCGTCGTCCACACCCACAGCACCTACGCCACCGCCTTCGCACAGGCAGGGCGCGACATCCCCAACATCGGAACCACCCACGCCGACTACTTCTATCAGGACATCCCCTGCACGCGCGACATGACTGAGGCCGAGGTGAAAGGACAGTACGAGCTGGAGACGGGCAACGTCATCGTAGACGAGATCCTGAACATCCGCAAAATCAACCCCGACCACACACCCGCCGTGCTGGTGAAGAACCACGGACCCTTCGCGTGGGGCACCAGTCCCGACAACGCCGTCTACAACGCCAAGGTGATGGAGCAGTGCGCCAAGATGGCATTCGTAGCATTCTCGGTCAACCCCAACCTCACCATGAACCCACTCCTCGTGGAGAAGCACTACATGCGAAAGCACGGACCAAACGCCTACTACGGGCAGAAGGGACAGAAACACTGATGCTAAGTGAGAAGTGAAAAGTGAGAAGTGAAAAGTGAGAAGTGAGAAGTAGGCTGGCGCACAGCACTTATCACTTCTCACTTTTCACTTCTCACATTATGGATAAGGAGAAAAAAACGGTTGGCAGCGGCCGCTGCCATCATTGTTCCCGACCGCTGCCATCATTGGCAGCGGCCGCTGCCAATCATGGGGGCGGTCGCTCCCAACCCAAACGGCACGGTGTTTTTCCCCACTCCGCCACGTCCGTTCCCAATTTGCAGTGGCCGAGACACGCTGAAGGGGCACGTGAAAAGCAAGGGGCAACAAGAACAAACAAAACAACGAATGAAACGAATTACTCTCCAACGACGAATGACGACGGATTACGCGGATTTATCTCTGACAACGAATGAGACGAATGAAACGAATCAAGCGGGGTACGCGGATTTATCTCTGACAACGAATGAGACGAATGAGACGAATGATAATTGATTTCGCTTGAAAAAGTCCACAGCCAAACAAGAAAAATGCAAGGTACGGTTGAAAAGACGCTGAAAGCGTCTGGAATCTTCAAAAAACGCTACCGTCTTTTCAACCGTACGATGTTTTTTTGCATGAAACCTACATCATCCTCTCACACTTTCCGTTGCTCGTCAAACTCAAGCCAGCTTGAGTAATGGCCAGTTTTGATTTTTCTTAGTATTTCTTTGTATGGAAAAACCCAGCCAAAATCATAGCCTTGGATTTCTTCAGTAATTTCATCAACATATTGATATTTCCCGTTTATTTTCCCAATATACCAACTATCGTCAAACAGACGGAAACATATATTTTCTGTATCCCCACATCCTTGCACTTTCCAATGATGTACCAAACTTGCTCTTGAATACCTAACTGGACTTAACGGACTGTCCTAAAAGTCCAAGAAGTCCGTAGAATTAAACGCGTGCGAGCGCAGGGATAGATGTATACGGACTATAAGGACTCAGCGGACTGTCCATAAGTCCAAAAAGTCCGTAGACAAAGGCATGGTGCATTCCTGCGGCATTGGCGCGAGCGCTACTCCATTTTGAAAGAAACATCATATTGCTTGTCAATTGTTACTATTAACCACCTCTTCATTGGATCAATTTGTTTTTGGGCAATGTCTAACCTTTGCAATAACAAACTGTCATTATGTTCCACAGCCCATTGGTCAAGAATCTCTTCCGATTTTGAAAAAATCAAAGTGAGGGTATCTATTTCGTCATGTATGAGTACGTCTCCCCAATTATCTGCCTTGACTTTTGAACCAATATGAAGGCCATTGATTCTATATGTTTGTTTTGGTATCATCCATTTGCCAAAACGGGGCAAAATGTCCCTTACTGTCAACAGGGATGGGGTGTGTCGTGTTGATGTTTATAAAACTCCCTAGAGTAACACCATTAGTCGTGCTTTTTGGTTGGTTGATAACATAGGTGGCACCGTCAAAATATCGTACTTTGTCGATGTCCGACACCACAAGCCTATAGTTGGAATATTCATAGCCCAGTATTGTTTGAGGTAATTCCCATGTGAAGCGCGAGAGGATTTGTTTCGGCGAGCCCTTGAATAGTCCCCATTTGTTTTTCACATCATTTGCCACGTTTTTATATGCATTGTAAAAAGGAGAATACCATTGTCCATGACCAGAAATCAGCTTAACAGCACCTCTTATGAGACCTGAAACAGCAGAAAGGATTAACCACTCCCCACTCGGATCATTGTATTTCAGCGGGTTGTTCAGGCAGTAGCTGTAGCGGTTGAAGTTCTGGCTGTCGTCGGGCTGCTGCACATAGTTCTTGGACGAGCCAAGCGGCATAGCCGAGCGGTCGGGCGAGAGGAAGCGGCCGAGCTGGGGGTCGTAGAGGCGGCCGTTCTTCGCAAGCGAAGCGTCCCAAAGGGCCGAGCGCATGTTGATGAGGCCGTACTCCGACAGCATCTCGTGGCCGGTGTAGCCACGGTGCAGTTTGACAGTGGTGGTGCCCACCGACTGCTTGCCCCATGCGTCGTAGGAGGCGCTGAAGACGGTGGTGCCGCTGGCATTCACCAGGCGCGTGATGCTGCCCAGGTGGTCGGCGATGGCCACCTTCCCATAGTCACCGAAGGAGGTGAGCAGCGTCGTCAGCGGGATGGCCCCCTGCGTGTTGCCCACGCTGACCACGGCATCATCCTGCCCTGCCGACAGCCACGCCGGCCATCGGCGCTCCTCATGAGCCGTGACCACCGTGACCGTCGCCAGCATCAAAAGGCACAGGATGAATCGCCTCATGCTTATTTCCTATATACACTTGATTATTCATCTATAGAAGTAATGGGTATATTAAGTCTTTCTCATATAGGCTGAAATAAAAGAAAACATCATGGTCAGGTATATATTTCCAAAAATCACATGTTATTTTAACTATGTTTGAATAAATTCTTATATCTTCCATAGACATTAAGGATAACCCCAAATGAAATATTTTTATATTTTTCTGTTCAATCCAATTAAAATCTCTATACAATTCACATAATGCATCCCAATTTCTACCTGTTTCAAATGTAATATTAAGGGCTTTTATTGCTTCATCCAGTAAGTCTTTCTCATTCTGTACAGAAGGGATATACCCACAAAACGTATTCCTATCCGTACAATCTGTAATTTCGCAAAAAAACAAACAATTCTCTTTCATTTTTACAGTTATTTAATTCTAATAAAAGTTTCGTAATGGTCCATTGTAAAATATCACGCCCTTTCAGATATGACTATTCGCCATAAACCAGCTCTCCCTATAGGCATATTAGGCATTGGAACAACCCATTCTGTATATTGCCCTTTTATAGAGGGCAAAATGTTTTTATTGTTATGAAAAACAGTTCCATCATGCCTGTATTGGCTAAGTGTTTGCCCATTATTGATACGAGCAACGCTTGACTCCAATCCAAAGGCTTCTATTATTCGCTTGCTATTTATTAAGTTTCCAGTCAATGGATTAATCTTGCTGGCATAACACTCCCCCAATGTCGAGGCCACACCAATGGCTGTTCCAATTGCCATGCTTGTTCCAATGCCTCTGAAGGAATTCTTTAAGGATGTACTGAAACTATGCCCCTCCAGCAAACCGTTGACAGTGCCCCCAGCGACATGTCCGGCAGCTGAGGCTATGGGCGAAGCAACAACAGATTTCAAAAGTGGACTTTTTATGTTTATGCCTTGGATGCTTACCGAAATGTCACGAACAGCATACCCGGCAGCACCGCTGGCAGCCCCAGACGCTGCTCCCACTAAGGCATCCCTGGCTACGCTGCCCCATCTCACATTCCCAATGCCTTCAAAGTTCTTGCCTGTTTGGGCTATGATGCTGTTTGTGGCTGATGTGACTGCACCGCTGGCCGCAGAGACACCAACAACAGTCCATGCGCTCGCCGTTGCAGTTCCACCTGTAGCGGCCACTGCTGCACCAGAACCGGCACCTGCGGCGAATGCCGCAAATCCTTGCCAAAAACCGTCAATGTTGTGCCAGTTCGCAACAAGGTTGGTGACACCCCCCACTAACGCTCCAATCACGATATGCCAAAACTCCCCACTCGGATCATTGTATTTCAGCGGGTTGTTCAGGCAGTAGGAGTATCGGTTGAAGTTCTGGCTGTTGTCGGGCTGCTGCACATAGTTATCTGGTGAGAGGAAGCGGCCAATCAGCGGGTCGTAGAGGCGGCCATTCATGTTGATGAGGCCGTACTCCGACAGCATCTCGTGGCCGGTGTAGCCACGGTGCAGCTTGACAGTGGTGGTGCCCACCGACTGCTTGCCCCACGCGTCGTAGGAGGCGCTGAAGACGGTGGTGCCGCTGGCATTCACCAGGCGCGTGATGCTGCCCAGGTGGTCGGTAATGGCCACGTAGGGGGTGACGGTGTCGCCCTGCTTCACCACGATGATGCCATGGCCCAGGTAGTAGAACGTGCGCGTGGTGCCGCCTTCGGTGACCTGCTCCACGTCGCCGGCATAGAGGATGGTGCGCTTCACCGTGCCGTTCTGCTTTGTCACGCTGCGCCACCGCTCGCCGTCGGGGCCGTAGTCGATAACTGTCTGCCAGTTGCCCAGCGTCAGGGTGTCCACCTTCCCGAAGTCACCGAAAGAGGTGAGCAGCGTCGTCTGCGGGATGGCCCCCTTGGTGTTGGCCACACTGACCACGGCATCATCCTGCCCTGCCGACAGCCACGCTGGCCATCGGCGCTCCTCATGCGCCGTGGCCACCGTCACGGCCAGCAGCATCAGCAGAATCAGAACGGTCCGCCTCATATTGCCTTTTACAAACGAACTATTATAATACACTAATAGAATCTGATACAAAAGTTAATGGATTTCATGTCATCGTAAGTGTAAACTTTTTTAAGTGAACATAATGAATCGAGTAGACCTTTGTCAATGACTTCTTCGAGATCCATATCTGCCATGTCATTATTCTTGATACACCAAACTTTCCATGAGGAACTTTCTTTGTCATCATAATATACACTCCAAAGAACGCTAGTTTCTTTTGGAACAAGTTTTCTCCATTCAAAAGAAGAACGTATGCCCTCAAATATATCTAGGCAATTGCCTTTCCCTGGTATATAATAGTCTGTGTCTCTTATGGCACAGAAGACCGTGTCTTGGGTGTTGTTTTCCAAACTTATAGTAACCAGTTCTTCACTACACGACTGGAAAGACTGAAGCACCACAAAAAATACCATCAACAAAGCAAGGATAATAGTTTTCTTCATACGTTTATTTGATGATTTGCAATAATAACGTTGGGAACTCTTGTTTTAGTGTAAGAGGAAAGTAACTAAAGTTTCCCACCCTCAGAAATTCCCAATAAAATAACGGTTTCTCGAAAATTTGTTGTATATTTGCATTTGCTAAAAGTACAATAGGCACAGCA
>CADASP010000020.1 GCA_902790625.1 uncultured Prevotellaceae bacterium | reverse complement strand
GTACTGATTGCGACGCTTGTCAGTCCAGTTGGGCTTCATTGTTGCAATGCGAAGTTCCAGCGTATATTTGCCTTTAGCCAACATGGGCGACAGGAAACGGATACCTGTGGCAGGAACAAGGCTGTAAAAATCGACGATACCGCCAAACACCTTGTGTCCTCTCTGGTCGCGGATAGTGATATCGGCATAGCCACTCATATTGTCAGTAGTTCCATAGAGGCGATCCCGATAATTCATCTCTAACTGCGGCTCCAACGTCATCGAGGCGATTGTGGCATCATCCACACGCTTCAGTTTGCCAGCCGCCTTGTCTACGAATGCTCCCATGCTCCAAGTCTTGTAGCAGGGATTACCTTCAGCATCATAGATGAAGGTGTTATGGAATCCAAACATGGGTTTCATGCCATATACATTTTTATTTTATCGGGTCCCCGGTTCCTTTGCATGAATCAACACCCATTGACCTATTACTCTGTTTCTTTCTTTGTTCCTTAGTTTCTTCATTCTCCCAAAGGTCAACGGCAACATCCGTTAATGCCTTGGGCATGACCCTGCCGCTTCTTTGAATGTCTGCCCACGGGCATAACTCGGCATAGTTCTCATCAATGACCATATCGGTAGGCGGGCCAATGGGACTGTCCTCACTGTAATAAAGGTGCCTTCCGGAACGAATCAGTTGGTCCGAATTCACGCCAGGCTCACCGAGTTGGTTGTATATTTCCGCATTTATCTCATAGAGATGATAATCTCCTCTGTCCGATGTCTTGGCTGTGTAGAGGTTGCGTTCGTCATCATAACAGGCCTTCCAACCTATTCCTATTTTGAATTGCATCATTTTACTGGGTGTTGGGTAAACGTAGAATTAGATTCCTTTTCCATCCTGCCAATACGATTGAAAATGTGACATTAATCCGCACAGGCTCATGCAGGCGTGCAAGCGTCCTTCGGCCGAGCGGTGGAAGAATCCACGGCTTTGATTCAAAACTCTTCATATTAATAACGTTTGAGATATTGCGTGCAAAGTTACGAAAACATTTGGATTTCTCATCATTTTTTAGTAACTTTGCAATCTAAAATACAATTATCATGCCACGTAAGACTGACGGAACAGTATTTGAGATTCATCCGCTTCTGTGGAAGGTGCGCGAAAGCCGCCGCTGGCTCTACTTCCCTAAACAAAATACTACAAAGGAATAAAACTCAGTTCCGACCGACCGCTCCAGCATATCAGAGCGGGCGCTCCAATATATAAGGCCGCCCGCCCGAATTTATGCGGCCTACCGCCCGAATATTTGGAGATGCCGTCTCGCTCCCTGTTACATGCCGTCTCGCTCCCTGTTTGCCCGTCTCTTTTCCCTTTCTCCATTGGTAGCTCTCTTCCAGTAATTCAAATTCTGAATGCAGAATTAGCGAATTATTCTCGATTTCATGTCCTTTTGCCATAGAAAAATGCAAAATCTATCACATTTTATGTGATTTTCACAGTTCGAGGCATCGAAATAGAAGAATTTTGTGTAATTTTGCAGCGCATTCTGCAAAGAGTGCAAAGACATATTGCTCAAACTTCGTCACTCGAATCTGCACCTCGACAACGGAAAAGAGCAAACCTAACATCTAAGGAGTATGCGCTGTAATAGGCGCAGACTTCTCCATAAGATGTTAGGGGCTGTGCAGAGCCTGAGTGACGTATGGTGACGGTCTGCGCTTTCTTTCTGCCCGATAGTTTGTGTTGACTTTTGCCAATGGACGATAACAATAACAGAAATAAATATGTCAACGAAGAGTCCTATACTGAAACGATTTGTAACATTCACTGCGTGTGTATGTTCTTGTTTGTCCTTGTTAGCAAGAGACTATTCTGGCCATAGATATTCTGGCGATGCCGATATAGGATTACCAAATGGCAGCGAAGTAGGAACAGGTATCATTATTGCGCTTATTGCTATCCCCATAGGTTATCTTATTCTAAACATGTCTAATTCCAAGGATGGAGAAGGGAATACCTTTGGAGGTTGTCTTGGAGTACTTTTCATAGGTGGTGGTATCATTGGCTTGCTTCCATTAATTGCATGGTTATGTGCTATTGGCAACATTCTCATTGGCATTGGCTTCGCTATATTCGTTATTATTGGAGTGATTGGATGGCTTACATCAAAAAAGAAATAGACTTTCTACGTTTATGCAGTGCTTTATCTCGTCATTAAAATCAAAAGGTATGAAATCATTTAGAATTTTATCAATTGTGATTGCGTCCACACTCCTTTGCGGATGTGGGCAAGTAACTAACAAACAAATAGCTGCCGTGGAAGACGCGGATTCTGTTGCAGTTGAAGACGGGGATTTTCATTTAGACTTTCCTCAATATGGTTTTTCCATTGATGCTCCTTGCGCTTTGCAAGATGTTTCGGCTCAAGCTTCTGGAGATTTCTTAGTTAACTATGGAGGTGTTACTGATGGGAGCAGCCATGAAAAAATGGCAGCATACCAACTGATGGTGACAAGAGCACCTATTGGCTATCGCGACCTTCCCAAGAAAGAATACGAAAAGCTCGTTGATGAAGCATTAAGAGCACAAGTTCAAAGGTTCAATTCATACAAAGCAATAAGATTCAGTTACGATGAATATCCTGGGTATGTCTGCGAGACAACTCACAATGGGTATGGGCAGAAAGGCGTGATGTTTGCAATGGATAACTACATTATTGGATTGACTGTCATCTCTAACAATAATCTGGAAGCTAAGTTCAATAAGTTTACGAATGGTTTCAAAAGGCTAAAAGCAAATTAATTATCATGGAAGAAAAGTTGTTTTGTAGGCATTGTGGTAAACAAATTCCACATGATTCCATATTTTGCCAACATTGCGGTAAAAGTGTTGATTTAGTGAAGGAAAATCTTGTGACTTGTGTTGATGAAGTAAAAGACGAGAAGGAGAGTTCTCTCAAAATAGAAATAGTTAAAACTTCCGATAGCAAAAATGAGGAAAGGGCGAAGAAGTTCGTAAGTAGACTTATTAGAGAAGTTGCTCTTATAGCACTGTTTGTTGGAATTGCATTTGCTGGGAAGGGCGCGCTTTATCATGTTTTCGTGCAAAGTAACCAGCCACCACTTGTAACAGAAGAAAGACAGCAAGCATTTAAGGATGCAATTTTTAAACTGGAACATCCCAATGGGCTTCCTCCTTGTTCTTGGGATGACTATTTTAATGGTAATTACGACAAAGAAAAATATCCAACAGTCTATATTTATAGCTTTGGCCTTCCTTTAGCCGAATTAGGTGTTGGTGAGTACAAATATGACGGTGAAGCCACAACGATGTATGATTACAATAATTTAAATGATTTCAGAAAACGCACATTGGAAAGGCATGCAGAAAAGGCATCTAATACTTTTTTCTGGATATTAATTATCGGCATACCTTTGCTTAGATATATCATTCTTCTTTTCAAATGGCTCAACCCTGACACAAGTCCTAAGAATAGTTCATCAACGCCAAACATTCAAAATAGGGAAGAGAACATCAATAAGGCTTTAGGCATATAAACTTTAGAATTATGAAGATTAAGACAGCAACACTATTGGGAATGATTGGAGCAATCATTTCATTATGCCAATATCTGTTTTACTTGTTACTAAACAGTAAGGCAATTTCTTTGGTAAACGAAGATTGGGATTATGAGAAGAAGGAGCAAGTCTATCTTGCAGTTAATGTTACAAACGACATTCTAAGTGCATTTTCAGCTCTAACACTCATGATGTTCTTCTATGTTCTTTACAAAAACCAAAAGCAATGAGAACTGAAAGGAATGTGTTGGCCTTAGCTCTATATTCCTTTTCATCTTTTACTTGCCAATAATGTATGTGTTGAACGAGTGGGGCGTAGCCGCTGCGTTCAGATACTTGCCTTTCACCTTGACGCTCAGGCATACATCACCATCGGTGAAGTTGCCAATAGTGACAATGATTTGCTGACCGTTGCGGAATACGACAACAGGTGTCTTGCTGTAATCACGGCCAGCGTAGGCCATCATCTCGGTTCCTGGGGCGACAAACTGGCAGAAATGCTTATAGGCATAGTATTCGGCGGTGTATCGTTTCTGGCGTGTCTTGCTGTCCACCTGAATGAGGGCATTCTGCGTCCAACCCCATGTAGACTGTCCATTGTCAGCGAGGATGAAGTTCCAGTTGTAGTATTCGTCGCAACCGTTGCCGAGGTTGTCGCTGAGCAGGAAGAAGGTGTGCTCGCCAGCCTTCCAGTCCATCGAGCCGTTGCCGCACTCGCTCTCGCTCATCATCAGGCGCAGCTGCGGATAGCGCTCTTTGAGCTGTGGCAGGTTCTCGCGGCACTCCCACTGGGTGGCAATACCTTTTACGTTGGATTGGAGCGTCTTGTCGTCGATAATCTTCTGCACATAGTCCAGACGGTTGGTGTTGAATGTGCCTATCCACAGCTCCACCTCTGGATGCTGCTTGCGAAGCGTCGGTGCCAGATATTCGTTGTTGAAGCGCAGCGTGCCCTCGGCAGTCCATGCACAGCCGGGATAGGGCGTGTAGCTGTAGGCCTCGTTCTGATACATCACCTTCGTGATGGGCAGCCCTTGCTCGGCATAGAGGTCGATGAAGCGGCAGAACATGTCGGCATAGCTCTGCAGATAGCGCGGGTCCTGAATGAAGTAGTCCTGCGTGGCAAGGCGGCGTGGAAACACACCGGTGCGCTCGCCCATGAGTTTCATCTCATCGGGGTCGACGGGACCGCCTTCATAGAGCAGATAGTCCTTCTCCTTCGGCTGCGTGTTGTACTGACTGCTCAGCACGCAATAGTCCTGGTTGATCTTCATCCAGGCGGGCGGGCTCCAAGGACTCATGAAGAGCTGCAGCTGAGGACAGTACTTCTGCGCAGCACGGGCCAGCGGGATAATGTTCCGCTTGTCGCGCTCGATGTTGAAGTACTTCAGCCCGAGGTCGCCCACCACGTTGTCGCATTGGTACCACGAGCGGGCATAGTCGTTGGCATTCATCGACACACGGCCGTGGGTGAACCGCAGGTCGCCGTCGTTGGCAAACAGATTGTGCATCACCTCGTCCTGGTCGTCACGGCTCAACAGGTTGAAGGCGTCCCAGTCCAGTTCGTTAAACGTCGTTCCCCAGGCACGGAACGGTGTGCCCTTTTCCGTGCCGTCCACCGCAGCCACCACCGCAGCATCGGCCTTCGTGGCAAGTGCCGTCTTTGACATCACCCAAGGGGCATTCTCGGTGGTGGTGTACTTTGTAACTCTCTGCGCATTCAGCGCAAGCGTCCCCGTCAGCAGGACGGCTCCAGCGAATAAAATCTTTTTCATTTTCATATCTTGGCTATTTGATTTCAAACCCAAAGAACTCCTTCAGAGCTTCATACCTCTATCGTTTCTCCTTCTTTGTTTATCTCCCAGAAAGGGATATTCTTTTCATCTGTAAACTCTTTCATGCGCCATGAGGATTCAAAACCACTGGCCACAAAGTGCATGGGGACAAACATGCCAACCTTAAAGCGGTCGATAAACTGTCTACCGCCCAGTGTATAGCCGTTTCCTATACGGCCATCAATCGGGAACATTACCAAGTCGAAGCTGTCAGACACCTTGCGAATATCCTTCAGTTCCCCCAGATACTGCTTCTCATGGGCTATCGGGTCTATGTCCTCTTCAAACTCTTCGCTATAGATGGTCTGTCCTGGCACGGCATCTGATAGGAAACGGGCATACCAGTTATTCAAGTCCCCAGCATGGAAGATAAGTTTGCCCTCAGCCTCTACAATCCATGAGACTCCGCTATCCGTACTGCCTAATGCCTTGACTGAGATTCTACCGTCTGACCATGAGCCACCTTTAGCCAACCAAACATCTGCATCTTCCTTGTTTGCCCTCCTATGCCGGAGTATGTCCTTGCTCAATATGTAGGTGATATTGGGCTTCTGTCTCTTCCACTCAAAGATTTCCTTATTGAAGTGATCCTCATGGAAGTGGCTGGAGAACACATAGAGAGGCTTGTCGCTTTTCAATACACCTTCCATCACACCGCTTGGATCCAGCCAGTAGTCGAGTGGAAGATGTAGGTCAGCTTCATTGGTTCATTTTTTATATAAACATTTTCCTTTTCTGTAATGATTGGGGGATAATCTTTTTATGCTATCAAAAGCTATGATGAACGCAAAACGCACAAACGCACATTCGCACATTTACACATTTACACATTTACCTCTTCCATAACAGCGGCATAGTGTGTGGTATCAACTAAAGGCATTGAGAGCGCAGGTACATGGGGTCACTGACTTGCCATTCTTCATTATACATCTCACGACATCTCTCAAAAGGTGATTTTGTAGTGCATGAAAGAGATAATAATAACAAACATACCCATAAGCGGACGCTTTTTCTTATGCCGTTTGTACTTTTAGCTGTCCATTGGCATATCTGTTTTGATGTCACACATTATTCTTACTATTAGAAGATGGCTGCAATGCGGCGAATATGTTTGAGTTTCTCCATAAACGACTCGTCGCGCTCGGCCATCAGCATGTCGTATTCGTTTTGCATGGCCAGCAGGGGGGCGGCATCCACACCGAGGGCAGCCTCCATCATCATAGCCAGTTCGGGACTGAGCGACCGCTTGCCGTTCAGCATCTCGTTGAAGGCGGAATAGGAAATGCCAATCTCCTTGGCCAGTCCGCGTTGCGAAATACCACGGTATTCAAGTTCGTCCTTCAACACCTCGCCGGGATGGGTAGGCTGAAAGGGCTTCAGATTATTTGCTATCATCTGTGGATTTACTCCCTCAAGTGTCATCATATCTCGTCCTCCTTCTACTTATAATGTAATGGTTTGACAATTCCGTAATGTTACATATCGTGGCAATCTGCTTGCCTGCCGCCATGCCTTCTGTAAACTCTATGCGGTACTGGTCGTTAACACGAACGGAAGATAAGCCTTCCTTGTCGCCGTGCAGTTTCTCATAGTACAGGGAACCGTACTTGGCCAGCCCTAAGACATTCTCTTGCTGTCTCATCAGGTTGACAACCTTCACATACTTGCTGACAATCTGAGGTTGGAAGCGGTGCTTCTTGTCGCTCGCCTTGCCCTCCGTGTAGAGTTCCTGCAGGTATGTCTGCTCGAATGTAACTATCATTTGGGCGCAAAGGTACAAATAGTTTTGGATGTTCGCAAATTTATGAACAATTATTTGATTTAAAGATACTAAAAATATCCGCGAAACTTACAGTTAAAGTCACGCGGATAAATTATATGCGTACAGATGTTAATACGATGCAAAACGGTGGATAGTATTCCTTTATAAGGGAAGTGTAACTGCCTACGCCACTACCGCCATGCGTGCCGAAGGGAATAACTGTCTTGCTGTTCAATTCTCCAGCATGTTTCTCGAAGAAAGTGCGGAAGATGTAGGGAGGCTGGCCACACCAGATGGGTCCACCAATAAAGATGTTGTCGTAATCGGCAATGTTCTCGATGTCCCCCTTGTATGCTGGACGCAGATTCTGCGGGATCTCCACATCGTTTACATAATTCACACACTCCATGTAGTTCGATGGATAGGGTGTTTCGGGAATAATCTCGAAAACATCCACATTGGCATACTCTTGAATATAGTCAACCATGATGGCCGTGTTGCCACGCTCGACGTTTCCCACTTGCCAGTTTTCACCGGCTCTTGAAAAGAATATCACCAGCGACCGCTTTCCTGTCGCTGAGCCATTACCATTCTGTTCGTTGGCACTTGTCACTCCGTCCTTCTCAGGGTCATTGCTCCCGCAAGCAAAAGCAACAACCGTGAGGCAGAGGGTCATCCATGTCATGAAAACTTTCTTCATACCTATACCTGTTTTTTTTATTGTTTTGATGAGCTTAGCAGGATTGCCACCCACAATGGTGTTCGGGGCCACATCCTTTGTAACCACGGCACCGGCGGCCACAACGGCATTCTCGCCAATGGTCACACCAGACAAGATGATGGCTCCCACGCCAATCCAAGCATTACGTCCGATGTGGACGGGTTTGCAGCGCAGCACCATGCGGTTCGCAAAGTCGTGGTTATCTGTAACAATGCGTACATTAGGGCCAATCATCACGCCGTCGTCGATGGTGATGCCGCCAGCCGCCATACAAGTCAGCGAGTGGTTCACGAACACGCCCTTGCCGATCTTCATCTGACAGGCGAAGTCAATCTGCAGCGGAGGCATCAGATAGCTCGTCTGGTCGAGATTACCGCCAAAGAGTTGCTCCTCTAACGGACGAATCTGCTCAGGCTATGGAGCCGTTGTATTGATTTTAAAACAAATGTTGGCGCAGTCGGTCATGTGCTTGATGGC
The DNA here is from genome assembly GCA_902790625.1 of uncultured Prevotellaceae bacterium. Classification (GTDB taxonomy): domain Bacteria; phylum Bacteroidota; class Bacteroidia; order Bacteroidales; family Bacteroidaceae; genus Prevotella. The sequence continues at coordinate 72,959 of CADASP010000020.1, read as the reverse complement.
CTTCGCATACTCGGGTGTTGCCATATCGACTTCAGCCCCAGATCTTAATTGCTCGAAAATACCTTGCATCATTTACTATTTGACAATTTACGATTTACTATTTATTAATTCTTCACTTTTTCTGGTGCAAAGGTACAACGAAAAAGGCAATCCGCCGTTACACGAATTGCCTCTATACTTTCACTTTTTGCTGAAAAGATGTTATGGCCGTTTTCAAAGATGGAAGAATGCTCTAAACTTCTTCCAAAATGAAGGACTCGGCTCTTCATCCAAAAGGTTTAGCACGAATCCATCGGGATAGACAACCTTGTTGCTGCTTATGTCAAAGAGGGCCACATCATGTTTCTTTGCAAGGTCGGCGACTATCGGATGCACTTCCTTTGCATCCGACCAAGCAAAACCGACATAAATGCAATCTTCAGCTATGCAATAGTCGCCTTCTTGGAATTTACCATTTCCAAGAATCTCGTCTGACGGGGCAAACTCTCCATTGAGCGGCGGCACTATGTCCTTCATTGCAAGAAACCACTTCTGAAGGTTAGGTGTAGCATGACGGTAGTCATTATAGTCTATATCTTCCGCCCATTCCGTAACGGCATTGTACCACTCCAAAAACTCGTTTTCGCTCGTAAAGCGTTTATGCTTATCAAGGACCATTAAATCGTAACTCATAACGTGTGCTGTTTTTTATAATAATTCATGCCTAATTTCGTTGATTCACACAATTCAATTGCAAAATTACAAATAATCCGCAAAACTGAAAAGATTCTTACGATATAATTGCCGTAAATAACTTATTTCTCCACTCGCTTGGTGACTTGCCAAGCATTTTCTTCACATAACGCGAGAAATGCGACACATTCTCGAAGTGCATCAGGTCTGATATTTCGGTCAGTGTCTTCGTCGTGTCATTCAGCAGCGACACCAGTTCGAATGATGCATAGAACTGTATCCACCCAGATGCAGGTAATCCTGTGATTGTTCTGCTTACCTGTGAGAGATACTTCGGAGTGATGCAGAGCAGGTCTGCATAATATGCCACCTCACGCTCCGTCCTGGCATTCTGCTGAGCCAAGGCCAAAAAGCGTAGGAAAATCCGCGCCGAATTGTCGGAGGTGTCCATCTGCGACAGGCCGTGCTGGCAAATCGTCCACAAGTCATAGATGAATATCTGCATCACACGTCCTAATAATTCGCGCTTGAAACCAGGATCTTCCATCAACAGACGCTTACGAAACTGTTCAAAGTCATCATCCATCAGTCGCAACGCCTCTTCGTCAAGATGAAACGACGGATTGATACGGATGAACACAAATCCTTTCGAGGCCCACACCATTTCAGGATTGAACTGTTGGAGGAACTGCCAGGATAAAAGTAATACGTCAGCTTCGAAATCATCGGAACACTCAATGCTCTGAATCGTGTTCGACATCTGCCAGATGGCGAGGTCGCCTTGCAGGGAAGTGAATGAGTTCTTACCATCAGAGAACGTCATCTGTCCCTGCCGCACAAGGATGTGTACGTGATACCTGCCCACGAACTCCGTCACCTGCCGTCCGTCACGCTTCGTGTTAATCAGATTACAACCGTAAGTATCTTCCATAACTTCTATTTGTTTTTCAAGATAACGGAAGTGGGTAGCTGTTTAGTGTGTCGCTTTGAGGTATTGCAAATCACCATACCAATAGGAAGCCGTACAACCTCCGTCAACCAGGAAGTCAGCACCGCTGATAAAGCGGCCACGGCTCGACATCAGGAACTCTGCCAAGTCGCCCACCTCATCAGGGGTTCCTGCACGGCGGGCGGGCATGCCCTCAATCATCTTCAAGTAGCCTTCCTTGCGTGGGCCATGCAATTCATCATTGGCTAATGGTGTGATTTCAATTATCTTCCGCTTTCCCCGTTAAAGTATCATTATTCTCTAAGCCGCCCGTCTGATGTCGTACAGGAACTCGTGGGCGAGGTTAGGAGATTCGTCACAAAAATATATAAGGGGGAAACAGGGGAAAAGGTGCCCCCTAACAGGGAGAAAGGTACGTTCTAACAGGGAGAGAGGTGCTGGATTGCTTGTTGCTATCAGCCGCCCTTATGAATTAGGGCGGGCGCCCCAACAATTTGGAGCGCCCGCCCTCATTTACTGGAGCGGTCGGCCGAAACCGATTTTTATTCCTCCGAAGCATCATTCTTGGGAAAGTAGAGCCAGCGGCGGCTTTCACGCACTTTCCACAGTCGCGGGTTGTCGCCCTCGCAGAGGCTGTCGAGATAGCTCTTGGCAGAGTCGCGCTTCAATCCGCTGAAACTCATAAACTCTGGAATCGTCGCGTGGCCCAGTTTCATGCAGCGCCGCAGGGCCTCGTCCATGGCTTTCTGGTCATACATCTGGCTGTTGCCCACCTGGGCTTGGCTCTTGCGATAGCCCTCCTTGTTGCGGCCTCCCTCCTTGACCAACTCCTTGGAAGGGATGAACTCAACTCCTGCATAGACGACATCCCTTCCATGAACGGTCTTGGGGTCGGTATGCTCACCCAACAGTTTCAACTTAGGGGCGAACGAGCCGATGGGTGTTTCCACACGGTAACCGTCTGACAGCCATAGTCCAACAACGTCCATCACCACGTCGAACACCATTTGCAGTTCACCTGGGCGCAGGTTGCGATACTTGTTGCAGAAGGTCTCCAACTCCTTGAAACTTCTCTTCCGTCCCTTTGCTGGGCGCACATAGAGCAGTGGCTTGCCATCCTCGCCTTTCGTGGGGCGTGGATGAATCTCAAATTCTATTCCGTCAGTCTTACGAGGCATAATTTCTTATCGTTAAGTGGTTGCAAAGTTACAAATTTTCTGTTACACTGCATACTATTCGCCACAAAACCATACATAATATCCCAGAAATTTGGCCGATTCAGCAACTATATGTAATTTTGCAACGCCAAACATTAAAAGAGCAACAACAATGAACACCAAATCAGCCCACGGCTCTGCCATCTTCATCCGCAAAGAAACCCCAAAAGACTACCGCGAGGTGGAGAACCTCACGCGAGAGGCATTCTGGAACGTTTACCGACCGGGATGCACAGAGCACTATGTGCTCAATCAGTATCGTACGAATCCCGACTTCATCCCTGAGCTTGACTTGGTGATGGAAATGGATGATAAGATTATCGGCCATGTGATGTTCTCAAAGGCAAGCCTCTGCGCTGGGGCTGAGGCTGGGACTATCCCCTCCTGGACTTTCGGCCCCATCAGCATCCATCCCGACTACAAGCGCAAGGGCTATGGCCTGATGTTGCTTCAGTATGCATTGGAAAAGGCCCGCGCGATGGGCATCGGCTTCCTCTGCATGGAGGGCAACATCGACTTCTACCGTCACGCCGGCTTCGGCCTCGCCAGCAAACTGAACATCCACTATCATGCTGAGCCTAAGGATGCCGAAGTGCCTTACTTCCTCGCTCAGGAGCTCATCCCAGGCTGGCTTCAGAACAACGGCATCACCGAGGCTACCTACTGCCCACCCAAGGGCTACTTCGTGGCCGATGAGAATCCCGAGGCTTACGAGGCTTACGAGGCCACCTTCCCCCAAAAAGTGAAGCTCCGCCTGCCAGGACAATTAGGGTACGAAGAGTAGATAGTTATTTCATAGAGAGAAAGGAGATTATCTCAAGAGGATGCGAAAGCCCATTCAGCGACTCGTTGACCACAACCTTTGTGGCCCAGGCCTACAATCTTCCTCATCGGCGATATATCGCGAGCAGACGCCGGCAAGGCTGTCGGCAAAGAGAGCGTAGAACTCTCTTGCGGCAACCTTGTCGCCGTCTTGCAGTCGCTTGACCAAACGTTGCTCTTGAGATTCTGATGTAACCACTAAGGATTAGTAGCCAGTATATTGTCCGATGAAAAAGACTGTTCCAGTCTGCTTTTCACTGATGACGTAAAGGAAGGGGTGGTCGGCGTGGAAAGCAACGACCTTTTGTTCTGGCCCTACACTTGTCAATACTCCTCCGATGACAGTGACGGCAGCAGCCTCAGTGCCCTCCTCGTCGAGTTTGATCTTAGCCACTTGCTTCATCAAGTCGATATAGACAGGCTCCTTGCAGAAATACCGGAAGTCGGCCTTCGTCTGTTTAAAGGCATCAGGCATGCCGAGCCTGGTCATAATGGGCTTCAGGTCGATGTCGGTATCCGTCTCGAGGCGGGGTAGTGATACGTCAACAAGCGTGGCGCCCATCTTATTGTTCAGCTGGTGCCACTCTTCAGCCGTAGGCACCTTTGGCAAGGCGTTGGTCGGCCCCTTAGGCAAAAGCACCGTCATCTGGAAGGAGCCGTTTCCATAGGGGAGCCGGAGGGCTTGGCAGTCATCGGTCTCGGCATATTCGAATTCTGAAGTCTGGCGCATCATGTCGACGTAGGTCATTTCCTTGGTTGAGCCTGCATGGTTGAAAGCCTCTTTCATGGTCATGGCCTTGTCGAACTTCTTAGCCCAGCTGCCCTTGAAATAGATGGCATTGAGCAGGTAGCTGACGGCATAGGGATTGAAGGAATCTTCGTTGAGCACCTTCTTAATCATATTCTCCGTGTGGTCGTTAGCCCACTGGTTGATGACGTCCATCGTCTTGCCATCATGGAAGTCGCGGGTCTCAGGGTCGGCATCATAGTATTGCTTTGCCTTCTGCACGAAATCTGCCAGCAACTCATAGCCTTTGTTCAGGTAGATGGTGTTGGCAATCTTCACCTTCGTCAGCGGGTCGAGCGTTGACGCCACGTTCAGCATCTTGCAGCAGAAGTTGTTGATGCTGTCAGCGCCTGTATTGGCGAAGCCTAACACGCTGTTGATCTGCGCCAGCGTCTCGCCACCAGCCCCGTTGTTGAGCATGCCAAGGGCAAAGGTGATGCTGATGGGTGATATCACCTGGCTCTTCACTTCATCCTGAGCCTCGCGGAACAGGTTGAAGGCGAACTCGTTGCTCGTGTTCACCATGGCCAGTTCTGTACTGCTCAGCTTAAGTTCTGAAGGTAATACGACGGGGCTTGTTGGTGCTGGTTCCTGGCTGTCGCTGCTGCATCCCGTCACTACAGTTGTTGCCATCAGGGTCAGGACGATGGCAATCCTCATCTTTTTATTCTTCATAATGCTTACAAAATTAGTTGTTTTTTATAAGAATAAATCCCGAAAACAGAAAAGCTTGCATCTGCGAGCGTTAAAAAAGTCAAAATTTCGTAACTTCGCAGCGTCTTATAAGAAAAAAAACTCGTGCTGTACGGTTGAAAAGACGGTAGCGTTTTTTGAAGATTCCAGACGCTGAAAGCGTCTTTTCAACCGTACGAAAAAACTTGCAATATGAGGAGCTGTCAGAATTACAGGTGATACGAAATATGACAATAGGTAAATGTGCGAATGTGCGAATGTGTGTTTTGGAACGCAAGAATATCCGTTAATGGCCCGCGAATGACCCGTGAATAATATATTGCGCTGCATTCATGATTATTCGTGAGCCATTCATGCACATTCGTGTTACGCCGTAGGCAACAATTAATTTGTCTGCGACGCTACACAAATGTGCATGAATGAATCACAAATGTTCATGAATACTTCGCGACGTTCTTCCACACGGTAGACAATTCTTCTCTCATTATAAAATTCACGGCTCATTCACGTTTCATTCACGGCCATTCGCGTGAAAAAAAGCCCTTCCTTGCCGATCATCCAGAGATACATTTCAACTTAAGCCATTGCAGGAAGGGCGTCGCTTGTGCCATAGCGGATAGCCCAGTGGGGGTAGCCGCTCGGCTTTGCCGCTTGCTACCAACGGGACGCAAGAAATTCTTCACTTTACTGGCTTCAGTCTGTTAGTCCTTCTTCTTCGCGTCTAAATGATAGGTGAAGCTGATGTTGACGTAGTGGTGGCGAAAATCCTGCCATGAGGTGGAGTGCTGATAGGCCGAGCGCTCGCTCCAGAAATTGTCTTGCTTGTTCAGTAAGTCCTCGAACTCCAGTTTCAGGCGAGCCTTGTTCTTCAGGATTTTCCATGTGACGGCGGCATTCCAGAGCAGCAGGTTGCGGTTCATCGACTGAGCCGCATAGCCTCGGCGGGTAGTCTCTGTAATGTTGGTCTCGAAGACAAAGTTGCTCACAGTGGCCTCGGCGTTGATGCCGAAGTCGTTATCCCAGAGTGTGGTGTTCTGCTCGGGCGAGGCAGAGAAGCGCAGACGGTCGGCCTCGATTTTGGCGAACACGGAGGCCTTGAGCCAGTCCTTGTCGTACGACAGGGTGAGCTTGTCCTTAGGGTGGAAGTCAGTCTGGCGATTCAATGTCCGCTCGGTCTGCGTGGGCAGCAGAGTCAGGTAGCCGTAGTGCTGCCCGGTGTTGAGTCGTAAGTCGTTCTCCAAGCGTAACATCTCGCCGAGGGCTTGGTCTATATTGAGACGATATTCCCATGTGCGACTGCCTCGTACATTTTCCGTGCGGCTGACATAGACGGCGGTCACGGGGTTATAGCTGAGAGCCGTCACGCGGTCGCGGTCGTTTGTTTGAAAACTGATGCTGGCACTGAGCGATGTCTGGCTACGTGCGAGCACCATGTTGTACGCGAGTTTGACGTTTTGGCTGTGCGTATCTTTCAGGCTGGGGTTTCCCTCTGTGATGTAGAGCGGGTTGGTGAGGTCGCGGTAGCCTATTGTCTGCAAGATTCTCGGCTTCGATGTGCTGAAACCATAGTTCAGTTCAAATCCTACGGTCTTACTCAGTTTCAATGTTGCCCGTAGCGATGGGTTGACAATCAACGAGTGGCGCACGGCGGCGGTGTCGAGCATTCCGCGCTGGTAGTCCAGACGCTCTCGTTGCCATCTGGCGGTGACGCTGGGCATGATTTGCAGCGGGGCGAGATTGATGGTGGAAGCCATTTGCAGTGAGTGACTGTTGTTCGTGTAGTGGTCTCGATAGGAGTTTGCGGCATCGGCCACTCCGTCGGTCATGAAGTCGCGGTCGTCTTTGTCGTGCCTGTGCCTGAAGCTGTATTGTATCTGCATCATCCATTTCTTGGTGAGCCAGCGGGCGTGATGCGCTTCGGCCTCAGTATTGAAACTCGAAGTCGGCGAGGTGGAGAACTGGCTCCACTTTGAGGAATTGAGCGAGGTGATGTGCGAGGTGACTGTGCGGTCGGTCCAGTCGTTGCTCTTTCCGTCGGTATAGTTCAGTCGGATGCTTGCACCGAGCGAACCGTCCTTGATGTAGTGGTCCCACATTGCCGTGGTGCTGAACTTGGTGGAGCGGCCTTCATTGTGGGTGTGGGTTTGCTGCGATAATATCGCAGCATACGGGACGGAGGCGAGAAGGGGGCGGATAGAGAGCGTACCCTCGTCAGCTAATGCTTCGCTCTGCTCCTCCGCCTGTCTGCTGTGCGAGCGTCTCTTGGTATGCTCCACGGAGGCACGGAGGGAGAAGGTGTTCAGCGAGTCTCTTGCCCAGCGCAGGTCGGCATTCAGGCGCGGGTTCAGCTTGTGGTCGCGGTGGTATTGCTCGCTGGCGGTGCGCGTGGCGGCGGTGCCAGGGAGGTAGTTCTCGGTCTCTGCGTGCGAGGTGCCCCAGTTGTCTTCATGGTTCAATTCGCCCGTGACAGTGTATTGGCTTTTCATCTCCTGCGTGCCCTCTTTCCTGTTCCACCTATGCTGATAGCCAGCGGCTCCGCTTTGATCATGCCCATAGCCGTTGCCCCAGCTGCTGCTCCAGCTGTTCATGCCCTTGCTGATGCTTCTGTCTATGTTGTTGGCATTGGCGAACACCATCACGGGGTCGGTCTTCGACAGGCGGTTCATCGTCAGCTCGCCTTCGTAGTACTCTGGCGTCTGATAGCCAGCCTTCACGTCACCATACCAACGGTCGAGGAAGCCGGGCTTGATGGTCAGGTCGAGCACCATGTCCTGCGTGCCGTCGTCCTTGCCCGTGCGCTCCGAGAATTCTGATGCCTTGTTATACGCCTTGATGTCCTGCACCGCCTCGGCGGGCAGCTGCGTCATCAGCTGGTCGCCACCCAGCATGCTCTCGCCGTCCATCGTCAGGCGGATGGGCTTGCCGTTCCACGACATTTTTCCTTCGCCATCAACCTCCACGCCCGGCAGCTGACGGATGAGTTCGTCGAGGCGTGCGCCCTCCTGCAAGTGGAAAGCCTCGGGGTGGAAGACAATGGTGTCGCCACGGACGGTAAAGCGCCGGGCGCGGCCCGTCACCTCCACCACCTTCAGCATCTGCGGTGACATCTTCAGCTCTATCGTACCGATGTCGAGCGTGTCCTTGCGACTGTCGCTAAATACCAGTACCGTCTTCTTCTTCGAGTAATAGCCCAGCATCGAAACCTCGATGGTACACTTCCCATCGGCATGCATCAGGAACACGCCCAATGAGTCGGCTTTGCCATACGTCGTCGACGACCCCATGTCGAATTTCTGCGTCAGTGTCACCGAAGCATCTGGCAGCGGATCCTTCGTCGCAGCGTCCACCACGCGCCCCCTGACGATGTCGGCAAAGGCGGCTGATGTGAACACCAACACTGCGATGAGGGTGAGGAGAACAGTTCGCTTGTTCATGTACATTTAGATTTTGAGTGCAAAGTTACGATATTTTTGCGCTAAGTCAGCGCTTCGTTCTCAGAAAAATACTGGTAAGGATAAAAGCATTTACTAATGTAAAGTGAAAAGGCTGGAGGGGACTTCGCAGCGGCCTCCAGCATCGCCCAGGTTATATACTACTCGTTTACTAACTTTACTTAATCTTGTCGAGTTCTGCAATGGCCATCTGCAGGTAGTTGCGGATGGTGTCGGTAGTGGCGTTGGCTTTCATCTCGGCGATGTCGCGCTTGAGCTGTTCCAGCTCTGCCTTGCCATCGGTGAAGTCGGGGATGTCGGACGAGAAGAAGCCGTACTCGCGGGCCCGCTTGCAGAGGGTGTAGACGGAGATGGCATTGAACTCGGTGTTTAGTCCGGCGAGGAACTGCTGCTTGAGCAGCGAGAAGACGAGGAGGATGTTGTCGTTGCAAAGGAGGTCGTCGGCCGTGACGGGCTGGCCCTGATGCAGGCGGATGACAACGTCCGTCACCGGGTCGGTGTCGTGTTCCAGGGTGTCGTTCCAAAGCACGAGGGCATCGTCCGTTTGGAACTTATGTCGTAGCCCTTCCATGCGCTTCTTGGCATCCTTCGCCTTCTGTTGGGCATCGCGGATGAGGCTGTCGAGTGACAGGACGGGGTAGTCCTTGCCGTCCCACTCTACGCGGGCATCGCCTTTGAACAGGATGGGACCGCCTTTTCGCACCTTCGTCTGGCCAAGATTGAGTAACGGCCAGTTCTGGTCGGTGAGGGTGGTGGTGGCCGATGGAATCTTGGCGTAGGTGACGATGTAGCGCACGTCGGTCGCTCCCTTGTTGCCGTCCCGCCATTCCAGGGCGTAGGCATAGCGGTGGGTCTTGGTGGTGTCGGCATCGTCGAGGATGTTGATGTTGATGAAGTTGGTGTAGTCCTTGCCGATGGTGACAAAGCGGTTAGGGTCGTCGCCAACCATCAGATTCCGCTCATTACCCACGCGGTTGCCGTCTTTCGACTCGCTCATGCTGTTGATGCCGTAGCAGTTGGGGTTCTCGCGGCCGTTGGTCTCGAACTCTTCAATCATCTCGTCAAGCAGGTAGCGCTGTTTCTTGGGAAGCGTGAAGGAGTAGATGTCGCAGCGCCATTTCAGAGGCTTTCCCTCTTTCAGAATGTTGCGCTCCTGGCCGAGGCTCTTGGTCACCTCCACCCCGTGGTCGATGACATCGGTAATCTGAAAGCCCATCTGCTTCTCAATATCCTTTACGGACTGGGCCGTGGCTGTCAGCGTGACGAGTAGCAGGCTCGCCGTCATGATGCTTTTCATTATTTCTTTCATAGTCGTATTGGTGTTTTGGTTAGAATGCGATGATGGGTTGTGCCGGTGCCGCTTCTTCCTCCTCGAAGCTTGTGGCGTATGCCCGCAGCGCCTCGGCCTGTGCCTGTCGGCGGTAGGCTACCTGCAAGGCCGCTTCAGCCAGATAGATGTCGGCGAGGGCCTGACGTTCGGGCGGCACGATGGTCGGCGCGTCACTGGGTTCTTGGTTCTCCGTCGCTGAAGCGTGAGTAGCCTCGGCCGTTAGTTCTGGAGTCGAACCGTTTTCCTGCGGTTCAGAGTGCGCAGCCTCAATCCCGACCTTTGGTCGCCTACCCGTAGCCTTTCCCCTCCCTTGTAGGCAATTGCGAGGAGGGAGCAATTGGGGAGAGAAGCGACGGTGGGGCGAAGCCGGGGTTAGGGGTGGGGTCAGTATCTTTCCTTTCTGGGGTGTTGATGTTACAGACCCCACCCCTGCCCCCTCCCCTTGAGGGGAGGGGAATGGCTGCGCCAGAAGTTTCGGCTCACCAGCATCTCCTGTTGGCCATATAGCTATCCCCACACCTATTATAATAAATAGACATGCCACTGCAGCCACCCATTGCCAATGATTGTTTTTAGCAGGTCTGGCTTCTATCCGCTTCATCACCCGCTCGGTGAAGTCGGCGGGCACCTGCGGCTGCGTGGCCTCGAACGAGGCCCGGAGTTTGTCGTATCGTTTAGTTTCCATATTCCTTCAGTTTAATATATTGACAGAGTTTCTTGCGGATGCGGTGCAGACGGGTGGCCAGCGTGCCGGCATCGGTGTCGGTGACTTCGGCGATGACGGCCAGCGGCTGCTGCTCAAAATAGTGCTGTTGCACCAGCAGACGCTCCGTGGGCGGCAGTCGGCGGATGGCCTCTATGAGCAGTCGGATGCGTCGGTCGTCGTCGGTGTCCATCACGCTGTCGGCCTCGTCGTCGGGTATGGCCTGCAGCGTCTGCTCGTCGGTGTCGAGCCACACCACGGCATCGCGGCGCACATGGTCGAGGCAGAGCCGATAGGCGATGCTGCGGAGCCATGTATAGAACGAGCTGCGCTGCGCATCATACTGCGACAGCTGGCGGTAGGCCTTCACGAAGCAGTCCTGCGACAGCTCCTCGGCATCCTCGCGGCAGGGCACCATCGTGGCAACGAAGGCGAAGAGCCGCGCTCCGTAGCGGTCCACCAGCTTGGCGTAGTCAGCACGCCGCCCGTCGCGGAGCACACGGTTGATGAGCTGTTGGTCTGTCTCGTTTTGCTGTTCCATACATTCATATATACGGTGCTTTCCGCTCAGCATTACATCGCTTAACGTTTTTTACGAAATAATTCGTACTGCGGTTGAAAAAAATGTGAAGGGATGTGAAATGAAAAATCCTGATTTTTTACAAAAAAAATTTTCATTCTGGAACGGGAAATGCACACTTCCGGCGGTTTGTGCAGGGTTGAGGGACGAGGGAAAAAGGACTTTTAAGGCGAATTTTGCACAGCCGGGGCGGTTTTGTGCAGTATTTTAGCCGATTTTTGGGCCGATTTTCGTTTCCGCAAGCACGCCCTATCAGAAAACGGCAACGCCAAATTTTTTTTCGGCGTTGACTTTTTCGAACCATCGAAGGGGATTTTACGGTGTTTTGAGACTAATCGACTGAAAGCCAACCGTTTGGCAAACCCTCGCAAAACTCGCGTTTTTTCGGCCAAAAGTTTTCTCGTGGAAAATTTTCGAAATATGAGGGTCTTTAGCCGTTTTTAGGAGGCATCCGTTTTAATATTTTTTTGTAAAGACGCGAAGCGTAATCTGTGCCAACGGTCATGAATAATGCAGACTAAGGCTGCCCCCCCACTGGCATCATGTGTGTTTTTTGCTTATAACTTTGTGCGCATCAAACAAAATTGTGTTTTTCTTTTCTTTTCTCCCACTAAATTTGTACCTTTGCAGCCAGATTTTGCATTTTGTTTACTAACAATACTTGAACATGAAGACGACTACTACAGACCGACTGGCCCTGCTGATTATTTCCCTGATGTTGTGCACTGCCGCCTCGGCGGCAAGCGTGGCAGACTACACCGCCCACGTGGGCGGCGCGGCTTGCGACGATGCCGCTTTCTGGACCATCAGCGGCAACGACGGCAGCGGCGTGCTGCAGTGCGACACCTGGTCGGCACGCGGCAGCAGCGACGGCAGCGACATGGAACCCCCGTTCATGGAGTACTGGATTGACAACAGCGTGGGGCCGCTGGCCGACGCGCAGATACGCCACCAGCCCATCGGTGGCCTGCCCGCCGGGCGATACACGGTGCGCATGCACGTGCGATGCTACGACGAGCGCGGCACGGGCACCCCCGCCGGCGACATACGCTTGGTGGCCAACGGCGCCAGCATCAGCGTGGTCGACGGCGCCACCACTGGCGAATACCGAGGGCAGCCCTTCACCAACGGAGTCTTCGCCGTGGAGTGCACCGTCGATGGGGACGGCCAGCTCAGCTTCGGCATCGACGTGGCCCAAGCCTCCTGCTGCAACTGGGTGGCCTGGAACGATGTGGAGCTGCTGCGCCACGACACCACCGAGCAGCCCAAGGTGATAGCCACCGGCACCTACTACCTGCGACACCGCGCCACAGGGCTCTACCTCATTGGCGGGGGCATCTATGGCACCCACGCCGTGGTGGGCCAGCACGCACTGCCGATAGAGCTGACGCAGATGGGCGACAACAGATTCTGCCTGGACTGCGGATACAGCGACACAGGGCGAACGGGCTATCTGGCCATCGTGGACGATGAAGACGTGTTCACCGACATCGACCTGCAGCAGCCCTGGATTATTGAGCCAGGCATGGATGGTGCCTACACCCTGCGCTCCGACGGCGACACCTACTTGGGCGTTGACGAGGATTGGCTGTATGTCATGGCCATGCACGGCGGCGATGCCACCGACGACCATCTGCAATGGGAGCTGCTGACCCACGAGGAGATGCTCGCACCCCTGCTCAGCGCATCCACCGACAGCCCCGCCGACGCCACCTTCCTCATCAGCAACCCACGCTTCGACCGCAACTACATCAGAAGCGAGTGGGAGGGAAGCCGCATCGACATGGGGGGCATCGACGAGAACCGATGCGCCGAGGCGTGGAACAGAAACTACGACATCTACCAGACGCTGGAGAACATCCCCAACGGGCGCTACCGCCTGACGGTGCAGGGATTCTACCGATGGAACGACAACGGCGAGAACACCAACTGGACGGCACGCCTGGCCCACCAGAACGGCACCGAGCAGCTCTACGCACAGCTGTATGCCGCTGGCCAGAGCACCCCGCTACAGAGCATCGCCAGCGAGCTGGAGCAGATGCAGCTGCTGCAACTGCCGGGGGGCGACGCCGACCTGCCCTACAGCATGACCGAGGCATCGCTGGCCTTCAGCAGCGGACTCTATGCCGACAATGCCGTGGAGGTGGACGTGACCAACCATGAGCTGAGGATAGGACTGCGCAAGGAGCAGCAGGACGGCGTGGACTGGACCATCTGGGACAACTTTGAGCTGACGCTGCTGCAGGCCGGCAACAATGCCGACTACGACCCAAGCGGACACGGCGGCGACGATGAAACGGACTACGACAAGGCCACCTGGGACAACCCCCTCGACGTGACCAACCTCATCACCAACGCCGACTTCGACAGCCAGCGCGGGTGGCGCGGCTCACCCGGCATCGGGGGCAGCAGCGACAACCCCTGCGCCGAGGCATACAACAAGACCTTCGACGTGTATCAGACGCTGAACGACGTGCCCGACGGATGGTATCGACTGCGGGCACAGGGATTCTATCGCTACGGAGCATACGAGTATGAGCAGCACAAGTCGTACTATGGCGGCGGATGGGAGGAGAACGACGCCAACAACGTCTATGCCATGTACACCATCCCCTACGCCACCATCAGCCACCGCCTGGGAGTGGAGCGCGGGCTGGCCCACCTCTATGCCAACGAGGTGGAGCAGGAGCTGCCATCGCCCTTCAGCAGCACACACGACGAGTACACCCACGGCGGCGACATGGAAACCGAGTTTGGATGGGTGGTCAACTCGCAATGGGGCGCCAGCGAGGCATTCATGGCCGAGGAGTTCCCAGTGGAGCTGCTGGTGCCCGTGGTGGGTGGACAACTGCGCTTGGGCGTGAAGAAGAAGTTGGGCTACAAATACGACTGGAGCGTATGGGACAGCTTCCACCTGGACTATCTGGGCAAGGACAGGTTTGAATACGTCAGCGCACTCACCATCGACCAGCCCAGCATCACCATGACGCGCGGCGAGGTGCGCCAGCTGACGGCACAGGTGGTGCCCGCCCAGGCATCGCTTCAGCAGCTGCAATGGACATCGAGCAACCCGGGCGTGGTGAGCGTCGACAGCAAGGGAGTGGCCACCGCCAAAACCGACGGACAGGCCACCATCACCGTGAGGGCACTGGGCAGCCAGGGACAGACGGTGACGGCCACCATCGACGTGCAGGTGAGCACCGCCAGCGTCACCGCGGCCCGCGTGGTCATCAACGAGATACAAGTGTCGAACCTCGACATGTTTCTCGACCGCTCGCTCAACTACGGCGGCTACGTGGAAATCTACAACCCCAGCACCCGGGGATTCTCGCTCGAAGGACTCTACGTGAGCGACGATGCCGGCAACCTGATGAAAGCGATGCTGAGCAGCCGCAGCGGCGCCGTCCCGGCAAAGGGCTTCGGCATCATCTGGTTCGACCACGCCACGAGGGACAACGGACAGGTGGACTTCAAGCTGAACATGGACGGCGGCACCATCTACATCAGCGACCCCAGCGGACGGCTGCTGGTGAGCCAGACCTATCCCCCCGCCGTGAGCCGCACCAGCTATGCACGCACCACCGACGGCGGCAACGAGTGGGGCGTGACGGCGCAGCCCACACCCGGTGCCAGCAACAGCGGCAGCGGCGCATTTGTGGATGCCAACAACTACGAGCGGTTGCCCTTGCCTGAGCTGAGCCACGACTCGCAGGTGTTCACCACGCCCTTCACCCTGACGGCCACCGTGCCCGAAGGCGCCACGCTGCGCTACACCACCGACGGCACCACACCCACCGACGTGGGCGGACTTACCTACACCGACGGCATCGGCATCAGCACCACCACCGTGGTGCGCATGCGCCTCTACCAGGAGGGGCGTCTGCCCAGCCCGGTGAAGACCTGCTCCTACATCCTGCGCGACAAGGACTACATGCTGCCCGTGCTCTCGGTGGTGGCCGACCCCAAGAGCCTCTACAGCGACTCGCTCGGCATCTTCGTCACCGGCGTGAACGGCACCAGCGGCAGCGGCATCGACTTCCCCTGCAACTGGAACATGGACTGGGACCGCCTGGCCGCTTTCAACTACATCACCGCCAGCGGCGACTCGGTGCACAGCCAGGAGGTGGCGCTGACACGATTTGGAGGATGGAGCCGCTCGTGGTATCCCTACAACTTCAAGCTGAAGGCGCAGAGCCTCTACGAGGGACAGAGCTATCTCACCTTCCCCTTCTTCCCCAACAAGCCCTATCAGCGCAACAAGGTGCTGCAGGTGCGCAACGGCGGCAACGACCTGCTGTGCCGCATCAAGGACGCCGCCCTGCACAACATCATCATCAGCAGCGGACTGCACCTGGACTGCCAGGACTACATGCCCGTGCACACCTTCATCAACGGACAGTACATCGGCATGCTCAACATCCGCGAGCCGAGCAACAAGCACATGGGCTACAGCAACTACGGACTCGACACCGACGAGATGGACCAGATGCGACTGGGAGGCGGCGTGGAGGTGAACGTGGGTTCGGCCGACGCTTTCTGGCATTGGCGCGACCTGTCGCGACAGGCAGCCAACGAGAAGGTCTACCAGCAGATTTGCGACATGGTCGACATCGACGAGTTCATCAACTATATGGCCACTCAGATGTTCCTCGGAGGCGACGACTGGCCCGGCAACAACTGCAAGGCCTTCAAGGGATGGGACGGCAAGTTCCACATCGTGCTCTTCGACATCGACCAGGCCCTGCGCTACGACACCTACGCCTTCCAGCACATCATGAACAACCGCAATGTGCCACTGGTGTCGATATTCCTCAACATGCTCAACAACGACCGCTTCCGCCGACAGTTCATCGACGCCTACAGCATCGTGGCCGGCAGCGTCTTCGACCCCGACCGCTGCACCGCCATCATCGACCGCATCTCGGCCGAGATGGACCCAGCGCTGGCCTTTGAAGACCTGTCGACACAGCCCACCGCCGACTACATGAAGCAGGTGCTCACGGCTGAGCGCCGCGACCGAATGATGATGGGGCTGCGCAACTGGCAGAATGCACGAATCAGCTCGCCGGCGCAGCGCGTCAAACTGAGCTGCAACATTGCCGCTGCACAGCTGCAAGCCAACGGGCTGGTGATACCAACGGCACACTTCGACGGCACCCTCTTCGCACCCTGCACCCTCACCGCCTCGGCACCCGAAGGCTACATATTCAAAGGATGGCAGGAGGCCGACGGCACCATGCTGGCCACCACGCCCAACCTCGTCATCGACCACCGTGGCGACCTGACGCTGACGGCCGTCTTCGAGCAGCTCGGCACCGACAGCCAGCTGCTGCACGAGCTGGCCATGCCCGTGAAGGTGAACGAGGTGAGCGCCGGCAACGACATCTATGCCAACGAGTACTTCAAGCGCAACGACTGGCTGGAACTCTACAACAACACCGACCAGCCCATCGACGCAGCAGGACTCTACGTGAGCGACGACCTGGACGAGCCGCTGAAATTCCAAATACCGCAGAGCAGCCTGCTCAACACGGTCATCCCCGCAGGAGGACATCTCATCCTCTGGGCCGACAAGCTGGAGAGCCAGTCGCAAATCCACGCCAACTTCAAGCTGGGCAACGACGACGGGCAGATGGTGGTGGTGAGCAGCAGCGATGCCTTCGTGGCCAACAACAGCAGCTACTTCAACCAGCATCCTGGCATGCAGTCGTTCGTCGACGGACTGGCCTACAACGCCCACCATGGCGACGAGAGCGTGGGCCGATTCCCCGATGGCGGCGCCGACTTCTACCTGATGACCCGCCCCACCATCGAGCGCACCAACCGCGTGCTCACCTCCGACTCGCTCGTAGGCCACGACCGAGACCTGATGCAGACGCACACCGCACCCTTCCAGTTGCAACTGGCAAAGGGCTGGAACTGGACATCGCACATCCTGCAAACGCCCATCGCCGTCGACGAGCTGAGCAGCCATGCCGAGCGCATAGTGGGTCAGCAGTACGAGGCGCTCCGTCAGGAACGCTTAGGCATGACCGGCGCACTGCGCCAGCTGGTGGCCGGACAACTCTATAAGGTGCAGATGAGCGAGGCCGACACCTTCGACAGCGACGCACCACAGTGCTCAGGCCAGCAGCCGCTGACCCTGCAAACGGGCTGGAACTGGATAGGCTATCCCTGCAACGGCATGCAGACGCTGGCCGCAGCTCTGGAGGGAAGCCCCGTGGAAGAGGGCGACCAGCTGATAGGACAGGACGGATTTGCCACCTACGGCAAGAGCGGATGGACGGGCACCCTCTCGGCCTTCGAAACGGGAAAGGGATACCTCTACAAGTCGGCTTCGTTCAAGAGCCTACGCTTCAACGCCCCCGACGTGGCCGTGAATATGAGCCGCCTTCGCGCTCCTAATGCCGTGGCCCAGCGCTATGGCGTCGATAAGCATGCCCACCCCAATGTGATGGGCCTGATAGCACAGCTGCAGACCGCCGACGGGCAACCGCTCGATGCCGACCGCTTCACCCTGCTGGCCTATAGCGCCGACGAGTGCCGAGGATTCAGCAAGACGGCCGACAACCTGCTGTGGCTGACGGCCTACGGACAGGGAGGCGAGCCGCTCGTCTATCGCGCCATCGACCGCATCGACGGAACCGTTTATACGTTGAACGTTGAACGTTTAACGTTGAACGACAACAGTAACAACGCGCAGCCCACGTTCAACGTTCAACGTTCAACGTTCAACGTCTTCACTCCTGGCATCAGCGGCACCGTGGAGCAGCCCGTGGTGCTCAGCCTCGCCGACGAGGTGCTGGTGGAACCCACCCACATTGGCGACATGGCGTTCAGCGCCAAGGGAGCGGCCACTGCCATGGGCTACTACAGCCTCAGCGGCGTATTCATGGGCCGCTACGCCGCCAAGCTGGCACCAGGCATCTACATGGTGAAATATAGCAATGGGAACTATCGTAAATTGAAAATAGAGAAATGAAGCGCATCCTTTCATCATTCATCATCTGTCTTTTAGCATTTAGCCCCGCAGGGGCACAAGACGTCATCGACATCGTCTATCGGCCAAACAGTGCCACCGTGACCATCCCCGCTGGCGTGACCGATGTGACCTATACCACCAACGGCGCACATGTGGAGGTGAGCTCGGCCACCACTAACCGCGAGTACACCTACCGCCTGTCGGGACTCTCTGCCAACGGCTCCTTCACGCTCAACGGCTCTTATAAGCTCACCCTGCAGTTGGCAGGCCTCACGCTCATCAGCCAGCAAGGAGCGGCCATCGACATCGAGTGCGGCAAGCGCATCGCCGTGGAGCTGGTGGATGGCACCGAGAACACCCTAACCGACAAGGTGAACGGCACACAGAAGGCCGCGCTCTACTTCAAGGGCCATCCGGAGTTCAAGGGCGGTGGCACGCTCAACGTCACCGGCCGTGCCAAGCATGCCATCGCCGCCAAGGAGTACATTGAGCTGAAGAAGACGACGGGCTTCATCAACGTGCTCGGCGCCGTCACCGACGGCATCCACTGTGGCAAAGGCATCGCCGACCCCGAAAAGAACTATTTCCTGATGCAGGGCGGCACGGTGAACATCAACGCGGTGAAGGGCGACGGCATCGATGCCGACGACTATGGCAGCGTGCGCATCGGTGGTGGCGCGCTGAGCATCAACGTGGGTGCTGGCGCCACGGCCATCGATGCCGACAGCATCGTGGCCATCAGTGGTGGGGCTGTCAACATCAGCGTCGACGGAGCCGACAGCGAGGCCATCCGCGCCTGCCACACCGTGAGCATCAGTGGCGGCACCACCCAGGTGCTGGTGAGCGGCGACGGCTCGAAGGGCATCAAGGCCAAGAAGGAAGAGGCCGACGCCACCGTCGTCGGTGGAGGCTTCCTCGACATCAGCGGCGGCACCACCAACATCGAGGTGGCGGGAGGCAACTATGTAGATGCCAGCGGCGAGGTGAACAAGTGCATGGCCGTCAGCGTGGATGCCGACCTGACGCAGACGGGCGGCAGCGTGGGCATCATCGCCATGGGTCCACAAGCCCAGACCTACCATGTGAAGGGAACCGATGCCCATCAGGCCGACGCGTGG
Source organism: uncultured Prevotellaceae bacterium (assembly GCA_902790625.1). Classification (GTDB taxonomy): domain Bacteria; phylum Bacteroidota; class Bacteroidia; order Bacteroidales; family Bacteroidaceae; genus Prevotella. The sequence goes on along the minus strand of CADASP010000020.1, from coordinate 53,654 downwards.
ATGGCCGTGCGCTCGCCGTGGGTGTCGGCGCACGCTGGCTACCAGTACGACATGAGCGTCTATGTCGTGGTGGAGGATGAGGACGGCCACCGCCTCGATGCCTACGACGATGTGGCCGTGGGAGCATTCATGGCCAACGACTGCGTGGGCTATGGCGTGTTCCAGCTTGCTTCCTATGGCGTGGTGCGCGTGCATAGCAACAGCCTCGATGCCACGCCCGTCAGCTTCCGTCTCTACGACTATGCCGCCGATGGCACCACCACAGAACTGGAGAGCAGCCAGCCCATTGCGTTTGGTGCCGATGCCATGGTGGGAACACCCACCCACCCCATCGTGCTGAAGAAGGTGGCCAGCCACGATGCCATCCACACCCCCACCCTTCCATCCTCTGCCCAGCGGCCTCAACGCTACACCGTGAGCGGACAGCGCCACACCTCGACATGGCATGGCATCAGCATCGAGAAGAGGGCCGACGGCAGCGTGAGGAAAGGGATTGAGAAGTGAAAAGTGAAAAGTACGCGATATGAAATTCATTGCTATCATTCCAGCGCGCTATGCTTCGACGCGCTTTCCCGGCAAGCCCTTGGCCATGCTGGGGGGCATGCCCGTGATACAGCGGGTGTATGAGCAGGTGAGCGGCATGTCCATCGCGACGTGGGTGGCCACCGACGACGACCGCATCCGCCAAGCTGTGGAGGCCTTTGGCGGCCAATGCGTGATGACGCGCTCCGACCATAAGAGCGGCACCGACCGCATTGAGGAGGCGGCGCAGCGCATCGGCACCGATGCCGACGTCGTCGTCAACGTGCAGGGCGACGAGCCTTTCATCCACCCCTCGCAGCTGCACACGCTGATGCACCTCTTCCTCGACGACCCGCAGACGCAGATTGGCACCATTGGCAAGCCCTTCGAGACGATGGATGCCGTGGAGAACCCCAACTCGCCCAAGATTGTCACCGATGTCAACGGCTATGCCCTCTACTTCAGCCGCAGCGTCATCCCCTTCGTGCGCGGCAGCGAGCGCAGCCAGTGGCTCGCCCAGTTCCCCTTCGTCAAGCACCTCGGCATCTATGCCTACCGCCGCGAGGTGCTCCACGCCATCACCCAGCTGCCGCAGAGTCCGCTGGAGAAGGCTGAGAGCCTGGAGCAACTGCGGTGGCTGCAAAACGGGTTCCGCATCAAAGTGGGCCTCACCAACGTGGAAACCATCGGCATCGACACGCCCGACGACCTGCAACGAGCTGAAGCGTGGTTAGCCAGCCGTCATGACGCGGAGTAGGGTTCTTTCTTCTTGATGCAAGAATTTTGAAGATTCCAGACGCTTTCAGCGTCAGGTGCCGACACATGCGGACAATCATCATCCGTTTTTAATCCGTCGTCTATTCATTTGCCGCGACAGGTGTGGCGGACTAAATGTTGATGCCGTAGTTCTGCTTCACTTCGCTCATCACGAAGGTGCTTTCTATCGAGGCCAGGCTCTCTATCTCGCCCAGCTTGTTGAGCACGAACTCCTGGTATTGCTTCATGTCGCGTGCGCGTACCTTTAATAAATAATCGTATGCGCCCGAGGTGTTGTAGCACTCTATGACCTCGGGGATGCGCTGTATGCGTCGCACGAAGGCATCGGCAATCTCGTGGTTGATTTGCTTCAGCTTCACCTTGCAGAACACCAGCAGACTTTGTCCCAGCTTGTCAGGATCGAGTATGGCGACGTATTTCTTGATGTATCCCCTCTTCTCCAACCGTTTTAGTCGCTCAAACACAGGCGTGGGGGTCAGATGAACGGCGTCGGCCAACTCTTTTGTGGTCAACTTTGCGTTTTTTTGCAGCGTTTTGAGTATCAGCAAATCGGTTTCGTCTAAGATTTCTGCCATCGTTTAGATTTTTATTCTGTTCAGACGTTTCAGAAAAGCCTTCATCGGAAAGATTTTCTTTCTCGGCTGCAAATTTAGGCATATTTTCTGATTCTTGCAAGAAATTTGGTAGATATTTCCAAAGTTAGTAACTTTGCACCGTCAATTAGTCGTTTAGGAGATTAGTCGTTTAGTCGTTTAGGAGATTAGTCAATTAGTCGTTTAGGAGATTAGTCGTTTGGTCGTTTAGGAGATAAGTCGTTTAGGAAAATCACCTACAACCATCGGTAACTTCTCCAAACGACCAAACAACAAGAAAACCAAACCACCAAAAAAACAAATGATTATGAGTACAAAGAAGAACTACCGTTTCGAGACGCTGCAACTCCATGTAGGCCAAGAGCAGGCTGACCCCGCCACCGACTCACGCGCAGTGCCCATCTATCAGACCACGTCGTACGTGTTTCGCAATTCGCAGCATGCCGCCGACCGCTTCGGTCTGCGCGACGCTGGCAACATCTATGGCCGTCTGACCAACTCCACGCAGGGCGTGTTCGAGGATCGCGTCGCAGCCCTTGAGGGAGGCGTGGCAGGCTTGGCTGTTGCCTCTGGTGCCGCCGCCATCACCTACGCCCTGCAGAACATCGTGCAGACTGGCGACCATATCGTAGCCGCCGACAACCTCTACGGAGGTTCCTACAACCTGATTACCCACACGCTGTCGACGCAGGGCATCACCAACACCATCGTGAACGTGAACGACCTCGCCGCGCTCGAAGCCGCCATCAAGCCCAACACAAAAGTAGTATATGCCGAGACCTTCGGCAACCCCAACTCCGACGTGCTCGACCTGGAGGGTGTGGCCGCCGTGGCCCACAAGCACGGAATCCCCTTCATCGTCGACAACACGTTTGGCACGCCCTATCTGATTCGCCCGCTGGAGCACGGTGCCGACATCGTGGTGCACTCCGCCACCAAGTTCCTGGGCGGCCACGGCACCTCTTTAGGCGGTGTCATCGTAGATGGCGGCAAGTTCGATTGGAAGGCAGACCCCGACAAGTTCCCCACGCTGGCCCAGCCCGACCCCTCGTATCATGGCATCGTCTTTGCCGACGCCGTGGGTGCTGCGGCCTACGTCACCCGCATCCGTGCCGTCATCCTGCGCGACACCGGCGCTGCCATCTCGCCCTTCAACGCCTTCATCCTCTTGCAGGGAGTTGAAACGCTGAGCCTGCGCGTGGAGCGCCATGTGGAGAACGCCCTGAAGGTGGTCGACTTCCTGGCCCATCACCCGAAGGTGGCCAAGGTGAACCATCCTGCCCTGGAGAGCCACCACGACCACCAGCTCTATCAAAAGTATTTCCCCAATGGCGGTGCCTCGATCTTCACTTTCGAGATCAAGGGCGGACAGGAAGAGGCCTGGAAATTCATCGATGCCTTGCAGATTTTCTCGCTCCTGGCCAACGTGGCCGACGTGAAGAGCCTGGTGATTCATCCCTACACCACCACCCACTCGCAACTCTCGCCCGAAGAGCTGGCCGAGCAGCACATCACGCCTTCGACCGTGCGCCTGAGCATCGGCACGGAGCACATCGACGACATCATCGACGACCTGGCACAAGCTTTGGACAAGATTTGAAAAAGAAAAACGGCAAAAAGAAGAAATAAACAAGATAGAATTCGTACCTTTGCATACAATTTGCGAACATCTTTAAGTACATTATTCATAGAAATGATTTGGAGTAGCAGGAGTTACAGGAGTTGCAGGAGTTGCAGACGATAGTTTTGTTGTCAGAGGATGACAGATAGTTTTGTTGTCAGAGGATGACATGATGCAGAACTATTGTCTACACTCCTACAACTCCAACACTCCAGCAACTCCATAAAAAAAAACAAAAGCATGATGAAGAAGACAGCATTGGTCACCGGCGCCAACAAGGGAATAGGTTTCGGCATCGCCAAGCACCTCGGACTGAGTGGCTGGCAGGTGATTGTGGGTGCACGCAATGAAGAGCGCGCCCAGCAGGCCATCAACCAGCTGAAGGCGCTGGGCATAGACGTCCTTGGATGGGTGAACATCGAGTTGACCGACCTCGTCGGCATCGAGTCGGCCGCCCAAGCCATCGCCGAGCAATATCCCGAACTCTCGCTGTTGGTGAACAATGCGGGCATCCCCGGCGACATGAGCGTAGCGAGTGGCGACACGTCGCTGAGCGACATCAAGGCCACCATCGACGTGAACTTCATCGGCACTTTTGCGCTCACCAAAGGTCTGTTGCCATTGCTGGCGAAGAACAAGGGTCGAATCGTCAACGTCACCGTCCCCTCCGACATCAGCCCCTACTGGCATCCGTTGGCCTACGTAGCCAGCAAGGCTGCACAGAATGCCATGATGGGCGTGATGGCTATGGAGTTTCAGCAGGACGGCACCCCCGTGGAGATTTTCTCCGTGCACCCTGGCCCCACCACCACCGACCTCAACGGCAACATGGCGCTGCCTGGCTTCCACGACATAGAGACGGTGGGCCAGAAGATGGCCGCACTCATCAACGACGGACAGAACCATCAGGGAGAATTCATTGAACTCTACCCTATCGTAAAGGAAAACTAAAAAAACACCAATAGTTATGAGCAAAATTGCAAAACAGCTGACAGAGCTCGTCGGCAACACTCCTCTTCTCGAGCTCAACAAGTATTCACAGGCAAAGGGGCTGCAGACGCCCGTGATTGCCAAAGTGGAGTTCTTCAACCCCGGCGGCAGCGTGAAAGACCGCATCGCCCTGGCCATGATTGAGGATGCCGAGCAGCGGGGCATCCTGCAGCCCGGTGCCACCATCATCGAGCCCACCAGCGGCAACACCGGCGTGGGACTGGCCCTGGTGTCGGCCGTCAAGGGCTACCACCTCATCCTCACCATGCCCGAGACGATGAGCGTGGAGCGCCGCAACCTGGTGAAGGCCTACGGTGCCGAGGTGCGCCTCACCCCGGGCAAGGATGGCATGCCCGGCGCCATCCGTGCCGCCGAGGAGCTGCGCAGCACCATTCCCGGCAGCGTCATCCTGCAGCAGTTTGAGAATCCCGCCAACCCCGCCAAGCACTATGCCACCACTGGCCCCGAAATTTGGAGCCAGACCGACGGACAGGTCGACATCTTCGTGGGTGGCGTGGGCACCGGCGGCACCATCTCGGGCACAGGCAAATACCTGAAGGAGCAGAACCCCGACGTGAAGATTATCGCCGTGGAGCCCAAGTCGTCGCCCGTGCTGAATGGCGGCCAGAGCGGTCCGCACAAGATTCAGGGCATCGGCGCTGGCTTCGTGCCTAAGACCTACGACGCCAACGTCATCGACGAGGTGTTCGACGTGGACAACGACGATGCCATCCGCACTGGCCGCGAGGTGGCCCAGCAAGAGGGTCTGCTGGTGGGCATCTCGGCGGGTGCCGCACTCTTTGCTGCCATCGAGGTGGCGAAACGCCCCGAGAACAAGGGGAAGAAGATTGTGGTGCTGCTGCCCGACACGGGCGAACGCTACTTGAGCACCGTGCTCTACGCCTTCGAGGATTATCCCCTGTAAGCCCTCTTCATCTTGAGCGCCCCATATTTCAAAAGGTGCTGGCTTCTTGAAATTTGGGGCGCTCCTTTTATAGGGAGTTCTGCGAGATTTAGTGTAGGAGTACGATTTTCTATATTCATCATCACTTACTTATTTCGGTTGGCAGTGGCCACTTCCAACCTGAAAAGCACGCCCCTTTTCCCTCTGCGGTGGCTCCCGCTCCCTGTTTGTCGTGTGCTGCCTCTCCTGAATCCACCCCATTTCGCTCGTCATCAACATCTTTTTCCATCTCAACGCCATGCCGATTCCCAGCATCGCCATGGGGCGAGCTACGTGTAGATGCCGCACATCACAGGGCGATTGGCTGAACGAATGTGGGCGTTTGTTGAATTAATTTTGCCGATTGCCCTTTTTTTGCTAATTTTGCAGCACCATTACGATAACAAGGCTAAAATATGAAGAAAACGGCTTTATTGTTCATGGCTATGGCCGCATGGCAAGCGCTGCCGGCCATGCCCCATCCCCAGACACTCGGCGAGGGCGAGGGGAGCGGATTTCCCTACCTGACCTTTGAGACCACCGACGGCGCAAAGGTCTCGGTAGCCACAAAGGCGCTGACACTCGCCATCAGCGGAACAACGCTGACGGCAGGACAGCATACGTTCGATCTGACGAGCCTCGCGAAGATGTACTTCACGAATATCGATGAGACAGCAGGCATCGACGACGTAGAACGTTCAACGCAGAGCGACGAGCGCTCAACATTCAACATTCATCGTTCAACGTTCAACGTCTATCGCTCAGCATCCAACACGCTGAAGAAGGGACTGAACATCGTGAAGACAAAGCAAGGAACAAAAAAATTCTTGGTGAAATGAAAAAGACATGGACACTACTCACAGCCCTCGTGCTGACAATGGCAGCCGCAGGGCAGACGCTGAACATCAAGGTGGGCAACGTGACCTACCTGTTTCCGGCAACACAAACGGGCGAGATGAACTACACCGACGGTCAAAAGCTGACCGTGATGGGCAAGACCTTCGACCTGGCCGACATCGACGCGATGACAGTGGACGACACGGCAGTGGACGACAACACGGTGACGGTGGCGTACAACGGCACGTCGGCCACGATGACCGTGGCCGGTAACGTGGCACAGCACATCACCCCCACGCTGAGCGGTGCCCACGTCAGCATCGACCAGGGCAACACCGCCGCCGTGGATGGCGACGAGATAACGTATGTGCTCACGGGCACCACCACCGACGGCGAGTTCTCGCTCACAGGTTCCTATAAGTGCACCATCGCCCTCGACGGCCTGACACTGACCAACCCTAATGGGGCCGCCATCAGCATCGGCAACAGCAAACGCATACAAATCAGCGCGAAGAAAGGCACCACCAACACGCTCACCGATGCCACGGGCGGCGAGCAGAAGGCATGCATCTACAGCAAGGGACAGCTGCAGCTGCAAGGCAACGGCACGCTGAACGTGGCGGGCCGAAGCAAACACGCCATCAAGAGTGCATCGTACATCGCCATCAAGAACCTGACACTGAACATCACACAGGCCATCGGCGACGGCATCAGCTGCGAGGAATATTTCGAGATGAAAAGCGGCAGCGTCGGCATCAGCGGCACGGGCGACGACGGCATACAGTGCGACCTGGGAGGAACGACATCGACGGGCGAGACCGACGACCATGAGGACGAGGACTCGGGCAACATCTACATCGAGGGGGGCACGCTCACCGTGAGCACCACCGCCGCTGCCTCGAAAGGCGTGAAGGCCGCTGGCGACCTGCGCATCGGCGACGGCAAGATAGACATCACCACCACGGGCAACGGCACCTACGACAGCGACGACAGGGATGCCAAGGGCTGCGCAGCACTGAAGGCCGACGGCAACATGAGCATCGACGGCGGCACGCTGACACTGAAATCGACGGGCACTGGCGGCAAGTGCATCAAGGCCGACGGCACGTTGAGCATCGGCGGCGGCACCATCGAGGCCACCGCCACGGGCAGCCAATACCGCTACAGCAGCAGCGCAACGGCTTCGGCCAAGGCCATCAAATGTGACGGCAACATGACCATCAGCGGAGGCAGCGTCAACGCCACATCGACCAGCCATGAGGCCATAGAGACCAAGGGCACGCTGACCGTCGACGGCGGCACCGTCTACGCCTACAGCCCTGCCGACGATGCCATCAACTCGGCTGGCCACATGTATCTGAAGGGAGGCAACGTGACGGGCGTGAGCAATGGCAACGACGGCATCGACAGCAATGGCAACATGTACATCTCGGGCGGAACGGTCGTCGCCTGTGGAGCCGGACAGCCCGAGTGTGGACTGGATGCCGCCGAGCGCTCCTACCTCTACATCACCGGCGGCACCGTGCTCGCCATCGGCGGCGGCAACAACAGCGTCACCACCACCACCGGCTCGCAGTGCGTGCTCAGCACCACGGGCAGCGCAACGGCCGGCACAGCGGTGAGCGTGAAGAACGGCGCTACGGAACTGGCCTCGTTCACCATCCCCTACGCTTACTCACCCCGCAACGGGGGCGGCCCTGGCGGCGGCTGGCCCGGCGGTGGTGGTCGTCCTGGCGGCAGCGGCAGCTTCAGCTATCTGCTCAGCTGTCCAGGCCTCACGCAGGGCACCAACTACACCGTGACCATCGGCTCATCATCCGCCACATGCAAGGCCGCCACCAACTATTCGGGCAGGTGAGCCGACAAGTATCGCATCGAATGAAACAGTCGCGTCAAGAGAACATCATCTATCTGGCAGCGTGGGGCTTGCTCTTTGCAGCCCCACTGCTGGCCATGTATATCCGCACCAGCGGCAACGACGGCCACACCTTCGACTGGACAGAGGTGATGCTGGTATGGCGCAAGTTTGCCGTCTACCTGCTGCTGTTCCTCATCCACAATTTCCTGCTGGCACCCCTGTTGGTGCACCGTCGCAAGCGCGCTGCCTACTGCGCCGCAGTGGCTGCCATGCTGGTGCTCTTCGGCATCTACCAATGTAGCCGCCCCGACCATGGCCCCCATGGCCCTAAGCCAGCGATGGAGCGCCTGGGGCACCATCAGCCGCCGATGGACGAGCCGCCGATGGCATTCGGCGAGGAACGCCCTCCCCTACCCTCCGACATGCACGCGCCCCGCAACGACCATCGCGTCGACGCGCCACCACCCTTCGTGGGCGAGCGCGACATCGTGGCATTCGTCACGCTGCTGCTGTTGCTTGGAGCCAACCTGGGCATCAAGAACTACTTCCGTAGCCGCCACGACCGCAAGCGTCTGGCAGAGCTGGAGCACGAGAACCTGCAACAGCAGCTGGAGTATCTGCGCTACCAGGTGAACCCCCACTTCTTCATGAACACGCTCAACAACATCCACGCCCTCGTCGACATCGACCCAGAGTTGGCCAAGGACACCATCGTGGAGCTGTCGAAGATGATGCGCTTCGTGCTCTATGAGGGCAACAAGCCGAGCGTGCCCCTGTCGCGCGAATGCGACTTCATCAGCCACTACGTAGCACTCATGCAGCTGCGCTACACCGACCAGGTCACCATCACCCTCCACCTGCCACAAGAGCCGCCCAACCGACAGATACCGCCGCTGCTGCTCATTACCTTCATCGAGAACGCCTTCAAGCACGGCATCAGCTATCAGCACCCGTCGTTCATTCAAGTGGAGGTCAGCGTGCAGGGCGACATGCTGCGCTTCAGCTGCTGCAACTCGAAAGCCGACCAACCCAACACCGAGAAGGGCGGCGTGGGGCTTGCCAACGTGAGGAAGCGCCTCGACCTGCTCTACGGAAACGGCTACACCCTCGACATCCGCAACGATGCCGACACTTATTCCATCGAACTAAACATTCCGCTATCATGATACGTTGCCTCGCCATCGACGATGAGCCATTGGCTCTCAGGCAGCTGGTGGCCTACATCAGCAAAGTGCCTTTCCTGCAGCTGGCCGCACAGTGCCAAAGTGCCATGCAGGCCCGCGACTTCTTGGAGCACGATGCCGTAGACGCCATCTTCTGCGACATCAACATGCCCGACCTCAACGGCATGGATTTCGTGAAGTCGCTCGCCGCCCCTCCCCTCGTCATCTTCACCACTGCCTACTCGGAGTATGCCGTAGAGGGCTTTCGCGTCAATGCCGTCGACTACCTGCTGAAGCCCTTCGGACTGCAAGACTTCCAGAGGGCGGCCAACCGCTTGAAGGAAAGGCTGGAGAGCGTACCGGCCGCCATCAGCGCAGCACCAGCCGCGCCAGCCGACGACACGCTCTTCCTGAAAACCGACTACCGCATCGTGAAGGTGCACATCTCGCACATCCGCTACGTAGAGGCCATGAGCGAGTATCTGAAAGTGTGGATAGAGGGCGAGGCCAAGCCCATCATCACCCTGCTGTCGATGAAGAAGATGGAAGAGCGGCTCCAGGCTGCCGATGCCGCCACGCCCTCGCAGCCCGCGCCCCGCTTCATGCGCATCCACCGCTCCTACATCATTAACCTCAGCATGATTCAGGAGGTGAACAAGAACCGTGTCATCATGGACGCGCAAACCTCGCTGCCCATCGGCGAGATGTACAAAGAAGCCTTCCAAGCCTACTTGGACACCCGATTCCTGGGGAAATGAGCCAGCGCTAAGACTTCTGCTGACGACCAGCATCCCAACAAGTGCAAGTTGTGCAAGCAAAATTTGCTCATTTTATCTTGTATTTTATTTGTTTATTCGGAAAATATGCTTACCTTTGCAACAAACAATCAAAACGCTTGGAGTATGACTGCTGTTGCAAGTAAAATTCAGGAAACCCCTATGGCACCGTATACGAGTTTGCTACAGGGAATGAGTCGCGAAGAAAAGAAAATCGTTATCATGTTCTTGACTGAGTCTCTGGCAGAAAGCCAAGAGGAGGTCAAAGAACCTAGGCTGTCTAAAGAAGAACGCAAACGTGGGCTGATGTCGCTTGCTGGTTGTTGGAAGGATGACCCAGAGGATGCAGCCCGCATGGAAGCCGCTATCAAGGACGGACGAAAGAATGAATTCATGCGTGAAATCGATCTCGACGACTGATGGAGAAGTACATTCTTGATACTTGTACATGGATAGAGTTCTTTCACGAACGCAGTAGCGTGAAGGAAAAGGTGGACGAAATGGACCCTGACCAAATATTTGCGTCCGAAATAACGCTTGCAGAATTGACGTACGGAGCAATAAATAGTAGTGATTATGAAAGGCATATCAAAGAGCCTCAATGGTTGAGACAATACATTACTGTTTACCCTATTAGTGATGTATTCGAGGAATACGGTCAGATTCGATGTGCCTTGAAGAGAATCAAGAAAGACATGGACCAAAAGGTCGGACAGTTCGACATGCTGATTGGAGCCACTGCCCTTCATTACGGTTTGACAGTCGTTACTGACAACGTGAAAGACTTCAGCCTGATGCCAGGCGTGAAATGCGTGAACTGGGTGAAAAGAACGTAAACTCTTACCCTGCTTTATAAAAAAGCAAGGGGGAGGGGTGATTCCCGATACAAACGTGCAAAGAGGATGTACGCCCCCCGCTTTCTTTCGTAGCTCGATGCTTGCACCGCTTGCTTTTGCAAGGACTTTGCCGTCTGCGACGGCGTTTTTTCTCGCTTTGCTCAAGGAAACTGCTCTGTGAAGGCAAAAAAAAGGAAGGAGTTCCTTTGTTTTGCCCCCGTTTTTTCGTGACTTTGCCCTCTCCGACGGCGAATTTACTCCGTCGCGACAAAAAAAGGAACAAGTTCCTTTGTTTTGCTCTCGACTTTTCGTAACTTTGCAGCAAACTTTTCGATATTCTAATTGCAATTATGAACTCCGACGAGAAATATCTGAACCTGCTGAGCCGCAGTTTTCCCACCGTGGCCGACGCCGCTCGCGAGGTGATTAACCTGGAGGCTATCCTGAACCTGCCCAAGGGCACAGAGCACTTCCTGGCCGACCTGCACGGCGAGCACGAGGCATTCATCCACGTGCTGAAGAATGCGTCGGGCAACATCAAGCGCAAGGTGGAGGAACTCTTCGGCAGCTCCATCCGCGAGAGCGACAAGAAAGAGCTGTGCACCCTGATTTATTATCCCGAACAGAAGCTGGAGCTGATAAAGGCGCAAGAGGAGGACATGGCCGACTGGTATCACATCACCATCCACCAGCTGGTGAAGGTGTGCCGCGAGGTGTCGTCGAAATACACCCGCTCGAAGGTGCGCAAGGCGCTGCCCCCCGAGTTCAGCTACATCATCGAGGAACTGCTGCACGAGCACACCCACGACCAGAACAAGGCGGCCTACGTGAACGTCATCGTGAGCACCATCATCTCCACGGGCCGCGCCGACGCCTTCATCGTGGCCATCTGCAACGTCATCCACCGCCTGGCCATCGACCAGCTCCACATCCTGGGCGACATCTACGACCGCGGTCCTGGCGCCCACATCATCATGGACGTGCTGCGCCACTACCACTCGTGGGACATACAGTGGGGCAACCACGACATCCTGTGGATGGGTGCCGCCGCTGGCAACGACGCTTGCATCTGCAACGTGCTGCGCCTGAGCCTGCGCTATGCCAACATGGCCACGCTGGAAGAGGGCTACGGCATCAACCTGCTGCCACTGGCCACCTTCGCCCTGGAGACCTACGCCGACGACCCCTGCCTGGAGTTTCAGCCCAGACTGCTGAAGGATGCCGTGATGGACGAGAAGACCGTGCAGCTGACAGCCAAGATGCACAAGGCCATCAGCGTGCTGCAGTTCAAGGTGGAGGCCGAGGTGATACGCCGCCACCCAGAGTGGCAGATGGACGACCGCTGTCTGCTGGATGCCGTCGACTACGAGCACGGCGTGTGCACCATCGGTGGACGCGCCTATGCCATGAAGTCGTGCTGCTTCCCCACGGTGCTGCCTTCGGCACCCTCGGTGCTGACCGAGGAAGAGCGCGAGCTGATACAGAAGCTGCACCACTCGTTCCGCGTCAGCGAGAAGCTGCGCAAGCACCTGCGCTCGCTGCTGGGCCACGGCTCGATGTATGGCATCTACAACCAGAACCTGCTCTTCCACGCCAGCATACCGCTGAACGCCGACGGCACGCTGAAGGCCGTGCCCATCATGGGAGAGCCTTACGCCGGGAAGGAGCTGCTGGAGAAGATTGACCACCTGATTCGCGTGGCTTTCCAGACCGACACCCCACCCGACATCCGCCAGTATGCCAAGGACTACTTCCTCTACCTGTGGTGCGGTAAGGACTCGCCCCTCTTCGACAAATCGAAGATGGCCACCTTCGAACGTTACTTCCTCGAAGACAAGGCGACCTATCACGAGGAGAAGGGCCACTACTTCCAGCTGCGCGACTCGGCCGAGGTGTGCGACCGCATCATGGACGCCTTCGGCATGCCGCCGGTGCCCACGCGCCACATCATCAACGGCCACGTGCCCGTGCATGCCGCCTCGGGCGAGAACCCCATCAAGGCGGGCGGACGGTTGATGGTCATCGACGGGGGCTTCTCGGAGGCCTACCACACCGAGACGGGCATCGCCGGCTATACCCTCATCTACCACTCGCGCGGGTTCCAGCTGGTGCAGCACGAGCCGTTCACCAGCACGCAGGATGCCATTCTGCGCGGCACCGACATCAAGAGCACCACACAGCTGGTGGAGATGTCGGCCCACCGCATGCTGGTGGCCGACACCGACAAGGGTGCCGAGCTGCGCACACAAATCAGCGACCTGAAAGGGCTGCTGCGCGCCTACCGCCACGGCATCGTGAAAGAGAAGCGAAGCTGACGAATCAATTGTTCAATTCATCTATGACCAAGCTATTTGTTCCCGGACGTTTATGCCTCTTTGGCGAGCACACCGACTGGGCGGGCCACTACCGCACGATGAACGCCCAGATAGCCCCCGGTGCCGCCATCGTCACGGGCATCGAGCAGGGCATCACCGCCGAGGTGGAGCGCTCCAGTATCTTCGAGATGCACAGCACCGCACCACAGATTGCCGACCAATGGCACGACTTCGCCTGCCGCATGGACGAGCAGGAGCTGAAGCGCGTGGCCCGCTCGGGGTCGTTCTTCTGCTACAGTGCCGGCGTGGCCAGCTACATGCTTGAGTGGTACAAGGTGGGCGGCGTGCGCATCACCATCACCGACATGACGCTGCCCATCAAGAGCGGACTCTCGTCGAGTGCGGCCATCTGCGTGCTCGTGGCGCGCGCCTTCAACCAGATGTACAACCTGCACCTGAACACGATGGGCGAGATGAACATCGCCTACGTGGGCGAGTTGCGCACCAGCAGTCGCTGCGGCCGACTGGACCAGGCATGCGCCTTCGGCGTGAAGCCCAACCTGATGACCTTCGACGGCGACGAGATAGAGGTGCGCCCGCTCACCGTGAAGCGCGCCCTGCACTGGGTGTTTGCCGACCTGATGGGCACCAAGGACACCATCAAGATTCTCTCCGACCTGAACAGGGCCTACCCCTTCCCAATCGACGAGCAGGGACGGCGACTGCACGAGGCGCTGGGGGCGAAGAACCAGGAGATTGTGGAGCGCGCCATCGCCTATATGGCCAATGGCGACCGCGAGGCCCTGGGGCACCTGATGACCGAGTCGGAAGAGCTGTTCAACCGTCAGGTGGCCCCGATGAGCCCCGACGAGCTATATGCCCCCAAGCTGCGCGCCGTGCTGGCCGACGCCTATGTGCAGAGCCTCACCTACGGCGGCAAGGGCGTGGGGTCGCATGGCGACGGCAGCGTGCAGTTCCTGGCCCGCGATGCCAACAGCCAGCAGCAGCTCGTTGACTATCTCGCCGCCAAGGGCATGTCGTCCTACAGCCTCACGTTGCAGCCCGTGCACACCGTCCACCGTGCCGTCATTCCCGTGGCGGGCTTCGGCACCCGCCTCTACCCCGCCACCCGCTGCATGAAGAAGGACTTCTTCCCCATCCCCTGTGCCGACGGCATGGTGCGCCCCGTCGTCCTCATCCTGCTCGAAGAGCTGGTGCAGAGTGGCATCGACGACATCTGCTTAGTGCTGGGCAGCGAGGAGGAGCGCAAGATGTACAGCGACTTCTTTGAGCGACCCCTCAGCGACGAGCATATAGACAAGCTGAGCACCGAGAGCAAGGAATATGAGAGCCGCATCGCCGACATCGGCAAGCGGCTGCACTACGTCTACCAACAAGAGAAGCGGGGCTTCGGCCACGCCGTCTACCAGACGGCGCAGTTCGCCCACGGCGAGCCGGTGCTGCTGATGCTGGGCGACACGCTCTACCGCAGCACATCCAACAAGCCCTGCGCCCTGCAACTCATCGAGGCCTATGAGAAGACCAACAGCCTCACCATCGGCCTCTATCCCGTCGACGTGCGCGAGGTGAGCTTCTTCGGCATCATGAGCGGCGTGTGGGAAGACAAGCGGGAGACGCTGCTCAACGTGAGCAAGCTGGTGGAGAAACCCAAGTCGAGCTATGCCGAGCAGAACCTGGGCGTGCGCTGCGCCGACGGCCACCACGAATACTGCTCCGTCTTCGGACAATACATCCTCACGCCCGACGTCTACGAACAGTTAGAGCGCGACATCGCTGCCGCCGATGCACAGGGCGACAGCAAGCACGAGATAGAACTGACGGCGGCCCTCGATGCCGTGCGCAGCCGGAAGGGGATGTATGGCGTCAGGCTCCAAGGCGAGCGCTTCGACATGGGCAACCCGCGTGCACTGGCCCACACCGTGGCCGCATTTGCCAAACAAGCCCCCCTCAATCCCCCCAAAGGAGGGAAAAATCAGGGTAGTTCTTCCCCCGTTTGGGGGGATTGAGGGGGGGCTTTATATAAATTGTAAAATAAATCCCGCAAAATGCTTGCGGGATTTGTTTTTTATGCTTATCTTTGCAGAGAATTCATTTACCTAATAATAAGTATTGCAAATATGAAGAAAAAGTTTATCTGCGCCGTTTGTGGATATATCTACGAAGGCGATGCCGCTCCCGAGAAGTGCCCCATCTGCAAGGCTCCTGCCTCGAAGTTTTCTGAACTGAAGGAAGATGGCGAGACCACCTACGCCACCGTTCACCGCATTGGCGACGGCAAGCCCGAAGGTGTCTCTGAGGAAATGATCAACGACCTGCGCAACCACTTCAATGGCGAGTGCGGCGAGGTGGGCATGTATCTGGCCATGGCCCGTCAGGCCGACCGCGAGGGCTATCCCGAGATTGCCGAGGCCTTCAAGCGCTATGCCTTCGAGGAGGCCGACCACGCCAGCCGCTTCGCCGAGCTGCTGGGCGAGTGCGTGTGGGACACGAAGACCAACCTGGAGAAGCGCGCCGCCGCCGAGGCTGGGGCATGCGAAGACAAGTTCCGCATTGCCAAGAACGCCAAGGCTGCCGGATTCGACGCCATCCACGACACCGTGCACGAGATGGCCAAGGACGAGGCTCGCCACGGGGCTGGCTTCGCCGGACTGCTGAAGCGCTACTTCGGATGACCTCTCATCGACAGCGAATTTTTACGAATGAAACGAATGGGGACCACACGCCCCATTCGTTTCATTTTAATGTCGATACTTCAGTGACTATGCTTCAACAACGAATTTGACGAATTATACGAATTAAAACCTTCTATTCGTTTAATTCGTCAAATTCGTTTAATTCGTTGTCCTTGCTTCGGCGAATTCGTTCAATTCGTTGTTCATTTTGCAGTGGCCGTAGATAATAAAACGAAAGAAAATCCGTTTTATCATTAAGATGAAACGGATTTTCTTATACCTTTTTATATTATGCGCGTGCGCGCGAGTGGCTTCATGCTCCGACAAAGACGAGTTCACCACCTCGCCCACCGCCATGCTCACCTTCTCGGTCGACTCGGTGAAGATGGACACCGTGTTCTCCACCGTCGGCTCGCGCACCTACGATTTCTGGGTCTACAACCGCGCCAACCGTGGCCTGCGGCTGCAGAGTGTCCACCTGCGGCAGGGCAACCAGACGGGGTTCCGCGTGAACGTCGACGGTTCCTATCTCGACAATGCCCTCGGAGCCATCGCCACCGACCTGGAAGTGCGCAGTGGCGACAGCATCCGCGTGTTTGTGGAGCTCACCGCGCCCCGCAACCAGCAGCCGGAGCCACAGCTGATAGAAGACCAGCTCATCTTCACCCTCGAGGGAGGACGCCAACAGCACGTCACGCTGTGGGGCCACTCGTGGGATGCCCTCATCTGCGACAGCATCATCATCCAGCGCGACTCCATCATCAGCAGCACCACGCCCATCGTGGTGATGAAGGGCGTGCGCGTTGACAGCGCGGCCACGCTCACGCTGAAGAACACCACTCTCTACTTCCACAACCGCGCCGGCATCGACGTCTACGGCACCCTGATGGCCGACAGCGCCGTGCTGCGCGGCGACCGCCTCGACCGCATCTTCAGCTACCTGCCCTACGACCGGCTGCCCGGCCAGTGGCGAGGCGTGCGCTTCTTCCCCTCGTCCTACGAGAACATGCTCATCGCCACAGAGATACGAAATGCCGAGAATGGCATCGTGTGCGACTCGGCAGCACTGCTCACCGACAGGCAGCGACTCTACATGGAAGGCTCCACGGTGCACAACAGCTCGGGAACGGGATTGCTGGCCGTCAACTCGTGGGTGGGGCTGATGCGCTGTCTGTTCTCGAATGCATCGGGCGATTGCGTAGCTTTCCATGGTGGAGCCGTGGCCATCGACCATTGCACCCTGGCACAGTTTGCCGTGGTGGGCACCGGCCGTGGTGCCGCCCTGCGCTTCACCAACAGGCACGGCGAGGCACCATGCCCGCTGCTGCAGATGAGGATGGCGAACAGCATCGTCACCGGATACGACGACGACGTGGTGATGGGCGAGGCATTAGAGGGCGACACCGCCACAGCCTTCAGCTACTATTTCGAGAACAGCCTGCTACGCACGCCGGCCTTGGAAGACACCGTGAACTGCAAGAACGTCATTTGGGAGACACCCAAAGACTCGGTGCAGGGCGAGCACCACTTCCGCATGGTGAACAGCCACGACATGATCTACGACTTCCACCTCGACTCGCTCTCAAACGCCAAGGGCATGGGCTGCTACGACGAATAGCACCTCCAACGCCGTCTGCGCTCCGCGACTTGCAGAAAGCATCATTAAACATGGAAAAACAAAATCAGGTCGCACATCGCTTTCCGACGCAGCTACGCAAAACATTATTCACGATTCATTCACGTCTCATCCACGGCCATTCGCGTTACGCCGTAGGCAAAGTGAGGCAATTGCGAGGAGGAAGCCATTGCCTCTCAGGTAATCGGTGTGAGTGTCCGGGGAAAACACCATGCCTTTTGGGTTGGCAGCGACCGCCCCCATGATTGGCAGCGGCCGCTGCCAATCATGGCAGCGGTCGGGAACAATGATGGCAGCGGCCGCTGCCAACCTGTTTTCACCCCTTATCCATACTCCCTCGTTATTGACGCGAAATAAAACCGGGGGGTCTTTCTTTCGCTTTTTCTCTCGCATATTCGTACCTTTGGCTGTCGCCGAAGGTACTCTCGCTCGGAAAAAGCAAAGAAAACACGTTTTTCTTTTGTTTTTCTCTCGCTTATTCGTACTTTTGGCTATCGCCGAAGGTACTCTCGCTCGGAAAAGCAAAAGAAAAGCGAGCTTTTCTTTTGCTTTTCACTCGCTTATTCGTACCTTTGCACCTATGAAGCGACACATTATTTATATATATGCCCTCGCTGCCCTGCTGCTCGCCGGCTGCAACGCCAGCCGCCACCGCGACATGCTCGCCCAGCTCGAGGATACGGAATAGGATTTAAGATTACAATTAACTTTTAATTATGGGAAAAAGAATGGCAACGTTATATTTCTCAAACGACAAACTTCGAATATGCGACGGAAGTGTTTGTTTAGTAAGCATTCCTCCTGTTTACAACAAAAGGAATTTGCTGGAAGAGTTAAGCAATAATCTCGAATTCCCAAAACACTTCGGTTTTAACTGGGATGCCCTATATGATTTACTTTGTGACTTTTATTGGATAGAAGAGAAAAACATTGTTGTTTTTCATGAAAGCGTGAAGAATATTCCCAACAACGATCTGTCCAAATACTTGAATATTATCCAAGCCACCTGTGAATGGTGGTTAAAATATAACGACCATAGTGTCTATTTTGTATTTAACTACAAAGAAAAAGAAAGGATTAAGGAATTACAATCCAAACATTCTGTTCAGTCTGATTTGTAACCCGACTGCTTTGGTATCAGCATTTGCAATGCGAGAAGAGAGTAGAACAATATGAAAAGGAAACGATAGACAAACAACCTGCACTTTGGCATGCCGACCGTGACAGGCGGACGGGGTGTACTTGCTCGGCTTGGAGCGAATCTCTTCCATTGCATTCTTGGACGAGCCAAGCGTCACCCTTCGGGATGCCGAGCGATAAATGCTGATATTCAAAGCGGCCGGATTCTTATGTCCCTTCGGCGGCAAACATCTCGCTTTGCTCGCCGAGCGGCAAATCCAGCCAAGCAAAAGACCTGGATGCCACTTTATTGGACTTTTTTTAGCCTACGCACATTTTGTTAGGTGTTTTTTTCAAAAATAATTTGGTGGCATGGCAGAAAAGGCCTATATTTGCAGCGTTAATGCGAAAAAAGCAAGCGCCTCGCTTTGCTCGCCGAGCGGTAAATCCGGCCGAGCGGGTTATCTCATTTTAGAGTTTTGTTACTATTAAAGGACAATTAAAAGACAACAAGTATGAGCAAAAAAGATTATTCCTTCATTCACCACCATCTTTGGGTGGGTGCCCTTCTCTGCATGTGCCTTCTGTGCCAGTTGTCATTGAAAGTGGAAAGACCACTCTCCGTGCTAATAGTGCAACATTGAATGGAGTCACGGAAGTGAAGCTCGGCGCAGAATTAGAGATAACAACCCCATAAAAGACAAAACATGAAAGCAACCATTATTACATTTCTATTACTGTTTCCTCTTTTTTCTGAAGCCCACGAATACGACACGATGCTGTCAGAAGGCCGTGAATGGGTTTATAAGGAGGTGCTGCCAGATTATGATCATATGACGGAAGAGCAAATAATCATCGGTGATGTGCCCTATAAGGTAGATTTCCATTCTCTTGTAGTGGGCAGAAACACCCTTTTCGACAATAAGCAATGTGTCGAAATCCTGCATCGTTCAGACGGAGCGGATCAGCTTTTCGGATATGCGTATGAAGAAGAGGGGGAACTGTACTTCTATGCGTTGTGTACTGGGTCGGTAGACGGTTTTTCCCAGCCCATAGACTACAAGAAGGACGAATGGCAAATGCTGTATGACTTTGACGCTGCCATGGGCGTACCTACCAGCATGGCTTGGATGCCTGGGGATTTCTGTCTTAATGAGATCGACACCATCAGCGTGCAGAACAATACGTTTGTTCGTCAGACATGGCGAAGTGTAGACAAGGGAAAGAAAACCGTTGTCGGGGGTATAGGCAGTGAAACTGGATTCCTTTACATTGAGAACATTACCACCAATGGCGCGTCGACATTGTTTGTGGAATGTAAGGACAAAGGTGAACACATCTTTTCAGCCGATGATTTCTATGCTATACCACTTTATGTGGGGGGTGTTCGTCTCGATGGTCAAGAAGGTCTCTTCCGCGACCTGCAGGGCCGCCGCGTGCATGGCCGGCCGCGGCCGGGCGTGTACATCCGCGGCGGACGGAAACAGGTGGTACACTGAGCCACTGACGCGGAGGGTTCCGCCCAGGCTGATTCCCCGCTCGGGCAGATTTGTCGCTTGGCTCTGTCGCTTGCGTCCCTTCGGTGGCAGGCGGCAGAGCCAAGCGCACGTTTCAACCGTGCATATTCGCGTATATAAGACGGCGTTTCGCGGGCTTACGAAACGCCGCCGCCACCTGATGCTGACGCTGGGCTACCGTCTGCCCCTCTGAGCCACAGACTGCCACGGCCTTTCAACTGACGGAGACGTAACAGCCATTCTTGTGACCATGTTTGCCACTGCCATGCGGTTTTTTGCTCGCTTTTTTGCACAGTTCGCATAAATTGCGTACTTTTGCATCATCATTTCAACAACGACGAAAATGAAAGACTGCATTCTCATCCTCAGTGGAGGCATGGACTCGGTGACGCTGCTCCACGACTATCGCGAGCGCATCGCTCTGGCCGTGACCTTCGACTATGGCTCCAAGCACAATGCCCGCGAGATTCCCTTCGCCCGGCTGCACTGCCAGCGGTTGGGCATCGAGCATATAGTGGTGCCCCTGGCCTTCATGGGGCAATACTTCAAGAGTTCGCTGCTCATTGGCGGCGAAGACATCCCCGATGGCCACTATGCCGACGACAACATGCACAGCACGGTGGTGCCCTTCCGCAACGGCATCATGCTCAGCGTGGCCGTGGGCCTGGCCGAGAGCCGCGGACTGCAGCACGTGATGATGGCCAACCACAGCGGCGACCACACCATCTATCCCGACTGCCGCCCCGAATTTGTGGAGGCCTTCAGCGCCGCCGCACAGGTCGGCACCTTCCCCGGCATCACCCTGCTCACCCCCTACACCCACTGGACGAAGACCGACATCGCCCGCCGAGGCCATGAGCTGGGCATCGACTACAGCGAGACGTGGTCGTGCTACAAAGGCGGCGACCACCACTGCGGCACCTGCGGCACCTGCGTGGAGCGCCGCGAGGCACTGGCCGAGGCTGGCGTGCCCGACAACACCATCTATCTGCATTAACATCATCACCATGAAACTATACAGCGACGAAGAACTGGCCGTCATCCTCGACCAGCCCATCTTCCACCAGATAGGACAGGTGGCCGACGAGATGGGCGTGGAGTGCTATGTGGTGGGCGGCTACGTGCGCGACATCTTCCTGCAGCGCCCCAGCAACGACATCGACGTGGTGGTGGTGGGCAGCGGCATCGAGGTGGCCACGCGCCTGAAGAAACGGCTGGGACGGCGCGCCCATCTGAGCGTGTTCAAGAACTTCGGCACGGCGCAAATCAAGATAGATTCTTCGCTCTCCACTCTTCACTCTTCACTCTTGGAGGTGGAGTTCGTGGGTGCCCGCCGCGAGAGCTACAGCCACGACTCGCGCAAGCCCATCGTGGAAGACGGCACGCTGGAGGACGACCAGAACCGCCGCGACTTCACCATCAACGCCATGGCCATCTGCCTTAACAGCCACCGCTTCGGACAGCTGATAGACCCCTTCAACGGGCTGGCCGACCTGGAGGACGGCATCATCGCCACGCCACTCGACCCCGAGGTGACCTTCAGCGACGACCCCCTGCGCATGATGCGCTGCGTGCGTTTCGCCACCCAGCTGAGCTTCCAGATTGAGGATGCCACCTTTGAGGCGCTGGAGCGCATGGCAGACCGCATCAAAATAGTCAGCATGGAGCGCATCTCGGTGGAGTTGAACAAAATCATGCTCTCCCCCACCCCCAGCCGCGGATTCGTCGACCTGCAACGGGCTGGTCTGCTGCAAATCATCCTGCCCGAGGTGGCCGCCCTCGACATCGTGGAGCAGCGCAATGGCCGTGCTCACAAGAACAACTTCTATCACTCGTTAGAGGTGCTCGACAACGTTGCTAAAAAAGAACCCACCCCCAACCCCTCCCGTACGGAAGGGGAGCTTGGTCAGATTGCTCCGCAGCAAGACTATACAAACGCCCCTCCCGTTCGGGAGGGGTTGGGGGTGGGTTCCATTCTCTATCTCCGCTGGGCCGCCCTGCTGCACGACATCGGCAAGACGAAGAGCAAGCGCTGGGACCCCGCCGTGGGCTGGACATTCCACAACCACAATTATCTGGGAATGAAGATGGTGGCCCCCATCTTCCGCCGCCTGAAGCTACCCATGGGCGCAGAGATGCACTACGTGGAGAAGCTGGTGGAGCTGCACATGCGCCCCCAGGCCATTGCCGACGACGTGGTGACCGACTCGGCGGTGCGCCGTCTGCTGAGCGACGCCGGCGACGACATCGATGACCTGATGACGCTCTGCGAAGCCGACATCACCAGCAAGAACGAGGTGAAGAAGAAAATATTCTTAGAGAACTTCCGCATGGTGCGCGAGAAGCTGACCGACTTGAAGGAGAAGGACTACAAGCGGCTGCTGCAGCCCGTCGTCGACGGCAACGAGATCATGCAGCTCTTCGGCCTGAAGCCGTCGCGCGAGGTGGGCGTGCTGAAGCAATACCTGAAAGACGCCGTGCTCGACAACCGCGTGGCCAACGAGCGCGAGCCGCTCATGCAGCTGCTGATGCAGAAGGCGAAGGAAATGGGGCTACCCACCCCCATTCCCTCCCGTACGGGAGGGGAACTTATATAGTCTTACTGCGGAGAAGTCTAACCAAACGCCCCTCCCTTGGGGAGGGGTTGGGGGTGGGCTTTTAATTGGTTTCCGCTGCCTCGTCATAGAGGCGCTCCACTTCGTCCATCCACACTTTTCCATCCACGACGACACACTTCACGCGGTTCTTGCCTCGCATGCTTCCGTCGTAGAAATCGTAGACATACCACAGGCCGTCGTCGGTGTTGACGTCGACCACCCTGGTGCCATCGCCAAGGCCGTCGGTCGAGCTGGTGCGGAAGAGCCAGAAGGCATAGCCCTCGCCATCGTACTCGTAGGCCTCGCGCAACTGATTGAGCAGCCGCTCGGTGCAGTGTTCTTTCAGGAAGTCTTCATCCCCATACTTGTAGTTGTTATACATGTCGGTGATGAACGCCTTCACCTTCTTTTGCTCCTTGTCGAGGGCGCTCTGCAGTTTCGAGCCGTCGTCCTTGTTGTACTTGATGCTGCGCTTAATGACGTTCTTGCCGTAGTCTCCTTCGTCGATGGTACACTGCAGCCAGTTGCCATAGCTGTCGGTGTCGCCCATCTTGATGCTGACGGCGGGCTGGTCTCCTACCTCGCCGAAGTGCACCGTCTCGGTGCGCTCAACATGGTTGATGCGGCCATTGTCGTCGCGGGTAAACTCGAATGTGACAGAGTTGCCCGTGCGGTTGGTCGAGATGTAGAGCACGGGCTGCGGCATGATGTCCTGTCCATAGTCGAACATCGTCACCCAAGGGGCGTCGCTGTACCACTCAATGTCGGTGATGCGGCCACGGGCATCGCGCAACAGATTGGCCACCTCGGGCTTGCCGTCGACGATGCGGGTCATGCTGATGAGGTAGGCATCGCAGCCAAAGCGGAGGTTGACATCGGCTTGGTTGCGCTCTGAATAGACTGCCGACTGCACTGGGCCATAGAGGTCGAGGAGGGCCATGTCGGCAGACAAGTAGAAGTAGTCGGCCTTATCGTTGAACTCCTCGTCGGCTTCATCTTCATCTTCATCGTCCTCGACGATTTCCTCGTCAGCGTCGTCGGTTTGTGCCGTACTGCTCTTGTCCTTGCTGCCGCAAGAGCATACTGTGGCCCATGCAAAGATGGCGGCCACGGCCATCACGAAATACTGCTTTTTCATTCCTTTATACTTGTTTCGGGTTTATCTATACACCACGACTGTGCCGCCGTCGCTCTGGGTGTAGCGCTGCAACAGTTGCTGGATGAAGTGCGCGTTGGCCACCACCCGCTCTTGGTTGCCGTCGTAGCCATTGATGAGCACCACAAGGTGGCGGGTGCCGAGGGTGATCTTGGTGCGCTCGTGGTCGCTGGTGGGTGTCCCTACCCCACCCTGCGTGTCGCGGTAGACGGGGAGCCCGGCGATGTTGAGCGGCCCGCGACCGATGCCCTCGTAAGGTTCGCCCTCGCGACCGATGCCCAGCGTCAGCGTGTCGCCAACGAAGCGGTCGGCATCGAAGCCGCCGATGCTGTAGCCGTAGGTGATGGATGCCAGGTTGATGAGGTCTACGAGCGTATCAATCTGATAGAGTTCCTTGCCCTGTAGCATGCGGCGTATGAGCTGCTCGCTGGCGGGACGGTAGCGCGAGGGGTCTTTGCCACATTTCTTATATATCGCGCGTGTGGCGGCTATCGAGGGCAGCTCCTTCAGGCTCTCGGTGGTCAGCTCACTGCGGAAGCGCTCTTCGGCCTGATGAATCTCCTGCCACAACGCCTCGCTATAAGGGGTGTTCACAACTTGCGCATCCACACACGCCCCCACAAACGGGGGACACACGGCTTTTATTTCGTCGGAAACGATGATGTTCATGGATTGATGAGTTAGGGGGTGAGATGAATTCTTTTGAAAAGCAGATAAAAACTATGGTCTATAGTCTAAAGTCTACAGTCTAAAGTCTACAGTCTAAAGTCTACAGTCTAAAGTCTACAGTCTAAAGTCTACAGTCTAAAGTCCAAAGTCTAAAGTCCAATACCTATAGTCTATAAATTGATTTCGGCCGAGGGCAGGTTGTAGCCCTGGGCCTTCAGTTTTCCCTTTCCGCGCACCACGGCCATGCACTTGCCGAAGAAGGCCTTACGATTGGGCGACGTGAACCGCTCCATCGATGTCTGGCAACCGTTGTCGGTGGCAACCACCTGTGCGCCGCCATCGGTGGTGAAGAAGAGCTGGTCGTCGGCCCACGGACAGAGATTGCCCTGGGCATCCACCACCTCGGCGTTGACGAAGGTGAGGTCTTTGCCCGCATAGTCCACTGTCAGGCGGATGTGATGGGGAGCGCCAGCCGTGCGGATGGTCTGCTCGGCCACCACCTTCCCATCCTTCCGACTCACGGCCTTTATCTCGCCCGGCTCAAACTGCACGCGCCAAGCCACATGGTAGGAGGAGGCCCCCGAAGGAGCATTCAACTTGCTTCTCACTCCCATGCTCTTCCCATTCACAAACAGCTCCACCTCGTCGGCCTGGTTATAATAGCACCAGAGGTCGATGGTCTGGCCGGGCAGCCAGTTCCAGTGGGGGAAGAGGTGCAGCACGGGCTTGTCGTGCGTCCACTCGCTCTGATACATATAATACACATCCTTGGGGAAGCCCGCCAGGTCGATGATGCCGAAATAGCTGCTGCGGGCGGGGAAGCCGTAGGGAGTAGGCTCGCCGATGTAGTCGAAGCCCGTCCAGATAAACTGTCCACCCACGAAGTCGTTGTGCTTCACCACGTCCCACATTTCTTCATGCGTCGAACTCCACGAGGCGTGCATGTTGTCGTAGGCCGAACACATGAATGTGGGGTCGGTATAGGGCAGCCACCACTCCTTCGGCGCCTTGTACACCTTGTCGCTGGGCATCATGTAGTAGCCGCGCGTCTGCAGGGCGCTGACGCTCTCGCTGAAGATGAAAGGCTTGTCGGGGAAGTTCTTGGGCACGTTCTTTGCCCATTCGTGGTGATAGTTGAAGCCGATGATGTCGATGGCTCCGCTCTTGAAGAGATGATTGTTGGGGCTTGGCTCGTTGCAGCCCGCCGTGATGGGTCGCGAGGTGTCGTAGCGCCGTACAATCTCGGCCAAGTGGCGTGTCAGCAGACTCTGCACCGACAGCTCGCCCTCCTTGGCCAGCGTCGAGGCATCGTGGCCGGCGTTCAGTATCAGGTTGGCCTGTTCCAGCGTGAGCGTGTCGGCCTCGGCACTGCTCCACTGCTCCAGCACCTCGTTGCCTATCGACCACATCAGGATGCAGGGATGGTTGCGGTCGCGCAACACCAGGTCGGTGAGGTCGCGCTCATGCCACTCGTCGAAGAATCGGGCATAGTCGTTCTGCGTCTTCCGGCGCCGCCACATGTCGAAGCTCTCGTCCATGACAATGAGGCCCATTGTGTCGCACATGCTGAGCAGCTCAGGCGCTGGGGGGTTATGGCTGCTGCGGATGGCGTTCACGCCCATGGCCTTCAGCTTGGTGAGCTTGCGGTGCAGGGCATCCTCGCTGAGCGCCGCTCCCAGACAGCCGAAGTCGTGGTGCTCGCAGACACCATTGAGCTTGATGCGCTCCCCGTTAAGACTGAAGCCCGTCTCAGGGTCGAAGCGGAACCTGCGGAACGCCGTCGGCGTGTCGTAGGTGTCGACCACCTTTCCGCCCACCAGCACTTCAGTGCGAACATTATATACATAAGGATGGTCGATGCCCCAGCTGAAGGGCCGCTTCACCTCCATCTTCGAATGCAGCCCTTTCGAGCGGGCCACGACACGCCCCTGGCGGTCGAGCAGCGAATGGCGCACCTGCGCCTTCACGCCGTTGGGGTTCTCCAGTTCCACATCGATGAGCACGTCGCCCTTGTACATCAGCATCTCAGTCTGCACATGGGTGCCCCAATGCTTCACATGCACGGGATGCACCTTCGTGAGCCACACATGGCGATAGATGCCACAACCGCTATACCAGCGCGAGTTGGGTTGGTCGCTGTTGTCCACTCGCACGGCCACCACGTTGTCGCCCTCATGCACGTAGGGGGTGATGTCGTACTCGAACGAGCTGTAGCCGTAAGGCCGATAACCCACCTGCTGGCCATTGACGTAGACGGTGCTGTTCATGTAGACACCATCGAACTCCAGCTTCAGTAATTCAGAACGACGAAGGACGAATGCCTTGTTTTCCTTCAGCAATTCGGAATTCGCAATTCTGAATTCTTTTCGGTACCACCCCACCCCTCCTGGCAGTGCCCCACCGCCCGCTCCGCTGGGGTTGCCAGCCGAGAAGTCGCCCTCGATGGCCCAATCGTGGGGCACGTTGAGCTGTCGCCAGTGGCCGTCGTCGTAGTCGGGCTTTGCCATCACTGCCGAGTCGGCCAGGATGAAGCGCCAACCCTTGTCGAAGTTTTGCCGCTCACGGGCACTGGCGGACAGGAGCGCGGTCAACATCAGCAGCAAAACAGCGGTTCGTCTTATCGTCTTCATTTCCGTGTGTCCTGTGAATAAAAAACACTATTCAGCCTCGTAGCGCTTGCCTGTCTGCTTGATAATCTGGCGTGCGTAGCGCTTGGAGTAGCCGGGGCGCTTCACGGTGGCACCCAGTCCGTTTGGCGTTTTCACAAACCGTCCCTGCTCGTCGGTGGGCTTCGAGGTCATGTCGTTGAACTTCACGATGAGGAAGGTGGCCAGTTGCTTCCAGCGTGCCAGCATCTGCTCGGCCTTCTCGGCGGTGTAGGCGGTGAGGAACTTCACACGCTCAGTCTCGCTGAGAGCCAGCGCACGGTCTTCCACCTCTTTCTGCAGGCGGAAGTAGCTCTGGTCGAGCGAGTCGCGCACCTGCTGCAAGGTGGGGAAGAGCATCGAATAGCGTGGATAGACCATGTTCGACACCCAGTTCTGCACCCAGAAGGCATTGTCGAACGAGAAGGTGACATCGTCGGCTCCCGGCGTGTTGTAGGGCCGTGGCGACACGTTGGTGCAGCAGTAGACGGGTGTGAAGGGCACCATGTTGCCGTCGTCGTTGGCAAACCAGAAGCAGCCGCCCACCTGGCGAGGCAGCCACGAGCGCATCTGACTGACATAGACGAAGCCCGCCTGCTGGGTGCTCACGGGGCGCTCGTTGAAGTATTTCTTCCCATCGACCTCGAAGTAGAGGGGCGTAGGCCTGTAGGGCATCTCCCAGATGCCACCGCCGATGTCGGCGCTGTCGCCGTCGATGGCCACGCTGAAGGGTGTCCCCTCGAAATGGTCGCGCATGGCGGCCTGCACGTCGGCCACGCCGAGCAGCCTGTTGGGCTTCACCCACAGCGGCAGCGGCTCGGCATTCTTGTTGCGCCCCTCGGCCCAGGGGATGTAGCGGTCCATGCCGTCGGCATAGCGGTTGAAGAAGCTCCACACACGGGCGTCACAGATGCGGCGGCCTGAGAAGTCGGGGGCAGCGTAGGCGGCATTATAGCTGAAGTCCTCGTCCTTGCCGCTGAACCATCCCATCTTGCGGGCATAGCTCACCACATTTTTCGAATAGCGCACGTTGCCCGTCTTGTCCTTCATGTCGAAACGGGTGATGCGGCTCTGGTTGGCGTGGCCGCAAATCATGTCGTCGGGAATGCGCAGGGCCACCCACACGGTGCGCCCCTTCTCTATCTTGCGGTCGCTGGCGGTACCCATCATCTCCATGATCCACGCCTCGTTGGGGTCGCAGATGGTGAATGTCTCGCCCTCGGAGCAATAGCCATACTGCTCCACCAGCGTGGTCATCACGTCGATGGCCTCACGGGCGTTCTTGGCACGCTGCAGGGTGATATAGATGAGCGAGCCATAGTCGATGATGCCGGTGGTGTCGACCATCTCTTCGCGCCCGCCGAAGGTGGTCTCGCCAATGGTGAGCTGCCACTCGTTGATGTTGCCGATGACGTTCCACGTCTGCTCAGCCTGAGCTATCTCGCCCAGATAGCGGTTGGTGTCCCATTCATACACCTTCAGCATCTCGCCTTTCTGGTGCTTGGCGGCAGGATAGTGCACCAGTCCTTGGAACATGCCATAGCTGTCGGCCGAATAGGAGCAGATGACGGAACCGTCTTTCGAGGCTTTCTTGCCCACGATGAAATTGGTGCAGGCCAGCGCACCCGCAACGGCGGCGGCCAGCAACGTAGTAGTAGTGAATAGTCGTTTCATTAATTTATGATTTTGCGTTTTAACAATTTACGATTATCAACGTTCAACGTACAACGTCAAAAAGAAAGCACTGCCCCTATAAGCCGGGTTCTGTTCCGGCATTGCTGCCGGTGCCTGCCATTTATCTACTGCGCACGTCACCGTGCGCCTCCAGCGTTCTACCCTCCATCGCAGCCCGTCCCACGAGGGGGCGGACACTCGGGCGGGCAACCCTCAGCATGTCGATGGTATACATGAACTTGCAGCCTCCAGCGGGAACAGCCCGACGATCACCCGTCGGCTGGTGGTCTCTTACACACGCCTTCTCACCCTTACCCCTCCCAACGTCCAACGTTCAACGTTCAACGTTCAACGTAAAAGAGGGGCGGTCGTTCTCTTCTTCCCTTACCAGCTGTCGCCAACTGCTTCTACTTTCAGAAGTGGAGCACCCTGTGCTGCCCGGACTTTCCTCCCGCGCAGCCCTTGCGGGCAACGCCAGCGGCAGAGCCGGGGCAGTGCTTTCGTACTTCGATTGTCTTCGGTTCATCGAAAGAGTGCTGCAAAGGTACGAATAAGCAACCGAAAAGCAAAAGAAAAACAGGTTTTTCTTTGCTTTTCAGAACGAAAGTACATTCAACGAAGTCATAGATTGCAGTAAAAAGGTCCGAACCGCCAAGCGATTAAGACCTTTTTCGGCACGGTCGAAACTGTTCAATGGCAGAAGCCCCGAATTATCGTTAGGAGCACTCCAAATAGAAAAAGGCGTTCTTGCATCCCTTTGGTGGCACAAGCGTCACCCTTCGGGATGCCGAGCGGACTTTTTAGAAAAAGACGTTGACTTCGTGTAAAAAGTCGCGCTCCATATTTCGGTTAGCTGCAACAGCTTGCATATCTGCCTGTTGTGTTTTTGCGTTTTTTTGATGTCGGTAGGACACGAAATGCCTATAATTCCTGTATCTCGTATTCTGTCAGCCCCGTCATCGCTGCAATTTCCGTAGCTGCCAAGCCATGTGCTTTCATCTTCTTGGCAACGGTATGGATGCCCTCCTTAAGACCTTCCTTAAGACCTTCCTTAAGACCTTCCTTATGACCTTCCTTGCGGCCTTCTTCAAGACCTTCCTTGCGGCCTTCTTCAAGACCTTCCTTATGACCTTCCTTGCGGCCTTCTTCAAGACCATGTTTGAGACCTTCCTTGCGTCCCCGCTCCAGGCCTTCTATCACCTTGGTCTCCAGGATGTCGTTCTCCACCATAATGTTGTCGATGTGGCGGTCGTAGGCGCGCCGCTCTTCGTCGCTCATCTGCAGGTAGCGCAGCTGCTCCTTGGCCTCGGCCAGTCCAGGTGCGGTGGTGTTGTCGCGTATGTTGCCGTCCTTCAGGTAGTCGAGCCACTCCTCTAACGGCGTGGTGGCCACCTTGTTGAACTCGTTGACACGGATGATGTAGTACTCGGGGAAGATGTCGGTCGCCGACACCATGCCGATAGCATCCTTCGAGCGCGTCTTGAGCTCCAGCTGGTCCTTGGTGTGCACACCGATGAGCTGGTTCTGGCCGTGGTAGAGGTAGTCGGCACCCTTGCCCAGGTCGAAGTAGACGATGCTGATGGAGTACACCTTCTTCACCTGGTCGTACTTGTTGCCCAGCTTGATGTGCTCGGTGATGGCTTTCGCCACACCGTATAGGATGCGCTGCAGATAGTAGAGCTCGCGCGTCTGCTGTATCTCCACCAGGATAATCTCGCCCTTCGAGTTGCGGGCTTTGATGTCCACGCGGTTGAACTTGTCGTCCTCCTGCTCCTGGTTGCCCTCACTCTCCAACAGCTCCACGATGGTCACCTTCTCATCGAGCAGCACGGTCATCAGACCCTCCAAAACGCCGTAGTTGGCCTTGTTGCGCAGCATGCGCTTGGCGGCCCAGTCGAATCTTATGTACTTGTCCATACTCCTTTCCTTTTTCGTTGGTTGCAAAGGTACGAAAAAGCGAGCGAAAAGCAAAAGAAAATCAGGATTTTCTTTTTGCTTTCCCGAACGAAAGTACATTCGACGAAGTCAAAGGTACTAAAGCGAGCGAAGAACAAAGGAAAAAGTCACTTTTTTCTTTGCTCTTCCGAGCGAAAGTACAGAAAGACATGAAGTCAAGTGCATTTCTACAACTCGTGGTAGTCGATCCACTCCTCCAAGGGCGTGGTGACCAATAAAACCAACAAAAACATGTGTTATTTTGTCTTAGAAGATATAATTATCAATCAAATCGTATTTTATTTGATTTTTGAAAGACGCGAAGCGGAAAGACTGGTTTGGCTGATTCACCACGTTATTCAATAACCGTAGGGGCGGACCTTGTGTTCGCCCGCAAACGGCTTGACCCACGCGGACGGACACAAGGTCCGTCCCTACGGTTCGAATACAGTTTTTGAAAGACGCTAAGCGTAATCTGTGCCAGCGGTCATGGATTATGCCTGTATTATTCATTCCCAGGTTATCTACAGCAGAGCAGTCTTTTTTTTGAAAGACGCGAAGCGTAATCTGTGGGGTGCATTCAGGAGAAACGGCGCACGACAAACAGGGAGCGGGAGGCACCGCAGAGGGAAAAATTAGGTTGGCAGCGGGCGGGGACATGATTGGCAGCGGCCGCTGCCAATGATGGCAGCGAACGCCGCCAATGATGGCAGCGGCCGCTGCCAACCGAAAATATATAGATGAGTACACTCCAAAAAACCTTCTCCACTAAAAAACAACCCAAAAACAATGCGCAGCCGTTCCCCTCCCCTCCGCTCGGCGACGAAGGAGACGCTTGCTACCGAAGGGACGCAAGAAGGGGAGGGGTAGGGGTGGGGTCTCTAACATCCTGCGAGTGAATGATATACAAACCCCACCCCTGGCCCCTCCCCTCAAGGGGAGGGGAGCTGCTGCGCCGACTTTCGCGACAATAATGGTTTTCGGAGTAGACTCATAGATGAATATAGAAAAATGGGCTGTAGATTGCCGACAGGTCGGACTTGTAGGACGAGCCAGACCCATCAGGACTACATGCCGCCAAGCCCCACTTCAGCGCTTTCTCTTCCTCGACTGAAAGAGGTCGCCAAGGCCGTTGAAGTCTTTTTTCAGGATGACGCCGATGCCCTGCGTGTTGAGCGAGGAATGGGTGAAATAGCGGTCGTTGGTCTTGTTGTAGGCTTTCAGCGAGATGCCGCCAGCAGGTGTGAGCAGATACTGGATGTCGAAGTCGCCGATGAAGGATGGCATGGCCTGCGTGGCGTTGTCGCGATAGCCAAACTGCCCGTTGACAAGCAACCGGTTGTTGAGCATGCGCCCGCTGACGAGTCCCTCGTATTCGGCATTGTGCCAGCCCTCGTTGCCAGTGGAGATGTTGGCACCGAAGTTCCAGTCGTCGTTGCGGATGACCTGTGCGAGCAGCTGGTTGATTTGCGAGGAGACGGTGCCTGAGAGCAGGCTCTGCATGGCCAGCTCGGTCTGCCCGTAGCTCTGCGAAGCGGCATTGTTGGCCGTCTGCGTGTAGAAGCGCCCGATGCCGAGCAGATACACCACTTGCTGGTTCAGCTCCTGCTCGCTGGCAATGATGGAGCGTATCATCTGCTGCTCCTCGCTGTTCAGGGTGGGCATCTCCAGGTCGAACTCCACGCGCGGCTCGCCAGCGGTGCCCACGATGTTCATCAGGCAGTTCACGCGGATGGTGTTGCTGGTGAAGGAGTTGCCCAGCCCCAGGTCGCTGAGCGTCACGCCGTTGACGGTGTGGAGGGCCTTCAGGTTGAGGGCTGCTTGGAAGGGGTCGCCGCCGAAGACGATGGAACTGCCAGGCTGGAAGGTGAAATTCTTCTTGATGATGTTCTGGATGGTCATGCCGTAGGTGCCACGGTCTACATTATACGTGCCAAAGAGCTGGAAGGCACCTTTATTATAATAGGCGGCACGCAACACGCCCAGCCCCGCCAGACTGATGGCCTCGCCCGAATGCTGGTCCATCAGCAGGCGCAGCTGGGCATCGGGGGTGGCATTGATGCGCAGGTTCATACGCAGGTCGGAAGCGGGTGGAGGGTTGAGGGGGGAACGTTGAACGTTCAACGTTGAACGTTCAACGTCTTTCAGCTCTGCGCTCTCAGCTCTCTGCTCATCGCCCCAGGTGATGAAGCGCTGCTGGCTGATGGCATCGGGGCCAGCGGCATTGTAATAGAACACGGAGCCGGGAGTGGGTGTGGCGTCGACATCGATGACCACCTCGCCGGGGCGCCCACGCATGATGGCCTTTCCTTCGGCCCACACGGTGCCGCCGATGCTGGCCACCGCCTCGGGGCGTGGGAAGTCGTAGGCCAAGATGCGGTCGGCGTCCACCTCGAGGTCGAAGGTGAAGTTCTTCAGGTTCTTGTGGTGGATGGCACCACTCATCAGGGCCTCGTGGTTGTCGCGGTCGAGGGCACGGAACTGGCGGAAGGTAATCTCGCCAGGAGAGAGAATAACGCTGTCGCCCTCGAAATGATACACCGTTCCCAGGGGGCTGATGGCCGCCTGCCCCTGCACCACGGCCTCGCCCGTCAGGTTAATCTCCTTCAGGGGGCCATGCACACGGATGTCGCCCTGCACCTGTCCGTCGATGTGGCTGACGAAACTCTTGGTGAACGAATGGACGAAGGCGAGGCTGGAGCCACGGGCACGGATGCCCAGGTCGATTGTCTTCTTGCGCGGCGAGATGAAGCCGTCGACGAAGGTCTGTGCATCGGCTCCATCATCGACCACGGCTTCCAGATTCACCTGTCCCTCGTCGGCATCCCATTCGGCAAAGGCCTCAAGGGTGCCCATGCGCGCCTCCTGGAAGATAAAGTCGTCGACGGTGATATTGGCCCATGCCAGCAGCTGGTCGAAGACTTGGCTGACATAGGCGCGACCGCTGGCCTTTCCACCAAACTTCACCGAGCGGAAGTTGGCCAGGTCGAGCAGGTAGGCCACGTCGAAGCCATTGAGGTCAATCATCAGCGAGTCGGAGGTCTGCGTAGAAGCCAGTCCGTCGATGATGAGGTGCTCGTCGGCATGGTGCAGGGTGAACTGGTCCACCATCAGCCGCTTGTCGCTATAGAGGATGTCGCAAGGCTCCAGCTCCCACGTGGCATTCTTGATGATGAACTGCGACGGCAGCACGCGTACATGCGTCTCGGCCTTGCCATCGTCGTTGGTGTAGAAACGGGTGATGGTGTTGATGGTTCCATGGTCGGCCTGGGGGGTGGAGATGTTGATGGTCGATGCCAACTGCTCGCCATCGGCCTTCGCCGTGAGCAGCAGGTCCTGAGTGTTGCCCTTGTCGGTGTGGCGGGTCATGCGCAGGGTGCACTGTGCGCTGTCACCTTGGCTGGTGAGGTTGAGCGTGGCGTTGCGCAGGTCGTTTCCTGCGAAGTTGAAGGCGGGCACCTGAACCCGTATGTCGAGCATTCGCGCAGGGGCATTCACCTGGGCATTAATATCGAGTCGCCCACCGCCAAGGTCGAGCGGCAGCCCCAGCAGCTGCTGCATCCACCGACTGTCGGAGAGACGCACATAGAGGGTGAAGTCGTTGGCAGACCCACCCCCTACCCCCACAGACCCACCCCCTACCCCTCCCTGAGAGGGAGGGGAGTATATAGTCTTACCATTTGACATTCCGCCAGCAGAACCAACTGCTCCCCTCCCTCCAGGGAGGGGCTGGGGGTGGGTCTGAGGGGTCTGATTGGTCTGCTGGATAGGCAGCAGCGACAGAAAAGTGGAGGGCAACGTGGCCAGGTTGAACTGCCCGGTGAGCAATGCCTCACCAAAGTCGCTGTTCATGCGCAGGAAGTGGCGCCCATCGTCGTAGCCCGAACGCAGGTGAAGATTATCAAGATGATAGCGTGCGGTGTCGCCGCTGACCATCACGAAGTCGTCGAGGTCGATGGTGCCCTCGGCATCGCCCAGCGATGTGCCAGCCACATCGGCATCGAGGATGGCCGAGAAGACGGCGTCGCCCCATTGATTGGAGAGATGCAGCGCCTGGGGAGCGATATGGCTGATGCGCCCAGTGGCCGTGACACGTTGATTGTTAAACGTTGAACGTTGAACGCTCAACTCAACGTCGGTCTGAAGATGGGGGTCGGCGATGGCCAGATGTCCTTCTACGGCTGTGGGCGAATAAATGCCATCGATGTCCAGCTGGCGATAGCGATAACCCTTCAGGTCGATACGTGGCACCTGCCCCTGCACGCTGATGCGGTTGCCCGCACCTTTCAGATTGAGCTGCGTGGCCACCAGCCCCAAGAGGTCGGAACCCGTGATACGGCGCAAATCCAGACTGTCGGTGCTCAGCCTCATGTTCCACGAAGGCGCAGGACCATCCTGATAGTCTCCCTGCCACGACAGTGCGCCCGCCCCACTGCTGACGATGCCCTGCCCCGCGAGGCGCGACGTGCCATTGCCTACGGCCTGTAACGAAAGGCCCACATCGCCCACACGGTCGAGGACAGCGGGCATCTGCGGCCAAAAGTCGCGGAGCTGGGCCAGCAGGTGCTCGTCGGCATGCAGATGCGTCAGCTTGGCTTCCCACTCATCAGGGGCGATGCGACCAGACGCCAAGATGTCGAGCTGCCCATCGGCAGATGACAGGGCCAGACGAGGCACGCTCACGGTGCTCACGGTGCCCTCGATGGGGGCTGCATCTATCTGCAACTCCTGTTCAAAAGGAATATCCTGGGGCAGCAGACTCTTCACATTCATCAAGGCGATACGGGAAGGAGCCATGCAGAGCCGATAACGAAGCGTCGACACCAGACTGTCGAGCTGGTAAGCGGCCTGTAGTGTGTCGATGGCGAGAGCGGTTTGCGGCATCTGCACAGCCAGCTGTGTGAGCAAGGCGTGTTGGCGGTTGGCTTCGAGCGTGAAAGCCAAGTGGCTGAGGTCGAGGCCCGACTGCTCGCGCAGCGCCAAGCGGTGGAGATGCAGATTGATGGAGTCGTTGGTGAGCACGGGCAGCAGCACATGGGCGCTGAGGTCGGCGATGTGCAGATGACGCGGATTGAAACGCCCCGGCGTGGTGGGGGCATCGAGCTGGTCGTAGCTGACGGCCAGACGGCGCACGATGAGCGAGCCGATGTGCATCTGCAGCTTCGAAGGGCCGTCATTGCCCGACGACAGGGCATCCATCGCAAACTGATAGTTGGGCACGGCCTCGGCACTGTCGCGGCGCAGCACCGCAGTGGCTCCGAAGAGCTGGGCAGAGGCTATCGACACGCGCCCACTGGTGAGCAGCGGCCACAGTTCGAGCTTCACCGACAGGCGGTCGGCCGTCAGCAGCGGACTCTGCTGCTGGTCGAGCACCCGCACATCGTCGATGATGAGTCGATTGAAGAAGCCAAAATCGACACGCCCCACGCTGACCTCGGTGCCGAGCTTCGAGCCGATGGCATCGGCCACCCTCTGCCCCAGCCATCGCTGCACGGGAGCCAACTGGATGAGCAAAATGAGGGCGACGGTGAGGCCGAGCAGGCTCCACAACGTCCGGTTGATGATGTGTTTCAGTAGCCTCACTGCTTAATCTTCTCCCACGCGTTGTTTTGCGAAGCGTTGATGCCGAAGAGGATGTCGTAGACGCTCTCCTTCTCCTTCTGCGTGCCCTTGCCCTTATAAATGCTGGCCAGCTCGTCGCGCTTGAAGTCGGTCCATATCTGCGGCAACAGACTCAAGGGCTTGTCTTCGTGTGCTTTCTTCAGACACTCCTGCAGGGCCGTGCTGACGTTGGTGCGACCCCGCTCCACGTTCTGCGCCATCTCGTCGAGGCCCTTGCGGTAGTAGTCGTACTGCAGCTGGCGGAAGGGCTTCATGGCCTCGTCGAGATAGTCGTTGATGAGGGCAAAACGGTTGCGCGAGTCATCAAACGACTTCCAACCAGCGAAATTCAGGTTCTGGGCGTTGTTCACCAGGTTCATGCAGCGCTGCAGCACGTCGGTGCCACCCAAGGGCGAGAAACTGTCGAGGTCGAGGCCGATGATGAGATAGGCATAATAGGCCATCAGGGCCACCAGCTGGTTGTCGATGACCTCCTCGTTGAAATTGAGCTGGTCGAACTGCACGAACTCGAAGTCGAAGTTCTTGTCCCTATTATTATATAATGTGGTGGTGTAAGCCGAATTGTAGACGGGCCTGTTGGCCTGTATCATGGCCGTGCAGGTGAACTTGTTGGCCGAAGCGTCGTACTTCGACACGGTGATGGAGAAGGTGCATTGTATGCGCTCGTTCTCCTGGAACTGCATGGCTGTCCACTGTCGCTCGTTCAGAAACTGCTCCAGCGTCTGCTGAAGGTTTTCAAACACGCTCTTGTCGGTGCCCTGCACCTGCGACGAGTTGATAGTCACCTTCACCTGTAGCTCTTGCGCCATCGTGCTGGTGAGCAGGGCGAAGAGCAGAAAGAATAATGGCAATAGTCGTTTCATAGTCGCTGGCTTAATTCGTCAATGATGTCGCTGGCCACCTGCGTCTTGGGCTTCTTCTCATAGTCCTTGCGCCCAGTGGCGGCGATGATGCTGATTTGGTTTTGGTCGCTGCGGAAGCAGGTGCCCTCGTTGCGCAGCGAGTTGAGCACGATGAAGTCGAGGTTCTTCTTCTGCAGTTTCTTCTGAGCGTTGGCCTCCTCGTCGTTGGTCTCCAAGGCAAAGCCCACGAGCAGCTGGTCCTCGCGCTTCATCTGCCCCAGCTGTGCGGCAATGTCGGGGTTGGGCACCAGATGGATGTGCATGTCCTCCCCCACCCGCTTTATTTTCTGCGCTGCCACCTCGGCCGGACGGAAGTCGGCCACGGCGGCACAGAGGATGGCGGCATGGCACGACGGGAACGCCTCGACGGCGGCCTCGTACATCTGCCGACAGCTCTCCACGTCGATGCGTTGAACGTTCAACGTTGAACATTGAACGTTGACGGGACCAGCGATGAGTGTCACCTCGGCACCACGGCGCGCACACTCCTCGGCCAGGGCGAAGCCCATCTTGCCGCTGCTGTAGTTTCCAATGTAGCGCACGGGGTCAATCTTCTCGTAGGTGGGTCCGGCGGTGATGAGGATATGCTTGCCCTGCAAGTCCTTTGGCTCGAAAAAGGCATCGAGCACATCCACAATCTTCGCGGGTTCCTCCATGCGGCCCTTCCCTTCCAGTCCGCTGGCCAGGAATCCGCTCTGCGGCTCAATGATATGGTTGCCAAAGGAGCGCAGCCGCTCCATGTTCTGCTGTGTGGTGGGATGGGCATACATGTCGAGGTCCATAGCGGGTGCGATGAACACGGGTGCCTTCATCGAGAGATAGGTGGTGACGAGCATGTTGTCGGCCACGCCCGTGGCCATCTTGCCCACCGTGGCGGCTGTGCAGGGTGCTATGAGCATGGCATCGGCCCACAGGCCCAGCTTCACGTGGCTGTGCCATGTGCCGTCGCGCTGCGAGAAGAACTCGCTGACGACGGGCTTCTGCGTCAGTGCCGACAGCGTGATGGGAGTGATGAACTCCTTCCCCGCCGGCGTGATGACCACCTGCACCTCGGCTCCGCGCTTGATAAGCTCGCGGATGATGAGGCACGACTTATAGGCTGCTATCGAGCCTGTGATGCCCAGTACTATTTTCTTTCCTTTCAGCATAATATGTCATTTCTTTTTTCTTCCGTCCACCTGCAGCTGCTTCAGCGTGGCATTGGGCACGCCCGCTTCCAGCAACTGCTCGCCCAGCCGACGTGCCTCGTCGTAGCGGCGCATGGCCCACAGCACGCCATACTTGCCCAACTGGTATTCCTGCCGCCCGTTGGCCAGGCGCAGAGCCTCGTCCCAGTCGTAGAGGGCCAAGTCGTACTGTGCCTGCTCCTTCTCGAAGTCGGCCCTGACGGCATAGGCCACGGCCGAGTCGGGAAACATCTGCACCAGCCGATTCAGCTCGTCAGTGACGTCGCGCGTCTTCCCCTGTCGCCGCAGGGTCATGGCCAGTCCCAAGCGAGCCTCGAAGTGGCGTGGCAAGAGCTGCAGGAAGCGCTCGTAGTCGGCGCGGGCCATGTCGTAGTGGCGCAGGTGGTTGTGGGCGAAGGCACGGTAGTAGAGCGCCGGCAGATTGTTGGCATCGATGCCCAGCACGCGGCCATACTCCTCGATGGCATAGTCCCACTGCTCCAACTCGATGTTCACCGCCGCCTTGCGCAGCCGCAAGTCGGTTGACTGCGGATTGGCTGTGATGGCCTTGTTGAGCACAGCGAGCGAGTCGCGCCATGCAGAGGATGATTGCGCCAGCGCAGAGCTAAATGATAAATGACAAAAGACCAATGATAAACCGAGCAGTCTACCAATCCGTCGCAAAGCCATTGTCGTGACACCCCAGCGGGCGCAACATTTATCATTTATCATTTTTCATTTATCATTTAGGCCGAAGGCCGCCCATCATTTAGGACGTAGTCCGCAATCCACTGTCCCACCTCGCGCGTGCCGTAGTGTAGTCCGCCCTCCACTTGTATTTCGGGCGTGCGCACATTGGCCTCGAGGGCATCGTCGACAGCCTTGCGGATGACACTGCCCTCCTCGTTGAGTCCGAAATGCTCGAGCAGCATGGCAGCCGAGAGAATCATGGCCATGGGGTTGGCCAGGTTCTGTCCGGCAGCCTGTGGCCATGAGCCATGCACCGGTTCGAATAGCGGCGTGTGGAGTCCCAGCGATGCCGAGGGCTGCAAGCCCATGCTGCCGGTGATGCACGCCGTCTCGTCGGTGAGGATGTCGCCAAAGGTGTTCTCGGTGACGATGACATCGAAGAAGCGAGGCTCGGTGAGCACGCGCATCGAGGCATTGTCGATAAACATATAGTCGGTGATGACATCGGGCCACTGCGGCTCCATCTCCTTGGCAATCTGCCGCCACAGGCGCGAGCTGGCCAGCACATTGGCCTTGTCGACCACGGTAAGGTGCTTCTTGCGCTTCCTGGCAAGGTCGAAAGCCACGCGCAGGATGCGCTCCACCTCAGGGCGGGTATAGGCGTTGGTGTCGAAGGCACGGTCGTTGTCCTGATATTTCTCACCGAAATACATGCCACCCGTCAGCTCGCGGATGACCACAAAGTCGGCCCCGCGCAACAGGTCGTCCTTCAGTGGCGACTTATGCAGCAGACAGGGGAAGGTGGCCACGGGCCGTATGTTGGCAAAAAGTCCCAGCTTCTTGCGCATGGCCAGCAGCCCCGTCTCGGGTCGCACGGGTGCTGTGGGATCGTTGTCGTACTTCAGCGAACCGACGGCGGCAAAGAGCACCGCATCGGCATTCATGCATACCTCGTGGGTGGCATCGGGATAGGGGTCGCCCACCACGTCCATGGCATGGGCACCCACGAGAGCCTCCTCGTAGCTGAACTCGTGGCCGAACCTGCGAGCGATGGCATTCATCACTGCCAGGCCCTGTGTCATAATCTCCGGGCCTATACCGTCGCCCGGCAATACTGCAATCTTCAGTTTCATTGTATTTTGTGTAGGTTCCTTCTTATTCAAGTTTCGCATTCGCTCAACTTGGGGAGTTAAAGGGAGTTATGGGGGAGTTAGAGGGAGTTAAAGGACGTTACCTTTCAACCTCTGAACACCTAAGGAGCGGGACTTTAAGAGAAGAACTATTGTCTTTTAACTCCCTCTAACTCCCTTTCACTCCTTTAACTCCCCAACTTCCGAAAGTTGAGTTTTTTATTTCTTCAGCCAGCGGTCGAGCCAATTGAAGTAGGTGCGCTGCCACAGAATGCCGTTCTGCGGCTTCAGCACCCAGTGGTTCTCGTCGGGGAAGATGAGCAACTGCGCCTCAATGCCGCGCATTCGTGCGGCGTTGAAAGCGCTCATGCCTTGTGTGGCATTGATGCGATAGTCCATCTCGCCATGTATGCAGAGGATGGGGGTGTCCCACTTGTCTACAAAGCGGTGAGGCGAGTTGTTGTAAGTCTTCTTGGCGTTGGCCGTGCGGTCGCGGTTCCAATAGGCGTCGTCGTACTCCCAGTTCGAGAACCAGTTCTCCTCGGTCTCGGTGTACATGGCCTCCAGGTTGAAGGCACCGTCGTGGGCGATGAAGCACTTGAAGCGCTTGTCGTGATGTCCGGCCAGGTAGTAGACGCTGAAGCCACCAAACGAAGCGCCCACGGCACCCATGCGGTTGCGGTCGACGTAGGGCAGGTTCTGGGCGGCATCGTCGATGGCCACCAGATAGTCGCTCATGCACTGGCCCGTCCAGTCGCCACTGATTTCCTCAAGCCACTCCTGGCCAAAGCCGGGCAGACCGTGGCGGTTGGGGGCGATGATGACGTAGCCCTGCGAGGCCATGATCATGAAGTTCCAGCGATAGCTCCAGAACTGGCTGACAGGACTCTGCGGCCCGCCCTCGCAGAAGAGCAGCGTGGGATATTTCTTCGCAGGGTTGAAGTGTGGCGGCTGAATAATCCAGTAGAGCATCTGCCCGCCGTCGGTGGTCTTCACCCAGCGACTCTCCACCGTGGGCTTGGCCAGACGGTCGAGGATGTGCTTGTTCTCCTGCGTCAGCTGGCTGATGGCCGTCTGCTCGGGCTTCTTCACATTGGGCGTCACCACGTAGAGGTCGGCAGGCTCAATGTAGCTATGGCGCTCCATCAGCAGCTGGCGACCGTTGTTCATCAGCTGCAACGACCCCCAGTCGGCACAGTCGTTGGTCAACCGTATGGTTTGAGCCTTGAGATTGGCCAAAGGAGATTTCTTGTTATATTTCTCCACGCTGACGGCATAGAGGTTCTCGGTGGCGTGCCACACGCCGATGAAGTAGATGAGCGCATCCTTCGTGTTCTGACTCCAGCAGAAGTCGTCGACGTTGCTGTCGAAGTCCTCGGTCAGATAGCATTTCTCTGCTGTCTGCAGGTCATAGCAGCACAGGCGCTGGCGGTCGGCCTCATAGCCGTTGCGCTCCATCGAGAGCCAAGCAATGTAGCGGCCGTCGGGCGAGAACTTCGGGTTCTGGTCGTAGCCCACGTTATTCTGCAGGTTCTCCTTGGCGTTCACCTTCTGGTATTTCATAGTCTTCGAGGGGTCTATCTTTGGCTCCACATAGCCGTCGGGCTTGCAGAGGTTGCGGGTGAGGCCCGTGGTGGTGTCGTAGACGAAGATGTCGCTGTCGGTGGAGATGCTATACTCCAGACCCGTCTTCTTACGGCAGGTGTAGGCGATGCAGCGCGAGTCGGTGCTCCAGTCGAGTTGCTCAATGCCGCCGAAAGGCTCCATGGGGCACTCGAAGGGCTGGCCCTTCAGCAGGTCGACGCCGGAGGGGGCGATGGAAAAGCCATCGCTTACGGAGAAGACGAAAGGATGCTGGATGCTCTCCACATAGTGGTCCCAGTGGCGGTACATCAGGTCGGTGACCAAGCGCCCGGTGGCCTTTGGCAGGTCTTCGGGGTTCTTCTGGATGATGTCGTTGTAGGGGAGGCTCTTGATGATGATGACCTTCGAGCCGTCGGGCGAGAACTTGAAGCCCTCCACCGCGCCGCCAGTCTTCGACAGCTGCTGGCGGCCCGTGCCGTCGGCGTTCATGGCCCATACCTCGCCACCGGTGACGAAGGCGATGCGCCCGTCGGACAGCCAGGCGGGGTCGGTCTCGCTCTTGGCACTGGTGGTGAGCTGCTGGCGACCGGTGCCGTCGGCATTCATCACGCAGAGCACCTGGTGGCTCTTGTTGTGCTTCACACTGTAGTAGCCTACCTGGAACGCAATCTTGCTGCCGTCGGGCGAAGCAGCATAGCTGCCGATGCGCCCCATAGCCCACAGGGCTTCGGGTGTCATCAGGTCGGAGCTGAGCTGAATGTTCTGTCTACCAATGTTCACGTCGTCTTGTGCTTTTAGCGTGCCGGGCATCACCGAGAGGATGGCCGCAGCAATGATAAGAACCGTTTTTTTCATCGTATGTATGGCTTTATGGCTGCAAATTTACTGAAAAATATTCGATTCGCGTCGTTTCTGCCCAATATTTTTTAATCTTTCACATTAGAAGCGGCAGATGTGAAAAATTTGGCGTTGACTTTTGAAAATTTGGCGTTGACTTTTTGGAAAAAGTCAACGCCAAATTTTCAAAAGGCGGCATCCCCTTATTGTAATACGCTCTCGTCAAGGTGCCTCCACCGACGGAGAACACCAAACGCTATATAAACTTGCAGAAGCGGGGGGGAGCGAAAAGTCTATACACTCCCCTCCTTATAGGGAGGGGCTGGGGAGAGGCTATAGTTTCTCCAGCTCCTCGCTCAGCTGCTCCCAGCGCTCCACCTCGTCATCGAGCTGGCGCTTGGTGTCGGTATATTCGCTGACGAGCGTCATGTCGCAAGCCTTGGCGGGGTCGCTGAGCAGCAGGTCGAGTTCTTTCAGGCGCTGCTCCATGCGGGCAATTTTCTTCTCGCTCTCCTCCACGGCACGCTCGGCACGTCGCAGCACCTTCTGCTGCTCCTTGCGCGCGGCATAGTCGCTCTTGGCCGATGAGGGGGCGGCGACAGGAGCCGAGGGAGCCGACTTGTTGGCATCGGCATTGGCAGCAAACTCTATCCGTTCACCCCTCATCTCCAAACTGTCGGCCCTGTCGCGCAGGAAGTCGTAGATGCCGCCGATGTGCTCACGCACGCGGCCACCGCCAAACTCGAAGACTTTGGTGACGAGGCCGTCGAGGAACTCGCGGTCGTGGCTGACGATGATGGCAGTGCCGTCGAAGGCACGGATGGCCTCCTTCAGCACGTCCTTCGAGGCCATGTCGAGGTGGTTGGTAGGCTCGTCGAGGATGAGCAGGTTGACGGGTTCGAGCAGCAGACGGATCATGGCGAGCCGGCTGCGCTCACCGCCGCTGAGCACGCTCACACGCTTGTCGGCATTGTCGCCACCAAACATGAAGGCACCCAGAATATCGTTGATGCGCAGGCGCACGTCACCCTTGGCCACATAGTCGATGGTCTGGAACACGGTGAGACGCTCATCGAGCAGCTGCGCCTGGTTCTGGGCGAAGTAGCCTATCTGCACGTTGTGGCCTATCTTCAGCTGTCCGTCGAAGGGAATCTCGTCCATGATGCACTTCACCAGCGT
Source organism: uncultured Prevotellaceae bacterium (assembly GCA_902790625.1). Taxonomy (GTDB): domain Bacteria; phylum Bacteroidota; class Bacteroidia; order Bacteroidales; family Bacteroidaceae; genus Prevotella. The sequence continues at coordinate 9,672 of CADASP010000020.1, read as the reverse complement.
GGTCTTTCCCTCGCCGTTGCGCCCCACGAAGGCCACCTTCTCGCCACGCTTGATGGTGAGGTTGACGTGGTCGAACACCAGGTGCTGGTCGTACATTTTCTTCACCTCGTCGCAGATGACGGGATAGTCGCCCGAGCGCAGACAGGGCGGGAACTTCAGGTGCATGGCAGCATTGTCCACCTCGTCAATCTCGATGGGCACTATCTTCTCCAGCTGGCGAATCTTCTGCTGCACCTGCACGGCCTTGGTGGCCTGATAGCGGAAGCGCTCAATGAACTGGCGCATGTCCTGCATCTCGCGCTGCTGGTTCTCCCAGGCCCGCATTTGCTGTTCGCGGCGCTCGCGGCGCAGCTGCACATACTCGTCGTACTTCACCCGATAGTCGATGACATGGCCACACGATATCTCAAGCGTACGATTCGACACATTATTAATAAAAGCACGGTCGTGGCTCACCAGCACCACAGCCCCACTCCACGCGGCCAGCAGCTGCTCCAGCCACTGGATGCTCTCGATGTCGAGGTGGTTGGTAGGCTCGTCTAACAGCAGCACGTCGGGATGGCGCAGCAGAATCTTGGCCAGCTCGATGCGCATGCGCCAGCCCCCGCTGAACTCGCAGGTGGGGCGCTCCAAGTCGGTGCGCAGGAAGCCCAGGCCCGTCAGCGTGCGCTCCAAGGCGGCCTCCTGGCCCTCGGCACCCATCATCAGATAGCGCTCGTGCTCGGCAGTGTAGCGCTCCACTATCTGCATATACTCCTCCGACTCGTAGTCGGTGCGCTCGGCCATCTGCCGCTCCAAGTGGTCCAGACGGTCCTTCACGCGCTGCACATCGGCAAAGGCCTTACGAGCCTCTTGGCGCACGGTGGTATCGTCTTGCAGATTCATCACCTGAGGCAGATAGCCAATGGAGATGTCGCTCTGCACGCTCACCGTGCCAGCCGTGGGACGATCCTGCCCACACAGTATCTTCAGCATGGTAGACTTGCCGGCACCATTCTTGCCCACCAGGGCAATGCGGTCGCGACTGTTGATAACGAAGCTGGCATCGCTGAACAAAGGCTTCACGCCAAACTCCACCTTCAATCCTTCTACGGAAATCACTTTTTATTTCGGTTTTTGTTGATTTGAGGCTGCAAAATTACAAAAATAATCCTAAATCGGCATTCATAATTCATATTTATTTCCTACCTTTGACTTCGCCGAAGGTACTTCCGCTTCCATATAACAAATTTGTTTAGGAGGTGTTATTCGGGACTTCATTTTGGACCCTGCAAAATTCGTTACTCGGAAAAGAAAAGAAAAAAGCGTTTTTCTTTTGCTTTTCGCTCGCTTATTCGTATCTTTGCAGCATCTATGGAAAAAAATATCTTTGCAAAACTCATTGCCCAGGCCATGAACCTCGGCGTGGAGGTGGTGGGCAACACGTTGTCGCTGCTCGACGAGGGCTGCACCATCCCCTTCATCTCGCGCTATCGCAAGGAGCGCACGGGCGCACTCGACGAAGTGCAGATTGCCGCCATCAACGACGAATACGAGCGGCTGAAAGAGATTGCCAAACGAAAGGAAACAGTGGTGAAGACCATCACCGACCTGCAGAAGATGACGCCCGAACTACAGCAGCGCATCGACAACTGCTGGGACGCCACCGAGCTGGAGGACATCTACCTGCCTTATAAGCCGCGCCGACGCACACGCGCTCAGATAGCTCGCGAGCAAGGGCTGGAGCCACTGGCACAGCTCATCTTGCTGCAGCGCGAGGCCGATGTGGAGCGCGCCGCACGGCCCTTCCTCGTAGGCGACGTTTCCGACGTCGCCACCGCCCTGAAGGGTGCCCAAGACATCATTGCCGAGACCATCAGCGAGGACGAGCGCTCGCGACAACAGCTGCGCGGCAGCTACCGACGCACCGCCATCATCACTTCGAAGGTGGTGAAGGCCAAGGCCGACAGCGACGAGGCGGCAAAATACAGCGACTATTTCGATTGGAGCGAGCCACTGCGCCGCTGTCAGGGACACCGACTGCTGGCCATGCGCCGGGGCGAGGCCGAGGGCATCCTGCGACTGAGCATCGACCCCATCGACGACCAGGAGTGCATCGACCGTCTGCAACGCCAATGGGTGCGCAGCAACAACGCCTGCGGACGACTGGTGGCCGAGGCGGCCGAAGACTGCTACAAGCGGCTGCTGAAACCATCGATAGAGACGGAGTTCAACAACCTGAGCAAGGAGAAAGCCGACGATGAGGCCATCAGCGTCTTCGCCGAAAACCTGCGCCAGCTGCTACTGGGCGCTCCGCTGGGACAGAAGCGCGTGATGGGCATCGACCCTGGCTTCCGCACGGGCTGCAAGGTGGTGTGCCTCGACGCTCAAGGCAACCTGCTGCACCATGAGGCCATCTTCCCCCACCCGCCCGTGAACCGCCGCATGCAAGCCATGGTGCACGTGCAGCAGATGCTCAGCGACTACCACATCGAGGCCATCGCCATCGGCAACGGCACCGCCAGCCGCGAAACCCGCGCCTTCATCGAAGACATCATCCCCACCACACCTACTCCACCTACTAAACCTACCATCCCCGTCTTCGTCGTCAGCGAAGACGGGGCCTCGGTCTATTCCGCCTCAAAAGTCGCCCGCGACGAATTCCCCGACGAGGATGTCACTGTGCGTGGCGCCGTGAGCATCGCCCGCCGACTGATGGACCCGCTGGCCGAGCTGGTGAAGATTGACCCGAAGAGCATCGGCGTGGGACAATACCAGCACGACGTGGACCAGGCCAAGCTGAAACGACAGCTGGACCAAACGGTGGAGAGCTGCGTGAACCAAGTGGGCGTCGACCTGAACACCGCCAGCAGCCACCTGCTGCAATACGTGAGTGGACTGGGACCCACACTGGCCAAGAACATCGTAGACTACCGCCGCGAGAACGGGCCCTTCGCCTCGCGTGCCCAACTGAAGAAGGTGCCTCGGCTGGGGCCAGCCGCCTTCCAGCAGTGTGCCGGATTCCTGCGCATACACGGGGCCAAGAACCCGCTCGACAACAGCGCCGTGCACCCAGAGAGCTATGCCATCGTAGAGCAGATGGCACACGACCAAGGATGCACCGTGAAGGACCTGATAGAGCAAAAGGAACTTCGCGCGCGCGTAGATATTAATATGTATAAGACGAAAGACGTGGGTCTGCCCACGCTGACCGACATCATGCACGAGCTGGAGAAGCCCGGCCGCGACCCGCGAGAGCATATCGAGGAATTTGAGTTCGACAGCCGCGTGCAGTCAATCGACGACTTGGAGGTGGGCATGGTGCTGCCTGGCATCGTGACCAACATCACCAACTTTGGCGCCTTCGTCGACATCGGCGTGCATCAAGACGGGCTGGTGCACATTTCGCAGATGGCCAACCGCCGCATCGCCCATCCCACTGACGTGGTGAAGCTGCACCAGCACGTGAGCGTGAAGGTTATAGAAGTAGATCATCGCAGAAACCGTATTTCGCTGTCAATAAAGCAGGTATAGAGAAGCAGGATGAAACGAGAAGAGAGATACCGCATGGTGCTGGACTACTTTCGGCAGACCATGCCCCAAGCCGATACCGAGCTGCAGTTTGGCAGCGTGTTCCAGCTGCTGGTGTCGGTGGTGCTGAGCGCGCAGTGCACCGACAAACGCGTGAACATGGTGACGCCAGCCCTCTTCAGCTGCTATCCCGACGCGAAGCGCATGGCCGAAGCCGAGGCCGACGAGGTGCTGGAATACATCAGCAGCGTGAGCTACCCCAACGCCAAGGCACGCCACTTAGTGGAGCTTGCGCGCATGCTGGTGGAGCGCCACGACGGCGAGGTGCCTGCCGACATGGACGCGCTGCTGAAGCTGCCCGGCGTGGGGCGCAAGACCGCCAACGTGATGCAAGCCGTGGCCTTTGGACAGACGGCCATGGCCGTCGACACCCACGTATACCGCGTGTCGCACCGCTTAGGGCTGGTGCCCCGCTCGGCCAACACGCCGCTGAAGGTGGAGCAGACGCTGATGAAGCACATCCCCAAGGACGATGTGCCCCGCGCCCACCACTGGCTGCTGCTGCATGGCCGCTACGTGTGCACCTCGCGTGCACCCCACTGCGACCGCTGCGACATCAGCCACCTTTGCCCCAAGCTGCTCGACGGCTCAAAGTTGGAATAAGGCAGGAAAAAAGCATCGTCCGAAAAAACGACGTGTCTTTCTTTCCTTCTTTCATTTTTAATTCGTACCTTTGCAGCCGATTTCAAAACAGGCATGAAAGTTTCCATCATCACGGTAGCCTGCAACAGCGCCACAACCATTGCCGATGCCATGGCATCGGTGCTCAGGCAGACCTACAAAGATATTGAATATATCGTTGTAGACGGCTTGTCGCACGATGGCACACCCGACATCATACGCCAGTATGAGCCTCGTTTTGAAGGGCGTATGAAATGGGTGTCGGAGAAAGACAACGGCATCTACGACGCCATGAACAAGGGCGTGCTGATGGCGACGGGCGACGTGGTGGGCATCCTCAACAGCGACGACTACCTGACCGACGACACCGTGATAGAGCGGATGGTGGAGCAGTTTCCCGAAGACATCGGCGCCATCTATGGCGACGTTCACTTTGTGAAAGCCGACAACCTGCAGCGCTGCGTGCGCTACTACAGCGGGCGTATCTTCCGCCCCTGGCTCATCCGCTTGGGCTTCCTCCCACCCCACCCCTCGCTCTATGTGCGCCGACGGCTGTTCCAGCAATATGGCCTCTACGATGCTTCGCTGCGCATCTCGGCCGACTACGAACTCATCGCCCGCCTAACTCTGAAGCACCGCGTGCCCATGAAGTACCTGCACATCGACTTCGTCACCATGCGCTTGGGCGGTGCCAGCACCCGCAACTGGAAGAGCCGCTTCCTGGGCGCGAAGGAGAACCTCTTGGCCTGCAAGAAGAACCACATCGCCACCAACCGCCTCCTCATCAGTCTGAAATATCCCATCAAGTTGCTTTCCTCCATTTTCATCCGTAATTAGGCGTGCCATCCCCTTTCGGCACAGCCCTTAGCAGAAAGGCCACGAGACGCCTTCCTGCCTTATTTTTGCATAAAAATGAAATCTCGCATAATAAACGCCCCGTTTCTCCGTTAAGATATTGTAACATTCGAAGAAACCTATGACAAAACTCGAAAACGGCTACATACTCGACGGAATGAACGAATTTGAGCGCAACATCAAGCGCTTGATCGATTTCTTTATCGCCTTCATCTGCCTCATCATCTTTTCGCCGCTCATCCTGGTCTGCTATTTCCTGGTGAAGCGCGAAGACGGAGGCCCCGCCATCTTCAAGCAGGAGCGCATTGGCCGATTCGGGCGACCCTTCACCATCTACAAGTTTCGCAGCATGTGCTTGGACGCCGAGAAGAACGGCCCCGCACTCTACCAGCACGAGAAGGACACCCGCATGACGAAGATTGGCCGATTCCTGCGCGACCATCACCTCGACGAGCTGCCCCAGCTGTGGAACGTGCTCAAGGGCGACATGGCGTTCATCGGCCCACGCCCCGAGCGCCAGTTCTTCATCGACCAAATCATGGAGCGCGACCCCCGCTATAAGTATCTCTATCAGATACGCCCCGGCGTCACCTCCTACGCCACACTCTACAACGGCTACACCGACACCATGGAGAAGATGCTGCGCCGCTTGGAATTGGACCTCTACTACCTGGAACACCGCTCGTGGTGGTTCGACCTGAAAATCATCGTCAAGACTTTCCTCAACATCGCTTTTGGAAAAAAATTCTGACACGCGTTAAGATAAATCATTAATTTGCGCATTTTCCCCTTTTTTTTACATCTAAATTGCAAGATTTATGTATTTTTTCATAACTTTGCAGCCCAAATATAGAATTTTATATGAATTTCTTCGACAAGATAGCCAATTGGTACTTTAACCGGAACACTCTGCCCTATTGGTGCATTCTGCTCATCGACAACGCGATTGTCATCTTTACGTACCTTTTCGTTTACCTGCTGTTCAACCATTCTGCGCGCACCTTGCGAGGCATGGAGTTGCTGATGCTCTCCATCGCCATCTACATGGTTTTCTACAACATAGGGTTCCGACTCTTCCGCACCTACAGCGGTATTCTGCGCTACTCGTCGTTCGTCGACCTCTCACGCGTGGGCTATGCCATGATTCTTGGCTCTGCCTTGGCACTCCTCACACACATCCCACTCGACGGCCATGTGCGGGTGTTCTCTATCATCTCGTCAGCGCAGATTGTGGCAGCATTTGCCATGGGAACGGTGCTGCTGTGGATTCTGCGCATCATGGTGAAGACCTTCTACGAAGTCGCCTTCGCCTCGAAGCGCACCAAGCGGACCTTCATCTTCGGCGTGAAAAGCGACGGCATAGCCCTGGCCAAGCACATACGCACCGAGAAGCCCGGACACTTCCAGCTGAAAGGCTTCGCCACCATTGAGAAAGAGCTGGTGGGCCACTACCTCTTGGGCTGCAAAGTGTATATGGTGGACGACAACCTGGTGGAACGGATGAAAGAGATGAAGATTGAAGCACTCATCGTTTCGCCCTTCCGGCTTGCCGATTTCCGCAACAACCAGAAGTTACAAGACCAAGTGATAAAGGCTGGCATCAGCATCTTCATGACGCAAGAAGCCAAAGAACTGAATCCCGACGGCACCCTGCCCACCGAAACGCCCCAACTGAAGGAAATCAGCATTGAAGACCTGCTGCCACGCGACGAGATACAGGTTGACTTGAAGTCGGTGGGCGAGCAGCTGCGCGGCCAGTGCATCATGATTACCGGCTCGGCTGGCAGCATCGGCAGCGAGATGGTGCGCCAGATAGCCGTCTATGAGCCACGCGAACTGGTGCTCGTCGACCAAGCCGAGACGCCGCAGCACGACATTCGCCTGATGATGCACAACGAGTGGCCCGACATCAAGGCCCACACCATTGTGGCCAGCATCTGCGAACAGAAACACATGGAGACGCTCTTCAGCACCTATAAGCCGGCCTACGTGTTCCATGCAGCAGCCTACAAGCACGTGCCCATGATGGAAGACAACCCATCGGAGAGCGTGCGCAATAACATATTAGGAACGCGCGTCATCGCCGACCTGGCCGTGAAATATGGCGTGAAGAAATTCGTGATGATCAGCACCGACAAGGCTGTGAACCCCACCAACGTGATGGGCTGCTCGAAGCGCATCTGCGAAATCTACGTGCAGAGCCTCGACAAGGCCATCAAGGACGGCAAGCTGAAAGGACAGACGCAGTTTGTCACCACCCGATTCGGTAACGTGCTGGGCAGCAACGGAAGTGTCATCCCCCTCTTCAAGGAACAAATCAAGCGCGGAGGCCCCATCACTGTCACCGACCCCAACATCATCCGCTTCTTCATGCTCATCCCCGAAGCATGCAAGCTGGTGCTCGAAGCAGGCACCAAGGGCCACGGCGGCGAGATCTTCGTGTTCGACATGGGCCAGCCTGTGAAGATTGCCGACTTGGCCAAGCGCATGATCATGCTCAGCGGTGCCAAGAACGTGGAGATAAAGTTCACCGGACTGCGTCCAGGCGAGAAGCTCTACGAAGAGGTGCTCAACGAGGAGGAGACCACCATGCCGTCGTTCCACAAGAAGATACGCATCGCACAGGTGCGCGAGTACGACTACGACGAGGTGTGCCGGGAAATCGACGACTTGGCGCAGGTTGCCAAGCAATTTGACGACATGAAGACCGTGGGCAAGATGAAGCAAATCGTGCCCGAATACAAGAGCAACAACTCCATCTACAGCCAGCTCGACAGCTAAGAGCGTTACGTTGAGCGTCTTTCTGTTGAGCGTTAAGCGTTGGGGGCTTTAGTTTGTGCAAAACTAAAGCCCCCAACGCTTAACTATAGGGTTTTCCCCCCACCACTTTAGGGAAAATCCTTTGCGGGGGTCAGGAAAATGTTGTTATTTTGCAGCAGAAAAAAGAAAACGACATGTATAACCCTTTTAAAATGCATACGACTATGAAGAAGATGATGTTTACCCTGATTGCCCTGCTGACGATAGCAGCAAGCGCAAGCGCCATGTCCTATGAGCAGGCACGCCGCGAGGCCCTTTTCCTCACCGACAAGATGGCCTACGAGCTGAACCTCTCGGACGTGCAATACGAGGCTGCCTATGAGATCAACCTCGACTATCTGATGGGTGTCACCAGCCAGTATGATGTTTTCGGCCCCTACTGGGAGCGCCGCAACCTCGACCTCAGCTATATCCTGTTCTCATGGCAGTGGGATATGTTCCGTGCCGCCACCTATTTCTACCGCCCGCTCATCTTCGACGCTGGCTACTGGCACTTCAGCATCTACGCCCGCTACCCGCACCGCGACTACTACTACTTTGGGCGCCCCCACTTCTACGCCACTTATCGTGGAGGCCACAGCTGGCGCATGAACAACGGGCGCAGCTTCTACGAGGGGCGCCGCAACCACTATCGCCCTGAAGGCCGCCCACGCGACCAGCACTGGGGCATGCGCAACGGATGGGACCGCGGCGACTATCGCGACCAGCCTGGAGGCCCACGCAGATCGACCAACCACGACAGAGGCTACGACCTGGGCAACAACCGCAATGGTGACATGCAGCCTGGAGGCGGCTCGAACTCCAACGGAGGCTTTGGCAGTGGGCGCAATGGCGGCGACAACCGCAACAACGGCAACGCCGGACTCGGCAGAAACGGAAACGGCAGACCTGACAACGGCAACGCTGGCGTACGCAGCGACCTGCAGCCCGGTGGCGGCTCGCAGTTCAGCAACGGCTCGGGCAACTTCGGCGGCTCACGCCCCAGTGGCTCCGGCACGATGATGGACACCCGCTCCAACCAAGGCTCCAACAGCTCGGTAGGCTCATCGGGCGGCAGTCGCATCGGCGGCAGCTTCGGAGGCAACCGTTCAGTAGGCAGCCCTGCAGGAAGCGTACGCGAGAACACACCAGCCGTGCGCCAAGGCTCACCAGCCGTGCGTCAGAGCACACCCGCCGTGCGTCAGAGCACTCCCGCCGTGCGCCAGAGCACACCAGCCGTGCGCCAGAGCACACCCGCCGTGCGTCAGAACGCTCCCGCCGTGCGTCAGAGCACACCAGCCGTGCGCCAGAGTGCTCCCGCCGTGCGCCAGAGCAGTGGCAACACCCCCGCCCGCAGCAGCGGCTCCTTCAGCGGAGGCTCGCGTAGCAGCGGTGGCAGCAGCAATAGCAGCGGAAACTTCGGTGGTGGCCGCCGCAGATAGAATATGAACGGATTGCCCATCGGCCTGCATGCGGATAGAAGCATGCGAAAAGGGTGGGAAAAAACAGGAGTGCTCCCTACGAAAATTTGGCGTTGACTTTTCGAAAAAAGTCAACGCCAAATTTTTGTCCCACGGCCTGGGATTTTTCTAAACGGCAACGCGCTGTCCAGAGGAGGGCGTCAGCACATTGTTTTAAATGATTATCCGCATGTATGAGTCCACTCCGAAAACCATTATTGTCGCGAAAGTCGGCGCAGCAGCTCCCCTCCCCTCAAGGGGAGGGGCTAGGGGTGGGGTCTGTATATCATTCACTCGCAGGATGTTAGAGACCCCACCCCTACCCCTCCCCTTGAGGGGAGGGGAACGGCTGCGCATTGTTTTTGGG
>CADASP010000019.1 GCA_902790625.1 uncultured Prevotellaceae bacterium | reverse complement strand
TTACAAGGTGTTCTAAGTACCCAGAGCCGGGGTCGAACCGGCACGGGTTGCCCCACTGGTGTTTGAGACCAGCGCGTCTACCGATTCCGCCATCTGGGCTCGCTCAAGAAAGCGATTTCTTGTTTAGCGGGTGCAAAGTTACAAACATTTTCAGAAATATCCAACATTTTGTCCTAAAAAAATTAAATATCTTGACGATTCTTTGCATTTCTCTTGGCCGAATGGGGAAAATAGCGTAATTTCGCGAGCCGAAACAATGCAAATCTTTATTTATGGAAATACAACCCAATAATTATTGTATCATCTTGGCTGGTGGACGTGGCAAGCGCCTGTGGCCTTCCAGCCGCATGGAGAAGCCCAAGCAGTTTGTCGATTTCTTTGGCACGGGGCGCACCCAGCTCCAGTCGACCTACGACCGCATGATGGCCTTCATCCCGAAAGAGAACATTTACGTATGCACCTGCGAGAACTTCACGGCGCTCACCCACGAGCAGCTGCCCGACCTGCCGATAGACAATATTTTCGAGGAGCCTGTGAACCGCAATACGGCTCCCTCGGTGGCATGGGCTGGTGTGCGCATCTATCGGCGCGACAAGGAGGCGCGTGTCATCGTGGTGCCTTCAGACCAGTTCATCGTGGGCGATGACAGCTTTCGTGAGTGCGTCCTGGGAGGACTCGACTTCGTGGCCCAGAACGACCTCATGCTGACGATGGGCGTGAAGCCCACTCGCCCGGAGCCGGGCTATGGCTACATACAGATGGGCGAGTCGACGCTGACCACTGGCATCTGCAAGGTGCAGTCGTTTACCGAGAAGCCCGAACGCGAGTTTGCGCGCTTGTTCATGGAGAGCGATGAGTTCTTGTGGAACACGGGCATGTTTCTTTCCAACATCCGGTTCTTGCGTCAGTTCTTCGTCCAGATGCTTAGCGACGTCACTCATCGCCTGACCCCGCCGAAGGAGACCATGACCCCCGAAGAGGAACAGGCCTATGTGCTCACCCATTATCCTGCTTATCCTCATTTGTCGATGGACAAGGCCGCGCTGGAGATGTCGGACAACACCTACGTGATGCGTTGCAACTTTGGATGGGCCGACTTGGGCACCTGGCACAGCATCTACGAGTTTATGCGCCGTCAAGAGGACGACAATGTGATTATCGACTCGGAGGTGATGCTCGAGAACTGCCGCGACAACATTGTGAAGCTGCCCAAGGGCCACGTAGGCGTGATCAATGGGCTGGAGGGCTACATCGTGGCCGAGCAGGGCGATGTACTGCTGATATGCCCCAAGAGCGACTCCTCGGCGTTGATTCGCAAATATGTCAACGAGGTGGGCATCCGCTATGGCGAAGAGTTCATCTAAGCGACCCATCACCGCACACTATTCACCAAATTAAATAACACAAAAAAACATGACTTGCAAAATTCGAGCCTTGGCTTTGTTGATAACAGCCATAGGCAGCGTCTCTGCTATGGGGCAGGGAACAACCACTGACAACGGTTGGATGCGTGATTTGACGAGCCGTATCACCCTCAATGGCTATGCCCAGGGGGGATGGTCGTATCAAGACCCTGACGGCAAGAAGACCAACTCGTACAACCTGAAGCGCACCCTGCTTTGGGCCAAGGCCCGCATCACCGACCGCTGGTCGTTTCTTTTCATGCACGATTTCTCATCGGTCGTGCAGGAGTTCTACACCGACTATCGAGTGACCAACAACAAGGCACTGAGCCTCCGTCTGGGACAGTTCAAGCATTCCTACACGATGGAGAACCCGCTGTCGCCCACCATGCTGGAACTCATCGACGTCTATTCTCAGGCAGTGCTTTACTTGGCTGGCGAGGGCCCTGACCCCCTGAACGGAGTGAACTACGGCCGCGACATGGGACTGATGGCCTTTGGCGACATCCTGAACGACAAGGTGCACTACGAGCTGGCGCTGATGAGCGGACAAGGCATCAACCGCAAGGACCAGAACAACCAGAAAGACTTCATCGCCAAGTTGGAGTTGAAGCCCTTCGACGGCTTCCGCATCGTGGGCTCGGGCTATCTGGGCACGGGGTGCGCCGTGGGCACGGCTGCTTGGAACCCCACCATCAACGTGGGCGACAACTACAAGCGCAATCGCTATTCGGTGGGTGCCGAGTATAAGACGCAGGCCTATGCTGGAAGCCAATACAAGGAAGCCCGTCCTGCCAGCATACGTGCTGAGTGGTTGGGCGGCGAAGATGGCGACGTGGGAAGCCGTGGTGGCTACGTCACCTGCTGCATCCCCGTGGTGGACGCCCTCGACGTGGTGGCAAGTGGCGAGACCTACGACCGCAACACCAAGGTGGACGGCTGGGACCAGACCAACCTGACGTTGGGACTACAATACTGGTACTACAAGAAGTGCCGTCTGCAATTGCAATACACCCGTTGCCTCTGTGGCGACATGCTGGGCAAGGACTACAATTGGTTGCAGGCCCAAGTGCAGGTGGCGTTCTGATGGTGGCTTTTTTCGGAATAACGAGAAAAACGACCAAACGACCAAACGACTAAACGACTAAACGACTAAACGACTAAACGACCAAACGACTAAACAACTAAACGACCAAACGACTAAACGATATAACGTAATAACAAGATTAACGACATTATGATCATCAAAGTATTATTGACTATAATTTTTCTGGCCGTGATGATAGGCGTGGGTGTCTACACCCGCAAGCAGGCCAGCAGTGTCGACGGGTTTGTATTGGGTGGACGGGCCGTGGGGCCTTGGCTCACCGCCTTCGCCTTCGGCACCAGTTATTTTTCGGCTGTGGTCTTTGTGGGCTATGCCGGACAGTTCGGCTGGAAGTATGGACTCTCCAGCGCATGGATAGGCATTGGCAACGCCGTCATCGGCTCGCTCTTGGCTTGGCTGATATTGGGCCGTCGGACGAAGCTGATGACACAACACATCGAGAGCCGCACGATGCCCGACTTCTTTGGCACCCGCTTTGGCGACCAAGGGTTGCGCGTGGCTGCTTCCATCATCGCCTTCGTGTTTCTTATCCCCTACACGGCAGGTGTCTACAAGGGCATCTCCACCCTGTTCGAGATGGGCTTCGGCATCCCCTATGAATATTGTGTCATCATCATGGCCATCCTCACGGCTGTCTATGTCATCTTGGGCGGCTACAAGGCCACAGCCATGAACGACTTCATTCAGGGCATCATCATGCTCTTCGGCATCATCGCCGTCATTGCCGCCGTGTTGGCTGCCCAGGGCGGACTCTCCGAGGCCGTGGGTAAGCTGAGTGCCATCCCCGGTGATGGTGGCGAGCAGGGCGTCTTCTCGTCATGGTTCGGCCCCGACCCTTGGGGACTCCTGGGTGTGGTCATCCTCACCTCGCTTGGCACGATGGGCCTGCCGCAGATGGTGGGCAAGTTCTATAGCATCACCGACGAGAGTGCCATCCGCCGAGGCACCGTCATCAGCACCATCTTCGCCTTCATCGTGGCTGGTGGCTGCTATTTCCTGGGAGGCTTTGGCCGTCTCTACGACCCCGTCGTCGTCGACGGCAAGATAGCCTTCGACTCTATCGTGCCCGCCATGCTCAACACGCTGCCCGACGTGCTCATCGCCCTCGTGGTGCTGCTGGTGTTGTCGGCATCGATGTCTACGCTGGCCTCGCTTGTGCTCACCTCGTCGAGCACCATGACCCTCGACCTCATCTATCGCGACAAGAAGTCGTTGCCTGGCGAAGTGGAAGAGGGCACCATCGACGACATCGTGGCCGAGAAGATTGAGCGCCGCAAGGTGGTGGTGATGCGCGTGCTCATCATGTTCTTCATCGCCATCTCGTTGCTCATCGCCCTCAATCCACCCACCTTCATCGCCCAGCTCATGGGCATCTCGTGGGGTGCGCTGGCCGGAGCCTTCCTTGCTCCGTTCATGCTTGGCCTCTATTGGCGTGGTGTCACCCGCATCAGCGTGTGGGCATGCTTCGTGTGGGGCGTGGGCATCACCGTTGTCAACATGGTGGCTGGCAATCCCATCAACCCCATCAACTGCGGTGCCATCGCCATGCTGGGCGGCTTCCCCGTGGTGTGGGTGGTCAGCCTGCTCACGCCTAAGCTTCCCAAGCCGATGGTGAGCAAGATTTTCGAATGCTATGCCAAATAGCAAGCCGCTTCAGCGTCTATGCTTCTTGCTGGTGGCTTTTGCCATCACGGTGCTGCTGTTCCTGTTGGCCAAGCTGGCGTTTATGGCCTGTTGTGGCGGCACACACGGAGTGGGGTGGGGCGATGCGTGGGCGGTGCTTCGTCATGGCCTGTCGCTCGACCTCTCCACGTCGCTCTACATCGTAGCCCCCTTGTTGTTGGGGTGCTTGGTGGCCGTATGGGTGCGCATTCCGCGATGGCTTGTCAAAGCCTATTTCATCTTGGTGTCAACAATGATGGCGCTGGCCTTCGTTGCTGACACCAGTCTTTATGAGTTCTGGGGCTTCAAGCTCGATGCCTCGTGCCTCGACTACCTGCGCCAGCCCGAGGGCATCACCCAGAGCGTTTCGGTGGGCTATCTGCTGGCGCGGTTCCTGCTTTGGGTGTTGGCCGCCCTCGTCATCTATGTGATGTACCTCCTTTCGCTTCGTTTCCTGAAGGATGACACATCGCACACCACCCATCGTTCAACGTTGTCAAGGGAGGGCGAGTCGCTGGTCTACGTGGCCTTGCTTCCGCTGATGGTGGTGGGCGTGCGTGGTGGCCTGAGCGAATCGACCACCAACATCGGTCAGGTGTACTTCTCGCAAAACCAGTTTCTCAACCATGCGGCGGTGAACCCCGTCTTCAGCTTCCTCTCGTCGATGGGCCATCAGCTGGGCGACGAGGCGGAATACGCCTTCATGGACGATGCCGAGTGCCATCGCCTCACCTCCGACATCTACACCACCGAGAGTCTCGATGCCGACACCCTGCTGAGCACCCCGCGCCCCACCGTCGTCGTCATCCTTTTAGAGAGTGCTGGCGAGCAATTTGCCGCCGCCATGCCCCGTCTGCAACAATTGAAGCAGGAGGGCATCAACTTCAGCCGGTGCTATGCCAACTCGTGGCGCACCGACCGAGGCACGGTGTGCACACTTAGCGGCTATCCCTCGTTTCCCACCTTGTCGGTGATGAAGATTCCCCACAAGAGCTGCACCCTACCCAGCATCGCCAGCACCCTACAGGCCGAGGGTTACGCGACGAGCTACCTCTATGGCGGCGACATCAACTTCACCAACATGCGGGGCTATCTCATCGCCACGGGCTGGCAACAACTGACGGGCATGGACGACTTCACCCACGCCGAGCAACATAGCGCCCAATGGGGTGTGCGCGACGACATCACCTTCGACTTCCTCTACCGTCAGATAGTGGCTCTCCCCACGGGCTCGCCTGCGCTGATGGGCTATTCCACGCTGAGCAGCCACGAGCCTTGGGATGTGCCGCATGAGGTAGAGGGCCTCAGCTGGCAACGGTACGACGACGAGGCGCTCACCGCCTTTGCCTATCTCGATGCCTGCTTGGAGCGGTTCGTGGAGCGCCTTCGCGCTACGCCCGCCTGGGAGCATCTGCTCATCGTTGTCACCGCCGATCATGGCATCAACTATGCCGACGTGGACCAAAGCTGCCCTCTGAAGAAGAACCACATCCCCATGTTGTGGCTGGGTGGCGCCGTGAAGGAGCCGCGCACCATCGACGCGCTTTGCAACCAGAGCGACCTGGCCGCCACCCTGCTCGGTCAGATGGGGCTCCCCCACACCCAGTTCGCCTTCAGCCGCGACGTGCTCTCGGCCACCTACGTGCACCCCACGGCCGTGCACAACTACAACAATGCCCAGTGGATGGCCGACAGCACCGGCCACGTGCTCTACGACCTCGATGCCCGCCGCGTCATCATCGGCGAGAGTCCTCAGCCAGAACGCCTTGCGCGGTTGAGTCAGGCTATATTGCAACTCACATCAGAAGATTTGCGCAACCGATGACTTTTATGAACAACGAATTGGACGAATTATACGAATTAAAGTTAACAACGAATTGGACGAATTATACGAATTAAAGTTAACAACGAATTGGACGAATTGAACGAATAAATAAAAATGAACAACGAATCGAACGAATTATACGAATTAAAGTTAACAACGAATTGGACGAATTGAACGAATTAAAATGAACAACGAATTGAACGAATTGAACGAATTATAATGAACAACGAATTGGACGAATTGAACGAATTATAATGAACAATGAATTGGACGAATTATACGAATTAAAATGAACAACGAATTGGACGAATTGACCGAATTAAAATGAACAACGAATTGAACGAATTGAACGAGTCCACTTGAAATAGCCCCGATGTGGTAGGAATGGTGAAAATATGATGCGGAGCCGCTCCCCTCTTGAACCCGGCCCTTACGGGGAGGGGCAGGGGTGGGTCTGTAACTATGAGCAACTTTGATTCAAGAGAACGTCAAATAGGGAACCCTATGTTCAAAAGCGGAACAGACCAGACAGGACGGGGAGACGTGAAAGATATTGACAAAATGGCCATTTAACCCCTCCATAATTCAAAAATTCTGCGCGAGAAAACTTTTGGTCGAAAATTTTCGAGTTTTGAGAGGGCTTGCTAAATAATTGTCATTCAACCTATTGGGCTGTCCATGGCAAAAAATGGGCATCGCTGGCTTGAAAAAGTCAACGCCGAAAAAAAATTTGGCGTTGCCGTTTTATTTTTTGGCGTGCTTACAAAACCTCGAAAAGGAAAACCATAGCACGTGTGCAAAAATCTGGCTTTTCCCCCTCGCTTTTCCATCTGTCGAGGGTTGAACAATGCTCCCAAACGGGCCTTTTTCGCGCCAGAATGCCTCGTAACCGTGAACTAATTTTCTTTTGAAAGATTTTGACAATCTTTCCGATTCTTAGCCATCGTGTGTTCTATTTCGTAACAACTCAAAAAAACTATTCGTACTGCACTCTAATTGGCTCCTATGCCTGGCAACTTATTTGGCCTTTGCAGCTTGTCCGGAGGGGACTGCTGCGGTTGAAAGTCTCTGCACTAGTACAGAACAATAGTATCCCCCCTCCGGGTGGTCAGTCTTCCTTTTTACGGACAAAGGTACGGACTTTCCACGAATTGTCAATGCTTTTTGATGAGATCTCCTTAACGAGTACTCGCCTATCTCAATGACATTGCAAAGTTAGAGTATACAGATTGATTTCAACTCCCCTCCTTTGGGGAGGGGCCGAGGGAAGGACAAGCGCAGGTGTCATATTTTTTTTCGTTTTGCATTAAACCATCATGGGGTTCTTTCGTCATAAAGTCAGTTGAGACAAAACAATAACCCGAATACAAACCCTTAAAAAACCAACAAAGCAAGTATGAAGAAAATGTTTCTGGCTTTAGCAGCCGCAATGATGATGAGCGCCAGCGCAATGGCACAGGAAGCACAACAGCAGCAGCCCCGCCAAATGGACATGGGCGAAATGGCTAAGATGCGCACCGAGCAGATGGTGAAAGACTATGGACTGAACGAAGAGCAGGCCGCCAAGCTGCTGGAGCTGAACACTGAGTTCCAGACGAAGATTCCGATGATGGGCCGTGGAATGCGTGGTGGCCAGCGCGGTGGCCAGCGTGCAGAGAATGGTGAGCGCCCCCAGCGCCCGCAGATGGGTCAGGGCGGCGAGCGTCCCCAGCGCCAACAGATGGGTCAGGGCGGTGAGCGCCCGCGCATGAACTTCGAGGAGATGCAGAAGAACATGGAGGCCTATCAGGCTGGCCTGGAGAAGATCTTCACCGAGGAGCAGATGGCCAAGTACAAGGAGAACATGCAGAACCGCATGCAGCGCGGCCAGCGCGGCGGTGGCCAGGGTGGATTCCAGCGCCAGCGCCCCCAGCGCAACGACTAAAGTCCACCTTCCCCCTCGCCTTCTTTAAGAGGACGGGAGCGAACGTGAGAGGAGTGAGAGGTACGAACTATCGTCCTTTCACTCCTCTTCGCGTATAAACCGACTGAGCGGTAGACCTGGCCTTGTAAGGCGCCATGAGTCACCGCGCCGCATGGAATTCGTTTAATTCGTCGAATTCGTTGTTATGATACTCCCCCCTTCGCGTATAAAACTATCGTCCCTTTCACTCCCGTAACAAAACTCCCTTTCACTCCCCCACAATGAAGTATCGTGCCACATCGTTGTGGATGCGCTGGGTGAGGGGGCATTGCTGGTAGCCGGTGTTCTTCTTTAGCATCACTTTGATGTCTTGGCGCGAGTTCTCGTAGCACGACATCTCGTTTCGCTTCTGCGTGGAGTGTGCCCGGGCGTGGTAGATCTCCGCCTGGCGCTCCTGGCGGAGCAGGTTGCACACCTTGGTGAGGATGGGAGCCACGATGGTGTCGAAGAGGTGGTGGCCCTGTATGTAGAGATAGGTGGTCTGGGGTGTCACGCCCAGCGTCTTTATTTCGTCCTTCAGCTTCAGGTAGTTCTCCTTGGCATCGGGGAAGAGTCGTTGCAACTCGCGAATCTTCACGCCCACCTTGCGCTTCACGTTGCGTAGCGAGCTCTCGGGAGCCTGCACGGTGAAGCCGCCGGGGTCGGTGATGCGGTTGAAGTCGGTGATGGAGAAGCGGGGGTATTGTCCATTGCGATAGAGCATGATGTTCCACACGAAGAGTGGGAAGATGATTTCGCTGAGCTGGCGGAAATACTCCTCGAAGTCGAAGATGCGATGGTCGTTGAGTGTGACGGCCACGCACACCTCGTGTAGCGAGGGGGCATAGCATTGCAGGTTCTCGATGGCGTAGGCGTAGGTGTGGAACACATAGGGGCTGCTGATGACTCGCCGCGACTGGTCGGTGGCGCCCTGCATCAGATAGTCGTAGTCGGCGTCTACGCAAGCTATCATGTCGCGCCCCAGCCGCTCGTCGCCCTGCGGCTCATGGTCGATGAAGTTCATGAGCACCGACTTCTTGCCGCGCGTCAGGTTCACCTTCGAGGGCAGCATCACCTCGAAGTAGCGCTTGTCGTTTTCGAATGGTGCCAGTATGGTGCGCCAGAAGTAGATGTCGTCGTAGCTCTCCACATAGGCCACGATGCGCCGGCGCCCGTTCTTGCCCTGCAGGGCGTTGGCGGCCGTCACCCATTGGCTATTGATGTTGTCTTTAAGTCGCTTGCCCATTTGTCAACTGGTGATGTCCGAAACTTCGGTGACGCTATCCACCCATCCGTTCATGACCACGGCTGGCGAGTGGGTGGTGAGGATGATTTGCACGTTGGGGTTGAGTTCGAGGATGAGGTCGATGAGTCGCTTCTGCCACTCGATGTGCAGGCTCACCTCGGGCTCGTCCATGAAGAGCACGTAGGGCTGGTCGTCCTCGACGAGCACGGTGAGCAGGATGATGAGCATCTGCTTCTCGCCGCTGCTGAGCTGGTAGGGCGTGAGCACCTCGCCAATCTGGGTGAATCGTATCTCGTTCTCGGCGCGGATGATGCGCTTGCCCGTGGCCTGGAACAGGTCGTCGACCATGTCCTGGAAGCGTGTCTTCTTCTGCGACAATTGTTGTGCCGCCTCGGCATGTCCCGCTTGTAGCTCGGCAATGATGCGGTTGCCAATGTTCACCTGATAGTCGAGGTACTTGCGTTGCAGATGATAGAGTTGGAAATCGAGCAGGCTGCCCCCACCGCCCTTGATGACGGGCAACACCTGGCGCAGGGCGCCCTCCTCGTCGGCAAAGACCTGCGTGAGGCTGCTGTCGAGCGAGCGAATCATGTCGTAGCGAATCCATCGGGCGTCCTGGGGCACCACGTCGAGCCTGACGCCCTTGAGCATGTGGCTGGGGAACTCGCCTCCGGCTGAGAGGCCCTTCACTACTTTGTTGATGATGGTAGACTTGCCCTGACCGTTGATGCCGCTCAGGATGTTGACGTGCGGGTCGAGTTCCCACACGATGTGCTTCTTGCCGCTCCACAGGGAGTCGATTTCTATGCGTTGGATGTAATCGGCAAATTTCTGCATGTTGGTAGTAGTGTTTTAGGTTTTGTTTTCGTTGGTTTCAGAAGGGTTGCCGCCAGGTGCATCCGTTTTTCCACTCGGAGCATCCATAGGCGGTCTTGCCCTTGATGATATGCCCCTTTCCGCAGAGGGGGCAGGGCTGGCCCGTGGGGTCTTGAGGGGGTTGTGGCTTCTTCTGCGTCTTCTTCTTCTTCTTCAGGTCTTCCTCCGAGGTGACGGCCACATGGCGGTTGCTCTGGTCGCTGATGACTTGCCTCACGATGTCGGTGACCTGCTCTTTCAGCTCGTCGACAAACTGCTTGGGGTCGTATTTGTGGGCTTCGATGTCGCGTAGCTTCTTCTCCCAGATGCCTGTCAGCTCGGCACTCTTGAGCAGCTCCTCGTGGATGATGTCGATGAGTTCGATGCCGGTGGGCGTGGCCAGCAGGTTCTTGCGCTCCTTGCGGATGTAGTGCCGCTTGAATAGCGTCTCGATGATGGCGGCGCGTGTGGAGGGTCGGCCGATGCCGTTCTCCTTCATGGCGGCGCGCAGCTCCTCGTTGTCCACCAGCTTGCCGGCGGTCTCCATGGCCCTGAGCAGGGAGGCCTCGGTGTAGTATTTGGGCGGCGTGGTCCACTTCTCGGTGAGCGTGGGCGTGTGTGGCCCGATCTCGCCTTTCTCGAAGGTGGGCAGGGTGCGCTCCTCGGCGCTTTTTTCGGAGGGTTCTGATTTGTCGGGATAATCAGAGTTATCCGAATTTTCTGATTTGTCGGAGCTTCCTGATTTCTCTGGATTCTCTGGCTGAAGATAGACCATGCGCCAGCCTGGGTCAATGATTTCCTTTCCGCTGACTTTGAACTCTGTATTCTCCACCTTGCCCATGACGGTGGTGGTGGCGAACTTGCAATCGGGATAGAACACGGCGATGAAGCGTCGCGCCACGAGGTCGTAGACCTTCAGTTGCAGGTCGCTCAGCCCTCCCGGCACGATGCCCGTGGGGATGATGGCGTGGTGGTCGGTGACCTTCGACGAGTCGAACACCTTCTTCGTCTTCTTGAGCGCCTTGCCCCCCAGGGCGCGCACCAACTCGGCGTAGGGTGCCTGTCCGGCAAATTTCGCCTGATAGAGCCCGTTCATCGTTTGTGGGCACTTGGGGTACACGTCGTCGGGGAGGAACGTGGTGTCGACACGCGGATAGGTGGTGAGCTTCATCTCGTAGAGCTGCTGGATGAGGTTCAGCGTCAGCTCGGCCGAGAAGCCATACTTGCGGTTGCAATCCACCTGTAGCGAGGTGAGGTCGTAGAGGCTGGGGGGCATCTCCTTGCCCTCCTTCTTCTCCACGCTGGTCACCTCGAAGGGCTTCCCCTCGATGCTCTTGAAGGCTTTCTCGCCCTCCTCCTTCGACGTGAACTTGCCCTTTGTGGCGGTGAACGTGGTGTCGCGATAGACGGTGGCCAGCACCCAGTAGGGCTCGGGCTTGAAGTTGTCAATCTCCTTCTGGCGGTTGACGATGAGGGCGAGGGTAGGGGTCTGCACGCGCCCGATGGAGAGCACCTGGCGGTTCTGCCCATACTTGATGGTGTAGAGGCGCGTGGCATTGATGCCCAAAAGCCAGTCGCCCACCGCACGGCTGAGGCCCGCGAGATAGAGCGACTGGTATTCGGTCTGGCTTTTCAGGTTGGCGAAGCCCTCACGGATGGCCTCGTCGGTCATCGACGAAATCCACAGGCGTTGCACGGGGCACTTCACCTGGGCCTTCTGCATCACCCAGCGCTGGATGAGCTCGCCCTCCTGGCCGGCGTCGCCACAATTGATGATGTAGTCGGCTTGGTTGAAGAGGTGCTCGATGACGGCGAACTGCTTCTTCACGCTCTGTTCCTCCTTCAGGCGTATGCCAAACTTGGGCGGAATCATGGGCAGCGCCGAGAGGCTCCAGGCGCGCCACATCGGCGTGTAGTCTTCGGGCATCTTCAGCTCGCACAGGTGGCCGAAAGTCCACGTCACCTGATAGCCGTTGCCCTCGTAGTAGCCGTCGCGCCGTGCCGTGGCTCCGATGATGCGCGCGATGTCGGCAGCCACGCTCGGTTTCTCCGCAATGCAGACAATCATTCTTTGCGAATGATTTTGCCGCCCTCCTCGATGGCTTGCATGTTCAGCGGGATGAGGTCGTGATGGCGCTCGGGGAGGGTCTTCTTCAGAGCCTTCTCCACGCCGCCGGTGCCCACCACGGGACACACCTTGAGCAGACCGCCGAGCACGATCATGTTGAAGATTTTGCCGTTCTTCATCTCGGCAGCCCTGTCCATGGCGTCAATCTTGTAGACGTTGATGTCCTTGCGCGTGGGCGGGTTGATGATGCCGTAGCTGTCGTAGATGAGGATGCCTCCTGGCTTCAGCTTCGGCTCGAACTTCTCGAGCGAGGGCTGGTTGAGCACGATGGCGATGTCGTACTTGCTGAGGATGGGCGAGGAGATGCGCTCGTCGCTGACGATGACGGTGACGTTGGCCGTGCCACCACGTTGCTCGGGGCCATAGGCGGGCATCCACGTCACCTCCTTGTCTTCCATCAGTCCACTATAGGCCAGTATCTTTCCCATGGAGAGCACACCCTGGCCTCCAAATCCGCTTATAATGATTTCTTTCTTCATAGGAGCCTCACCCCCGGCCCCTCTCGCAGAGGAGAGGGGAGTAGATACTCCTGCCGTATTGTTCTTTTCCATTATATGAGTTTTATTTGTTGGGGATTAAACTATTTACTCCCCTCCCCTTAGCGGGAGGGGTTGGGGGTGGGGCTTGTCGTGTCCTTTAAGTCTCCTTTGGGATAGAAGGGGAACATGTGCTCCTTCATCCATTCGTTGGCCTTCGAGGGCGTGAGCTTCCAACCGCTATTGCAGGTGCTGACGAACTCCACGAGCGAGCTGCCCTTGCCGTCCATCGAAGCCTGGAACGCCTTCTTCAGGGCTTTCTTCGCCTTGAGGATGCTGGCCACGCTCTCCACCGACTGGCGTGTGACGTAGCACGTGCCCTCGAGGCCGGCGGCGATGTCGGCCATCTTCAGGGGGTAGCCGTGTAGCTTCGGGTCGCGGCCGTAAGGGCAGGTCGATGTCTTCTGGCCTATCAGCGTGGTGGGAGCCATCTGCCCGCCCGTCATGCCATAGATGGCGTTGTTGACGAAGATGATGACGATGTTCTCGCCACGGTTCAGGGCGTGGATGGTCTCGCACGTGCCTATGCACGCCAAGTCGCCGTCGCCCTGATAGGTGAACACCAGGCGGTCGGGCCAGCACCGCTTGATGCCGGTGGCGATGGCGGGTGCGCGTCCGTGGGCAGCCTCCTGCCAGTCGATGTCTATATAATTGTATGCGAAGACGGCGCACCCCACGGGGCTGACGCCTACGGCCTTCTCCTCCAGGCCCATCTCCTCGATGACCTCGGCAATGAGCTTGTGCACCACGCCATGCGAGCATCCTGGGCAATAGTGCATGTTGTTGTCGTTCAGCAAAGAAGGCTTCTTATAAACCAAGGTGTAGTCCTCGAAAGCCTCACCCCCAGCCCCTCCCTCGGGGGGGAGGGGAGTAGTTAGTTTTGTTGTCTGATTATTATTCATAATCGATATTGTTAAATAGTTCTTCTTTTATTCTGCTTATCACACCTTTCACATTGGTGTCCACTTCTTCATTCGTAAAACGGATGACCTTATAGCCTTTACTTTTTAGAAACTCCGTGCGCCATTGGTCCTCTTGTTGCTGTTGTGGCTCATTGTGATAACCACCGTCAACCTCGATGACCAGTTTTTCCGACAAACAGAGGAAATCTGCAATATAATCTCCAATAGGATGCTGGCGTCGGAATTTGATGCTTCTGAATTCGTTGCGCAAAGCATTCCAAAGCGTAGTTTCACTCAGAGTCATTTCCCTTCGGTTCTTCCTCGCAAACTCTTTCAGCAACCCATATCTGTCAGGCGCAGCCGTCTCGTGCTCTATTTTCATTCTGACGTGATAGCCCTTTCAAGCGGAGATTTAATATTACTACGCGAAAGCCTTTCTAACGGAGAGTCTATATACTCCCCTCCCCTCAGCGGGAGGGGCCGGGGGTGAGGCTTCTTAGTGCTTCCACAATCTCCTCTGGGTCGGGCACAATGCCGCCCAGACGACCGAACTGCTCCACGTTGACGGCACCGTTGATGGCGAGGCGCACGTCTTGCACCATCTGCCCGGCGTTGATCTCCACCACGAGCACGCCCTTCTTGCCCTGGGCCATGCTGGCTATCTCCTTCGTGGGGAATGGCCAGAGGGTGATGGGGCGGAACAAGCCCACCTTGATGCCCTCTTGACGGGCCAGCTCCACGCTCTTCTCGGCGATGCGGGCGGCCGAGCCGAAAGCCACAATCATATACTCGGCATCGTCCATCAGCTGGGTCTCGTAGCGCACCTCCTTCTCGCGTATCTCGGCATACTTGGCTTGCAGGTGCAGGTTGCGTTGCTCCATGATTTCGGGCTTCAGCTCCAGCGAGGTGATGACGTTGCGCACGCGGTCCTTCGGCTTGCCCGTCGAAGCCCATGGGCATTGCTCGATGACCTCCTCGTCGGTGCGGCGACGCTTGTAGGGTGGCAGCACCACCTTCTCCATCATCTGTCCGATGACGCCATCGCTCAGGATCATCGCCGGGTTGCGATACTTGAAAGCCAGCTCAAAAGCCAGGTCAACGAAGTCGGCCATCTCCTGCACCGAGGCGGGTGCCAGCACGATGGTCTGATAGTCGCCGTTGCCGCCGCCACGCGTGGCCTGGAAATAGTCGCCTTGCGAGGGCTGGATGGTGCCCAGGCCGGGGCCGCCACGTTGCACGTTCACGATGAGTGCGGGCAGCTCGGCGCCTGCCAGATAGGTGATGCCCTCCTGCATCAGCGCCACGCCGGGCGACGACGACGAGGTCATGGCGCGCTTGCCGGCTCCGGCGGCGCCATACACCATGTATATACTTGCCAGCTCGCTCTCGGCCTGTACCACTTGCATACCGGTGGTCTCCCAAGGCTTCAGCTCGGCCAGCGTCTCAATCACTTCGCTCTGCGGGGTGATGGGATAGCCAAAGTATCCGTCCACGCCGCAACGGATGGCAGCGTGGGCGATGGCCTCGTTGCCTTTCATCAATACTACTTCTTTCTGTTCCATCACTAACTGATTTTCTTACGATAAACTGTGATACAACCGTCGGGGCATACGATGCCGCACGAGCCGCAACCCACGCAAGCCTCCATGTTGGTGGCCTCCACGTAGGGATAGCCGTGCACATTGACCTTTCCGGCCAAGGCGATGACTTTCTGCGGGCATGCCTCCACACAGAGCACGCATCCCTTGCAGCGTGCGGTGTCCACCACGATGGCACCTTTCATTTTTGCCATATTACTTATTTTAAAGGGTTATTGACTGATATTTTGTTGCAAAAGTAGTGAATCTTTTTGACTTGTCAAAAGAAAACGCGAAAAAAATCACCTTGGCCTCCTAAACTCTGAGCAGACGATGGCGGTGGCGATGGCCACGTTCAGGCTCTCAGCACCTGGCCGAAACTGGGGGATGAGCAGTTTGTGGGTCACCATCTGGCGAATGTCGGGGCTGATGCCGTTGCCCTCGTTACCCATCACGATGATGGCTTGGGAGGGCAACTGCTGCTGGTAGATGTCGACACCGTCGAGCAGGGTGCCGCAAATGGGCAACGGGCTGTTGGCTAAGAAGTCGCGCAGGTCGGTATAGCAGATGTTAACGCGAGCGATGCTGCCCATGGTGGCCTGCACCACCTTGGGACTCCAGCAGTCGGCGGTGTCGTGGGAGCACACGATGGTGTCGATGCCAAACCAGTCGGCAATGCGGATGATGGTGCCCAGATTGCCTGGGTCTTGCACACCATCGAGGGCCAAAACCAAACCATCGGCAGCCCCTCTCAATCCCCCCAAGGAGGTATCGTTCATCCCCCCTCTGGGGGGATTGAGGGGGGCTGCTATAGGAAATACCGCCAACACCTGCTGGGGGTGTTGAAGGAAGCTGAGTTTGCGCAACTCGTCGGGGGTGACGTTGACACACGATGTGTGAAGGGCTGTAGCCGGTTTCCACTCGTCGGTGGCGAAGAGCATCACGGGGTTGAAGCCCGCCGCAAGCAGGTCGCCCACCACCTTCGGGCCTTCGGCCACAAACAATCCCTCGCGCTGGCGATACTTCTTCATCTCCAGCTGCTTAATAAACTTTATTTGGTTCTTGCTAATCATCACAAAAAAATGAAGAATGAAGAATTTTTGCTACCGCATTTCTTTCCTCCTCTCTCCCACCAAGCCCCCTCCTCTGCCCCTTGGGGGTGAGGGGAACATATAGCTTTGTTTCTGCCGCATGGTGTATATACTCCCCTCTCCCTTTGGAGAGGGGTCGGGGGTGAGGCTTCACACCCTCTCCACCTGCTTCACTCCCTTCACGGTGCGTAGCTTCTTGATGAGCGCTTCCAGGCGTGCCGTGTCGCTCATCATCACCGTCAGGTTGCCACGGAAGAGTCCGTCGTGCGAGTCGATGTTTATGCTTCTGAGCACCAGCTTCTCGTCTTTTGAGATGATGCTCGTCAGGTTGTTCACGATGCCCAGGTCGTCGTTGCCGATGACGCGCAGGGTGATTTGATATTGCGAGTCGCCCTTTCCGCTCCATGCCGCCTTCACGATGCGATAGCCGAAGCGCCGGCGCAATTCGGGGGCGTTGGGACAGTCGGCACGATGAATCTTGATGCCTCCGCTGACGGTGACGAAGCCGAAAACCCGGTCGCCATAGATGGGGTTGCAGCAATGTGCCAGCTGATAGTCGACACCCTTCAGGTCGGGGCCGATGATGAGTACATCGTCGGATGCATGCTGCTTGAGCGAGGGTGCCGTTTCGAGCACGAACTCCTCGGCCGAGCGCACCTCGGCCGTTGGGGCCTTGTCGCCCTGCTGCACTTCAAGGTATTTGTCGATGACCGTGGCTACGTCGAGTGTGGCATCGGCCAATTGTCGGTAGAAGTCGCTGGCCTCCTTGAATCCCAGTTTCTTCATCGTCCGCATCATTACCGACTCTTCCATCTCTATCTTTCGGTTGCGGAACTTTCGCTCAAGCATTTCTTTAACCAGGAGCGCCTCTTTCTGTTGCGTCTCTTTGATGGCCAAACGAATCTTGGCTTTCGCGCGCGAGGTCTTCACGATGCTCAGCCACTCTTGCTTGGGGCGTTGTGTGCTCGATGTGATGATCTCCACCTGGTCGCCCGAATGCAGCTCCTGTCGGAAAGTCACCAAGCGTCCATTGTCGTCGGCCGAGCGGCTATCGGCCGAGCGTATGCGTGCGCCGGTGCATGCCGAGCCCACCTTCGAGTGGATGTGGTAGGCCATGTCGAGCACGGTGGCCCCACGGGGCAGCTTCATCAGGTCGCCGCGCGGGGTGAACACATACACCTCCTCGTCTTGCAACTCCATCTTAAACTGGTCCATGGCCTCCATGCCGTCGTCGGTGTTCTCCAGCATCTGCCTGATGCCCTTCAGCCAGTCGTCCATGCCGATAGCGTCGGCTTTCACGCCCTTGTAGCGCCAGTGTGCGGCCACGCCGCGCTCGGCCACCTCGTCCATGCGCTCGGTGCGTATCTGCACCTCCACCCATTTCTGCTCAGGCCCCAGCACGGTGATGTGCAGGCTCTCGTAGCCATTCAGCTTGGGCACGCTCAGCCAGTCGCGCATGCGCTTGGGGTTGCTGGTATACATGTCGGTGATGATGGCAAAGGTCTTCCAGCACTGTTGTTTCTCTTCTTCGCGCGGACAATCGATGATGATGCGGATGGCGAAGAGGTCGTAGACACCCTCAAACTGGCATTTCTGCTTTTTCATCTTCTGCCAGATGCTGTGAATGCTCTTGGTGCGACCCTTCATGTGAAACTTCAGCCCAGCGGCTTCAAGTTTCTCTTTCACAGGCTTGATGAATCGCTCTATATAGGCATCGCGGGCAGCCTTCGTGGCGTTCAGCTTCTCCTTGATGTGATAGTAGGCCTCGGTCTCCAGATATTTCAGCGAGAGGTCTTCCAACTCGCTCTTCAGCTTGTAGAGGCCCAGCTTGTGGGCCAGCGGAGCATAGAGGTAGGCGGCCTCTTGGCTCACCTCGCGGCGGGCCTCGTCGTTCTTGTTGTCGCGAATCTGCCGCATCAGGTTCACGCGGTCGGCAATCATGATGAGGATCACGCGCATGTCCTCGGCAAAGGAGAGCAGAAGGTTGCGGAAGTTCTCGCCCTGCTGGCGTATGAAGTCGTTACGGTTGCTCTCGGCCACGGGGTTCTTCTTGTAGAGTTCCTTGATGCGCCGCAGACCTCTCAAGATGCGCCCCACTGCCTCGCCAAAGGTGGCGGTGGCCTCATCGATGGTGAGTTGTCCTCCCTCTACGCAAGGATTTAGCAGGATGGACAACACGGCCTCGCGGCGTAGGCCCATCTCGTCCACCGCTATCAGAGCCGTCTGCAGACTGGTCACCACGGGATTCAACCCGAACTCGTCGCGCATCACATGCCCTTGCTCGATGGCTTCCATCAGATGCTGGCGCACCAGTGGCTCGTCGTCGGCGTGCAGCGCAGCGGTCGTCTTCTCGTGCAGCTGGGCATAGAGTTGCAGGGCAAGGTCGTGCTCAGCGGCGGTAAACTGTATCTGGTCTTGAAGCTGGTTCATCTGTTGTTATCTTGAATTGATGTGCAAATATAGTCAATTTTTTTCAATCTTATCATCAAGCAGGATTATTTTTTCCAAATCATCAGAAAAGATTGTCTACAGTCAAGTGCACCACGACCGGCAAAAAGGGCTTCCAGCTGCTACGGCATTCGCCCCCATTTGTCCCACGGCCTGGGATTTTTTTTTGGCGTTGCCAAATTTTAAAAAGTCAACGCCATTTGAAAATTCGGAGCGCTCCAAATTTTTGGCGGTGGCAGCCCTCTGCTTTGCCTCCATGTGTAATTGATGGGAAACCATAGAATGTCAGCACGTTATGCGCGGTGGCGGTTGCTTTTGTCTTTGCTTTCTGTATCTATCTGTTGCTCGAATGTACCATTCGCCGAAAATAGTCGCCGAAAAAGGATGATATCTATGGGGAAAATGCTAAATTTGCACATCAAAATATCATCATAACCAAAACAAAATCAAAATCATCATGAGAAAACTATTGTCAATTGTCGTGCTGGCATGCGCAGCATGTAGCATGTATGCTCAGGAGCAAGCAGTGAAGAGCCGCATTGTGGAAGAAGGAGGCACTGGCCCCTGCAAGGCCATCATGAAGGAGGAGCCTTCGCTGGTCGCCCACACCGTCTTTGCCCCGCAAGACCTCAGCGCCTTCGGCAAGAAGCAGCCGTTGCCCGTGCTGGTGTGGGGCAATGGTGCCTGCACCAACTCGCCGTGGGAGCACTACAAATTTCTGAACGAGATTGCCAGCTACGGCTTCTTGGTGTTGGCCACTGGCTACATCCCCATGGAAGAGCAGCCCTATCGCGGCCCCATGTCGACTACCGAGCAACAGATAGAGAGCATCGACTGGGCTTTTGCGCAGAACGACGACCCCACGTCGCCCTACTATCAGAAGATTGACACGAAGAACATCTGCGTGGCGGGCATGTCGTGTGGTGGATTGCAGACGCTCTACAACTCTGCCGACCCCCGCATCACGACGCTGATGATTTGCAATAGCGGACTCTTCAACCGCCAGAATGCCAATCAGGCCGTGGGTGGCATGCCCATGCCCCCGAAGGAGAAGCTGAACGAGATTCGCACCAGCATCATCTACATCCTGGGCGGTGAGGAGGACATCGCTTACGGCAACGGCATGGACGACTTCCATCGCATCAACCACGTGCCCGCCTGTGCCGTCAACCTGCCCGTGGGGCATGGCGGCACCTATCGTCAGGCCCATGGCGGCGAGTTTGCCGTGGTGGCGCTGGCCTGGCTTCAGTGGCAGTTGAAAGGCGACAAGAAGGCCGCCCGCATGTTCTTGGGCGACGACTGCGAGCTGCTGAAGCGTCCAGGCTGGACGATTGAGAAGAACGAGAAGTTCGGGGCGCTGAAATGAAGCGAGGCCTGATTTGATAGGAGAAAAGAGGACGGAAGAGGAGGAGAGAGGACGAAAGAAGAGGAAAGGGACGATAGTTATTCAGCGTTAAAACTATTGTCCCTTTCACTCCTGCCGACGAGTCGGCTCACTCCCCTTCACTCCTCTTTTCTTCTCTTCTTGGAGTGTCTACTGCCCAATCATGTTGAGGAATTCATCTTCGCCGACGATTTTCACTCCTATCTTTTGGGCTTTCTCCAACTTGGATGGTCCCATGTTGTCGCCCGCGAGGATGAAGCTGGTCTTGCCGCTGATGCTGCCCACGTTCTTTCCTCCGTTCTGCTCGATGATGAGCTTGTATTCGTCGCGCGAATGATGCTGGAAGACGCCGCTGATGACGATGCTCTGCCCTGCCAGAGCGTTGCTTTGCTGGGATGTCTGCTCGGCCGATAGGGCAAACTGCAGTCCGTAGGCGCGCAACCGCTCCACGATGCGGAGGTTGGCCTCGTTGTGGAAATAGCTTACGATGCTCTGCGCCATCACTTGGCCGATGCCCTCCACCTCTTGCAGGTCTTGCAGCGAGGCGTGCATCAGCGCATCCATCGACTTGAAGTGGCGTGCCAGGAGGCGGGCACTGGTCTCGCCCACGAAACGGATGCCCAGTGCGAAGACCACCCGCTCGAAGGGCACCTCTTTAGACTTGGCAATGCCATTCACGATGCGCTGCGCCGACTTGGTGCGCGAGCCGTCGCCATTGATTTGCTGCACCTGGATGTCGTAGAGGTCGGCCACGTTGTGTATCAGTCCCTGGCGGTAGTATTCGTCTACGGTCTCCGGTCCCAGCGAGTCGATGTTCATGGCCCGGCGGGCGATGAAGTGCTCGATGCGTCCCTTGATTTGTGGCGGGCAGCCAGCATCGTTGGGGCAATACCAAATGGATGAGTTAGGAGTTATGAGTTTGGAGTTAGGAGTTAGGAGTTTGGAGTTAGAAGCTGCTGTGTCGGCATCACTCCTCACTCCTAACTCCTCACTCCTCACTAAAACCGTTCCGCATTCGGGGCAGCGCTTGATGAACTGCACGGGCTGGGCAATGATGGGCCGCTCGTCGATGTTCACACCCACAATCTTTGGGATGATTTCGCCGCCCTTCTCCACGTAGACCATGTCGCCTATATGCAGGTCGAAGCTGCGGATGAAGTCTTCGTTGTTCAGCGTGGCCCGCTTCACAGTGGTTCCTGCCAGCTGCACGGGTTCCATGTTGGCCACGGGCGTCACCGCACCGGTGCGCCCCACCTGGTAGGTCACTTCGAGCAAACGTGTCTGCACGCGCTCGGCCTTGAACTTATAGGCGATGGCCCAGCGTGGACTCTTAGCGGTGAAGCCCAGTGCACGCTGCTGGCGCAAGGAGTTCACCTTGAGCACGATGCCGTCGGTGGCCACGGGGAGCTGCTTGCGCTGGATGTCCCAGTAGTTGATGTACTCCATGATGTCGTCGACGGAATGCGCCTTCTTCATGCCCTCGCTTATTTTGAATCCCCATTGGCGTGCGGTCTGCAAGTTCTCGTAGTGGCCATCGGCGGGCAGTTGCTCGCCCAAGAGATAATAGAGGTAGGCATCGAGCTGTCGGCTGGCCACCACTGCCGAGTCGAGGCTCTTCAGCGTTCCGCTGGCGGCATTGCGGGGGTTGGCGAAGAGCGGCTCCTCGGCAGCCTCGCGCTCCTTGTTCAGTCGGTCGAACGATGTCCACGGCATCAGTATCTCGCCACGAATCTCGAACTCGTGGGGGTAGCCTCTGGCTGTCAGCACCAACGGTATCGAACGGATGGTCTTCACGTTGCGTGTCACATCATCGCCCTGCACACCATCACCACGGGTGACGGCCTGTGTGAGCCGCCCGTCGACGTATGTGAGCGAGATGCTCAGCCCGTCGTACTTCAGTTCGCAACACACTTCGAAGTCATCGCCGCCCAAGCCCTTCTTTACACTGTCGAACCACTGTCTGACGTCGTCGGCGTTGTAGGTGTTGGCTAATGAGAGCATGGGGTAGCGGTGGGGCACCTGACGGAACTCGGTGGAGATGTCGCTGCCCACACGTTGCGTGGGCGAGTTGGGGTCAAACCATTCGGGGTGTCGCTGCTCTAACTGTTGCAGCTCGTGCATCAGCATGTCGAAGTCCTGGTCGCCGATGATGGGCTGATTCAGCACGTAGTAGCGGTAGTTATGTTCATGCAGCTCGCGTCGGAGCTGTTCTATGCGTTGTTTGTCGTCCATGCGTTTTTTTATTATGATTTTAGGGCTATTCTCGCTTCGCTTAAATTACGATTTAAGAATATAAGATGATTGCGTAGCTTAATTCCCCAACTCCTAACTCCTAACTCCTAACTCCTCACTCCTAACGGCTGTGCATCAGCCGCCCGTCGTGGGCAATGCCAGCGGCCGACATTTTGATGCGCGTCTCCTTGCCGTTGTTGTAGAAGGTGGCCGTGAATCGGCCCTGCTCGTCGCACACGGCGTTGGGGTTCCAGTAGAGCGTGCGCCGATAGTCTTTGGGCTTCTCGCCTACGGGCTTTTCGCTGTAGTCGGGCTGGTAGAACTGTTCGGCGCGGTTGAAGCCTCGCAGGATAATGTGGCGGTCGCGGAACGAGGGCTGCACACCATCGTAGGGAATCAGCTCCAGGTCGACGGTGGCATCAGGCGAGTAGCTTTCGTACACCATCGTGGAGTCCTCGGTGCGCGGCTCATAGTCGGTGAACACGCGTATGTTCTTCAGGCGCTTCAGCTTCAGCTGTCGGTAGACGTATTGCGAGGTGCGGTTGGCACGGAAGAATCCAGCCTCCTCGGCCTCGCCGCCGCTGATGATGGGCGAGTAGTTGCGGTAGTAGGTATGTCCCTCCAAGCGTCCGTCGACGTTGTAGCTCACGGGGCGGTTCATGTTGCCGAAGAGGTATTTGCACACCTGCACGGGGAATTGGCGCATGTCGAGCTTGCCAAAGCTGAGCCCGCGGTCGGTGATGTCGTTGTAGAGGTCGTAGGCATCGATGACGAAGGCAGGCTTCTTCCAGTCGATGGCGCGACGGCCACGCCGATGTCCACGCACGTTGATGTTGCCCAGCTGGTGGACGTCGTTCTCCATCGACATCTCAGAGACGGTGTCAACAAGCATCTCTTCCGTCCATTCGGGCTGATGCTTCTCGTAGTAGTTGTAGTCGTGGGTGAAGATGGGGAAGAACATGTCGCGCTTCACGTAGAAGTCGGGGAAGGCGTCCTCGTCGAGCACGTATTTGTCTTTGTGCGACATCATGTTCTTCTTGATGCTGTCTTGCTCACGGTAGGCTTTCATGTTGAGATAGGCCAAGCCGTAGAAGGGTGGCACCTCGAAGATGAAATGGCCGCCCTTGGTCATCTGTGCCGAACCCACGAACTGACCGTCGACCGACAGTTCGGCCTCGACCATCACCTCGCGCTTCAGGCCGCTGTGGTTCACGCCCAGCTCGTCGTTGGCATAGGCCAGTCCGCCATATTCAATGACGCCCACATCGGCATAGGGTGCACCGCCCACGTCTTCGCTCACGTTGCCCTCGTCGCTGGCAGCGTCGGCCCAGGGGTCAGATAGCGTGCCGTCGGCATCCACGTTACCCTTGCGGCCCACCATGCCCACACCGTCTTGCCAGCGCTCCACCTCGTCGGGTTCCACGGGGGTGATGGAGAGCATCTTGTAGACCGAGCCTTCGATGGTGAGGGTGGTCTCGGGACTGTAGCGCATCTGTCGCGAGGTGTCGGCCAGCTCTTCCCATTTGTATTTGCGCCACCCCTGCACCATCATGAGCAGGTCGAGGTGTCGGCGGTGCAGTTCATCGTCGGCCTCGAAGTAGTGGGCAGGATAGGCGATGAATCCCCGCAGCTCGCTCGACAGCAGCAGGTCGGTCATCAGGTTGCCGTTGTCGTATGTAGGCTCGTCGGTATAGGCATCGCGTATGGCAATCGAGAAGTTGGTGGGTTCGTCAACCCCTTGCAGCTGTATGGGCAGCGAGATGCGCTCGTAGGGGTCGTAGGTTTTGTTGCTCACCACGGGGGCGGTGATGAGGGCGTCGTCGTGCTCGTGGTTGTTCACGAAGCATAGCCTGTCGGCAAGAATCTGCCCGTCGCTGTCGAAGAGGGTGATGTCGGCCACGCCAGAAGGCAGGCTTTGCAGTGGCAGGTCGATGGTGGTGGTGCCGTTGCTTTGCAGGTTCAGCGGCAGGAAGTGCTTCAGCGCTCCTCGGCAGATGATGCTCACGGCATACTCCTTGCCTGGTGGCAGCAGTGCCGTGGCAATGGTGAGGCGCGAGCCTTCCAGCCGCAGGGCTGCGCCAGCCTCTTCCTGCTTGGGCAGCTTGGCGGTCCACTGCTTGTCGTGCCAGCTGAAGGTGGTGCTGAGGCGCTTGCCGCGAGGCGTCACCGTGAAGGCTCCACGGCCCATGTGCTCGGTCTTGATGGTGATGGGTTTGCCGCCAGTGTCTAAGGTGCCGCTGATGTTTACGGCCTCGCCGTGCTGGTCGGTCACCTCGAAGGCCACCCTGTTCTCGATGCCGTCGATGAGATGTCCCCCCTCGGGGTAGAAGGTCACCTGCAGGTCGTCTTTCTTCTGTCGGGGCAGCCGTGTCTTGGGTCGCTGGTACATGCGGCGCGCATCGTAGTCGCCCGCCTCGTCGGGCTTGCTGTAGACGGGCAGCACGCGGCTGTAAAGTCCGTCCCACATGCGGAAGTAGTCGGCGGCCATCTGGCGGTTGTAGAACCACCAGGTCTCGTCGCGGCGGTAGTAGTGGTGGCTCACGTTGAAGTTGAGCATCCAACGGGTGTAGGCACGCAACTCGTAGTAGCCCGAATAGAGCGAGTCGGTGAGGGCAAACTGCCCGCAGGTGTAACCCTTGGGACTGACGATGATGGTCTGGCGCTCCACCAGCAGACCGTCGGGTGAGAGCAGCTCCACATAGAGCATACGGCTCATGTCGGTGGGCTGCAGGTCGTCGGCGCGCACCACGTAGGCCTTGTACCACAGCGTGTCGCCCACGAAATAGCACTGGTTGTCGGTGTGCACATACACTTTCTCTTGTATTTGGCTCTGCGACGATTGTTCCAGTGCTTGCCGAATGTCGTCAAGACCCCCGGCATGGGCGCTTTTCATTGCCAGCAGCATGATGAAAAGCAGGAGCAGTTGATGGCGTGTCATACACATTATTATATAAGTATAGAATAGTTTTCACTGTGCAAAGTTACGAATAAGTGTGCGATTGGCAAAAGAAAAAATCGATTTTCTTTGCTCGTCTGCCATCTTTTGATTATCTTTGCAGCGCAATTGCATCTTCACGTGCACCAAGATGAAACTGATCGTCATGACAAAGTCCACGTTTTTCGTGGAGGAAGACAAAATCATCTCTACGCTCTTTGAGGAGGGCATGGACGGATTGCACTTGTTCAAACCTGCATCCGAACCCGTCTACAGCGAGCGCCTGTTGTCGCTGCTGCCCGACGATTACTATCGGCGCATCACCGTTCACCATCATTTTTATCTCTGCCAAGAGTATGGTCTGCGCGGCATACACCTCGATGACCCTGAGATGGAGCTGCCCTATGGCTACAGGGGGCACCACAGCCGCACATGCACCTCGCTCGACCAGCTGCGGCTGTCGAAGAAGAAGGCCGACTACGTGTTCCTGAAACCAGTGTTTGAAAGCCAGACCCAGGCGGCCAGCCAGCAGGCTTTCAGCCTCGACGAGCTGAAGGCCGCCTCCAAGCAGGGACTCATCGACCGTCATGTGTACGCCCTCGGAGGTGTCACCCTCGACAACATCCGCCTCCTGGCAGACATCGGCTTTGGAGGCGTCGTGGTGTGCGACGACCTGTGGAACCGTTTCGACATCCATCAGGGGCAGGACTACAAGGAACTCATCGCCCATTTCAGAAAACTACAGAAAGCTGTCTACTAAACAATACATTTATATTATGAACATCCAGAACTACATGGTCTTCTCAGGCACTGCCACCAGATACCTGGCCGACAAAATCTGCCAGAGCCTGGGATGCCCCTTGGGCAAGCTGCAAATCACCAAGTTCAGCGATGGCGAGTTCGCCGTGAGCTACGAAGAGAGCATTCGCGGGCGCGATGTCTTCCTCGTGCAGAGCACCTTTCCCAACAGCGACAACCTGATGGAGCTGCTGCTGATGATTGATGCCGCCAAACGCGCATCGGCCCGCACCATCAATGCCGTCATCCCCTACTTCGGATGGGCGCGTCAAGACCGCAAGGACAAGCCCCGCGTCTCCATCGGTGCCAAGCTGGTGGCCGATCTGCTCAGTGTGGCGGGCGTGAACCGCGTCATCACCATGGACTTGCACGCCGACCAGATACAGGGATTCTTCGACGTGCCCGTCGACCATCTCTATGCCTCCGGCGTGCTGCTGCCCTATCTGCAGAGCCTGAAGCTCGACGAGCTGGTCATCGCCTCGCCCGATGTGGGTGGCTCCAAGCGTGCCAACACCTACGCCAAGTACCTGGGGTGTCCCCTCGTGCTCTGCAACAAGACGAGGGCACGGGCCAACGTGGTCGACACCATGCAGATCATTGGCGAGGTGGAAGGGAAGAACGTGGTCATCATCGACGACATGGTAGACACCGCCGGAACCATCACCAAGGCTGCCGACCTGATGATTGCCAGTGGGGCTAAGAGCGTGCGAGCTTGTGCCAGCCACTGCGTGATGAGCGGACCGGCCAGCGAGCGCGTGCAGGAGTCGGCACTCACCGAGATGGTCTTCACCGACAGCATCCCCTACACGCAGCGTTGCGCCAAGGTGAAGCAAATCAGCGTGGCCGACATGTTTGCCGAGACCATCCGTCGAGTGATAGAAAACGAGAGCATCAGCGACCAGTATCTGGTATGATTGCCTGAGCCTGCTTGCGAAGCTTTTCACTACAGATAGCACACTCCCGCCGAGTGTGCTATTTTCTTCTATGATTGTCCATATGCAACATGTGCCTCTGAAGGAGGTTTCGCTAACTATTTAATTCCCATGAAATCGCTAAGAGACCTGATTTTAGCTCTGAATGTGTTTTTATCTTCTTTCAAGTTAGGATGCTTCTTCAACGTTATAGGCTGCGTTGGGTCAAAGTGAAGGACAACATAATAAGCCGCGTTTCGTGGCTCGAAGCCATATTGTTGAAGCGTTTCACGTGTCCATATCTGGAAGTGGCCCTTTGTCTTCAATTTGAAAAGCTGGGCATTTTCGCCATTTGTATGTAACAACACGTATGCAAGCCGTTCGAAGCCAGGAGTGACTAACAAAGACCCTTTAGAGTCGCCAGCACGCAAGTAACAAATGCCCGTCTCTATCATCTTTTTGTACATATCTTGGCGGGCATGATTGACCATCACAGTCGGATCCTTTTCACAAACTTTGGATTTCAAGAAAGCTTCGTTCTTTTCGCGTTCGCTTTTCGTTATCTCAAACTTGGAACCATAAGTCTGTTTCTTGATGTCGACTTTGCTTTCTAACTTGTGTACATCTACAAACTTGTATGGCAAAGCGAATAATCGTTGCTCAAAATCTATTACACTACTGTCTTCAAAGAACTCGAAATTACCTTCTGCATCGCCCTCAGTCAACTTCTCATGATAATATCTGCGAAAGTCACGGTTGATTTCATACCCTACGGAATTTCTTTCCAGTTTCATAGCTGCCAATGCTGTTGTTCCGCTTCCCATGAAAGGGTCACAAATAGTATCGCCTACAAATGAGAACATCTTGATCAGTCTTTTTGGCAATTCTTCGGGAAAGACTGCGATATGCTCTGATTGTCGAGCACCAGGGAATATCCAATGAGAAGAAAAATAGGTGTTCCATTCTTCGTCAGTTAATTTTGATGCATCTTTTACGAAGTTATTTACCGAGGGTGCCTTACCTTGCTTTTTAAAAAGCAGAATGTTCTCATAATCAACCTTCACAATACCGCCACGAGGATAGGGATAGCTGCCCATCACTTTTTGTCCACCAGAAGTGTGCATTGTAGTTTGCTTCTGCCAGATGATAGTACCCATATAGTCGAAACCTATTGTCTCACAAAAACGGATAATTTCACTGTGGATGGGAACAATCTTATATCGTCCATAATAGGCAGTTCTGGCAAACTGATCTCCAATGTTTATGCACAGTCTGCAGCCAAGATGTAAAATGCGGAAGCATTCACTCCACACCAAGTTCAGGTGGTTAATGTAGTCTTCGTAGCTCTGATTGAAACCAATCTGGAAATCAGAACCATAATCCTTCAGTTGCCAATAAGGAGGTGAGGTCACAATCAAATCCACAGATTCATCCTGAATCTGAGTCATGCTACGGCTGTCACCATTAATCAGAACATGACGGGTTGGCATTACCTAAGGCTTTGAAGGCGTTCGATTTCCTTTCGAATGTTATCAATAACATCTGTATTTGCGATTTCTCCCTTCTGGCTATAAACTACGAAAACCTTACCGCCATATTTCTCTGTGAAATCGTTAAAACTGGCCTTCATGCGCTCGCTCAAGGAGTAGCCGCCAAAGTTGGCATTGGCTGTCACGGGCTTCACTTGAATGCCGAACTGATAGTTGCCAACCTTAGCCACGTAGTCAATGTCACCTGCATGGTCAAGTTCTGGGTCGCTTTCCTCAAACTTTACATTTGGGAACTTCTTTGCTAAGCCGTCGTTTACGACTGACTTCTCACGGATATATCCATCATACGTACGATTGATGGTAAGATTATAGATGTAGTCAATGCAATCCTGTAGGGTCAACTGGCTGAAAGCTTCCTGCCAGTCGGGGATGACGAAGGTCTGTATCTTCTCATAAAGACGTTCGCCAAGTTCCGTCAGACTTTCCAACGACAATTTAACGGGAGTCTTGGTGGCTGTATAAGCGTTAGCAAAATACCAATCTTTCCATTCTTCGTATGATGAAGGTTGGCACTCACGTATCAAGGCCATTACGGCTCCGACTTTCGTTGGACGTGACAGTTGATATAGCTGACAAGCATAATTCAGAACATGCTCCTTTTTGCCGAATTCCATTGAATACTTTTCCATATCTTCAAATGATTTGCTTGATTAATTGAAAAGGGATATTGCTCATATCTGATGAATCTTCATAATCTGCTTCATAAAAGCCATCTTGATTCTTGTGTATCGAAGTGATGTAGTTGAAAGTTATCTGTTCTTCCTGCCCCGTCATCACAGGTACGTTTAGTTTGACATTGAAGTGCTTAACATCCTTTCCCTGGGTCTTGCGGTCTTCTATGTATCTGACATGCCGGTCGAAGCGCTGCTTAATGTAATGATTACACATGTCAACATCCATGGTAGCAATGCCATGTTCTATAAGTTCCTTTAACGAGGAGTCAATTTCATAACCTTCAGAATTACGTCCACACATCAGAGCTGCCTGCATCGTTGTTCCAGTTCCGAGGAACGGGTCAAGCACTACATCACCTTTCTGTGAAAACATATTTATAAGTCTATATGGTATTTCAAACGGATAGGCAGCACTCCGTTCACGACTGCCCGAGCGCTCCATCTTTTGCTTCGTGCCTTTCACGTCCCACACATCCGAAAACCACACGTTGCGCTCTTCCCAAAAGAAAGAACTCTCCATGCGCTCTTGCTTCTGACTCTGTGTTTTATACTGCCGCTTGTCACCCTTTCTGAATAGCAAAATCCATTCATGTTCAAGTGTCACGTATGCACCACAGGGCAGCATTCCGCTACCCATAAACTTATTAGGGGCATTGGTTTGTTTACGCCAAATGATATTGGGCAATGTCGTGAAGCCTATAGAATTGCAAAAGTCGGAAATGCGCGTATGGTTATTATATAGTTTGAACTTGCCGTTAATGGTTCGTGTGGCATCCCCAATGTTTATGCAAAGGAAGCCACCGCCTTTTAATACATCATAGCATCTACGCCAAACTCTGTCCAATTGTTGATGCATCAGTTCAAATGCCGCATCGGGCGTTTTCTCAATAGCCTCTCCGATGGATGCGTCTTGTTCGGAAAAACACTTATCCCACATTTCTATCATAGGATATGGCGGAGATGTCACTACTATATCCACCGAGTTGTCCTCTGTACATTTCATCAATCGGGCATCACCTATATATGTCTTATGTATCGTACACATATTAAAAATCTCATTTCTTTGGCTGCAAAATTAATTCTTTTTTCTGAGATTATGCTAATACGTCCTTTAAAATACACATTATTTAATAAATTTAGGCACCAAGAGTGGTGTTTCGTCAGAACAGTTGTTTAAATGTAAGTCAATGGCATCTTGGCACCAAGATTTTAAGTTTTTAATGCTTATTTCGGATTGGACTTATTTATTTCCTTACCTGCTCTTCTAAACCGGTGGTGGGTCGGAGTATAATCGCCAAAAGAAAAACAGTCCGGGGACAGTCTAAACTAACACAGGTGCAACCAAAATGAACACTGGACCATCCTTCTTTAAAATGCTAAGCTACTTGTCCTATTTGCATCTGTCTCCTGCTCAGTCGGATGACCCTCTCTCTGCCTCTCCCTATATATGGCGGG
This sequence comes from uncultured Prevotellaceae bacterium, assembly GCA_902790625.1. GTDB lineage: Bacteria > Bacteroidota > Bacteroidia > Bacteroidales > Bacteroidaceae > Prevotella. Next base: position 34,083 of record CADASP010000019.1, on the reverse strand, counting down.
GAGAATATAGACCTGCAAGTTGATCATGCTCTGTGACGTTCTTCTATGCGGTAGCAAATTCTTCACTCATCACTCTTCAATATGCAGTTTAAAATGTATATGCATGCAATCTCCACCCCTGCGGCCACTTTTTCCGCTGAACTGGCAACTTTCAAAAGTGTATATTTATTCAAAACGATGAATGGGTAGTTGTCCCTCATGGTGCATGCTGGTGCTGCTTTTTGGGGCTGGTAACGAATGGTCAGGTGTAAGTAGTGCAGTTTTTTTGCGTTGTTGTTAAGTCTTTTCAACCTCACAGGTCGTATTTTTCGAGAGTTGCTCCACGATTCCGCTCCCTGCGGCCTTGTATGAAGAAATAAGGGAAAGATTTAGGATGAAACGCTCAGCTCTTGTCACTCTTGCTACGGAAAGAACAAAAAAGCGCTGAACGCAGAAGAATGAGATGATGCTGAAGTTTGCAACCGAGTTGCAAAAGATATGTCGTAACTTTGCACCCGAATTAGAAACAAAAAGGAGAAAAGCTATGACAAATGAACACAACCATCATCATGATGAACACCACGAACATCACCACGAGGAGGGCGGTATGCGCCATCAGCTGATGGTGATAGGCGCATCGGCACTGCTGCTGGCTGCGGCGGTGCTGACGGAGAGATATGCCAGCCTGACCACCTGGCAGCTGCTGCTGGTCTATCTTGTGCCTTATCTGATGGCGGGCCATGAGACGCTGCACGAGGCATGGGAAGGCATCTGCGAGGGCGACATGTTCAACGAGCATTTCCTGATGACCGTGGCCACCATCGGTGCGCTGGCCATCGGCTTCTTGCCGGGTGCCGAGACCCAGTTTCCCGAGGCCGTCTTCGTGATGCTGTTCTTCCAAGTAGGCGAGCTCTTCGAGGGCTATGCCGAGGGGAGGAGCCGCAAGAGCATCGCCCATCTGATGGACATACGCCCCGACACGGCCACGATGGAGGTGACAGCTGAGGGCGCTGCGGTGCAGGAGGTGACCGTGGATGCCGACACGGTGCAGGTAGGAACGCCCATCGTGGTGAAGCCCGGCGAGAAGATACCGCTCGATGGCATTGTGGTGGAAGGGCGATCGGCCTTGAACACGGTGGCACTGACTGGCGAGTCGATGCCACGACAGGTGGGCGAGGGCGACGAGGTGGCGGCGGGCTGCGTCAACTTGAGTGGTGTGCTGCGTCTGCGTACGACGAAAATGTTTGGCGAGAGCACCGTATCGAAGATGATTCATCTGGTGGAGAGTGCCAGCGAGCACAAGTCGAAGAGCGAAGCCTTCATCACCCGCTTTGCACGCATCTACACCCCCGTGGTGGTGGGGCTTGCGCTGGCCATGGCCATCGTCCCCACGCTGTGGAATGCGGTGCAAGGCGCGGCGTTCAATGTGCAGTGGATTTATCGCGCCCTGATGTTCTTGGTGGTGAGCTGTCCTTGCGCCTTGGTCATCAGCGTGCCGCTCACGTTCTTCGGAGGCATTGGCGGTGCCTCGCGCCGAGGCATCCTGGTGAAGGGCGCCAATTATCTCGACGTGCTGGCAAAGGTGCGCACCGTGGTGTTCGACAAGACGGGCACGCTCACCGAGGGGCGTTTTGCCGTGAGTGCCGTGCATCCCGATGCCTGTGACGAGCAGCATCTGCTGCATCTGGCTGCCCATGTAGAGCACTTCAGCACGCACCCCATTGGCAACGCGCTGCGCGACGCATTCCCCGACGAAGCCACCGATGGATGTCCCGTCGGCGACGTGGTGGAGGTGGCCGGAAAGGGCATCAAGGCTCGTGTGGGCCATCAGCTGGTATGCGTGGGTAACACCAAGATGATGGATGCCGAGGGCATCAAGTGGCATCATTGTGCCAACGATGAGGGCACGGTGATCCACGTGGCCATCGATGGCGACTATGCGGGCCACATCATCATCAGCGACCGCACAAAGGACGACAGTGCCGAGGCAGTGGCTCAGCTGGGGATGATGGGTGTGAAGAAAACGGTGATGTTGACAGGCGACCGCGACGATGTGGCAGCCCGTGTGGCCAAGACGCTGGGCATCAATGAATATCATGCCGAACTGATGCCCGATGATAAGGTGTGCTTCGTGGCCGAGGAGCGCGAAACGCCTGTAGCCTTCGTGGGCGACGGCATCAACGATGCCCCCGTGCTGGCTCGTGCCGATGTGGGCATTGCCATGGGGGGCTTGGGCAGTGATGCCGCCATAGAGGCTGCCGACGTGGTGCTGATGGACGACCACCCCTCGAAGATAGCCACTGCCATCGCCATCGCCCGCAGGACGCTGGCCATCGCCCGTCAGAACGTGGCCTTTGCCATTGGTGTGAAAGTGGCCGTGCTGGTGCTGGCTGCGCTGGGCGTGGCCACGATGTGGATGGCGGTCTTTGCCGATGTGGGTGTCACCGTGCTGGCGGTGCTCAATGCCATGCGCGCCCTCGCTTACAAGCCTTCGCGATAGAAGTCGAGGGCCTCTTCTATTTCAGCTTTCGTGGCCGTCTGGTTCAGTTCCAACTGGCCTACATCGCTCAGCAGGGTGAAGTTGATTTGCCCTGCTGTGTTCTTTTTGTCGTGCGTCATCAGCTGCAGCAGGGTGGGGTAGTCGTCGCAGCTGATGGCCATGCGACCATAGTGGTCGGTGATGAAATGCACCACTTGGCGCATGATGTCGGTGGGGAATCCCGTCTTGATGCAGCACAGGTAGAGCTCGCATGCCAATCCAGCCGCCACGGCATAGCCATGCAGCACAGGGCGCTCTTTCGCGAGGGCCAGGGCCTCGAAGGCGTGCCCCACGGTGTGTCCCAGGTTCAGCGCTTTGCGCAGCCCCTGCTCCAGCGGGTCTTCGCTTACGATGCGCTGCTTCACGGCCACGCTCTCGCCCACCATTTGTCCCAATAGTGGCAGATGGGGCTGCTCGATGTCGAAGCTGAGCAGCTGGCGCAGCATGGGTAGTGACGAGATGAGGCCGTGCTTCAGCATCTCGGCGTAGCCCGACAGCAGGTTCTCCCTGTCGAGTGTGCGCAGGAAGATGGGGTCGAGTATCACGGCGTTGGCGTTGTTGAAGACGCCAATCTCGTTCTTCAGCCCGCCGAAGTTGAACCCTGTCTTGCCGCCCACGGAGGCATCGACCATGGCCAGCAGCGTGGTGGGGATGTTGATGAACGCCATTCCGCGCTTGAAGGTGCTGGCGGCAAAGCCCGCCAAGTCGGTGACCATGCCCCCGCCCAGGTTGACGGCCAGCGAGTGGCGCGTGGCACCCGCCTGTTGCAGCAGGTACCACACGTGCTCCACCGTCTGCAGTGTCTTGTTCTCGTCGCCCGGCTTGATGACGATGCGCTGGGCATCGGCCAGGCACTGGAAGCCGCTCACCACGGGCCAGCAGAGGCGCTGTGTGGTCTCGTCGGTGATGACCACCAGACGGTCGGCGTGGCAGCTGGCGATGGCCTCGGCGAGTACAGGCTCTATGTGGTCTGAAAGGATTACTTTCTGCTCGTCCATGTGCTTTTCGTTTTATACTTTTTAAGTTCCGCCTGTCCTTTGGAGTTTAGGAGTGTAGGAGTTTAGGAGTGTAGACGATAGTCTTTGCACATCATGCTACGAGCAAAACTAACGTCCAAACTCCTAAACTCCCAAACTCCCATACTCCTAAACTCCTTAGACATGCACTTGAGTTATACTCTCTCGAATGTCAGCTCTTCTTTCTCTGGATGTTTGTCGATGCGTATCAGTGTGCCTGCCGATATCTCGTCGTTGATGATAAGTTCGCAGATGCCGTCCTCGACATAGTTCTGCAAGGCGCGCTTCAGCGGACGGGCACCAAACTGCACGTCGTAGCCCTTGGTGGCCACAAACTCCTTGGCCTCGTTGCTCAGCTCCACCTGGTAGCCCAGGTCGTTGATGCGCTTCAGCAGGGGCTTCAGTTCCACGTTCACAATCTTCTTGATGGCATCGAGGTCGAGCTGGTCGAAGGTGATGATCTCGTCGAGACGGTTCAGGAATTCGGGCGAGAACTGTTTTGAGAGCGCCTTCTGCACGATGCTGCGTGCGTGCTCGCGGTCTTGCTCGTTCATGGCCAGTCCGGCATTGCCAGCGGTGAATCCCACGCCACGGCCAAAGTCTTTCAGCTGGCGGGTGCCGGCATTGCTGGTCATGATGATGACGGTGTTGCGGAAGTCGACGAAGCGCCCGTTGCCGTCAGTGAGGCGCCCCTCGTCGAGCACTTGCAGCAGCAGGTTGAACACGTTGCCGTGGGCTTTCTCAATCTCGTCTAACAGCACGATGCTGTAGGGTTTGCGGCGCACGCGCTCTGTCAGCTGTCCACCCTCTTCGTAGCCTACGTAGCCCGGAGGCGCACCGATGAGTCGGCTCACGTTGAACGATTCGGTGTACTCCGACATGTCGACGCGGATGAGGGCATCGGCCGAGCCAAACATAAACTCGGCCAGCTTCTTGGCCAGATAGGTCTTGCCCACGCCCGTGGGACCCAGGAACATGAAGGCTCCGATGGGGTGGTTGGGGTCTTTCAGTCCCACGCGGTTACGCTGTATGGCGCGCACCATCTTGTCGATGGCCTTGTCTTGTGCTATCACGTTCTGCTTCAGCTCCTGCGACATTCCTTTCAGTCGTATGCCCTCGCTTTGTGCCATGCGCTGCACGGGCACGCCCGTCATCATCGACACCACCGAAGCCACCTCCTCTTCGCCCACCGTCTGGCGGTCGTCTGAGTTTCCGCTCTGCCACTCGTCGGTGAGCTTGGCCAGTTCGGCCTCCAGCTCGGTCTGCCGGTCGCGATAGCTGGCCGCCAGTTCAAAGTTCTGTCCGCGCACGGCACTCTGCTTGCGCTCCTTCACGCGCTCCAGCTCCTTCTCCTTCTCGGTGATTTCGGGCGGGATGGTACCATTCTTTAAATGTACGCGCGAGCCCGTCTCGTCCATGGCGTCGATGGCCTTGTCGGGGAAGGCGCGGTCGGCGATGTAGCGCTCTGTCAATTTGACACATGCCAAGATGGCTTCGTCGGTGAACTCCACATGATGGTGGCGCTCGTAGCGGTCTTTGATGTTGTGCAGTATGGTGAGCGTCTCGTCGGCGGTGGTGGGCTCCACCAGCACCTTTTGGAATCGGCGCTCCAAGGCCCCGTCTTTTTCGATGGAGTTGCGATACTCGTCGAGCGTGGTGGCCCCGATGCACTGGATGGTGCCACGGGCCAGGGCTGGCTTCATGATGTTGGCAGCGTCCATGGCCCCGGCCGACCCTCCTGCGCCGATGATGGTGTGTATCTCGTCGATGAAGACGATGATGTCGGTGTTCTGCTCCAGCTCTTTCAGCAGTGCCTTGATGCGCTCTTCAAACTGTCCGCGATATTTCGTTCCGGCCACGATGCCCGTCATGTCGAGGTTGACGAGCCTCTTTCCGAAGAACATGGGCGAGCACTTGCGCTGTGCGATGAGCTGTGCCAATCCCTCCACGATGGCGCTCTTGCCCACGCCGGGGTCGCCGATGAGGATGGGGTTGTTCTTCTTGCGGCGGCCCAGTATTTCGAGCACACGCTGTATCTCGCGCTCGCGCCCCACGATGGGGTCGAGCTTCTGCTCCAGGGCAGCCTTCGTTAGGTCGGTGGAGAAATTGTCGAGCACGGGTGTCTTGCTCTTCTGCTTTTGTGCGGTTTGGGTTTTGGAAGTGGCTGAGCCATTGCCCACTGAATCCTCCGACGGTGTGTCGTCGTATTCCTCGTCTTCGTCGGGCAGACTGATGCCATTGCTTGGTGCCGATGTGCTGGGTTGCTGACCGTCGGTCAGTGTGGATGTGCCCTTCTGTTGGGCTTTGAGCAGACTCAGTACGTCTTCGTAGTTCATGTCGTTCTTTTCCAATATTTGTTTGGCTCCGTTGTTCACTTGGTCGTGCAGGATGGCCAGCAGCAAGTGCTGGTCGTCAACGCGCTGCTGTCGCTGGATGCGGGCTTCGAGCACGGCGAGCTTCAGTATGTTCGACGCACGCTCGTTGAGCACCAGCTCGCGCGTGTTGACGGGTTGCAGGATGTCATCTTGTCGCACTTTTGCTTCCAGCTCATACTTCAGCTGCTGAATGTCGAGCCTCAGTCGGCGGAAGACGTCGATGACAGGGCCGTCGTCCAACCTGAGCAGGCCCAGCAGCAGATGCTCTGGCCCAACGGAGCTTGAGGCCAGGCGTGCTGCCTCCTCGCGCGAGAAAGACAGTATCTCGGATACCTTGGGTGAAAACTGACTTGTCATCTAATGTGTCGGTGTCTTGTTACCTTAAAATGATTTCGAAGAGCAACATGCAAAAGGCGTGCCAAAAAAGTGACCCTCCCCTATTAGGCGTGAGAATAATCAGGGGAAAGCGGCAGTGTGCGTCGGTCTGAAACGCAAAACGCAACAGACAGATCTGCACACCATCTAAATAGACGGGCATCCCCTTTTTCCGAGTTATGCTCGCCATAAAACCCGAAAAGCATACCTAAAAATAGTGATTTTGTGTACCGACACTTGCAAGTGTCGGCAGGAATGACTATTTTTGCATTTGCTAATGTAAATGAAGGTATGAAGCAAATGAAAATGTATGAGGCCGACGACAAGATGATCAACCTCATCCGCGACAACTACGACCTGCTTCAGATGCTGGGCGCATTTGGCATCAGTCTGGGCTTTGGCGACAAGACGGTGCGTGATACCTGCAGCGACAACGATGTTGACACCTACACCTTTCTGGCGGTGGTCAACTTCACCATCAACGGCTACAACTCGGCTGAGGACGACGAGCAGCTGAGCATTCCCACCCTGATGCACTATCTGGAAGCCAGCCATGCCTATTATCTCGACTTCCAACTGCCGTTCATTCGCCGTGAGCTGGAGGAAAGCCTCAGCCCCGACGACTCGCTGGGGCAGCTCATCCTGCGCCTCTACGACGAGTATGCCCACGAGATTCGCCGACACATGCAGTATGAGCAGCGCGTGCTGTTTCCATACGTCAGGGGACTTGTCAATGGGAAACCGTCGAATGGCAATTACAACATCGAGACTTTTTCGCGGCAGCATGGAGAGGCCGACAAGAAACTGCGCGAGCTGAAGCTGCTCATCATCAAATACCTGCCCAGCGACGGGCTGCACAACAACAAGCTCACGGCCTGTCTGCACGACATATATAATAATGAGGCGTGGCTGCGACAGCACGGGCAGGTGGAAGACCAGATTTTCGTGCCCGCCATCCGCAGGCTGGAGCGGCAGCTGCAACAAAGCGATGTGACGAAGAACATCACGGAGATGGTGTTCAAGAGTGGGGTGGGGCAGAATCAGGATGCACTGAGCGAGCGCGAGAAAGATGTGGTAGTGTCGCTGGTGCAAGGCATGGCCAACAAGGAGATTGCCGACCATCTGTTCATATCGGTGAACACCGTCATCACCCACCGCCGCAACATTGCCAGGAAGTTGCAAATACATTCGCCGGCAGGATTGACCATCTATGCCATCGTGAACGGGTTGGTTGACATCAGTAGCGTAAAGCTTTGAACGTCGTTAGTTGCTGATGATGCTCAAATGATGTTCAGCGTCTTTTCAACCGCTACAGCTCGAATTGTTTCATTTGCTGTCGAAAGATGTGTGTTAAAAATCGGAACAAACCCAGCCACAACGATGATGTGTTATTTTACGAAAGATATTGACAAAATAGCCATTTTACCCCTCCATAATTCAAAAATTCTGCGCGAGAAAACTTTTGGTCGAAAATTTTCGAGTTTTGAGGGAGTTTGCTAAATGGTTGTCATTCAGTCGATTTGGCTTTCTGTGGCGAAAAATGGGCATCGCTGGCTTTAAAAAGTCAACGCCGAAAAAAAATTTGGCGTTGCCGTTTTATTTTTCGGCGTGCTTAAAAAAACGCGAAAGGGCACCAAAAATGAGCTAAAAACGTGCACAAAACCATGGTGTGTGTGCAAAAAAGTGACTTTTTCCCCTCAGCTTTTCATCTGGTGAGGGTTGAAAAATGCTCCCGTATGGGCATTTTTCGCGCTAGAATGCCTCGAAATCGTGAACAAATTTTTCTTTGAAAGATTTTGACAATCTTTCCGATTGTTTGCCATCGGGTGTTCTATTTCGTAACAACTCAGTTCACCACCGGGGGGCCTTAAGCAAAACGGGGAATTACAAGATATGATTATCCGCAATCAGGTGACAAGGACGCTGAAGCGCCTTGGTTACTTGATTGCGGAAATCATAAACAAACTGATGCTCAAATCTTGTTGATGTCGACGTAGCCGTGGATGACGGCGTAGATGGTGAGTGCGCTCACGCTCTTGATGCCCAGCTTTTCCATGATGTTCTTGCGGTGTGTGATCACGGTGGCGAGGCCGATGTGCAGCTGGTCGGCAATCTCCTTGTTGATGTAGCCCTTCACGATGAGCACCATCACCTCGGCCTCGCGGTCGCTGAGCATGCGCTGCTCGTGGATGTCCCTGACGGCCGGCGACATGTTTTTGCCGTTGGCATGGGCATGTTGCTGCAAGGCGATGAAATTGCGCACCAGCTGCTTCTCGGGCACAGCGGTGCAGATGCAGTGGAAGTCTTGCAACTGCCGAGCTGCGTCGCCCGATGTCGTCAGCACAATGGTCTTCCGCTTGTGGGCCATGAAGAAACTGCGGTGCTCCAGCACAATGTTCATGGCCACGAAGTAGTGGACAAAAGTTTCGGGGTGGTTGGCTTCGAGTTCGCTCATCGAGCCAAACATCTCTACCTGTGCAATGGGCATCACGCCTTGCAGCAATTGCTTCAGTCCCAGTGCTGCCAGGGTGTTCGACTCTACGATTGCTATTTTCAGTAACTGCATTTCCATAATCGTGGGCAAAATTAGCAAATAAAAGTTGAAAAATGGCAGGAAGGAAGGCCTTCTTTTCTTAAAAAACATTAAGAAGATGACATTCGCGTCGCATTTTATTGCATAAATGATTTTTTTTCGTAATTTTGCAATGTGTTTTTCATGGTATTAGATTATTAAGGTTAATTTCAGAAGATTGTATGTCGTGAGACAAATGATTTTCAAAACAAACACTTACTAGTCTTTTTCATTGTAAGTGAAAAAAAAGGGAGCCTGTGAAGGTTCCCTTTTCCTGAATGGTTATCTCCTCTGAAATGAGATTTCAAACTGTTCTTTTCTGTGCATTTTATTAACGCAGTCCTCGGTTGTAGAGCGTGGTGTTGAGCAGCAGCAGATATTTGCGATACTGCTTGTCGTCGAGGATGTAGTGCATGTAGCGCACATCCTTCTTCACGGCCTGTTCCACCATGCTGGTGCGCTCGTCGCCTTCGGCCTGTGCTGCCAGCATCATCTCGTTGCAGAACTGGTGATGGATGTCTTGCACGGCTTCCATCTGGTCGAGCGTCAGTCCCAGTGTCACGGCCAGCTTGCGCATGTTCACGCGCATGTCGTAGGCGTTGGCGGCCTCCACGGTGTTGTTGTCTTCGTTCTCTGCGTTGGCCATCGTCATGGTGAGCATGGCCACAAGGGTTAAAACAATCTTTTTCATCTTTTTTTCCTTTCTTTTAATAATAATGTTATCCTGTTGTCGTCAAGGCTTTTTGTTCCTTTCGACGGTGCAAAGGTACGCAGGTTTGGCCAATCTGCAATGGCTTTCCACAGGCTGTGTGCGAAAACAGACCTGTTTTTTGACCGACATCAAAAAAACACCATGCAGTGGCTATTTGTAAGCTAAACCATGAAAAATGTGACGGAAAGTTTTGCCCTTTCATCTTTTTTGTTTACTTTTGCACCGTCTTTTAAGATAGGAGAAATTTTTCTAACAATAAAAAATGGTCATTATGAAGAAGTACAACTTCAATGCCGGCCCTTCGATGCTTCCACGCGAGGTCATCGAGGCCACTGCTCAACAGTGTTTAGACTTCAACGGTTCGGGTCTCTCCTTGATGGAGATCAGCCACCGTGCAAAGGATTTCCAGCCCGTCGTCGACGAGGCCGTGGCTCTGGTGAAGGAGCTGCTGCAGGTGCCCGAGGGCTACTCCGTCATCTTCCTCGGTGGTGGCGCATCACTGGAGTTCTGCATGATTCCGTATAACTTCCTGGTGAAGAAGGCGGCTTATCTGAACACTGGCGTCTGGGCCAAGAAGGCCATGAAGGAGGCCAAGCTCTTCGGCGAGGTGGTGGAAGTGGCCAGCTCGGCCGATGCCAACTACACCTTCATCCCCAAGGGATGGACCGTGCCCGAAGATGCCGACTACCTGCACATCACCACCAACAACACCATCTATGGCACCGAGATGCGCCAGGATCCTGAGGTCAGCGTGCCACTGATTGCCGACATGTCGAGCGACATCTTCAGCCGTCCCGTCGACGTGGCCAAGTATGATGCCATCTATGCCGGCGCACAGAAGAATCTGGCTATGGCCGGTGTGACCATCGTCATCCTGAAGGACGAGAAGCTGGGCCGTGCCCCGCGCCCCATTCCCACCATGCTCGACTATCGCACGCACGTGGAGAAGGGGTCGATGTTCAACACACCTCCCGTGGTGCCCATCTATTGTGCACTGGAGAACCTGCGCTGGATCAAGCGTCAGGGTGGCGTAGAGGCAATGGACAAGCTGGCCAAGCAGCGCGCCGAGATCGTCTATGGCGAAATCGACCGCAACAAGCTGTTCCGTGGTACTGTCACCGCCAAGGAGGACCGCTCGCTGATGAACATCTGCTTCGTGATGGCCGACGAATACAAGGAGCTGGAGAAGGACTTCCTCGACTTCGCCGTGTCGAAGGGCATGGTGGGCGTGAAGGGTCATCGCTCCGTAGGTGGCTTCCGTGCCAGCTGCTACAACGCCCAGACCATCGAAGGCGTCAATGCACTCGTGGCTTGCATGAAAGAGTTTGAGGCAAAACACTGAACCCACCCCTATCCCCTCCCGAGCGGGAGGGGAATTTAATTAGACCCGTGGATTCTTTGGAATATAAAAAAATAGTATCTTAAATAAAGGAGACCCCGTAAGTAACCAAACTCCCCTCACCTTGGGGAGGGGTTGGGGGTGGATATATGAAAGTATTAGTAGCAACCGAGAAGCCTTTCGCAGCAGCTGCTGTAGAAGGTATTCGCAAAGAGATTGAAGCAGCGGGCCATGAGCTGGCACTGCTGGAGAAATACACCGAGAAGCAGCAGCTGCTCGATGCCGTGAAGGATGCCGACGCACTCATCATCCGCTCGGACAAGGTGGATGCCGAGGTGCTCGACGCCGCCAAGCAACTGAAGATTGTGGTGCGTGCCGGTGCCGGCTACGACAACATCGACCTCAGCGCCGCCACCGCTCACAACGTGGTGGCCGAGAACACCCCTGGCCAAAACGCCAACGCCGTGGCCGAGCTGGTCTTCGGACTCCTCGTCTTCGCCGTTCGTCAGTTCTACAACGGCAAGGCTGGCACCGAGCTGAAGGACAAGAAGCTGGGCATCCTCGCCTTCGGCAATGTGGGGCGCAACGTGGCCCGCATCGCCAAGGGCTTCGGCATGGATGTATATGCCTTCGACGCCTACTGTCCCGCAGAGGTCATCGAGAAAGCTGGTGTGCACGCAGTGGAGAACCAGGAAGCCCTGTTCGAGCAGTGCGATGTGGTGAGCCTCCACATCCCCGCCACCCCCGAGACCAAGCAGAGCATCAACTACGCCCTCGTGGGCAAGATGAAGAAGGGCGGCATCCTGGTGAACACCGCCCGCAAGGAGGTCATCAACGAGCCAGAGCTGCTGAAGCTGATGGAAGAGCGTCAGGACCTGAAGTTCGTCACCGACATCATGCCCGACCAGCATGCCGATTTCGCCAAGTTCGAAGGCCGTTACTTCTCAACCCCGAAGAAGATGGGCGCACAGACGGCTGAGGCCAACACCAACGCCGGCATCGCTGCTGCCAAGCAGATCAACGCCTTCTTCAAGGATGGCGACACCAGGTTCAAAGTAAACTGAATCCTATTTTTTCGCCCCCTAAGTTAGGGAAGGACTGAACGCGTGCACCTCACGGCTGTTCAGACCCCCAATCCCCTGACTTAGGGGGCTTAACAACTCCTAACGCTAATGAAAACATCTTTACTCTTCCTGGCCTTGGCCATCGCCATTCCATCATTGGCACAAAACGGCCCCACCATGGGATGGAGTTCGTGGAACACCTACGGCGTGAACATCAACGAGAACTTAATCAAGCGTCAGGCCGACGCCATGGTGTCGAAGGGCCTCAAGGCCGTGGGCTTCGACCACATCAACATCGACGACGGCTTCTTTGGCGGGCGCAACAAGACTACGGGCGAGCTGCTCATCCATCCGCAGCGCTTCCCCCATGGACTGAAGCCCGTGGCCGACTACATCCACGCGAAGGGACTGAAGGCTGGCATCTACAGCGATGCCGGTGGCAACACCTGCGGCAACTACTACAATGGCGACGTGCTGAGCGTCGATGTGGGCTTCTACCGCTACGACCAGCACGATGCCGATTTCTATTTCAACGAGTGTGGCTTCGACTTCATCAAGGTCGACTTCTGCGGTGGCGATGCTCCGCAGAACTCGCAGCGCCTCGCCCTCGACCCGCAGGAGCGCTATACCGCCATCAGCGAAGCCATCAAGAACACTGGGCGCACCGATGTCAGGATGAACGTGTGCCGATGGAACTATCCCGGCACCTGGGTGCACGATGTGGCATTCTCGTGGCGCACCACCCACGACATCAACAACAGCTGGGGTTCGGTGAAGGGCATCCTGGCCGAGAACCTCTACATGAGCGCCTATTGCTACGACGGCCACTACAACGACATGGACATGCTCGAAGTGGGCCGCTCGCTCACCGCCGAGGAAGACCGCACCCACTTTGGCATGTGGTGCATCATGGCATCGCCGCTGCTCATCGGATGCGACCTCACCACCATCAAAAGCTCTACGCTCACGCTGCTCAGAAACACCGAGCTCATCGCCCTCAATCAGGACTCCCTGTGTCTGCAAGCCTACCTTGCAGCACTGAACAACGACTGTCATATCTTGGTGAAGGACATCGAGACGCTGGGCGGCAAAAAGCGCGCCGTGGCCATCTACAATCCCAACGATGAACAAAAACAGGTCACGCTGCGCTTCAGCGATGTCGACCTGGCAGGCACCGTGCGCCTTCGCGATGTGTTCCAACGTAAGGATGTGGGCGAGTTCACTGACCAGTATGAGGTTGCGGTGCCCGCCCATGGCACCCGCATCTATGTGGCCGTGGCCGACAAGCGACTGGAGCGCACCCGCTATGAGGCCGAGACAGCCTATATCAGCGACTATCAGGAGCTGAAGAACAACCAAGCAGAGCAGACCGGCATCTACGAGGCTTCCTCATTCTGCTCGGCTGGCTTCAAGGCTGGCTGGCTGGGGCAGAGCGAGCAGAACGACCTGCTCTGGCGCGATGTCTATAGCCATGAGGGAGGCGAGTACAAACTCACCATCGGCTTCATCTCGGGCGAGAACCGCAACATCACCGTCGGCGTGAACGGCGCCACCGTTTCCACCATCAGCGCCAACAGTGGCGGATGGCAGAAGGTGGGCACCAAGACGCTCACCGTGAACCTGCAGAAGGGGCGCAACACCATTCGCCTGTCGAACGCCAAGGCATGGATGCCCGACATCGACTATATCGAGCTGAAGCCTGTGGCATCGGCGGCCATTCATGATGCCAGCAGTGACCCGGAGGCCGACGCTCACAGCTATGACCTGCTGGGACGCTCATATACTGAAGGAAAGGCTGCTGGCGGCATCGTGATCAGCAATGGCCGAAAAGTGCTGAGATGACCTACCGCGAGTTTTGGCAACCGCTGACGGCGCGCTACGACGAGGGCGAAGCAAAAGCCATCACCCGCATGGTGGCCGAGGTGCGCTACGGGCTGACCCTGGCAGATGTGCTGGCAGGACGTTTGGAAACGGTGGATGAGCACCAGCTCAGCCAACTGCAACAACGGTTGCTGGCGGGCGAACCCGTACAATATGTGTTGGGCGAGGCCCAGTTCCTGGGGCGCTGGTTTCATGTGGAGCCTGGCGTGCTGATTCCCCGTCCAGAAACCGAAGAGCTGGTACAGCATGTCTTGGCATGCACACAACCCGCCAGCTGGCAAGGAGCCATCCTCGACATTGGGACGGGCAGCGGCTGCATCGCCATCACACTGGCGGCCGAGTTGCCCCATGCCCATGTGGCGGCTTGGGACATCTCTGATAAAGCCTTGGCCATCGCCACGAACAACGCCCGTCGTCATCTTCCCCCTCCAGGAGGGATGGAGGGATTTCTTCCCCCCCTTGGGGGGATTGAGGGGGGCTTCCTTTTGGTCGACGCTCTTCACCCGCCTCTGTGCGACCATGATTGCTGGGACATCATTGTGAGCAATCCACCCTACGTATGCGAAGAGGAAAAAACGCAGATGGAGGCCCACGTGCTGGATTACGAACCCCATGAGGCGCTCTTCGTGCCCGACGATGACCCCCTGCTGTTCTATCGCTCCATTGGCCGCTATGCGCTTCAGGCATTGAAGCCCGGCGGCTGGCTCTTCTTCGAACTGAACGCCTGTCATGCCCACGCCACCGCCACATTGTTGCAGGGGATGGGCTTTCAGCATGTTGACATTATCCGCGACCAATACGGCAAAGAACGATTCATCAAGACATGCAAGTGAAAAAAGAAATGACTGGCCAGCAAGCTTTCCAGCGGTTGGCCGCCCTCTGCGCCCGTGGCGAGCATTGCCAAAGCGAGATGCTGGAGAAGATGCGCGCATGGGGCGTCACGGCCGAGGAGCAGGCTCAGGTGATGGCTCGGCTCACGCAGGAGCGCTATGTCGACGATGAGCGCTTTGCCCGTGCTTTCGTGGCCGACAAGGTGCGCTACAACAAATGGGGGCGGCGCAAGGTGGAGCAGGCATTATGGCAGAAGCACATCGACGGCGACATCGCCAGCCGAGTGCTCGACGAGATTGACGACCAGGAGTATGTCAACGCCCTGCGCCCCCTGCTGCAGCAGAAGCGACGCGCCACGAAGGCATCCACACCCTACGAGTTGACGGCAAAGCTCAT
Organism: uncultured Prevotellaceae bacterium; assembly: GCA_902790625.1. Classification (GTDB taxonomy): domain Bacteria; phylum Bacteroidota; class Bacteroidia; order Bacteroidales; family Bacteroidaceae; genus Prevotella. The sequence continues at coordinate 19,004 of CADASP010000019.1, read as the reverse complement.
GAAGTTTGCCATAGGCCGAGGCTTCACCATCGACATCATTCGCCAATGCATCGATGTGAACGATGAGGACGAGTTTCTGGACTAAGCTGCTCGATGTGGTGTCGCCCCGTAGCTGTCCGGTATGTGGTCGGCGGCTGTCGCCGGGCGAGCAGGTGCTCTGCGCAGCATGTCATCTGCACCTCTCGCTCACCCATTTCGAACGCTCGCCGCTCGACAATCCCATGGCGCGCCTCTTCTGGGGGCAATTTCCCGTGGAGCGGGCTGCGGCATTCTTCTACTATTATCCACAAGCACCCCACAGCCAACTGATTTACGACTTGAAATACCACTCCATGCCCGAGATTGGCGAGGCATTGGGTGGCATGGCAGCCCGAAGGTTTGCTGCTCAGGGCTTCTTCGATGGCATCGACGTCCTGTTGCCCGTGCCCATCACCCGTCGGCGCCAGTGGCAGCGTGGCTACAACCAGAGCCATACGATTGCACAGGGGGTGCGCTCCGTGACGGGGCTTCCTATATATAATAATGTGTTGCGGCGCGTCAGCTTCAAACAGAGCCAGACCACGCAGCATGCCCGCGAACGCATGCTCAATGTCGAGGATGCTTTCTGCCTGAAGGATGGCAGCGGGCTGGAAGGCAAGCATGTGCTGCTCATCGACGACATCGTCACCACCGGGGCCACCGTCATTGCTTGTGGTCGCACCTTGGCCGCCATTCCGGGCATACGCGTCAGCGTGATGTCGCTGGGTCTCACCAAGGATTGATTCTACTTTCTCAGGGAGTCAGGGAGTCTGGGAGTCTGGGAGTTTAGGAGTTTAGGAGTATGGACGATAGACCTGTGGCTTTCCCTCGTCGTGCCCCCTATCTGCGAATGCGTAAACGGAAGAACTATCGTCCAAACTCCCATACTCCCAAACTCCCATACTCCACTTGTGAAAGTGGACTCAGTCATATTATTCTTTCGTGATGTTCTCTTCGAATACACAGGCGGGCAGAGCCGTCTGCCGTATTCCGCATTCCCCTTCGATGACCTCACGCCCCCACTGTGTCGGCGTCTTCCAGTCGCGGCTGTCCACCAGGTCGAGCCAAGCGTTCTCCCTGTTGTTGCCCGTCCACGACCAGGGCATAAAGCCATAGCCCAGACGCTTGCACGTCGCCATGATGATGCGGTGGTCAGCTTTGCAGCCGAGGTTGTTCTGGCCGTTGTTATGGTTATAGCCAAACTCGCCGACTATCAATGGCAGCTCTATCTCCTTGGCGGTGGAGAGCTTGTCAACGATGTCTTGGGCATTGTTCCATGAGCCATACATGTGGACGGAGAAAAGAATGTTGTGCAGCGGATCGTGCTCAATGAGCGTCCTGCCAGCCTGCAATATGGGCTGGATGTTCTGTCCCCAGCCAGGGGCGTCGACCACCAGCGTGGTCTTATAGCCCGCTGTGCGCATGGCGGCGATGGCTGCGCCGTAGCTCTCCTGCCAGTGCTGGGCGGTGGCCTCGTGGGCTCCCCATTCATTGGCAATGTTGATGAGCAGATAGCGCTCATGCCGCATCAGCACGGCCTTCACGTCGTCGCGGGTGTAGTAGTGGGCCATGTCGAGAAGCCGCTCTGCCGACGAGTTGCCCGTCACGTCGTGCAGCTCCACCATCGGAACCATCTTTAGGGCGATGCACCGCTCGATGATGCGCTCCAACTGGTCGGCCCGCCCTCTGGCGTTCCAAACGATGCGCACGGTGTTGGCCTTCGTGGCGGCGATGTCGTCGAGCGCTTGATAGGCCCGCTCGCCAAACCATGCATGGGGATTGTTGATGCCCGCGATGACAAAGGCATGTCCTGCAGCATCCATCAGCTGCGTCCCTTGGGTCGTAAACTGTGCTAGTGTGTGAGTGCTTATCATGCACAAAGCAGCAGCGATGCAGATAATCAGTCTGTTCATAGTCGTCAATGCCATAACTCTGCTGCAAAGTTACTCTTTTCTCCCGAATTACAGAGAAAAATCACGCGTTTTTGTGGAGAAATGTCTAAAATAGGGCATCCAATTCTTTACACACATGAAAAATCGGTTGGCAGCGGCCGCTGCCATCATTGGCGGCGCTCGCTGCCATCATTGGCAGCGGCCGCTGCCAATGTTGTCCCCGCCCGCTGCCAACCAAAAAGCGGCGCTCTATTTCCCGCTTTGGCAACGCCTAATCCGCATTATTCATGGCCGCTGGCACAGATTACGCTTCGCGTCTTTCAAAAAACCAAATAATACCGCTCGGCTATGCCTTGCTCCAGGGAAAGTGGGCTGCGGGCATTCTGGTTATGCCAGCTTCTGATACGCCAGCCGCTCGTCGCCCGACAGCAGATAGATGATGCCGCAGTAGGTGAAGCCGTGCTTCTTGAGGCAGTGCTGCATGATGGTGTTGTCGCGATGGGTGTCAATGCGGATGTTGGGGTCGTGGGCGAAGCAGAAGGACATGATGCTGCTGAAGACACCATGAACATGCGGGTAGCTGGCGATACGATGAACCACGTGATAGGGCGTGGCATCATCCACCCACGCTCCCTCATAAATCTTGGCATACGTAGGCTCGGGCGACCGCAGGAAGGCAAAATAACCAACGATGGTCGCTCGCCCGGCTGACAAGTTGTCATCATCCTCAACGACGAAACCACCATGACTCTTCATGTCAGCAGCAATGACCGCCTCCGACGGGTAACCGTCCACCCATTGGTGTGCATTGCCCGTCTGCCGCATGGTCTGCCTGGCTGCCTCCATCACGCTCATGATGTCGGCCATGTCGGTCGGTCTGGCTTCTCTGATGATTCTACTCATGTGTAGATGCAATCTGTTCTTTCATTGATTCTACAAAAGTAATCTTTTCTCGCCTATTATCATCGTTTTGGGCCGCATTATTAGGATTCTTTATGAAAGCGAAGAATCGTTTGGTGCTAACGGTGCTGTAGCTACGGGGTGCCTTCTGAAAACCATGTTTTGCGACAGAACCGAAAAAAACGGCGAATTGCTTGGTGGTTCGCTTTTTTGTTCGTAACTTTGTAGCCGACTAAGCCAGTCCCTATTGGGGGCGGGCGGGTCAGAGACAAGACATTGATGGAAAGAAGATTCCCACCAGTTGTAAGGACGGGACTTCGAAAGGCGTTTAACGGACGTTACTGTTCTGTGTTCTTCAAACTTCGCAAATTTGAATCTGTATCACAGAGGTAATGCAACGAAAACGTCTGCGTGGGTAGATTATATCCCCGCCATGGCCATATATTAAATATGTATAGCGGCAGATGGTGTATATAATCACCAGGCGTGGGCTGGCTGCGTTGCTTATCCTTGATACAGGGGCAATGCGAAGGCCTGAAGAACGAGGATGGGCGAGAGGTTAGATTCTCCCATGCCTTTTTTGTTTCCATACATTTTGTTGGATGGGCCGAGACAGGGGAGCCGGTAGGCCGGAATAGTGCGTAAGCACATACCCTCTTTGTCGTTTTCCTATTGCAATCGAATAATTTTCGTAATATTACTCAAATTTCGCCCGTGATGGAATATCAATGTATAAACGGTCTGCGTTCGAGCTTTGGTCGCTCTTACCTTGCTACGGAAAGGACGCCCCGAAGGGGCAATAAGCCCATAGCCCAGGGCATCGCCCTGGGGTACCAGGAGATGCCGACATTCGCCCTGAAAGGGCAAAAGAACAATAGGGATGAATCGCCTATGGGTAGTGCTTTTGCCCTTTCAGGGCGAGGTTGCTGTCATCGCCTACCCAGGGCGCTGCCCTGGGCTATTAGCTGAATGCCCCTTCGGGGCGCGCTCAGCTGAACATGCGAAACTTTAATAACTTTATAAACTAAAAAAACAAATCATTATGAAAAAGAAATTCTTTATTCTGTGTGCAGCCTTGGTGTGGACAGTCGCACTGATGGCTCAAAGCATCGCCGTGGTGAAAGCTAACGGCAGCACCACGCTCGTCCGTACTTTAGACGAAGCTATCGCCGTTGTCAATGAAAACGACGGCTGCGTCGTCTATCTCCCTGGTGGCGGATTCTCTGTCTCTGACGATTCGAAAATCACCAAGAAGGTGACTATCATCGGCATCGGACATAAGGCAAATAACGATAATGTGGATGGAGTAACCACCATCAGTGGAAACATCTATTTTAACGAAGGAAGTGATGGAAGTGCGTTGATGGGATGCTATCTCACGGGTAATGTAATCATTGGTGACGGTGGCTCTACCGTTAATGACATACTCATCCGATATTGCAACATCAATTGTGTAGTAGTAAATAACAGTACATGCAAGGAAACAACCATCAACCAAAATTTTATTAGAAGCACAAGTCATTTTAATGATTCTAAGGCAATAATAAGCAACAATGTAACTGGGGCAATTTATAAGGTTAATCTGGGAACAATAACTAACAATATCATATGGGGGGAAGATGTGTTTGACTATGGGTATTCCAACATTTGGGCAGACAATTCCATTATTTCTTATAATGTTATTACCAATGACAATAATGCACCTTGGCAAAGAACCCGAACAAATATTAGAGGAGGTGGAAATACGGGCATCAAAAATATTGTCAAAGTTGATTTTGGAGAGGAATGTATTAACATAGGAAGCACCAGTTGGGATGATGTGTTTGAAAACAATGCAGGAATCAACCCCTCTTCTAATTTCCACTTCAAGGAGGCATACAGCCAATATGAAAGCCAAGTGGGCCTGTATGCCAACGGGGTACAGTTCGATAAACAAATAGCTCCCGTGCCCTATATAGTAGCCAAGCGGATTGATGAGCAGACCGATGCCTCTGGTATGCTGAGCGTCAAGATTCGCGTGAAGGCAGGAGGAGAAGAATAATAAAAACGAAGAGCTATGAGTAGGAAATCATTTATCAGCATCGTCGCCTCCCTGCTCTGTCTGCTACCCGCGCTGACCTATGCGCAATCGCTGACAAGATATGAATACTGGTTCGACGATGATTTCGCCGGTCGGGTTTTGGGCAATCTGAGCGGCGCCAGTGACGCGGTGAGTCTCAGCATCGGCACTGACCAGTTGGAGAACGGCATCCACAAGTTCAGCTTCCGTGCCCGACAGTCTGACGGGAAATACTCCGCCATCACCAGCTCGCTGTTCCTGAAGCTCTCTGGCGGCAAGGCTTCCCAACTTGAGTATTGGGTTGACGGCGACTATGAGCACGCCCGCACCATCAGCGGCGAGCTGGCTTCCGACGGCAAGGACTACAAGTTCATCACCGACCTCGACCTCGGCAATCTGTCGCCCGGCCATCATCGCCTCTATTGTCGCCCCGTGAGCAACAGCCGCTTGACGGTCGGCGCCGTCACCTCGATGCCCATCATCGTGAAGTCGCGATATGCTAATATTAATCCTTCGAGCGTTGCGGTGACCCACTACAGCATTGGCATCGACAATGAGGAGCCAACCATCGTCAGCTTGCCAAATCCCGATGCCGACTATACCTTGAAGGATGGCTACGATGCCCGTCGGCTCTCTGCGGGCACGCACCAGCTGAAGTTGAAGTTCTACAACTCTGCGGGAGCAGCCGTTTCCGAAGAGTCGTCCTTCACCGTACAGCCCTATCAGCCGCCCACCATCCAGCTGACGGCACAGGAGGCCAACGGGCTGGTGGACCTGCAATACAACAGCGTGCCCTACGATTTGGGCTATCGTGTGTTCCGCGTTGACGCCCAAGGTGCGAGAAGCATCCTGTTCCCCGACAAGAGCAACATGTATCCCATTGCGCTGCACCATACCGACAACCCGCCCGCAGCAGGCAACTATACCTACCATGTGGAGGCCTTCTACCGTGGCGTTGACGGCAGCAAGACGCCCGTCAGCTCCAACGAGGTGACCGTCACCGTGCCTGGCACAACCACCGATTATGGCTTTGTGGAAGGCGCTGTCTACTTCGACAACTACCGCAAGTCGGGCGTTGAGGCCAGCGTCCAATTCTCCGACGGCGTGGTGGTGCCCCTCAGTGCCGACGGCGTGTTCCGCCGTGACAAGATTCCTGCTGGCAGCGAGCTGACGGTCTCTCTGGCCTACAACGAGGAATACGTCTCAAATACGGTGCCGGTGACAGTATACAAGGGTAAGAACAAGGTCATCAGAATCGACGCAATAAAGCGGTTCGACTTCTCCGTGGTGGAGACGCCCCAATTCGGCACGCTCGACTTTGGCAATTATTTCGAATATGTGGAAGGAGATTGCTTCAAGTTCGACGTCATTGCCAGAAAGCCGTGGGAAGGGAAAATCCGCGTGAAGGCCATCGCCAAAAAAGACGACAAGAAGCGGGAGCCTTTAGACATTCATGTTGACCCCGCCAACACGCAGGTGCTTGCCGGCAGCGTGTCGTCACTGCCATCCTTCCGTACCACCACCTATCAGATTTTTGAAACCGAGAACACCATCTATCTCGATGGCAGACAATCGCAAAGAGTGACGGTGCCCATCGACAAGCTGACGAATAATGAAGAGCAACAATTGTTCAACTTCTATTTCTACAGCGTAGATACCGACGGGACGTTGCATCTGATTTACCCCAACCGCGACCAGTCAACATCGAATGTCAATCCCATTGCGTATGAGATTGCGGGAGGGCAGAAGGACGACGAGAGCAAGATTGCTTTCCTTGTCGATTTGATAGTGTATTATTGCAGCACCGTGAAAGATCTTGACGACAGGCTCGGCAAAATGTCGAAAGCCTTCGACGAAATCAAGGGCATCACAGGAGCATCGCTGAATTATCCCACCTTTGAAGCCCTCTCGACAAAAATAGAAAGTGCTTACACCATTTATGATTTGTATGATGACGACGGGCTTCGACAGCTGACACGAATCATCAATCAGGAGAGTTCCAGGTTCTCTGACCTGACGAAGTCGTTCAGGAAGAAATTGGATCCCGTTGTGAGGGAGGCCAAGAGTTTTCTTGACCTGACAAAAGGCATCAGGAAAGCTTTGAAGACCATTAAGGAAATCAGGACAGACGGGGCAAAGACGGATTGTGAGAGAGTCTTCGACTTCACGGAAAAATTCTTGAATCTAACCGACGATGCACTTGGCGGTTATGGCTTCTCGACACTGCTGAAGTCTTATCTCGACATCACGCGAGCTGCCATTAATGCCATACATAACCTGGCAATAGCGCAAAGCGAAGGATGGATAGAGTTACCTGGAGATTTTCATAATAATAATCTGGTGATAAAGATTAAAATTTTGAAGAAAAATGGTAAAGAATTCAATTTCTGGCGTTATGGTACGAGTATCATCAAGGAGGTACTTGTGAAGGGATGGAACGTGTCTCCGAATAGTATTGCCACAGCCTGGTTCGGAGATGTCAGTACGGAATATTTCCCAGTTATTGTGAAATCCAAAGCTGTATTCAATGAAACAAGAAACGATTCGAATGACCCACAGACAAGTGGGATTGTTACTAATTTGATGAATGAAAATTTTCATGAATTATGGGCAGAAATATATTGGGAAAATGGACGAGTTTCTTTTGTTCCATTAAAAGAACTTGATGGAGCTGTTACTTTTGAACGTCTATCAATTGGCACTTCCATATTCACCATCTGTTTCCAGTCTGAAACAGATGAAGATGACTATACTCACATTCCAGACTTAATCCATTTGAATTATTAAGGAGGACGAAAGATGAAGAAAACAATCATGATGATAGCGCTTGCCACTATATGTATTTGCGTGCAGGCGCAGAAGGTGACCTTCTTTTCTGAAGGCTTTGAGTTTGGCGTGAGGGCACATATCGGCCTTGATGAGACGGCGGATATACTTCAGGCGCAGACAGACACCATCACGGCCATCGACCTGTCGGGCCTTGGCATCAACGACCTGCGCGATGTGGCTTACCTGCCCAACGTGACATGGCTGAACTTGAGCCAGAACGCGATTGACGACGTGGGGCCACTGGCCACGCTTGAGCAGCTTCGCTATGTGGACTTGAGCAGCAATGCCTTAGAGACGATTAATGCTTTGACCTTTGCACAGTCCGAAAGCATGCTGGTTGACGTGTCAGACAATTACATCGACGAGTACACCTTCCTGTTCAATACGTCTGTCTGCCAGTTTGTACTGGAGGGCATGGGTGCGCAGAAGGTGAAGAACGCCCCGTTCTGGGAGGTGAGCTCTTTCTATGCCGACTGGGACGAGGAGGACAACCCCTTCGTGATGTGCCGTGGCAACTCCAACGAAGCTGAAGGCACCTACGTGGCGCTCGACTCGTCGCACATGGCCACGACGATGGACTCCGATAGCCACAAGGTGGAACTGTCGAGCATTCCCCGTGAAACGACTGAAGTGGCGTTGACCAATGGCGAGGGGAGCGTGACGACATACGTGGTGCCTCCCGGTTATAAATGGGCGGGTGATGGCGAGACCGTCACACTGGCGACGGGACTCCCTGACGGCTACACGTTGAGCCACGCCTTTGCCGGCTATGGCACGGTGGAGGTGGCTGGCAACACGCTGCAGTACACCGCCCCTGCCGAGGCCGTGGAGGATGTGGTGAACTTCTGCTATTACGAGGGCGAGACGCTGAAGGGTTTTTCACGGTTCTATGTGAACAAGGACCGTCTGGGCGACGTGAACCGCAATGGCGTGGTGGACATTGCCGATGTTGTGCTGATCATCAATCACAACTTGGGCCATCAGCCCATCGGCACCTTCGTGCCGCAGGTGGCCGATGTGGACGGGAATAGCAGCATCAATGTCAACGATGCCATACGCATAGCAGAATACATCGTGGGCAAGGTGAAAAGCCTCTCCGTTCAGGCGACGGAGCCGTAGCATCGGGGGCTTTGCTGCCATTCATCGTGCAGGAGGAGGAAAATGATGATGATTCTCCTCCTACACGATGAATGACAGCAACACTGGCCCAGCCAATTTGCGTCAGATTGGCGCATATTATCGTAGCGATGCAGACAAAGAATAATCTGCAAATGTGCGTGAATAATGTGGGATTAATCGTGGCGGCGTTCTTTTTTGCAAAAATTCTTTTGCAAATGTATTCGTAATTGAGGGATTTTCAGTAAATTTGTGCCCACATTATGAACACTAATTAATCCGACATGAAAATGAAGCTATCTTTCGGGGCTGTTCTTGCCCTCCTGCTCTGTGCAACCGTTGCCCGTGCCCAGTATCAGCAAGTGAACGACATCCCTTACACGGAGTCGACAGATGCCTACGCCAAAGAGCGCTGCAAGCTCGACGTGTATCATCCCACCAACCTGCAGGACGCCCCCGTGGTGGTGTGGTTTCATGGCGGCGGCATCGAGGGAGGCAACAAGCACATCGACGCGCAGCTGAAGAACAGCGGACTCGTGGTGGTAGCGGCCAACTACCGTCTGCTGCCTAAGGCACACATCGACGACATCCTCGACGATGCTGCGGCCGCCGTGGCCTGGACCTACAAGAACATCGAGAAGTATGGCGGCAGCAAGCGCAAAATCTTCGTGGCTGGACACTCAGCCGGTGGCTATCTGCTCGACATGATTGGACTCGACAAGCATTGGCTCGCCAAGTACGGCGTGGATGCCGACTCGCTGGCAGGCCTCATTCCGTTCAGCGGACAGTGCATCACCCACTACAACATTCGCAAGCAGCAGGGCATTCCACCCCTGCAGGCCACCATCGACAAGTACGCCCCGCTCACCTTCGTCCGTGCCGATGCCCCTCCCATCATCATCATCTCTGGCGACAGGGAGCTGGAACTGTATGGACGCTACGAGGAGCAGGCCTACTTCTGGCGCATGCTGAAGCTCGTGGGGCATCAGGACGTGACGCTCTACGAGATGCAGGGCTACGACCATGGAGCCATGCCGCAGCCCGCCTATAAGATAATGAAAGACCACATCAAGCGGATAACCGACAAAATGACCTCGGCCTTGCCACAGCCCACGATTAAGGCCGAGCAGCAGGCTGAGTGGCGCTTCGTGTGGCAACCCGAATATATTAGGAATGGTGCCAAGATTGACGATGCGAACCCCGCCATCCTTCATCTGGGCAACAATAATGGCTATTATGACCTAACGGCTGAGACTGGCGCACTCATCAAGGACTTGCGCGACTTCACGGTTTCTGTGTGGATGAAGGTCAGCTCGGAGAATCAGCTCGACGGCTACGGCCATTTCCTCTTCGCCTTCTCACAACTGGCCGAGAACAGTGCCCACGAAGGGCCTTACATGGCCATGCGGCTGAACGAGCAGCGCTTTGAGACCTCAACAGGCGGCTATGAGCACGAGGAGATTATCATGCAGGGTGGCAAACCCAAGCGCGACGTATGGGTGCATGCCCTCTACCGCCAGCAGGGGCACTGCGGCGAGCTGTTCCTCGATGGCAAACTCATCGGGCGCAACGAAAAGATGCCCATCCTCGCTGAGATATTCCACGCAGCCCCGGCCAACTGCTGGATAGGGCGCGCCCCATTCCGTGGCGACAAGTATCTGACGCAAACCGACGTGGCCGACTTCCGCATCTACAACTATGCCATCAGCAATCAGGAGATGAGCAAGCTGAGGAAGTCGGCAGTCGTGAAATGATGCTCCGCACTTGCACGTATTTTCCGATTTGTTGCTTTCGTATAACAAAGGCCTACTGAGCGCGGTAGGCCTTTGTTATAAGCGTTACAGATAATTGTAATGTCTTCTTCGTTTCAGGTAAGACAGGTCGCCTTGGTGCTGATAGGCTTCTTTCTCAAACCTTATGTGGAAGTAGGCTTTAGTCCAATCACGATACTTGAAATAGAGTATCAGCCACTCAATGCCGTACCAAATGAAGAATGGCAGATAGAGTAGTTCGCGCTGTTGCTTGACGTGAATCATCTCGTGGTTCAGGTCATAATTGTTAAGGGGTGCTACGGTAAGTATGAACTCCGTCAGCGTAATGGCCAGAAAGTTCTTGCCAAACGGGTGCTTCTTTATATATAATACTTTCGGCATGCTCTCCGTTTTTGTGGTCAAAGCGCAAACATTGTGCCAATATCCTGGCAATGCCATTAGTACAGTCTCTTTTTGTTGCCATCATCTGCAGAAATAGGGAAATCCCCTTTGTGGATGAAACAATAATTCGTAACTTTGCGGCAAAAGAAAGGAACAATGCTATGTTTTACTATTTCCCTTCGTGGCTCGGCGCGTTAGTGTTTTTGGCTATTGTGGCTTATTTTCTGTACCACGGTGCGAAGCGCCTGTTCAGTAGCCTGGCTTACACGCCTTCACAATCACTCACTAAACGGCTGGATATCCTGCAGCTTGATGTCAGACCCGTCTCTGATGGCGATGAGGTGTTCTTTGTATATCGCGAAAAAGGAAAGTTCAAAGCCACCATAAGGAACAAACGCAAGCATGCAGAACTCACTCTGGAGGCTTACAGTAAGAAGGAGTTGGAGGAGAAGGTGAACGACACCTTTCGAGCATGGGCGGTCACAGGGAAGAAGAAGGTTGGGCAATTAGGTGTTTTCGTAAAAAAAAAGCAAAACGGTATAATTGCAAAAAATCGCTAAGTGCTTGATGTAAGCATCTTAGCGATTCTTTTGGTCGGGATTACTGGACTCGAACCAGCGACCTCGCGCCCCCCAGACGTGTGCGCTACCAACTGCGCTAAATCCCGATCCTTGTTGCAAGAAGAAATTGTTTTCTTGTTTGCGGGTGCAAAATTACGAAGTTTTTCTGTAATGACCAAATTTTTGGAGAACTTTTTTCAAAAAAAATGAAGAAGAGGGCTAAATGGGAAATCTTGGCTGTATTCACCTGTGAGCGTGCAGCAGTTAAAAATAATTAAGGGACAGGAAAAAACGGGCGTATTGCTTTCCCTTCTGCCATCTTTTGATTACCTTTGCAGCATTGGTAAACCTAAAAACAATATCAATCAATTAAGAAAAATGAAAGCATTCAACGACAAGAATTTCGTGCTGGACACTGAAATCGCCCAGGATCTCTATCACAACCATGCGGCTAAGATGCCGATTATTGACTACCACTGCCACCTCATTCCTGAGATGGTGGCCAACGACCACCGCTTCAAGAGCATCACCGAGCTGTGGCTGGGCGGTGACCACTACAAGTGGCGTGCCATGCGCACCAATGGCGTAGATGAGCGCTATTGCACTGGCAAGGACACCACCGACTGGGAGAAGTTTGAGAAATGGGCCGAGACCGTCCCCTACACCCTGCGCAATCCTCTCTACCACTGGACACACTTAGAGCTGAAGACCGCCTTCGGCATTGAGAAGCTGCTCTCGCCCGCCACGGCCCGTGAAATCTTTGACGAGTGCAACGAGAAGCTGAAGCAGCCCGAGTTCAGCGCCCGTGGTCTGATGAAGCACTACAATGTGGAGTGTGTATGCACCACCGATGACCCTGTCGACGACTTGCACAACCACATTGAGTATGCCCGCAACAAGGCCCAGGACGACCCCATGATGATTCCCGCCTGGCGTCCTGACAAGGCCATGAACATTGAAAAGAAAGAGTTCGCTGCCTACGTGCGTCAGCTGGAGCAGGTGAGCGGCGTGAACATCGCGAAGTTTGCCGACATGATTGATGCCCTGCAGAAGCGTCACGATTTCTTTGCCGCCAATGGATGCAAGCTGAGCGACCACGGCATTGAGGAGTTCTACGACGAGGAATACACCGACTCGCAGATTGAGACCATCTTTGAGAAAGCCTTGCGTGGCCAGCAGCTGTCGAGTTATGAGGTGCGTCAGTACAAGAACTGCTTCCTCACCGTGATGGCCGAGATGGACGCTGATGCCGGCTGGACGCAACAGTTCCATTATGGTGCCATTCGCGACAACAACACTGTGATGTACAACCAGCTGGGCCCCGACACGGGCTTCGACAGCATCGGCGAGTTCAACACCGCCCGCGCCATGTCGACATTCCTCAACAAGCTCAACATGAAGGGCAAGCTCACCCGCACCATCATCTACACCCTCAACCCCTGCGCCAACGAGGTCATCGCCACCATGCTGGGCAACTTCCAGGGCGGCGAGCCGGGCAAGATTCAGTTTGGCAGCGGATGGTGGTTCAACGACCAGATGGATGGCATGATCAAGCAGATGAACGCCCTCTCCGTGCTTGGTCTCCTGAGCCGCTTTGTGGGCATGCTCACCGACTCGCGCTCGTTCCTCAGCTATCCCCGCCACGAGTATTTCCGCCGCATCCTTTGCAATCTGTTGGGCAATGATGTGGAGCGCGGCCTGCTGCCCGACGACCGCCAGCTGCTGGGACGCATGGTCGAGGACATCAGCTACAACAATGCGCGCAGATACTTCAAGTTCTATTAAAAACAGAAAGATGAGAACATCACGTCTAATTGTTGCCATTGCCATTTCGGCGATGGCAACTTTGGCAATGGCTGCCGAGAAGCAAACCGCCACCATTGAGCGAATCACCGTGTTCACCAACGGTGCCCAAGTGGAGCGTGCAAAGAGCGTCAGCCTGGTGGCTGGCGAGCAGGTGGTGACGTTCACCGGCATGTCGCCCTACATGGACACCAAGAGCATGCAGGTGAAAGCCAAGGGCCGCCTGACCGTGCTGGGTGTCAGCCACCGCACCGTGCACCCCGACTCGGCAGTGCAAGTGCAGCGGCTGCATCAGGCCGAAGCCGAGGTGAAGACCTTGGAGCGCTCCATACAGCAGGTGAAAGACGAGCTGGAGATGCTCGCCGCGCAGCTGGAACTGGTGAAGACCAACTGCTCGGTGGCCAGTCGCACGGTGGCCACGCCGCTGGCCAACATCAAGGAGCTGAACAACTACTATGCCCAAGAGGTGCTCGCCGTGAAGAAGCGCAGCCAGGAGCTGGGCGAGAAGAAGCTGAAGCTGGAAGAGCAACTGGAGAAGAAGCAGGCAGCTGTTGACTCCATCGGTAAGGTGAAGCTGAAGACCGCCACCGAGATTGATGTGAAGGTGAGCGCCCAGCAGGCTGGCCGCGCCGACTTCAACATTACCTATTATGTGAAGAATGCCGGTTGGTTCCCCACCTACGACGTGCGCTCCAACAGCACCCGCGAGCCGCTGCAACTGTCGTACAAGGCCAATATCTACCAGAACACGAAGGAGGAGTGGAAGAACGTGCCCGTCGTGCTCTCCTCGGCCAACCCCAACCGCTCGAACATTGCCCCCGAACTGAAGACCTATTGGCTCGACTTTGGCCTGTCGGCCCCGCGCTACGATATGGACGTGGATGGCAGCACCGTGTCAGGACGGGTGCTGGATGCCGACGGCCTTCCGCTCATTGGGGCTTCCGTCGTGGTGAAGGGCACAAAGTTTGGCACGGTGACCGATGTCGACGGCAACTATTCCATCACCATGCCTCAGGGCAAGCGCCAGCTCACCTTCTCTTATATAGGATATGAGACGCAGACCCGCACCGCCAGCGGCAACACCCTGAACGTGCGGCTGAAAGAAGATGCGACCATGTTGCAGGAAGTTGCCGTGGTGGGCTATGGCTCTTCGAGAGCCAAGAGCAGCAAGGTGAGAAAGGATGCGATGGTCATGGCCGAGCCGATGATGATGCGCGAGGCTGTGATGGAGACGGATATGGCAGAGATGGAAGAGAGCAGCGTGATGGCTGTGGAGCAGCAGCAGGCACAGTTCGGCTATGAGTTCGAAATCAAGCAGCCGCTCACCCTGCCCGATGGTGGCAAGACCACCACTACCGAGATTGCCCGCTATGAGCTGCCCGCCACCTACGAGTATCGCGGCATTCCGAAGATTGACAAGGAGGCCTTCCTCGTGGCCGATGCCACCGACTGGACAAAGCTGAACCTGCTGGAGGGCGAGGCCAACGTCTATTTCGACAATTCGTTTGTGGGCAAGAGCATCATCGACCCCTCGGTGGCTTCCGACACGCTCCACTTCTCGTTGGGCCGCGACCAGGGCATCCGCATCCAGCGCACCAAGGTGAACGAGCGCTCCACGCGCCGCTTCCTGGGCAGCAACCAGGAGCAGACCATGACCTGGCGCATCACCGCCCGCAACACCCGCAGCGAGCAGGTGGCCCTCGTGGTCTACGACCAGACGCCCATCTCGCGCAACTCCGACATCACAGTCACTGTCGAGGAACTCAGCGGTGGTCTGCGCGACGACAAGACGGGCAAGGTGAGCTGGGCCTTGCAGTTGCAGCCCGGCGAGCAGCGCGAGTTGTTGCTGCAATACAAGGTGAAATATCCCAAGAGCCGACGCCTCAACATCGAGTAGGGTAGGGGCGGCCTACGGCCTAAAGAATAAATGACTCAACTTTCTCAAGTTGAGTAAGGAGTTGTGGAGTAAGGAGCGGTGGAGGTAAAGTAGGTTACTAAATGACAAATAACGATGTAGGGCTTCGAGGTGCAAGAAACCACGAACGACAGAATATAGGCAGGGGCATCGCCCCTGTAAAAGCGCCCCACCCACCATATAGCCCCGGAGGGGCGACAGAAGGCGATGGTGAGCACCAATTATCCAACAGAGACCTCGCCCCTGTAAAAACCTAAAAGATTGACAGGATATTCCGTCGCCCCTCCGGGGCTTTTGTTCCCTTTGCTTTCACAGGGGCGATGCCCCTGCCTGTATTCCGCCGCCCCTCCGGGGCTTTTGTTCCCTTTTTACAATGAATCTCGGCAAATTCGTTGTTCAAAAGTGTGAATTACTCCAAGTTAGCCGCTACTTTGGCTGCAGCAGCTGGCGATACTCTTGGGGATTCTTCAGCAGCCGCATGGCCTCCAAGTACTGCTTGTCGTAGTTGAGTCCGGCTTCTATGGCCCCTCGCTGATAATAGACTGCTGTGATGATGTCGAGTTCGAGCATCTGCTGAATGATTTCACGATGCCGGTCGAGTTCTACATCTACTTTATGCTGCAGCCGGGCTTGTAGCGCATCAAAGGTGTCGCGCGCATCGTCGTAGAACCCCTCGTATTTGGCCGTCTTCACCAGCTCGTCGAATTGTTTGCGGCTCATGTCGTCGTAGTGGAATCCGCTGTCCACCACGCGCTGTCGAAACTCCTGCCAGTCTTGCTCCGTCAGGTGAAATTCGCTGGGTGCAGCTATCTGCGGATGGCGGTCCAGGTAGTCCACCACATAGTCGAACATCACCTCGGTGCTGTCGAGTCCGCTGGCCGATAGGTAGTACACGATGTTGGGCATGGTGTCGTTCTTCACCTCCACGTCGGGCTTGATGCCACCGCCGTCGCGCACCTCACGCCCGTTGCGGGTGTGGAAGATATGTGTGAGCGAGTCGGGGATGCGCTCGGTGTAGCCAGCCCCCTCCTTGCGGTTGTAGTTGATGGCTTGTATGCAGCGCCCCGAGGGGATGTAGTATTTCGATGTCGTTATCTTCACGTTGGCATGATAGGGCAGTTCCAGGGGCACCTGCACCAGTCCCTTGCCGTATGTCCGTGTGCCCATCACGATGGCGCGGTCCAGGTCTTGTAGTGCTCCGCTGGTGATTTCGCTGGCCGACGCCGTCTCGCCGTTCACCAGCACCACGATGGGCATCACCGTGTCCACGGGTTCCAGCCTTGTCTTATAGGTGCGGTTGGCCTGCAGCACCTTGCCTCGGTTTTCCACCACCGCCTGTCCCTGCGGCACCCAGATGTTCACAATGTTCACGGCCTCCATCTCCGAGCCTCCGCCATTTCCGCGCAGGTCGAACACCAATCCTTTGGCCCCCTGCTTCTTCAGTTCCACGAAGGCGCGGCGCACCTCGTGCGAGCAGTTCTCGGTGAACTGTGTCAGATTGATGTAACCGATGGAGTCGGCGCGCAGGCCATAGTAGGGAATGTCGCTGAATTTGATGTTTCGGCGTGTTATCTTGAACTTCATGTCCTTGCCTGTCGCGGGCCTTTTCACGCGCAGCACGAAGGTGGTGCCGGGGTCGCCTCGCAGGTGGCTGCTCACGTGGTTCACCGTTTTGTCGGTCATCACCGAGTCGTCGATGCTCAGTATGATGTCGCCCTTGCGCAGTCCTGCCTCGGCGGCGGGCATGTCCTCGTAGGGTTCGTCTATCACCACGCGCCCCTTGCGCAGATGGTGCTTCACCAGCGCGCCAATGCCGGCATATTTGCCCGTGAGCATCATCTCCAGCCGTTTCGTCTCCTCTTCGGGATAGTACTCCGTGTAGGGGTCGAGCGAGCGCAGCATGCCGTTGATGGCGGCCTTCATCGTCTGCCCAGGGTTGAGCGAGTCCACATAAAACAAGTCCAGCTGGCTGTAGAGCGTGTTCAGTATCTCCAGACTCTTCGCCACCTCTAAGTTGTGGTTCTTGTCCTTTTGTCGCTCCTCGTCGGCGGCGCTCTCCTGTGCCGTGGCGGCCAAGGGCAGCAGGGCCAGCAGCAGGGGCAGCACCTTGTGCGTCAGTTTCATCATTGTCTTCATTGGTTGGGTCAAGTTCTCTTTCTTTTGTTTTTGACGGGCAAAATTACCAAATAATATTCAATCTGCGAAAGAAAAAACTGATTTTCTTTCGTTTGGGCCGAAATAATGGCTCACATGCGAATGTCTGGGGCAGGTCGGACGACCTGCGGATAATAGATATGGGATGATAACGTCCCTCATGTGCTCAAGTGCCATTCTCCCATCAGAATGGCGGATCATCAATCAATTTTTATATGTGCTATTCGCAAGCGTAGCGTACGGGATGCCTCGGTATATGGCTTTTTGTGGCGAATTCTTGCATTTGAAGAAAAAAACGGGCTGTGATGCAGGGTGTTTCTAATAAAAATGCGTAACTTTGCACCGTTGCCACCAGCAGGGACCGACGGCATGTGGTGCCGTGAGCGGTGGCATTCCGCGTGATGATGAATCTTAAACTAAAACAATAAAACGTATTATCCGATGAAAAAAACACTATTATCATTCGTGCTGCTCTTTGCGGCAACAGCCATGAGCGCCCAGACGACCATCGTGAAGGGCGACATGAATGGCGACAAACAGCTCACCATCGCCGATGCCGTGAGTGTGGTAGATGTCATCCTGGGCAACGCGCCCAAGGAGGAAATCAACGTGGGTGGCGACCCCTACGCCGTTGACAATTCATTGGTGGTGGGCAAATGGTCGGGTGGTAGTACGACGTTCAATCTAAACGCCGACGGCACGACCAACTATACTGGCGCATCCACCTACAAGTTCCGTCCCTATCAGGGCACCTTGATGTTCTACAATGCCTTCGGCAAGGCCGTCAAGACGATAGTGCTGAACGTGGTGGAGAAGGGCTATTTGTTGGCCGTGGATTATGTCACGGGCACCTACACCGCCTACTACGATACAAGTGATGGCCATGAGTTCGTCGACCTCGGCCTTCCCAGCGGCACGCTGTGGGCCACTTGCAACATCGGTGCCGACAGTCCCGAGGACTATGGCGACTACTTCGCTTGGGGCGAGACGGAGACAAAGGACTGGTACGACTGGAGCACCTACAAGTGGTGCAACGGCATTGAAGAAACAATGACCAAGTATTGCACCGACAGCAGCTTCGGTTATAATGGCTTTACTGACGACAAGACCAAACTTGACCTGGAGGACGATGCCGCCTACGTGAACTGGGGGCCAGCTTGGCGCATGCCGAGCAAAGCGCAATTCGACGAGCTCATCAACAGCAACTACACCACCACCACTTGGACCACCCAGAACGGTGTGTATGGTCGCTTAATCACGAGCAAGAAGGAAGGCTATACGGGCAACTCCGTTTTCCTTCCCGCAGCAGGGTCTCGCTACCGTAGTTCGCTCAGCGGTGCGGGCTCGGACGGCGGCTACTGGTCGCGCACGCTCTACGAGAGCGGCCCGATCTACGCGGGTGACCTGAACTTCTATTTGAGCTTCATCTTCTCGGGCAGCAGCATCCGTCGCCTCGGTCAATCCGTGCGCCCTGTGCGTGTCTCAGAATGAGCATCCTCTCCCAATGTGCAACCCGCTCATGTTGTGGGTCGGAGTCTCAGCGGGGGCGCGATGCGGGCCGTCAGGCCGCGCCCCCAGCAGAGACTCGGAGCCACAACATGAGTC
>CADASP010000018.1 GCA_902790625.1 uncultured Prevotellaceae bacterium | reverse complement strand
CTTTGCATCGAGCAGCCTGCCCATGAAATCCTTGATGGGGGCTGGCCCGTCGTCATGAAGTCCGAAGTTGAAGTCGTAGCGCTTGCGGAGCCCCTCCTGATTTTTATTGCTGAGGGTATAGTATTTCACTAAGCCCTTGGCCTTCAGATAGGCATAGAGGCTCTCCAACTTCGGGTTGTCTTGAGCAATGCAGCCTATTTGCATGGCGGCGAATATGGTTAAAGAAATAATGCGTTTCATATCTGTTTTCAGTTGTTGTTTATTGGTCATTTTCTTCATACATGCTTATCAGTCGTTCGCCGCGCATGCGCATCTGGCGAATCTCTTCTTCAGTATTGATGTCCTCCATCTGCGGCTCGTCTTTGTTGAGGCTTGCCAACAGCAATTGTAGCCGCGTTTCCTCACTCATCTCGACGGGTTCTTCCTGCGGCTCGGGCTGCTTCGCTCTGCTGACCTTTCT
The DNA here is from genome assembly GCA_902790625.1 of uncultured Prevotellaceae bacterium. GTDB lineage: Bacteria > Bacteroidota > Bacteroidia > Bacteroidales > Bacteroidaceae > Prevotella. Next base: position 152,687 of record CADASP010000018.1, on the reverse strand, counting down.
GCGAGGTTTCTGAGCTTTGGGATGCTGCGGCGTCTCAACCTTGACGGTGGCGGGCTCGTGTGTCGTTTCAGCCTGCTTGGCCGCTGGGGCTTTCGGCGTTTCAACCTTTGCCACGGGCTGTTCACCGTCAGTCGCCGACTTGGGCGGTATGAGCAGCATCATTATGAATCCCACTACGCAGGCAGCAGCCAGCCAGGGCCACATCTTGACGATGCGACGGGGATGAATTTCCTCGCGCGCCTTCTCCATGACCTGCTGCTTCAGCGTCTCCGACGCCTTGAACTCACATTGCGGTTTGAGCAGTTGCTCAATGTCTTCAAACTCGTTCATATCTCGTGTCTCCTTTATTGTTGATTCGTTGTTGAATGTGGATGATGGCATAGCGGTAGCGCGACTTCGCTGTTGCCTCTGGGATGCCTTGCAGTTCGGCTATCTGCTTGAACGTCAGGTCGTCGTAGCATTTCAGCCTGACGATTTCCGACTGTTCCGGCGGCAGCGAGTCGAGTAGGCGGTTGACTCGCAGGAATTCCTCGTGAATCTGGCGGTCGCCCTCGCCGACGGCTACCTGCCCGGCCTTGTCAATCGGCACCAAGCGGAGCGGTTTTCGCCGCAGGTAGTCCGTGCAGGCATTGCTGACGGCGCGGATGACGTATTGCTCGACGCTGTCCATCTGCGTCTTCTCCCTCAGCCTTCGGAACACGCTCAGCAGCGCATCCTGCACCACGTCCTCGGCATCCTCTCTGATGCCGATGCGCATGTAGGCAAAGCGGAACAGCCAGTCTTGTCGCTCCACGACAATCCTTTCCAACTCAGTCAGTATCTGTTCCGTTTCTTTGTTCATCGTTTTCAGATTAGCCTCTACTATAGTAAACGTAAAAATGGCGAAAAAGACTTAACGAACCGTCACTTTTTTTCTAAACACGCCCCAAATCATGCTCGAACCCTACGAGCAGCAACACAACCATTGTGAATAATCATGACAAATACCCTCTCATATTTATAAATTTTGAGTTTTTCAGGGTAGCACCCTAAGCAGCCCTTGAAGGACGGAAACGAATATACATACAGTCTGACTGGATTTATATTCTTTTCTGGTAGCCGAGAGCGCCTCAGCGGAAAAAGGCGTTAGTTTTTGGAAAATGGCATGGACTTTTTCCAAAAAGTCGTTAGCTTTTTCCCGAAAAGTGCCACCCAGATGAAACTGCATATATATATACAGTTTGCCGGGAGGACGAGCATCCTCGGCTAACGATGTGAGAGGGAACGCTCGCGCTTCTGGTGCGAACATGCTGTGCAAGAGAATTCCTAACTAAGGTCAAAAAAACAAGGCAGCGGTGCAAGATAATACCCAACAAAGGTTATAAGACGGGGCAGCGGTGCAAGTAGTGCAAGGTATTTTCCTGTAATAATTATCCGCAATCAAGTGACTGAGTTGTTCATGCTGCTCGTGCTTAACTAATGCGACTCATCAAAGAAATGAGCAGCCCATGGATGGGCTGCTCATTGTGGTTGATGGGTATCGAAGTAAAGATTGTGAGCTTAATGGCTGTAGTGCCTTTTACGACAGGAATCCGAGTAGTGCTCCTGCTGCCACTGCCGAGCCGATGACTCCTGCTACGTTGGGACCCATAGCGTGCATGAGCAGGAAGTTGTGGCGGTCGTACTCCAATCCCATGTTGTGGCTGATGCGGGCAGCCATAGGAACGGCGCTCACGCCGGCATTGCCGATGAGCGGGTTGATCTTCTTGTCCTTCGGGAGGAAGAGGTTCATCAGCTTCACGAAGCAGACGCCGCTGGCCGAGGCGATGGCGAAGGCGAAGGCGCCGATGGCGAAGATGAACACGGTGTTCCACGTGAGGAACTCGCTGGCCTGCGTGGAGCAGCCCACGGTAAGGCCGAGGAGCACCACCACGATGTCGTTGAGGGCGTTGCCAGCAGTCTTGGCCAGGCGTGTGGTCTTACCACTCTCCTTCAACAGGTTGCCGAAGAAGAGCATGCCCAGCAGTGGCAGTGCCGATGGCACGATGAAGGTGGTGATGAGCAGCCCGATGATGGGGAAGAGTATGCGCTCTGTCTGGCTGACATTGCGCCCGGGCTTCATCTTGATGACGCGCTCTTTCTTCGTGGTGAGCAGGCGCATGATGGGCGGCTGGATGAGTGGCACCAGGGCCATGTAGCTGTAGGCGCACACGGCGATGGCTCCCATGAGGTTCGGCGAGAGTTTGGAGCTGAGGAAGATGGCTGTGGGCCCGTCGGCACCGCCGATGATGGCGATGCCTGCCGCCTGGTTGGGTTCGAAGCCGAGTGCGAGGGCGATCATATAGGCTCCGAAGATGCCAAACTGTGCTGCTGCCCCCACGAGCATGAGCTTGGGGTTGGCCAGCAAGGCCGAGAAGTCGGTCATGGCTCCGATGCCGAGGAAGATGAGTGGTGGGTACCACCCTTGCCGCACGCCCTGGTAGAAGATGTTGAGCACGGAGTTGTCCTCGTAGAGTCCTATTTCGAGTCCGGCGTCGCCTCGGAATGGTATGTTTCCCAGGATGATGCCCAGCCCGATGGGGACGAGGAGCAGGGGTTCGAAGTCTTTCTTGATGGCCAGGTAGATGAAGATGGCTCCGACCACTATCATGATGAGATTCCCCGCAGTGGCATTGGCAAAGCCTGTGTAGGTGAGGAACTCATTGAAGTTTTCAGCTATAAAGTCAAACATTGTATTTTAGTCGTTTGGGATATTTGTCGTTTGGTCGTTTGGGGATTATAGTTTTGCGGGGGCTTTGGGTCTATTTGCTCCCCCCTTCGGGGGGAGGGGCTTGTCACTCGATGGTGACGAGCACGGTGCCCTCCATGACGGTCTCTCCCGGCTTCACGAGCACTGAGGACACCTTTCCGGCATATTCCGACTCGATGTTGTTTTGCATCTTCATGGCTTCGAGCACCAGCACAGTGTCGCCCACGTTGACCTGCTGACCCACCTGCACCTTCACGTCGATGATGGTGCCGGGCAGCGGAGCCTTCAGCGAATGTCCACCAGCAGGAGCCGATGCCTGTGGTTGTGGTTGCGGCTTCGGGGCTGGAGCCTGCGCGGGTGCGGGGGCAGCAGCGGCGGGAGCCACCACGGCGGGCTGGGCCTTCGAGGCCAGCGCGGGGTGCTTGGCGGCATTGATGGGTTTCTGCATCTCCACCTCGAAGGGGATGCCGTTGACGATGACTTTGGCGATTTTTCCTTCCACTTCGGCGATTTCCACCTCGTAGTTGACGCCTTTCACTTTATATTCGTAAGTTTTCATAATAATGGCTTTTGTATTGTGGTGATGAAGCCCCCCTTCTGCCCCGAAGGGGCTACTATCGTTTTGCGGGGGCGTTGGGTCTATATGCTCTCCCCCCTTGGGGGGGAGGGGCTTATTTTTAGTGCTGCGCTGGCATGGTGGGTATGGCAGGCGCGTTGTGGTCGCTGGGTCGGAAGGGGTCGTGCCAATGTGTCATCTGGCTGTACTCGTCGTCCCAGTCGGTGTCTTTCGAGCGGATAGTGATGATGCCGCTCTCCACGTCGTGGATGTCGTCTTCGTACTGTCGGAGTGCCAAGCCGATGACGGCTAAGTAGACCTCCATGTCGATGCCCTTCATGTCGAATCCCTCCTGCAGGATGTTGCCCGTCTTGTGTGCCACCTCAGCGGTCTTCTCCACCGTCTTGGTGATGGGCTTGATGGGCTGTGCATTAGCCACCTTCTTGGCCGTGTCGAGATGACGCATAAGCAAGCCGAAGAGTGTGAAGAACAGCCACAGCAAGGCGAGGCAGAGGAAGACGATGCCCATGGCCATGATGGTCATGGCAAAGCCGTGCGGGTCTTGCTCCTTAAACTTGTCGACGCCCGTCTTCTCGGTCACTCCGTCGCCCGCTGTGTTCTCGATGCCCGGTGTCACCTGGCTGGGTGTCTTCACGGTCCATCCGCTCTTCTGGCGGGCATAAGAGCAGTCGGCAGAGAGCAGCGGCACCGATACGGAGTCGATGAGTTCCACGCCGTTGCCATTGTAGAGGGCGACCCATACGGCTGCGGAGTCGGGCAGTGGCACTGTGAGATGCAGCTTGCCCTGTGCGGGGTTGCTGTTGCCAAAGAGCACCAGGTGCTGGCGGGCGCCCATGCTGGTGCGCTCGTCGCCACTGGGGATGATGCTCATGAGGTTGATGCGCTGGGGTGCGCTCAGCTCTTTGTTGAGCACCTGGCGATTGGTGGTGATAAACATGCCGCGCACGTTGTAGGTGGTGTACGACGTGTTCTCCAACTCAATCCAGGCTTCGCGCTGCCCAAACTCATCCTGAATGCTCGAAGCGTTGTTGGTGAGCACCTCGCTGATGACGATGTTCTTGGCTCCCTGGCCCATCGCCACCTGCGAGGCCGACAGGGCCAGCGCTCCTAACAATAGTCTGAAGTTGTTCATCATTTTACACGTGTATTATTTATTATGTTATTGACAGAAGAAGAGCACGATGAGCTGCGCGGTGAGTATGCGCAAGAACATGGCGAGGGGGTAAACGGTGGAGTAGCCCACGGCAGGCGCCTCTTTCGAGCAGATGCTGTTGGAGTAGGCCAGTGCGGGTGGGTCGGTGTAGGTTCCGGCCATCATGCCGGCAATGGTGAAGTAGTTGAACTTGAACCTGACGCGGGCGATGGGGCCGATGATGAGGATGGGGATGACGGTGATGAGGAAGCCGGTGAGCACATAGAGCAAGCCGTCGCCCTCCATCACTGTCTCAAAGAATCCGGCTCCAGCCTTGATGCCCACGCTGGCCAGGAAGAGCACCAGGCCTATCTCGCGCAGCATCATGTTGGCCGAGGTGGTGGTGTAGGTGACCAGCTTGATTTTGTAGCCATAGCGGCCAATGAGTATGGCGATGATGAGGGGGCCTCCGGCGATGCCCAGCTTCATCAGCGGCATACCCGGGATGAAGGGCAGCGAACCGAAGATGATGCCGAGGAAGATGCCCACGAAGATGGTGGCAATGTTGGGCGCGTCCAAGCGCTTCAGGCTGTTGCCCATCTTGCTGGCCACACGGTCGACGGCATCCTCGGGGCCTACCACCATGATGCGGTCGCCCACCTGCAAAGGCAGCGAAGGCGATGCGAAGAGGTCCATGCCATGACGGGTGACGCGGGTGACGTTGACGCCATAGACGCTGCTGAAGTGCATCTGTCCGAAGGTCTTCCCGTTCACGTTGGGATTGGTCACCACCACGCGCTTCGACACCATCGGCTGGTCGGTCTGCTCCCAGTCAACCTCGATGACGGGGCCTATGAATGCCACGATGGCCTCCCAGTCGGCCTCAGAACAGACGATGAAGAGCTGGTCGCCGATATGGAACACGGTGTTGCGGTTGGGGATGGACACATGGCCGTCGTGGAGGATGCGCGAGCACACGAAGTCGCGGTTCAGGAAGTCGTGCACCTGCAGCAATGTCCTGCCCTCCAAGTATTTGTTGGTCACCTCGAGGTGCATCTTGTGGGGCTTCTTGTTCACGTTGGCATTGGCCTGTGCCTCCAGGTCGGCCTCCTCCTTCTCCAAGTGCACCTTGCAGAGGTAGCGCACCAGGATGATGGCCCCGATGATGCCGAGCACGCCCAGCGGATAGGCACAGGCATAGGCCGAGGCTATCTGCGGTGCTCCGTCGCCATATACGCTGCCAAGGGCTTCGTTGGCGGCACCAAGACCGGGGGTGTTGGTCACGGCACCATAGAGCGTGCCCACCATCATGGGCAGGGTGCTCTTGTCGCTGGTGTCGAAGAAGAGGAAATAGCACCCAAACATCACCAGGATGTTGAGCGCGATGGCCGTGGCAGCCAGTCCGTTCAGCTTGATGCCCGCCGTGCCGAAGCTCTCGAAGAAGCCTGGCCCCACCTGCAATCCTATCATGAAGACGAAGAGGATGAGGCCAAAGTCTTGGATGAACGTCAGGATGTCGGTGGGTGCGGTGAAACCGAAATGACCCGCCACGATGCCGGCAAAGAGCACGAAGGTGACACCAAGCGAGATGCCGCAGACCTTGATTTTGCCCAAATAGACACCCACGGCGATGACCACCGCATAGAGCAACGCTATGTGGGCCACCGACTCGGTGTTAGTGAAGAGGTTGATCAACCATTGGAACGATTCCATGTCTCTGATTCAGTTTTTATATTCATGCCTTGCGCAGGGCAGCGATGGAATCCTTCAGCGCAGCAATCTTCTCCTCGGCATCGCTCTGCTTCTTGCGCTCCATAGCCACCACGGCCTCGGGGGCGTTCTGCACGAAGCGCTCGTTCTGGAGCTTCTTCTGCACACCGGCCAAGAAGCCTTCCAGATGCTGCAGCTGAGCTTGCATCTTCTGTATCTCGGCTTCCACATCAATCAGGTCGCCAAGGGGCACGGCCAGCTCGTCGGTGTCGACCATGAAGGTGCTGGCAGTAGCATCCTTCTCGTCAACGATGCTGATGCCCTTCAGGTTGGCCATCTTCATGATGATGGTATTGTAAGCCTCGAAGCGATTACGGCTAACGCATTGCAGCTCAAGTTGTTCTTTGGGCGCAATATTCTTCAGGCTGCGCACGGTGCGCACCCCCGACACCACCTGCTTCACCTGCTCTATGTCGGCCAGCAGCTGCTGCTCCTCGGCGGTCAAGCCGTCGAGCACGAGCTGGTCGCGCATGATGCTCTCGCCGTCCTTGCGGTCGTAGAGTGCCTGCCACAGCTCTTCTGTGATGAAGGGCATGAAGGGGTGGAGCATCTTCAGCAGGGTCTCGAAGAAGCGCAGCGTGCCCTCGTAGGTCGCTACGTTGATGGGCTGCTGCTGTCCATCCACATAGGCGGGCTTCACCATTTCAAGATACCATGCCGAGAACTCATCCCAGAAGAGCTTGTAGACCACCATCAGGGCGTCTGATATGCGGTATTTCGAGAACATGTCGTCGAGTTCGGCGGCGGCGGCTTTCAGCTTGGCATCAAACCACTTCATGGCCAGCTTCTCGGCACTTGTCTGCTCGGCATCGCTGCTCACCTGCCAGCCCTTCACCAGGCGGAAGGCGTTCCATATCTTGTTGTTGAAGTTGCGTCCCTGCTCGCACAGCGCCTCGTCGAAGAGGATGTCGTTACCGGCAGGAGCCGAGAGCATCATGCCCATGCGCACGCCGTCGGCACCAAACTTCTCTATCAGCTCGATGGGGTCGGGGCTGTTGCCTAAGCTCTTCGACATCTTGCGCCCCAGCTTGTCGCGCACGATGCCGGTGAAATAGACATTCTTGAAGGGGTACTTACCCATATACTCCTCGCCAGCCATGATCATGCGTGCCACCCAGAAGAAGATGATGTCGGGGGCGGTGACCAGGTCGCTGGTGGGATAATAGTAGTTGATTTCCTCGTTGCCGGGATGGCGTATGCCGTCGAAGAGCGACACGGGCCATAGCCAGCTGGAGAACCAGGTGTCGAGGGCATCCTCGTCCTGGCGCAGGTCGGAGAGCTGTAGGTTGGCATTGCCACTCTCCTTGCGTGCCAGCTCCAGGGCCTCCTCGGCAGTCTCGGCCACGACGAACCTCTCGGGACTGTCCTGATAGTAATAGGCCGGTATGCGATGTCCCCACCACAGCTGACGGCTGATGCACCAGTCTTGGATGTTCTCCAGCCAGTTCTTGTAGGTGTTCACATACTTCTGCGGATAGAACTTCATCTCGCCGTTGAGCACTGGGGGCAGGGCGATGTCGGCAAAATGCTTCATCTTGAGGAACCACTGCAGCGAGAGGCGCGGCTCGATGGCCGTGTCGGGGTTGCGCTCGCTGTAGCCCACCTTGTTGGTGTAGTCCTCCACCTTCTCCATCAGTCCGGCGTCCTGCAGGTCTTTCACAATCTGCTTACGGCAGTCCATGCGGTCCATGCCCACATAGAGCGGGCTTTGGGCGCTGATGGTGCCGTCGGGGTTGAAGATGTCGATGGTGTCCAGGTTGTGGGTCTTGCCCAGCATATAGTCGTTGGTGTCGTGGGCAGGTGTCACCTTCAAGCAGCCCGTGCCAAACTCGATGTCCACGTAGCGGTCTTCGATGACGGGGATGACGCGCCCCACCAGCGGCACGATGACCTTGCAGCCTTTCAGCCATTGGTTCTTCGGGTCCTTGGGGTTGATGCACATGGCGGTGTCGCCCATGATGGTCTCAGGGCGTGTGGTGGCCACCACGGCGTAGTAGCCCTTCTCGTCCTTGTGGACGACGTTGCCGTCTGTTCCGTTTGTAGCGATAATATCGCTACATACAGGACCATCCACGTAGTATTTCAGATGGAAGAGGTGGCTCTTCTCCTCCTTGTAGATGACCTCCTCGGTGGAGAGGGCGGTGAGGGCCTTGGGGTCCCAGTTCACCATGCGCAGCCCTCGGTAGATGAGTCCCTTGTTGTAGAGGTCTACAAACACTTTGACGACGCTCTCGGAGCGCACCTCGTCCATGGTGAAGGCGGTGCGGTCCCAGTCACAGCTGGCACCCAGGCGGCGCAACTGCTTCAGGATGATGCCCCCATGCTCGTGCGTCCAGTCCCAGGCATGCTCCAAGAACTGCTCGCGTGTCAGGTCGCGCTTCTTGATGCCCTCGGCGGCCAGCTTCTTCACCACCTTGGCCTCGGTGGCAATGCTGGCGTGGTCGGTGCCGGGCACCCAGCAGGCATTCTTGCCCTCCATGCGGGCACGGCGCACCAGAATGTCTTGAATCGTATTGTTGAGCATGTGCCCCATGTGGAGCACACCCGTCACGTTGGGTGGTGGGATGACAATGGTGTAAGGCTCGCGGCCATCGGGCTTCGAGCTGAAGAGCTTGTTATCCAACCAATACTGATACCACTTAGCTTCGACCTCTTTGGGGTCGTATTTGCTTGCAATTTCCATACCTATTAAAAAAGCTTTCTCTTTTGGGGTGCAAAGGTACAAAAGAGTTAGGAGTTAGGAGTTAGGAGTTAGGAGTTTTTGCCGCAGCTTTAAATATTTTTAACGGTGAATCCCAACTCCTAACTCCTAACTCCTAACTCCTAACTCCTAACTCCCAAGTATTGCGCACACATCTCGGCGCAGCGCTCTCCATCTACGGCTGCCGACACGATGCCCCCCGCATAGCCAGCCCCCTCGCCACAGGGGAAGAGGCCCTGAACCCTGACATGCATGAGGGTTTCGTCATTGCGTACGATGCGCAGGGGCGACGAGGTGCGCGTCTCAACGCCTATCACCACCGCCTCGTTGCTGAGGAATCCATGCGCCTGACGGTCGAAGAGCTGGAACCCCTGCTGCAAGCGATGGGCCACAGGCTGGGGCATCCAGAAATGCAGGGGCGACGACAGCAGCCCAGGGGCGTAGGAGCTGGAGGGCAGGTCGAAGCTCATCTTGCCGCGCACAAAATCGGCCATGCGCTGCGCCGGAGCCGTCTGCTTCCTGTTGGCCTGCTGCCAGCAGGTGCGCTCCAGCTGCTCCTGATAGCGCAGCACGCGCAGCACATCGTCGCCCTCCACGTCGTCGGGCCTCAGCTCCACCACCATGCCGCTGTTGCTCCACCGCGTGCCACGGCTCGAAGGACTCATTCCATTCACCACCACCTGCTCGGGGCCAGTGGCGGCGGGGATGACGAAGCCACCGGGACACATGCAGAAGCTGTAGACACCCCGACCATCAACCTGACTGACGAACGAATACTCGGCGGCAGGGAGCCAGCGCCCACGGCCTTCCTTGTTGTGATACTGTATCTGGTCGATCAAGAGCGAGGGATGCTCCAGCCTCACGCCTACGGCGATGCCCTTCGCCTCCATCTCAACCTTTTCTTCTGCCAGATACCTGTAAACGTCTCTGGCCGAGTGGCCTGTGGCCAAAATGACAGGCCCCATGAAGGAGAGGTGAGTGGTGGGGGGTGAGGGGTGAGGGGTGAGAGGTGAGGGGTGAGAGGTTACTTCGGCCTCGACTCCGATGACACGGCTTTCGCCACTGCCAACTATTCTCTCACCTCTCACCTCACCACTCGCCCCACACCTCTCACCTCTCACCTCACACCTCTCACCACTCATAATCAGGCGGGTCACCTTCGTCTGGAAGTGCACCTCGCCGCCACACTCGATAATGGTGCGGCGCATGGCCTCTATCACCTGCGGCAGACGGTCGGTGCCAATGTGGGGATGGGCATCGGCCAGGATGGCCGTTGAGGCCCCATGCTGACAGAACACATTCAGAATCTTCTCAATGCTGCCCCGCTTCTTCGAGCGGGTGAAGAGCTTGCCGTCGCTGTAGGCCCCTGCCCCACCCTCGCCAAAGCAGTAGTTGCTCTCGCCGTCGACGGCCTGGTTGCGGCTGATGGCTGCCAGGTCTTTCTTGCGCTCGTGCACATCCTTGCCCCGCTCCAGCACGATGGGGCGCAGCCCCAGCTCTATCAGTCGCAGGGCGGCAAACAGTCCACCGGGACCGGCACCCACCACCACCACCTGTGGCGCATCGTCCACCACATTATATTGTGTGCGCGCGAAGCCCTCGTCGGAAGGCTCCTCGTTGATATACAGCCGCACCCGCAGGTTGACGTACACCGTGCGCTGGCGTGCATCAATCGAGCGGCGCAGCACCCGCACGGCCTTGAGGGCGCTCGGGGCGATGCCCTTCTCGTCGCACACATAGCGGCGCAGATGGTCGCTCTGGGCAGCCACCTGCGGCAAAACACGCATTTCTATTTCCTGTATCATGACTCACAATCGTTACGAACACGGCGGGCCACCCCACTCGCATTCCTCTCGGCATGCAAAGGTACAAGAAAAAAAGCAGAACGGCAAAGTTATGGCCGCAATTTTTTGCCTAAGCATCACTTAATCATTACAACACCATGAACGAATTCAAGGGTTGGGTGGAGTTATGGACTTGTGCCATGAATGTCAACTATGCAATTAGGTTTTAGGATTCATCATCACTTATAAATTTCGGTTGGCAGCGGCCGCTGCCATGCGGCGTTCGCTGCCATCATTGGCAGCGGCCGCTGCCAATCATGTCCCCGCCCGCTGCCAACCTAAAAAGCATGCCCCTTTTCCCTCGGCGGTGCCTCCTGCTCCCTGTTTGTCGTGCGCCGCCGCTCCTGAATCCACCCCATAGATTACGCTTCGCGTCTTTCAAAAAAAAGATAAAACCAAATAGAACCAAATAAAACATGTTTTTGGTGGTTTTATTTGGTTTTTAAAAAGACCGCTCTGTAGTAGATAACACTGGGAATCAATGATAAAGGCATAAACCATGACCGCTGGCACAGATTAAGCTTCGCGTCTTTCAAAAACTGTATTCGAACCGTAGGGACGGACCTTGTGTCCGTCCGCGTGGGTCAAGCCGTTTGCGGGCGGACACAAGGTCCGCCCCTACTGGTGACCCCGCTCGGACGGATTTGTCGTCCGACCGCTACGAATATCAGGTTTATACCGCAGGTCGGGATTCTTCTGTGAACTATTTTTCTGTGAATTCCGGGTGTGCTCACTCCCCTGTAATGCTGCATGTGGCATTTGGTTGAGTGAGTGAATGAAAAAAAGAGGCCTCTCGTGCAGGGGCCTCTTTTTTGATGGTAGTCGGTAAGGGAATCGAACCCTTATGCCAAGATTGAGAATCTTGTATCCTAACCGTTAGATGAACCGACCGGATAGATGGATGATGAGTCTTTTCGTGCCTTGCTCAGGGCTTCTTTGGTGGTAGTCGGTAAGGGAATCGAACCCTTATGCCAAGATTGAGAATCTTGTATCCTAACCGTTAGATGAACCGACCAGGTGCGGGCTGCTGCGAGCCATTCTTTCGTTTTGCGGGTGCAAAGGTAGGAAAAAAAAATTATACCACAAAGGAAAAAGTAGTTTTTTTTCATCGCGCCGACGAAAAAGGGCGGAAAAGGGGCTGTAGAGGTGGGTGTCACCATCCCAGCTCATCGAGGCCAGCGGCTTTGTACCACTGCATCTGGCTGATGCGCTCGTTCTGCTGCCGCTTGTTCTTCGTGGTGCTGTTCTGTGGCACAAACATGTTCACACAGCCAAATCGCTCTTCGGTCACCTCGAAGTCGCGGAACACGTCGGAGCTCCACGCGCTGAGATAGGGCACGTGGTTGGCCATCCACACAGGGACAAAGGTGCGATGGGGCACGGCCTGGTCGAAGACACTCTTCCACTGGGCGTAGTTCTCAGGCGAGGCATGGCGGAGCATGAAGTCCTGCATGTCGAAGAGCGTCTGGTCGTAGTAGTAGATGAGTCCCTCCACGTCAGGATAGCCCTCGTCTATGTGTGTCAGGCTCTGCTTCAGCACGGTGCGTGTGGCATCGGCCAAGCGTTCCATTTGGCTGGTCATCACCACCGACATGGGCTCGCGGTAGCCGCCCGACGTCTGCTGGTAGTATGCATCTGCCGCCATCTGGGCGAAATCGTCGCGCTGGCTGAAGAGTGCGGGGATAACGGTGTGATAGGGTGCGCCCTCGCCCGGTATCTCAGCTGCCGAGGCAATGATGCAGTCGGCCGAATGGCGCAATTCGTAAGCCGACTCCACACTCTGGAAGCAACAGCAGTCGGCAAAGATGAAGCGCAGCCGCTGGTCTCCCATGGCCTGACCGATGGCGCGCGCCATGTCGGGGATGTTCATCCACTGCTCGCCGCCCGTCCTGTCCTGTCCGTAGGCACGCCGAGGTGAACTGTCGCCATCCTTCTGCCATATCGTCCATCCGTCGGCATGGCCCCACAGCACCAAGCCGTAGCTCTTGGCCTCGTAGTTCTGGCGCATCCATTGCAGAGCCTCTGTGAGCGTCGCCGGGTCGCTGCTCTTCAGCTCCTGGCCGAAGGTCTTCACGTGCACCGTGTCGCCCTTCTCCACCTTCACATAGTAGGGGCGCTTGCCAGCAGCATCCACAAACAGCAGCAGATGGCAGTCGGCACCGATGGTCTGGCTGCCCTCCACCATCTGGGCTATGTCGTTGTGGATAAACGATTGCAGGTTGTTGTCGCCAGCAATGTACACCAAAACCGACAGGGTGGCGGGCTGGCGCTCCTCGTGCTTTTTATCTTTGTGGCAGGCCGAGAAGAGCATGGCGGCAACCACAAATGCGAGTGTTTGTCTGAGCATCTTTCTTGATATTTGTGTGCAAAGGTAAAGAAAATATTTTATTGCAGATTCAATTCTTCTCCTTTTTTTTTGCTCTTTGGCGAATAATTCGTACTTTTGCAGCAAACTTATTGGCAAAGATGCACTCTAATGATACCGACAAGAAGGACAACACACTGACAATCCGCATGGTGTGCCTTGTTCTTTTCCTATTGTTCTGCCTTGGCTGGCTCTATTTCTTCCAAGCCGACATGCTCTCAGTGGCCCAACACTGGCTCAGCGGCGGCAAGACGCACTACGACCGCAACGTGGGCACCCTCATCATCACGACGGTGCTGGTGGTGGTGCAGCTGCTGGTGTATGTCATCACCCGCCTGTCACGCCGCTCCCATGCGCTCACCTATCTGCCCTCGTTTCTGCTACTGGCCTTTGTGAGCAGCGTTTCCTTCCCCTTCAGGTGGGGGCATTGGCTGTGGGCAGGGCCGCTGGTGCTGGTGCTATGGGTGGGCGTGGTGATTGTGGCGCGCAAGGTGCCCACTTTCGCCGCCGAGCAGAAGGGTGCCCTGGGATTGCTCTCGCGCTGCATGTGGATCAATGTGTTGCAGATGGCAGCCATGATGCTGATGGTGGCCAGTGCGGGCAACACCCAGGCAGTGGCCCACTACAAGGCGCGTGCCGAGGTGGCACTGATGCAGGGCGATGCCGACGAGGCCCTGCGCGTGGGACATCGGTCGCTGGAGAGCGATGCCAGCCTGACCATGCTCAGAGCCTTCGCCTTGGCGCAGAAAGGCCAGCTGGGCGAGCGTCTCTTCGAATACCCCATCAGCGGCACCGGTGCCGACCTGCTGCCTCTGAGGGGCAGCAACAGCCATCTGCTGGTGATGCCCGACACGTTGCTCTGGCAGCTCTTTGGCATAGGCCCTGACAGCATTGCCATCCGCAACGACTCGGCACTGCGCGTAGCATTGCAGGCCGACACCACACGGCGCGTCTACTTAGACGTGAACCCCTACGCCAAGCGACTCTCCACCAGCCAGTATATAGACACTCTGGAGCATCTGGCATGCGTAGCGAACGACTCGGCAGTGACGCACGCCTATCGCGACTATCGGCTGATGGCCAGCCTCATCAACCGCCAGCTCGATGCCTTCACACGCCAGCTGCCACGCTACTACACCGTGAACGACTCGCTGCCCCGCCACTATCGCGAGGCGCTGGTGCTCTACCGACACCTGAATGCCGACACATTATTATATAATTATAGCGACAGCATGATGATGCACCGCTTCGAGCAGTTCCACCAGATGGACTCCATTTATCCACGCAAATCGGAGCGACGGCTGCGCACCGAAGACGACTTCCACGACACCTATTGGTATTACTATTATAACTAAACAACTATGAACATCAGCCCCACGCTAAGAAAAAAAAAGAAGACAACAGTAATCATGATGGCTATGATGACTCTGACCGCACTGACCACGGGCTGCTCGGCTCCCAGCGACAGCCTTGAGCAGCAGGTTGACGAACTCTATCAGCGCATGTCGCAAGAGGAGCGCATCGCCCAGCTGCAAAGCACGTATATGGACGAGCTCTTCGACGACCAGGGGCAGCTCGACACCGCCTGCTGCCGACAGCTTATCCCCTACGGCATTGGCCACTTCTCTCAGTTTGCCAGCCAGAAGAACATGGAGCCCAGCGTGCTGCGCCAGCGCGTGGCCGCCGTGCAGCAATGGCTGATGCAGAACACGCCCAACGGCATTCCCGCCCTCTTCCACGAGGAGGTGCTATCAGGGGTGAACACACGTGGGGCCACCATCTATCCACAGCAGATAGGACAGGCATGCTCGTTCAACCCTGAATTGGCCGAGCTGAAGACCCGCCAGACGGGCACCCTGCTGCGCAGCATGGGTGGTGTGCTGTCGCTCTCGCCGATGGTCGACGTGTGCCGCACGCCCAGCTTCAACCGCTTGGAAGAGTCGTATGGCGAGGATGCCTACCTATCGGCCGTCATGGGCACCGCCTTCGTGCGCGGACTTCAGCTGGGCGACCTGAAGCGCGGCGTGGGAGCCTGCTCCAAGCACTACTTAGGCTATGGCGGAGGCGGCGATGCCGACGAGAAGGAGCTGATGGAAGAGATACTGATGCCCCACGAGGCCATGATACGTCTGGCGGGCAGCCGAGCGCTGATGCCGGGCTACCACGCCGTGCATGGCACCAACTGCGTGGCCAACAGCGAAATCCTGACCGACATCCTGCGCGGCTATCTGGGCTTCGACGGCATGGTGGTGAGCGACTATACGGCCATCGACCAACTGCCCGTTGAGAGTGAGGAGTTAGGAGTGAGGAGTGAGGAGTTAGGAGTATCGCCCGTGGTGTTGAAGGCTGCCGCTGCCATCAATGCGGGCAACGACGTCGACTTCCCACGCGGCACCAACTACGCCCACCTGCAAGAGGCCATCGACCAGGGGCTGGTGAAGCCCGACGTGCTGGAGCGTGCCGTGAAGAATGTGCTGCGCTATAAGTTCCGCGCCGGACTGATGGACAAGGCCCCCTATCTCTACAGCCAAGGCGACATCGTCCTCGACAGTCCCGAAGAGCGGCAGACAGCCTACGACATCGCCACGCAGTCGGTGGTGCTGTTGCAAAACAATGGCATCCTGCCCCTACAGGCGGCTCGCGTCTTCGTCACTGGCCCCAACGCCAACTCCATGTGGGCCATGTGCGGCGACTACTCCTTCCCCGCTATGGCCTATTTTTGGAAGCGCATCACCGACGACCTGGAGCATCCGCACATCGTGCGCCTGTTGGAGGGCATGGAGCAGCAGAAGCCCGAAGGCTTCAGCATCAGCTATTCGCGAGGCTGCGACTGGACGGAAGAGATTGAGACCCAATACAGCGAGCTGGGCGACGAGCGTGCATGGGAATATGCGCTGCTGCACCGCAAGGTGGACTCGGGCGAGAAGGCCGACTGGGCCGAGGCCCTGCGCATGGCCCGCCAGGCCGACGTCATCATTGCCGCCATGGGCGAGAACGTGATGCTCTGCGGCGAGAACCGCGACCGACAGGGACTGCGGCTGCCCGGTCGACAGGAGCAGTATGTCGAGGCCCTCATCGCCACAGGCAAGCCCGTGGTGCTGGTGCTGTTTGGCGGCAGGGCACAGGTGGTGTCGGGGCTGGCCGAGCGCTGCGCCGCCGTGGTGCAGGCCTGGTATCCAGGCGAGGAGGGCGGGCGCGCCGTGGCCGACATCCTCTATGGCCACGTGGCACCATCGGCCAAGCTGTCGGTGAGCTATCCCAATACAGAAGTCTACGAACCCCTGTGCTACAACTATTCCTCCTGCGCCGATCCACGCGTGCAGTGGCCCTTCGGCTATGGCTTGAGCTACACCACCTTCGACTACGCCAACCTGCAGCTGCCCGCCGAAGCCAGCACCGCCGACGAGGGTTTCGAGCTGTCGTTTGAAGTGAAGAACACGGGCACAGTGGCTGCCGACGAGATAACACAGCTGTACCTCTCGCCCACCACCGATGACCAGCACATCCGCCCCTTGCAGTTGCAGGGCTTTGCCCGAGTGGCGCTCCAGCCAGGCGAGACGAAGACGGTGAAGATGAAACTCTACACCGAGCAGCTGGGCTACTACACCCACGACGGCCAGCGCCAGTGGAACGTCAGCCCCGGACGCTTCACCGTCAAGGTGGGAGCATCGTCGGCCGACATCCGTTTGTTGCGCGTCATCGAGCTGAAGGGCAACGCTGTGGCCCTGCCCATCCGTCAGCACTACTTCTCGGAGTCGCTTCAGTAATAGTCCTCATCATGACACGCCCAGTCTACATCATCGAAGAAGCGAAGCTGCGCCGCAACCTGCAGCTCATCAGCCACGTGGCAAGCGAAGCCCAGGTGGAAATCATCTTAGCCTTCAAGGCCTTCGCCCTGTGGAAGACGTTCCCCATCTTCCGCGAATACATTGGCAGCACCACGGCCAGCTCGCTGTGGGAGGCCCGCTTGGCCGTGGAGTGCTTTGGCAACAAGGCGCACACCTATTCGCCCGCTTACATCGACGACGAGATTGACGAGATAGCCCGCCTGTCGAGCCACCTCACCTTCAACTCCCTCTCGCAGTACCAGCGCCACCACCGTGCCGCCGTTGCCCACGGCTGCTCCATCGGCCTGCGCGTCAATCCCGAATACAGCGAGGTGGGCACCCTGCTCTACAACCCCTGCGCCCCCGGCACCCGCTTTGGCATCACCGCCGACCGTCTGCCCCAGCAGCTGCCCCCGCATGTGGAGGGATTCCACTGCCACTGCCACTGCGAGAGCGGAGCCGACGTGCTCCAGCGCACGCTGCAGCACATCGAGCGGCACTTCGTGCCTTGGTTCCCCCAGCTGAAATGGCTCAACCTGGGCGGAGGCCACCTGATGACGCGGCGCGACTACGACGTGCCCCTCCTCGTCAGCATCCTGAAGGGGCTGCACCAGCGCTACCCCTGGCTGCACATCATCCTGGAGCCGGGCAGCGCCTTCGCTTGGCAGACAGGGCCGCTGGTGAGCCACGTCGTAGACATCGTGGACGACCACGCCATTCGCACGGCCATCCTCGACGTCAGCTTCACCTGCCACATGCCCGACTGCCTCGAGATGCCCTACATGCCCGACGTGCGAGGAGCCAAATACATCGACCATCCCGATGCACAGCCAATGACCGATGTCTACCGATTGGGGGGCAACAGCTGCCTGAGCGGCGACTTCCTGGGCAGCTGGCAGTTCGACCACGAGCTACAGGTGGGCGAAGAGATCATCTTCGAGGATATGATACACTACACCACCGTGAAGACCACCATGTTCAACGGCATCATCCACCCCGACATCGCCATGCTCCACGCCGACGGCACGCTCGAGACGCTGCGCCGATACCGCTTCGAGGACTATCGCGACCGCATGGACTGAGCATCAGCGACGATTGCAAAAACATCCACTACCATGAAAATGAAACATCTCGCCCTACCCTTGCTTCTGCTGCTGTCCTTCGCCCATGGATTATATGCGCAGGAGCCGCATCAGCGCTCAGCCGAGGCCGAGCAGTTGCTGCAGTGCCTACAGAGCATTGCTGGCCAGAAGACCCTCTCGGGCACCATGGCCAATGTGAACTGGAACCTGAACGAAGCCAAGTGGGTGCACCAGCACACTGGCACATGGCCCGCCCTGAATGGCTTCGACTACATCCACCATCCCTTCTCGTCGAAGGGGGGATGGATAGACTACACCAACATCAGCGAGGTCAGTGCCTGGAACCGCCAAGGCGGCGTGGTCAGCATCCTCTGGCATTGGAACGTGCCAGCCAACAGCAGTGGCAACTACTCGTTCTACTGGGGTACCGAGGCCGACAAGACGACCTTCGACGTTCGCAAGATTTTTGACCCCACATCGGGCGAGTACAAGCAGATGATGAAGGACATCGACCAAATTGCCTCCTACCTGAAGCTGCTGAAGCAAGCCGGCATCCCCGTCCTCTGGCGCCCGCTGCACGAGGCGGGAGGCCAGTGGTTCTGGTGGGGGCGTGACGCCGACGCGTGCAACGAGCTGTGGCGCGTCATGTACCACCGTTTCCAGGATGCAGGACTCGACAACCTCATCTGGGTGTGGACGCAAGCGTCGGCATGGGGCAAGCCCTACAGCGACGGCTATCGATGGTATCCCGGCGACGACTATGTAGACATCGTAGGCATCGACGTCTACAACAACAACAATGCCGCCAACATCTATTCCACCTGCTACAGGTTTCTGCAACAGTATTCGCCCACCAAGCTCGTGGCCCTCACCGAGTGCGGCAACGTGCCCACCATCAGCAAGCAGTGGAGCGCGGGCGCCAAGTGGCTCTTCTTCATGCCGTGGTACGACTATGCGCGCACCAACAACCCCAACAGCGCCGAATTCAAAAGCACCGACCACAGCTGCTGCAATGCCGAGTGGTGGCGCGAGGCGTTCACCAACGACTTCGTGCTCACCCGCGACGACATGAAAGAGCTGCGACAGCAGGCGGCGGCCATCGACGAAGCAGCGGCGGAGGCACCAGCCAAGGCTCCTCGCTTCGACCTTGCCGGGCGGCCACTGAAGCACCCACGGCGAGGCATAAACATCAGCAACGGCAAAAAAATATTGGTCAAAACATCAAACTAAATCATCACCATGAGTCAACTCTACACCATCGGTCTGCTCATCATCTCCAACATCTTCATGACCATCGCCTGGTATGGCCACCTGAAGCTACAGCAGCTGAAAGTATTCACCGACGACACCCCCCTCTACCTCATCATCCTCTGCTCCTGGCTGCTGGCCCTGCCCGAGTATTCGTGCCAGGTGCCCGCCAACAGGATGGGATTCGTGGGCAACGGCGGCCCCTACACGCTGATGCAGCTGAAGGTGATACAAGAGGTTATCTCACTCTCCGTGTTCACCGTCTTCGCCACACTCGTCTTCAATGGCGAGTCGCTACATTGGAACCATGCCATGGCATTCCTCTGCCTCATCTTGGCCGTCTACTTCGTCTTCATGAAATAGAGGCGCCGGGGAGAAGCAGATTAAAAAGAGAAGGGCAGACAGTACTAAAGTACTAAACCGTTGAGCTCACCGTCTGTGAGCCCCCGTTTTCTCTTTTCCGAAATTTTCCGAAAAATAAATATGTGGAAATGGTTGTTGGTTTCATTTTTTTTTCCTAACTTTGCCGAATGAAGGACAAAAGAGAAGAAAAATGGCAAACAAAAGAACCTTGAAACGCTCTGTGAACAGCATTTGCGAAGAGCTGTTCGCCGAGTGCATCGCCGCCTCGCTCTATGGCAACGAGCAGCAATCCGACAATGCCGACGCCGTGCTCTTCAGCATCCTGAAGACGCAGCGAAACTACATTGCACGCGTGTCACACCCCGAACCAGGCATCTCGGCCAAGGCCTACTTCCACGACCTGCGCACCAAGTTCGCAGCCGAGGTGAGCGAGCTGGTCGACCACATCAGCAGTCTATGAAACGTTTCTGCACGTGGCTGCTCTATAAGCGCATGGGCTGGACAACCCATATCGACCAGCCATGCCCCGAAAAGTGCATCATCTGCCTGGCCCCGCACACCAGCAACTGGGACTTCATCATCGGCGAGCTCTACAACGTGGCGAGCGGGATGAAGAGCAACTTCCTGATGAAGAAGGAGTGGTTCTTCTGGCCGCTGGGCATGCTCTTCCGCCGCTTGGGCGGCATCCCCGTCTACAGGCAGAAGCACACCAGCATGACCGACACGCTGGCTGCCGACATCGGCCAGCGCGACCATTTCCGGCTGTGCATCACGCCAGAGGGCACGAGGAAACGCGTGACGGAGTGGAAGCGAGGATTCTACATCATCGCGCAGAAGGCCAACATCCCCATCCTGCTCTACGCCATCGACTACAAGCGCAAGCTGATAGAGTGCACACGCACCATCATGCCCACCGGCGACATCGATGCCGACATGAAAGACATCAAACTATACTATAAGGACTACCAGGGGCGAAAACCCGAGTTGTTTACAATTTAACAATTAACTCCTCACTCCGAACTCCTCACTCCAGATGTACGATATACCATTGCGCCGCTTGATGGCGGCACTATTCATTCTCAACTGCTCACTATTTACCATCCCCGCAGGGGCGCAGAAGGCGTGGGTGCGCAACGAGTCGCTGCCCTACAACATCAGCCGTGGACTGAAAGACCGCCATGTGTCGGTATGGGCCAGTCACGGACGCTACTACGACCAGCAGAAAGGCTACTGGCGCTGGCAGCGACCCGCACTCTACTGCACCACCGAAGACCTGTTCACACAGACCATCGTGGTGCCCTACCTCATCCCCATGCTCGAGAATGCCGGAGCCGTGGTGTTCACACCCCGCGAGCGCGACTGGCAGCGACATGAGGTGATAGTGGACAACGACCCCACCAACACACTGGTGAACTTCCGCTACGAGGAGAGCTACTACCGCAACGCCTGGCAACAAGCACCGGGCAAGGGCTTCGCCATGCACGACGGTGCCTACGTGGACGGCGAGAACCCTTTCGAGGCAGGAACGGCACGCATGGCCGAGACCACGAAGAACAAGAGCAAGGCCAGCGAGGTGGCCTACCAGCCCAACCTGCCCGAGGCGGGACGCTATGCCGTGTACGTGAGCTACCCCACCGTGGACGGCAGCATCGACGACGCCCACTACACCGTGTGGCACAAGGGCGTGGCCACCGAGTTCCGCGTGAACCAGCAGATGGGCGGCAGCACATGGGTGTATCTGGGCACCTTCGACTTCGACGCGGGCATCTCGCCACTGAACAGCGTGGTGGTGTCGAACCTGTCGAACCACCGGGGAGTGGTCACCACCGATGCCGTGCGCTTCGGGGGCGGCATGGGCAACATCAAGCGCGGAGGCGCCACCAGCCATCTGCCACGATGCCTGGAGGGGGCACGCTACTATGCACAGTGGGCGGGCATGCCCTACGAAGTGTATAGTTTCAAGGGGGGCTTGAACGACTATGCCGACGACATCAACGTGCGCTCGTATATGACCAACCTGCTCTGCGGAGGCTCGGCCTACGCACCCGACTCGGCGGGTCGCCACGTGCCCATCGAGATGTCGCTGGCCGTGCATAGCGATGCGGGATACACCGACACGGGGCTGGGCGTCTATGGCACGCTCACCATCTGCACCACCGGTTTCGGCGACAAGACGCTGGGCAACGGACGCAGCCGCGACCTGTCGAAAGAGCTGGCCACCAACCTGCTCAACAACACCACCAGCGACCTGCAATACCGCTTTGGCGAGTGGAAGCTGCGCAAGCTCTACGACCGCAACTACTCTGAGACACGCCTGCCCGTGGTGCCCAGCTCCATCATCGAGACGATGTCGCACCAGAACTTCGGCGACATGCGCTACGGCCACGACCCCAACTTCCGCTTCTGGATGGCACGCAGCATCTACAAGACCATGCTGCGCTTCATGGCACGCCAGCACGGCGACAAGTATGCCGTCACGCCCCTCGCCCCCGACCACTTCCACTGCGAGTTTACCAACAAGCGCGGCGAAGTGCAGCTGTCGTGGCAGGGACTCATCGACGGGCAGGAGAAGAGCAGCGAGCCTACGGGATACATCCTCTACATCGCCCAGAACGACGGCGGATTCGACAACGGCACTCCGCTGCGTGGCACATCGTGCAACGTGAAGCTGGTGCCGGGCGTGCTCTACAGCTTCCAGGTGAGGGCCATCAACGAGGGCGGGCAGAGCTTCCCTACCGAGGTGCTCTCGGCCTACTACAACCCCGATGCCCAGCGCACGGTGATGATTGTGAACGGATTCCACCGCCTGTCGTCGCCCGCCATCAGCCGCACGGGGCAGGGCTTCGACTTCTACGATGATCCGGGCGTCAGCTATGGGCGCACCGCAGGATGGCTGGGCCAACAGCTGGTGTTCGACCCCGCACGCATAGGCATTGAAGACTCCACTGGACTGGGATTCTCGTCGAGCGAGCTGCAAGGACAGTTTGTGGCTGGCAACGACTTCAACTATGTGCGCACCCATGCCGAGGCCATCGCCGCCACTGGGCGCTTCAACATTGTGAGCGCATCGGCACAAGCGGTGGAGACGGGCCGGCTGCACCTGGAGCGCTGCGACGTCATCGACCTGCTGCTGGGCCTGGAGCGCAACGACGGCCACAGCCTCGTGGCCTACAAGACGTTTACGCCCGCCATACAAAGTCTGTTGCGAAAATACGTCGGCCAGCGTGGCAACCTGCTGGTGAGCGGCGCATACGTGGGCACCGACATGGCCACGGCCAGCGAGCAGCAGTTCCTGGCCGACGTGCTGAAGGTGACATGTCCAACTATCTATCGCGGCCAGAGCAACATCATCAGCGGGCTGGGCACCACATTCAACTTCCACCACCAGCTCAACGAGCAGCACTATGCCGCCACCAGCGCCGACGTGCTCATGCCCACGGCTGCCGAAGCATTCCCCACCATGGTGTATGCCAACGGCAACAGCGCCGCCGTGGCCTATGGCGGCGCCGACTACCACGCGCTCACCATGGGATTCCCCTTCGAGTGCATCACCAACCCGCAGATGCGCAAAGACATCATGCGCGGCATACTGAACTACCTCATGCCCAACTGAGTAATTCGTAATTCATCATTCGTAATTCGTAATTAAAAAAATGGCAAAGATTCAAGCTAACGCTTCGGGCACCCGAAGCATAGAGGTGACCACCCAGCACCTGCAGACACTGGAGCAATATCAGCTGCTGCGCGACCTCGTAGGCTCGCACGGATACATCGACGAAGATGTGCTGGAGAAACTGAAGATGAACATCCGCTCGCTGCTCGAGTCGGAGGAAGCGGGGCGCGACAAAGCCCTCCTCGACCTGTGCCTCGACGTCGTCTATCATCCCAACATGAAGGCATTTGGCCTGCAACAGCTATGCCAGCACTACATGGAGTGGAAGAACACTTCTGATGAGAGGTGAGTGGTGAGAGGTGAGTGGTGAGAAGTGAGAGGTGAGAAGTGAGGGGTGAGAGGTGAGAGGTGAGAGGTGAGGGGTGAGAAACCTTGATTGAGCGATTCATGGCATGCAGAACGAGGAGTATAGGCTGACCGACTTCCTGCCGACGACGAAGAAGGAGTTGGAGCTGAGGGGATGGGACTACGTGGATGTCATCCTCTTTTCGGGCGATGCCTACGTCGACCATCCTTCGTTTGGTGTTGCCGTCATCGGGCGCACGCTCGAGGCGGCGGGCTATCGCGTGGCCATCGTGCCACAGCCCGACTGGCACGGCGACTATCGCGACTTCCGCAAGCTGGGGCGGCCACGCCTGTTCTTCGGCATCTCGCCCGGCTGCATGGACTCGATGGTGAACAAATACACCGCCGCCCGAAGGCTGCGCTCCGAGGATGCCTACAGCCCCGACGGCCGCCACGACATGCGACCCGAATATCCCACCATCGTCTATTCGCGCATCCTGCGACAGCTCTACCCCGACGTGCCCATCATCCTCGGAGGCATCGAGGCCTCGCTGCGCCGACTCACCCACTACGACTATTGGCAGGACCGTCTGCGCCCCTGCATCCTCTGCGACGCCCCGGCCGACATGATCACCTACGGCATGGGCGAGAAGGTGACGCTGCAACTGGCACGACGACTGAGCGAGGGCGAGCCTATCAGCCACATCACCGACCTGCCACAAACGGTCTTCATACGCCGCACCAACGAGATTCCCGGAGGGATACAGCCCGACGACATCGTGCTGCACAGCCACGAGGAGTGTCTGAAGAGCAAGCGCTGCCAAGCCGAGAACTTCCGACACATCGAGGAGCAGTCGAACATGATTCATGCAAAGCGACTGATACAGGAGACCCACCCCCTACCCCTCCCTATAGAGAGAGGAGTAGATAGTTCTGCAATCTCCACTTCAATTAGAAAATCTATATACTCCCCTCCCTACAAGGGAGGGGCAGGGGGAGGGTCTTTCGTCATCGTCAATCCCCCCTACCCTCCCATGACCACGGCCGAGCTCGACGCCAGCTTCGACCTGCCCTACACCCGCCAGCCCCATCCCAAATACCGGGGCAAGCGCATCCCCGCCTACGAGATGATTAAGTTCTCGGTGAACATCCACCGTGGATGCTTCGGCGGCTGTGCCTTCTGCACCATCTCCGCCCATCAGGGCAAGTTCGTGGTGTGCCGCTCCAAGCAGAGCATCCTGCGCGAGGTGAGGCAGGTGGCGCAGATGCCCGACTTCAAGGGCTACCTCTCCGACCTCGGCGGGCCATCGGCCAACATGTATGGCATGCACGGCCGCAACCCGAAGGCGTGCGAGGCATGCCGACGCCCCAGCTGCATCCATCCGCAGATATGTCCCAACCTGGACACCAACCACCAGCCATTGCTCGACATCTACCATGCCGTGGATGCCCTGCCCGAAATCAAGAAGAGCTTCATCGGCAGCGGCGTGCGCTACGACCTGCTACTGCACCGAGGCAAGGACGAGGCCGCCAACCGTTCGGCCGAGCAGTACACCCGCGAACTCATCACCCGCCATGTGAGCGGACGCCTGAAGGTGGCACCCGAACACACCAGCGACCACGTGCTGCAGCTGATGCGCAAGCCGTCGTTCCGACTCTTCGAGCAGTTCAGTGCCATCTTCAACCGCATCAACCGCGAGGAAGGACTACGGCAGCAAATCATCCCCTACTTCATCAGCTCACACCCCGGATGCCGCGACGAGGACATGGCCCAGCTGGCAGCCATCACCCGCAAGATGGGCTACAAGTTGGAGCAGGTGCAGGACTTCACCCCCACACCCATGACCACCGCCACCGAGATGTGGTACACCGGACTCGACCCCTACACCCTGCAGCCCGTCTACGTGGCCCGCACGCCCCAGCAGAAGCAGGCCCAGAACCAATACTTCTTCTGGTACAAGCCGCAAGACCATAAGCACCACGAACCGGTGGCACGGCACGAAGCAGGAAAGAGCCAAAAAACACGGCATGAAGAAGTAAAAGGCCAAAAGACACGGCACGAGAAAACAAACGGGAAAACGAAGCGCAGCCGATGAAGATTCCCCCCGACCAGACAGACAGCAGCGTGTCGGCCTACGTGACTGAAGCCTACGAGGGTTTGGACACGACATTCAGCGAGGTGACCCATCTTCGCTCGCGCGGCTATTGCGACCTCTACCGCGCCAAGCGCTACGGACGCTGGTACCTGCTGAAATGCCTGAAGCCAGAGCACGAGAGCGATGCCGCCTACCAGCAGATGCTGCGCAAGGAGCTGGAGGTGCTGATGCGCTTGCAGCATCCCGGTGTGATGCAAGCCATGGGCATGGAGACGGTGGCGCTGCCCGGCAGAGGAGCCGTCACCTGCATGGTGGCCGAATGGATTGATGGCACAACACTGGAAGACCACCTCAATTCGCCCAAAGCGAAAACTGAGGGGATGGGGGTGAATCTTCCACCCCTTGGGGGGAATGAGGGGGGCCTTCGTCGCATAGTCTTAGAGCTGGCCGAGGCCCTCTCTTATGTGCACCAGCAGCAGGTGGTGCACCGCGACCTGAAGCCCTCGAACGTGATGATCACCCACAACGGCGGCTACGTGAAAATCATCGACTTCGGACTGGCCGACACCGACAGCCACGCCATCCTGAAGCAGCCCGCCGGTACCCTTCGCTACATGGCACCCGAACAGGCACAACTGGCACAGGCCGACGTGCGCAACGACATCTACTCCCTCGGCGTCATCATGCAGGAGATGAACCGCATGGGCCGCGTGGTGCCCAAGAGCATCGTCAACCGCTGCCTGGCACCCATCGACCAGCGGTGGCAGAACGCGGAAGCCGTGGCTGACGCGCTGAAGCAGAGCCAGCGCCGTCGACGCCTACCATACATCATTGCCGTCGCGGCCTTGGTGGCTGTCGTCATCGGCTTGTTGGTGGCGCAGATATTCCACTTGCAGCAGAAGGCCACCAACATGGAGGGCAACGCCGCCGAGATGAGCCGTCAGCTGCGCATCCTGCGACACGAAATCATCGACTTCGACGACGCGGCGGTGAAAAGCCTGTGCGTCGCCCACTGGGACACCGACCACGACGGCGAGCTGAGCTACGACGAGGCGGCCGCCGTGACCTCGCTCGACAGCGTGTTCACCGCCAACCGCCACATCACCAGCTTCCACGAGTTGCAGTTCTTCTCAGGCCTCACCGAAATCAGCCGCGATGCCTTCCACGACTGCACAGCACTGCGACAGCTCACCCTGCCCCGCCATGTGCGCTTCTTCCGAAAGAACGCCTTCCGCAACACAGGCCTGCAGATGCTCACCGTGCCGAGCACCGTGGCAGGCATCGGCGACCACTGCATGGACGACTGCCAGGCGCTGCAGACCGTGGTGTTCGAAGCGGTGATGCCCTCCAACAACATGGGGGTCAGCCCGCTGCAGAACTGCCCGGCGCTGACCGACATCTTCGTGCCGAAATATATTGACCTCACCACAGATGACCGCGTGGATTGGAGAGCGCTACGCCCGCTGATGAAAAACAACGTCGTGTTTGCCGATGCCGAGGTGAAGTCCATCTGCCTGAAGCACTGGGACAAGAACGGCGACCGTGAGCTGCAGATAGACGAAGCACAGGCCGTGACGGCCCTCAACGCCGTCTTCAGCTGCAATCCCGTGATACAGCAGTTCGACGAGCTGCGCTTTTTCACCGGTCTGCAAGAGATTGGCATCAGCGACTTCGAACGTTGCCATGCCCTGCGCAGCATCCAGCTGCCAGCCACCATCACCCGCATCAGGGCATGGGCATTCTACTATTGTCAGTCACTCGAACACATCGACCTGCCAGAGCAACTGCAAACAATCGAAAACAACGCCTTTATGAAGTCAGCGCTCCACTCCATCTACATCCCCGCCGCCACCACCAGCATCGCCACCACGGCGGTGTCGGCCATCCAGGAGCTGACGAGCGTGGTGGTAAGCCCTGACAACCCCGTCTACGACAGCCGCGACAGCTGCAATGCCATCATCGAGACCCGCACCAACATGATGGTCTCAGGCAGTGCCAAGGCCACCATTCCCCGCACTGTCACCAGCCTGAGCGACGAGTGCTTCAACCTCTTCAACCCCGAAGAGCTCACCATCCCCACATCAATAACCCGCATAGGCCCCTGATCGCTGGTCACACACATCAGGCGCCTCTACGTGGAGTCGCCCGTGCCGCCAGCCTTCGACTCGGAGGGCGGACAGCTGCACATCACCGGCTCGGCGGGCGACAACTATCCCGACCCCGAAATCTACGTCCCCGTCGGCTCACTCGACGCCTACCGCCAAGCAGAAGGCTGGAGCGAGTTTGCCGACCATATACACGAATACACCCCCACCGAACAGTAACTCTGCAGGGTGATAACAGCCTCATGCAGTCGGCCTCGCCGAAGTTCAGCTGCGTTGGTTGGCTGTAGGTCAGCGTCGTTGGTTGGGTGAAGGTCAGCGTCGTTGGTTAGGTGTGTGGCATATTTGCCACACCT
The DNA here is from genome assembly GCA_902790625.1 of uncultured Prevotellaceae bacterium. Lineage (GTDB taxonomy): Bacteria > Bacteroidota > Bacteroidia > Bacteroidales > Bacteroidaceae > Prevotella. The sequence continues at coordinate 124,538 of CADASP010000018.1, read as the reverse complement.
TTCCCTCGCATCCCCCCAGTTGTGGTCTAAAGTTTTTTTTCATTTCTTGTTGTTCCCTGTCATTCAGATGTCGTTTTAGCGTATTTAGTCCACGGCAAAAAGGGAACAGGTGACGGGGAGCGGGGAAAAACACCGCGACTTTTAGGTTGGCAGCGTTCGCCGCCATCATTGGCAGCGGCCGCTGCCAATGATGGCGGCGAGCGGGAACAATGATGGCAGCGGCCGCTGCCAACCTGTTTTCACTCTATATGCCTATCTCATCGGGATACGCTCCGTCAGTAACCCCTCCCCTGCAAGACAATTGCGAGGAGGAAGCAATTGGGGAGTGAAGCGACGGTGGGGCGTAGCCGGGGCTGGGGGAGGGGTGGAACTCAGTGCAAAAGTATATAAAGAGAACAAATGATTATCCGCAATCAGGTGATTGAGACGCTGAAGGCGTCTCCGCTCAATAGCCGTAGGTCGGAACGACCTGCGGATAAAAGGTATGAGGTGATAACGACCCTGAAGGGGTCGCCCGTACTCATGGGCGACCACCATCTGAATAAACAGGCGACCCTTCCAGGGTCGATGTACCGCCTGTCGTCCTATCCGCAGGTCGTTCCGACCTACGGCTATTGAGAGTGGACGCTTTCAGCGTCCTTGTCACCTAATTGCGGAAAATCATAGAGAACAAATGATTATCCGCATATATCCGAAAGACGGCCTGAAAGGCAACTCTACCAAAAATGTCAAAATTCAACCGTTCAGACTAACGGAGCCTTATGGGTTGATGAACTCGAAGCACACGCCAGACTTCTTGCCGCACACGTATGCGATGGGTGGGCGCGTGCCCTGTCGCAGGTTGTCGAGGTAGAGCGGCTCCCGCTCAATGATGAGGCTGCACTGGAACGTGTCGCCGGCCTGCAGGCGCGTCATCTCCGAGGCTACGACGCGGAACGTCAGGTCGCCCAGGTACTCCACGTCACACACCCGCTGTGGCTGCCACGTCAGCCGCAGCCTGTCGCCAGGCTTCAGTGTTTCCGGCACGTTGAGGTGCCTGCTCAGCACAGGACTGCTCTGACGCTCCTGCTGAAGGGAGGCGTTCTGCTGGTAGTCCTCCCAGTTGTGGTAGCCCAAGTATTGCGACAGGATGTCGAGCGTGCTCGGGCGCGGCTCCACAGGCTCGTCCACATATCCCCAGAGCCGCATCAGCGTGGTGCGACCCACGTAGCAGTGCAGCCGCCCATAAATCATTTCCCTGAGCTGGTCAAAGTCCTTCGGGGTCTTCGGCTGTTTGCCTATTGCCGTCTCTATCTCCTTGCATAAACGTTGAATCATAAGCCTCGAGTATTGCGTAGTAGCATGCAAAAGTAACAAATAGGAGGCAAAGTTACAAACTTTTTTGCAAAAGGAACAAAATGGAACAAAAGAATTTGCGGGGAAACCGCTATTTTTGCACTCGAATAAAAAAAATCAGCTCACAATGGTGCAACTTTCAAAAAGATTTCTTATCTTTGCATCGTCATCCGATGATGGGTGACGTACATTGAGGAGAGCTTTAAAGCTTTGACCCGCCTGAGAACCTGGAAAATTCGAAGTAAATGGGTGATAAGTGTGAGAGCTGCTTCTCCTGTGTTGGCATATATATTGCTTTCTCTACCTGTGGAGTCAGCATACATTATATATACATGCAGGTGTGAGCTGATTTTCATTCTTACATTTACGGGTAATTCCAGGACCTTCAGGCTAAGGATGTCGAGAAGGCTCACACTCTTTGTGTTCAAGTGGAATTAAAACTATAAATAATATGGCCCATCACTTCACTGCAAGTAGAATCACGGGAAATGGCAATACGGTGTTCCCTGATGAAATCATCATAGATGACGATGTCGTTACCTATCGCAAAGGGCAACTCATTGGCTATAAGGAAACGAAAATCAACCTTGCTGCCATTGGATGTGTCTCCGTCGAGGCCCGTCTGCTATTTGCCGATGTCGTCATCGAAACCAAAGGCGGAATGACTATTCGGGCTAAGAGATTCACACGTAGTGATGCGTCTGCTATTTCAAAACTGTTATATTAGATCTATACCTATGAATACATCCAAAGATGTTACGATTAAATGTTCATATTATAAAATATGTGTTTATGCAGACACTATTAGTTGTCCAGACATTGTTAATGGCTGTCTTATGGTGAATAGAAATAAGGAGGAAGCCGAAAATCCATAAAAGAGTAGGCAGGTAAAAAACAATATAAATCATGAAAAAGTATGTAAAAGCAGAGGTTGTCGCAAAAAACGCAACAACAGGTTCTTACGCTGCAGGTTGTCCCACACAGGATCGGCGAAAAGGTATGAATAGTGGCGACGGTAACCCTTGCAGACCATGTGAGTTAGCACATTAATCTCTTGAGGGAGAGAGCCGAATCTCTCTCCCTTCTAACACGCCTTTTGTTTGTTTTAATTATTTTTAAAAATTGAACAAATATATGTTAGTCCGTCAATCAAAAAATACTTTTATTCGCACTACGAAGCGATATGGTTATATAATAAACCAACTTACTCGTCAAGATAGATGTTATAATGAATCTGGAGCAGACTGGCTTCGTGAAATTTCTCGAAATCCTCGAACCATAGATGATATTATTAACAGTTTATTAGGTATATATGAAGACGTAGACTATGAAATTTTAAAATCGGACTTCATGGAGTTTGCAAATAGTTTGGCACACAATAAATTCATTGTGATGGGTGAAACTATAGAGGAACTAGAAGAAAAAGACACGGATTTTTCTTATTCCATGGATAATCCTAAAACCATTCTGGATAATTTTTATCAAGATACAAAGGAAATTGTTAGCGAAAACACACAAGAGTTTTTCCTTGAAGAAGTACAAGGGCATCCAATGATATCAAGTTTGCAATTTGAGTTATCCAGTCGATGCAATGAAAGGTGTATACACTGTTATATACCTAATGAAAAGAAAAACCATGGTTTCGATATGCCAACAAGTAAGGTTAAAAATGTAATTGATGAATTCGCAGAAATGGGAGGTATTAATGTTACTCTATCTGGTGGTGAAGCTTTTTTGCATAAAGATATCATAGAGATTGCAAAATATTGTAGGGAAAAAGATTTAAAAATATCAATACTATCAAATCTTATTTCGTTAAAAGACGAACAGATTGAAAAATTGAAATCAATCAACATTTCTTTGATTCAAGTATCATTGTATTCTATGGATCCTGCTGTTCATGATACAATTACAACAGTTAAAGGATCTTTTTATAAGACAAAAGCCGCAATTGAAAAACTTGTGGCAGCAGATATTCCAATCCAGATAAGTTGCCCGATAATGAAAGCTAATAAAGATGGTTATACTGAGGTTTTAGAATATGCAAAAAAGCTAAAAGTTAAAGCACAAACTGATTACATAATGATGGCTCGTGCCGATTTGGATACAGGTAATTTAGCAAATAGACTTTCATTGGATGAAACTGAGGTCCTTATAAGAGACATTTTGGAACATGATATGTCTTATCGTGAAGATGTTTTAGAGCAATTGCCTGTTTCGGACGAAATTGCGTTTGACATAGAAAAATACAAAAAGCAGCGCGTTTGTGGAGTCGGTTATGACAATTGTTGTATTACAGCTAATGGAGATGTGTACCCATGTGCTGGTTGGCAAGACTTTGTCCTAGGAAATGTTTTCAAACAAACCCTGCAAGAAATATGGGAGAATAGTGAACGAGTCAAACAATTAAGGAAAATAACTCAAGCATCTTTTCCTCAATGCATAAAATGTGACGCAAGAGATTTTTGTGCGCGTTGCCTTGTGCGTAACTATAATGAGAGTGGGGGGGATATGTTTAAGATCAATCAGCATTTTTGTGATGTGGCTTTCCTTACCAAACGTTTGGTGGAAGAGTGGCGTGAGAAACAGTTAATGAAATAAGCATGATAGACAATCATGTACACATAGGATGGTATTCTGACGGCTACCACTCTCCAAAAAAGGTGTGGCAGGCAGAACAAGAGGCTGGTATAGATGAAATAGTTGTGTCAAGTACTTCAACTTGTGCAGAGTTGTATAAACCAATTGTACAAGAAATGAAGGAACTAGTTCGTTTGGGAGGCTCCATGATTCATCCTGTTTTGTGGCTAACACCTCGTATGTTTCATACTAATTGCCGGTGGGCTTTGCCTTATCTCCTACATTCTGGAATTAAATGGGATGGTATTAAGTTGCATTGGATTGCTCATCGTGAGTGGTATTACAATCGGAAACTTCTGCACAATGCCATGGAAGTGGCACGACAGTTAGAAATCCCAGTATTGCTTCATAGTGGTGAATTCAAAGAATGTCATGCTAGCGTTTTTAAAGAGATAATTATGCAATACGATGATTTGTCCTTTGTGCTAGCTCATGGTCGTCCACTTGATGAAACCATTGACGTCCTCTATTCCTGTCCAAATACTTTTGTTGACACTGCCTTTATGCCCACTGAAGATGTGAAGACTCTATGTGACAATGAATTTACAAACAGAATTTTATTTGGCACCGATGCTCCAATAAACATGTTGTTTTATAAAGATATAACTACGGCAGACTATATTAAGGGCTGTATTGCAAAGTTGAAAGAGACACTAACCTCTCAGCAGTTCGAAAGAATCATGCAGAACAAATTATATCACTAACAATTATAAATCATTAAACTATCAGAATTATGGGAATATTAAAATCATTATTCGGTGATGCGGCAGATAGCATTAGCGAAGCAGCGAGTAAGAGAAGAAACGCTATTCAGGAACGCTATGAACAGCATAAAAGAGAAGTTCAGGAACGCTATGAGCAACATAAAAACGAACTTCGAGAACGCTACGAACAACAAAAGAGTGAGGCTCGGAGTATACGTGAATCAGAAGAAATAAAGACTGAATATGGCATCATTAAAAATGGTACGCTCGAGATAGAGGAGGGTATCACAGAATTGAAAGACGGCAGTTTGGCAAAATACAAGTCGTTAAAGAAGGTAATCTTCCCCAAGAGCTTGACGTCTTTAGAAACCCATGTCTTTGAAGATAACACTCAACTTAGAGAACTTGATTTTTCAAAAGTGACAAAGTTGGAGTATCTCCCTGATGCCTTAGTCTATGGAAATTCTAAGATAAGCGAATTAATGATTCCTTATGGAGTAAAACATGTGGGATCTGCAGTTGTTTGCGAAATAGACAAGAATCATCCGCTTGAAGTTGTTGTTCCTGCTACTGTCCGCGAATTTGAGCCTTTTGCCACAAGGCATGCCGTGACGTTTCGCCTATTTACGCCTGATATCGACATAGAATGGTTGATAGAAGATGCAGAGCAGTTTTATGTGATGAAGAAGGATCTCTCTGCTTATCGCCGCCAGATGGAAGAATATGGTGGTGATGTGCCTATCGGATATATGACTGATCGATGCGTTGGTGCATTTTATTCTATGGTTGTTGGGCCTGAAATAGAAGAAGAGCCTAAAGAAGAAGTAAGTCAGGCAAAAGAAAATTCATCTCAATCAGGAACGGATGAACAGATTAGGTTTTCTCCACGTGTGGAGGCTCTAATCAAATCAGCATTTAGAGATGGCATTTTAACGAAGAAGGAAAAAGAAATCATTATTAAACGTGCAGTTGCTGAGGGTGAGGATGCTGATGAATTTGAGATGCTGTTGGATTCAAGAATTGCTGATGAAGGAATTAAAGAAGAATAGTAACATAGAATTAAAACCTCACGATGTATAGGTGAATCGTCATTAAAATGATGGGATTGAAGATTGGCAAAGACACTAAAATACTTACTATAGTCAGAGAGGAAAAAGTCTTCATAAACAGTACTACTATCCATAAGGGGACTTTAGGCGATTTCCCAGGAGACATTAAAGAAATAGTGATCCCAAAAGGGGTCACTGCCATTGAAGAGAATGCCTTTGAGGGATGCGTCGATTTGACCACCATAACCCTTCCAGGCACTTTGAAACATATTGGGCGTGGTGCCTTTGCTGATTGCAAAAAGCTGAAAACAGTAGTGGTACCCGATTCCATTTCAACGATTGCTTGTTGGGGAGAGCGGAGAGTATGGAAAACAGAACTGGACAAGCCCTTCACCGATTTGCCGCAGCACCTTATTAAGGGGCTTGAAATGGAACTTAATCCTCCCGTCAATTGGGAATAAGAAAAACATAGAATTATGTCATTTATGGTCGTCAACGGGTCTGAAATAATCCGATATAATCCATCAGTGTCTACAAAAAACCGCATTCACTGCATAAAATAGTACAAATTTTATTCAATAAGTTTGCGGGATTGAATAAAAAGTAGTAATTTTACCGGCGTAAAGAGGATATAAGAGTATGAAGACAATCATTCTGAATCAACGAAAGGAGCGCGACGAACTGCTTTCGCGTCCTTACCTGACGCGCCGAAATAGCTACGATGCTGACATGTTGCTAAGCAGTCACCTTATCAAGTTGATAACAGGACCTCGACGTGTTGGCAAATCTACTCAGGCTCTGCTGATGTTGCGGAATAAGAATTTCGCCTACCTGAACTTCGACAGTCAGCCGCTGTTGGACTCTTGGGATGCGAACCTTGTTATGAGGATGTTGGATGATGTTTATCCTGACTACGAATATATCCTTCTTGACGAGGTTCAGAACCTTGATGCATGGGATATGTGGGTCAGCGAACTTTACCGACTTGGAAAGAACCTTGTCATTACGGGCAGTAATGCCAAAATGCTCAGTAGTGAGATGGCTACGGTGCTGACGGGTAAATATCTTCAGGTGGAGATGCTGCCATTCAGTCTTGAAGAATTTTTCGACTGGAACAAAATCGATCTCAAGGCGCTAAAACCAGAGCAGCAAACGGATGCCTCGGTGTTGACAGATGACTATATGAGAAATGGCGGTTACCCGGAGGTTGTGGCATCGCGCCAACTGACACGCAGCTATCTCGATACGCTGTTTGACTCCATCATTTGGAAGGATGTGGCCAAACGTCATCATGTCCGAAACATCACCGACTTGAACAATTTAGCCATGTATCTGGTTTCTAACTTCTGTAATCCTATAACAGCCAACGATCTGACAGAGGAACTGGGATTCTCCAGTGTCAACACCACCCAAAAATTTATGGACTATCTGCATGAGCCATACCTTTTCTATTATCTGCCCCGTTATAACAACAAACTAAAGCTGATGAAGAAGGCTCCACGGAAAGTTTATGTGGTGGACAACGGCTTTGTGGCTGCCAAAGCATTCGCTCTAAGTGAGAACTTGGGGCGTCTGTTGGAGAACCAGGTGTTCATAGAGCTGATACGACGAGGATACGATACCGACAAGACCATATTCTATTATCGCTCGCGTAACGACAAGGAGATTGATTTCGTTTTACGAAAGGGACCACATATAGAACGTCTGGTACAAGTGTGCTACGATATGAGCAGCCCCAAGGCAGAGAAGCGCGAGGTGAACAGCCTTACAGAATGTGCTGGAGAACTGAACTGCAACAATCTTGTCATTGTTACCAACAACGATGAGCGCACCATAGAAAAAGACGGGTATAAGATAGATGTAATTCCAATATCAAGACTTTAACGAAACCTCTATATGTCACTAATAGTTTCCAATGGGTCAGAAATGATCCGATATAACCCTTCAACATCCTCTATTGAAGCCTCCAGCTCAAGAGGCTTCTCATGGTCTATGCGCTGCAGATGCTCGGATATGGGCAATGTACGAGCACTGACACTGCACAAGGGAGAGATTATCCTTTGCTCAGACCAGGGGATCTACGTTTCCAAAAACGCAGTAGTGAAAAAACATCTTCACCAAATTTGTGAATTTGAGAATTATTGTTTACCTTTGCACCAAGATTACGACAGATATGGTCATTGAATACGAAAAGGACTATCTTGAAGAGTTGTATAACGACGGGAAATGTACAAACAAGAAGTATCGTTTCCAGAAACAGGTCGTTATCAAATACCAGAAACGTATTGATACGTTGATGGCAGCTACTCGCATAGAAGACTTATTTGTTTTCAATTCACTAAATTTCGAGGCACTTGACAATAGTTTTTTTTCTATACGAATAGATTACCATTATCGTTTGGTGTTTAAGGTAAGGCAAGAGGGCGCTGAACCTATAGTAACAATATGTACTGTAACCGACATTACAAATCACTATCAGTAAAAACGAAGATATGAACAGAGTAACTACGCATCCTGGAGACGTGCTGAAGGAAGAACTGGAGGCAAGAGGTATCTCACAGAAGAAATTTTCTGAGGTGCTATGCATTCCTTATACACAACTTAATGAGATACTCAACGGCAAACGTCCAGTAACAACTGATTTTGCCTTGATGATGGAGGCTGCTCTTGGCATCAACCCTGAAATGCTTATTAACATGCAGACCCGCCATAACATGTCTGTAGCCCGACAGAAGAAGTCGCTTCTGGAAAGACTGGTTAACATAAAAAGAGCATGTGCTGCAATGTTTTAGTTTAGACAGAACAAGCCCTTCACCGATTTGGCGCAGCACCTTCAGAGATTATGTCATTAATGGTCGTCAATGGGTCTGAGATGATCCGATATAACCCGTCAACATCCTCCATTGAAGCCTCCAGTTCCAGAGGCTTCTCATGGTCTATGCGCTGCAGATGCTCGGATATGGGGAATGTGCGTGCGCTGACTCTGCACAAGGGAGAAATCATCCTTTGCTCAGACCAGGGCATCTATGTTTCTAAAAATGCAGGAAGGGCTTGGATGAAGCGGAATGGCTCTGACAGGCATTTCGTTGATATGCAAGACATGGGCAGCGAGTTGATTGACACGACCTCTGATGGTCACGTCTATGCATCGTCATCAGGAGGCTTCAGCTGGTTTAAGCGGAGGTGACTAGTGAAAAAGTTCACTTTTATTGACCTGTTTTCAATGCAAAAAAGAACTCAGGAATTGAAGATATCTTCACTTGAGAACGGTCAGAACAGGTCTGAGTGCGTGCCCGTCTGCAAGAACAGCAGCGTCAGTTTCATATCATTCTGCTGCCACGTCATCAACCAGTCCGGCTGTATGTGGCACTCCCATTGACCGTCCATGTCGCCCAACAGCTTGTGCGGACGGTATTGTGCGGGCAACGTACCAGTGGCAGCAAGCAAAGCCACGGCATCACGTATTAGCTGCAAGTTCAGCCCACGCTTCTTACAGCGTTTCAGGTCCTTTTCGAAACGTTTGGTGTAATCGATGCTATACATACTTCAGCCAAGTATCTGCTTGAACATGTCGTCCACGCTGTCGGCGTGATACACGCGGCCGTGCTTCACGTCGTCCATCGCCTCACGATAGCCAGCCGTCTTCGTGACGTCCTTTGTCTTTGAGATCGCATCCTTCTGAACCTTTACTGATGTCACGCCTACGAGCATCTTGCAAGCCTGCTTCACCTTCTGGACGAGGCTCTCGTCGGCGATTTGTATTATTAGTGTTGTCATAATCTTCGTGGTTATACCATTACGGCTGCAAAGATATAACATTTTCCCGAAATTTCCTCAATTATCGCAAAAAAAATGTCTACTGGCCATAAGTAAGGAAAACATTAATGAAGTTGTTATCGAAGTATATTCAAGAATTCATCGATATTTATAACCTCGCGGGTACGATTTATATGATTATATGGAAAAACTAACAGATGCCGCATACAATAATTCATATATAAAAGACGTTTTATAGTTACTTATAAACTATAACGATGAAGACAAGACTGACTATTCTGCTTGCGGCTTTGTTCTGCTGGGTGCTGGGGGCACTGGCGCAGAGCGTGGACGCGCAAGCCTATTACCTCAACAAGGAAGGCGTGGAAGAACACTCCAACACCATCCCCGAGGGGGAAGCCCCGCTAACCGTGGAGTTTCGTGCCAACCCCTCCGACATGGAAGGCTACACGCCCAGCTACGAATGGCACTTCCGCCGCGACGAGAAGGGCGAGGGCATGCGCGAGCTGTTCGTGCGCTACGAGGAGAACACCACCTACACCTTCGAGGAGTCGGGCACCTACCACGTGGTGCTGAAGACACGGTTGGAACAGGACGGCGCCGAGCTGGACTCCATGATTGTCACTGTGTCGATAGCCGAGAGCAAGCTGGAGTTTCCCAATGCCTTCTCGCCCAACAATGGCGATGAGCTGAACAACAAATACCAAGCCAAGGAAGGCTACAAGAGCATTGTGCAGTTTCACGCCATCATCATCAACCGCTGGGGGCAGAAGCTCTTCGAATGGTACGACCCCGCCGACGGCTGGGACGGCACCTACAAAGGACGCGACGTGAAGGAGGGCGTCTACTACGTGATAGTGTCGGCCAAGGGTGCCGACGGCAAGGAATACAACATTCGCAAGGACGTGAATCTGCTCAGGGGATTCACAGAAGGGGGGCGCACCAGTGGAGAACAATAGCAATGGCCACGGCTTCATCAGCGTGATGGGAGCCCGCGTGCACAACCTGAAGAACATCGATGTTGACATCCCCCGCCAGTCGCTCACCGTCATCACCGGCTTGAGCGGAAGCGGCAAGTCGTCGTTGGCCTTCGACACCATCTTCGCCGAAGGCCAGCGACGTTATATTGAGACCTTCTCGGCCTATGCCCGCAACTTCCTGGGCGGCATGGAGCGCCCCGACGTCGACAAGATTACGGGGCTCTCGCCCGTCATCAGCATTGAGCAGAAGACCACCAACAAGAATCCCCGCAGCACCGTGGGCACCACCACCGAGATCTACGACTACCTGCGCCTGCTCTTTGCACGTGCCGGCAAGGCCTATAGCTACATGACTGGCGAGCCGATGGTGAAATACACCGAGGAGAAGGTGATGGAGATGATACAGCACGACTATGCCGGACACAAAATCCTCATCCTCGCCCCCCTGGTGCGCTCGCGCAAAGGCCACTATCGCGAGCTCTTCGAGCAGATGCGCCGCAAGGGCTACCTCAACATGCGGGTGGATGGCGAAGTGGTGGAAATCACCCGAGGCATGAAGGTGGACCGCTACAAGAACCACGACATCGAGGTGGTGATAGACAAGCTGAGCGTGAAGAGCGTTGAGAGTGCGGAGTTGAGCGACATCGGCAATGCCCACGCCACACGCAACACCCAACAGGACGAACGTCTGAAGAAATCGGTGCAGATGGCCATGAAGCAGGGCGACGGGCTCGTCATGATTCTTGATGTCAGCTCACCCGCGCCCGATGGCCGCCCCCGTGTGAAGTATTTCTCGCGCCGACTGATGTGCCCCACATCGGGCATCAGCTATAGCGACCCCGCGCCCAACAACTTCTCGTTCAACTCGCCGCAGGGCGCCTGTCCGCGCTGTAAGGGACTGGGCACCATCAGCGAGATTGACTTGGAGAAGGTCATCCCCAACCGCCGACAGAGCATTGCCGAAGGAGGCATCGTGCCCTTGGGCAAACAAAAGAACTTGCTCATCTTCTGGCAGCTGGAGGCATTGCTCCGCAAATACGAATGCACGCTGAAGACGCCCATCGCCGACCTGCCCGACGAGGCCATGACCGAAATCCTCTACGGGTCGCTCGAAGACGTGCGCATCGACAAGGACGTGGTGCACACGTCGAGCGACTACTTCGTGCGCTTCGATGGCATCGTGAAATATCTGCGCGACGTGCAGGAGAACGAAGACAGCGCCAGCGGACAGAAATGGGCCGACCAGTTCATGGCCGATTGCGAATGTCCTGAATGTCACGGGCAGCGACTGAACCGCGAGGCCCTCTCCTACAAGATTTGGGACAAGAACATCGCCGAGCTGGCCGCCATGGACATCGGCGAGCTGCGCCAATGGCTCGATGAGTTAGACCCTCCCTCGCCTACCACACCTGCCAAGCCCTCCCATCTCGACGACCAGCAGCGGCAGATTGCCACTGAGATACTGAAGGAGATACGCACCCGCCTGGACTTCCTGCTCGGCGTGGGACTCGACTACCTGTCGCTCAATCGTCCCTCGGCATCGTTGTCGGGGGGCGAGAGCCAGCGCATACGCTTAGCCACGCAGATAGGCTCGCAACTGGTGAACGTGCTCTACATCCTCGACGAGCCCTCCATCGGACTACACCAGCGCGACAACGAGCGCCTCATCCGCTCGTTGAAAGAGCTGCGCGACCTGGGCAACACTGTCATCGTGGTGGAGCACGACAAAGACATGATGCTGGCCGCCGACTATATCATCGACATCGGCCCGCGTGCCGGGCGCAAAGGCGGCGAAGTGGTGTTCCAAGGCACCGTGGAGCAGATGCTGAAGAGCAACACGCTGACAGGGTTATATCTTAGAGGTGAGGGCGAAGAGGTGAGAGGTGAGAGCGAAGAGGTGAGAGGTGAGGGCGAAGAGGTAAGAGGTGAGGGCGAAGAGGTGAGAGGTGAGAGGACACTTCAGCAAAACTATCCTCTCACCACTCACCCCTCACCTCTCACCTCTCAAAACCATCCTCTCGCCTCTCACCCCTCACCTCTCACCACCTTAACCATCAAAGGCTGCCGTGGCAACAACCTGAAGAACATCGACGTGAGCTTCCCCTTGGGCAAGCTCATCGTGGTGACGGGTGTGAGCGGCAGCGGCAAGTCGACGCTCATCAACGAGACGCTGCAGCCCATCCTGTCGCAGCATTTCTACCGTTCGCTCAAGGCTCCCCTGCCCTACGACTCGGTGGAAGGTCTGGAATTCATCGACAAAGTGGTGAACGTGGACCAAAGCCCCATCGGACGTACGCCCCGCTCCAATCCCGCCACCTATACGGGCGTCTTTGCCGACATCCGCTCGCTCTTCGTGGCCCTGCCCGAAGCCAAGATTCGAGGCTACAAGCCCGGGCGCTTCTCGTTCAACGTGAGGGGTGGGCGCTGCGAAGCCTGTGGCGGCAATGGCTACAAGACCATCGAGATGAACTTCCTGCCCAACATTCAGGTGCCCTGCGAGCAATGTCACGGCAAGCGCTACAACCGCGAGACGCTCGAGGTGCGCTACAAGGGCAAGTCGATTGCCGACGTGCTCGACATGACCATCAATCAAGCTGTGGAGTTCTTCGAGAACGTGCCCGACATCCTGCGGAAAATCAAAACCATACGGGATGTCGGTCTGGGCTACATCAAGCTGGGACAGCCCAGCACCACCCTCAGCGGCGGCGAGAGCCAACGTGTGAAGCTGGCCTCAGAACTGAGCAAGCGCGACACGGGGCGCACCGTCTACATCCTCGACGAGCCCACCACGGGCCTGCACTTCGACGACATCCGCATCCTGATGCAGGTGCTCCATCGCTTAGTGGCACGCGGCAACACCGTCATCGTCATCGAGCACAACCTCGACGTGATCTGCCAAGCCGACTACCTCATCGACATGGGTCCCGAGGGCGGTCGCGGAGGGGGAAATGTGCTTTCCACCGGCACGCCTGAGGAGGTGGCGCAGAGCACGCTCGGCCACACTCCCCGCTACGTCAAGGGGTATCTGGAAGAGATGAGAGGTGAGTTTTTAAGAGGTGAGGGGTGAGAGGTGAGGGGTGAGAGGATAGTTTTGCCGAAGTATTCTATCAAAAATCTCATCTTCACTCCCAGCCTTCAAAAACTATCCTCTCACCCCTCACCTCTTCGCCCTCACCCCTCAAAACTACCTCCTCACCTCTTCGCCCCCACCCCTCAAAACTATCCTCCCACCCCTCACCTCTTCGCCCCCACCCCTCAAAACTATCCTCTCACCCCTCACCTCTTCGCCCTCACCCCTTCGCCCCCACCCCTCAAAAACCCTTCGCAAGCCTTGCGAAGATTTGGTGATTAAAGGAAAGATTAGTAATTTTGCAAAAAATTTTCCGAAAGACAATGGACGACATACTCGACTTTGGCCCCGTTGAGGACCAGATGCAAAACATCATCAAGGTGATAGGCGTGGGCGGTGGCGGCTGCAATGCCGTGAGCCGCATGTACGACGAGGGCATACAGGGTGTGGCTTTCGCCGTCACCAATACCGACAGCGCCTCGCTCAAACAATCACCCGTGCCCGTGAAGCTACAGTTAGGTGCAGGACTGGGAGCAGGAGGACGCCCTGAGGTGGGGCGTTCCGAGGCCGAAAGCAGCATCGACAGCATTGAGCGATTGCTCGACGACCACACCCGCATGGTGTTTGTCACTGCCACTATGGGCGGCGGCACTGGCACTGGCGCCGCTCCCGTGGTGGCCAAGGTGGCCAAGGACCGCGGCCTACTCACCATCGGCGTGGTCACCATTCCCTTTCATTTCGAGCACCGCCGCAAAATCATCAAGGCACTGAAGGGAGTCGACGAGCTGCGCCAGAACGTCGACGCCATCCTCATCGTGAACAACGAGCGCCTGTGCGATGTATACAGCAACACCAACATGTCGCTCAAGGACGCCCTGGCCGAGGCCGACAACGTGCTGAAGAACGCCGTGAAGGGCATCTCCGAACTCATCACCATCAGCTCGCCGGGCAACATCAACCTCGACTTCCGCGACGTGGAGACCACCATGCGTGGCGGCGGCGGCGCCATCATGGCCATTGGCCGTGCCAGCGGCGACCATCGTGTGGAGCGCGCCATCCTCGACGCCCTCGACTCGCCCCTGCTGCATGGCAACGACATCAACCGCGCCAAGCGAATCCTTTTCAACATCTATTTCAGCGCGCAGGCTCCCATCCTGGTGCAGGAGATGGAGGAGATATCGGAATTCTTCGACCAGCTCGACCCCGACATCGACGTCATCTGGGGAACCTCCGAAGATGAGTCGCTGGGCGAGGATGCCAAGGTGATTATCTTGGCCACCGACATGGACGACGAGCTGCTGGTGGATGGCGAGGATGACGAGATGGAGGACGAGCGCTACGACCATCTGATAGGCCAGCTCTACCACCCATTGAAGAAAGACGTTGACGATGCCAACGCGCCAGAACCGCAATTCAACGTGGTGGCAGCAGAAGAGCCCGAACCTGCTGAGCCAGAAACACCTGCCAAACAGGAGGACACCATAGCCGCCGCCCCCCCCACGGCTGCAACGCCACGGCCAGCCACCACATTGGGGCGCTGGAAGAGTTGGCTCGGCAAGAAGATTGGCGACATCATCAACGACGATTATTAAACCCACATGCCCTACTTGAACCTTTCGCACCAGGAGATGGCCTCCGAGCTGGGCGTGTTGGCCCGGGAACTGCTGGCAGCAGGCCGCACCGACCTGCTGCTGCAGGCATTGGGTGTACCCATGATTGAGACGCTGCGATTAGAGGCTGCCAAAGGCCGTCTGCGCCCGCTGCACATCACAGCCGACTGGCGTTTCTACGTAGACAAAGAGGAGGTAGACCTTCAGCCCGTTCATAAGGCCGTCTATCTGCTCTTCCTGGCTCATCCCGAGGGCATCGAGTTCAAGCGCTTGGCCGACTATCGCGACGAACTCGCCCGCTACTACATGAAGACGGCACGAATGATGGACAAAGAGAAAATCATGGAGGGAGTGGCGCATCTGGTGAACCCTCTCGACAATGCCATCAACGAGAAGTGTTCGCGCATCAAGAGCGCCTTCATGGCTCTGATGGACGAGTATTCCGCCAGCTACTACATCATCAGCAGCCATGCGCAGCGGCGTATGCCAGGTTCAAATCGCATCTGGTACAACAGGCTGAAGGTCATCACCCTGCCGCGACACCTGGTGACGATGGAGTCAGAAATTTAATCGTTTGTAGACCCGCCACTCTGTCTCCGCCAACAGCGAAATGGTTTGCTCCGCTGTGGTGGAATTGTCATCGAAGAGCGAACCAGTGTATTCGGTCACCATGCGGTTCTTCATGGGCACGTCGTTCAGTTCTTTCTCGGCGATGATATTGGCTTCGACATCGTAGGCGGTCAATGCCACATTCAGCGAGCCGATGTCATCGCGCAGGAAGGTGTACACCTCAAGCATGGGCGGTGTGATGCGCCCAGCCACATCAAACATGGTGTATTGCTTCGAATTGACGGTGCCGCCCCAGCCAATGGTGGCATCGAAGACCCCCGACTCTCCTGTATAATAGACGCGGATGCGGTCAACCGTTTGTGGCATCCGCTCATCGGTAAGGATGATGCGCAACATCGACGTGGCCCTCTCCAGCAGCAGGTCGTGGCGGTCGGCTTCGTCGGTCACCTCCAGGTCGCCATAATAATAAAAGGTGTCGGTGAATCCGTCGGCATTGGCAAACTTCACGCTGGCAGGATTGCTCAGCGTGGGGTTGTTGTTGCTACTGTGGCCCACAATGAGCAGCTGATAGGTGCCAGGAACAAGCTTCATCGATGTCTCGCCGTAGCCCTCGTCGCCCCGCTTTTGCAGCACCTTCTTCTTCTGAACACCATCTTGATAAACCACGAAGCACAGCTTCGAACAATAGTTGGTGAGCGATTCCACGGCACGCATCTGGCTGAAGGGTATGATGTTGTAGGCGCTGGCTCGCAAGACGACGTTATAGTCGGCAGCCGTTTCTTTCGAGCTGCCAGCGTCGTCGTCGTCGAGCACCATCTTCTCGCAGCCCACCGCAACCAGCAACACTGCTGCAAGCAGCAGCAAGTGTCTCAATGCTTTTAATCCTGAGAATGCCACCATGTTCAACCTGCTGTTTTCTTTCCGTCGCGCCCTTTGTCCTTACGCCCCCGACCATGTCCGCCACCATGACGATGTCCTCCACCACGATGACGGCGCTTGCCGTTGCCAGCGGCAGGAGCAGCCTTATATTCAGGACCTTCGCCCACGCCTTCGGGCAAGGGCAGCTTCTCCACCTCCTTGCCTAAGAACTGCTCAATCTGGCGGAAGCGCAGGATGTCGCGGTCGCTGATGAAGGTGATGGCCTGTCCGTCGCGGTCGGCACGTGCCGTGCGGCCTATACGGTGCACATAGTCCTCGGCATCGTGGGGCACGTCGAAATTGATGACGATGCGGATGTCGTCGATGTCGATGCCTCGGCTGACGATGTCGGTGGCCACCAACACGTCCACTTGTCCCGCCTTGAAGCGATACATCACCTCGTCGCGCTCCTGCTGCGAGAGGTCGCTGTGCATGGGAGCACAATTTATCTTCAGCCGGCGCAACTGTCGGTCGATGTCTTTCACACGGTCTTTCTTTCCACAGAAGATGATGACCCGTTGCAAGTCGCCCGCCTTGAAGAGATGGTCGATGATGAGCAGCTTCTGCGGGTCGTAGCACACGTATGCCTGCTGCTTGATTTTGTCAGCCGGTCGGCTCACCTTCAGTTTCACCTCAATGGGATTGTGCAACAGGCTCACGGCCAACTCTCTAACCTTCGACGGCATGGTGGCCGAGAACATCACCTTCTGGCAGTCCTGCGGCAGCAACTTGGTGATTTGCATGATATCGTCGATGAATCCCATGTCGAGCATTCGGTCGGCCTCGTCGAGCACGAAGAAGCTGGTGCGCGCCAGGTTGAGGTTGCCCACCTTCAGGTGGCTCAACAGGCGTCCCGGTGTGGCGATGACCACGGGCGCACCGCCACGTAGGCTCTTCAGCTCCTGGTCGAAACGCCCGCCGTCGTTGCCGCCATACACAGCTATCGAGCTGATGCCAGGCAGGTAGTAGGAGAAGCCCTCCATAGCCTGGTCGATTTGTTGCGCCAGCTCGCGAGTGGGGGCCATCACCACGCAGTTGATGGCATCAGCGGGATAGTCGCCGTCGTCGAGCATCGAGAGGATGGGCAGCAGATAGGCCGCCGTCTTGCCTGTGCCTGTCTGCGCCACGCCTAACACGTCGCGTCCGTCGAGAATATGGGGAATGCACCGCTCCTGTATGGGAGTCATCTCCTCGAAGTGCATGTCGTAGAGCGCATCGAGGATGTTGTCGTTCAGATATGTTTCTTCAAATGTCATTTATATCTTAAACGCCAAGATGGGCAATAATATTGTGTAGGAAGCAAAAAAAGCCCATGAGGAGAAGCCCCCCCTTCTGCCCCCGAGGGGGCTACTATAGTTTTGTAGGTAAGGGGTGGGAGGTGAGAGTGGGGAAAAGAAATGTGGTAGAAAATTCTTCATTCTTCACTCTTCATTCTTCATTTAAGAACATTCTTCATTCTTCACTCTTCATTCTTCATTTAACTACATCCGTCCGCCGAAGCCGCCTCCGCCACCGAAGCCTCCGCCACCGCCACGGGGACCACCGCCACCGCCGCCTCGGCCGCCGCGTCCACCGCCGCCGCCTTCACCGCCTTCTCCTCCTTCGCCGCCACCGCGTCGGCCACCGCCCCAGCCACTGCTGCTACGACCACCGAAGAGGTTCAGACGATAGCTCACGTGCAGCATGGCGTAGCTGGTGATGGCGTTCACCTCGCTGTCGCGCCAACCATTGGCGTTGACGGTGCGGCTGAAGTTGGTCTGCTCGTGCAGGATGTCGTACCACTGCAACATCACCGTGAGCGACCTGCCACGCAGGAAGCTATAGCTCAGCTGGGCATTCCAAATAAATTCGTTGGTGTTCAGCGTGGCATCGCTATATCCGCGCTTGCTATAGACGTGGAAGTCGGTGGTAAGCGTTGGCAATGATGCCGCATTCCTTGGGCGGCCCTTCAGCTGGTTGGGGTCGAGCCTCATGTTGCCGCCGTAGTTGAAGTTCCAGGTGGTGAGGTTGCGCGAGGCCTGCAAGCGGTTCTCGGTGCGGGCATAGGTTGCACGGAAGTTCAACGAGAAATTGAACCAGCGGTTGCGGTAGCTCAGCGACAGGTCGGGCGAGAAGTTGTAGGTGTGCGTCACGTTGCGGTCGGGTATGGCCGTGCGGTTCAGGTTCACGTAGCCTATCTGGTGGTTGTAGCTGCCGTTGATGCCTCCGCTGATGTCCCAACGGTTCAGCGTGTCGAGTCCGATGTTGAACGAGCCGCCACCATTCACGCCCCAGTTGCCGTTGATGTTCTCCGGTCGCGATATGCGTCCACCCGTGGTCTCGTTGTAGGTCACCACATTGCCGATGGAGTTGTTGGTGCGCCGCATGCTGGCGTTGAAGCTATAGCTCCAGTGGGCTTGCGCCTTGGGAATTTGGAAGCCCAGGCTGTCCTCCACCAACGTTGGTGCGCGCTGCTTCTGGAAGTTGGTGTTCAGGTTGTAAGTGAACGAGGGCTTCAGTCCTGGATTACCCATCGAGATATTGAGCGGGTTGGTATCGTCGTAGATGTCGAGCATCTGCGTGATGCTGGGTTGCGAGGTGTTGCCGCGCAGCGTCACCTGCAGGTTGGTCTGCTGGTTGAAGCGGTAGCGCAGGTTCAGCGTGGGCGAGTAGTTGGTCACGGTGCGTGTGGTGTCGATGGGCACGCCCAGATACTGCTGTATGTAGTGCGAGTGCTGGGGCTGGATGGTGACGCCGAGGTTCATGTTCAGCTTCTCGCGCACCAAGCGCAGCTGCAGGTCGATGTTCTGTCCGTCTTCGGTACGCTCGGAGTAGCGGCTCAGACGGTCGCTGAGGTACATCTCGTAAGGGTTGTCGAGATAGCCGAAGAGTCGCGCCCACTCCTGATAGTCGTTGAGCACATCGAGGAAGGCAGGCTCACCCAGGTCGGGCAGGTCGTAGGTCGAGGGGTCGTTCTTCTGGTAGCTGTGGTTGAAACGGTAGTTCAGCTGCAGGAAGATGCCCTGAGCGCCGAATGAGCGCACACGGTTACGGTTGCCAAAGGGGCCGCGTGCCTGCTGCTGGGTGGTGTCTTCTGGCTCTGGCTTCGGCTTGAAGGTGTAGAGCGGTTCGGTGTAGGTGGCTCCGAGCGAATAGCTAAAGTTGTTGTTGGCCGAGAGCGTGTAGCGGTTGGTCTGATAGGTGGAGTCGTTGCCAAACTGGTCCTTCTGCTGGTAGAGGTGCACTGCCGAGAGGTTGGCGTTGCGGTTGTCGCCATCGCTGTAGTTGATGTTGCCACTGATGGCGATGTTGCGCCCACGGCTGCCGAAGCGGCGGTAGAGCTGCATCTGCGTGCTCAGGTTCTTGTTGGAGCCGTGGCCCAGCGACTTGCCCTGTCGGTTGTTGACGATGAGGCCCCGCTCGTTCATATACTGAATGCTCCTCTGGTCGAGGGCATCGGCGACGTAGTCGAAGGGATTGGCGTTGAACGAGGCGTTGCTCGAGAACGAGCGACTGTCGTTGTTCGAGATGCTCACATTGGGGCGGAAGGATACGTTGGTGAGCGTGTCGATGGCCCACTGTATGTTCATGTTACCCGTCCAACTGTTGTTGCGCGAATAGCTCTGGTTGGTGCTGTTCGAGAAAGCTCCGCCACGGGTGTTGACGAAGTTTTCGGAACCGTTGCGGCTCCAGTTGTCGGCATCGTTGCGGGTGTAAGTCACGCGGCCGCTCATCCTCAAGTTCGCACCGTTGGGCTTGCGCTGGCTCTCATAGCTGGCATCCAGTGCACCAGTCTTCGTCTCGCGCTGTCCGTTGCCGTTGCCACGTCCACGTCCGCCTCGTCCGCTGAAGTTTCGGTCGTTCACGTTGTTGGCATTGCCCATGAAGGTGTAGCGCATGGCACCGAAGGGCTTCATGGCCGTCAGTCGTATGCCATAGCGCTTGTCGGTGCCGATGCCCACGTCGGGGTTGGCCTGTATGCCGTTGCGGGCACTGCGCTTGGTGGTGAACTCCAGCACAAAGTCGTCGTTGCCATCGTCAACGCCCGTCATTCGGCTCAAGTCGCTCTTCTCGTCGTAGGCCTTCACCTTATCGATGACATACGACGGCAGGTTCTTCATCACGGCATCGTTGTTGCCCGTCATGAAGTCGCGGCCGTCGAGCTTGAACTTCTTCACGTCCTTGCCATTGATGCTGATTTTGCCGTCGTCGTCAATCTTCGCGCCCGGCAGCATCTCCACCAGCGCCTCGATGACCGAGCCTTCGGGCACGCGGAAGGCATCGGCATTGTAGACCACGGTGTCGTCTTTGATGACCATCTTGGGGATGTTGGCCGTCACCACGGCCTCGTCGAGCAGCACGGCAGAGGGCTCCATCGTCATATTGCCCAAGGCTAACGGACGGCGGGCCACGGTGATGGTCTTCGTCAGGGGCTGATAGCCCAAGTAGGTGGCACGCAGCTGATAGGTGCCCTGCCCCACCCCATTGAAGGTGAAAGCACCCTGCTCGCCAGAAATCACTCCGGCGGTGAACGTGGTGTCGCTCTTACCTATTTTATATAGTTGCAGCGTAGCCTTGGACAAGGCTTCACGGGTCTCGGAATCAAGCAACTTTCCCGAAACAGTGGTCTGAGCCAATGCGCTGGATATGGAAAAGACAATGAAAAACAATACTTGGGCGAAAATTCGCGATAATCTATGCATAGTTTGGCTTTTGGGTTCCATGTGACTTTATGACGGATTCACCTACGGCTCGTTTAGCAGCTATTTACCATTTTAACTTTATTTAATAACGACGAAAGGCACGTTTGCCTCCTTTTTTCGTAATTTTGCCCAACATTTTTGAAGATTCCCTTGAGCAACGATTACTTCCAATTCAGGCTGTTTACCATCCGCCAGAGCCGATGCGCCATGAAGGTGGGCACCGACGGCACCCTGCTGGGGGCGTGGGCACGTCTGCCCTCCACCAGCGGCGATGCACCGACCATCCTCGATGTGGGCACGGGCACGGGCATCATCGCCCTGATGATGGCCCAGCGCTACGCACAGGCCCACGTGATGGGCATAGACATCGACGCTGACGCGGTGCAGCAGGCGTTCCAAAATGCGCAAGCATCGCCCTTTGCCAGCCGCATCGACATTCGCCATGCCGATTTCTGTGCGCTCGAAAGTTCGGCATGCTACGACGCCATCGTGAGCAACCCACCCTATTTCGCCAACGCGCTCCATAGCCCCGATGCCAGTCGCACGCTGGCGCGCCACACCCAGGCACTCACTTTCAGAATGCTGATGGAACATGCCTGGCGGTTGTTGGCCGATGGCGGGCAACTATCGGTGGTGGTGCCAGCGGATGCGCAGGGCAGCATGGAGAGCGAGGCCGCCTTGGCGGGGTTCTTCAAGCAGCGCGAGTGCCAGGTGTTCACTTCGCCCACCAAGCCCGCCAAGCGGGTGATGATGGCATTCGGCAAGCACAGCGCAACCTTGGAACGGCAGAGGCTCGTCGTAGGGTCGGCAGAGCATGAGGCGCTCATGAGCGAATATAAAGCTCAACTCTAAGTCCCCCCCTCCCCGCCCCCCATGAAAGAAACCCACCCCCAACCCCTCCCTAAGGGAGGGGAGTTGATATAGACTTGCAATGAGATATTCAACGGAACAAACAACAGCAAAAGTAGCCAAGCTCCCCTCCCTTGGGGAGGGGCTGGGGGTGGGTCGTTCCCTTGGGGAGGGGTTGGGAGTGGGTGTTTGGGCTGGGGGTGGGGTCTGTAACTATTAGCAACTTTGATTCAAAAGAGCGTCAAATAGGGCACCCCTATGTTCAAAATCGGAACTGAACTGACAGGACGAGGGGACGTAAAAGATATTGACAAAATGGCCATTTAACCCCTCCATAATTCAAAAATTCTGCGCGAAAAAACTTTTGGTCGAAAATTTTTGAGTTTTGAAAGGTTTTACTAAATGATTGCCATTCAACTGATTGGGATTGATTTAGCGAAAAATGGGCATCGCTGGCTTTAAAAAGTCAACGCCGAAAAAAAATAAAACCATAGCACGTGTGCAAAAATCTGGCTTTTCCCCCTCGCTTTTCCATCTGTCGAGGGTTGAACAATGCTCCCAAACGGGCCTTTTTCGCGCCAGATTGCCTCGAATCCGTGAACAAATTTTGTTTTGAAAAATCTTGACATTCTTTCCGATTATTAGCTGTCGGGTGTTCAATTTCGTAACAACTCGGTTCACCACGCTGGCCCTGCCACGAGCGAAATCCGACTGAGCGGTTAATTCTTGTTAGAAAAACAGATAAAGACAAAAAATACAGATAAAAACCTTTCAACCTGAACGGTTGAAAAGACGGTGAAGCCGTCTCCTCTCAATAGCCGTAGGTCGGTACGACCTGCGGATAGTAGGTACGGGGTGATAACGACCCTGAAGGGGTCGCCCGTACTTACGTGAGGCCTTTCCGGCAGTATAGGTGGGCGACCCCTTCAGGGTCGATGTACCTTTTGGCGTTCTATCCGCAGGTCGTACCGACCTACGGATAATAGGTTATGAGGTGATAACGACCCTGAAAGGGTCGCCCGTACTCATGGGCGACCACCATCTGAATGAATGGGCGCCCCCTTTAGGGTCGATGTATCGCCTGTCGTCCTATCCGCAGGTCGTTCCGACCTACGGCTATTGAGAGTGGACGCTTTCAGCGTCCTTGTCACCTGATCATGTATAATCATTATTTTTATTATTACTTAACGGCTACTATTTTGTCGTTTCAGAATAAATGCTTATTTTTGCAGCAAATATTTCGAAACAACGGAAGCAAACATGAGCAATAACCATACGGAA
The DNA here is from genome assembly GCA_902790625.1 of uncultured Prevotellaceae bacterium. Lineage (GTDB taxonomy): Bacteria > Bacteroidota > Bacteroidia > Bacteroidales > Bacteroidaceae > Prevotella. The sequence goes on along the minus strand of CADASP010000018.1, from coordinate 101,073 downwards.
ACGACGGAACAAAACTTGAAAGAAGAGAAATACAAGGCTCTGACGAGCGCCATCAGCGCACTCATCGAGGGCGAGACCGACATGACAGCCATCATGAGCAACGTGGCAGCCGCCATCCATCAGGAGATGCGATTCTGGTGGACAGGGTTCTACCGCGTCAGCGGAGGGGAGCTGATACTCGGTCCGTTTCAGGGGCCAGTGGCCTGCATCCACATCGCTTACGGGCGTGGCGTGTGCGGGACAGCATGGAAACGGGGTGCCACCATCGTGGTGCCCGACGTGGAACTGTTTCCCGGACACATCGCGTGCAGCAGCGAATCGAAGTCAGAGATTGTGGTGCCACTCTTCGGCGACGACGGAGAGGTCTTTGCCGTGCTCGACATCGACAGCGAGCGGCTGGCCACCTTCGACGACATCGACAGCAGGTATCTGGAGGAGATTTGTAAGATGGTGTCATCCCACACGAAGAAGATATGAGACAGCATCGAGAAGAGATTCACAGTTGCCCAGAGCTGATGGCCTATATCCAGGAGGTGGGCTTCCTGCCACTGCTCTATAGTGGCATCGCAGGGTTCTCGGCCGAGGAGGTGGTAGACGATGACAACCGCTACGTGGTTCTCCCCGATGGTGGATGGGACTGGCCGCTGTGGAAGTGGAAAGGGCCCATCGTGCAGGAGGGCATCTGCGTCTATGGCAAGTTCTTTGCAGGCAAGGCTGGCTTCATCAGTCGCGAGTGGTGGCCCGACTTCTGCAACTATCGTCGCAGCAAGCATCCCCAGCCAGAGGAAGGCAGCGTAGAAGAAGCCATCCTGCTGACACTGCAAGAGCACGGCAGCCTGATAACGAGGGAGCTGCGCGCCGCCTGTGGTTTCACGGGGCCGAAGATGCGGAGCCGGTTCGATGCCTACGTCACCAAGCTGCAGATGGCCTGCAGGATAACGACAGAGGACTTCGTATATCCCCGCGACAAGCACAACAACGAATATGGCTGGGGCTGGGCCTTGCTCACCACGCCCGAGCAGCAGTTGGGTAAGGACGCGATGAAATGCGAGCGAACGCCCGAAGAATCCTACCAACGAATACTGGCCCACTTCCACAAAATCCTGCCTGAGGCAGACAACAAACAAATAGAAAGGCTTTTATGTGGAAAGTGAATATTGTTCTCCCCTTCTCAGGAAGCAATTCGATAGTTTAGAGGTGAGTGGAGGGAGGAAGGTGGAGGGTTGAAGGTGGAGGGAGGAAGGAGGATAGAACTGCTGTAGCCGCTCGGCCCGAAGGGACCCTTTCACAAAGCGCAGCGACTGAAAGAAATTCGTACGGTTGAAAAGACGGTAGCGTTATTTGAAGATTCCAGACGCTGAAAGCGTCTCCTCTCAATAGCCGTAGGTCGGAACGACCTGCGGATAACAAGTACTGGGTAATAACGACCCTGAAGGGGTCGCCCCCATGCTCACGGGCGACCCCTTCAGGGTCGATGTACCTTCTGCCGTTATACCCGCAGGTCGTTCCGACCTACGGCTATTGAGCGGTGACGCTTTCAGCGTCTTTTCAACCGTACCTCGAAGAAATTCTTCACTTTTCACTCTTAACTCTTCACTTAAAAAATATCATAGCCCACGAGCCTTCCAGATGCGCTCCTTGGCGGCGTTGATTTCCTGGAACTTCTTTTCAGCAGCCTTGCGCACATCTTCGCCCAACTTGGCCACACGGTCGGGATGGTGCTCCAGAGCCAGTCGACGGTAGGCACGGCGCAGCTCGTCGTCGGTGGCCTGCGGGCTGACACCCAGCACGCGATAGGCATCGTCGAGCGAGTCGCCCTTCAGATGGAGCATGGAGTCGACCTCGCTGGTGTTCATCTGCATCCAGCGGGCCACATCCTTCAGCGCGTCCACCTCGCTGCTGGCCACCTGCCCATCGGCCTGGGCAATCATCACCAGGAAGTTGAGCAGCTGTAGCCGTCCGCTGTAGTCGAGGAAACGGGCGGCCTCCTCACAACTCTGACGGATAGTGCGTCGGAAGGCCACACGCCCCTGCCGTTTCTCCTCGTCGAAGAGGCGCAACAAGATGTCGTTGCCTTGCTGCTCGGCATCAGCACCAAAATTCTGGCGCAGGAACCCACGCACCATCTCCATCTCAGAGTGCATCACGCGCCCGTCGGCACGGATGATATAGGCAGCCATCACCAGCATCGACAGCAGGAAACTGTTGCGGTCGCCCTGCTGCTGGTTGGCGCGGGTTTGTTGCCTCTGCTCTTCAAAGCCCGATGCGTGCTCACCACTCTGCCCTCCGGCCGACGAAGCCGAGGAAGATGACGACTCCAGTATCGACCCCAACAGGAATCCCAGGATTCCCCCTATGGGTCCAAGCACAATCCAGCCTAAGTAGCCGGCAATCCACTTTCCCAGTCCCACGTGTCAGCGAATTGAAGGTGTCAGCCAATGACGTTCATCAGGAAGTCAACGGCTCCGTTGACGCCAAACTGCCTCACGTTGAGGGCCACGTCGTAGTTGCGGGCATCCTGCCAGTCGCTGCCGGTGAAGGTCTTGGTGTAGAGTTCGCGCGAGTAGTCGTTGTCGACAATCATGGCAGCAGCATCCTGCTCGGAGATGTCGAACTTCTCGGCGATGCGGCGCTTGCGGCATTCATCGTCGGCATGCACGAAGATTTTCAGCGCATTGAGGTGGTCGCGGAAGATGTGAAAGCCACAGCGCCCCACGATGATGCACGACTCTTGGGCAGCGATGCGGCGAATGGTCTCGGCCTGTGCCTCAAAGAGGCGGCGACTGGTCTGGTCGTGCTCCTGCCCGTTATACTCCGCCCCGGCCATATACTGACGATAGAAGGCGGTGAAGTCGTCGCGCCACAACGGATTGCGCAGCTCAATCTTCTCCACGGCATCCTCCACGCCGTCAAACTTGCGGGCCACCTCGTTGATGATTTGCTTATCGAGCAGCTTCACGCCCAAGCGGCGGGCCAGCTCGGCTCCAATCTCATGACCGCCGGTGCCAAACTGGCGGCTGATGGTTATTACGAATCTTTCCTCCTTGTTCATACAATGGATAAGTTTTGGTTTTCATTTGCAAAATTACAAAAAAAATGTGAAACTCCAAATAAAAACGCGTCTATTTCTATTGCCGCCATATAAAAAGCTTTGCAGGTCTGGAGTGAAGAGGGAGTGAAAGGGAGTGAAGGGGAGTGAAAGGACGATAGTTCATCCAAAAAAGCATTATAGCAAATGAAAAGGGGCAAAAGAACCATAGTTCATATTCAAGACTATCATCCCATTCACCCCCTCTTCACTCCCCTTCACTCCCCTTTCACTCCCCCTCCCCACATTTTTTCAACCAAAAATTTGGTTTTTTGCTCGGTTTGCACTAACTTTGCACGTCTTAATATATTGTTCATACATTTTTATATATGGAAAAACAGAAAGAACACCTCATACGTACTGGTTGTGACCGTGGACTGTGTGCCGCTGCCGTAGGCCGCCAAGACCGCCAACTCAACACCTACGACTGGCTGGCCGACGTGCCGGGCAATGCCGAGAGCACCGACCTGGTGGAAGTGCAGTTCAAGCACACCCGCAAGGGCTATTACCACAACGTGAACAACCTGCCGCTGAAAAAGGGCGACGTGGTGGCCGTGGAGGCCAGCCCAGGCCACGACATCGGCGTGGTGACGCTGACGGGGCGGCTGGTGAAGCTGCAACTGAAGAAAGCCAACCTGAAGAGCGAAGACGACATCAAGCGCATCTACCGTCTGGCACGTCAGAGCGACATGGACAAGTTTCGCGAAGCCAAGGCACTGGAGCACGAGACGATGATTGAGAGCCGCGAGATTGCCAAAGGGCTGGGACTGAAGATGAAGATTGGCGACGTGGAATATCAGGGCGACGGACAGAAGGCCATCTTCTACTATATCGCCGATGAGCGCGTCGACTTCCGCCAACTCATCAAAGACCTCGCCGCCGCCTTTCACGTGCGCATCGAGATGAAGCAGATTGGAGCCCGACAGGAAGCAGGGCGCATAGGCGGCACTGGCCCCTGCGGACGAGAGCTTTGCTGTGCCACATGGATGAAGAACTTTGTCAGCGTGAGCACAGGCTCGGCACGATTCCAGGACATCTCGCTCAATCCGCAGAAGCTGGCGGGCATGTGTGCCAAGCTGAAGTGCTGCCTGAACTACGAGGTGGACGACTACATTGAGCATGGCCGACGGCTGCCCAACCGCGAAGTGGTGCTGCAGACGCAAGATGCCGACTACTTCTACTTCAAGAGCGACATCCTGGAAGAGCTTGTCACCTATAGCACCGACAAGCGATTGGCCGTCAACCTGGAGACCATCACCGCACAGCGTGCCAAGGAAATCATAGAGATGAACCGACGCGGCGAGAAACCGGCACAGCTGCAACCCGACGACCAGAAGAAGGAACCCGAAGGCCCCATCGACCTGCTGGCCGGCGACAGCATCACCCGATTTGACAAGGCTAAGAAGAAGAAAAAGAAGAAAGCCGCCAAGCCTGCCGAGGCACGCAGCGCAGAGACGCGAAAGGCAGAGCCGCGAAAGACAGAGCCGCACAAAGCAACACCCAAGAATGAAGCGCCAAAGGAGCAATAGCATCCCATACGTGTTGGCAGCGGTTGCACTGGCACTGGCCAGCTGCAACCGCTTGCCCATATACAACCACTACCAACACATCAGTCTGCAGGGATGGCAGCAGGACGACTCGCTGCACTTCGTGGTGCCGGTGGAGCAGGCCGGAAGCTATCAGGTGATGGTGAACATACGCGCAACGAGCATCTACCCCTATACGCAGCTCACGCTCGACGTCCATCAGAACAAGCCCGAGAACTACTCCGAAAGAGTCTGCATAGACATTACCGATGACAAAGGGAACCTGAAGACCGGCAGCAACACCTTCTGCGACTATTCCATCCCCCTGCACGACGTGGTGGCCACAGCCGATGCCGACACCATCGACATCGCCATCGCCCACAACATGTCGCGCGAGCTGTTGCCAGGCATTGCCGACATCGGCATTGTCGTGGAGCGCAGGTCGGCAGACTGACGCGCTACCCTCTGCAAAGTGAAACAGCACTCATGCACGAACACGAAGACAACAGATGAACATCATTGAAAGGAATTATTTCCGATTGCTGCGTGCCGGAGCCTATGGCTCGGAAGAGGCCATCGAACCCATGTCGAGATGGAAGTGGGGCCAACTATTAGCCATTGCCCACAAGCTCGACATGGAGGCGCTGCTGGGCGATGGTGTGAAGGCATGTGCCAATCAGTTCTTCGTGCAGATACCCACCAACGTTTCGGAGCAATGGACTGAAGCCACGCTCAGCGCCGAGCATCGCCATCAGGCTGCGAGTGCCGACGTGGCCACGCTGCTACAGCAACAAGCCAGTGGACAACTGCGCCCCATCCTGACTGGACTGTGGGCAACGCAAGCCCTCTACCCCACCCCCGCACACCACCGCACGGGTCAGGTGAGCATCTACTTCCCCTACACCACGCAAGGCAACAAGGCCGACGAGCTGGCCCGCGCCAACGATGCCGAAGCCACCAGCCCCAACAAGCACGTGCTGCACTACAAGTGGCAGGGGCTGAGCGTGGAGCACCGCCACCAGTTGCTGCAACTGAGTAACAAGCTGAACAACCACACGCTGAAAGACATCATCGAGAAGGAATGGCTCGAAGGGGGCACCAGCCACATCACCATCAGAGGACAACGCATTGAGACGGTGGCCCCCACGCTGGCCATGCTCGTGGCGCTGGTGGAGATGGTGAAGTCGACATTGTCCAATGGCATCAGCCTGTGGATCCTCACCGACATTGGCATGATGCTGCGGCAGCTGGGCGACCGCATGGACTTCGTGAAGATTGAATCGTGGATAGAGCGTCTGCACTTCAACCGCATGGCCCTGCTCACCGCACAGCTGCTGACGGGGCTGCTGGGCTTCAGTGCCGACGAGGTGCCCTTCGTGCGACAGCCTCTCGGCAAGGCCGACATCGACGCCCTGGCATCGAGCTTGCTTGGAACACGGGGCGGCACTGCGGCCCGCTTCTCACGCTATTGTCTGGGGGAGAGCATGATGGGAGCCTTGGCCTCGCTCACACGCAGTATCGGGAATATAGAAGAGTAAAAAAACGCCCCCAAGAACCCACCCCCAAACACCCACCCCCAACCCCTCCCGTACGGGAGGGGAGCTTATATAGATTTACAATGAAATATACAGCGGAACTGACACCAGCAAAAGTGACCAAACTCCCCTCCCGTACGGGAGGGGTTGGGGGTGGGTTTCTCCCTTCGGGAAGCATTGGGGGTGGGTTACTCTCGGGAAGCATTGGGAGGGGGGTTCTCCTCTTTCTTTGTTCTTTCTTTATCACTCCTGCCATGGCCCAGAACCTGCTGTTCAACTATTCCAAGGCCCACGCCAACGACACGCTGGGCAATTTTCAATCGAATGTCTATATCAAGCATCATTTCCTGACCCACCAGCGCAATTTCACGTTGTGGTGCGTGCCATCGATGTATGCCATCGCACGGGGCCAGCGCTCGTTTGTGAGCGAGCAGTATGGGCGCATGAGCATCAACAGCGAGGGGAAGATAGAAAACAAGCGGCAGGTGTACTACACCACCATCCCACACAACCGGAACACCATGCCCACGCTGCTCGACTTCATCACGCCGCGCCTCTACTCCTCCACGCTCTATGGCGATCACATCCTGTCGCCATTCAACCACTCCAACAGAGTGTTCTATCGCTATGCCGAAACGCCCATCGACTCACAGCGCACACGGGTGACATTCCGTCCCCGCTATGTGAACAACACACAGCTGGTAAACGGCCACGCCACCATCGACTCACGAACAGGGCGCATACTGGAAACCGACATGAGCGGCGAGTTCGACATGATGCGATTCCACACCCATACCGTACAGGTGGACGAGGATGGTCCTCACTCGAAATTGCCACAGTTCTGCGAGACGAAGGCCGACTTCAAGTTCCTGGGCAACCACATCTCGGCAGCCTTCGAGGCATCATACGACTGCCCCATCACCCTGCCCGACTCCGTCAACGTGAAGGGCGACCGACAACTCATCGACTCGGTGCGCCCCTATGAACTGTGGCCCGAAGAGCTGGCCATCTACCAGCTTCGCGACTCGCTGCGAGCCAGGCGACAGCAGCCCGACACCACCGCCACCGACACCATCTTAGTGCAGCCTAAACCCAAGAAGCACAACTATTGGAAAGAGATTGGCGAGACCTTGGGCGAAAGCCTCGTGCAACGCATCCGATTCAGCAACGAAGACGGTTGGGTGAGGCTCTCGCCCATCATCAACCCGCAGTACATCAGCTACAGCAAGCGAAAAGGACTCTCCTACCGCTTCAAGCTGGGAGCACGCTATAACTTCACTGACGAGACGGCCATCAGCATGAACGCCCGCCTGGGCTACAACTTCAAGCAGAAACGCTTCTACTTCCAACTGCCCTTCCGCCTCGACTACGACTACCGTGGCCGCGATGCCTTCGCCGAGTTGGTGTGGAGCAACGGCAACCGCATCTACAACTCAACGGTCATCGACGAACTGCAGCGCACACAGGGCGAACTGCCAAACATCGACAACATGAAGCTCGACCAGTTTGACGACCTGAACCTGCACATACAGAACACGTTGCCGCTCAACAACCGTCTGGCCATCGAGGTGGGAATGGTGTTTCACCATCGCAACGCCGTGGCCAAAAGGCAGATGGCTCTAATGGGCATGCCCACCAAATACAGGAGTCTGGCTCCCAACCTGAGCATAAAGGCGCGTCCCTGGCCCAAGGGACCACTCTTCACCATCGACTACGAGCGCGGTCTGCCGGGCAAGAATCTCGACTTGAGCTATGAGCGCTGGGAGATGGATGCCTCGATGAAGCATCGCATGCATCGGTTGCAAACGCTGAATCTGCGCGTTGGAGGAGGTTTTTACACCAAGCGCGACAAGAACTACTTCATGGACTACTCCAACTTCCGCGACGAGAACCTGCCCGAAGGGTGGAACGACGACTGGAGCGGCAATTTCCAGTTGCTCAGCTCGCGACTCTTCAACCAAAGCAAATACTACCTGCGGGGCAACGTCTCGTTCGAGTCGCCCCTGATGGCCGTCTCATTCGTGCCCTTCGTGGGCCGCTATGTAGAGAGCGAGCGGGCCTACATCAGCACCCTCTCCATCGCCCACACCCGCCTCTACAGCGAGCTGGGCTACGGATTCACATGCCGTTATTTCTCCGTCGGATTTTTCGCCAGCTTCTACAACGCCAGCTTCATCGAGAGCGGTGCCAAGTTCACCTTCGAATTGTTCCGACGATGGTAAGACGCAATCCTCTTCCGACGGGAGGGAAGCTTATATAGACTTAAATGAATAACCGCAAAGAAGTGCTACTAACGCTGAAAAACTGATAACTGACAATATACTACTTATCAAGCAGAACAGAATGGAAAATACGATAGCAGAAGTAACTCAGCTCCCCTCCCCCTCGGGAGGGGCTGGGGTTCCCCTCACCGTCTACAAAGCCAGCGCGGGCAGCGGAAAGACGTTCACACTGGCCTCAGAGTATATCAAGCTCTTGGTGCGCAATCCGCAGAGCTACAGGCAGATTCTGGCCGTGACATTTACCAACAAGGCAACGGAGGAGATGAAGATGCGCATACTGAGCCAGCTCTATGGCATCTGGCGTGGTCTGGACGACTCCAAGTCGTATGCCCAGAAGGTTTACGCGGCATTGGGCGGCGAGCTGTCGCAGCAGCAGATTGCCCAGCGCGCCGGCGAGGCCCTGCATCTGCTGCTCCACAACTACAGCCATTTCCGCGTGGAGACCATCGACTCTTTCTTCCAGAGCGTGATGCGCAACCTGGCTCGCGAGCTGAACCTCACGGCCAACTTGCGCGTAGGGCTGAACGATGTGCAGGTGGAGGAACTGGCCGTCGACCAGCTCATCGACTCGCTCTCGGCCTCCGACCAGATGCTGCAATGGCTGCTGAAGTACATCATGGACAACATCAACGACGACCGCTCGTGGAACGTCATCGGGCAAATCAAAGTCTTTGGCCGCACCATCTTCCGCGACTATTATAAAAGCCACAGCGAGCAGCTCAACGCCGTGATGCACCAGAAAGGATTCTTCGAGGGCTATCAGCAGCAGCTGCACCAACTGCGCCAACAGGCCCGTCGGCGGATGGAGGATATTGGCAATGCCTTCTTCGAGACGCTCGAAAGCGAGGGCCTCGACATCGACGACCTGAGCCATGGTGTCAAAGGAGTGGCTGGCCTGTTTCTGAAGCTGCAACGTGGCGAGTTCGACGAGGCGGTGCTGGGCAAGCGCGCCTCCGACTGCTTGGGGCAGCCCGACAAGTGGTGCAGGAAGACCCACCCCCGCCGCGACCTCATCTACCATCTGGCCGACACGTCACTGGGCAACTTGTTGCGCCAAGCCTTCGACGAGCAGCCGCGCCAGTGGAAGCTCTACAAGAGCGCCGACCTGACGCTGCGCCACCTGAGTCAGCTGCGATTGCTGGCCAGCATCGAGCAGAAGGTGCACCAGCTCAACGAGGAGCAGAACCGATTCCTCCTTTCCAACACCCAGCAGCTGCTTCATCAGCTCATCGATGGCAGCGACTCGCCCTTCATCTTCGAGAAGATTGGCACACAGCTGGAGCATATCATGATCGACGAGTTTCAGGACACCAGCACCGTGCAGTGGCAAAACTTCAAGGTGCTGCTGCAAGAGACGATGAGCCACAAAGGCTCCGAGAACCTCATCGTGGGCGACGTGAAGCAGAGCATCTACCGCTGGCGCAGTGGCGACTGGCGGCTGCTGGCCGGCATCAAAGCGCAGTTCAGCAACGCCCATGAGATGGTGGATGTGAAGCCCCTCGGCGTGAATTGGCGCTCGGCCCGCCGCATCATCAACTTCAACAACGCCTTCTTCACCGAGGCTGCCAAGCACGAGGGAGTGACGGCCTACGACGACGTGGAGCAGTTGGTGCCCGACAACCGTCCCGACGAAGGGCAGGTGGAGGTGAGGCTGCTGCCGACCGACGACTATGAGCGACAGACGCTGCAACTGCTGGCCGACCAAGTGCTGACGCTCCTCGACGAGGGAGTGTCGCCATCCGACATCGCCATCCTGGTGCGTGCCAACAGAAACATACCCATCATTGCCCAACACCTCAACGCCACGATTCCGCAGCTGAAGGTGGTGAGCGACGAAGCCTTCCGTCTCGACGCTTCGACAGCTGTGGTCACCATCGTTCAGGCCCTGCGCTACCTGACTCATCCCGACGACCACATCGCACTGGCCTTCCTGCAACAGCAGTGCCAGGGGAAGCTTCCACCAGCCTTCACCCCCACCCTGCTGCAGATGCCCCTGCATGAGATGGCAGAACGCATCTACGCCCTCTTCCAACTTGACCAGAAGGAGCAGCAGAGCGCCTACCTATGTGCCTTCTACGACCAGATGACCGACTTCGTGGCCGACAACGGCTCGGATGTGGAAGCCTTCTTGCGGCTGTGGGACGAGGAGCTGTTCAAGAAGACCATCCAAAGCCCCATGATGGATGGGCTGCGCCTCATCTCCATCCACAAGTCGAAGGGCCTGGAGTTCCCTTGCGTGCTCGTGCCGTTCTGCGACTGGCCCCTCGAATTTCCCGACGTGCTGTGGTGCTCGCCCACCGAGGCACCCTTCAACCAGCTGCCCATCGTGCCCATAGACTTCAGCCAAAAGGGCATGAAGGGAACCATCTTTGAGCGCGACTACAACGAGGAGCACCAGCAGAACGTGGTAGACAACATGAACCTGCTCTACGTGGCCTTCACGCGCGCCGCAGAGCGTCTGTTTGTCTATGGCAAGCGGAAGAGCGGACAGCAGTCGCGCTCGGCACTTATCGAGCAGGTGCTGCCGCTGATAGAGCCGCAACTGGCAGGAGCAACCCTCTCTGGCAATGACGACGAAAGCCTCTCCATCGTCTTCAGCTATGGCAGCCCTGTCGCAAGCAAAGCCGCAAAGCGCCCGCAGATGCGCAAGCAGGCTAACCCCTTCCTGCAGGAGAGCCTCCCCATCAAGGTCGACATCGGCGTGTTCACCTCGAAGGTCGACTTCCGACAGAGCAACAAGAGCCGACAGTTCTGTCTGCCCGATGCCGACGACGCCAACGACGAGAGCCAGCGGCGCACCACCTACATACAGACGGGCAGTCTGCTGCACAACGTACTCTCGCACATCGACAGTACCGACGACGTGGATGACGTATTGCGACAGATGGAGCAAGACGGCATGCTGAGCAACAGCAACGACACCAACGAGGATTCGACCTCGCTGCCCTCGCGCCACGAGCTGCTGCAACTGCTGCGTCAGCGACTGGCCAGTCGCCGCGTGACCGAATGGTTCCAGCCTGGACGCTGGCAGCTCTTCAACGAGTGTACCATCCTTGCCCTCGACCCCGAGACTGGCCGCGTGGCCGAGCGACGCCCCGACCGCGTGATGACCGACGGCCACGAGACCATTGTGGTCGATTTCAAGTTCGGACGCGAGCGAGCCGAGTATCACGAGCAGGTGCGCCAATACATGCAACTGCTCAACCAAATGGGGCACCACAACGTGAAAGGCTTCCTCTGGCTGGTGTACGACAACAAAGTCATCGACGTTAAAACCCACCCCCATGAAATCTTTTCTTGAACACGTAGCCATCGACATACTGGAAAAATATGGAACCAACCTGGCACACACCGCCGTCGTGTTCCCCAACAAGCGCGCCTCGCTGTTCCTCAACGACCACCTGGCACGCCTGGCAGGCAAACCCATCTGGAGCCCCGCCTACACCACCATCAGCGACCTTTTCCGCAGCCATTCCCAGCGCATGCTCGCCGACCCCATCAAACTGGTGTGCGAACTGCACCGCTCGTTCACCGCACAGACGGGCATCGACGAGACCCTCGACCACTTCTATGGATGGGGACAGCTGCTGCTGGCCGACTTCGACGACATCGACAAGCAGCTGGCCCCCGCTGACCGCGTCTTTGCCAACCTGAGCGACCTGCATGAGATGGACGACGACAGCTTCCTCACTCCCGAGCAGCGCGATGTGCTGAAACGCTTCTTCAGCAACTTCAGTGACGAGCACAACAGCGAACTCAAACAGCGGTTCCTACGCCTGTGGAGCCGCATGGGCAGCATCTACGACGACTTCAACCAGCGACTGGAAAGCCAGAACCTGGCCTACGAGGGCGCACTATATAAAGAGGTGGCACTCAGCAGCGAGCATCTCGACTTCCGCTACGACCGCTACCTCTTCGTGGGCTTCAACGCCTTGTTGCAGGTGGAGCAGCAACTCTTCACCGCTCTGCGCCGACAGGGTAAGGCCCATTTCTACTGGGACTTCGACCGCTATTACATGCAGCACAACGAGGCTGGCCACTTCATCGGTCAATACATGGAGATGTTTCCCAACGAACTCGACAGCCTCGACGCCGACATCTACGACATCTTCAGACGTCCCAAGCAGATGCGCTTCGTGTCGGCTTCTACCGAGGACATCCAGGCGCGCTACACCAGCCAGTGGCTATTGCAACAGAATCGAATCGGCGATGGCAGCAAGACGGCCGTCGTACTGTGCAACGAAGGGCTGTTGCCCACCGTCATCCACTGCTTGCCCGACGAGGTGACGAGCGTCAACGTCACCACCGGCTACCCCTTGGCACAGGCTCCCGTGGCCTCGCTCATCACCCTTCTCATCACCCTGCGCCGTGAGGGCTACGACCACCAGCGCAAGCACTTCCGACTGCGCCAGGTGGCAGCCCTGCTGCGACATCCCTATCTGATGGCAGCCTCGCCACAAGTGGCAGCCCTGCACCAGCAGCTGAAGAACGACAAGAACTATTTTCCCACTCATCAGCAACTGGCCATCGACGACCTCACCCAACTGCTGTTCCGTCCTTTCGACGCCCAGCATCAGAACGCTGAACTGCTGTCGTGGCTATGCGATGTGGTGCAGTTCATCGCCAAGCTGCCCTCGGCCAACAACGTTGAAGGCGCACCCACCAACACGCTGCGCCTGTCGCCACTTCGCGAGGAGAGCCTCTTCTACGCCTTCACCCTGCTGCAGCGTCTGCTCAACCTCTCCACCAGCGGCGACCTGCAAACCGACATCATCACCCTGGGACGACTCATTGGTCAGCTGATGCACGACACCACCATCCCCTTTCATGGCGAGCCGGTGGAAGGGGTGCAGGTGATGGGACTATTAGAGACGCGCAACCTGGACTTCAGCCACCTCCTGGTGCTCTCGGCCAGCGAGGGGAACCTGCCACGCGGAGCCACCGACACCTCGTTCATACCCTACGCCATGCGCCGCGCCTACGGCCTCACCACCCCCGAGCAGAAAGTGGCCATCTACAGCTACTACTTCCACCGGCTGCTGCAGCGTGCAAATGATGTCACCGTTGTCTACAACAACAGCACTGCCGATGGCCAGAAGGGCGAGATGAGCCGTTTCCTGCTGCAGCTGATGGTGGAGGCTCCCCACCCCATTGCCACCTGCTCGCTGCAAGGAAGTCAGGGCACCGAACGGCGCCACCCGCAGCCCAAGCCCAACACGGCCACACTGCCCCATCTGCTCACGCCAACGGCCATCAACCGCTATCTGCGCTGCCCCTTGCAGTTCCACTATTATTATAATGAGGGACTGATGGAACCCGACGACACCGACGACGACACCATCGACAACCGCATCTTCGGAAACATCTTCCACGAGGCATCGCGCATCATCTATTCACGCCTGACGCAGCGCAACCGACGTGTGAAGCGCAGCGACATCGACCTGCTATTGAAGCAGGGGGCAGACATCGAGCGCGCCGTCGACGAAGCCTTCCGCACCGAGCTTTTCCAGATACGCACCGAGCGGCCCAACTTCCATCCCCGCCTCAGCGGACTGCAAATCATCAACCGGCAAGTCATCATCCACTATCTGCGACAACTGCTCACCATCGACCGCCAACTGGCACCCTTCACCATCCTCGACCTCGAAGGCGAAGTGAGCATGCAGCTCCCCGTGCCCTACCTCAACGGTGGCACCAACGTCAACATCGGAGGCCGCATAGACCGTCTCGACATGATTGCCGACAGCAGCGGGCAACAGCTCATACGCGTCATCGACTACAAGACGGGAGCACACCGGCTGAAACCGCTTAACGACGTAGATGCCATCTTCGACCAGGCAAATCTGAAGAACCACTCCGACTATTACCTGCAGACCATGCTCTACTCCATCATCGTGGCGCAGCAGCATCCCGCCACGGCTGTGGCACCAGCCCTGCTGTTCATACAGCATGCCCAGGGCGACAACTACAACCCCGTGTTGTGCTTTGGCAAAGACCCCATCAGCAATGTGGCGCTTCATGCCCAGCCTTTCGTCACCCTGCTGAAGCAGGTCATCGCCCGCATGTTCGACCACAGCCAGCCCTTGGAACCCACCACCGACCTGGAGCGCTGCCGCAACTGCCCCTACCGCCAGTTGTGCTATTAATGGTCTTCGGCCGCCTGCCAGCCCATCATCAGCAGCATCGTCAGCCTGCCGGAAGAAAACGTATCGTTTGGCCGCGGAAACGCCGCCGTTTATTATCGCAAACAGCGTCGTTTCCGCGCCATCTTGCTTTCCGCCCGTCGGCACAGCTTCCAACAAACACTCGAGAGAGCCATGTCTTACAGTTCTGACAGCTGACAGTTTACTTTTATTCTATATTCATCATCACTTATCAATTTCGGTTGGCAGCGGCCGCTGCCATTCATGGCGGCGTTCGCTGCCAATGATGTCCCCGCCCGCTGCCAACCTAAAAAGCATGCCCTTTTTCCTCTGCGGTGCCTCCCGCTCCCTGTTTGAAGTGCGCCGCCGCTCCTGAATCCACCCCATAGATTACGCTTCGCGTCTTTCAAAAAAACGCGTACGGTTGAAAAGACGGTGAAGCCGTCTCCTCTCAATAGCCGCAGGTCGTACCGACCTGCGGCTATTGAGAGGAGACGCTTTCAGCGTCTGGAATCTTCAAAAAACGCTATTGTCTTTTCAACCGTACCTTACGAAAAGCCACGATTTGATTGTTAATCAAATCTTCTAAAACCAAATAAAACATGTTTGTTTGGTTTTATTTGGTTTTGAAAAAGTCCGCCCTGCGGCAGACACCATTAGGAATGAGTGATACGGGCATCGCCCATGGCTGCTGCCACCTCGTCCCCCCCCCAGCTGCCAGCCGTAAGGCTGAGGGAAAGACCCATCCTTTCAGGGGTCGCTCCGGGGGGAAAAGGAAAAAAATCTGTGCACATCTGAAAAAATTTTGTCGAAAAATTTGGGCGTTTCGTTTTTTTTCAATACTTTTGCACCCAACAAACCATTAATAACTCATTTTTAAAACTTTTATTGCCTATACGAAAAAATTTACTTCATAACAAATACATTTAATGATATGAAGAAATTTGAAGGGATGACCGACGAAGCGTTGGCCATACTATACGTTAAAGGCAACAATGGTGCTTTCGACGAGCTTCTTGAGCGCACTCAAACAAAGTTGTTCACTTACATCATGTTCGTGGTGCACGACCACGATGTGGCCGACGACATCTTCCAAGAAACATTTGTGAAGGTGATCACGCGGCTGCAGAGCGGGCAATACACCGATTCGGGCAAGTTTATCTTCTGGCTCACACGCATCGCCCACAACTGCATCATGGACTGGTATCGCCAGCAAGAGGGGCGCCACATCGTGGAGCCCAACGCCAACAACGACCTGCAGAACCTGAGCACGGCATCGGTGATGGACACCTTCCGCGAGTCGGAACTGGTCAACGAGCAGGTGCTGTGCGACGTGAGGCGAATCATGGACGCCCTGCCCGCACCACAGCGCGAAGTGGTATACATGCGCTACTACCAGCAGCTGTCGTTCAAGGAGATCTCCGAAATCACGGGTGTCAGTATCAACACGTCGCTCGGACGCATGCGCTACGCCCTCATCAACATGCGTCGCATGGCCAAGCAGCACAACATCGAACTGGCCCTGCAGGATTAATTGATTTTTGTCATCGAAACGACCATCAAGTAGGAAGAAGAGCCTGAAAAACTTGTCGGGTAAGCATAGAAGCCATACCTTTGCACCCGATTTAAGTTATTCAGGATAAATTATTAACTATTTAAAAAAATTAGAAAACATGAAAAAGATTCTGATGACTATGGCCGCCATGCTGGTGACCATGACTATGAGCGCACAAGTGTATGTGGGTGGCGAAGTTGGCTTCAACTCGGTTTCTCACGACGGTAACAGCACAACAGCTTTCACCCTGAAGCCTGAAGTAGGCTATGTCCTCGACGACAACTGGGCCCTGGGCTTGGCATTTGGCTACAGCGAGAGTGGCAAGGACGCCACCAAGGTGAAGACCCTCTCAGTGAATCCCTATGCTCGTTTCACCTTCGCCAAGTTCGACCATGTGAACCTCTTCCTCGATGGTGGTTTCGACTTCACCAACGTCGACTCCAAGTCAGCCGGCCATAAGACCAACACTTTCGGCATTGGCGTGAAGCCCGGCGTGGCCGTGAACCTCAACGAGAAGATCAGCTTCGTGGCACACTGCGGATTCCTGGGCTACAAGACTTCTAAGCCCGACTACGATGGTGCCAAATCCACCGACACCGTAGGTTTCGATTTCGATGCTAACAACATTACCTTCGGACTCTACTTCAACTTCTAATCACCATTAGAGTAGTATTCAACTTAAATCTCATGAGGCGTATCCCTGCGGTGCGCCTCTTTTTTTGACGATTTGCTATCCAGCCGAGAAGGTCATACGCAAAGAAGTGCAATCCACACCTTCAGCGTCTTAGTCACCTGATTGCAGATAAACAATTCGCCCAAAAACACGAGAATAATGGATGCCATAGGCATCCCTTGATGGTGGAAGGTGGTAAAAGCTGAAAGACAGAAATCACTAAAAATGAACAGGCAGGGGTGGAGCCCCTGTGAAAGCACACAGAACGAAAGCCCCGGAGGGGCGCCAGATTACCTTACCTTCACAGGGACGCGCCCCAGTCTGGACGATTGGTGCTCAACGTCGTTTTCTGTCGCCCATCTGGGGCTATTTTGGGTCGATTGTTATTACAGGGACAATGCCCCTGCCTGTGGTCCGCCGCCCCTCTGGGGCTTATACATTCATTATAATCGTCCTAAATTATTCACTTATATGCGGATAATCATTTCACAAAAAACCGCATTGACTAAAAAACGTAGTCAATGCGGCCATCGATGGATTATTTAAGAAGAGGATTATTTCAAGATGTTGTAGAGCAGCGAGGTGAGCGAGATGAGGATGGAGGTAGCCGAGAACCAAAGGGTGGTCATGCTACCCACGCTGCTGTTCTGAGCCTTCACCTTGTTGGGCGTCACGTTGATGACGTCGTTCTGCTGCATGTAGTAGTAGGGCGAGTTCACCAGGTTGGCATCGGTGAGGTCGAGGATGTGTATCGACTTGCGGCCCGTGGCATCCTCGCGGATGAGCTGCACGTTCTTGCGCTGGCCATAGATGGTGAGGTCGCCAGCCTGTGCCAGTGCTTCGAGCACGGTAATCTTCTCGCGGCTCACGGTGAAGGTGCCGGGGCGAGCCACTTCGCCGATGACCGAAATCTGATAGCCAGGGATGCGCACGGTGACGATAGGCTTCTCCGACTCGTTGATGTAGGGCTGAATCTTGCCGGCAATCATGTGCTCGGCCTCGGCCTTCGTCAGACCGCCCACCTTCAGCTCGCCCACGATGGGGAAGTTGATCATGCCGTTGTTGTCAACCAGATACGACTGCAGCATGGGCTGCGAGTAGGTGCTGCGCGTGTTCACGCTATAGGGTGTGGGCACGGTCATGTTGAACGGTGCGGCAGCCTCGTCGTTGATGGTGCTCACGGTGATGGTGAGCTGGTCCTTCGGCATGATGCGGGCATCGTAGAGGAACGACGACTTCGACAGGTCAACAGTCTCGGCATTCTGGAAATAAGGCACGTCCTTAGTGCTTCCGCAGCTGCCCAGCATCAAGGCCACGGCAGCGGCAACTATCAGTTTGTGGAATTTCATCTTGAATTTTGGTGTTTGTTTTTATTTGGGTTGCAAAATTACGGATATTTTTTCAAACTGGCAAGAAAAACGCTGGAAAAATGAATAACTGCTGGGCTGCGCACATAATAAAACACTCGTTTGAACGTTATTTTCATTGATGAGACATTTTTTGAAGCAGACTTTGCTGACGCTCGCCATGATTGTGGCGGGCATCTCCTCTATACACGGTCAAGCCACGTTCACGCTGAAAGGACTGGTGACCGACGATGAAGGCAACGCCTTGGAGCTGGCCACCGTGAGCTGTGTGGAGCAGGGCAAGGTGACGATGACCAACCTGAAGGGTGAATATCGCATGCAGCTGCAGTCGAAAGACTCGGTGGTGATACGCTTCACCATGGTGGGCTACAAGGCGCGCACGCGCACACTCCACAAGCCCACGGGCACGCAGACGCTGCGCGTGCTGATGCGCGCCGAGCAGCAGCTGCAGGAGGTGGTGGTGAGCGAGAAGCGGCGACAGACCGACCAGATGGAGCAGCTCGACCTGACCGACCTGCGCACCAGCGCGGCCAGCGTGACGGGCAACGCGGTGGAAGAGCTGATACAGCAGCAGGCCGGCGTGTCGACCCACAACGAGCTGTCGTCGCAGTACAACGTCAGGGGCGGCAGCTTCGACGAGAACTCCGTATATATAAATAATGTGGAGGTGTATCGCCCCCTGCTCATCCGTTCAGGTCAGCAGGAGGGACTCTCCGTCATCAACCCCGACATGGTGGAGCGCGTGGCCTTCAGCACCGGCGGCTTCGCGGCCCGCTATGGCGACAAGATGTCGTCGGCACTCGACATCACCTATCGCAAGCCACAACGCACCGAGGCCACAGCCAGCGCCAGTCTGCTGGGTGGCAGCGTGTATGTGGGCACGGGCAACGGCAGCAAGGCGAAACCCTTCAGCATGAGCCACGGACTGCGCTACAAGACCAACCGCTATCTGCTGGGGTCGCTGGAGACCAACGGCGAATATCGACCCAACCAGCTCGACTATCAGACGTTTGTCACCTATCAGCCCAACCGCCGATGGACATTGGAGCTGCTGGGCAACATCTCGGAGAACCACTACAACTTCAAGCCCACCGACCGCGAGACCAGCTTTGGCACGATGGAGGACGTGAAGTCGTTTAAGGTGTACTTCGACGGACAGGAGAAGGACATCTTCCGCACCCTCTTCGGCACCGCCGCCATCACGCGCCATCTGGGCGACAGCACCCAGCTGAAGCTGCTGTGGAGCGCTTTCCACACCAAGGAGCAGGAGCGCTACGACATACAGGGACAATACTGGCTGAGCGACACACAGAGTGCCGAGCAGCTGGGCGTGGGCACCTATGCCGAGCATGCGCGCAACTACCTGACGGCCAATGTGCAGAGCCTGAAGCTGATGCTCAACAGGCAGCTGCGCCGCCACGACATAGAAGCCGGTCTCGTATACAAATGGGAACGCATCAAGGAGCAGAGCCGCGAATATGAGATGCGCGACTCCAGCGGCTACTCAGTACCTCACACTGGCAACCGCCTGGACCTGATTTATACGTTGTCATCGAAGCAGCGCATGCACTCGCAACGCATGGAAGGCTACGTGCAGGATGTGTTCAGATGGAACACAGCAGCATCCCCTCAAGCCACCGAAGGCACTGAAGAAGCTCCCTCGGAGACAGGAGGAGCTTATTACACCCTGACCTACGGACTGCGCTTCGCCCACTGGAGCTACAACCGCGAGACGCTGCTCTCGCCACGCGCCTCGCTGGCCATCGTGCCCGCCTCGAATACCGATATCACCTACCGCTTGGCAGCAGGACTCTACTATCAGGCTCCCTTCTATAAGGAGCTGCGCGACACCACCCTCACCAGCGGAGGGGTGACGGCCGTGACGCTGAACCGCAACATCAAGAGCCAGCGCTCATGGCAACTGCTGGCCGCCTTCGACTACCGCTTCAAGATGAAGGAGCGCATGTATAAGTTCACCGCCGAAGCCTACTACAAACTAATGGGCAACCTCATCCCCTACAACGTGCAAAACGTGAAGGTGACCTACTATGGCGAGAACCTCACCAGCGGCTATGCGCTGGGCCTCGACCTGAAGCTCTATGGCGAATTTGTGCCCGGCACCGACTCATGGGTATCGTTCTCGCTGATGCGTACCCAGCAGAAATACCAAGGACAATGGGTGCCCCTGCCCACCGACCAGCGCTACGCCCTGAACCTGCACTTCACCGACTACTTCCCTGGCACCGACCGCTGGAAGATGACGCTGCGCCTGGCCTACGCCGACGGGTTGCCCTTCGGAGCACCCCACCGAGGCATCGAGTCGCAGCCCTTCCGCGCCCCGGCCTACAAGCGCGCCGACATCGGCATGAGCTACTTGGCATACGGAAGCCAGCGAGGATTCATGCCAAGCAACAAGTTTGGAGTGAAGAAAGTGTGGATAGGCCTGGACTGCCTGAACCTCTTCGGCATCAGCAATGTGAACAGCTACTACTGGGTGACCGACGTCACCAACCGCCAATGGGCCGTGCCTAACTACCTGACAGGCCGACAAGTCAACGGCAGGGTTGTGGTGGAGTTCTGATGGCAATCAACACAAGGGAGACGGTATGACGGTTGAGCAACATCCTTTAGAACCTTTCTTGCCCAACAATGCCACAGTGCTGATGCTGGGCAGTTTTCCACCTTCGAAGAAACGCTGGTGCATGGATTTCTTCTATCCCAACTTCAACAACGACATGTGGAGAATTTTTGGGCTGGTGTTTTTCGACGACAAAGACCATTTCGTAGACTTGGAGCGCAAATGCTTCCGCAAAGACGACATCGTGGACTTCCTCACACAGCGCGGCATCGCCCTCTACGATACGGCCACAGCGGTGGTGCGCACCAAAGACACCGCCAGCGACAAGGACTTGGAAGTGATAGAACCCACCGACCTCGATGCGCTTCTGGCGCGTCTGCCCAAGTGCAAAACCATCATCACCACTGGACAAAAGGCCACCGACGTGCTCTGCGCCCACTTTGGCTTGATGCAGCAGCCTGTTGTCGGTGGATTTGTCGATTTCCAGCACCACGACCAGTCCATGCGCCTTTATCGCATGCCCAGCTCTTCACGCGCCTATCCCCTTAACATTCAGAAAAAAGCCCAAGCCTACAAACCCCTTATGTTGAGGGTGGAGGGTTGAAGGTGGAGGGTGGAGGGAGAATAGTTAAATGACATAGATTACGCTTCGCGTCTTTCAAAAAAACACGATTTGATTGATAATCAAATCTTCTAAAAAACCCAATAAAACCAAATAAAACATGTTTTTGTTGGTTTTATTTGGTTTTATTGGGTTTTTAAAAAAGACACTCCCGGTCAATGAACCGCCGTGTGATGTCGTGGTAGCTGTCGATGCGCCTGTCGCGTAGGAAGGGCCACCAGCGGCGCACCTGCTCGCAGCGTGCCATGTCGATGTCGACGATGGTGCGCTCCTCTTCGGTTTCTGACGATTCATGCAACAGCTCACCCTGCGGCCCGCACACGAAGCTGGTGCCCCAGAACTGTGCACCACGGGCACCAGCATCGGGCGACGGCTCAAAGCCCACACGGTTGACAGCCACCACGGGCAGCCCATTGGCCACGGCATGACCGCGCATCACCGTCTGCCAGGCACGTCGCTGGCGCTGCTGCTCGTCGGGTGTGTCGCCAGGGTCGTAGCCGATGGCGGTGGGATAGATGAGCATCTCGGCACCCTGCAGGGCCATCAGCCGTGCGGCCTCGGGATACCACTGGTCCCAACAGACGAGCACGCCAAGGCGACCCACCGATGTCTGTATCGGATGGAAGCCCAAATCGCCAGGCGTGAAATAGAACTTCTCGTAGTAGCCGGGGTCGTCGGGGATGTGCATCTTGCGATACTTGCCAGCCACGGAGCCGTCTTTATCGAAGACCACGGCGGTGTTGTGATAGAGCCCCGGTGTACGACGCTCAAACAGCGAGCTTACCAGCACCACCCGGCACTCGCGGGCAAGCCTACTGAAGATGTCGGTCGAAGGGCCAGGGATAGGCTCGGCAAGGTCGAAGTTGTTCACGTCCTCCACCTGACAGAAGTAGAGCGAGTTGTGCAGCTCTTGCAGCACGATAAGCTCTGCACCTCGGCGCGACAGGTCGCGGATGCCGTCGCAAAGTCGCACAATATTGTCGGCCATGTCGGCCGTGTTGTGTTGTTGTATGAATCCTATTTTCATCTCATTTGATAATTCCAAGTGGAAATTGCATGGTGCAGCAATGCAGCGACCCATGCTGACGGATGAGCGTCTGGCAGTCGATGCCCACGATTTTCCTTCCGGGGAAAGCCTGGCCGATGATGCGCAACGCCGCAGCATCAACGTCGGGCTGACTATATGTGGGGCAGAGCACCGCCCCGTTCAGCACCAGAAAATTGGCATGCGTGGCCGGGAGCCGCTGTCCCTCCTCGTCGTAAATAGGACGCGGCAGTGGCAGTGGCAACAAGCGATAAGGCTGGCCATCAATGGTACGGAACGAGCGCAACTGCTCCTCCATCAACTGCAGTCCGGCGTAATGCTCGTCATCGGGGTCGTCGCACCTTATATATAATAATGTGTCGTTGGGGGCGATGCGCACCAGGGTGTCGATGTGGCCGTCGGTGTCGTCGCCAGTTAGATGTCCGTGGTCAATCCACACTACCCTATCGGCACATAGGTACTCCTTCAGTCGCTGCTCTATCTGAGCCTTCGAGAGCGGCTGGTTGCGATGTGGGGCAAGCAGACAGCAGGAGGTGGTGAAGATGGTGCCGCGGCCGTCGCTCTCTATCGCCCCGCCTTCGAGCACGAAGTCCAAATGGTCAACATACTCGCCGCTGACGCTCCCGTCGTCGTAGAGTCGGCGGTTGATGGCATTGTCGAGTTCGGCAGGGAACTTCTCACCCCAACCATTGAAGCAGAAGTCGAGCAGACGGGGTGGAGCGTCATCGGCTGTGAGCGTGATGAAGGCATGGTCGCGCGCCCAAGTGTCGTTGGTGGGAGGCCCCACCACCAGCAGCGGCTCACGCTGGCGAATCTGGCGGGCCATCTCCTCGTAGGTGGCCGTCACCTCGCGGAGCATGGGCGCCCAGTCGGTGTGGGCATGCGGCCAAGTGAGCTGCACGCCGCTCTGCGGCTCCCATTCGGCGGGCAAGCGATAAGCATTTTGTATAAACATGGCGCAAAGATAGTTATTATTTCTGAAATAAGCGAAGAATCGCAGGATTATTTCATCGAAAAAGAGCCAACCGCAGACGGGGCAACGGTTGGCTCTGATGATAAGGTGATGAAGAATTACTTGTTCTTGCGTCCCTTTGGTAGCAAGCGGCTAAGCCGACCGCTTGCGGTTCTTCCACAGGTTGGTCATGTCCTCCAGCGTCTTGCCCTTGGTCTCAGGCACAAGCTTCCACACGAAGATGGCAGCCACGATGCAGATGATGCCATAGAGGCCGTAGGTGAACCAGTGGCCGAAGTCGTCGCCCTCGGTGAGGTGCATGTTGAACATGGGCACGAAGGTGGAGCTGACGATGAAATTGAAAATCCACTGGAAGGCCACGGCGATGGCCACGGCAGCACCACGGATGGTGTTGGGGAAGATCTCGGCGATGAGCACCCACGTGATGGGGCCCCACGAGAACATGAACGAAGCACTGTAGATGAGCAGCGAAGCGGCAGTCACCATCTCCATCCCTGCGTGGCCGAAGGTGACGGCGACACCCAGTGCGCCAATAGCCATGCCCAGCGAGCCAGTGATGAGCAAGGGTTTGCGGCCCCACTTCTCCACGGTGAAGATGGCCACCAGCGTGAAGAGGATGTTGATGATGCCCATGAAGACGGTAATCATCATCGGGTTGTCCATACCCATGTCGCCGAAGATGCGCGGAGCGTAGTAGAGCACGGCGTTGATGCCCACGGCCTGCTGGAACACGCTGAGCATGATGCCGATAAAGATGCACATGGCACCATAGGTCATCAACTTCTCGGTCTTCACCACCATGGTGTCCTTGATATCCTGCAGAATCTGAGCGGCCTTGCTGCTGCCGTTGATGCGCGAGAGGATGCCCAGTGCCTTCTGGTCCTGTCCGATGCTGACGAGGTAGCGCGGCGTCTCGGGCACGAAGCAGATGAGCAGGGCGAAGAGTCCGGCGGGCACAGCCTCGCTTCCGAACATATAGCGCCAACCTGTGGTGACGGTCCATTGTGCGGCGGGGTTGATGGCGGCAATGCCCTTACCCATCTCCTCTACCAGCGGCTGGATGTGGTCGCCCAGGATGAAGAAGTTGACGAAGTAGACCACCAACTGACCGAAGATAATGGCAAACTGGTTCCACGAGACGAGCATGCCTCGGATGTTCGACGGTGCCACCTCGCCGATGTACATGGGGCAGATGGCCGAGGCGAGTCCCACGCCGATGCCACCAATGACACGGTAGATGTTGAACATGATGAGCAGCGAGTAGGTGGGTGTGCCATGCTCGAAGAAGAGGAACTCAGGCTCCATGCTTCCCAATGCAGAGATGAAGAACAGCAAGCCTGCAATGATGAGCGATTTCTTGCGTCCCAAGCGGGTGGCAAGCAGACCACTGAGGGCCGAGCCGATGATGCAGCCGATGAGGGCGGAAGCAGAAGTGAAGCCATGCCAGCCGTCGGTATAGGCAAAGTCCTTGGCCTCCATGAAGAATGCTTGCAGTCCCTTCTCGGCACCCGAGATGACTGCGGTGTCGTAGCCGAAGAGCAGTCCGCCCAAAACGGCCACCATGACAATGGAAATGAGGTAGCTGCGGCTACCAGTTTCTGTTTGTGACATAATGTTATTGATTAGATATGAATGATGAATTTCTGAAGATCTTTGTCGCTGCTGCTAGTACCCACCATCAGCTCGTATTCGCCGGGGACCACGCGCATGGTGTTGGTCTGCGAGTCCCAAGTCTCAAAGCGACTGCGAGGCAGGTCGATGCTCACCTGGCGGCTCTCGCCAGGCTTCAACGTCACGCGCTGGTAGGCACGCAGCGTCTTCAGGGGGCCGTCGGTGTCGGCGGTGCGGCGGATATACACCTGGATGGTCTCCGTGCCGGCACGCTTGCCGGTGTTCTTCACGGTGCAGGTCACAGAGGAGGTTCCTGAGAATCCTGGATTCTTCACTTCGAATTTGGTGTAGCTGAGGCCATGACCAAAGGGATAGAGCGGCTGACCCTGGAAATAGCGGTAGGTGCGGCCCTGCATGCGGTAGTCGAGGAAGTCGGGCAACTGCGAGTCGTCCTTGTAGAAGGTGACGGGTAGCTTGCCGCTGGGGTTCACCTTGCCGGTGAGCACCTCGGCCAAAGCCATACCGCCCTGCTCGCCGCCATACCATGCCTGCAGGATGGCATCGCAGCTCTCGCTCTCAGCACCGAGCGCCACAGCGCCACCCGAGCAGTTCACAAAGATGACCTGCTTGCCGGCATCGTGCAGCATGCGCAGCACATCGCGCTGTGCCTGTGGCAGCTCGATGCTGGTGCGGTCGCCACCCTTGAAGCCAGGCTCTTCAACGCGCATCTGCTCGCCCTCAACGCGGGGTGAGATGCCACCCACGAACACCACTGTCTTGGTGGAACCTATCTGCTGCAACAGTTGCTCGCGTGTGGGTACATAGCGCTTGCTCACATCGAACGACAAGTTGGCCATGTCGGCCTCCTGCACATATTCTATTATAAAGGAGTAGCGCTGCCCCCCCTTCGTTGGAAATTCATTGTTTCGCTCCTGGATGCGTTGGCGCCCCGACGCGATGTTGACCACGGTGTCGCCATCGATGATGACGCGCAACTTGTCGTCGGCTCCCACACGCAACAGCAGCTGCTCGTCGTCCTTGGTGCAGAACGTTCCCTCATAGCGGGCCGAGAAGTGCTCGAGCTCCACGCCGGGAGCAAAGACGGTGGCACCGCCGTTGCTCAGCTTGATAGACTCGGTGTAGGTGGCCGTGGCCACAGGCTTGCCTTCCATCTGCTCGTTGTTCCAGTAGGTGCCTTTCAGACCCGGCTTACCGTCGGGCGTAGTGAAGTTGTTGAAGAAGCTCTCGGTCACCTCGCCGCGTGTGAGTCCGCAGCCAGGCACATACTTCACGTTCTTCTTGCCCAGCAGTTGTTGCAGTCCCTGCAGGGCGGTGATGGTCTGGGTGGGATAGCCCGAATAGTTGCCCCACTGCATCACGGAGTCGTTGGTGTTGGGCCCCATGACGACAATCTTTTTCTCTTTCAGGGGCAGCACTCCTTCGCCTTTGGTGAGGGGGTCGTTCTTCAGCAGGACGATGCCCTCGCGTGCCATCTGCAGCGCCATCTGCTTATGCTCCTTCGAGGCGACGACGCTTTCGGGAATCTTCGTCCATTCCACCATCTCGTCGGGGTCGAAGTCGCCCAGCT
Source organism: uncultured Prevotellaceae bacterium (assembly GCA_902790625.1). Taxonomy (GTDB): domain Bacteria; phylum Bacteroidota; class Bacteroidia; order Bacteroidales; family Bacteroidaceae; genus Prevotella. Next base: position 74,487 of record CADASP010000018.1, on the reverse strand, counting down.
TCATGCGTGCCAGGAGCAGACGTCGCAGACTGGTGTCAATCTCCTTCTCGCTGATCCATCCGTTCTTCACGGCTTCGGGCAGATGGCGATAGAGGCTGCCGCACTCCACGTCGGTGCCGGCGCGGACGCCGATGGCCACCGCCTGTTCGGGTGTCTCCACCACATTATGATAGCGGGGCAGGAAGTCGTTGATGGCACCGCAGTCGCTGGTGATGAGTCCCTTGAAGCCCCACTCCTCGCGCAGTATCTGCTGCTCGTAGCGGGTCTGAGCGCAGCAGGGTTCACCATCCACACGCTGATAGGCGCACATCACCTCCTCGACGTTGGCTTCCTGCACCAGGGCTTTGAAGGCGGGCATGTAGGTCTCCCACAGGTCGCGCTCGGGCAGGTCTTCCACGTTGAAGGTATGGCGGTTCCACTCTGGTCCGCTATGCACGGCGAAGTGCTTGGCACAGGCCAGCAGCTTGCGATACTTGGCATCGTCGGGGCCTTGCAGCCCACGCACCACGGCCACGCCCATCCTCGATGTCAGATAGGGGTCTTCGCCATAGGTCTCCTGTCCGCGCCCCCATCGTGGGTCACGGAAGATGTTGATGTTGGGTGTCCAGAACGAGAGGCTCTGATATTGCCTGATGCGCCCTGAGCGCTTGGCCTGCTGTGCCTTGACACGCGCCTCGTCGCTGACGGCATCGAACACCTGCTGCAGCAGGGCGTCGTCCCACGAGGCGGCCATGCACATGGTGATGGGGAACACGGTGGCAAAGCCGTTGCGCCCCACGCCGTGCAGCGCTTCGTTCCACCACTCAAAACGGGGTACGCCCAACCGCTCAATGGCTGGCGAGCCGTTCATCATCAGTTTCGCTTTCTCGTCGAGCGTCAGCCGTTTCATCAGGTCGTCGACACGCTGCTCATTCGAGAGGTTGGTGTTTTGGAAAGGCAGCTGCTGGGCGTGCATGCTCAGCGCGGCGGCCATTGCCAAAGAGAGAAGAAGTCGTGTTTTCATTTTAAAGAAATTATGTTGGTTATTTCACGATGAACTTGCGACCCTCGCAGACGTAGATGCCAGCGGGGAGCCCCTCGGTGCTGGTGGCGTTGCGGCGGACGAGACGGCCCCGCGCGTCGTAGATGTTGCGGGGCGATGCCGTGCTGACAACGCCGTCAATGCCCGTGTCGATGGCCTTCACGAAGAGCAATCCCTCGCTGATGCGGCTGGTGTCCCAGTCGATGCCACCCTGGAAGTCGAAGGATGGCGTGCCGCTGAAGGAGGTGGCGGTGAAGATGCGGATGCTGTCGCCCACCTGCAACGAGTTGGTGGCGGTGGGGATGACGGTCAGCGTGCCGTTGAACGTCAATTTCTTCACCCCCTCCAGACTGGTGCCACCAGCCGATGCCTTGGTGGCGCAGCGCGAAGCACCGACCACAAGGGCAGAGCCGTTGTTGAACGTCAGGTCCTTCTGATCGAAGTAGAGAGTTCCAGTGGAAGAGCCTTCGAAGAGTCCTGGACGCAGCACGCCATTGACCACGATGGCGCTGTTGGTCAACGGTGTATTCTTGTTGGTGCCCGAGAGCACTGCGCCCGACTCTACGGTGAGCCGCCCCGTGCCCAGCAATCCATTGTTGAGCATCAGTTCGCCCTCGCGTATGGTGGCGGCACCCGTGTTGTCGCTGGCTCCGCTGACCGTCATCTTGCCACTGCCCACCTTCACGAAGTTGGCGTTAGCCGTCACCTTGCCTTGGAAGGCGAAGTCGTCGTCGCATCCCACCTGCCAGGTGTTCGCCCCCACGCTGGCTCCATTGCTGAAGGTGCAGCTGCCCGCCAACGAACCCTTACCCGTCACCTTGCCTATCCTGAAGGTCTTGCCGCTGTTTTGCAGTTCCACCTTCTCTGCCAGATTGACAGTAGCCTTGGGCATGCCGGTGGCGGTGTTCAGCGTGAAACGCAGATGGTTAGGGTCATCGACGCTCGAAGTGGGATTCAGCGTTCCTTCGAAGGCACTGAAATCGCACTCCACGGGTGTGCGGGTGGCGTAGTAGTTGGTGCCTTTCTCGGTGGTGCAATAGATGGTGATGGTGCCTTCGCCCGTCACCTTGTTTTTATACGTGCTGCGGTTGGCCAGATACCACGTGCCCGTCTTGCCCTTTGGCACCGTCACGGCATAGCTGGTGCTGGTGTTCTCGCGGAGCGTACCCCCTTGGAATTCCACCACCTTGGCAGGCACGTTGGCATTCAGGCACTGCACGGTGCCGGCAGCAATCACCATTCGGTTCAGCGCAGCGTTCGAGGTGTTCAGCTTCATCCAACCATTGCCCTTCTTGGTGAGCACGGTGCCGCTCATGGCACGGTCGCTGATGAAGTCGGCCGCATTGTTGATGACGCCGCCCTCTTCGCTCTCAAAGCGTATGGCCGAGCCATTGGTGACGGCGGCCGAGGTGCGCAGCTCGGCACCATTCTCCACCACAAACTTGGCAGCGGTGGTGGTCATGGCCCCCAGGTTGCCCTTGGGCTGGTTGGCATTGGAGAGCGAACTGACGCTCACGATGCCGCCCGAGAGGCGGTTGCCGCCCGTATAGGTGTTTTCGTTGGTGATGGTGAGCATGCCATTGCCCTGCTTCACCAGTGTGGTGTTGCCCACCAAGGCTCCGGTGCCGCTGAAGGTGTAAGCCTTGGTGTTGTCGACGAAGACGGTGTCGGCCTCCAGGTCGCCATTCAGGCTGACGGTGAACTGCTGCGAGTCGTCGCCGAAGTGTACGTTGTCGCCCGTGACGAAGAAGTTGGGTTGTCCGTCGCCATCGGTGAAGTTCTGCGTGTCGGCCATGTTCCAGACGTTCGATTCGGCTCCAGTCCAAGTGATGTCCTCGGCATCGCGCACGCTCGAGATAACCAGATACAGATTTCCGTCGGTCAGTTCGAGCTTCGACTTCAGCTTGGTGTCTATCCCTTCGATGCGGATGTCGTCGAGCGAGCCCCTCACCGTCTCTACTGTTCCGATGAGATAGTTGCCTGGCCGCACTTCGCTCCCGTTGATGGCGGTGAACTCAAAGATGGGTTGCTGATACTTAGGCCCATACAGCCAGTTCTTGGTCTCTGTGCTCAGCACCCTCGTGTTCAGCTGGTCGGCCTGCTGGCTGCCTCCATCGATGTCGAAGCAGATGCGTGCGCCAAAGCCCATGCCCAGCGAGTCGGTGGTGATGGTCCCTATGTGGTTGGCTCGTCCGGGTCGCAGCTTGGCGTCGTAGTCCATGCTGATGCTGCGGAACTGTCCGCCGTCGCTGTTCAGCTCGGCAAAGCGGTTCAGCCACAGTGGCGACAGCGGCAGACTGCCGTCGAAGTTCACCGTCCCTGCCCAGATGTCGGTAGGTCCTGTGTAGCGCTGCTCCACAGCGGGCAGGTTCAGCGTGCCGTCGCCCTGCTTCACCAGCCTCATGTCGCCGCCGAAGGCAGCCCCCTCCACGTCGCAGGTGTAGTAGGTGTAGTTGAGTTTGGGGTTGCCGCTGGTGTTGTTGCTGTTGGTGCCCTGCACCCACGACGGCACATTGAAGGTGGCGATATAGGGCTTGGCACCCTCGGCCACGCTGACGTGTGTGTCGTTGGTCTCACATACGATGATGTGCTGTCCGTCGAGGGTGGCATCGATAGTGGCGCCATTGGCCACCTCGGTGCGGCCCGTCATGGTGAGTGGCGGCGGGGCCACGGTGATGTTCTCCAGCTCGCCCAGGAAGTAGCTGGTGTGAGGGGGCTGGTTGTAGCCCATGCTCTCCCACACCATGCCCTGACGGTATTGGTGGTCGTGCCACAATGTGTAGTTGCGCCACTTCGTGCTGAAGTTGGTGGTGTAGATGCGGATGTATTTGTTGTCGGTGGTGCGCACGATGATCTCCTCGCGCCAGTCGCCGATGATGTCGCCTGTGGCCGACGGTGTGTTCTTCGTCCAGTTGCAGTTGGCCGTGCCGTCGGCAGTAAAGATGGCCGAGCCGTCGGCCTTGAACACTCGCGATGCCCCCTCGCGCGAGCTGGCCCCGTCGAGTGCTTCCTCCAGCAGGTCGCCGTCCCAGTAGATGCGCCAGTTCATGGCGAAGCCGCTGGGAGCATTGGCGATGACCTTGTCGGCCACTGTCGAGACGACGCCCGACTGGCTGCTGTGGCCTATGCAGCCGGGATAGCTGTTCGAGAAGTTGCCGCAGATGGCGCGCCCGTCGTCACCCGTCGACTGCAGACGGTAGTAGATTTTCGATGTCGTGGCATCGCGGTAGTTCATGGCTGGCTCGTCCTCGTTGCAGGCGAATATCTCCTGTCCGTGGCGGTAGGGGTCGAAGTCGCTGCAGTGCTGGGCATCGCCATGACCCAGTCCGGTGGTGGAGAGTCCCTTGCCGTTGTCGTCGATGACCATCGAGCCGAAGACGATTTCGTCGCGGCCGTCCCAGTCGACATCAGCGATGCCATAGTTGTGGTAGCCGTTGCCATACCATGGGTCGCTCCATCCGCCATTGCAGCTCCACTCCCAATAGAGCTGCAGCTTGTGGGTGGTGGGGTCCACGCTGAAGGCCTTCATGTGGTGCTTGGTGTAGCATCCACGGCCCAGGAAGATATAGGCATTGCGACCGTCGAGCACGGGAGCGCCGAAGTAGTGCTTCGTGGCGCGGTGGCCGTAGCCGTCGCCCCAGTCGTTCACGTCGCCGCGTGGCAGGGGATAGGGCATCCACAGCTGACCGTTGTTGCCAATGGGGTAAGGCTTGCCGGTAGCACCCTCCAGATAGAGCAGGTACTCTGCCCCCTGGTTGGTGTAGGTCATATTGGCCGTCTGCAGCACGCTGCCGCGGGTGTTCACGTTCATGTTGCCAATGTTCTGCTGGGTGCCGTCGGCATAGTGGATGATCATGTTGTCGGCGCCGCGCAGCAGCACCTCGGCCTTGCCGTCGCCATCCCAGTCGTAGCCCACGGCGTCATATTGCTCATCGGGTCCGCTCACCATGTTCGGCCCCAGGTCGATATACCACAGTCGCTCTCCCTCGATGTTGTAGCACTCTATGCAGTTGTAGGCCGAGTCGTTGGCCACAGAGCTGCCGTCGGGGCCATAGTTGCGCTTCACGATGAACTCGCTGACACCGTCGCCTGTGACGTCGGCCAGCGCGATGTCGTTGATGTTATAGTCGGCGGTGATGTCGGTGCCCCGTCGGCTCCACAGCTTCTTCACGGCTATCTGCTTGTATTGCTGGCTCCAGCGCGCCACCTCGGCACTCTTCGCCTGCTCCACGCCACGCACCACAGCCGCCACCTGATACTTGGAGCTCGACTTGCCCTGGGCGTCGGTGAAGTTCGACACGTGCAGCGGCTCCTCGTTCAGCTTCACGCCGTCGCGATAGATGTTATAATCCGTGTCGTAGTATTCCTCGCCAAAGATTCGCCAGCTCACAAAGTTTCCGCCGCCACTACGGGCAGGCATGGCCACCATGCCACGGTCGAGCACGTCGGTGGTGCGCTGCGCATGAGAGGTTACCATACTGAGTGCTGATAACACCAAAAACAAAACAAGTCTTTTCATGTAATTTGTGTAGCTTTAGTTTTCAGCTTGCAAAGTTACGAAAAGTCGAGAGCAAAACAAAGGAACTTGTTCCTTTTTTTGCCGAGACGGAGAAAATTGGCTGTCGAAGACGGCAAAGTTCTTGCAAAAAGCAAGCGACGCGAGCGCCGAGCGACGAAAAAACGAGAGAAATGCAAAAAGACTGGGTTACAAAAAAACAACACCGCCACACCATAAAAATCGAGGACAGGTCTCCACGCGAAACCTGCCCTCTTATTTATTCCCCAGTCAACCATCCCCCCACTCCTGGCATTCGGTAGCAATCAAAAAAAATGAATGCAATTTGCAATTTTGCAATCTAAGAAGGGGGATGGACGATGTGTCGGCTACACCAACTTGCGGTACATGCCCTTGTGCTCGCCTGTGCGAATTTTCTGCAGCAGGCCGTCGTCTTGCAGTCGCTTCATGCGGCTGAAGATGCTGCCCTTCACGCCATTATAGCCATATTCGCGGTCGATGTCTTCGCTGGTGCAGGGGTTGGGCAGACGGCGATAGGCCAATAGCGTCTTCTGCTGATGGCGCACGTTTGAGGCTTCGATGGCTTGACGGTCGTCGTACAACTTCTCGCCCGTGGCCAGGAAGAAATGCTGCTGGAAGGCGAACTGAGCGTCGCAGATGGCCAGTGCCAGCTCACGGTCGTAGCGGTCGGTCTTGAAGTCGGGGCCGCACATCATGCGTCCGTCCTCGGTCTGCACCATCTGGTCCCAATGGCGGGTAACGATATAGGGCAGAGCCAGATTGATGGCTATCCAGCAGGGGCGCTTCAGCAAATCTTCGAGTGCTTTCGAGTCCTCCTCCTTGGCATCGGCCATGCGGCGTGCCGTCCAGCCATGCAGGGCGTCGCTGATGTCCTTGCAGGGAATCTCGCCTTTGCACGAATCCATGCGATAGGCCCACTCGCGTATGCTGTTCTCGCGCTGACGGTCGGCATCGGTGTATTCGCGGTTCTCGCGCATCTCGAAGTTCGTGTCGCCCATAGGCACTACGGCGAGTCGCTGCAGCAGACCTCGGGCAAAGTTGGAGGTGGAGTTCTGCTTGGCCAGGGCATCCTCAGTGCCTGTGTAAACGCCGTTGAAATGCACGTCGTACTCGCCCACTATCGAGCTGCTGGTCTTCAGGAAACTGCCCGCAGGCTCGTTGTGCAAGCTCTTCAGAAAGAGTGCCTCGATGTTCATGTAGCCCTTCTTCTGCTGCGCCAATAGGTCGTCGAGCTCACTATTGAACTGGCTGACATGCAGGGGCCATTCCTCGCCCTGGATGGTCTCCTTGGCATTGAACTCCGCCTCGCGTATAGCCGCTGCCGAGGCTTCGCTGGGCAGACAGCGCAGGATGCCCTTCGGGCGCGGGGTTTTGTTTTTCTCGCCGCCACTCTTCTGGTCGCGCTCCTCATTCCAGCGGTTCAGGGCATCTATTTGTGCGGCATCGGCCTTCTTGACAGGGTCCATCATCAGCCTGTAGAGGTCTACGGCGATGTGCTTCCCCGACCCCGAGCGACCTATCAGCTCTACGATGCTGTTCAGGCGGCACCTGCGGCCTGGCTCTGCCCAGAAGCGGTACCAGCATCGCGTCATGAGCGTCATGCCGAATCCTCCGCCCACGTAGAGCGCGGCAATGAAGTGTCGGCGCTTCAGCTGGTGGCAGAGCAGTCTGAGCAGCTCGAAGTGCTTCGACAATCGCTCCAGCCGTGCGCCAATGCGCTCCAGCATGCCGATGATGTCGTCCTGGAGTGCTACTGCCTCGCCCATGGCACTGGCTTTCTCTTCGCGCAGCAGCTGGCTGTAGTCGCACCCCGTCACCAACTTGATGGCACGGCGCATCTCTTTCGATGGCTGCGGGTCGTAGAGGTTTTCGGCCTCGCGCTTCTCCATGCGCTTCATGGCGGCTGTGATGATGCGCTCTATCTCGGTCATGCCGCGCTCAGCAATGATGTCCTGCACCCACTGTAGCGACAGCAGTAAGCGCCGCACACGCTCCATGTTGCCATCGTAGAGCAGGATGGCATCGGATGCCACCTTCAGTGCAAACTTGTGGCGCGAGCCTTCGGGGGCACCGTTGGGCAGCATCGTGTTCACGTAGTCCACAACGGAGTGGCCAAACACGTCGAGGCTCAGTTCGTGGCTCAGGGGCTTCACGCTGTCGGCAAGCTGCTTGGCAGCGTCGCCATCGGCCGACTGGGGGGTTGATGACTCGCCGCTGGCATCGCTCGCAGTGTTGCTGGGCAGCACATGGTCGGGATTCAGGGCCCCACTGTTCTCGTTGCGATACGAGTCGCCGTACATGCGGTCGAACTCGCTAAAAGGAATCAGTTGCTCTTCCATAATGATTTTTAAGGGTTAAACAATTTATCTTCGTCAATATACAAAATATCCTGTAAACGAGGGCAATATGAGATTCGGTCGGCGTTCACGCAACTATTGTCGGTGACGAACTTCCCCGTGGTGCCTTTCACGTTGAGCATGCCCAGCTCTTTGGCCTGCAGATACTGGTTGTCGGCAATGCGCCCCACCTCGGGTATCCATTCGCACACCAGGCGTAGGCCGCAGCCCGACGATGTGAGGTGTGCCAGCCGCACCTTCCACGGAAATCCTTTCGCTCGTGTGCGCTCAAACAGCTCCTGTGGAGGGAAGGGCAGGTGGTCGTAGTCGCTCATGAAAAGTCCCGAGAGGTGCTTGATGTTCTCCTGCTTGCGGCGGCGGTACATCACGGGCTTGCCCTGGGCATCAAGTACCTGATTGCCGTCCTTGTCGGTCTTAGGCTCAGCCCCAAACTCGCGCACGGCAAAGATAAAGTCGGGGAGGCTCCACTTCAGCGTCTGCACCCATTGCAGCAGCTTGGCCGCCGTAGTCAGCAGGGCCGTCGTCTGGCCTGCCTTGGGGCGGCTCTCCTGCCAGATACGCCACCGCTGGAAGTCCGACAGCCGCGTGAACTCATCGAGGGGCTTGCCCTCTCTCACGGCACGTTCCACGGCCTGTCGCGTTCCAATTTTCCACGCCACCACCGCATTGCGCACCAATGCGCCGAACACCGAGGCCGTGCAAGGCTCACACGACGCGGTGAATTGGTTGTTCTGAAAAGTAAATCGATAAGGTTCCATATTCGCGCGTTCTATTTATTATTCATGATTTCAGTGCGATAGCGACCCAGCGTGACGTTCATCTGCGCTTGAGCCTGCAGCAGTTGCCGCTCGATGTCGGGCGAGCATGCCAGGCTGGCCATGATGGTGAGTTGGTGGGTGTCGTTGTCGAGCCAAAGCTGCAGACTCCCGTTGTCGAAGAGCATGCGCCCACGCTGTCCTTCGGGCATCTGCGGGGCTTGCTTGCGCTCGCCCTCCGTCAGGTGCATGAACTGCTCGAACATCTCGCCCACGGGGTCTTGGCTCCGCCCGTCTACGTTCAGGTGTAGGCTGAAGCTCGATTCCTTCTCGCCCTCGCTCTTGTAGAATGACGAGTTGCCTATCTGCTTCAGCATGGTTCGGTTACTTGGCTTCTGCCCTTGCGGAATGAACTCACGGTAGCCGTTGCTCCATTCGTTCATCTTTCCTTTCGTTGTCGTGTCAGGCTTCCCCTTGGGACGGCTGACGTAGGTGATTTTGTTGTCTGTTGATACCATATCTCTGTACATAAAATCTCTGTACATAAAAATAAATTTAACAGTGCAAAGATAGGCACATTTTTTCAATTAATTTTTTCCATTAATTTTCCAAAAATTCAAGACAAAAAAAGATGAGAGTCGTCTTGACTCTCACCCTCCTAATGGTTGAACAGCATATTCAGGAGCTATCTCGATAAGATAATGGGATATCCATTCTATTAGTCGCCTCCAAAGGCTATGCCGTTTTCTTTCGTTTTTTTCCTTCGGGCTCTCATTGTAGAGCACCGGTCGCCAATTTACAAACCAGTTGTTGTAATTATTAAAGGTCTTGCGCGTTGGAATATCGAAGAATTCGCTTTTTACCATTTCGTAAAAATGCGATAACTTGCGGTAGGGGTCTTCGTCAGGGGCAAAAGCCTTGTGGCTGCCATGGAGGAAGCAGATGGCAAACTGCGTTAAGCCCTCATAGAGTTCAACGCATTTCGCCTTAACATTGTTTATTGCATCATGAAAAAACTCCATCACCTTACTATCAGCTATTTTATTGAAAATCCTCTTGATAGGATTTGCTCCTCTCTTACTGCTCTTGGATTTTTCTTCTGGCTGAGGTTCGGAGCGTTTCAGGATTTTACTCAATAAAGCGTTGTCCTGTTCGTCGAAAGCAGAACGGGGTATCTTCACCCATTTGTCGTCCACCTCTATTTCTTCCTTTGAGAAGGCTTTACAGATGGCTGTCACTATCTTTGATAACGAAAAGCCATCTTTGCTTCCGTCGCGCTTGACCACGGAAAATTTTAATAATGAACTTGCGCTTCTTAAAAATGAGCGCTTTTCTCTAAGGCTGCCGTCTTCTTGAGACTCAGCCTGCTGTGGTTTGTAGTTTTCTTTTGTTTCTGTTTCTCTATGCCTCCTGCTCATCCTGAGCTTTTTTCTAATAGTTTTTTACTTGTGTGCGCGTCCTGCGGTTTCTGCCTCTGCCATCCTGATAGGTAGGCTGATGGCTCTCCCTGTTGTAACCATCTGGGCAGGCCCGGGTTGCCGCTAAATATTCCTTACAGGTTGCGTGTTCTTTTTTCTATAGGCAATTCTTTTTAATTAAATACTATGCTATTATTTTATATATAATAAAGTATGTATTTTGTGATTGCAAATATACATCTTTTTTTCTGTTTTTTATGCGCACCGACTATAAATATTATACATTTTAACAATTGGGGGAGAAGGTTTCCTCCTCTGCAAAACTTAACACCCCTGGTATGTAAGATGAGCCCACTTGAATCCCCCTTACCTTCTTTACGCAAAAATTGCAAAATTGCAAATTGCATTCATTTTTTTTCTAAGAGAGAAGAAAATAGTTAAAATATGTATAATATTTAATATAAATAATTAATAATCAATATATTATATATAAAATTACCATTTTATAACTCTACCCACTCTACTTCGAAGTGAATGCAATTTGCAATTTTGCAATTTTGCAATCTACTTGGCTCATTCTCTCCCCCCTCCATACACCCGTTGAAGGGGGGGATGCGCACACTCCACGCTCTTTTCAAAAGAAAATGCATCGTTTCCAAGATAAAGCGGCGGCGTTTCCAAGGGCAAATGGCGGCGTTTCCAGGAGCCAGCAGCGTGTTAGGATAATTTAACGATTCGATGGCATAAAATACTGAAAATAAATGGATAAATATTTGGTAGTTAAAGAAAAAGTTAGTATCTTTGCATCAGTAATCCAGCGCGCGGATTCAGAGAGATAATAAACAAAAAGTTGAACCATGAAAAACACATTTGAACGTTATGTTGGAGATTGATTTCTACAAGAACAAGAACCAGGAGAGCCGCCAGTATGGCAAGGTGTATGGACGCATCCACAACCGCGACCCTTGGGAGATTGACCGTCTGGCTGAGCACATCGCCGTTCATGGCAGCCCCTACACCCGCGACGTGATCTATGCCGTGCTCATCAAGGCCGCCGACTGCATCAAGCACCTGGTGCTGGAGGGACAGCCCGTGAAGCTGGCCGACCTGTGCATCTTCAAGGCCACCGCCATCAGCACCCCCGCCGTGAGCGTGGAGAAGTTCGACCTGAGCCAGAACATCCGTGCTGTGCGCTTGGGATGCCGTGCCACTGGTGCCACCCGCATCAAGAGCATGCGCGACGACGTGCAGCTGACCTACACCTCGCTGGCACAGCGCATCAAGGACGGAGAGGCCACCCTGAGCAATGAGAAGGGGAAGTACCTGGAAAGCGAATAGAAGCCCCTCCCCCCGCCCCCCCCTGGGGGGGAGCATATAGACCCGCTAATGGAAGGCCCCGCTCAAGAAGTCGTTGTGCGCCGACCATCTCGTCGGCAAAAAGCTCCGAACAGCAAGGCAAGGAGGGAGAGGATGGAGAGAGTGGAACGGGAGGGAATGGAAACGGGGGGAATGAAAACGGAGGATGAAAGTGGGCGGAATGAAAAGTGGGAGACTGTGAAAAACACGGCCTCCCATTTTTTTTCGTTGCACGAAAATGGTTAGTTGTTCACCGAGCCTCCCACGATGTCGAGCAACTCGCTGGTGATGGCTTGCTGGCGGCTCTTGTTGTATTGCAGGTTCAGCTGGCGCAGCAGCTCGTCGGCATTGTCGGTGGCTGTCTGCATGGCCACCATGCGCGCTGCGTGCTCCGAGGCTACGCTGTCGAGGAGGGCAGTGTAGAGCATCAGGTGGGCCAGCTTGGGTATGAGCTGCGCGAGGACGGTGTCCATGTCGGGCTCCACGATGAAGTTGTCGTTGAGGGGCTTCGTCTCGTCCTCCTTTTGCTCGCGCTGCCGACGGTTCTTCTTCAGATAGTCCTGTGCCTTCTTGGTGACCACGTTGGTGGTGAGGTCGCGCTCGTGGTCGCGCTCCAGCTCGGTCTCGATGTCGATGGGCAGGAAGGTCTTGGTGGTGAGTATCTGCGACCCGGCGCTCTTGAAGTGATGGTAGATGAGCTGCACCTTATCAATCTCGCCCTTGGCGAAGCGCATACCCAGCTCCATAGCCAGGTCGATGCACTGCCGCACGTTGGGGTGGTCGACCAGGTCGGCGAGGTCGCACTTCACGTTGTAGCCCAGTTTCCTGGCCTTCTCGGTCACCTTTCGCCCCACGGGATATACCTCTACGCTGTCGTTGCCCAGCTCGCCGGTGATGGCATCCACGGCTTTGGTCATCTCCTTGATGACGTTGGCGTTGAAGCCTCCGCAGAGCGACGAGTTGCTGGAGAAGACCACCAGTGCCACCCGCTTCACGGTGCGCTCCTGGTCGTAGATAGTCTGCGCCTCGGCCTCAGCGGCAAGAAACGACTTGAGTATGTGTTCCAGCATCGTCTCGTAGGGCAGCATGTTCTGGATGGCCACCTGGGCATGGTGCAGCTTCGACGAGGCCACCATCTTCATGGCAGAGGTGATCTTGCGCGTGGAATTGACAGATGCAATGCGGCCTTTAATCTCTTTCAGACTTGGCATATCTTAGCCCCCTAAGCAAGGGGTGTGGGGTCTGAACAAGCGAGCATCAGACCCATTAATGATACATCTTGTGGAAGGAGCCTGCGCCTGTTCAGGCTCCCTGCCCCCTATGTAATGAGGGGCGTGTTTTAACGATAGGTTGCCGCGATGTCGGCCATGATGGCCTCGATCTTAGCTGTCGTCGCGTCGTCAATCTTGCCGGCACCCAGCGTGTCGATGACCTCGGGTGCTGTGGAGCGCAGCTTGTCGAGGAACTGCTCCTGGCACTGGCGCACCTTGTCGATGGGCACCTCGCGCATCAGGCCGTGCACGCCGCAATAGAGGATGGCCACCTGCTCGCCCACGGGCATGGGACTGTACTGCGGCTGTATGAGCAGCTGGTTGTTCTTGCGGCCACGGTCGAGGGTCATGGCGGTGACGGCGTCCATGTCGGAGGAGAACTTGGAGAAGGCCTCCAGCTCGCGATACTGTGCCTGGTCGATTTTCAGCGTTCCAGCCACCTTCTTCATCGACTTGATTTGTGCCGAGCCACCCACACGACTGACGGAGATACCGACGTTGATGGCGGGTCGGAAGCCTTGGTTGAAGAGGTCGCTTTCGAGGAATATCTGTCCGTCGGTGATGGAGATGACGTTGGTGGGGATGTAGGCCGACACGTCGCCAGCCTGCGTCTCGATGATGGGGAGTGCTGTGAGCGAGCCTCCGCCGCGCACGTGTCCCTTCATGCACTCGGGCAGGTCGTTCATCTTCTCGGCCACCTCCTGCTGCTCGTTCATCTTGGCAGCACGCTCCAGCAAGCGGCTGTGGAGGTAGAACACGTCGCCAGGGTATGCCTCACGGCCCGAAGGACGGCGCAGGATGAGCGACACCTCGCGATAGGCTACTGCCTGCTTCGACAGGTCGTCGTAGACCACGAGTGCTGGCAGTCCTCGGTCGCGGAAGTACTCGCCGATGGCGGCTCCGGCAAAGGGGGCATAGTACTGCATGGCGGCAGGGTCGGCTGCTGTTGCCGATACCACGATGGTGTAGGGCATGGCTCCATGCTCCTTGAGCGTCTGCACCAGTGCTGCCACGGTAGATGCTTTCTGGCCTATGGCCACATAGATGCAATACACGGGCTTGCCCTGCTCGTAGAAGCTCTTCTGGTTGATGATGGTGTCGACGGCGATGGCGGTCTTTCCCGTCTGTCGGTCGCCGATGATGAGTTCGCGCTGTCCTCGTCCGATGGGAATCATCGAGTCGACGGCTTTCAGTCCTGTCTGCAACGGTTCCTTCACCGGCTGGCGAAAGATGACGCCTGGTGCCTTGCGGTCGAGTGGCATTTCGAAGGCATTCGTCAGGTCGATGTCGCCACGGCCGTCGATGGCCTGTCCCAGCGGATTGATGACACGCCCCAGCATGTTGTCGTTGACACGGATGCTGGCGATGCGGCGTGTGCGCTTCACCACCATGCCCTCTTTGATGCCCGACGTGGTGCCGAGCAGCACGCAGCCCACGTTGTCCTCTTCGAGGTTCATCACGATGGCCATCGTGCCATTCTCGAACTCGAGCAACTCGTTGGCCTCGGCATTGCGCAGGCCGTAAATGCGGGCCACACCATCGCTGACGGTAAGCACGGTGCCCACCTCGTCGAACTGCTGGGCGTCGCTGATGCCCTTGAGCTGGGAGAGCAGCACCTGACTGACTTCGCTTGGTTTGATTTTATCTGACATAACTTGTGCCCCCTAAGTTAGGGGGTTAGGGGTCTGAACAAGCGTTTATCAAACCCTTTTTAATTTATAACCTTGAGGGGTTCTGCGCTTGTTCAGACCCCCAACCCCCTAACTTAGGGGGCTTAGTTACTTCCTTAATGTGTTAAGAATAGCGTTGAGCTTCGACTTGACACTTGCATCCATGCGATAGGTGTCGTATTCGAGGACAAAGCCTCCGATGATGTCGGGGTTGACCTCGGTCTCGAACTCCACAGTTCCCTTCGTCTTGCTCTCCACCATCTGGCGCATCTTCTGCTCGGTGTCAGGTGCGACGGCCACGGCGGTGGTGAGTTTTCCACGGATGATGTTCTTCTGCTGCCGATAGAGGGTGACGTATGAGTTGGCCATGAACTGTAGCATGTTCTCGCGGTCTTCCTTCAGCACCAGGGCTACAAAAGCCTTGCTGAGCTGCGAAGCGCCATCGCCCCCCACGGCTGTCAGGAGCAGCATTTCCTTCTTCTCCTTGGCCAGCATGGGGTTGTCGATGGTGTGGCGCAGTTCGGGCACCTCGATATAACACTTGGCCAGCAGCTGCATCTCCTGATACACCTGCACGTCGATGTTGGCATCGAGGGCGCTCTTGAGCAGCGCTCTGGCGTAACGTACCGAAATGATTCCTATATCCATAGATCTAAACTCGGTGTTACTGTTTGTTGACATCATCCAGCATGCGGTTGATGAGCTCCATCTGCGCCTTGTCGCCCTGTAGGTTCTTGCGGAGCACCTTCTCGGCAATTTCGACGCTGAGCGTGGCCACTTGCTTGCGTATGTCGGCAATGGCGGCCTTCTTCTCCTGCTCAATCTCGGCCTTGGCGTCGCTGAGCAGTCGGGCGCCTTCCTCGCGGGCTTTGGCCTGGGCCTTCTCCACGATGGCGTCGCGGGTCTCGGCGGCCTCCTTGAGTATCTGCGCCTGCTTCTCGCGGGCCTCCTGCAGGATGGATTCACCTTCTTTCTGTATATTGGCCAGCCGCTCGTTTGCCTCATGAGCCTTGCGCAGCGAGTCATCGATGAAAGCCTTGCGCTCCTTCACCATGTTGGTGATGACAGGAAAGCCGAACTTCCACAGGATGAACAGCACCACGAAGAATGTCAGCGACATCCAGAACAGTAGGCCAGTACTCGGATTCAACATAGACTGAATGGTTTTTGTTTACTTTGACGTATCTGTCAAAACCAATCAATTAGATGCAGAGGAATGCGATGACGGCTGCGAACAGGGCCACACCTTCGATGAGGGCTGCAGCCACAATCATATTGGTGAAGAGCTTGCTCATCACTTCGGGCTGACGTGCCATAGCGTCCATAGCCTGTCCACCAATTTTTCCAATTCCCAGACCAGCACCAATGGCTGCGAGACCGGCGCCCACTGCGGCACCCAACTTTGCTACGCCTTCAACGGCTAATAATGTTGTAATCATAATCTTTGAAATTTAAATTGTTAAATATTTGATTCTTTTGTTTTTCTTGCTATAGGTAGGAAAATAGACGGCTCCTTACTCGTGTGCCGGCTCCATGCGTGCCAGTCCGATGAACACAGCCGAGAGCATGGTGAACACCATTGCCTGGATGAAGCACACCAAGCACTCGAGGCACATCATGAACACGCTCATGACGATTGACAACGCCGACATCGACAGCTGCACGGCCACAGCCTTTGAAGCCACGAGGAAGATGATGCAGGTGATGGCCACGGCGATGGCGTGTCCGGCCATCATGTTGGCAAAGAGTCGGATCATCAGGGCGAAGGGCTTGGTGAAGATGCCCACAAACTCGATGATGGGGATGATGGGTGCGGGGCATTTCAGCCAGGTGGGCACGTCGGGCCAGAAGATGTCCTTCCAGTAGTGCTTGGTGCCCGAGAACTGCACGACGACAAAGGTGCAGAATGCCAGGAAGAGCGTCACGGCGATGTTGCCCGTCACATTTCCGCTGCCCGGAGGGAAGGGTATCAGTCCCATAACGTTGCAGGTGAAGATGAAGAAGAAGCAGGTGAGCAGATAGGGCACGTACTTCTCGTAGCCCTTCCCCACCCCAGGCTTGATGATCTCGTCGACCACATACATCACCAGCATCTCGATGAACCCCACGAATCCTCCTGGAGCGGCGTCGCTGGCCTTCCGGTTCTTGTACCATCGGGCGCAGCCCAGGATGATGCATAGCAGCAGGATGACGTTGATGAACATCACAGCCACGGTCTTGGTGATGGAGAAGTCGAGCACTGGCTCGCCATTCTCCACAATCTTGCCGGCGTTCTCTCCCTCGGTGGCGATGGCCAAGCCCTGAATGTCGGCAGGGGCATCGGCCTTCACATGGCGCAGCCCGTCGGCACCGGCATGATGCTCAAACCTGCTGGAGCAGAACACATGCCATCCTGTGGAGCTCTTCACAATCACCGGCAGGGGTATGACGAGCGGCTTGCCCTCGCCGATGTCGGTGATATGCCACTCATGCGAGTCCCTGATATGCTCCAGCACCACGTCCTTGGCCGAGAATTCCTCAGCCCTCGCGACGGGTGTCAAGGCCAGCATCAGCAGGGCCATCAGGAGTAATCGTTTCAATCTTTCGTTCATAATCATCGATATACAATTCCGAAAATGTCAGTGTCTCAGTTTCAGCGTCACCGCCATCATCACCACATACATTATTATAATAATGAGTGCGAATCGGATGGCATCGTCTCTGCTCTTTGCGATGAGCAGCACATAGATGGCCACTGCCGTAGCGACGATGAGCATGCGCACCGTTGCCATGATGAGGTAGAAGTGCACCAAATGCTGTGGCGAATGACGTTTTACCACGTCGTAGCCTTTCACGTAGGCCATTCCCAGCAGGGTGAAGAGGAAAACGGCAAACAGCAGCTGGGTCACCATCATTCCTCGGCCTTCTCCACGCAGATTGACACCTCGTTCTTCTGCACGGCAACGAATCCGCCCAGTATCTCTAACTGCTTGCCGTCGTACTCCACAACGCCTTTCTGCAGCGATGAGATGATGGGGGCGTGGTCGGTGAGAATCTCGAAGTTGCCCAGCGAGCCGGGAACCTTCACGCTCTGAGCCTCGCCGCTGAACTCAATCCTCTCAGGAGAGACAATTTTCAGTTTTAGCATTCTATTCTTGTTTTCTAATGTTGCCAGATGTTCCAGATGATATAGAGCGTGGCAAGCTTATCCCTTGGCAGCCTCTAAGAGCTTCTTGGCCTTCTCCTTGGCGTCGTCGATGGTGCCCACGTTCAGGAAAGCCTGTTCGGGCAGGTCGTCCACTTCGCCGTCGAGGATGGCATTGAAGCCCTTGATGGTGTCTTCCACAGAGACCATCACCCCCGGCAGACCTGTGAACTGCTCGGCCACGGTGAAGGGCTGGCTGAGGAATCGCTGCACGCGGCGGGCGCGGTTCACCGTCAGTTTGTCTTCGTCGGAGAGCTCGTCCATACCCAGGATGGCAATGATGTCTTGCAGCTCCTTGTAGCGCTGCAGAATCTCCTTCACACGCTGTGCGCAGTCGTAGTGTTCCTTTCCCACGATGAGCGGGTCGAGGATGCGACTGGTGCTGCC
Organism: uncultured Prevotellaceae bacterium; assembly: GCA_902790625.1. Classification (GTDB taxonomy): domain Bacteria; phylum Bacteroidota; class Bacteroidia; order Bacteroidales; family Bacteroidaceae; genus Prevotella. Next base: position 56,531 of record CADASP010000018.1, on the reverse strand, counting down.
CAGCGGGTCAACGGCAGGGAAGATGCCGAGTCCGGCAATCTTTCGGTCGAGCACCGTGGTGGCGTCAAGGTGTGTGAACGTGGTGGCTGGAGCAGGGTCGGTAAGGTCGTCGGCAGGCACATAAACAGCTTGTACCGAGGTGATTGACCCCTTCTTGGTTGAAGTGATTCTTTCCTGCATGGCACCCATCTCCGAGGCCAGCGTGGGCTGGTATCCCACGGCGCTGGGCATACGTCCCAGCAGAGCCGACACCTCTGAGCCAGCCTGGGTGAAGCGGAAGATGTTGTCGATGAAGAACAGGATGTCGCTCGAAGCACCGTCCTTGCCACCATTGTCGCGGAAGCCCTCGGCCACCGTCAGTCCGCTCAGCGCCACCGAAGCACGTGCACCGGGCGGCTCGTTCATCTGGCCATATACCAGTGTGGCCTGGCTCTTCTTCAGCTCCTCAGGGTCAACGAGCGAGAGGTCCCACTTGCCTTCGTCCATGGCTTTCTTGAACTTCTCGCCATAGCGTATCACTCCGCTCTCAATCATTTCGCGAATCAGGTCATTGCCCTCACGTGTGCGCTCACCCACACCAGCGAAGACCGAGAATCCGTCGTGTCCCTTGGCGATGTTGTTGATGAGCTCCATGATGAGCACCGTCTTGCCCACACCAGCACCTCCGAAGAGTCCGATTTTTCCTCCCTTCATGTAGGGTTCCAGCAGGTCGATCACCTTGATGCCTGTGGTGAGGATTTCCTTCTTTGTTGACAGTTCTTCGAAAGTGGGAGCCTCGCGGTGAATGGGGTATGCCCCACGCATGTCGAGCTGTTTCATACCGTCGATAGGCTGGCCTATCACGTTGAGCATGCGGCCCTTGATTTGGTCGCCGGCGGGCATCTGTATGGGCGAGCCCATGGGCTGAGCCTCCAGCCCGCGCTGCAAGCCGTCGGTGTTGTCCATAGCCACGCAGCGCACGGTGTCCTCGCCAATGTGCTGCTGCACCTCTACGATGAGCTGACGTCCATCTCCACGGTTGATGCACAATGCCTCGTGAATCTTCGGCAGCACCTTCTCGGCATCAAGCCCCTTCGTGTCGAAGAACACGTCGATGACGGGACCGATAATCTGGCTGATGCGCCCTGTAATTTGTGACATAAGCTTACTGTTTTATGATAGTATTATTTGTTTGTTTGCGAATTTTTGGCAAAGATATGAAAAAAAAGCCAAACACCCAAATGGTTTTGCGAAAACTTTGTGAAATCAATCCATATGTTCTTTAATAAAGAGCTTTTTCACGAAGCGCAAGTCGTGTTCGACCATGATTTTCACCAGTTCGCCGAACGGTGTCTTGTGCGGATTCCATCCCAGTTGTGCCTTGGCCTTCGATGGGTCGCCCAACAGCTGGTCCACCTCGGCGGGCCGGAAATACTTGGGGTCCACCTCCACGAGTGCCCTACCCGTCTGCTTGTCATATCCCTTCTCGTCGATGCCATCGCCTCGCCACTCCAGCTCGATGCCCACCTCGTGGAATGCCAGTGTGCAGAATTCGCGCACAGAGTGGTATTCGCCGGTGGCGATGACGAAGTCGTCGGGCTGTGGCTGCTGCAGTATGAGCCACATGCACTCGATGTAGTCGCGGGCATAGCCCCAGTCGCGCAGCGAGTTGAGGTTGCCCAGATACAACTTGTCCTGATAGCCCAGTTTGATGCGTGCCGCCGCGAGGGTTATTTTTCGGGTGACGAAGGTCTCGCCGCGCCGCTCGCTCTCGTGGTTGAAGAGGATGCCGTTGCAGCAGTACATGCCGTAGCTCTCGCGATAGTTTTTCATGATCCAGAATCCGTAGAGCTTGGCCACGGCGTAGGGCGAGCGGGGATAGAAGGGTGTCGTCTCGCTTTGAGGCACCTCCTGCACCTTTCCATAGAGTTCGCTCGTCGATGCCTGGTAGATGCGGCAGGTTTGTGCCAGCCCGCAGATGCGCACGGCCTCCAGCAGTCGCAGCACGCCGTTGGCGTCGGTGTCGGCGGTGTATTCAGGCACCTCGAAGCTCACCTTCACGTGGCTTTGGGCAGCAAGGTTGTAGATTTCGTCGGGCTTCACCTCGCTGATGATGCGTATGAGCGACGACGAGTCGGTCATGTCGGCATAGTGCAGGTTCACCAGTCGCTTGCGCTTCATGTCGCGCACCCACTCGTCGAGATAGAGGTGCTCTATGCGCCCCGTGTTGAACGACGATGAGCGGCGCATCAGTCCGTGCACCTCATAGCCTTTCTCTATCAGGAATTCGGCCAGGAACGAGCCGTCCTGCCCCGTGATGCCAGTGATGAGTGCTTTCTTGTCCATTCTTTACTCTGAAAATTGTTTGATGCGCTGCTCTTCCGAGAGCTTACATATTAATAATGTGTTGTCGTTTTCGGCCACGATGTATCCATCGAGTCCCTGCACCACCACTTTCTTCTCCTGCGTGGTGTGCACGATGCAGTTGTGGGTTTCGTAGAGATGGATGTCGTTGCCGATGGTGGCATTGCCGTAGAGGTCGTGGTGCGACTGCATCAGCAGCGAGCCCCACGTGCCCAGGTCGCTCCATCCGAAGTCGGCGGGGCAAACGAAGATTTCCTCGGCCTTCTCCATGATGGCATAGTCTACGGATATGTTCTCGCATTTGGGAAACTGCTCGTCGATGGCTTGTTGCTCCTGCGGCGTGCCATATACGGGCAGCAGGGCCTCGAACAGTTTTGCCATGCGGGGCTGGTATACGCGGAAGGCATTAACTATCGTGTTCACGTTCCAGATGAAGATGCCCGCGTTCCAGTAATAGTAGTTCTTCTTGATATACTGCTGGGCGGTTTCCAAGTCGGGTTTCTCGCGGAAGCTGTCCACGCGGAATATCTGTTTGCCTTTGCGCAGCGATGGTGCCGACAGGTCGGCCTGTATGTAGCCATACCCCGTCTCGGGCCTCGTGGGTTTCATGCCTAATGTGACGATGGCATCGCTGTCCTCGGTGAAGGCCATGCAGTCCTGCACCACGCGCTGAAACTCCTGCACGTTGGTCACGATGTGATCGCTGGGGGTGACGACGATGTTGGCCTTGGGGTCGCGGCTCTTGATGCGCCAGCTCACGTAGGCTATACACGGGGCCGTGTTGCGGCGGCAGGGCTCGCACAGGATGTTGCTGGCAGGCATGTCGGGCAACTGCTCTTGGACGATGGAGGCATACTTCTCGTTGGTCACCACCCACACATTCTCGGCAGGTACCAAGTTGCCAAAGCGTTCCACGGTGAGCTGCAGCAGCGTGCGCCCAGTGCCAAGCACGTCGATGAATTGCTTGGGGCGCTCGGCTGTGCTCATGGGCCAAAAACGGCTGCCAACGCCACCTGCCATTATCACCAAATGATTGTTTGTCCTTGCCATAATGATGTTGTTTTTTGAAATATTCCGCAAAAATACAAAAAAAAATAGAATGGAGCAAACGAATAGGCAATAATATTTTTCGAGCGGACAGAATTAGCGGCAATTTGGAGTGCTCCATACCATCATCATGCGGGGGTTGGGGAAAAACTGCGGCGTTGACTTTTTGTTGGATTATCCAGAAAAACTGGCAAAAAGTCAACGTCGCTTATTGCTATCACGACAGGCGAGAAAGGCTCCGCCGTGCTTGATGGATGAATGGCCGTTAGATGTTGGCGATGGACATGATGTTGGCAAACACGCCCGCAGCGGTGACCCCAGCTCCTGCGCCATATCCCTGTATGAGCATAGGATATTCGCGGTAGCGCTCGGTGGTGAGGAGCACGATGTTGTTCGAGCCTTCCAGTCCATAGAACGGATGGCGCTGGTCGACGGCCTGGAGCGACACGCTGCAGCGCGCCTCCATGTTCTTCCCTTCGTCGGCTGTGGGCTGTGTTTCCATCTTGGCCACGAATCGCCAGCGCTTCTTCTCGGCATCCATCACCTGGCGCCGCTGCTCAAAGTCGGCATCGAGCTGAGGCAGGTTCTTCCAGAAGTCGTCAAGCGAACCCTCGAAGAACGACTGGGGCATGAACAGGTGTTTCTCCACGTCGTCCTGCTCCACCACATATCCAGCCTCGCGCGCCAGTATGACCAGCTTGCGTATGACGTCTTTGCCGCAGAGGTCGATGCGTGGGTCGGGTTCGCTGTAGCCCCGCTCCTTGGCCAGTCGCACCGTCGTGGAGAATGGGCAGTCGGCGGCGATGGTGTTGAAGATGAAGTTGAGCGTGCCACTGAGCACGGCCTCGATGCGCAGGATGCGGTCGCCCGAAGCCAGCAGGTCGCCGATGGTGCCAATGATGGGCAGTCCGGCTCCCACGTTGGTCTCGAAGAGGAATTTGATGCCCTTCTTCAGGGCCGTTTTCTTCAGTCGGCTGTAGTCGGCGTAGGGACCTGAAGCGGCAATCTTGTTGGCCGTGACCACCGAGATGTTATGGTCGAGCAGCTCCTGATAAAGTGCTGACACATCGGCCGATGCGGTGCAATCGACAAAGACGGAGTTGAAGATGTTCATGCCCACCACTTCGTCGCGCAGCTTGCGCACGTCGCTGTCCTCGGCTTGTGCCAGCTGCTCACGATAGGACGTCAGGTCGATACCGTCGCGGTTGAAGATGGCCTTCCTCGACGAGGCGATGCCCACCACGTTGAGCTTCAGCTGGCGCGTCTCCTTCAGCGTCTCATACTGTGAGCGAATCTGGTCAATCAGATTGCCGCCCACGGTGCCGATGCCGCAGATGAAGAGGTTGAGCACCTTGTACTCCGAGAGGAAGAACGAGTCGTGGAGCACGTTGAGCGACTTGCGCAGGTACTTGGCATCGACGACAAACGAGATATTGGTTTCGCTGGCGCCCTGTGCACAAGCGATGACGCTGATGCCGCTGCGTCCCAAGGTACCAAAGAGCTTTCCTGCGATGCCGGGCGTGTGCTTCATGTTCTCGCCCACGATGGCAATGGTAGCCAGTCCGCACTCGGCCTGCATGGGGAACATGGCACCCGTGACAATCTCCTTGGCAAACTCGATGTTGAGCACCTCCACGGCGCGCTGGGCATCCTCGTCGCGCACGCCGATACTGGTGCTGTTCTCAGACGATGCCTGGCTCACCATGAACACCGAGATGCCCTCCTCGGCCAGACAGGAGAAGATGCGGCGGTTGACACCGATGACACCCACCATCGACAGTCCGGTGACGGTGATGAGCGTGGTGCCCTTGATGCTGCTGATGCCCTTGATGGGCTTGCGGTCGTTGTCGATCTTCTGCTTGATGAGCGTCCCGGGATGCGTGGGGTTGAAGGTGTTCTTCACCTTGATGGGGATGTTCTTCACGCAGACGGGGTAGATGGTGGGGGGATAGACCACCTTGGCGCCAAAGTTGCACAACTCCATGGCCTCAACATAGCTCAGCTCGTTGATGGTGTAGGCACTCTTGATGACGCGCGGGTCGGCAGTCATAAATCCGTCCACGTCGGTCCATATCTCCAGCACCTCGGCCTCCAAGGCAGCGGCAATGATGGCTGCGGTGTAGTCGCTGCCGCCGCGCCCCAGGTTGGTGGTTTCGAGGCTGTCGCGGTCGCGGGCAATGAAGCCGGGAACGACGGCAATCTGCTGCGAGCCAAGGGTGGCAAAGGCGTCGCGCACCAGCTTGTAGGTCAATTCGGCATCGAGCATGTCCTTGCCCTGCTTCTTCACCGTGCGGATGAAGTCGCGGCTGTTCTTGCGCACGCCGCCTCGGAGGAGCATGGCCACGATGTGCGAGCTGAGACGCTCGCCATAGCTCACGATGGCCGCCTCGGTCTTGGGGCTGAGGTCGTGGATGAGGAATACGCCATAGTAGATGGACTCCAGCTCGGTGAAGAACGGCGTGATGGTGGCCACCAGCTGCTGACGCTGGGGGCCAGGGGCGAAGAGCGCGTCGACCATGTCGAAGTGGCGCTGCTTGATGGCATTGAACTCCTGTCGCCACGACTCGTCGCCAGCCAGTGCCAGGCGCGAGGTGGCCAACAGGCGGTCGGTGATGCCCCCCAGGGCGCTCACCACCACTATCACAGGCTTCGGCTCGGCCTCTACGATGCGCTTCAGATTCAGTATACTCTCAACGGAACCCACGCTGGTTCCGCCGAATTTCATTACCTTCATGTTGCTTAGCGTTGAGAGTTAAGAGTTGTATTCCTGCCAACTCTTGATCTTGATGTCGTCCTCGCCCAAGGCGGTGAAAGCCTCGATGAAAGCCTTGGCCAAGCGCACATTGGTGATGAGCGGGATGTTGTGGTCGATGGCACCACGACGAATGCGATAACCGTTGGTGAGCTCGCGCTTGGTGTGGTTCTTGGGCACGTTGATGATGAGCGCAAAACGATGTTGCGCAATCATGTCGAGCACGTTGTTCTCGCCCTGTTCGTCGGGCCACGACACGGTGACGGCGTTAATGCCGTTGTCGCGGAAGAACTGTGCCGTTCCTCCCGTGGCATACACCTCGTATCCCTTCTTCATCAGCTGCTGGGCGGGCTCGAGCAGGCTCACCTTGCCCTTGGCGGCACCACTGCTGATGAGGATGGCAGCACCCGGCTTGGGCAGACGGTAGCCCGTGGCAATCATGGCGTTGAGCAGAGCCTCGTTGAGGTCGTCGCCCAAGCAGCCCACCTCGCCAGTAGAGCTCATGTCGACACCCAGCACGGGGTCGGCATTCTGCAAGCGGGCGAACGAGAACTGCGATGCCTTCACGCCGATGCGGTCGATGTCGAACTCGCTGCGGTCGGGGCGCTCGTAGGGGGCGTCGAGCATGATGCGGGTGGCCGTCTCGATGAAGTTGCGCTTCAGTATCTTGCTGACGAAGGGGAACGAGCGCGAGGCGCGCAGGTTGCACTCGATGACCTTCACCTCGCGGTTCTTTGCCAAGAACTGTATGTTGAACGGGCCGCTGATGTTCAGCTCCTTGGCGATGGCGCGGCTGATGTGCTTGATTTGCCTGATGGTGCTGTAGTAGATGTGCTGGGCAGGGAAGAGCATCGTGGCATCGCCGCTGTGCACACCGGCATACTCCACATGCTCTGAGATGGCATACTCCACCACCTCGCCCTTGTCGGCCACGGCATCAAACTCAATCTCCTTGGTCTCGGTCATGAACTTCGACACCACCACGGGGAACTCCTTCGACACCTCGGTGGCCATGCTGAGGAAGCGATGCAGCTCCTCGTCGTCGTAGCACACGTTCATGGCGGCACCGCTGAGCACATACGACGGGCGCACCAGCACGGGGTAGCCCACCTCGGCCACAAACTCCTTGATGTCGTCGAAGCTGGTGAGGGCGCGCCAAGCAGGCTGGTCGATGCCCAGCTTGTCGAGCATGGCCGAGAACTTGTCGCGGTTTTCGGCGCGGTCGATGTTGACGGGGCTGGTGCCCAGCACTGGCACACCCTGGCGGTGCAGCTTCATGGCCAGGTTGTTGGGGATTTGTCCGCCCACGCTGACGATGACGCCGCGCGGCATCTCCAAGTCGATGACGTCGAGCACGCGCTCCAACGACAGCTCGTCGAAGTAGAGGCGGTCGCACATGTCGTAGTCGGTGGAGACGGTCTCAGGGTTGTAGTTCACCATGATGCTCTTGTAGCCCAGTTTGCGAGCTGTGTTGATGGCGTTGACCGAGCACCAGTCGAACTCCACCGACGAGCCGATGCGATAAGCACCTGAGCCTAAGACGACTACCGACTTCTCGTTGTTGTAGTAGTTGATGTCGTGGCGAGCCTTGTAGATTTCGTTCTTCACCTCGGCGAAGGCGGGCACATGGGTATAGGTGAAGTAGAGATAGTTGGTCAGTTCGGGATGCTCACTGGCCACGGTGGGTATGCGCTTCACGCTGGGCAGGATGCCCTTCTCCTTGCGATACTGGCGCACCTGCAGGTTCTCCTTCTCCATGTTGCCCTGCTGGGGCTTCAGCACGAAGCGGGCAATCTGGAAGTCGGAGAAGCCACACTGTTTCACCTCGAGCAGGAAGTCGGCGGGCAGGTCTTCCAGCTTGTCATACGTCTGCAGCTGGTGCTTCAGGTCAACGATATGCTTCAGGCGCTCCAAGAACCACACGTCAATCTTCGTCAGCTCCTCGATGCGCTCCACGGTGTAGCCTTCCTCCAGAGCCTGGGCGATGGCAAAGATGCGCAGGTCGGTGGGGTTCTGCAGGGCATCGTCGAGATTGTCGAATCGCGTGTGGTCGTTGCCCACAAAGCCGTGCATCCCCTGCCCTATCATGCGCAGGCCCTTCTGAATCATCTCCTCGAAGCTGCGGCCGATGGACATGATTTCGCCCACGCTCTTCATGCTGCTGCCGATGAGGCGGCTCACGCCGGCAAACTTGGTCAGGTCCCAACGGGGAATCTTGCAAATCATGTAGTCGAGGCTGGGAGCCACGTAAGCCGACGAGGTGGTTCCCATCTCGCCTATCTGGTCGAGCGTATAGCCCAAGGCTATCTTGGCGGCGACGAAGGCGAGCGGATAACCCGTTGCCTTCGAGGCCAATGCGCTTGAACGGCTCAAGCGGGCATTAATCTCGATGATGCGGTAGTCGTTGGTCTCGGCATTGAAGGCAAACTGGATGTTGCACTCGCCCACGATGCCCAGGTGGCGCACGCAGCGGATGGTGATGTCTTGCAACATCTGCACCTGCTCAGGCTTGAGCGAGCAGGTGGGAGCCACCACGATGCTCTCGCCAGTGTGGATGCCCAGGGGGTCGAAGTTCTCCATCGAGGCCACGGTGAAGCAGTGGTCGTTGGCGTCGCGGATGGTCTCAAACTCTATCTCCTTCCAGCCCTTGAGCGACTCCTCCACCAGAATCTGGGGGGCAAAAGTGAAGGCGCTCTCAGCCAGCTCCACAAACGTCTTCTCGTCGGGGCAGATGCCGCTGCCCAGTCCACCGAGGGCATAGGCCGAGCGAATCATGATGGGGAACCCAATCTCGCGGGCCGCCTTCAAGGCATCGTCCATGTTCTCCACGGCATGCGACACAGGCACCTTCAGGCTGATCTCGGCCAGCTTCTTCACGAAGAGGTCGCGGTCTTCGGTGTTCATGATGGCCTCCACGCTGGTGCCCAGCACCTCCACGCCATATTCCTTCAGGATGCCCTTCTGATAGAGTTCCGTTCCGCAGTTCAAAGCCGTCTGTCCACCAAAGGCGAGCAGGATGCCGTCGGGGCGCTCCTTCTTGATGATTTCGGTGACGAAGTGGGTGGTGACGGGCTGGAAGTAGACGGTGTCAGCAATGCCCTCGCTGGTCTGGATGGTGGCGATGTTGGGGTTCACCAGCACACTCTTGATGCCTTCTTGCCGCAGGGCCTTCAGGGCCTGCGAACCAGAATAGTCGAATTCGCCGGCCTGTCCGATTTTCAACGCGCCCGAGCCCAGCACGAGCACTTTCTTTAGTTTTTGTCTTGACATGATGATATTTTGATGATATAGGTTATACTAATTCCACCTTGTTGATGTCCTGCTCGCGCTCGCAATAGTGGCAGGTGAGGATGTTGCCTTCCACGTGGAAGTAGGTGTCCATCGGCTCGTTGTTGGTGATGCACTTGGGGTTGTTGCACTTCACGATGCCGCGAATCTCGTTGGGGGTCACCACCGTCTTCTTCTCCACCACCTCATAGTCGCGGATGATGTTCAGGATGACGTTGGGCGCCACCACCGAGAGGCGCGATATCTCGTCGTCGGTGAAGAACTTGTCGCTCACCTTGATGATGCCCTTGTTGCCCACCTTCAGCGAGGGGTAGTTGATGCCGATGGTGACGGGTGTCTTCAGGTCGAAGAGTCCCAGCAGGTTGGCCACATGATAGGTTTTGTCGGCGGGGATATGGTCGATGACGGTGCCCTGCTTAATGGCGGCCACCAGGCGTTCTGTCTTACTTGAACCCCCAGACTTAGGGGATTGGGGGTCTGAACAAGGTTTGTTCATATTCGTATCGGTTTTCTTTGTGGAGGCCTTCGTTTGTTCAGGCCCCCACCCCCTTGACTTAGGGGGCTAAGATGGTCTTGTCGTTTTTCACGTCGTCGATGCTGATGCCGAGCACATCGCAGAAGATGGCTTGGCGTGCAAAGAGCCCGTTGCCGGCCTGCTGGATATAGTAGGCGTGGGGGCTTTCGTCCACCTCGTAGGCAATCTCGTTCACACGCGGCAGGGGGTGCAGAATCTTCATGTTGGGCTTCGTCAGCCGCAGCGTCTCATTATTTAATATATATACGTTCTTCACCCGCTCATACTCCATCAGGTCGCTGAAGCGCTCCTTCTGCACACGGGTCATATACAGAATGTCGGCATCCTGGATGATTTTCTCGTTGAAGGCGGTGTGTTCCTGATAGCGTATGCCATGCTGGTCGCAATACAGCTTATACTCCTTGGGCATGGCCAGCTCCTTGGGAGCCACGAAGTGGAACGTGGGGTTGAAGTGGCGCATGGCCATCAGCAGCGAGTGCACGGTGCGGCCATACTTCAGGTCGCCCACCATGTAGATGTTCAGCCCGTCGAGGGTGCCTTGCGTCTTGTAGATGCTGTAGAGGTCGAGCATGCACTGCGAGGGATGCTGGTGGGCGCCGTCGCCGGCGTTGACGATGGGCACGGGGCTCACCTCGGAGGCATACTGCGCTGCGCCCTCGATATAGTGGCGCATCACTATCACGTCGGCATAGTTGGCCACCATCATGATAGTGTCTTTCAGCGTCTCGCCCTTTGTCCCACTGGTCACCTTCGGGTCGGCAAACCCTATCACGCGGGCGCCAAGGCGGTTGGCCGCCGTCTCAAACGAGAGGCGTGTGCGGGTGCTGGGTTCAAAGAAGAGGGTGGCTACCACGCGACCTTTCAACAGCTCGCGGTTGGGATGTTTCTCAAATTCGCCGATCATCTCAATCATGTAGAGAATCTTCTCGCGCGTCAGGTCGGCAATGGTTACGAAATTGTGCTTGTCCATCTTTGAGAATGATGCGTTACCAAATACGATTTTTGTCTCGTTGAAGTGCGACCACTCGCAATTCGCGCGCAAAGTTACAATTTTTTGCGCAAAACGGCCACGCTTTAACTCCCTTTAACGCAACCAAATTCACGAATGCCCGCAAAAGGGGAGTGAAAAGGGAGTGAAGGGGGGGTGAAGGGGGAGGGGCTTTTTCCGCATGTACCCGACAGACGGTCTGCGCTCGGCCTGTAGTCGCTCTTGCCAACGAAGGGACACCCCGAAGGGGCCATCACTTATAGATTTCGGTTGGCAGCGGCCGCTGCCATCATCGGCGTTCGCTGCCATCATTGGCAGCGGCCGCTGCCAATCATGTCCCCGCCCGCTGCCAACCTAAAAAGCATGCCCCTTTTCCCTCGGCGGTGCCTCCCCCTCCCTGTTTGCCGTGCGCCGAATCTCCTGAAGGCACCCCATAGATTACGCTTCGCGTCTTTCAAAAAACACGATTTGATTGATAAACAAATCTTCTAAAACCAAATAAAACCAAATAAAACATGTTTTTGGTGGTTTTATTTGGTTTTATTTGGTTTTTAAAAAGACCGCTCTGCGGTAGATAACACTCCGAATGAATAATACAGCATAGAGGAAAATGAATTTTAAAGGTCGTGCCCTCGCTCAATCGCAATCATCAGCGGCGATGCAAATCCTGCCATTCTTGCGATACTGCGTGCCTCGGCTATTGTGCGATGGCCCCCCCTCTCAAGGTCACTTACGGCAGAAAGCGGATGATCATAATTGTTTTCGGATGAACAACACAATATCATTCTTTAAATGATTCTCTTAGCCCAGGGCGATGCCCAGGGCTGTTAGCTCATTGCCCCTTCGGAGTGCTATCGGGCGATTGCGGATAATCATTTTCTTTCATTGGGGAGTCCCATCTGATGTACCCGCTTCACGTGGAGAATCGATTGCCGTAGGGGACAGGCCTTGTGTCCGTCCGCTATCGGCCTTTCACCGCAGTTCGAAAGGCTGTGCGTTTTGAAGAGCATCTCCCTTTCGGATTATTTCAATGGCCTCGTAGACGGCTCTAATCGAGTGCAAGTCTGTGAGGACATCACCTTGACGGCCTTCCAATCTACCAGCGAATGCTTGAAGCTCGCCAAAGTAGCCCTGCGAATAAATATTGTTGTTGGGGAGCATAAGGACAAGGTTCTTCATGGCCGAGCGTGGATAGAGGTATTCAACATTCTTGTCTCGAGCGTGGACTTTCTCCATGGGAATGCCAATGATGGTGGAAGGTTTTGGCTCGAAGACAAGCTGAGCCATCTGTAAGAGACGGTAAACGCCACTTGACGTACAGACTTTGAGCGATTCTTCAGCCGCAGTCCAAGTGTAGGCTGTTGAGAGTTCGAGGGTGCCAACGACGTGGGTGTGTCGGAGCATGAGCAGATAGGAGTAGTTGGCCACTTGCTGGCAAGCAATCAGCTCAGGCTTACCGAAAAGGAATGTCACGAGGTCGAGAGGGTGGATGAACAAATCAAGCAGCGCATCACCCTCGGGATAGGCTCCCGTGAGATAATGGACGTCATAGCTGATGAGACGCTCCTTGGCAAGACGTCTCCGCAGGATTTGCACGGCAGGAGCATATCTTTTCTGCAGACCAACCATCGCAACAGGTGAGCCGTGAAGTCGCTGGAGGTCTATGAGCGCATCAAGTTCTGCAAGCGTCCGACAGGGTGGTTTCTCGATGAACAACGACTTCCCGCTTTTCAGTATCTGCGAGGCGATGGAGAAATGAGCCGTAGGCGAGGCTGAGACGAATACGCCTTTCACCTCATCATCATTCAATATGATGTCGAGCGAGGTGGTCGCCTTCACCCTGTACTTTTGCTCTATCATCCGCGCCTTACTTTCCAATGTGACACAGATGTACTTCAACGGCACGCCAAGGTAATGAAGCACTGGATAAAGATTGGTGAGCGAGTGCTGGCCCATGCCCACGAAGGCGCATGAACACTGGTACGTTTGAGCGAGCATTCGCTCTGTACGAATACGTTTGTATCGGTCTATCAACTGCTGTATCATATAGTTCTAAATATGGAGTGACCAATTTGATGTTTCCTTGAATCAAAGTTGCTAATAGTTACAGACCCCACCCCTGACCCCTCCCCGTAAGGGCAGGGTTCAAGAGGGGAGTGGCTAACGCCGCCAGTATGCGCAGCAGTTCCCCTCCCTTCAAGGGGAGGGGTTAGGGGTGGGGTCTGTAATATCATCTCTACTATTAAAATACAACAAATTGGACACCTTAGTTCTAAAATATTGGCGATAAGTCATGCGTGGATTGTTCGTCCACTGGTAGGGTCCATAGATTTTCTCTATGATTCGTTTGGGCAGGAGTCGCTCCATGCTGCGCAGGAGAATGATGTCATACTTGCGGTGGAAGTTAATCCAGCAGCCGTTGCAATCCTTTGAATACCGGCACTGCGTCTGGCACGCTTGGGAGCCGTTGAAAATATCGTCGAGCGTCTGATGGTGGATATTACCGAGCACGACATCAAGGTTCTGGCAAAGCGGTACATCACCATTGCTGTGAACGACGAGACTGCTCATGATGCTCTGACAGCGCAGGCGCAGGTTGCCTTTGCGCCACTGGTCGTAGAGGGCCACGAAATCGAAGTTTTCTGAAGTAGACCGAAGACTCAACAGCCTCACCCCCAGCCCCTCTCCAACGGGAGAGGGGAGTATATAGTTCTGGGCATTGTGCTTACTGAAGAGTGTATCTACTCCCCTCTCCCCTTGGAGAGGGGGCGGGGGTGAGGCTACCATATACGCCATCGTTCCGTATATGCCAATGCGTACGTCCACATGATAATGTTTTGCGATGTCAATGACAAAGGCCATGTCATCGAGCGAGTTCCACGGCGACAGGCAGAACATCAGCGACAGTGGCACCTTGTCCTTCAACGTCTCCACTACCTGAATCACGCGGTCATAACCGTCTCGGCCACGCATCCGTTGGTAAGTCTCGCGCCCGCCGTCGAGAGAGACGTACAGATGCCGGGGCTGATAGCGGCGGACGGCATCTATGACACGGCGGGGCGCGAGACAATTAGACAGTAGTGTGTAGTTAGGGTGATGCTCGCGAAACCACGCCATGATTTCCGCAGCCTGTGGATGAAGGATGAACTCGCCGCCCTCCAGACCAACGGTAGTCCGTCTGGTCACGCATCGGCTCTGCATGATTCGCTTGATGTCATCGAGCGACAGGTGTTCCACCGGCTTCTGCCAGATATTACAATGCTTGCAGCGCGATTGGCAAGCCGTTGTTGAGTAAATCATCAGTTGCGACAGCCGTTTATGGCGTGGCCGCACGATGTTGTTCAGATAGAGTAGCCCGTTGTAGGCATAATCTTTGATAGTGTACATTTCCTTGTTTCTTGTTCCTATCAAAATAGTCCATCGAACAAGGAAAAGACTGCATTAGGAGCAGGGAATTGTTAGTGCAAATTGCCATTTAGTCATTTTTAACCTCCAGGCAGAGTGTAAATGGATTAAATTGCTTACTTTTGCACATTAAATCATTAAAAACAAGAAGACATGAAGAACAAATTTGTTTTACTTACGCTTTTATTGTTTGCATCAACTATTGGTTGGTCGCAGGAAGTCGCAACTGCGAAACACTTGTTTCGTGCTTTTTATTATGACCAAGATAATGTTAGGATTGACATACCGGAGAATGAGCATGCTAATACAAAACTGACTGGCATACTGACCCACAAGGCTAAGATTGTCTTGTATCAAGACAAAGCAAAAACTGATTTATCGAACAAAAATGACTTGTTTGTGGAAGTGGTTGATACGACGCAGTTGAAGCCACAGTTCTTCCGTGTCTTAAAGTTAAAGGTAAAAAAAGGGAATCGTGAAGCAACCTGCTGGTCAAACTCCCCTTTAGGGGTAAAAGACAGTTCGAGCGATTTCATTCCCACAACAATTTACCCTATTGAAAATAATATTTATCGTATTGACATCAAGGATTTGCCCACGGGTCATTATCTGCTTTTGTATCAAGAAGGGATAAGTGTTTTGATGGAACCATACGATTTTGACAAGTAACAAAGAAAAGACACCCTTCAACAACACCGGCGCATCCTCATGCAGGGTGCGCCGATAGCTATTTGAGTATTACTGCCGTAGTTTGCCTTGGAGGCACTACAATCTATAAATACAAGAGCGGGAACCCGCGCCTAAATCCTCGGCCTCGGTTTCCCGCTCTTTGCTGCCAGATGATTACAATGCCTCGATTTCCTCGGCAGTTAGGCTGGTATATTTTTCAATCTTATCCACGTCCATGCCGTCAGCCTTCAGAATAATAAGTGCGCTTGTCAGCAATTAGTGCCTCAAGCGAATACCCTTCAATAAGATTTGTCACATTAGTGGAATACTCGATGATGTCCTCTAACCGCCCCTTATCCCTCGCTCTTTCTCTCATAAATCAATATTTTATCACGGTCAGCACTTTCGGCAGCATACGGACGAAGAGACCCCTCTTCCACCAAATCAACTCGGCGATTCAGCAGTTCTTGCAGGTCCATTAGCATACCTCCATGAGTGAACAGAGTAAATGGCTTGCCCGTCCTGTCGGGAACAAAAAGAATATCCACGTCGCTCCTTGGTGTCTCCTCGCCACGGGCAAAGGAACCGAAGAGCCAGGCCTTCAGGACAGGTTGGGTCTTGAAGTAGTCGGCTATTTTCTGTTGCATCGTTTGGGTACTCATAGCTTTCTTTCGATAAATCTGCTGCAAAAATACAAAAAGATTTTGATTAATTATGCTATACGTTCGAAAAATGTAATAAACAGGCGAAAAAGAGTGGACAAAGAGGGGTAGGACTTCCGTTGTGACGGTCTATTCCATATCTCAATCGCCATCACCACGTGAATCTGATGCCCAACGGCAGAGAGAACGTGAACGGATGCTCCGTGCGGTAGGTCTCGATGCTGCTCTTCGTCGGGATGTAGTATTGCAGGCTTGGCTCAGCGAAGAAACCGATATGGGGTGTCAAGTGCATTTGCAGACCGAGACCGAAGGTGGTGGAGAACTGCCACGGGGCGCGGATGGTGGTCTTGTCGGTAGCCTCATGCCGACCATTCACATAGTAGTCTGAGCGGAGGGTGGAGCGGACGGGCATCTCAGTTGTCAGACCGAGACTGCCGTAGATGTCCCATCGTTTTCCACCATACATATTATATATGCCCTTCATGGGGATGCCAAGGTAGTGGATGGTCTGCTGCTCGCGAATGGCATTCTTGCCGAGATTGGTGTCTACTGCCGTCGCCGAGCGACCGTCGGCTCCCGTCTCAAAGTCAGAGGTCAGACGACTATAGCTGAGGCCAGACTCCAGTGCGAAACGATGATTCAATCTGCACTTCAATGCCAGCGACCATGTGACGGGCATCTGATGGTGGCTCGTACGCAGAATCCTGTCATCGCCTGGGCGGTTGGCATTGTTCAGTGCGATGCGCATGACGACGCTACGCGTTTGGGCACTCACGGCATCAGGATTATTTGCCAGATAGGCAGCGTAGTCAGTCCAGTTGTCGATGCTACTCGGAACGGTCGGACTTGGCTGGGACTGCACATCTGGCAGCGCTGGCTTATAGCTGAACGGCTGGTAATAGCGGTTTTGCTCGTCGAACTGCCCTGCGTATGCCAGTTCCAACGACCATTTCTTTGCCTTATCAGTGGGGTTGTTGGGGAGTAACTCAGCTACATCGTAATGCGGCAGCTCCACCTTACGGATAATCTTTGCCATGTCGTTTGACATCGTGTCAGTCATCGACTGCTCCTGAGCTACTATATTAACCTGAGCGATTTCCGATTGAAGGGTGTCGGCGACGATGACGGTTGCACGTTGCACAGGCATAGGAACCGCCACGGGCTTTCGCGGCTGCTTCGTAGGAGAATCTTTTGGCGATTCTTCCGGCATATCTTTCTGCTCAGCCACAATCGGCATTTCATCACTCACGGCTCTATCGCCTTCTCTAAGCAAGAAGAACGTGACAGGCATGAGCAGCAACAGAAGCACGGCGGCCCAGTACTGCTGCATCATCTTTCGGAGCATCTTCTTCGCCCGTGCCAACTGCGACGATGACGAATGAGGCTCGATGCCCAGCATGGTGGCAATCTCCTTGTGCGACATTCCCTCAAACACCGACAGCCGGAACACCTGCCCATAGCCCTCGGGCAGCCTGTCAATCATTCTCACCACCTCACTCAGCGGCACACCCCTCACGCCGGCCTGTTCTGTATGCTGCGATACCATCGCAGCCTCCTCAATAGGCACCATTGTCACCGCCCTCTGCCGCTCCTTGCACTTCGAAGCCACGTTTCTTGTGATGGCCATCATCCAAGCCTCCGCCCGACGCACGTCGCGCAGCCTGTCGAACGAAGTGAAGATAACCACAAACGCATCGTGCAGCACATCCTCCACCGTCTGCTCGTCGCTGACATAACGCCGACACACGCCCCTCATCTGCCGGGCGTATGCTTTGTACAGTTCTCCGAGGGCATCCGGGTCGCCCTGCCTGCACCGTTCTATCAGCCTTGCTATCTCCATCGTCAGCACAACGTCTCTATCTATAAAGTCCTACGAAGAAGAAAAGACTGCACCACCAGCCCCTTTTTTTAGGTTTTTTAGTAGGGTGTTTTACTTTTCGCTCGCTTATTCGTACCTTTGGCTGTGCCGAAAGTACTTTCGCTCGGGAAAGCAAAAAGAAAAACGAGCTTTTCTTTTGCTTTTCGCTCGCTTATTCGTACCTTTGGCTTCGCCGAAAGTACTTTCGCTCGGGAAAGCAAAAAGAAAAACGAGTTTTTCTTTTGCTTTTCGCTCGCTTATTCGTACTTTTGCACTCATATTGCGAATAGTAAATGGAAACACTACTTGATTTATACCACCACTGGTGCGGCAATCAGCCTGCCCAGTGCCACCGTCTGCCGGGAGCTGGCAGCAACCGTGTGTACTACCGTCTCAGCGCCGATGATGGCAGCAGCGTCATTGGCTGCATAGGCACAAGCCGCGAGGAGAACCATGCCTTCATCACCCTCTCGCGTCATTTTGCGGAGCGCTCGCTGCCCGTGCCACAAGTGCTGGCCGCCAGCGACGACGAGCTTCGCTATCTGCAGACCGACCTGGGCGGCACATCGCTCTTCAACGCCATCAGCCGAGGTCGCCAGGCTGGAGGCTGCTACAACGACGAGGAGCAACAGCTGCTGGAACAGACCATCCGCCTGCTGCCGCGAATGCAGTTTGTGGGTGGACGTGGGCTCGACTACTCCGTGTGCTATCCGCAGCCGCAGTTCGACCGCACCAACGTAATGTTCGACCTCAACTACTTCAAGTATTGTTTCCTGAAGGCCACAGGCATCGACTTCCACGAGATGCGGCTCGAAGAAGACTTCAGTCGTCTGGCCGACGACCTCACCGCCGATGCCGACAACGCCGACACGTTTCTCTACCGCGATTTCCAAGCCCGCAACGTGATGCTCGCCCCCACCCCATTCTTCATCGATTTCCAAGGTGGACGGCGCGGCCCCATCTACTACGACCTGGCATCGTTTCTCTGGCAAGCCTCAGCACGCTATCCAGAGCAGTTGCGCCGTCGGCTCATCGGCATCTACTATGCCGAGGCACAGCACTTTGCTGCCCTGCCCCCTCGCCAAGAGTTCGACCGCCGTCTGCGCCTGTTTGTGCTCTTCCGCCTCTTGCAGGTGCTGGGAGCCTACGGCTTCCGGGGCTACTTTGAGCGCAAGCAGCACTTCCTCGACAGCATTCCGCCTGCCATCGACAATATAAGGAGCCTCACCCGAGAACTAAACCTCACCCCCAAGAGCCTCACCCCCAACCCCTCTCCAAGGGGAGAAGGAAAAGGCCTCACCCACGACCCCTCTCAAAAGGGAGAGGGGAGTAGATACCCTTGCCTATTCGAGATACTCTACAAGTTGACAAGTCTATATACTCCCCTCTCCCCTTGGAGAGGGGCTGGGGGTGAGGCTCTTGGGGATAAGGCTCCTGATAGTCAGGCTGTCCTTACCGTCCGTATTTTTAGTTTCTCGTATAAGAAAGGCATCCCCGCCGACGAGAGTGGCAATGGGGGTGGTTACGTCTTCGACTGCAGGGGGACCCACAATCCGGGACGCTATGAACAATACAAAAAAATGACCGGTCTCGACGAGCCAGTCATTCGCTTTCTTGAAGACGATGGAGAGATAGTGCGCTTCTTGGAGTCGGTCTATGCCCTCGCCGATGCCCATGTGGAGCGCTATGTGGAGCGGGGCTTCACGTCGCTCATATTCTGCTTCGGCTGCACGGGCGGTCAGCATCGCTCCGTCTATAGTGCCCAGCATCTGGCCGAGCACATCCACCGCCACTTCCCCGCCGTCGAGGTGCGCCTATGCCACCGCGAACAGGGCATCACACAAGTGTTCAAATAGGTCAAAGGCCAACAACCCGGTTGAGGTCGTCTTCCTCACCCACCAGCCAGATGATGTCACCCTCTTCAAAGCGCCGCGAGGGCTTGAAGGGCGACAGGTTTTCCTTTCCCTCTTCCAGGCCCACCACCATACAGTTGTAGTCGCTGCGAAGCCCGCTCTCCTCCAGAGTCTTGCCAATGAAGGGGTTGTTGGGGCCGATGATGAATTGACGCAGCTTCATCTCGCGTTTTTCCAGCTCCACATCTTCGTGCCTCACCTCCTTCTGCAGGGCGGCACTCATGGCTGCCAGCTGGGCGTCGCTGCCGATGACTTGTATGCGGTCGAGCGGGAAGAGCAGGTCTTTGCCATCGGGGATATTCAGGCGGTTGCCGCCACGCAAGATGCTGCTCACATGCACGCCGTAGCGACGGCCCAGCCCCAGCTGCATCAGGCTCATGCCGGCCCAAAGTGAATTCTGGGGGATATCGAAGTCGGCAATGTGGATATCACGGTCGAGGAGACGGCCCTCGTAGAGTGGCCGCCGCTTGCCCGACACCTGCGCCTCGATGTCGCGCGAGCGCAGATTGTTGATGAACAACCTTTCGAGCAGGATGCTGCGACGCTTCACTCCGCGCGACTGCACTATCAGCGCCACAGCCACGATGCCCACGGTGATGACCACAGCGGGGGCGAAATGGGCCACATGCTGGCACACATAGAACACAAAGGAGCAGGCGATGACAGCCCTAACCAAAATGGTGAACAGCAGGGGCACACGGTTGCGGTTGCTCTCGCGCCACAGGGTCTTCCACTCTTCGCTGTGGTTCTTCTTCATCACCATAGCCCGCAGGAAGGGCGAGATAAACAGCACCGTGAGCAACCCCGTGAGGAGTTGAGCCACGGAATAGGTGGTGCCGAAGAGGGTGAAATGGAACGGCAGCACCTTGCTGAGGAACGGCATGAACAGCATGAACATCAGCGTGATGACAGCCAAGGAGAGGATGCCGTAGACAACGGTGTAGATGGTCATCTGCGTGAGCAGCTGCTTCCATTTGCTCTTCTCAGTAGAGTGCGGACGGCTCATCGACAACCAGTTGAGCGAGCGTATGAGCCGCGATGGCAACTTGGGTTCCAAGGCATTATAGGCTGGCGTGGCCAGACGTATCATGTAGGGCGTGAGGAAAGTGGTGATAACCGACACGGCCACCACTACAGGATAGAGGAAGTCGCTGATGACGCCCAGCGAGAGGCCCAGCGAGGCAATGATGAACGAGAACTCGCCTATCTGAGCCATAGAGAAGCCGCAGCGCATGGCACTCTTCAGACTCTCGCCGCCCAGCATGAACGAGAACGACCCCAACACCGACTGGCCTACGAGGATGGTCATCACAAGCAAGAAGATGGGCAGGGCATACGACACGATGATGTTGGGGTCGACGAGCATGCCCACCGAAACGAAGAACACTGCCCCGAAGAGGTTCTTCACCGGCTCCACCAGTTTCTCAATGCGCTCCGCCTCGATGGTCTCAGCCAGGATGCTGCCCATGATGAAGGCGCCGAAAGCCGACGAGAAGCCCACCTTGGTAGAGAACACCGCCATGGCGCAGCAGAGGCCCAGCGACACAATGAGCAGCACCTCGGCATTGACCAGCTTGCGGATGGAGCGCAGAAACAGCGGAATGGCGAAAATGCCTACCACCAGCCACAGCACAAGGAAGAACACTATCTTTAGCACCGAACTGAGCATCTGTCCCCCCTCGACGCTGCCTCCCGCTATGGCCGACAACATCACCATCATCACAATGGCCAGGATGTCCTCCAGAATGAGTACGCTCATCACCATGCCGGCAAACTGCTGCTGTCGAAGGCCCAAGTCGTCGAAAGCCTTGTAGATGATGGTGGTGGAACTCATGGCGAGCATGCCGCCCAGGAAGATGCAGTCCATCTTCGACCACCCGAACAGTTGGCCCGCCACAATGCCGAGCAAGCCCATGCAGAAGATGATGCTGACGGTGCTGATGATGGGAGAGGCGCCCATCTTCAGAATCTTCTTAAACGAGAAGTCGAGGCCCAGCGAGAAGAGGAGAAACATCACGCCGATGTCGGCCCAGAGATGGATGTTGCCCATATCGACCACGCTGGCCGTGTAGGGCATGTGTGGCGACACCAGAAAGCCCGCCACAATGTAGCCCAGCACCAGCGGCTGTTTCAACTTTTTGAAAACCAGTGTCACGATGCCCGCCACCACGAGGATGAGGGCCAAGTCTTGTATCAGTGCCGGTAGCTCTCCCATAGTACTATTCTATTTGCAAATCATTTCATCCACAGTGGAAATAGGTCTTCACCAGCTTCATCACCTCTTCGGGCCACGACTCCACTCGCTGGCGCAGGGTGGCATCGTCGAAAGAACGCAGTTGGTTGATGATGCCATCGATCATGGCGGGGCTGAAGACGCCCTGCTGCTCAAACACCTCACGCTGCCGCTCCAAGCAGTCGGCCGAGGCCACGCACGAGTCGGGCAACTGTGCCAGCTGAGCCAGACGGTCGGCATTCTGGGCATCGTGAATGTTCACGTCGACGTAGGTACGGGCAGCCACTTCCAGCGCGTCGGACATCTCGAAGCCGTGACGGCAAGCCACACACAGCCCTGCCAACAGCTGGTAGAGGTCGGCCGAGCCATCGGGCGAGCGCATCTCCACCGTCTGCTTGCCGCTCATGTCGCGCTCCTTGGGCTGTTCCAGCGGGTTGGCCAGCGCCATCATGTCGCCGCCAGCGGCCCACCCTAATGGCACACGCACCAGCACCGAGCGGTTGCGGTCGCCCCAGCACACATTGGTGGGAGCCTCCTGATGGGGCACTAAGCGGAAATAGCTCATGGGATTCTTGTTGCCAAAAGCGGTGATGGCGGGAGCCAAGTCCATCATGCCGGCTATCATGCGGCGGGCATCGTCAGAGAGGGTGCCCGTGGCGGGGTTCAGCATCTGGTTCTGCCCGTCCTTGGTCATGCGCATGTGGATGTGCAGTCCGCTACCGGCCTTGCCGGTGGTGATTTTCGGGGCGAAAGTCACGTCGTAGCCCTCGTCGTAGGCCAGGTTGCGGATGACCCACTTGGCCAGCATCAGCTGGTCGGCGGCCTGCTCCACAGGGGCGGGCAGGAACTCAATCTCGTTCTGCTCGTAGGTCAGTCCGTCGAGCGTGAAGTTGCCCACCTCAGAGTGGCCGTACTTGATTTGGCCTCCCGTCTGTGCGATGAGTTGCATGCAGCGTGTGCGGAAGGCGTTGGTCTTGGCATAGGGCGCCGACTCGTGGTAGCCGCGCTGGTCGGTGGCGTGAAACACCTCTTCATCCTCGGTGATAACGTAGTACTCCAATTCGCCCATCGCCTCAAACTGGAAGCCCGTGGTGTGGGTGAAAGCTGCGGCAGCCTTGCGCAGCGTCTGTTCGGGAGCACTGGCCAGCGGCTGGCCGTCCTTGTCGAAAAACGAGCAGAGCATCGACAGCGTGGGCAGGGGAGCAAAGGGGTCGAGGAAGGCGGTACGGAAACGGGGCAGCACATAGAGGTCGCTGCTGCCCGCCTGTATGAACGAGAAGAGGCTGCTGCCATCAACGCGCTCACCGCAGGTGAGGATAGTGTTGAGATACTCCAGGTTGGTGACCACAAAGTTGAGCGTCTTCAGACGCCCGTCGCCACCGGGATACATGAAGTTCACCATGCGGATGTCGTTGTCGCATACATACTTGATGATGTCAGCCTTGGTGAATTGGCAGGCAGGCTTCTGTAGATACTTCACTACAGGATTGGCATTCAATATTAAGGTTTCGTCTGTCATAGTATAGAAGGTTTAAATATGTAGTTCTGCTGTGAGTTCACAAATCTTGATGATGACGTTCATCGCTTTCTCCATCGACTGCACAGGCACAAACTCGAAAGGCCCGTGGAAGTTGAGTCCGCCAGCGAAGATGTTGGGGCAAGGCAAACCGCGGAACGACAACTGTGCGCCATCGGTGCCGCCACGGATGGGCTTCACCTGCGGAACGACGCCCACCTGCTGCATGGCACGGAGCACAAGGTCGACGACGTGCATGTTGTCAGGCTCAATTTTCTCCCTCATATTATAATATTGGTCTTTCACCTCCACGACGACGGTTCCCTCGCCATACTTCGTGTTCATCGTGTTGGCGCAGTCGATGATGAACTGCTTGCGCTGCTCAAACTTCTGGCGGTCGTGGTCGCGGATGATATAGGATAGCTTTCCCGTCTCGGTGTTGGTCTGCATGCCGATGAGGTGGTAGAATCCCTCATAGCCCTCGGTGGTCTCTGGGCGTTCGCCAGCGGGCAACATCTGCGCAAACTCGGCAGCCAGCGCGTTGGCGTTCACCATCTTGCCCTTTGCATAGCCGGGATGCACGCTCACGCCCTTGATGGTTACCTTGGCCGAAGCGGCGTTGAAATTCTCGAATTCCAACTCGCCCACGTCGCCGCCATCCATCGTGTAGGCCCATTGGCAACCAAACTTCTCCACGTCAAAGTGGTGGGCACCCATGCCTATCTCCTCGTCGGGGTTGAAGGCCACGCGAATGGGGCCGTGCTTCACCTCGGGGTGCTGTTGCAGCCACACCATGGCCTGCACAATCTCGGCAATGCCAGCCTTGTCGTCGGCACCCAGCAGGGTGTGACCGTCGGTCACTATCAAGTCCTCGTCCTTGTGTGCCAGCAGTTCCGGAAACTTCTGCGGCGAGAGCACGATGCCTGGGCTGAGCGTGATGTCGGCACCGTCGTAGCGCTCCACAATGCGGGGCTTGATGTTGGCACCCGAACAGTCGGGGCTGGTGTCGTAGTGCGAAATGAAGCCTATCGTGGGCACAGGAGCATCGGTGTTGGCGGGCAGTGTGGCATAGATGTAGCCTTGCTCGTCCATCTCCACATCGTGCAGCCCCTCACGCTGCAGCTCCTCTTTCAGAAATTGTGCAAACACCAGCTGCTTCGGGGTGCTGGGAACAGTCGTGCTGTCTTCGGCCGACTGCGTGTCGAACTGGGTGTAGTTCAAGAATCTCTCGGTGATGTTCATATCGTTAAGGTTGTATTAGCATCGGCCCACTTCGCATCGCGCAAAGTCTTTCGGGCCGAAGAGTCAGTTGCAATTTGGCTGCAAATTTATGAAATAAAAGCGACATTGCCAAACGTTGAAACGGAAAACTTGAAGCCCCATGGCAATTTGCGTAGCAACACAAAGAAAAGGAGTCCGCGCAGCTTTGAAACCACGGGGACTCCCTATCGTTTAGTTGCGAGGGCAAATGAGCGCCCTCATTCATTTTCTATCTTACATCATACCGCCCATTCCAGGATTGCCCATCGGCATTGCGGGTTCCTTCTCGGGCTTGTCGACGATGAGGCACTCTGTGGTGAGGAACATACCAGCGATGCTGGCGGCGTTCTCCAGTGCTACGCGAGCCACCTTGGCGGGATCGATGATACCAGCCTTGCGCAGATCCTCATACTCGCCGGTGCGGGCATTGTAACCAAAGTCACCCTTGCCCTCGCGCACCTTCTGCACCACGACGGCACCCTCGGCACCACCGTTGACGGCAATCTGGCGCAACGGCTCCTCAATGGCGCGGCACACGATGTTGATACCCGTCTGCTCGTCGGTGTTGTCACCCTTCAGGGCAGCCAAAGCCTCCTGAGCACGCACATAGGTGGTACCGCCACCAGCCACAACGCCTTCCTCGATGGCGGCGCGTGTAGCGCAGAGGGCATCGTCAACGCGATCCTTCTTCTCCTTCATCTCCACCTCGCTGTTGGCACCCACATAGAGCACTGCCACGCCACCGGCCAGTTTGGCCAGACGCTCCTGCAGCTTCTCCTTGTCGTAGCTGCTGGTTGTGATTTCGATTTCCTTCTTAATCTGGTTCACGCGGTCCTTAATGGCCTGGCTGTCGCCAGCACCATTGACGATGGTGGTGTTGTCCTTGCTAACGGTGAGCTTCTCGCAGGTGCCCAGCATCTCCAGCGTGGCCTGCTCCAGCTTCAATCCCTTCTCCTCGCTGATGACGGTGCCACCTGTAAGCACGGCGATGTCTTCGAGCATGGCCTTGCGACGGTCGCCGAAGCCAGGAGCCTTCACGGCACAAATCTTCAGTCCACCACGCAGACGGTTGACGACGAGCGTGGTCAGGGCCTCAGAGTCGACATCCTCGGCAATGACCAACAGCGGGCGTCCGCTCTCAGCGGCGGGCTGCAGGATGGGCAGGAAGTCCTTGATGTTTGATATCTTCTTGTCGTAGATGAGGATGTAGGGGTTGTCCATGACGCACTCCATCTTCTCGCTGTCGGTGACGAAGTAGGCGCTGAGATAGCCACGGTCGAACTGCATGCCCTCGACGACGCCGATGTGGGTGTCGCGGCTCTTCGACTCCTCGATGGTGATGACACCATCCTTGCTCACCTTGCGCATGGCCTCGGCCAGCAGCTCGCCAATCTCCTTGTCGTTGTTGGCACTGACGGTGGCCACCTGCTCAATTTTCTCGTAGTTGTCGCCCACCTGCTCTGCATCGCTCTTGATGTAGTCCACGACGGCTTTCACAGCCTTGTCGATGCCGCGCTTCAAATCCATGGGGTTGGCACCGGCGGTGACGTTCTTCAGACCCTCGTTGATGATGCTCTGTGCCAACAGCGTAGCGGTGGTGGTGCCGTCGCCGGCATCGTCGCCCGTCTTGCTTGCCACGCTCTTCACCAGCTGAGCGCCCGTGTTCTCGAAGTGGTCTTCCAACTCAATCTCCTTGGCCACGGTCACGCCGTCCTTGGTGATTTGAGGAGCACCAAACTTCTTCTCAATAACTACATTGCGGCCCTTCGGTCCGAGGGTCACCTTCACTGCGTTAGCCAACTGATCAACGCCCTGCTTCATCAGTTCGCGGGCTTCGATATTGAATTTTATTTCTTTTGCCATAGTTTTTTAAATGAAGAACGAATAATGAAGAATGAAGAATTTGCTACCGCTCTTCTTGTCATCCGACATACCCATTCTTGCTTTTGTTTTAATGATTTAACTTAATATTATCCTTTCTCTTTTGAAGAACTCAAATGAATCCTGAGAATATACCTGCCGCCCGATGGCAGAAGCAAATTCTTCATTCTTCACTTTTCGATGACGGCGAGCACATCGCTCTGGCGCATCATCAAGTACTTGGTGCCTTCGAACTCAATCTCCGTGCCAGAATACTTGCCATAGAGCACTTCGTCGCCCTCTTTCAAGATCATCTCCTCGTCTTTCGTTCCCTTTCCAACGGCCTTGATAATGCCATGCAGGGGTTTCTCCTTTGCGGTGTCAGGGATAATGATGCCGCCAACTTTCTCTTCAGCCGGTGCGGGAAGTACCAGCACGCGGTCAGCTAATGGTTTAATGTTCATAATGGTTGATAATTTTTATGGTTGTTTGTTTTAACATTCCATTATGGCTCTCTGCGAAAAGCGTGCCAAAGCAACGGGGACTGACAGAGTGTCAGTCCCCGGCGTGTCACAATGGTGTTAGGACGTGTCAGCATGCTTTTGCGCCATCAGTTTATTTCAGCTTCATTGCGATAAATGAGAATGCCCTTGTAATAATACTCCACTTTATAGGTGCCTACAGGATAGGCCGAGACGGTGGCATTGCCATATCCCTTGAGCCACTCTCCATTGTTCTTCTCACCCACGGCAACCTTGATGGTGCTGCCATAGGTATAGCCCTTGGGCGAATCTGTGCCCGTCTTCATGCTGCCGTCAGGATTGAAGATTTTCACCATTAGCTGAATCTCGGTGACGGGCCGCCCCTCGGGCAACATCGAGTCGTAGTAGACTTTGGGGTAGAGGTAGCGCATCTTGTTGGAATGGAGGGTGCTGCCCTCAGGCTCAATGTCGCTGGCATCCTTTTCGCAATTGGCATATCGCACATCGTTGACAACAATATATCCCATCATAGGAGCCCATTCGCGTAAGAGTTCCTTCAGTTTCTGGTCGTCGTCGCCGAGCTGATACAGACTGGTCATCGTCTGCGACGCTTCGAAATAGTTATTGTCATCGATATAGCTGTCGGCCAGTTTGGTATACTGCTCGGTCAGCTTTTCCACCTTTTTGTCGTATTGCTTCTGAATGTCCTTGGCTTTGCAAAAGACCTCGGGCAGGGCACGGCCATACATCTCGTCATAGTCGGCCAAGTCGATGAGTTTCTCTTTCACCTTCTTCAACTTCTCTGGCTCGTCGGCCTTCTTGATTTTGCTGCGACAGGCATCCACCATGTCTTCATATTCCGACTGTGCCGCCTCAGCCGCCTTCTGCTCCTTACTCTTGCAGGCCGAAAGGCAACCCATCATCATGATGAGTAGTGCTGCCATCATCCATCCTTTTGTCTTCATAAGTTGATTAGTTTTTAGGGGTTTACTGATTCCAAGATATCCATTTCCACGATGCGCAGTTCCACCTTCCCTGGCATCGCCTTCAGCCTGTCGAACTCCCCGGCGTTGCCACCGGCCAGTTCTTTCGCGTCGCCAAATTTCGAGCTGTCCTGCACAGGAGCCACCATGCGCAGCGTGATGTCCTTCGAGGCTACGGGGCGGTCGATGCGTATGTGGCAGTAGCCCAGGGTGGCATCGGTGGTGCCCTGCCACACCAGTTTCTTGCCGGCATACACCTCCAGAGGATAGCACTTGTTGCGCCATCCCGTCAGCTTCAGCGTCAGTTCGTCCACCTTTGCCTGGCGTCCCAACTTATAGGTCACCCAAGCATTCTCCTTCTGCCCGTCGCTCTTCCATTCCGACAGTTCGTTGTCGTCATAGCTCTGGCTCACGTCTTGCTGGTTGCAGCCAGCCTTTGCCGAGATGATGTCGACGCTGCGCTTCACATCGGTGTAGCTGGGCGTGAGGGGTGTCTCTCCTCTGTCGAGATGGCAGGGCAAAGTGAGTTGTGGCAGATAATGGGCCACGTCGACGGCCAGCGTCTTGGTGTTGAAATAGGCGGCTGGCAATCCTTGGGCTTGAACGCCCACGCCGATGTCGCCAGCTGTTGTTGTAGAGCGCACCAGCACCCGGCACACGCCACACTCCACGGGCAGCGACATGTGGCCCACGTAGTTGTCGCTGGTGTTTCTCTTGTTGGATGAGTCGAGCAACGACTTATCGCGATGGGTGTCGTCGGCCTGATACTTCTTGTTGTCGCGGGTGCCCATGCCACCTATCCACTGTGCTTCGCCCCAAAGCTGGAAGTTCACCATGCGGTCGTCGAGCGGACAGCGGCGCCCCTGCTTGTCGACCACCTCCACCTGCAGCAGCACCATGTCGGCACCGTCTGCCTTCATGCCTTCAGGATTGCCGATAGGGGTCAACTTCAGTCGGGCTGGCTCGCCAGCGGTGATAAGGGTGTCGCGCGAGGTGGGTCCCTCTCCCACCTCATTATAGCCGACGGCTTCGAGCGTGCCGGGCTCAAACGCCACATCCTTGAAACGATAGAGCCACTTGAAACTGCGCTCTCCAGTGCCCACCGGCTTGTTGTTGACCAACAACTCGACCTTGTCGCCGGTGGAGACGACGTAGACATCCTTCACTGTCCCCGGCTCGTAGTTCCAATGGCCAATGATGTGGGTGCGGTCGTTCTCTGGCTCCACCCATCCGTCCCACATCACCTGGTGGGCGAAGAAGGCATCCTTGGGCAGACGCATGGCATCGGTGACACCGCTCATGCGGAAGTTCGACTCGCCGCGATGGTGGGTGTTGGTGTCGCTGAACACAATCTTCACGCCACCGCTGCTGACGCGCCGCCCCGTGCCGGGCCGCTCCAGCCAGTATTCGTGCCAGCGCTCCACCATCTGGCGGGCAAACCAGTCCATGTTGTGGTTGTACTCAAAGGCGGGCTTGCCACGATAGAGGGGGCCATCGCCCTGCTTGTGATAGGGATAGGACTTGTCGTCCCAGTACTTGCGCAGCCCCTCGTCGCGACAATACTCCATGGCCCACATGGGATGCTTGCCACTCTTGTTGATGTAGAGCATCTCGCCACCATACTCTGCCTCGTTGATGTCGAGCATCTCACGCGAGCCGATGGCACGTCCGCCATGAGGGTCATACTCGTCGCGGATGGCTTTCAGCTCCAGCATGTGCTCGCGGCTTATCGACTCGTTGCCGCCTTCGTAGAAGATGATGCTGGGATTGTTTCGGTTGTAGATGATGGCGTCGCGCATCAGCTCGGTGCGCTGCTGCCAGCGGGCGCCCGTGACATCTCTTTCAGAGTCGCCGGCCGGCATGGCCTGCATCAGCCCCACGCGGTCGCAGCTCTCCACGTCCTGCTTCCAAGGCGTCACGTGCATCCACCGCACCAGGTTTCCACCGCTCTCCACCATCAGTGCGTTGCTGTAGTCGCTGAGCCATGCTGGCACGCTCAGTCCCGTGCCCGGCCACTCGTTGCTGGTGCGCTGGGCATAGCCGTGAATCATCATCACGCGGTCGTTGAGCCAGAACTTGCCCTCGGCAAAGCGGGTCTTGCGGAAGCCTGTGCGGATGACAACAACATCGGTGGCGGCAGCCCCCTCCGACTGGAGCGAGGTCTCAACGGTGTAGAGATAGCCATAGCCCCAGCTCCAAAAATGCAAGCCATCCACAGCGGCCTGTGCTTTCGCCACCGCCATACCTCCAGGAGGCAGGGTAATGGGAGCGCCCTTGAAGCGGGCCACTTCTTTGCCTTCGGCATCTCTCACGCGCACGTTTAATAATAATGTACGCTCGCGCGCGCCATCATTCTTAATTTGGCTCTCGGCATGAATCACGGCTTTGTGGCCAGCGATGTCGAAGTCGGTGGCATAGATATAGGTGCCCGTAGTGCCCAGGTTGCTGTAGAGGGGCAGCGTCTGGTAAACACGGTCAGTGAGATGCAGAAACGCATTCTTGGGAATACCCCCATAGTTGGCGTTGAAGTTGCGGTCGTTCCACTGGAAGCGACTGTCGAGCCGACGGTCGCGATACTCCCAACTGTTGTCGCACCGCACGGCCATCACGTTTTCGCCTGCACGGGCATAAGGGGTGAGGTCGAAGCCACAGGCCATTACGCCGTTCTCGGAGAATCCCAAGTGCTGACCATTCAGATAGAAATCGGCTCCTTGGCGCACGCCTTCAAATTCGACAAACACTTTACCTTTCAGCTGTTCTTCGCTGAGAACGAAGTGCTTGCGATACCAACAGACGGTATCGGTGAGGTCGACGATGTCACGGCCAAAGGCTTCGTTGCCATTGAAGGCGCGAGGCAAGGAAATCTGTTGCCAGTGGGCATCATCGTAACCAGACAGGCTGGCTTCTTGCCAGTCGCCCACTTGCAGCAGCCAGTTGGCATTGAAGTTCAGCTTCTGGCGCTCGGCAGCATGGACGCTTAGCGTGCACCATGCAATGAGAATAATGATAAGACGTGGTTTCATTTGTTGGTTATTTTGTCAGTAGTGTGCAAAGTTAGGAAAAAACCATGAAACCGCCAAAAATATCGCTCATTTTTTGGCTCCGTGAGGTGTTTTACAATGGTGGCCTCCACAGCGATTTACACCCAGCGATAATTTGGGCGCTCAAAATTTAAAAACAGTCAACGTCTTTTGAAAGGTTCTACGCGTTTTCGTGTGGGTATCTGTTTTAATGATTATCCGCATGTACCCGATAGACGGTCTGAGTTCGACCTCTAATTGCACTTGCCCCTTCTGGGCGTCGGGTGATTGTGGATAACCATTTTTCTATATTCCAGCGGCCGCTGCCAATCATGTCCCCGCCCGCTGCCAACCTAAAAAGGGCACCCTTTTTCCCTCTGCGGTGCCTCCCGCTCCCTGTTTGTCGTGCGCCGCCGCTCCTGAATGCGCCCCATTTCGCTCGTCATCAACCATGCTCACCGGCATGTCATCATTAAGTCAGACGGAGAAGCGTCTGACACGGCGGCAGCAGTGGGTGCTCTGTGTTTCAAGTATCATACCGGCTAATTTGCGCTTGCCACACAGCAGCAAAAGCAAGACGGCTCGTTAAAAAAAATTAAGGAAAAGAAAATATCGGGTGGCTAAGCCCTGCAACTCCCAACTTTTCTGTAATTTTGTAGCTTGGTTTATGAAGACAAAGGAAGAAAAGAACGGCGTGCTCCAAGCAGTGGAGCGCATTCTCGACAATTACCTGGAGATGAACAATCATCGCAAAACGCCTGAGCGCTATGCGATATTGAAAGCTGTGTATAGTATCGGCAGCCACTTCACGCTCGACGAACTGGGGCAGAAGCTGGCCGAAGACTATCGCTTCCCCGTGTCGAGGGCCACGCTCTACAATACGCTGAACCTATTCATGGAGCTGCGATTGGTCATTCGCCACCGTTTTCAGGGTACTACGAAATATGAGGCCTGCTACGCTGGCGACAGCCATTGCCACCAGATATGCACCGTGTGTGGAAAGGTGACAGAGGTGAAATCGCCCGAGATTGCCGAAACCATCGAGAACATGCACCTGAAGCGTTTCCGAAAGGATGGATTCTCACTCTACATCTATGGGATATGCTCTACGTGCCAGGCCAACATCACGCGAAAGCTGAAAAAAAACAAAAAAGCAGAAACATAAATGAACAAAGGAAAAGTTGACGTCCTGCTGGGATTGCAGTGGGGCGATGAGGGAAAAGGCAAGGTGGTGGACGTGCTCACCCCTCGCTACGACGTAGTGGCACGTTTCCAAGGAGGCCCCAACGCCGGTCACACCTTGGAATTTGAAGGACAGAAGTATGTGCTGCGAAGCATTCCTTCGGGCATCTTCCAAGGCGACAAGTTGAATGTGATAGGCAATGGCGTGGTGCTCGCCCCCGATCTGTTCATGGACGAGGCACGAGCCTTGGAGCAGAGCGGCCATCCGCTGAAAGAGCGTCTGCACATCTCGAAGAAGGCCCATCTCATCATGCCCACACACCGCGTGCTGGATGCCGCCTATGAGGCACAGAAAGGCAAAAACCGCGTGGGCACCACAGGCAAGGGCATCGGCCCCACCTACACCGACAAGGTGAGCCGTACAGGACTGCGCGTGGGCGACATCCTGGAGGACTTCCCCCAGAAATATGCCGCCGCCAAGGCCCGCCACGATGCCATCCTGCGCTCGCTGGGGTTTGAATACGACATCACCGAGGTGGAGAAGCGCTGGATGGAGGGCGTGGAGTATCTGCGACAATTCCCCATCGTCGACAGCGAGCACGAGTTGAACCACTGGCTCGCAGAGGGCAAGACGGTGCTGTGCGAAGGAGCACAAGGCACCATGCTCGATGTAGACTTTGGCAGCTACCCCTACGTGACATCGAGCAACACCATCTGCGCCGGAGCTTGCACGGGCTTGGGCATTGGCCCCAACCGCATCGGCGAGGTGTATGGCATCATGAAAGCCTACTGCACCCGTGTGGGCGCTGGGCCATTCCCCACCGAGCTGTTCGACGAGGTGGGCAAGCGCATCCGCGACCTGGGCCACGAATACGGAGCCGTCACCGGACGTGAGCGACGCTGTGGATGGATCGACCTGGTGGCTCTGCGCTACAGCATCATGGTGAACGGGGTCACCCAGCTCATCATGATGAAGAGCGACGTGCTCGACGCATTCGAAAACATCAAGGCCTGCACGGCCTACAAGGTGAATGGCAAGCTGACGCGCGACTTCCCCTACAACATCGAGCATGGGGTGGAACCCATCTACACCGAACTGCCAGGATGGATGACCGACATGACGCATTTCACCAGCGAGAAGCAGTTCCCCCAGCAGTTCAAAGACTATATCTCGTTTTTGGAGAAAGAGCTTGAGACGCCCATCACCATCATCTCCATTGGCCCCGACCGCGAGCAAACCATCCTCAGAGAGTAATCGCAGTCTATAGTCTAAAGTCTATAGTCAAACAACTCACGCAGTCTAAACTCTAAAGTCTATAGTCAAATAACTACAGGCAGTCTATAGTCTAAAGTCTATAGTCAAACAACTACAGTCAAACAATGAAACCGAGCATACCCAAAGGCACACGCGATTTCGGCCCCGTCGAGATGGCCAAGCGCAACTATATTCTGAACACCATCAAGGAAGTCTATGAGCTGTATGGCTTCCAGCAGATAGAGACCCCTGCCCAGGAGACGCTGCAGACCCTCATGGGCAAGTATGGCGAAGAGGGTGACAAGCTACTCTTTAAGATTCTCAACAGCGGCGACTTCCTACAGAAGACCACCGACGAAGAGCTGCAGGAGCGCAACGCCCTGCACTTGGCTTCGAAGATTTGCGAGAAGGGGCTGCGCTACGACCTCACCGTGCCCTTTGCCCGCTATGTGGTGATGCACCGCGAGGAGCTGCAGCTGCCCTTCAAGCGCTATCAGGTGCAGCCCGTGTGGCGCGCCGATCGTCCGCAGAAAGGCCGTTACCGCGAGTTCTATCAGTTCGACGGCGACGTGGTGGGCAGCGACTCGCTCATCAACGAGGTGGAGCTGATGCAAATCCTCGACACTGTCTTCACAAGGCTCGGCGTGCGTGTGCAGATTAAAATCAACAACCGAAAAATCCTTTCGGGCATCGCCGAGGTGATAGGTGCGGCCGACAAGATTGTGGACATCACCGTAGCCATCGACAAGCTCGACAAGATTGGCATCGACAACGTCAACGAAGAACTCCGCAACGATGGGCTCACCGAGGAACAGATTGGCAAGCTGCAGCCCATCATCCAGCTGGAAGGCACCAACGAAGAGAAGTTGAACACCATCGCCGACGTGCTGAAAGACAGCCCCACAGGCCTCAAGGGCGTGGAGGAGCTGCGCTTCATTCTCTCCGCCCTGGGTTCGGTGAGTAGTGGCATTGCCACAATCAACGCGACTGGCCTCAACAACGAAATCCAAATCGACCTCACCCTGGCCCGCGGACTGAACTACTACACCGGTGCCATCTTCGAAGTGAAAGCCCTCGACACCCCTATGGGCAGCATCAGCGGTGGCGGGCGCTACGACAACCTGACAGGCATCTTTGGCATGCCCGGTCTCTCAGGCGTGGGCATCTCGTTTGGCGTTGACCGCATCTACGATGTGCTGGAGGCGCTCAACCTCTATCCCCAAGACTCTCTCCAGACGTCGCGTGTCCTCTTCATCAATTTCGGCCAGACGGAAACGGCCTATTGCATGCCTGTGTTGGCTCGCGTGCGCCAAGCCGGCATCCGTGCCGAGCTATTTCCCGACGCAGCAAAAATGAAGAAGCAGATGGCCTACGCCAACGCCAAGAACATTCCCTTCGTCGTGCTGGCTGGCTCAGGCGAGATAGAACAGGGCAAGCTGACACTGAAGAACATGGCCACGGGCGAGCAGACACTCGTAGGCCCCGAGGAGCTAATCGCTCAGCTTTCCATTCGGTAGAAAGAAACGACGGAGCAATATGGAAACTCTGTAAGGAGAAAACACTAAATTTGCACAGTAGAACAATAAAAGAACTGGGAGCGATGGAAGGAGTAAAAGGAAAATACCTGAACCCGAAGGCCGACCTGACCTTCAAAAAGATTTTCGGCGAGCATGAGGACTTGGCGATGAGTCTACTCAACGCTCTGCTGCCCCTTGACGAGGGGAAGCAGATAGAACATGTGGAGTACCTCACGCCCGAGATGGTGCCTGAGAATCCCGGCAAAAAGAACAGTGTGGTCGACGTGCGCTGCCGCGAGACGGGCGGACGTCACTTCATCGTGGAGATGCAAATGAACTGGAACAACGAGTTCCAGCAGCGAGTCATCCTCAACTCGGCCAAGGCTGTGGTGAAACAACTTGGCACAAGCGAGGACTACTCGCTGCTGCAGCCAGTATATGCACTGAACCTCATCAACGACGTGGGATTCGATGCAGGGCCCGACGAGTTCTACCACGACTATGCCATTGTGAATGTTGCCCACTCAGACCGAATCATTGAGGGGCTGCGTTTTGTGTTTGTGGAACTGCCTAAGTTCAAGCCTCAGACCATCGCCGAGAAGAAGATGATGGTGCTGTGGCTGCGCTTCCTCACCGAGATAGACCGTGACACAGCGGAAATCCCCATAGAGCTGCTGGAGAATCCCGACACCAGTAAAGCACTGAAGATACTGGAGAAGTCGGCCTACGACGAGAAAGAGCTGTATGCCTACGAGTACTACTGGGATGCCGTGTACAACGAGCGTGGTGCCATCCGTCATGGCTACAAACAAGGAATGGCTCAGGGAATGGCACAGGGAATGGCTCAGGGAATGGCTCAGGGAATGGCACAAGGAATGGCACAAGGCATAGAGCAGAACAGGTGTGAGAATGCACGTAGGATGAAGGCCGACGGTATGTCTGCTGAGCTGATTGCAAAATACACTGGCCTCGCCATAGAGACCGTCAACAGTCTATAGCTTATAAAGAGAGATATGCGTATGAGACAGATGATGAAATTGCTGGTGTTGGTGGCCCTGATACTGCTGTGCAGCTCAGCCGCCAATCGTAAGACCACCATCTTCATGATTGGCGATTCAACCATGGCCAATAAGGACATCTCCAACGGCAAGCAAGAGCGGGGCTGGGGCATGGCTTTGCAGTGCTATTTCGACCCCGACTACGTGCACATCGACAATCATGCCGTGAATGGCCGCTCTACGCTCAGCTTCATCAACGAGGGGCGCTGGCAGAAGGTGCTCGACAAGATGAAGCCCGGCGACTATGTGGTCATTCAGTTTGGCCACAACGACGAGAAGGCTCCCGCCGACCGCCACACCGACCCAGGCTCCACCTTCGATTATAACCTGGCGAAGTTTGTGCGCGAGACGCGCGAGCATGGCGGCACCCCCATCCTGATGAACTGCGTGGTGCGGCGCAACTTCTTTGTGGTTGCGCCCGAAAACGACGATGACGAGAAGCTGCGCACACAGACCTTCAAGGACGGCGTGAAGATGGTGGAAGGCGACACCCTCGTTGACACCCATGGACTCTATGCCGTGGCTCCGCGCGATGTGGCACAACGCATGAACTGCCTCTTCGTAGATGCCAACCAGCTGACGCACGACTTGGAGCAGGGACTCGGAACCGAAGCCTCCAAGCGTCTGCACATGTGGTTCCTGCCTGGCCAGGAGCCATCGGAACCCAAGGGCAAGCAGGACAACACCCACTATAATATATATGGTGCCCATCAGGTGGCTCGCTTGCTGGCCGATGCCATGTGCCAGGAAGTGCCGCTGCTGGAGAAATATCGCGTGGAAGCCGACATCACCGTCGACCGACTGGGGCGTGGCCAGTTCCTCTCGCTCGATGATGCGCTGAAAGGCCTCGACCCGCTGAAGCCCTGCACTATCCAGATACTGGGTGGAGAGTGGCAGAAGCCACAATTGCCCAAGAAGTCGAAAGTGAGCTTCGTGCTGCGCGAGGGGGCTACGTGGACAGAATAAACGATACCATAACGATGAAACGACTAACTGCTTTCTTGGCGGGGCTGATGCTGATGTGCACCGCCGCCAATGCCAAGGTGAGGCTTCACCACCTCATTGGCAACAACATGATTATCCAACAGCAAACCGATGTACGCCTGTGGGGATGGGCACAGCCGGGGCGCACGGTGAAGGTCAGCACTTCGTGGAGCAACGAAGTGGCCACCGCCAAGACCGATAAGAACGGACGATGGCTCGTCAGCGTGAAATCGCCCCAAGCATCCTACACACCACACTCCATCACCTTCGACGATGGCGAGAAGACCACCATCACAGGCGTGCTGGCAGGCGAGGTGTGGGTGTGCGCCGGACAGTCGAACATGGAGATGCCCGTGAAAGGCTTCTGGCAGTGTCCCGTAGAGGGTTACAACGAATGGGTGGTGGAGTCGACGAAGCACAAGGCCGTGCACAGCGTGAAGATTCCCAGCATCATGCGCAGCGAGCCGCAAGACGATGCCGAATGTGAGTGGAAGGAGTGCAACCCAAAGACGGTGGCCGACTTCTCGGCCACAGGCTATTTCTTTGCACGCGCCCTGCATCAGATGCTCGACATCCCCATCGGCATCATCGAGGCCAACAAAGGAGGCACCCGCGTGGAGAGCTGGCTCACCAAGGAGAACCTGGCGAAGCACACCTCCGACCCTGTCGACTCTGCTGCCATTGCCGCACGATGGCCCATGGACTACCACCGCTCGCTGCTCTGGGGCAACGGCACCTTCAACCCCATCCTCAACTACACCGTCAAGGGCATCGTCTTCTATCAGGGCTGCTCGAATGTGGGCGACCCTGGCGACCAATACTCCCAGCGATTGAAGCTCCTCGTCGACCAATGGCGCAGCCAGTTCCGTCTGGGCGAGATTCCCTTCTACTTCGTAGAAATTGCGCCCTACCACTACGACGACGTGAATGGCGACAACGGCGCCCGACTGCGCGAACAGCAATGGAAGGCGGCACAAATCATCCCCAACAGTTCGCTGGTGTGCACCGCCGACTTGGTTTATCCCTATGAGTTCACGCAGATACACCCCACGCAGAAGCGCCAGGTGGGTGAGCGACTGGCCTATACGGCACTCAACCGCGACTACGGTTTCGAATCCATCCTCTACAAGAGTTCTTCCTACAAGGACATGAAGGTGCAGGGCGATGCCGTCTTCATCCACCTGCAGGACAACTACCACAGCGATGCTCCCTTCGAAGACATCAAAGGCTTCGAGGTGGCTGGCGACGACCGTGTGTTCCATCCTGCCCAGGCACGCCATTTCTGGCAGCCAGGAGGCGGCTATTGGGACGAAGCTATCCGCGTGAGCAGCCCCGAGGTGCCCCACCCCGTCGCCGTGCGCTATTGCTTCCGCAACTTCCAGCTGGGAAATGTCAAGAACGGTGCCAACCTGCCTCTCTTCCCCTTCCGCACCGACAACTGGTGAACACCAAGTCGCCTAACGGCAAGCCCCCTCGGAATCGATTGATTCCGAGGGGGCTGCTGTTTGTTTGGAATAAGTTGGTTTGTAAGTGTGTGTTATGACTCGGCTTCAGGAATCACTGAGACTACACTCTTGTTGTGGAAACCACGATGGAAATTCACCGTGCCATCAATCAGAGCAAAGAGTGTGTCGTCCTTGCCAATGGCCACGCCATTGCCAGGATTGTGATGGGTGCCACGCTGGCGAACGATGATGTTGCCGGCCTTCACCTTCTGACCACCCCAAATCTTCACGCCAAGTCGCTGGGCTGCACTCTCGCGGCCGTTCTTAGAACTACCTACACCTTTTTTATGTGCCATAATTCTGTTCCTCCTTTAAGCGATTACTTGTTTAACTTCTACCTGAGTGAACTGCTCACGATGGCCGTTGCGCTTACGTGAGTCCTTGCGGCGCTTCATCTTGAAGACGATCACCTTGTCGCCCTTCACCAGCGGGTTCACTACTTCTACTACTACTTTTGCACCCTCTACGGTGGGGGCGCCAACCTTCACGGCTCCATCGGCATCCACCAGGAGCACCTTGTCAAATTCAACAGTCTTGCCGGCCTCCACGTCTTTCATGTGGTGCACGAAGAGCTTTTTGCCCTCTTCAGCCTTGAACTGCTGACCCTGAATTTCTACAATTGCGTACATTGCTTTTTTCTTGTATTGTTTTTAGGGATTTTTCCGAGAGGCGGTGCACGTCCGTGCACACTTCACCCAGCCCCTACGGACTCACATTTCGGGCTGCAAAGGTACTCATTTTATTTGTCAAAACGGCTCTTATCTTCTCTTCAACCAAAAAGTTTAGCAACATTTAACAGTTTGAGGGCTTGCTCGCACCTCTTCTGCTCAGAGGGCCTCGCGGGGTACGAGCTGCTTCAGCGCGCGAATGACGGCATGTGGGTCCTTGGCATGGAACACGTAGCTGCCACTCACCAGCACGTCGACACCCGCGTCCACCAGACGGGGAGCCGTCTCGCCCTGCACGCCACCATCGACTTCGATGAGCGCCTTGCTGCCACTCTGGCTGATGAGCTGGCGCAGTCGTCGCACCTTAGGGATGGTGTTCTCAATAAATTTCTGCCCTCCAAATCCTGGGTTGACGCTCATGAGCAGCACCATGTCGACATCTTCGATGATGTCTTCGAGCGTGCTCACGGGCGTTGAGGGGTTGAGGGTGACGCCAGCCTTCATTCCCGCAGCATGTATCTCCTGAATGGTGCGGTGCAGATGCACACATGCCTCTTGATGAACATTCATCATCATCGCGCCCAAGCGTGCCGTCTGCTCAATGTAGCGCTCGGGGCGCTCTATCATGAAATGAACATCGAGTGGCTTCTGGCACACCTTAGCAACGGCTTCGAGCACAGGGAAACCAAACGAGATGTTGGGCACGAACATCCCGTCCATCACGTCCAAGTGCAACCAGTCAGCATCGCTGGTGTTGAGCATTCCTATCTCGCGGTCGAGATGAAGGAAGTCGGCCGCCAACAACGAGGGAGAAACCTTTGGCATGGGTATAAGAGTTTGTAAATTAGGAGTTTGGTGTTAGGAATTTAGAGTTTAACTGTTTAACTTTCAACCATCAACCTTTAACCTTCAACCTTCAACAGTTAAAAGTCAATTGAGGCAATAGGCCTGATGGTTAGTGACTCGATAGGTGTAGGCCAGCTGTTTGATGAGCCTGAGCACCTTTTCGCTTGGTTTCATTTCTTCTGGAGTAAATAATTGCATAGGCATACAGTTTTTATAGATTACTATATATGTAACGCACTTGCCATCACAATTATTATTCACACCAGCGAAAAATTTTCAATGCCCGCCACACCATTCAAAAAGTCGGTGGCCTCCATGCGTTTCTTGCCCGCCAGTTGCAGACTGTCGATGCGCAGCATGCAGTCAGTGCAAGCCACATAGAGGTGGCGCTTGTCGCGGCTGAGCGCACCCACCGGCAAGGCCCCAACGGACGTATCAGTTAGGGTGGCCTTATAAATCTTCAACATGGTGGAGGTGCCATCGGCAGCGGTGAGCATCGTCCAAGCTCCAGGAACCGGCGAGAGGCCGCGAACGAAGTTGAACACCTGCTGGACGGTGGTGCCCTCCCACACGATGCGACAGTTGTCCTTGAACAGCTTGGGGGCCTGATGGCGAGCCAGCGTCTCGTCCTGCTCCATCGCCTGTGGCCGTCCATCGGGAGCAGCAAGGATGTCGTCGAGGGTTTCCATACATACCTGCGCCCCCAAGTGCATCAGCCCATCGTAGACATACTCCACATCTGCGGTAGCGGGGATGTCAAAGGTCTTCTGGCGTATGATGCGCCCTGTGTCGATGTGCTCATCGAGGAAAAAGGTGGTGACACCCGTCTGCGTCTCGCCGTTGATGACGGCCCAGTTGATGGGCGCGGCTCCACGATAGTCGGGCAGCAAGGCGGCATGCACGTTGAACGTGCCATAGCGGGGCATGGCCCAAACCACCTCGGGCAACATGCGGAAGGCCACCACCACCTGCAGATTGGCATCCCACCCTCTCAGCTGCTCCACGAATGTGGGGTCTTTCATCTTCTCGGGCTGCAGCACGGGCAGCCCTTTCTCCTGGGCATAGACCTTCACGGGGGGAGCCTGAAGCACTGAGCCGTGACGCCCCACAGCCTTGTCGGGCTGCGTCACCACGCCCACCACCTGATAGCCATTTTCAACAAGCGCACGCAAGGTGGTCACCGCAAATTCGGGCGTGCCCATGAACACTATTCGCAAATCTTCTTTCTTCATCATGATATTTATATGGAGTGAGTTCTGCAAAGTTACGCATTTTTTGCGAACTTGCAAAAAAAATGTTTGGCAAGTTCGCATAAAAGTAGTAAATTTGCAGCGGCAAAGCGAAAGTGCCCGAAGCATCGGGGGCATTCATTAACGAAAACTGTTTTCCACAGAGACGAATGAAGCACATCATTATTTTGGGCGACGGCATGGCCGACCACCCCGTAGAGCAGCTGGGCGGCAAGACGTTGTTGCAGGTGGCCGACAAGCCCATGATGGACTTGCTGGCCCAAAAAGGGCGCACGGGACGGCTCATCACCGTGCCCGAAGGATTCCCACCAGGCAGCGAAGTGGCCAACACCGCCATATTGGGATATGACCTGAACAAGGTGTATGAAGGACGAGGCCCATTGGAAGCTGCCAGCATAGGCTACCAGCTGGCCGACGACGACTTGGCCCTGCGCTGCAACATCATCACGCTCGAAGACGGCAGGATTGTCACGCACAACGGCGGCAATCTGCAGACCGACGACGCCCGACAGCTCATCGACTACCTAAACGAGCACTTGGCCAAGCCCATCAATGCCGAGCAGGGGTGCCAGCGGGTGACATTCGTAGCTGGCATACAGTACCGCCATCTGCTTATCATAAAAGGAGGTTCGAAGCACATCGAATGCGCCCCACCCCACGACCATCCTGGAGAGCTGTGGAAACCCCTGCTGGTGAAGAGCGAGCAGCAGGGTGGCGATTCTGCGCTATCACCAAAGCAGACCGCCGACCTCATCAACGACCTCATCATTCGCTCGCAACAGTTGTTGCCCCAGCATCCTTACAACCAAGCCAAGGCAGCGCAAGGAGAGAGACAAGCCAACAGCATCTGGCCTTGGAGCGGTGGCTACCGCCCCAGCATGCAGACGCTGATGGAACTGTATCCACAGGTGAGCAAGGGGGCTGTCATCTCAGCCGTTGACCTCATACAGGGCATAGGCAAATATGCTGGACTGCGCATCGTGAAGGTGCCAGGAGCCACCGGACTGGCCGACACCAACTACGAGGGCAAGGCCCAGGCTGCCATCGACGCATTGCTGCATGGCGACGACTTCGTTTTCGTACATGTGGAAGCCACCGACGAGGCTGGCCACGATGGCGACCTCGACTTGAAGCTGCGCGCCATTAACTATCTGGACCAGCGACTGTTGCGCCCCATCTACGAAGCAACACTGCAGATGCAACAACCCGTGAGCATCGCCGTATTGCCCGACCATCCCACACCCGTTGAACTGCGCATCCACGTCAACGAGCCTGTCCCATTCCTCATCTATTATCCTGGCATCGAAGCCGATGACGTGCAGCACTACGACGAGGTGGCCTGCGCCAGCGGCGGCTATGGGCTTCTGCGACTTGAGCAGTTCATGCAAACATTCATGAAACAATAATATATCGCATAAAATCAATCTGATATGAAATACTACAGCACCAACGGAAAAGCACCTATCGCCGACCTGCGCAAAGCAGTGGTGAAAGGCTTGGCCGAAGACCGTGGCCTCTACATGCCCGAAGAAATCATCCCGCTGCCGAAGGCCTTCATCGACGACATGCCCCAGCTGCGATTCCAAGACATCGCCTACAACGTGGCCGCCAACTTCTTCGGCGACGACATCGACGGCGACGCCCTGCAAGACTTGGTTTACGACACCCTGCAGTTCGACTGCCCGGTGGTGAAGGTGAAGGAGAACATCTACACCCTTGAACTCTTCCACGGACCCACGCTGGCCTTTAAGGATGTGGGTGCCCGCTTCATGGCCCGCTTGCTGGGCTATTTCCTGCGCCAGCGTTCAGTATGTTGTGGTAATACCACAACAAACGGGACAGTGAATGTGCTGGTGGCCACCAGCGGCGACACGGGCAGTGCCGTGGCCAACGGCTTCCTCGGCGTAGAGGGCATCCATGTATATGTGCTCTACCCCAAGGGAAAGGTGAGCCCCATACAAGAGTGCCAGTTCACCACGCTGGGCCAGAACATCACAGCCGTGGAGATAGATGGTGTCTTTGACGACTGCCAACGGCTGGTGAAGACAGCATTCATGGACGAAGAGCTGTGTGCACGCATGCAACTCACCTCGGCCAACAGCATCAACGTGGCACGGTTCCTGCCACAGGCTTTCTACTATTTTAATGCAGTGGCAAGGCTCCACAACTCGCCCGACATCGTGATGTGCGTTCCCAGCGGCAACTTTGGCAACATCTGCGCTGCCCTCTTCGGCCATCAGATGGGTCTTCCCGTGAAGCGCTTCATCGCAGCCAACAACGCCAACGACGTGTTCTACAACTACCTACAGACGGGCGTTTACCAGCCTAAGCCTTCCCTCCAGACACTGGCAAATGCCATGGACGTGGGCGACCCCTCGAACTTTGCACGCATCATCAATCTCTACAGCGAGAACGGCAAGCTCAGCGAAGAGCAGACCCACCAGCGCATCACCAACCTCATCAGTGGGGCCACCTACAGCGACGAGCAAATCAAGGAGACGATGCGCCAATGCTATGCAGAGACAGGCTACATCCTCGACCCACACGGTGCCTGTGGCTACAGGGCATTGGAAGAGCAGCTGAAGCCCGGCGAGGTGGGCATCTTCTGCGAGACGGCACATCCTGCCAAGTTCAAGGAGAAGGTTGACGACATCCTGGGCATCGACATCCCCATTCCCGAACGGTTGGCAGCCTTTATGCAGGGCACCAAGCAGAGCATTCCGCTCTCAGCCGATTTTGCTGAGTTCAAGCAATTCCTGCTCTCAAGAGCTTGAAGTTAAAAATGATTAAGGCAAAAGAAAAAAAACGCTTGCAGCAATCACCAACTGCCAACTCTTTCGTACCTTTGCATCCTATTCATCCCATCATTCAAATTATCGCATACATGAGAAAAGGATTTTTGGCGCTCCTGGCATTGCTTGCCCTCACCTCTCTGCTTGCTTCGTGCAACGACTATGAGACCTATGGCGACAAGAAAGAAAAGGAGCGCAAGGCCATCCGCCAATTTCTGGCCGATTCAAGCTTT
Organism: uncultured Prevotellaceae bacterium; assembly: GCA_902790625.1. Taxonomy (GTDB): domain Bacteria; phylum Bacteroidota; class Bacteroidia; order Bacteroidales; family Bacteroidaceae; genus Prevotella. The sequence goes on along the minus strand of CADASP010000018.1, from coordinate 12,427 downwards.
GTGGTCATCAGCGAAAGCCAGTTCCACGAGCAGGGCGACGTCACCAATGTCGACAAACGCGAGTTTGTTTACCTCGACAATAATGGTGTCTACATGCAAATCGTTCACCGAGGCTGTGGCAAGCCCCTGCAAGACGGCGAGAACGCCTACCTGCTGGTGCGCTTCATGGAGAGATGCTTGCTCGACTCGGCAGCCGTCTATAACGACGTGAACCCCTACGATGTGGACGTGATGAACGTGCGCCGACAGGGCAACACCTACACCGCCTCGTTTGTGAGCGGCATGTGGATTTCAGCCTACAACAACGAGTCGGTGCCCGCCGGACTGCTCGCCCCTATGAGCTATCTGTGCATGGGTCGCCCACGCTCAGCCGACGACCACATTGCCAAGGTGCGCCTCATCGTGCCCCACACGCAAGGCCACAGCATGGCTTCCAGCTATGTTTATCCCTATTATTACGAAATCAGTTTCCAACGTAAGACAGATATATGACACTTATCAAATCTATTTCGGGCATCCGCGGTACCATCGGCGGACGCACGGGCAACACGCTCAACCCGCTTGACATCGTAAAATTCACCACGGCATACGCCACCTTCATCAAAGGAAGCAAAATCGTAGTGGGCCGCGACGGACGCATCAGCGGCCCCATGGTGCGCGATGTGGTGTGCGGCACCCTCGTCGGCATGGGCTACGAGGTGATTGACATCGGACTGGCCACCACACCTACCACCGAGCTGGCCGTGCGCTGGCACAAAGCCGACGGAGGCATCATCATCACTGCCAGCCATAATCCTACGCAGTGGAACGCGCTGAAGCTGCTCAACAGCGAAGGCGAATTCCTCACTGCTGCCGACGGAGCTGAGGTGCTGCGCATTGCCGAGGCTGAAGACTTCGACTATGCCCCAGTGGAAAAGCTGGGCCATGTGGTGAAAGACGACACTATGAACCAGCAACACGTGGAGAGTGTGCTGTCGCTGCGCCTGGCCGACGTAGAGGCCATCCGCAAGCGCCACTTCCGCGTATGCGCCGACACCATCAACAGCGTGGGTGGCATCATCCTGCCACAGTTGTTCCAGGCGCTTGGCGTAGACTATGAGATACTGAACGGCGAATGCACCGGACAGTTCGCCCACAACCCCGAGCCGTTGGAGAAGAACCTGCAGGGCATCATGGACAAGATGCGCCAAGGCGGCTTCGACCTGGGTGTCGTCGTCGACCCCGACGTAGACCGCCTGGCCTTCATCTGCGAGGATGGCCGCATGTTTGGCGAAGAGTACACCTTGGTGAGCGTCGCCGACTATGTGCTGGGTGCCCAGCGTGCACTTGACGCGACGTGCTCGCTGAACACTGTCTCGAACCTCAGCTCTACACGCGCCCTTCGCGACGTCACCGAGAAACACGGAGGAAGCTACACAGCCGCTGCTGTAGGCGAGGTGAACGTCACCACGAAGATGAAGGAGGTGGGAGCCATCATCGGAGGCGAGGGCAACGGTGGAGTCATCTACCCCGAGAGCCACTATGGCCGCGATGCCTTGGTGGGTATTGTGCTCTTCCTGAGCAGTTTGGCACAGAAAGGCTGCAGCGTCAGTGAACTGCGCAGCACCTTCCCCGACTACCAGATAGCCAAGAACCGCATCGACCTGACACCCGACACCGACGTGGACGCCATCTTGGTGAAGGTGAAGGAAATGTTTGCCCAAGACCCTGAGGCAAAGGTGAACGACATCGACGGCGTAAAGATCGACTTCCCCACACGCTGGGTGCATCTGCGCAAGTCGAACACCGAACCCATCATCCGCGTGTATAGCGAGGCGCAGACGATGGAGGAGGCCGACGAACTGGGCAAGCGCCTGATGCAAGTGGTTTACGACATGCAAGGCTAATGACACACCCCTATGATTGACTTTCTGATGCAACACCTGTGGCAGACGTGGGCGGCCATAGCCGTCGTCTGCCTCATCTTGGAACTCATGGCGGGCGACTTCTTCATCATCTGCTTCGCCTTTGGTGCCGTTGCCGCAGCCATCGCCGCTGCCTTGGGCGGAGGCATCTATGTGCAGCTGATGCTCTTCGCCCTGTTCACGCTTGTCAGCCTGTTCTGGGTGCGCCCCTTCGCCCAGCGCTATCTGCACAAGGGCGAGGATGCACGCGTGAGCAATGCCGATGCCCTGATGGGAAGAGAGGGACATGTGGTGGAAGCCATACGTGCACACGGCTTTGGACGCGTGCAAATCGATGGCGACGTGTGGAAGGCCGTCAGCCACGAAGGTGCCGACATCCCCGCAGGAGCCAACGTCTACGTAGTAGGGCGCGAAAGCACCATCATCACCGTTACCACCACCCCTCAAGAGGAATAATCCTTTATCAGCATCATTATGGATACAACAACCTACATCCTGATAGCCATCGCCGTCTGCGTGGTTATCTTTGCCAAGAAGGCCATCGTCATCATCCCCCAGTCGGAAACCAAAATCGTGGAGCGCCTGGGACGCTACTTTGCCACGCTGAAGCCGGGCATCAACATCATCATCCCCTTCATCGACCACGCCAAGTCGATTGTGGTGCTCCACAATGGGCGCTACCAGTACTCCACCACCATCGACCTGCGCGAACAAGTGTACGATTTCCCCAAGCAGAACGTCATCACCAAGGACAACGTGCAAACGGAAATCAACGCCCTACTCTATTTCCAAATCGTCGACCCCTTCAAGGCCACCTACGAAATCAACAACCTGCCCAACGCCATCGAGAAGCTGACACAGACCACGCTGCGCAACATCATCGGCGAGCTGGAGCTTGACGAGACGCTGACCTCGCGCGACACCATCAACAAGAAGCTGTCTGCCGTGCTCGACGATGCCACCGACAAGTGGGGCGTGAAGGTGAACCGCGTGGAGCTGCAGGACATCACGCCGCCCGCCACCGTGCTGAACGCGATGGAGAAGCAGATGCAGGCCGAGCGCAACAAGCGTGCGCAAATCCTGACGTCGGAAGGCGAGAAGGCCGCCGAGATCTTGGCTTCCGAGGGTGAGAAGACGGCCATCATCAACAAGGCCGAGGCCGCCCGTCAGGAGGCTATCCTGCATGCCGATGGTGAAGCTGAGGCTCGCATCCGCAAGGCACAGGCTGAGGCCAAGGCTATCGAGCTGATCACACAAGCAGTGGGCAAGAGCACCAACCCCGCCAACTATCTGCTGGCCCAGAAATACATCCAGATGATGCAGGAGCTGGCCGAGGGCGACAAGACGAAGACCGTCTACCTGCCCTACGAAGCCACCAACCTGCTCGGCAGCATAGGAGGCATCAAAGAACTCTTCAAGGCCAGCTGAGTTAGGAGTGAGGAGTTAGGAGTTAGGAGTGAGGAGTGAGGAGTGAGGAGTTCTACCCCCGTCAACATCATGCGCAGCAAACTCCTCACTCCTAACTCCTAACTCCTAACTCCTCACTCAGCTTACCTTGTTACTGCGCAGAAGAAGTGAACCACCAACGAAAGCTGCCAGCCCATTCCCTTCTGGAATAGGCTGGCAGCTTTCTCGTTGGCCAGCATTGATGACTAAAGCCTGCGCTTACTCATCAAAATTCGGGATATTCCTCGGCATCGTCGTAGTCCATAACCACCTCGCAGTCGCGGAACTTCACATTGTCGGTGATGTCGTCGTGATGATGCTCCACGTTGCATTTCTTCAGCGTAATGCTAGAATGGCAGTAGAACAGCTGACCACGATTCCCGTGGAAATCGGATTTCTCAAACAGCACGTTGTCGCAGTATTCATCCACATAGACGCCTCCACCGTTGTCGTAGATGCTACAGTTGGTGAAGGTGGCATCGTTCGAATTGATGAGCTGCACGCCGTCGTCGCTGCATCCATAGAGCTGTGTGCCCTTCACGTTCACCTGCCTGGTGTGGTCGAGGGTGAGGCCGTTCACGCCGCAGCCATAGAGGTTGCAGCCATCCACCTCAACATCCTTGCACTGCGAGAACACCAGCACGTCGCCCGAGCAGCCACCCGTCACCTTGTGACCCATGGTGATGTTCTTCACCATGATGTTCTTGCAGTGTTCGAAGCGGATGACATCAGCGTAGCTGGGTGTGACGATGAACTCCACGTCTTTTCCTTTCTTCCCTTCGATGATGATGTCGTGGCGATGAGCCACCACAAGCGAGTTGCCATCGTACTCATCGGTATAGAAGAGTCCCCCGGCATTGCTGCCGTGCTCGCGCAGCTGTATGCGCCCCTCGTCGATGAGTTCGTCGAGAGCATCGGTGAGGTTCATCGGCTCATCATTGTTGATGATGATGTGGGTGTTGCTTTTCAGTGCCTTCAGGAATTCGAGGGCGGTGCTCACCTCCACCTTCTCGTCGGCTTCAATAGCACTGGCTTCCACCTGCTCTTCGTTTTCCTCTTCTTCGTCTACGATGGGCTGCTTCTGCTTGCTGTCTTTGCACGAAGCAAAAACCATTGCGGCCAGCAGCATCATGGCCATGGGGCCGAAAATCGCTTTCATGTTTCTTTTCATTTTAATCCTCGTCCTTCATCTCTTCCTCATGCTGCTTGATCAGGGCCTGCTGTATGTCGTTGGGCACCAGCTCATAGCTTGAGAACTTGGTCTGGAACGAAGCGCGTCCACCGGTGATAGAGCTCAGGGCGATGCTGTAGCTGGCCAGCTCCTTCAGAGGAATCTTGGCGTTAAGCTTCTGATAGCCAGCCTCACTGTCCATACCCATGATGATGGCGCGGCGTCCCTGCAGGTCGCTCATCACGTCGCCCATGTAGTCGGCGGGAACGAGCACTTCGAGGTCGTAGATAGGCTCCAGCACCTTGGGTCCTGCCTCGCGGAATGCCATTGAGAAGGCGTTACGTGCAGCAAGCATGAACGAGAGTTCATTGGAGTCCACGGGGTGCATCTTACCGTCGTAGACGATGACGCGCACGTCGCGAGCATAGCTGCCGGTGAGGGGTCCCTGCTCCATGCGCTGCATGATACCCTTCAGGATGGCGGGCATGAAGCGCAGGTCGATGGCACCACCCACGACGCTGTTGATGAACACGAGCTTGCCGCCCCACTCCAGGTCGATTTCTTCCTTGCCCTTGATGTTCATCTTGAACTCCTGGTTGCCAATCATGAAGCTCACGGGGTCTTCCATGCCCTCGGTGTAAGGCTCGATGATGAGGTGCACCTCACCAAACTGTCCGCTGCCACCCGACTGCTTCTTGTGGCGATAGTCAGCGCGGGCCATCTTCGAGATGGTCTCACGGTAAGGAATCTTCGGCTCCTGGTATTCAATCATAATCTTCTCGTTGTTCTCCATGCGCCACTTCAGCGTGCGCAGGTGGAACTCACCCTGTCCGTGAACGATGATCTGGCGCAACTCCTTCGACTGCTCCACCACCCATGTCGGGTCTTCCTGGCGCATCTTGTTCAGGGCGGCCATCATCTTCTCGGTCTCACTCTCGTTCAGGGCCTTGATGGCACGCGAGAACTTCGAGTTGGGGAACTTGATGAAGTCAAACTTCCAGTCGGTGTTGTCCTTGCCGTTCAGCGTGTTGCCCGTCTTCACGTCCTTCAGCTTCACCGTGCAGCCAATGTCGCCGGCGTTCAGCTGGTCCACTTGCACGCGGTTGGCACCAGCGCAAGCATAGAGCGTACCGATGCGCTCCTTCGAGCCGCGGTCGGCATTCGTCAGGTCGTCGCCGCTCTTCACCGAGCCGCTCATCACCTTGAAATAGCTCACCTCACCAATGTGGGGCTCGATGCCAGTCTTGAAGAAATAGAGCGAGGCAGGACCTGCTGCGTCCGGAGCAATCTCCTTGCCAGCGGCGTTCTGCACCTTGGGCATCTCGTCCACGAAGGGAACCACGTTGCCCAGGAACTCCATCAGGCGGCGCACACCCATATCGCGGCCGGCGCACACGCAGAACACGGGGAAGATGCTGCGGGTGATGAGACCCTTGCGGATGCCCTCGCGCATCTCGTCTTCCGAGAGGTCTTCCGTCTCAAAGAACTTCTCCATCAGTGCATCGTCGCCAGCAGCGGCAGCCTCCACCAGGGCAGCCTTCCACTCCTGGGCCTTGTCCATCTGGTCGGCGGGGATGTCCTCAATCGTGGGAGCGCCACCCTCGGGCTTCCACGTCAGCTTCTTCATGATGAGCACGTCGATGATGCTGTTGAAGCCGGCGCCGCAAGCCACGGGATACTGCACGGGCACGCAGTTGGGGCCGAAGGTATCCTTCAGCTTGTGAAGAATCTGGTCAAAGTCGCAATTGTCGCGGTCCAGCTGGTTCACCAGGAAGATGACGGGCTTACCCAGCTTGTCGGTATTGCGGAAGGCATTCATCGTGCCCACTTCGGGACCGTACTGTCCGTTCACCACGATCACGGCCTGGTCGGTGACGTTCAGGGCAGTGATGGCACCGCCCACAAAGTCGTCGCTGCCTGGGCAGTCGACAAAGTTCAGCTTCTTGCCGTTCCACTCAGTGTGGAACACGGTGCTGAACACCGAGTAGCCATACTCCTGCTCCACGGGGAAGTAGTCGCTCATCGTGTTCTTACTCTCTACGGTGCCACGGCGCTTGATGATGCCTGCTTCGTAAACTAAAGCCTCGGCAAGAGTGGTCTTGCCGCAACCCGCACTGCCAATGAGTGCGATGTTCTTGATTTCGTTTGTTTGATAAACTTTCATTGTGTTGTTAGTATAATTATATAGGTGTTATGACGCGGTTTTTTGACGCGGTTTCGCAAAAACGGCTCAAAATTACACATTTTTCGCCGACTACACAAGAATAAGGTTAAAATATTATAATTATTTAGTATTTCATCCGAGAAGGAACACCCACCGACAGCCAGCGCCACCTGGGCAGAGCATGCAGGGATATGCTCATATGGTTTTTGTTGTTTTGTTGGTTTGTGGGGTTTATCTGGCGCTCCCATACGGCTCGAGAATCGGTCGGACAAATTCAGTCGTTATGTTGAAATATATCAATTAGATCGGCAAGTTAGGCATTCGTAGAATTTTAATACATAAGTTTTCGAGATAAATTCGTAACTTTGCTGCCGTTTTAGCGGTACTTCGGCAAGAGAGCCCCCTCGCAAGAAACAAATTTGAACCACAAACTTTTAATAACAACAGCAAAACACAACAAAAAATGAAAATGAAAGTTTATCAGAAACCGACAATTAAATTGGCCGTGTTATAAACTTGCGCGAATGGGGATTTAATAATATTTAACACAATAATTAATGTAAAGTGCAATAATTATTAGTAAATTTGTAGCCCATAAAGGGTACTTCGTCAAGAGAGCCCCTACGCAATAAAGAAATTTGAACCACAAACTTTTAATAACAACATCAAAACACTACAAAAAATGAAAATGAAAGATTATCAGAAACCGACGATTAAGGTCGTCATGTTGCAACATCAGTGTAACATTCTCGCTGCCAGCCCACAGACTACCAAGGCTGAAGATTTTACTTGGGACGAAGAATAAGGGTAGTAAGTGTTTAACCATTAAAGAACAGGAACAAAGATGAAAAAGAACCTCATTTATATGGCTGCACTGGCCATGCTGGCCGCTGCCTGCAGCAATGAAGACAACACCGTTGTAGCAAGTCCCGAGGACGACGTGACGGGCGATGTGAAGATGATTACTGAGACCATTACGGCCATCAACAGTGACTCAAAGAGTACGACGCGTGCGGATGTCAATGACATGGCTAAGTTCACATGGAGTGAGAGCGACGAGATTGCCGTCCACGTAAGCGACGGAAAGTATTACACAGCCGAGCTTACTTCGGGCGAAGGCACAAACGAAGCCGAATTTACCGTCGAATATCCCGAGGGCAAGGAACGCGATGCCTTCGCAGTCTATCCTGCCTCCATCGTGGACGAGTCGGCTGAAAACTATGGACAGGAAGGTAGCACCCTTGACGTGACTCTGCCCAGCAGCTACTCGCTGGCCGAGGTGAGCGGCACCACCACTCCCTGCCCGATGATTGCCACCAACGAACCGGGTAGCGGATGGGAGTTCAAGCAGCTCTGCGGACTGCTGCGCCTCACGGTGAAAAACATTCCTGCCAGCACTTCCTATCTGACCATTGGCTTCAACGGCAAGAAGGTCTCTGGTGACTTCTCAATAGCCAGCCCCGTTCCCGGCACTTCGGAAATCCAGACCACAACCACCGAGACCGACGACATCATCACCATCACCGATCTCGGCACAGACTTGGCTGGCGAAATGGATCTGAATCTGCCCCTGCCGACAGGCGACTATACCGATGTCACCGTCACGGCTTACAACAGCAGCGATATAGCTGTTCTCACTTTGACAAATGATTTCACCTATACCGCCCAACGTGCCCATGGTCGTAAGGTCACCACATTGATGCCTGGCCTTATCTCCGTTGCTGAAGGCAAGCAGGTCGTCTTTGCCCCGGGTAACCTGCAGTATCTCGGCAAAGAAGACGGCACTGGAGAATGGCGTTTCGCAGAGAATCAATATGACTTTATGGGTGACGGACCAGCCGAAACGGCTACTTACCGAGGTAATGTGACGGTTGATGGCTTTACAAAATACAATACGTCTGCTGACAAGGATGTGGCCCGTGACCTTTTCTGCTGGGGTACAAGCGGTTATAACGGTAAAAATCCATGGATGACCTCCAAAAATGTCGGTGATTATTATAACGGCGATTTAGCTGGCACCGATTATGACTGGGGCGTATATCATAGTGCAACTGGTAATTCCACCGAGAAGATCACCAATGGTGGTGATTATTCATGGCGTCTTTTCACATCTAACGAATGGGCATACGCCATAGCAAGAGAGAGGAAAGTATATACAAGGACGGATGTTCCCACCTTTATGGAGACGAAATCTTTGTACACTTCCGCTACCGTCGTGGGTGTGAAAGGCATCATTTTGTTCCCGGATAACTGGGATGGATCGTTAGACAGAACAATAAAATATAAAACTACCGGATATGCAGGAACAACTTGTGATGCTGAAAAATGGGCAACGTTTGAAAAACTGGGATGCGTGTTCCTTCCTGCGGCGAATGTCAGAAGTGGCATTGAATTGACTTATCCAAATGAAGGCAAGTATTGGTCAAGTACAATATTCAAGTTTGGCAATGAGTGGAGGGGCGGCTCTTTGGACTTTAGTAAAACAGGAAATGTTACAACAAGTTCCACTAACTATACTGTGCGTAGACTTGGTAATTCAGTGCGACTAATCCGCGAAGTAGAATAGCCCTTGTTTATCATGTACTTAAATCGCCATGGTTCCCGAAGAATCATGGCGATTTTTTATGCATATTGACATTGACTAAATGAAACGGAAGCAAAGGAATCCTATGCCGCCTCGTTGTGAGAGGACACGCAGACATTCTTCAGACTACGTCGTGGTTTTTATAGACCACGACGTAGTTTATAAAAACTGCGTCACGATTTATATAGGCCACGTCGCAGTTTAAACAAATCTAATTCCGCCAACGGGTTTATTTAGTATTTCGGCACATCACAGGCACTCCTTCAGCTCCTGCTCTGTCGCTTTTACAAAGGCGATAGCCTACGAAAAGAACAAGCCCAAAACCCATGTTATTATCAGCTTCTTACGCTATCGCAGCCTATTTTATTGTAAACGCACAGTATGCGCCCGGAAACGATGTTGTTTACATCTGGAAACGGCCTGTTTTAGGCAGGGAAACGGCAGCGCGTGACAGTTATTACAGTTCTTACAGATGACAGTTCCATTTTAAGGGGGGGGTACCGCACGCGGGTGCCCTACAAACCATTTCAGAGGCCTCGGAAGGCTCTTTTAGGGGGAGTGCTGGAGTGGGCATTTCGCGGGATAGAAGGCCGAAAATGGGCGTTTTTTAGCCTAAAAAAGCTGTTTTTTAATAGAAATATTAATAAATTTACTATATATATTATTATTTATAAATATATATATAACTACATATTAGATAGTTACAAATTTTGGAGGCCCTTTTTGTGGCCATTACGATGCTAAAATCGAACTGTCATCTGTCATCTGTCATGATAAGCCTCAAAACGCCCTCTTCACCACACCCTCAAAAGGGCAAAAAAGGGCTGCGGAGTGATGATTTTCTGCCCTTTCGCGTTCAATTTAGGTCTTTTTCTCTCCTTTTTTATGGATACATTTTATATGTCTGCGACGCCGCTCGGCTCTGCCGCTTCGCTCGTCGAAGAACGTAAATGACCATAAATGTCCATAAATGCCTCATAAAATTTATGAATTATTTTTGCGTCCCGTTGGTAACGCTGTAGGCAAGGGGGATACGGCATGAGTAGATATAATGCTGAAGAATGTAGGTTAAATTGGGTTGTTGATGAGAATTATGATTATTTCTGTGCAAAACTGCAACGACGGTTGTTTCCTGTTTCCATTCAAGATGTCATTTCATCCGTCGGGTCAAAACTTTTCTCTGATTCCGTTGGCGGTTCCATTTTTTGTTCGTAACTTTGCAAACGACTAAGCCAGCCTTCGGGCAGGGCGAGTCACATTACATTGTGGAACATCCCTTTCAGGCCACCACAGCCGTTTGTAGGGCTTGGCCAAAAGGGGGAAAGGACGTTTTCAGAACGTTATCTTCTACGCTCAACTTCGCAACTTGAACTTTATCAGAAGATAATCATAACGAAGCGTCTGCACAGGGTGTATTATATCCTGATGTTCGGAAGCCATTACTGGCTCCCAGCATTATTTGTATAATACGCGAAGGTGCGGGCTGGCTGAGTTGCTTATCTTGATAAAGGGGCAATGCGAAGGCCTGAGCGTGGGATAAGCGACAGAAAGTTTACTCCCGCGCCCTTTTTGTTTCCATATCCCTCAAGTCAAACCAGCCGAAGCAGGGAGAGCGGGTAGGCAAATAAGAACAAAGAATATGGAAAACGGTAATTTAAATGGTTTGGTTCGAAAAATCAATCTAATCGGAAGATACAAACATTGCTATAGAATAGGTGATGTGGCGAAGAAGAACCTGTATAAATACATGGATTTCGTTTCTGCGATAAAAGCATTAGAAGGAGGGTTATACATAGTTGAACCATCTCATTGGAAAGACAAATACGAAAGTCGGTTTTATAGTGCTACTTACAACAGAGTTGATACTACGTCATATTATCCTGCAAAAGTATATGCATGTTGCTTTAGTCAAAAACGAACCAATGAAGCTGCTTGGAAAGTATATGTTGCTGACAAAAAGGGATTAGCTGAAAGATGTGTACAATTTACTTTAAATCGAGTTGAATTACGTAAACAATTAGATTCTTATGCTGCACGCAACAATATGCGGGTATTCGAAGGTAATATTCTATATAGGTTAGAGAATGAAATAAATGGACTCCATAAAAGAAACAATCCACATTACGATGAATTATTTAGCCCTCTTACTGAAGAAAGTTATCTTTCATTGTTATTGTTAAAAAGACCTGCATTCAGTTACGAAGAGGAAGTAAGATACCTTTTCATCGATGCTAATGATACGATTAAAAAAGATGGAGGCGATGATAGAGTAATACAATTATCATGGAGTGATATTGTATCAGAAGTGAAAATCGATAGTGGTTGCTGTGAGGAAGAAATGAAAATACTAGAACACAAACTTCAACTTGCTGGTATCAATATTAATCCAACAAAGTTTAATCTCGATAAAGAAAAAAATGAAAAATCACTAATCATTGAATAACTATATGAAATTGAAACAAATAATCCTGCTCACCATGCTCATGAGCATGGTTGGAGCAAAGGCTTTGGCAATCGTCAATATTGACGGTATCTATTACTTCTTTTCAGGGACAAATGCAATAGTGACTCATAGCGATTTAAATTTTTATTATAAATACACTGGTAGCGTGGTCATTCCTGAAACCGTCACGTACAATGGAACCACGTACTCCGTGACCCGCATCGGAGATGAGGCATTCAAATACAGTTCTGAGTTGACGAGCGTGGCCATCCCGAACTCCGTGACCAGTATCGGCAAAGATGCGTTTTATGACTTATACGGCCTATCAAGAGTAAACATATCCGATTTGTCTGCTTGGTGTATCATTGAATTTGAAAGCTCAAGCTCTAATCCACTTCGTTATGCTGATTTATATTTGAATGAAGAAGAAGTAAAAGACCTCATTATTCCGAACTCCGTGACCAGCATCAGCAGCTATGCGTTTTATGGCTGCTACAGTCTGACGAGCGTGACCATCCCGAACTCCGTGACCAGCATCGGCAGCTATGCATTCGCATATTGTATTTAGAGTCCTCTAAACAACCATAAATAATGAAAAACACATAGAGATAAACCTCTGTATATCAACCACTTTTAGATTTTAACACTTCGGACTTGCTTTTTGGTGGTTCTCAAAAATCCGCTTACCTTTGCAACGCATTTCTACCGCGGAGAA
>CADASP010000017.1 GCA_902790625.1 uncultured Prevotellaceae bacterium | reverse complement strand
TTGTATTTAGGGTTAATAAAAGCTTCTGGGTCATGTGGAATGAAACAGGAGCGAGAAACATCACTGCCAGATTTGTCTGGCTCTGGATAGCCATTGGCTACGAGATAGTTGAACACTGCATTGAAGAAACGACTATGCTCCCATCCCATGCGGAATACTTGGATTATCCATTTCAACCCATCGCCTGAAGGAGAGCGAAAAAGGAGTTCTGTCTCAAAGCAAGGGTCATTGAGCAGTTTCTCATGCAACGAAGGAATGTCGGCCACATGGTCGAAGTCGATACATAGCAGATCGGACTGCTGCAACAGACCGTCCTTGTTTCGAGTATGGAAGATACCAGAGAATGTGCAGAAGTCGAAGTTCTCAGCTTTGTACTTCCGTGCCTGGTCTTTATCCATGATGGAGCGCAACATTTCTGTTTGCTTCTTCGCATATGGACCAACGATGTAGCGGTAGATGTCAGGAATACCGATGCAGCGCAGTGGCTCCGTGTTGCGGATGGGTTTTCGGAAGAAGGAAAAAGACAGCAGTTCTCCCTCTTTGACTCCGAAAAACTCCTCATAGACAGAAAGGTGGTTAGACATGGTTGCGTGTCACCTCCTTTCTGCCTATGGGATTATTGGCTACATACGCACATGCTTCATCGTAAATATCATTGACAGACTTACGGGTGGTCTGCATTAGCCAGTTGTCGATTTCTGACTTACGGAAGATGATGCTCTTTCCATTCTTGTGGAAGGGAATGGTGCGATTACTCGTCCAGCCGTAAACCGTTTGTTCGGCTGGATGGTTAGGGAGGTAGTTGCATAGGTCTTGCAGTGAGAACCATGCATCTGCCTCTACATTGTTGTTTGACTGCAGAGCGTCGAACTTCTGTTCAAGCGTCTCCAACTTTTCTAAAATGCTTGCCATAAGCTGCGGCATTGCATCGAATGATGGTACTGTTGTACACATATAAGTGATGTTTTAAGTTGGCTGCAGCGATATGCTACAGTCACTCTCTTTGGGAAGAAAGCGACTGCAAAAGTATCGTGAAAAGCAATGGTGATTTGGGCATGATTCAGGGCATAAAAGGAACATACTCAACATGGTCTTATCTTATCTGTATCATACTGATAATCAGCGATAATAAAAGTGATAAAGTTGAAAATTAATTTTATTATGGCAACGTTATGATTGGTATCATATCCCTATCATAACGAAATTGACAACAAAAGGCCAAATATGAAGAAAGCCACTCACACATGAATGTGAATGGCTATGGGATGTGAACAACTTAAAAGTTACGGTATGCTTAGACCTATGGTAGCGGAATACGAACTATTCTTTCTTGGAGTCGATGGGAGTTCCAAGCATGTCATCAGAGAGGGTGATTTGGATGGCATCAGCGGCAGCATCCTTCTTTGCATCAACTATCTTGGCATAGATTTGAGTTGTTGTTACCTTCTTATGACCGAGCATTTTGCTGACGGTATAGATGTCCGTACCATTAGTCAACTGCAAGGTTGCATAGGTGTGGCGAAAACAGTGAAAGGTGATGTGCTTGGTGATACCAGAGGCTTCTATCCATCGTTTCACAGGTCGGTTAATCCATGATGGGTCTTGTAGCCCTTCAAAGACAAGACGGTCTGCATCCCCTCGTTCATATACTCTACACCCTTGGTCTTCTGTTGAGTAAAATGGAGTTGGTAATGTTCCTTGTCTTTCACAATATCGCGCCACTTCAGTTGTTTGATGTCACTGTGGCGCAATCCAGTCAAGGCGGAGAACAATGCTGCTCTCTTAAGAATATCACTTTCGCAAGGTGTAGCGGCCAGTTGATTGAGTTCCTCCAATGTCAGATATTCACGCTGACTTTCCTCGTAGTATATGTTCTTAACCTTGGCTGCAAGGTCAATGGTCAAGTAACCATCAATGAAGGCTTGATGTAGTCCTGCCTTGAATATAGAGAAATAGGTAGATGCTGTATTAGCGGATATGGTTCCCTCCTTACTACCTCCCTGGGGCGCATTTTGTAGAAAGACCTTGTAATCCTCGATGAGGTTCAAGTCAATGCTGCCGAATAGAAGAGGTTTCCCTCCAGTGTATAGCTTCATCAATGCCAGTTCTCTTTTCCAGTTCACTTGAATTGACTTGGAACTGTTCTTGTGACGTTTGTCTTTTAGCTCTTCAAAGTACTTGATGAAGTCGCACTTTGACCTTTCGTTTTGTGCTGCTTGTTCTGCCTCCGAGTCTGTGTACAAAGACTGATTATCGTATTCATGCTGACAAAGGTCACGAACCTTGTCAGCAAAGATGCAAGCCTCTTGATCCTTTTGTGAGCGGCACATGATGATTCCATTGGCATCACGCTTGGGACGATAGTAGGCTTTACCATCAGGTAGAGTTCTTCCAGAACTATTCTTGTCAAAGATAGGTGTCGTTATATAACGGCCCAATGGTTCATGCTTGCGAAGTGGTTTGCCTCTGCCTGGCTTAAAGACAGGAAAGCTTTCGATGAACAATGACCACTGCTCTTTGTATTCTGATTTGCGGAGTATTACCTTGAATACCGTGCGCTTCATTGGAGTCTTCATAACTTGATAGATTTATAGAGTTTGTCGATTTCTGATTTTGGAGCGTAAACATAGTTACCTATCTGTCGGGTAGGGATAGAGAACTTGCGGATGTGAGCCCATACGGACGAATCATGAATTCTGAACTTCTTAGAGATTTCGCCGATGGTATAGCAATTCTCTGGTTCCATATTGTAAGTTTTGGCTATTGGCTTTTTTGCCGCCTTCTTCACCTTCTTCCTTCTTGGGTAACGCTGTTCAAGGTCTGCACGGTTCAACCTCAGCTGCTTTGTGCCAAGGTTGACAGCTGGAATCTTCCCTTTACGAATCTCGCGATACAAGGTGTCTCGTTCAACGCAATAAATGGCAACTGCTTCCTGAACAGAAAGGAACTCCCTGATGTCTGGAATCTCCTTAGCAATCTGTTCATACTTTGCTTCTTTAGCCTCTCTGTCCTTCTTCCTCTTGTAGGCAACATCTGAGCATTGTTTTGAACAATACACCGAGTCGATGGTGCGTATCTGGAATACTGCACCACAGATAGGACATTTTCTGCGAATTTCGTATTTTGCCTGAGCCATATCTAATATAATAAGGTGTATATTATTGTTTGTTGAACATTACCGACTAAAGTGTCGCGTGAACGATTTGGTGCAAATATACGACAAAAATCCGAAAACTAGCATAAAGATACAAAGTTTAACTAAAATAAAAATAGGTGTAGCTCAATGAGTTACACCTATTTTCCTATAATTGCATATTGTTGCTTATCAGCCTTACTTCACCTCCTCGAAATCGGCGTCCTGGACGTCGTCGTTGGGGTTAGAGTGAGCCTGCTGGCCGCCCTGGAAACCGCTGCCAGCCTGCTGACCGCCGAAGCCGGCGCCACCGGGCTGAGCACCACCGGCCTGCTGGTACATCTTGGCACTGGCGGTCTGCATCACCTGGTTGAGGTTGTTGATGGCGGTGTCGATGGCAGCGATGTCGCCGCTCTTGTGGGCGTCCTTCAGCTGCTGCACGGCCTGCTCAACATTGGCCTTGTCGGCTCCGAGCTTGTCGCCGTTCTCCTGCAGGAAGGTCTCGGTCTGGAAGATCATCGAGTCGGCCTGGTTCATCTTGTCGATGCGCTCGCGCTCCTTCTTGTCGGCCTCGGCGAACTGCTCGGCCTCGGCCTTCATGCGGTTGATCTCGTCCTGCGAGAGACCCGACGAGGCCTCGATGCGGATGGCCTGCTCCTTGCCGGTGGCCTTGTCCTTGGCGCTGACCTTCACGATGCCGTTGGCGTCGATGTCGAAGGTGACCTCAATCTGAGGTATGCCGCGGCGTGCCGGTGCGATGCCGGTGAGGTTGAACTGTCCGAGGCTCTTGTTCTGGCTGGCCATCGGGCGCTCGCCCTGCAACACATGGATGGTCACCTCCGTCTGGTTGTCGGCAGCCGTTGAGAACACCTGGCTCTGCTTGCAGGGGATGGTGGTGTTAGCGTCGATGAGCTTCGTCATCACGCCGCCGAGGGTCTCGATGCCGAGCGTCAGCGGGGTGACGTCGAGCAGCACGATGTCCTGACCGGTCTCCTGGTTGAGGATGGCACCCTGGATGGCTGCGCCCACGGCCACCACCTCGTCGGGGTTCACGCCCTTCGAAGGCTCCTTGCCGAAGTAGTTCTTCACAAGGGTCTGCACGGCAGGGATACGACTGGAACCGCCCACGAGGATGACCTCGTCGATGTCGGAAGTGGAGATGCCAGCATCGCGAACAGCGTTCTGACAGGGCACCAGACAAGCCTGGATGAGGTTGTGGGCCAGCTGCTCGAACTTAGCGCGGGTGAGGGTCTTCACCAGGTGCTTGGGCACGCCACCCACGGGCATGATATAGGGGAGGTTGATCTCCGTCGAAGTGGTCGACGACAGCTCAATCTTAGCCTTCTCGGCAGCCTCCTTCAGTCGCTGCATGGCCATGGGGTCGCTCTTCAGGTCGGCACCCTCGTCGTTGCGGAACTCCTGCACCAGCCAGTCGATGATGACCTGGTCGAAGTCGTCGCCACCCAGATGGGTGTCGCCATTGGTCGAGAGCACCTCAAACACGCCACCTCCGAAGTCGAGGATGGAGATATCGAAGGTACCGCCGCCAAGGTCGAAGACGGCAATCTTCATGTCCTTGTTCGTCTTGTCGATACCGTAAGCCAAAGCAGCAGCCGTAGGCTCGTTGACGATACGGCGCACGTTCAGTCCGGCAATCTGCCCTGCCTCCTTCGTGGCCTGTCGCTGCGAGTCGCTGAAGTATGCCGGCACGGTGATGACGGCATCGGTCACCTCCTGTCCCAGATAGTCCTCGGCGGTCTTCTTCATTTTCTGCAGCACCATGGCGCTGATTTCCTGCGGTGTGTACTTGCGTCCATCGATGTCGACACGGGGATAGCCACCCTCGTTGACTACAGAGAACGGTACGCGCGAGATTTCCTTCTCCGTCTGCTGCCACGTCTCGCCCATGAAGCGCTTGATGCTGTAGACGGTCTTCTTCGGGTTGGTAATGGCCTGGCGCTTGGCAGGGTCGCCAATCTTGCGCTCTCCATTATCCATGAATCCCACTACTGAAGGCGTGGTACGCTTGCCTTCGCTGTTTGCAATCACAACGGGTTCGTTGCCTTCAAAGACGGCCACGCACGAGTTGGTTGTACCTAAGTCAATTCCAATAATCTTTCCCATAATTGTACTATTTTTTTTAATTATTATTATTTTCGTTTTGCTTTGGGCTAAAAGCCACTAATATGACTACAAAACGTGTGCCAATTGGAAAAGAGCCGTTGGGTATATGACAACTTGTCAGTTTTTTGTCAAATAGCCGCTTGAACTTATGCTTGTCCGTCTGTTTTTCCTTCATTTATTTGGTGGAGCCAAGGAAAATGAATACATTTGCAGCATGAAACAGGACGAATGTGAAGAATTGTTGACCTTGCATGGTGTGAAGCCAACGTCGAACCGTATAGTGGTGTTGCGCGCCTTGTCAGCCTCGGCACGCCCCTTAACGCTATTGGAGCTTGAGAACAGGATACTGACCATCGACAAATCGGGCATTTTCCGCACATTGTCTGTTTTCCGCGAGCACCATCTTGTACACACCATCGACGACGGTGCTGGCGCCATGCGCTATGAGTTGTGCCACAGCCACAACGAGGAGGAAGACGACGACTTGCACGTTCATTTCTTCTGCGAGCGCTGCCAGCGCACCTTCTGCCTTGATGGCGTAGGCGTGCCGCAGGTTGCCGTGCCACAGGGGTTCATCGTCAATTCGGCCAACTACATCCTGAAGGGTGTTTGCCCAAATTGCCGTTAATCATTTCTGGGCAACGGCATTCCATTGGCTCGCCGCCTACACCTTCGACGGCGAGGACGTGTTCATCTGCCACGGATACAGCGCCACGCAGAACGGTCCTGCCATGCTCTGATAGACACCACGGACGGCCGGTGCTCAGCGAATATAGTAAGCAATGTCAATCTTATTAGCTGGCTTCTTAGCAGGAACCTTTAATTCCTTTAATTCTGTAGCCGACTTCAGCCGGATGGTGAGCGTGGTGTCAGCGGGATGGAGAAGCCGAGTGGTCAGGTAGCCGAGATAGCCCACCTCGATGGTGGCATCGGGGAACGGCAACCATAGTTCGAAGTGCCCCATGCTGTCAGTCCTTACTTGCACGGTTTCCGGGGCGGGTGCGCTACCCACCATCGACACGATGACATCGGCCAACGGCTCATCCTGCTCGTTCAGCACCGTGCCCGCTACTCGCCTGCGGTTGTTCAGGATTTCCGGGCAGTCGGCGGCGTAGAGCTTGTCGACAGAATGCAGGTGCATGACAACCCGACGCTGGCCGCTCGTGGAACCATAGACCTCTCCACACCAGAAGGAAGTAGCGTCTGAGTCGGGCAAGAAGTGGAAGGTCGACTCCCATAACCCTCGGGGGGCATAGCGCCAGATGTCACTATAGAGCAGGCGAGGCTCACCCTCGGCAACCGTTCCTCCGTAGATGAACGCTTTGCGTACGAAGCTGTCTGTCCGCTCAATAAGCTTGTCGGCCTGGCTGGCTGCCTGGTCTATTTCGCTGATGACATGGTTTAGCTGGGGGCTGTTCTCCGTCGTAACTATTCTTCCGTTTTCGTCCATCCATGCAGGGTCGCTTATCACAATCACCGCTTCACGAATCAAGGGGACATAGACACCGTGGGCGTCGCCGCCTACGGGACCGAAGTATTCGCGGCGGAGTCTGCCGTACTGCTGGGCGAGCAGTCCGAAGAGCCGCTCTTTCGTAGGTGTGTCGTAGAGGTCGGGCGCAAAGTAATCCCTTTTCGTTTCCTCGGTGAAGCCTTTGCGGTAGCTGTCCTGCAGGTAGGCCAGGCGGCGCTCCTTCAGCTGGTCGGGGGTGAGCTGGCTGACGGGAGTGAACGGTGTGGTGGTGATTTTCACGATGCCTTGGCAGTTCTTCCCCTGTTCGCCATAGACGGCACGGGCCGTTTCATCCTTCAGCACTCTAATGCTGTCAACGAATTGGTGACGGTCGAAGAAATATTGGTGGAGGTCGTCTGTTTTTTCTTCTTTAGCGATTGGCTGCCCGTTGACGACCACCAGAATGGAGTCCTTTTTGCTGTCATGGGTACCAGTCACGCGCATGGCGTTTGGCCCTAAGTCAGCCGAGGCTGGCACGATGGCAAGGCCAGCTATATGTCCTTGCAGCTTCTCGTTTCGTTTCTGGGCAAAAAAGGTCTGGCGCTCCTCCTCCGTAGCCTGGAACGTCACGGGAACAGTGTATTTTACATTCACGCAGCGATCTAATATTTTGCCGGGAGCCCATCGGGGCATCAGGCTGAGGATGCGCAGGCTCTCTTCGCCCAGCTGCTGCTCTATCTGCTCCCTCAGCTGCTGCTGTCTCTCGACACTCTCCTGACTCAGGCGCAAGGTGTCATATTTCAGTTTCATCATCTTCACAACCTTGTAGTTGGAGGTATAGCCGAGGCTGTCGACTCTGAAGGTAGTGATGACACGCCCCGTCGCGCCATACTCCAGGGCCAGGTCGGGATAGCGCATGTTCGTTTTGATGAACTCCATCAGGGCGCGGTCGCCACCGGGGAAACAAGGCATCTGTTCGACGACAGCGAAAACCTTGCTCGCCGGGGTTTCTGCTGCTGGCGAATCATTCATGGCCAATTGACCAGAGACGGCAGCGGGCTTGCTTGCAGAGGCAACCGACTTATCTGCGGATATGGCAGGTTTGTCAGCTGAAGTGACCTGCGCAGCCGCTCCCCTCCCATCAAGGTGAGGGAGCGTGGGTGGAGTCTGCAATTCGTTCTGGGGCAAAGACGAAGTGGCCGCCCCCACCCCACCCTGCGTGCGCTCCGCCTCTGCCAGGGATGGTAATGGCTGCGCCGGTTGCGGCGTCTGCTGGGCCAGGAGGGGTTGTTCTTCCGTCTCCCCCTTTCCCACATTCAGCATCACGAGCAGCGCGATGGCGGCAGCGATGCCTACACCCCATGCCCATGGGGCCATCCGCTTGTGCGGAGCGGCCTCCTGCCCGATGACCTCGCGCTCAAACTTCTCCCACTCAGCATCCACGTCGGGCATGCCTATCATTTTGTCGATATCTTCTGTTTTCATCTTACTTTGCGATTTTAAGGGTTTTCCGAATCTTTGCCAGCGAGCGAGTGATATGCTTGTTCACCGCGGCCGTGCTGATGCCCAGCACCGTTGCCGTTTCCGCATAGGTCATCTCCTCATTGTAGTGCAGTTGCAGCACGCGGCGGTCTTGCTCTGTCAGGTTGTCGTCGATGACTTGCTGAAGTTGCTGCAGCAACTCCTCGCGTTCTTCGTCACGCCGTTCCTCTTCGTCTCTCTGCCACTCCGCCTCCATCTGCTGCTTCAGCTGGCGCTGCCGCATGATGTGTAGGCACTGGTTGCGAGTGGCCGCCAGCAGATAGCCTCTCGTGCTGTTGTCGTTCACTTTGGGCTTGCCTTTCCACATTTGGGTGAACACTTGGTGCACGGCATCCTTCGCATCGTCGGCATTCTCAACCATTGAGAACGCCATGCGATACATGTGCGGATAGTTGTCCTTGAACAAGCGTTCAAACCATTGTTTACTATAATCCATCTTTGTCTGTCTCACTTTGTCTATAAGACCCTCGAAAAGCAAAACCAAATACCCCTAATCGCAAAAAAAAGCTGCAAAACATATAGAATCCGCTTTTGCCGCTGTAAAAACGACACCGTCGGAGCCATACGCTGCTTCATCGAGTTGACTTTTCGAGTGCAAAAATACTAAATTGCGCCGAGATGAGAAAGCGATTTGGGAAGATTAACGCAGTCTGCCACATTAATAACCAATCAAGCGTTGACTTTTAGGCATGATGATGGATAACCATTTCTCTATATTCATCATCACTTGTAAATTTCGGTTGGCAGCGGCCTGGCGGCGTTCGCTGCCATCATTGGCAGCGGCCGCTGCCAATCATGTCCCCGCCCGCTGCCAACCTAAAAAGCATGCCCCTTTTCCCTCTGCGGTGCCTTCCGCTCCCTGTTTGTCATGCGCCGCCTCTCCTGGGTCCACCCCATTTCGCTCGTCATCAACAATGCTCACTGGCATGTCATCACTTTTTTAGCGAATTGTTTGCTGATCCCGTAAATAATTCCACTTACGGCAGAATGCGGATAATCATATTGAGATAAAGGTATACACTACAAGATTTCGTGCGGGTAGACAGGAAAGTTTGTTTCTCGTCGTGGAATTGTCGTTCCTCGTCGTGGTTTTATCATTCCACGCTTGGAATAAACTTTTGCTTTGTACCAAACAGATACCCATACTAAAGCTTACAGAACCGAATAAAGGAGGAAAAAAACGGCAAAACATTCGTTATTGTCACAAAATATCATTACCTTTGCGCCAAGTTTCTAAAAACGACGCGATCATGGGAAAATACTTAGACCCGAAAGCCGACCTCACTTTCAAGAAAGTATTCGGCGAGCACAAGCACCTCGTCATCAGTCTGCTCAACGCCCTGCTGCCCCTGAAGGACGATGAGCGGGTGGAAAGCATTGAATACTGGCCTTCCGAAAAGATTCCCCGCCGCACACAAGTTGAGAAAGACAGCATCGTGGATGTGTGTTGCAGAGACAACAAGCAACGTGAGTTTATCGTGGAGATGCAGATGACCTGGACTGATGCCTTCAAGAAGCGTGTCCTGCTCAATGCTTCGAAAGCATACGTAGCCCAGTCGGAGTCGGGCCAAGACTACGAAATGCTGCAGCCCGTCTATGCCCTGAACTTCGTCAATGCTGAGTTTCAGAAAGATGTGGATGATTATTATCACTATTATCATCTGGTCCACAACAAATATACCGACAAAGTGATTGACGGTCTTCATCTCATCTTTGTGGAGCTGCCAAAGTTTAAGCCACAGACATTCAGCGAGAAGAAGATGCAGGTGTTGTGGCTCCGCTTCCTCACCGAGATTAATGCCAAGACACTGGAAGCACCAGCTGAACTATTAGAGAACCCTGAGGTGAGCGAGGCCTTGAAGATTGTAGAGGTGTCGGCCTATACACCTGCCGAGATGCGCGCCTACGACAAGTTCTGGGATAACGTCAGCGTGCAGAAGACTTTAGAGAATGCCCGAAAGCGTGAAATAGACATAGCCAACGCAGCAATAGCAGCAAGGCGAGAGGCCGAGATAGCCTTGGCAGAAGCGGAAGCAAAGACAAAAGAAGCGGAAGCAAAGACAAAAGAAGCGAAAGCAGAGGCCGAAGAAGCGAAAGCAGAGGCCGAAGAAGCGAAAGCAGAGGCCGAAGAAGCGAAAGCAGAGGCCGAAGAAGCGAAAGCACAGACAAAAGAAGCGAAAGCAGAGGCCGAAGAAGCGAGATCCTTATTAAAGCAGAAAGATATTGATTTTGCCCGCAGGCTAAAGGCCATGAACGTGATGACCGTTGAACAGATAGCCAAAGCTACAGGATTAACGGCTGCGGAAATCAATACGCTATAAAAGGAAAGCGATGTGTCGAAGCCCGAAACGCTCACACAAAACCCACAAAAGCCCGTATTATTGGTATAGTGAGCTGTAGCTGACACGACTATATAATGCGGCTACGCCTGTTGCACCGCGCAGAACAACTACGAACCCATAGCTTTTGAGCGGCAAATAGCGACAAAACGGCAGCAAAACACGGCAAATAGACACAAAATGTAAGCCCCGCGTCTATTTGCCATCAAAAAACGCGACAAAAACATGGCGTGTTTCAACAAATTGTTGTAATTTTGCAGCCAAATTGTTTCACAGCCCGACGCACATCCATGCGATGGCGGCTGGATAGCGGCAGACAATGTAGAGACACGATATGCAGAGCAAGTTCAAGTATTATCTTGTTGCATTCTTGGTAGTCACAGTATGGGGCAGCACGTTTGTTTCCACCAAACTGCTGCTCTTGAATGGTTTGTCGCCAGCCCATATCTTCACGCTCCGCTTCATCATTGCCTACATCCTGTTGCTTGCCGTGTCGCTCTCACGCCGTGGCCACCGCTGGCTGGCAACAAACGCGAAAGACGAATTGCTGATGTTGGGGCTGGGCGTCACGGGCGGCTCGCTCTATTTCCTCACCGAGAATGCGGCCATGAACTACACGACCACCACCAACACATCGCTCATCGTATGCATGTGCCCCCTGTTTGCCTCGCTGCTCATCTCCCCTTTCTACCGTTCCGAGCGGATGAGCTGTTTTCAGGTGGTAGGCAGTCTTGTGGCGGCGGCGGGGGTGACGCTCGTGGTGCTCAATGGCCGGTTCGTTCTCAACCTCTCGCCAAAGGGCGACGCGCTGGCCTTCGCGGCTTGCCTGTGCTGGGCCATCTACAGCCTGCTACTGATACCCGCCAGCAAACGCTACAACACCCTGTTCATCACCCGCAAGGTGTTTGGCTACGGCCTTCTTTCGATGATACCATACTACATCGCTTGCCCTGACCTTCCGCCGATGGAGGCTGTATTCAACCCCATGTCCATCTTCCACCTTCTCTTCTTGGGGTGCATCGCCTCCACCGCATGCTTCCTCGCGTGGAACTGGGTGGTGCGCCGCTTGGGGGTTATCGTCACCACCAACTTTGTATATTTCAATCCCGTGGTCACCATCGTTTGCGCCTGGCTGGTGCTGAACGAGCGCATCACCATCTGGCTCATCATAGGAACCATACTTATTTTGGCTGGCATGTACATGGCAGACAGGCGGGCAAGCGGGCAAGCGGCCTAAATGATAAATGATAAATGAAAAAAGACAAGAACGTCATTCGTAATTCGTAATTCATCATTCGTAATTATATAAACAATATGTGTGGAATAGTAGGTTACATAGGCACCAAGGACGCCTATCCAATTTTGATTAAAGGCCTGAAGCGCCTGGAGTATCGTGGCTACGACAGCGCTGGCGTGGCCCTTATCAGCGAGAGCGGAACGCTCAATGTGTACAAAACGAAGGGGAAGGTGGCCAATCTGGAGGCACACTGCGAGGACAAGGACAGGACGGGGACGGTAGGCATTGCCCACACCCGCTGGGCCACCCACGGCGAGCCAAGCAGCACGAATGCCCATCCGCACTACTCCGCTTCGGGGCGCTTGGCACTGATACACAATGGCATCATCGAGAACTACCTGACGCTGAAGGAGAACCTCATCAACAGGGGAATCACCTTCAAGAGCGTGACTGACACGGAGGTGCTGGTGCAACTCATCGAGCACATCATGCTGAGCAACTCGCTCACTCTGCTCGAAGCCGTGCAGGTGGCCCTTCACCAGGTCATCGGCGCCTACGCCATCGCCATCCTCGACCGTGAGCACCCCGACACGATAGTGTGTGCGCGCCAAAGCTCGCCATTAGTGGTGGGACTGGGCGAGGACGGCGACTTCTACCTGGCCTCGGATGCCAGCCCCATTGCCGAATACACCGACCGTGTGGTGTATCTGAACGATGGCGACATCGCCGTGCTGCAATCGGGAAAGGATTTGCGGGTGGTGAACATCGACAATGTGACCCAGCACCCGAATGTGAAACAAATCGACGTGACGTTGGGCCAGCTGGAGAAGGGAGGCTTTCCTTACTTCATGCTGAAGGAGATATTTGAGCAGCCCAACTGTCTGCGCGACTGCATGCGTGGGCGCATCAACGTGGACTCCGACCGCATCACCCTTTCGGCAGTCATCGACTACCGCGAGAAGCTGGTGAGCGCCCGCCGCATCATCATCGTGGCCTGTGGCACCTCATGGCACGCCGGACTCATCGGCAAGATGCTCATCGAGAGCCTCTGCCGCATCCCCGTGGAGGTGGAGTACGCCTCGGAATTCCGCTACCGCGACCCCGTCATCTTTCCCGACGACGTGGTGGTGGCCATCTCGCAAAGCGGCGAGACGGCCGACACGCTGGCCGCCATCGAGCTGGCCCGCAAGTCGGGGGCCTTCGTCTTCGGTGTGTGCAACGCCATCGGCGCCAGCATTCCGCGCCAGACCTCCACGGGGGTCTACATCCATGTGGGGCCGGAGATTGGCGTGGCCAGCACGAAAGCCTTCACCGGCCAGGTCACCGTGCTCTCGATGCTCGCCCTGTGCATCGCCAACGAGCGCCGCACCATCCCCGGCGATTTGTACAAGGAAATGGTGAAGGAGCTGACGCTGATTCCCGACAAGCTTGAACAGGCGCTCAAGACCAACGAGCAGATTGAACGGCTGGCACCCATCTTCACCTATGCCAAGAACTGCCTCTACCTGGGGCGCGGCTACAACTATCCGCTGGCACTCGAAGGGGCACTGAAGCTGAAGGAGATTTCGTATATCCACGCCGAGGGCTATCCCGCTGCCGAGATGAAGCACGGCCCCATCGCCCTCATCGACTCGGAGATGCCCGTCTTCGTCATCGCCACCCGCGACCGACTCTACGAGAAGGTCATCTCGAACATTCAGGAGGTGAGGGCTCGCGGTGGTCGTGTCACCGCCATCGTCACCGAGGGCGACACCCAGATAGGCAAGTTTGCCGACCACGTCATCGAGCTCCCCGACACCATGGAATGTTTCCAACCGCTCATCGCCTCCATCCCCCTGCAGCTATTGGCCTACCACATCGCCGTGTGCAAGGGCAAAGACGTGGACCGGCCGCGCAACCTGGCAAAGAGCGTGACGGTGGAGTGAAAAACCCACCCCCAGCCCCTCCCGTACGGGAGGGGGGCTTAATTAGACATCTCCGCAGAAAAACTATTCTATCAGACTTCTCCGCAACAAGACAATACTGTTTGTCATCTTAACACAAGACTATACAAACGCCCCTCCCGTACGGGAGGGGTTGGGGGTGGGTTAAGATATATGGCTCCAATCGATGTCGGTCTTGCGCAGCTGGCGCAGCCTGTCGGCCAACAGGTGGTGGCAAGGCTCCTGCAGCATGGGGTCGCGGTCGATGATGGCCGAAGCCTCGTCGCGGGCCATCTGCACCAGCTGTCCGTCGCGGGCAATGTTGGCAATCTTCAGGTCGAAGGCCATGCCGCTCTGCTGCGTGCCCTCCAAGTCGCCAGGGCCACGCAACTTCAAGTCGGCCTCGGCAATGCGGAAGCCGTCGTTGGTATCGCACATGATGTCGATGCGCTTGCGGGTGTCTTCCGAAATCTTATAGGGGGTCACGAGGATGCAATACGACTGGTCGGCACCGCGCCCCACCCTACCCCTGAGCTGATGGAGCTGCGACAGGCCAAAGCGCTGTGCATCGAGGATGACCATCACCGATGCGTTGGGGACGTTCACCCCCACCTCTATCACCGTGGTGGCCACGAGCATCTGGGTCTGTCCGCTCACAAAGCGCTGCATCTCGGCCTCCTTCTCGGCTGGCTTCATCCGTCCGTGCACCTTGCTCAGGCTAAACTCAGAGAAGGCTTCCTTCAGCGTTTCAAAGCCCTGCTCCAGGTTCTTCAGGTCCATTTTTTCACTCTCTTCAATCAAGGGGAAAACGACGTAGATTTGGCGCCCTTGCCTTATCTGCCGGCGCATGCCATCGTAGAGCGACGTCATGCGACTGTCGAAGACGTGTGTGGTGCGCACCGGTTTGCGCCCTGGTGGCAGTTCGTCGATAACGCTCACGTCGAGGTCGCCATAGAGCGTCATGGCCAGCGTCCGCGGTATGGGCGTAGCCGTCATCACGAGCACATGGGGGATATAGGTCCGATGGTTGATGCTCATCCCTTTGTTCCACAATTTGGCTCGCTGCTCCACGCCGAAGCGGTGCTGCTCGTCGATGACTACAAGTCCCAGACGATGGAACTGCACCGTCTCTTCAATGACGGCGTGCGTGCCCACCAGGATGCCCACGCTGCCGTCGGCCAGTGCCTCCAGCACCTCCCTTCGGCGCTTGCCCTTCACGATGCCGGTAAGCAGCTCCACCCTGACGCGCATGTCGCCCAGAAAGTCCTTGATGGTGTTCAGGTGCTGCTCGGCCAATATTTCGGTGGGAGCCATGATGCACGCCTGGCAACCGTTGTCGATGGCAATGAGCATAGCCATCAGCGCCACAAGCGTCTTGCCACTTCCCACGTCGCCCTGCAGCAGTCGGTTCATCTGTCGGCCTGAACACAGGTCGGCGCGTATCTCGTGCATCACACGCTTTTGGGCACCCGTCAGCTCAAAGGGCAGATGATGGTAGAAGAACATGTGGAAGACATCACCAATGCGGTTGAAGACATAGCCCCCGAACTTATGGCGCTGAAAGCTGGCATAGCGTAAGATGTTGAGTTGCACGAAGAACAACTCTTCAAACTTCAGCCTCACCTGAGCGCGCTCCAGCTCTCGGGCTGAAGCAGGACGATGGATGGTGCGCAAAGCCTCGTCGCGCCCTATCAGGTGCCTGTTGGTCATGATGCTGCTGGGCAACGTCTCGGGCAGCGGCTCTTTCAGTCTCTCGAGCAGCGTGGTCACCAGCCGCTCCATCGTCCTGCTGGTCATGCCAGCCTTCTTCATCTTGTCGGTGGTCACATAGTAGGGGCGGAAGCCACCCTTCTGACCGCTGGTCAGTTTCGCGTCTTCCACCTTCTCTATCTCCGGGTGCTGCACCTGCAACCGATAGTTAAACACCGATGGCTTGCCAAACACCAGATACTCCTGGCCCACCACATAGTTTTGCATGGCATATTTGCCGCCATTGAACCACACCAAGTCCATTACGCCCGTCCCATCGCTGAAGTGTGCCACCACCCGCTGACGGCGCGGCCCCATCTCGTAGGTGTCGTAGCTCAAGATGCGGCCCACCACCTGAACGAAGGGCATGTCGCCCGTCAGGTCGCGCACCTTGTACACCGTGGTGCGGTCAACATATTTGTAGGGGAAGTACTCCAGCAACTGGCCAAAGGTGCCGATGCCCAGCTCGCGGCTGAGTATCTGCTTGCGGTTGGGGCCTACGCCCGTCAGGTACATGATGTCCTGTTGCAGAATATCCATCTTTCTTCCGACTGCTGAATAGTTGCTGACGTTGCAAATTTACAAAAAAAATGCACTCCCCGCAAATATATGCCGAAAAAAAAAAGCGAGAGAAAGATGATTGCTACATATTTTTTCGTAATTTTGCACCGAGGAACAACTCCTCGCTCGACCTTTGGTCGCTTGCAAGGCAAGAACTCCTAACTCCTAACTCGAGACAACTCCTAACTCCTAACACCTAACTCCTAACTCAAAAAACATGAGCTTCACGTCAACACTCTTGCAATGGTATCGGGCCAACGGGCGCCAACTGCCTTGGCGCGAGACGCGCGACCCCTACGCCATTTGGCTCTCGGAAATCATTCTGCAGCAGACGCGCATTGAGCAGGGCCTGCCCTACTGGCAGCGCTTCATGCGCCGATGGCCCACCGTGGAAGCCCTGGCCGCCGCCGCCGAAGACGACGTGCTGAAGGAGTGGCAGGGGCTGGGCTATTATAGCCGTGCCCGCAACCTGCACTTTGCTGCACAGCAGGTGGTGGCAGGGGGGGGATTCCCCACCACACTCGAAGGCATCCTGCAGCTGAAGGGCGTTGGCGACTACACGGCTGCGGCCATAGGCTCGTTTGCCTTCGGTCTGCCCGCGGCAGTGGTCGACGGTAACGTCTATCGTGTGCTGGCTCGCCATTATGGCATCGGCACCCCCATCAACAGCAGCGAAGGAAAGAAGGAGTTTGCCGCCCTGGCACAGCAGCTGTTGCCCGCCAACCAAGCCGCGCTCTTCAACCAAGCGATGATGGACTTCGGTGCCACACAGTGCACACCCACCAGCCCACGCTGCGATGTCTGTCCCCTGCAGGAGTCGTGCACAGCCTTGCGCGAGGGGCGCATCGACCAGCTGCCCGTGAAGCTGAAGAAGCTGGCGGTGAAGGAGCGCCGACTGCTATATATATATATTAGGTATAAGGGGATGACGGCTCTGCGCCGCCGACCAGCTGGCGACATCTGGCAAGGGCTGTATGAGCCGTGGCTCGCCGAGCGCATCCCAGCAGGGGCCTTGCCCGTGAGGCTGGGAGTGAAGCACGTGCTCACACATCGCATACTCTATGCCGATTTCTACCTGTGGGAACCCGAAGAGCAGCCAGCGCTCCCCGACGGGTATTTCTGGACGGAGGAAGCACAGCTCGAACAATATGCCGTGCCACGACTCGTTGACATCCTGCTGCAGTGCCTATGCACAAACAAGTAGTAACCGTTTGCAAATTTCTTGGTACGATTCGCTGGCCGTCGGGACAGACCTTGCGTTCATCTGCAAACAATTATATCCACGCGGATGGACACAAGATCCGTCCCAACCGGTATTGAAAAACTGACAAAAAAGAACGTGTCGTAAATGACTGACAATAAACAGCCTGACGTTAGCAAAAATCCCAGGGCCTGGGATTTTCAAAAAGCGCCACCAAATTTTTAAAAAGCGCCACCATTTTTTGAAACAGCGCCACCATATTTCAACCGCGATAAGAAGGAAGATTCTACAGCACCATGAAAAGGATGTGGCAGGGGGTTGTGGCAATGCCACAACATACGGAACAGGGGGCATGGGCTGCGCCGAAGGTACTCTCGCTCGGAAAAGCAAAGAAAAAATGGTTTTTTCTTTGCTTTTCGCTCGCTTATTTGTACCTTTGCCGAAAATTTCGGAAAAATAGGATGAATCAGGAGATAGACCGCCGGCGCACATTCGCCATCATCAGCCACCCCGATGCCGGTAAGACCACCCTCACCGAGAAGTTCCTGCTCTTCGGTGGGCAGATACAGGTGGCTGGGGCTGTGAAAAGCAACAAAATCAGGAAAACGGCCACCAGCGACTGGATGGACATCGAGAAGCAACGCGGCATCTCGGTCTCGACATCGGTGATGGAGTTTGACTACACCCCTGAAGGGAAAGATATAGAATATAAGGTGAACATCCTCGACACACCAGGCCACCAAGACTTTGCCGAGGACACCTTCCGCACGCTCACCGCCGTTGACTCGGCCATCATAGTGGTTGACAGCGCCAAGGGCGTGGAGACGCAGACCCGCAAGCTGATGACCGTGTGCCGCATGAGAAAGACACCCGTCATCATCTTCATCAACAAGATGGACCGCGAGGGCCGCGACCCCTTCGACCTGCTTGACGAACTGGAACAGGAACTAGAGATAAAGGTGCGCCCCCTGAGCTGGCCCATCAACCAAGGAGCCAAGTTCAAGGGAGTCTACAACATCTATGAACAAAAACTCGACCTCTTCACCCCCGACAAGCAGCGCGTGACGGAGAAAGTGTCTGTGGAGATAGATTCCACCGACCTCGATGCTCGTGTTGGTGAACAGGACGCCGCTAAACTTCGCGACGACTTGGAACTGGTGGAAGGCGTCTACCCAGAGTTCGACGTGGAGAGCTACCGCGCCGCCGAGGTGGCGCCGGTGTTCTTCGGTTCAGCATTGAACAACTTTGGCGTGCAGGAGTTGCTGAACTGCTTCGTGGAGATTGCCCCCAGCCCCCGTCCCACCAAGGCCGAGGAGCGCGACGTGCAACCCGAAGAGCTAAAGTTCACGGGGTTCATCTTCAAGATTACCGCCAACATCGACCCCAACCACCGCTCGTGCATCGCCTTCTGCAAGGTGTGCTCAGGCAGGTTCCAGCGCAACACCCCCTATCTGCACGTGCGGCAGGGAAAGACGATGCGCTTCACCAGCCCCACACAGTTCATGGCGCAGCGCAAGAGCACCATCGACGAGGCGTGGCCGGGCGACATCGTGGGACTGCCCGACACGGGGGGCATCTTCAAGATTGGCGACACGCTGACCGAGGGCGAGCAGCTGCACTTCCGCGGCCTGCCATCGTTCTCGCCCGAATTGTTCAAATATATCGAGAACGACGACCCGATGAAGGCCAAGCAGCTGCAGAAGGGCATCGACCAGCTGATGGACGAGGGCGTGGCCCAGCTGTTTGTCAACCAGTTCAACAACCGCAAAATCATCGGCACCGTGGGCCAGCTGCAGTTCGAGGTGATTCAGTACCGATTGGAGAACGAATACAACGCCCGCTGCCGCTGGGAGCCGGTGAACCTCTACAAGGCTTGTTGGATCAGCAGCGACGACGAGCAGGAGCTGGAGCAGTTTAAGAAGCGCAAATACCAGTACATGGCCAAAGACAAAGAGGGCCGCGACGTATTCTTGGCCGACAGCGGCTATATGTTGCAAATGGCCCAGCAGGACTTCAAGCACCTACAGTTCCACTTCACATCAGAATTCTAAGAGTTAGGAAGCCCCTCCCCCCGCCCCCCCATGGGGGGGGAGTAGTTAGCTTTGCGGGGCGTTGGGTCTATATGCTCCCCCCCATGGGGGGGCGGGGGGAGGGGCTTCCTAACTCCTAACTCAGTAGGTGAGCACCTCAACGCCATGCTCGGTCATGAGCAGGGTGTGCTCCCATTGTGCCGACGGTTTCTCGTCTTCGGTGATGACCTCCCACTCGTAGGGGTCGTCGGCATCGATGAACACCTTCCACGTGCCCATGTTGATCATCGGCTCGATGGTGAAGACCATGCCCGGCACCAGCAACATGCCCGTGCCACGGTGGCCGTAGTGGTTCACGTCGGGCTCCTCGTGGAATTTCAGCCCCACGCCATGACCGGCCAGGTCGCGCACGATGCCATAGCCATACTTCTTGCAGTGCTTCTCGATGGCGTGGCCGATGTCGCCCACGAAGCCCCACGGCTTGGCGGCCTCCATGCCAATCTCTAAGCACTCCTTGGCCACGCGCACCAGCTGTTCCTTCTCGGGCGACGTCTTGCCTATGATGAACATGCGCGAGGCGTCGGCATAATAGCCGTCGAGGATGGTGGTGAAGTCGACGTTGATGATGTCGCCCTCCTGCAGCACGTCGGTCTCCTTGGGGATGCCATGGCACACCACCTCGTTGATGCTGGTGCACACGCTCATGGGGAATCCCTCGTAGCCCAGACAGGCAGGGATGGCATGATGCTCCTCGCAATAATGGCGGCAAATCTGGTCGATCTCCAGCGTGTTCATGCCCTCGTGGATGGCGGCGGCCACGGCATCGAGCACACCCGTATTGACCACGCCAGCTCGACGGATGCCCTCAATCTGCTCGGGCGTCTTTATCAAATCGCGTGTGGGCACCAGCTTTCCCTTCTGCTCCCAGTACATCACTTGCTTGTCCAGTTCGGTGGGTTCCTGCCCGCTCAGGCAGTGCCAACGGCGTTTCTTGGGTTTTGCGTTCATGGCTGTATCTTAATCTTCAAGTTTCAATATAATGCTGGTAGCGCCAATGGTGAAGAGGGTGCCATCGCCGATGATGCGGCGCTCGCGTGGTGGAATCTCGGTGTTGTCGACGAAGGTGCCCGTGTTGCTGTTGGCATCGCGCAGCACATAGCGCAGACGGCCCTGCTTGTCGCGGCTCACGTTGATGATGCAGTGCAGCAGGTCGACGCTGGGGTCGACGGTCTCAATGGGCGTAGTGATGGGATTGCCCTTCTGGTAGCGGCCGATGGTGTTGTCGCCCAGATGCAGCGGCAGCACCTGCTTGAAATGAAACACGTTCTCGATGACGACGATGCTGCCATACTCCGAATCCTGCATCTGCTCTTCCACGCTGGTTTGGTTCTCCTCGCGCTGTGTCTGCCTGAGCTTCGACACGCCCATGCGGATGCCAAACTGCTTGCCACACTCGGGGCAAAGGAACACCAACGACTGGCCCGCCTCATAGCGGGTTTCGTCGAAGGTAATAAAATGATCGCATTTGGGACAGCGGACACGCTTCATAAAAGGGATAGAATAAATTAAAGCGGTCGATGATTATTTGAACTCCATAATCCAAGTGTCCTTGAAGAGGCGGCTCTCGCTGCGCAGTTGGCGCAGGGTGGCGGCGGCCTCGTCTTCACTCTCATAGCTGCCATAGACGACGCGGCGGATATGGTTGCCTCCGCTGACCACGATGCGTGCATCGGTGAAGCCTTTCTCGCTGAGCTGGCTGATGAAGGCCTGCGCATTCTTCTCCGAAACCTGACATGCCATGACGATGCCAAAGGTGCTGCTGGGCGTGGTGGTGCCCAGACTGCCAGTGGTGGACAGCTCGGCTACGGTCTCCAAGGCATCGTCGCCCTCGGCAGGTGCTGCCAGCGCGTCGGCATGGGTGGCCGACGGTCTGTGATGCGTGCTCACGTTGATGAAGGCGCTCTGCTGCATGTCGCTCATCGGGTCGCTGTTCTTCACGGGGGTGCCAATCATCAGGAAGGCCAGCACGGCGGCAGCCACGGCCACGGCGTTGCGCAGCCACGCCATCTTGATGGTGATGGGCTTCTCGTCGGGCACGCTGTTGGCCTCCAAGCGCTCTGCCTTCACGGTCTTGGCGGCTGCTGGCTGCAGGGGCTTCATGGCAAACGAGCCAAAGCCATAGAGGCTGGGGGTGAGGATGCCGGCTTCGCAAGGCTCGAACTCCATGTTGCCCTCCTCGTTCAGGCGCAGCACGCCAATGCCGTTCAGCTCGTACGAGCCTGTGGCATCCAGGTGGGCACGCAGCTCGGCCACCTCGTCCTCAACCCGCCGCAGTGCTTCGGGGTAGCTGATGTCGTGGGCCTCGATATATGACTGCACCAGCAACGAGTCGTTCAACTGCAACTGCGGATTGAATCCGAGCGTACGTATGGGCGGTATGAACATGCCGTCGCTCTCGTCGTAGCGGGCATCCACATGATGTGCCATGAAGCCTCCCAGGCCTGGCACAATCACGCAGTCGTTGCTCAGCAGCAATATTTCTATGTGTCGTTCTATCTCAATCACGGTGCAAAGTTACGGCTTTTCCCCGACATGAACAAACTTTTTCCCCGCTTTTTTCACGTTGTCCACAGCTTGTCGCCTCTTATCTCCAAGGGCATTTCGATGTTGTCGGCGAAGAGTTTGCCCGTTCCCAAGCCCTGCGGCATTAGCGTGTTGCTTCCACCACTGGGGGGCAAGGCGCTGCACAGCTGTGCAATAGCGTTCAGCCCCACGTTGCTCTCCAAGGCCGAGGTGATCCAGTAGCCGATGCCCAGGCTGTTGGCCAAGTCGACCCACTCTCGGCACCCCATCATGCCGCCGTGGAGCGAGGGCTTCAGCACGATGTAGGCTGGCTTGATGATGTGCAGCATCTGCCGCTTCTGCTCGGGGTCGTTGATGCCGATGAGTTCCTCGTCGAGGGCGATGGGCAGGGGGGCGTCGCGACACAGTTCGGCCATGTTGGCCCACTGTCCGGCGCGGATGGGTTGCTCGATAGAGTGCAGGGCATACTGCGACAGCAGCTCCAGCTTGTAGAGGGCGTCGCCATCGGCATAGCTGAAGGCTCCGTTGGCATCGACCCTGAGTTCCACCTGGCGTGGGCCGAAGCGGCTGCGTATGCGCTCCAGCAGCCGCAGCTCCTGCTCGAAGTCGATGGCGCCAATCTTCAGCTTGATACAGCGGAAACCCTGCTGCAACTTCTCCTCGATGCGGCGGCTCATCTCTTCATACGTGCCCATCCACACCAAGCCGTTGATGGGGATGCCCACCTCGCCACGGCTGAAGGGAGTGTCGAACAGGAGGTGAGGAGTGAGTGGTGGGCGGTGAGAAGACAGCGAGAGCAAAGCCGTCTCCAGTCCGAAGAGCATGCTCGGATAGGGGCGCAGGGCTTCTGCGTCGAGCTGCCCCGTCCGTTCCATTTCGTCGCAGAAGCGCCGCAACACATTATTATATATTATAGGGGGCAAAGCGTCGCAGCTCAGGTCGGGCAGCGGGGCACACTCGCCCACGCCCTGCCGCTGTCCGTCGCTGACGGTGACGAGCCAGATGCGCCGCTCGGTATATACGCCCCGGCTGGTGCCTGCGGGCTGAAGGAAATGGAGCACTCGCTCCTGGATATGAATCGATAATTTATTCACAAAAATCAGTTTTTCGTTTGAAATGTGCAGAATAATCCGTAATTTTGCGGCCGAAAAGAACAATCAGACCACACACGTAAGTATGGAATACATGTCACAAGAAGGCTACGACAAGCTGGTGGCCGAGCTGCGCCAATTAGAGAGCGTGGAGCTGCCGCAGGTGAGGGAAGCCATTGCCGAGGCCCGCGACAAAGGCGACCTCAGCGAGAACTTTGAGTATCATGCCGCCAAGCGCGAGCAGGCGAGGCTGCTGGGCAGGATTCGCTTCAAGCAGCGGGTGCTGGAGAATGCGCGCGTCATCGACATGTCGCGTCTCGCCACCGACAAGGTTCAACTCCTCAGCAAGGTGGAGATGACCAACCTCGCCACCGACAAGCGGATGACCTACACCATTGCCAGCCCCCACGAAGCCAACCTGCGCGAAGGCAAGATCTCCATCAAGTCGCCCATCGCCGAAGCCCTGCTTAACAAGCATGTGGGCGACATGGTGACGGTGCGCGTGCCCGCTGGCATACTGAAGCTGCGCATCGAGAGCATACAGCTTTGAGTTAGGAGCTTTTTGAGTGAGGAGTTAGGAGTTAGGAGTTTATTTGAGTTAGGAGTGAGGAGTGAGGAGTGAGGAGTGAGGAGTTGTTTCGAGTGAGGGTAACTCCTAACTCCTAACTCCTAACTCCTAACTCCTAACTCTCACGGCACCTGCGGGAATTGTCCGAAGTCGGGCTTGCGCTTCTCCAAGAAGGCCTTCCCGCCCTCTTGTGCCTCGTCGAGGAAGTAATAGAGCATGGTGGCATCGCCCGCCAGCTGCTGTATGCCCGCCTGTCCGTCGAGCTCGGCGTTGAGCCCCGCCTTAATCATTCGCAGGGCGATGGGCGAGCGCTCCATCATCGTCTCGGCCCAGCTCACGCACTCGTCTTCCAGTTGCGCCAGGGGCACCACCTTGTTCACCAGTCCCATGCGCTCGGCCTCAGCGGCACTGTACTGTCGGCACAGGAACCAAATCTCGCGAGCCTTCTTCTGCCCCACGATGCGCGCCAAGTAGCTGCTGCCAAAGCCGGCATCAAACGAACCCACCTTCGGCCCCGTCTGTCCGAAGATGGCGTTATCCGACGCTATCGTCAGGTCGCACACCAGGTGCAGCACATGCCCTCCGCCGATGGCATAGCCGTTCACCATGGCGATGACGGGCTTGGGCAATCGACGTATCTGCATCTGCACGTCGAGCACGCTCAAGCGGGGCACGCCCTCGTCGTCGATGTATCCGCCGCGGCCCTTCACGTGCATGTCGCCACCACTACAGAAAGCATGCTTCACCTCCTCCGCCTTCATGCCATCGGGCACAGGCGACATGGCCCCCGTGAGCAGCACCACCCGGATGCGCTGCATTTCGCGGCACATGCTGAAAGCCTCGCTCAGCTCCTTCGTGGTGAGAGGAGTGAAAGCGTTGCGGCATTGCGGCCTGTTGATGGTAATCTTGGCAATGCCGTTGTACTCCTCGAAGAGAATCTCTTCAAACTTTCTGATTTCCTTCCAGATTCGTTTTCTTTCTTCCATCCTTTATTTAGATTGTTAAAACATGTCATTCTTCATCCGCAAAATTACACATTATTTTTTTAATGCGTAACTTTTCGCTCAATTATTTTCGGGATTCACAAACATTTCGTACCTTTGCAGCATTCATTTAATCATTCATTACTAATAATAACATGGAAACAAAGACGATTGGACTGGCCAGCGACCATGCTGGCTACGCACTGAAGCAGTTCGTTAAAAAGTATCTCGACGAGAAGGGCTACGCCTACAAAGACTATGGCACATACACCGAGGAGAGCTGCGACTACAGCGATTTCGGGCATGCCCTTGCCCGGGGAATTGAGCAGAACGAGGTTTATCCCGGAATTGCCATTTGCGGCAGCGGCGAGGGCATCAACATGACGCTGAACAAGCACCAAAGCATACGTGCTGGCTTGTGCTGGATTCCCGAGATTGCCCACCTCATCCGCCAACACAACAATGCCAACGTGCTGGTGATGCCCGGCCGCTTCATCAGCGAGGACATGGCCCGCAAAATCATGGACGAGTTCTTCGCCACCGACTTCGAGGGAGGACGCCACCAGCGCCGCATCGACAAGATTCCCGTATAAAAAGTGAAGAGTGAAGAGTGCAAAATTTGCCACCGCATTTCTATCCTCCACTCACCTCTCACCACTCACCCCTTACCATCCACCCCTAAACTATTCTCAAATCTCAAACCAATAATGTCACAAACTATTCAAAAGACTCTACGCGACTCCGCCGCCATGCGGTGGACAGCCCTGCTGCTGCTGGCCCTGGCCATGTTTTGCAGCTACATCTTCATGGACATCCTCTCGCCCATCTTCAAGGAGGTGCAAGACACCCGTGGATGGGACGGCTCGGCCTTCGGCACGATGCAAGGCTCCGAGGTGTTCCTCAATGTGTTCGTCTTCTTCCTCATCTTCGCCGGCATCATCCTCGACAAGATGGGCGTGCGCTTCACCGCCATCCTCTCAGGAGCGGTGATGCTCGTTGGAGCCGTCATCAAGTGGTACGCCATGACCGACAGCTTCATCGGCAGCGGACTTGAGACCTGGTTCACCAACAACCTGAACTACATCCCCGGTTTCGACGAGCTGGGTGTCAGCCCCTTCTACGAGGGCATGCCCGCGTCGGCCAAGCTGGCGGCATGCGGCTTCATGATCTTCGGCTGCGGCTGCGAGATGGCCGGCATCACCGTCTCGCGAGGCATCGTCAAGTGGTTCAAGGGCCGCGAGATGGCGCTGGCCATGGGCAGCGAGATGGCACTGGCCCGTCTTGGCGTGGCCACCTGCATGATCTTCTCGCCCTTCTTCTGCAAGCTCGGCGGCGACATCAGCGTCAGCCGCTCCGTCGCCTTCGGCGTGGTGCTCCTCTGCATCGCCCTCATCATGTTCATCGTCTATTTCTTCATGGACAAGAAGCTCGACGCGCAGACGGGCGAGGCCGAGGAGAAAGACGACCCCTTCCGCATCAAAGACCTGGGGCAGATACTCACCTCGAGCGGCTTCTGGCTCGTGGCCCTGCTCTGCGTGCTCTACTACTCGGCCATCTTCCCCTTCCAGAAGTATGCCGTCAACATGCTGCAGTGCAACCTCACCCTCACGCCACCCGACGAGAATTCGTTCTGGGCTTCCGACAGCGTCACCATCGTCCAGTATCTCATCATGCTCGTGGTGGCCGCCGCCGGCTTCGCCAGCAATTTCCAGAAGAAGAAAGAAGTGAAATACGGTTTGCTGGGCCTTTCGGTGCTGGCACTCGTCACCTACTGCTTCATGGGCTACATGCGCCAGTCGGCCGAGACCATCTTCGCCGTCTTCCCCCTGCTGGCCGTGCTCATCACCCCCATCCTCGGCTCCTACGTCGACCACAAGGGCAAGGCCGCCTCGATGCTCGTGCTCGGCAGCCTGCTGCTCATCGGATGCCACCTCACCTTCGCCTTCATCCTGCCGGCCTTCAGCAGCAGCCAGGTGGGCGGCATCGTCGTGGCCTATCTCACCATCCTCGTGCTGGGTGCCTCGTTCTCGCTGGTGCCAGCATCGCTGTGGCCGTCGGTGCCCAAGCTGGTGGAGCCGAAGGTCATAGGCTCCGCCTACGCCCTCATCTTCTGGATTCAGAACATCGGTCTGTGGCTCTTCCCCCTCCTCATCGGCAAGGTGCTCGATGCCACCAACGAGGGCGTCACCGACCCCACGCAGAAGGACTACACCTGGCCGCTGGTGATGCTCGCAGCACTCGGCGTGGCAGCACTCATCCTCGGACTCGTGCTGAAGGTGGTCGACCGCAAGAAGGGCATCGGGCTGGAGGAACCCAACATCAAATAAACCCCCACACACAGGGAAACATACCCGCCAGGCAGGAGGCGAACACCCCATCAGCAGGTGCTCGCCTCCTTTTATTTTTTCGCATCCCCGCTGCAACACCCCGATGACCACGTCGCCCACGGCAGCGAAACCACTAACAGGATTACCGATGGCGAGAGCAGCGCTGGGCCGCCCCGCCACCCCCACCATGCACCCCATGAATAGGCCATAGCCAAAAACAGGTTGGCAGCGGCCGCTGCCATCATTGTCCCCGACCGCCGCCATGATTGGCAGCGGCCGCTGCCAATCATGGCGGCGTGCGCTGCCAACCCAAAGAGCATGGCGTTTTTCCCGCTCCGCCAGCCCCCTGTCGCTCGCAAGGCACGGACTTGACCTTTAATCGTTACTGATTTGTTGATTTTCCCCCATTTTCTTGCTCATGTCGTGGAAAAGCAGTATTTTTGCAGTGGAATATGCAAACACAGCCCCTCATCTCGGTGGTGACGCCCGTCTACAACGGCGAGCGTTTCCTGCGAGCGGCCTACGACTGCCTGGTGCGGCAGACGTGGGTGGCTTGGGAGTGGGTGGTGGTCGACGACGGCTCCACCGACGCCACGGCCGCCATCCTGGGCGAGCTGGCCAGCGCCGACGGGCGCGTCAGGTGGTGCTCGCAGCCAGGCAGTGGCTCGTGCAAGCTGCCGCGCGACCGTGCCGTGTTCATGGCAAAGGGAGAGTTCGTGGTGGCCTTCGACGTTGACGACCAGCTGAGCGACGACTACTTAGACACCATGCTGAAGCGGCAACAAGTGACCAATGCCGACATCGTGTATCCACAGATGCTCTTCATCGACGAACCCACGGGGCGCACTACGCTGACATTGCCCGACGAGACGGTAGACGCCCAGCAAGTATACGAAGGGCGACAGCTGGTGAAGCACACCATGCCCAGCTGGAGCATTGGCTGCAACGGCGGTCTCTATCGCCGCAGCGCATGGCGCAACAGCAGCTGGCCCGAAAGGAAGGAACCCGTGTTTGTCTACAGCGACGAGGTCGACGAGCGCATCTTCCTCATCCACGCCAGCAGAGTGGCTTTTTCCACTGCCCGCTACTACTACTTAAACTACGCCGAATCGATGACGGGCAAGGTGTCGCCCCGCAAGTTCCACCTGCTGCGCACCAGTTGCCAACTGAAGGATGTCGTGGCCGACGCTTTCGGACGCGACAGCAAGGAATACCGCTTGGCTAACACTAAGCTGTTTCACAGTTGGCGATGGCAGATGGCTTTCTTCATGCAGCACCACCGCCAGTTGGCCACCGGCGAAGACGAGATTCTGCAGAACCTGCGACAAGCTTTCAACCACATAGAGCCACAGCTGCTCACCGCCCAAGAGCGACGCCGCTTTTTGGGCATGAAGAGCTATCGGCTGCTGTTCGTGCTCTTCGCCCTGAAGTATTCGCCCTCGCTGCTGCTGAAGAAGACGGCGCAGCGCCTGTGGCCCAGCATGTACCGATGGATGGTGGTGAGGCCCAGGATGGAGAAGGAGATAGAAAAGGAGATAGAGGCCCCCCTTTCGCCCCCCGAGGCGGGCACGATAGACCCGCAGTCTGAAAGCAAAACTATAGAAGCCCCCTCGGGGGCCGTAGGAGGGGCTTCAGGAGCTTGTATCAGCATGTTCTGCGGCAATGCCAGCAGCGGGGGCCTGGCCGACCGGCTGCGTGGGGCGGTGAGCGTGTTTATGGCTTGCCAGCAGACGGGACGGCAGTTCAAGCTGTACTTCACGCATCCCTTCCGCCTGACCGACTATCTGCAACCTGCCAGCTACGACTGGCGCATCAGCGACGAGGACGTATGCTTCGACCCCGGCCGCACACAGCGCCTCATCATCGACTCGCAAGCCGACACCCGCTGGGAGCACCGCTGGCAGGAGTGGCTGCTGCGCCGAAGGATGAGGAAGCATCCTGAGCATCAGCTGCACGTATATACCAATGCGGGCTGCTGCTACGACCACGATTATGCTGCGGTCTTCGAGCAGCTGTTCCGCCCCACCCCACGGCTGCAACAGCACTTGGACGAGTTGAGGCTGCTGACGGGCGACGAGTACATCACCGTGTCGGCCCGCTTCTGCCATCTGCTCGACGACTTCAACGAGGAGGTGTATGGCGAACCGCTCAGCAGCACCGACCGCGAGGCGCTGCTGGTTGCCTGCATGGAGCAGATGGCCACACTGCGCACGGCGCACCCCGGCTGCCGCATCGTGGCCTGCTCTGACAGCACCACCTTCCTCGCCCGGGCACAGAAGGAGCACGGTGCCGTGGTCATCCCCGGCCACATCTCGCACATCGGCAACGACGGTGCCCATAGCTACGAATACTACGAGAAGACGCTGCTCGACTTCTACGTCATCGCCCAGGCACAAGAGGTGTACCTGCTCCGTGGCCCCGCCATGCACCAGAGCGGATTCCCCTATGCTGCGGCTCGCGCAGGGCGACGGCCATTCCACACCATCAAGTTTAAAGTGAAAAGTCTTTTTTAAGTGAGAAGTGAGAGGTGAGAGAATAGCTTGCACGCCCAGATGATAATGATGAAAAATGAAACGGAAGAGGTATCCTCCCACCACTCACATCTCACCACTAATGAAGTCTGTTGACTTAGTAAAACAGGGAAAAACAAGTAAAACCGAGAAAAAAACAAAATCAAGCGCAAATGAAAAGGTTTTTATCTGTATTATTGGTTTTCACCTGTTTTCCTAAATTGAAAAAACTAATAGAGTGTTGACTTTGTAAAACAGAGAAAAACAAGTAAAACCGAGCATCTTTTTTAAGTGAAGAGTGAAGAATCTTTTTAAGTGAAAAGTGAAGAGTAAAAACAGCACCTACCGCCGCATCGTGTCGAGCACCGCCGTCTTCGGTGGTGCCCAGCTGTTCAACATGCTGGTGAACATAGTGCGGGGCAAGCTGGTGGCCTACATCCTACACTCGAAGGGCATTGGCATGGCCTCCATCTTCAACAACGCCTCCAACACGCTGCAGCAGCTGTCGATGCTGGGGCTCAACGTGGCCTCGGTGCCCACCATCGCGCAAGCCAATGCTGGCGGCAACGCCGAAGTGCTGGCGTTCACCATCAGGATGGTGAGGCGGCTGGTGCTCTTCGCCTCGGTCTTCGGCCTGGTGCTCACCGTGGCCCTCTCGCCCCTCATGGCCCACATCTCGTTCGATGAGCCGGGCTACACCCCCTACTTCATGCTGCTGTCGGTGGCCGTGTTCCTCAACGTGATGGGCACTGGCGAGCTGGCCATCCTGCAAGGCATGCGCCGCTACAAGCTGCTGGCCTTCTGCAGCACCGTGCCCCCGCTGTGCGGACTACTGCTGAGCGTGCCCATCTACTTCTTCTGGGGCATGCAGGGCATCGTGCCGGCGATGATTGTGCTCAGCGTGGTCTACTTCACTGTGGTTCGCATCATCTCGCACCGCATCACGCCACATGCCCCCAAGCAGCGCATAGGGCTGCACACGCTGTGGACGCAGGGCCACGACATCATCAAGTTTGGCGCCGTGATGACGGTGGGTTCCATCGTGGGTACCCTCACCTCCTACGGCATCACCATCTTCATCAACCACGAAGGGTCGCTCGGCGACGTGGGGTTCTACCAAGCCGGCAACACCATCACTACGCAGCTCTTCGGCCTGGTGTTCTCGGCCATGGCCGCCGACTATTTCCCCCATCTGTCGAGCCTCATCAAGACCGACCAGCGCGAGGCATTCGCCTTTGCCAACCAGCAGACCGAGATCATCCTGCTCATCGTGGCCCCCGTGGCCATGCTGCTCATCCTGGCCACGCCGCTGGCCATCCGCATCCTGCTCACCAGCGAGTTTCTGGTCATCGACCGCATGGTGCGCCTCCTGGCCATGGCCAGCATCCTCAAGGCGATGTGCTTCCCCATGGACTACATCGTCTATGCCAAGGGCGACACGCGCTACCTCTTCTGGGTGGAGACGCTGTGGAGCAGCGGCAAGACCTTCTGCATCATCGCCGTGGCCTACACGCTGTGGGGCGTCGACGGACTGGGCTACGGCATGCTGGCCGTGAGCGTGGTCGATGTCATCGTCACCACGTCGCTCATCTCCTGGCGCTACGGCTTCCGCCTGTCGGCCAGCAGTCTGCGCATCATCGCCGCCACCGTGGGACTCACCGCCCTCTGCCTCGTCTGCTCGTTCATCACCGCCCCCTTATGGCGCTATCTGCTCATGTCGGTCACCACGGCCATCGGACTGGCCTATTGTTTCCATCAGCTCGACCGCAGACTCTACCTGAAGGGCGTGGCGCAGAAGCTGAGGGGCAAACTGAAGAAGAAAGAATAGCATGCACATGAAGCTGAGCGTCATCATCCCCGTCTACCGAGTGGAAAGCACCCTCGACCGCTGCGTTCAGAGTGTTGTCGACCAGACCTTCGCCGATCTGGACATCATCCTTGTCGACGATGGCTCGCCCGACCGTTGTCCACAGCTGTGCGACGCCTGGGCGCAGCGCGATGGGCGTATCAGCGTGGTGCACAAGCCTAACGGCGGACTGAGCGACGCACGCAATGCGGGGCTGCTGGTGGCCAAGGGCGACTGCGTGGCCTTCGTCGACAGCGACGACCACATTGCCCCCGACACCTACGAGCACCAGATGCCACTGATGGAGCATGCCGACATGGTGGAGTTTCCCCTGATGCGCCACAGCGGCACACCCCGCCAGCAGCCCATCGCCCTCGAAGCCCAGGCCTACACCGACATGAGCGACTACTGGCTCCATGGGCATGCCTACGAGCACACCTACGCTTGCAACAAGGTGTTCCGCCGCCAGCTGTTCACCGACGTGCAGTTCCCCAAGGGGAAGGTCTTCGAGGATGCCTGGACGCTGCCGCTGCTGCTGCGAAAGACGAAGCGCATCGTGGTCAACCACATGGGCATGTACCACTATTGCAGCAACGCCCACGGCATCACCGCCACCGCCGACGGCACCGCCCTCGCCATGCTGCTCGAGGCCCACATGCAGGTGCTACCCCACTGGTGCGACGACCGCTACTACATGCACGTGCTCAACATACAGCTCGACGTGGCCCGCCTGTCGGGCACCCGGGCCACGCTGTCCACCCGCCATGTCAACCCCCTCAGCCATGGCCTCACCGCCAAGCAGAGAGCCAAGGCCGTGTTGCTGAACCTCTTAGGAATAGAAACACTATGCAATATCAACCGACGAACGACCCCGACGAGCGCTATCCGCTCGTGAGCTTCATCATCACCTACTACGAGCTGCCCGCCAGCATGCTGCGCGAATGTATCGACAGCATCCTGGCACTGGCGCTCAACGCCGAGGAGCGCGAAATCATCCTCGTGGACGACGGCTCGGCCCTCACGCCACTGCCGTCGCTGGCCGACGTGGCCCACCAGCTGACCTACATCCGCCAGCCCAACGGCGGACTGAGCGCGGCACGCAACACCGGCCTGAAGATGGCACGTGGCAGGTACATACAGTTTGTAGATGCCGACGACATGCTCGTGGCCGGACACTACGACCACTGCCTCGACATCGCCCGCTTCCACCAGCCCGACGTGGTGATGTTCTCCTTCACCACCGAGCAGGTGAAGGGCCTGGCCTATCACGACGAGGAGCCCACCAGCGGTGCCGAGCACATGCGCAAGCACAACATCCGTGGGTCGGCCTGCGG
The DNA here is from genome assembly GCA_902790625.1 of uncultured Prevotellaceae bacterium. Taxonomy (GTDB): domain Bacteria; phylum Bacteroidota; class Bacteroidia; order Bacteroidales; family Bacteroidaceae; genus Prevotella. The sequence goes on along the minus strand of CADASP010000017.1, from coordinate 110,173 downwards.
CTACCTCTTCCGCCGCAGCATCCTCGGCAGTCTGCGCTTCACCCCCGGCATCGTCCACGAAGACGAGGAGTTCACACCCCTGCTGCTGCTCAGGGCCGAGACGCTCCGCACCACCGATGCCCAAGCCTACTTCTACCGCCAACGGCCACAGTCGATAACCACGGCGAAGGAGCCGCGCCTACAGCTGAGGCGGCTCAACGACCTGAAGGACATCATCGGCCGTCTGCACCATCAAGCCGCCATGATGCCCCACAACGAGCGACTGGCGCTGCAGCGACGCGTGGCACAACTGACGATGGACTACATCTACAAGGTCATCGTCGACACGCGCAGCAAGTCATATCTCAAGCACCGCCTGGCCGAGCTGAGCCGCAAGGGACTCTTCCCCCTACCCGACCAAGACTACACCACGAAATACAAGTGGTTTCGCCGCATCTCCAGCACCGATGCTGGTCTGAACGTGTTGCTGCGACTACTCCCCATGATGAACCGCGAACGATGAAGATTCTGCTGCTTGGAGAATATAGCAATGTGCACGCCACGCTGGCACTGGGTCTGCGACAGCTGGGGCACGAGGTCACCGTGGTGTCGAACGGCGACTTCTGGAAGGACTACCCGCGCGACATCGACGTCAGCCGCCCCAGAGGCCCGCTGGCGGGGCTTCGGCTGACGGCACGCATCGCCACGCTGCTGCCACGCCTCAAGGGCTACGACGTGGTGCAGCTCATCAACCCCCTGTTCTTCGAGCTGAGGGCCGAGCGGCTGGCACCCATCTACCGCCATCTGCGCCGCCACAACGGGCGCATGGTGCTCTGTGCCATGGGCATGGACTACTACTGGGTGAGCGAGAACACCCTTCACAAACCCTTGCGCTACGGCGACTTCAACATTGGCGACAGCTTGCGAACCGACGAGCCGGCACTGCGCGAGCAACGCGAATGGATGGGCACCGCCAAGGAGCAGCTGAACCGCCTCATCGCCACCGACTGCGACGACATCGTGGCCGGTCTCTACGAATATATGGTGTGCTATCGGCCATACTTCGCCTCAAAACTCCACTTCGTGCCCATGCCCATCGTGCCGCAGAGTCCCGCCCCCGTCGTCAGCAGCGAGGCCCCCCACCCCGTCAGGGTCTTCATCGGCATCAGCCGGGGGCGCAGCGCCTACAAGGGCACCGACATCATGCTCCAGGCCGCGGAAGCCGTCGCCAACCGCCATCCCGGCCACATCGCCATCGTGAAGGCCGAGGGAGTGCCCTACGAGCAATACCAGCACATGATGGACAGCAGCGACGTCATCCTCGACCAGCTCTACAGCTACACTCCGGCCATGAACGCCCTGCTCGCCATGTCGAAGGGCATCGTCTGCGTGGGGGGAGGAGAGTCCGAGAACTACGACATCCTCTGCGAGAGCCACCTGCGACCCATCATCAACGTGGAGCCCACCTTCGAGAGCGTCTGCCACCAGATAGAGCAGATTGCGCTCCACCCCGAGCGCATCCCACCCTTGAAGCGACAGAGCATAGAATACATCGAGCGGCACCACCACTACCTGAAAGTGGCCAAGGCATACGAGCAAATCTATCAGCAACCCCTGTAGGCAGACTGGCCGCAAAACCGTCTACATGATGGAATGAACGAAAAAGTCATGGAGATAACAGGGTGAAACCTTGCCCAAAGTTTGAAAAGGCCATGACAATAGTTCGAACTGTGCGGTTGCCCCGGGGCAAGATTGGAGTAAGGTCAACCATACAGTCTCGAACTATTTTGGCATGACTGAGCGGCTACGTTAGAACCGCAAAATATGAAAAGAATATTAAACACGAGGTAAAATTGAACAGTCAACCCTCACCAAAACGCGATATTTTTGAACGAGAAAACTTTTGGTCGAAAAAACGCGAAATTTGAGATGTTTTGATAATTGGTTGTCCCACAAACGCTTACGTGTGTTTTAGTGAAATTTCCGGCCATGAGACTTTCAAAAGTCAACGCCGCAGAAAAATTTGGCGTTGACTTTTGAAAATTTGGTGTGCTTAAAAAACGAGAAACTGAGCAAAAAATGGCGAAAAAACCTGCACAAAACCACTTGCTTTGTGCAGGTTTTGGCTTATCTTGTCACCAATTTCTTCGCTCACGGACATCCACTGACGGTACGAAACGGCCATTTTTCTCTAATATTCGCTCAAAATTGCGTTCAAATCCTGAACTTTTTATTTTTGGAAATTAAACACAATCGGGTGGGTTAAGTAATAGCTCAGTCATCTGAATAAATGAAAGAAATTCGACCTGTGCGGTTTAACGAAATGTCAAAGAATAAACTGAAATAAGCCAAGTCGATTTCTTTGGAACTGATTTCAACCGCACTGCACGCAAAACTTGCCAGCTTCCCATTTCCCGCCTCTACAAATCGTTTCTTTTTTTTGGTCATTTGGAATTATATTGTTACCTTTGCACCATCTAAGATTCAGAACGTAACAACTATCAACAATTTAATATCATTTAATCATGTTTGAAGGTCAACCTAAAGGACTATTCGCGTTGGCACTGGCCAACACTGGCGAGCGCTTCGGCTACTACACCATGCTCGCCGTCTTCGCACTGTTTCTGAGGGCAAACTATGGACTGTCGGCCGGCATGGCAGGCACCATCTACAGTTCGTTCCTCATGTTCGTCTACTTCTTCCCGCTCTTCGGCGGCATGCTGGCCGACAAGTTCGGCTTCGGCAAGATGGTAACCACGGGCATCATCATCATGTTCGTGGGCTACCTGCTGCTGTCGGTGCCCCTTGGCGGCGACACCACTGCCCTGGTGGTGATGTTGGCCGCACTGCTGCTCATCGGATTCGGCACTGGCCTGTTCAAGGGCAACCTGCAGGTGATGGTGGGCAACCTCTACGACGACCCGAAGTATGCCGACAAGCGCGACGCGGGCTTCTCCATCTTCTACATGGCCATCAACATCGGTGCCCTCTTCGCACCCACGGCCGCCATCAAGATTAAGGAGTGGGCCGAGACGTCGCTGGGCTACTCGAGCAACGACGCCTACCACTTCTCGTTTGCAGTGGCCTGTGCCTCACTCATCCTCAGCATCGCCATCTACTACCTCTTCCGCAGCACCTTCCGCCATACGGAGGGAGGCAACAAGAAAGCCGACAAGGCACAAGCTGCCGCCAGCAGCGAGCCTGAGCTGACAAAGGAGGAGACCAAACAGCGCATCGTGGCCCTGTGCATGGTGTTCGCCGTGGTCATCTTCTTCTGGATGGCCTTCCACCAGAACGGCCTGTCGCTGACATACTTCGCCGACGAGTTCACCGACCATACCGTAGAGGGTGTGCAAGCCATGGCCTTCGACGTGTGGAACCTGGTGCTCATCATCCTGATAGTCTATGGCGGCTTCGCCCTGTTCCAGAGCAAGACGCAGAAGGGGAAGGGCATCGCCGCTGCCATCATCATTGCAGCCGTGGCGCTGCTGGTGTGGAAGTACAATCGCCTGCAGGGCGAGCTGGGCATCGAGGCCCCCATCTTCCAGCAGTTCAATCCCTTCTACGTGGTGGCGCTGACGCCAGTGTCGATGGCCATCTTCGGAGCGCTCTCGGCCAAGGGCAAGGAGCCGTCGGCACCGCGCAAGATTGCCTACGGCATGATTGTGGCAGCAGCAGCCTACGCCCTGATGGCCTTCGGCTCTATGGGACTTCCCATGCCGCAGACGGTGATGGGTGCCGACGGTGAGCCCGTGGCACAGCATGTGGCCGACGTCACGCCCAACCTGCTCATCGGAACGTATCTCATCCTCACCTTCGGAGAGCTGCTGCTCTCGCCCATGGGCATCTCGTTCGTGTCGAAAGTGGCTCCCCCGAAGTATAAGGGCATGATGATGGGCGGCTGGTTTGTGGCTACCGCCATAGGCAACCAGCTCGTCGTGGTGGGCGGTCTGCTCTGGGGAGCCGTGCCCCTCTGGGTGTGCTGGAGCGTCTTCCTCGTCATCTGCCTTATCGCCGCCATCTTCATGTTCGCCATGATGAAGCGACTGGAGAAGGTGTGCTGAGCGGGCAAGGCCCTAAATGATAAATGAAAAATGATAAATGATAAAAACGCTATGCAGATATTCTTGCTGACGGTTTTATCATTTATCATTTTTCATTTGTCATTTAGCCCCGCCGGGGCGCAGGTCTTCGTGGAGTTGAACTGCGAGAACCTCTTCGACACTCGCCACGACGAGGGGAAGAACGACACCGAGTTCACGCCCGAGGGCACACGCCGATGGAACGCCTCGCGCTATTGGCACAAGCTGAACGCCATAGCACAGGAGCTGCTGGCGTGCTCGGAACAACTGCCCGACCTGGTGGCGCTGGTGGAGGTGGAGAACGACTCGACGATGCGCGACCTGACACGTCGCTCGTTGCTGCGCGCAGCGGGATATGAATACCTGATGACCTGCTCGCCCGACCTGCGCGGACTCGACATCGCCCTGCTATACCAGCCCATGAGCTTCCGCCCCATCTGCTACGACTACATCACCGTAGCCACACTGGAAGACATGCGCCCTACGCGCGATATATTATATGTACGCGGGAGGACGGTGAATGCCGACACACTCCACCTGTTCATCGTGCATGCGCCCAGCCGCTACGGCGGAGAATTGGAGACACAGCCACATCGCCGTCAGACGATGAACGCATTGCTGCAAGCGCTCGACTCGCTGGACAACCGAAACGTGATTGTGGCGGGCGACTTCAACGACTATGCCGACAGTCCCTCGCTACAGATGCTGGCCCAGCACGGCTTGCACAACGTGACGGCCAACGCCAAGGGCGCGAACAAACGGGCGAAAGGCACCTACCGCTATCAGGGCGAATGGCAATCCATCGACCACATCCTGGTAAGCACTCCGCTGCTGAACAGGGTAGAGAGCACCTACATCAACGATGCTCCCTTCCTCTTAGAACGCGAGACCACCTATGGCGGATGGAAGCCACGGCGTACCTTCCAAGGATTCACGTATCAGCGCGATGGCTACAGCGACCACCTGCCGCTGGTGATGAAATTGTTGGGAGGGAAAGGGACTTTCAGGAGTGAAAAGGAGTGAAAGGGAGTGAGCCGACTTCGTCGGCGGGAGTGGAAGGACGATACTTTATACGCAAAACCATCGTCCCATCACTCCCCTTCACTTCCCTTCAACTAAAAACAGAAAAAAGATGAGAAAACAGATACAACTGGCAGCAGTATGCCTATGCAGCTTGGCCCTCGTGGCCACCTCGTGCCATGCCGAAGGAAAAGGGAAGGCCGAGGCCGACAGCACCGTGGTGGAACCCGCCGTGGAGCATCGGCTGAGTCTGCTCTTTGCCGGCGACCTGATGCAGCACGGCCCACAGATAAAGGCTGCACTGCAGAGCGATGGCACCTACAACTACGACGAGTGCTTTGCCGGCATAAAAAACGAGATTGAACGGGCCGACGTGGCCATCGGCAACCTGGAGGTGACGCTGGGCGGCAAACCCTACTCGGGCTACCCGCAGTTTCGTGCGCCTGATGAATACCTGCGAGCCTGTATCGACGCGGGCTTCGACATCCTGCTCACGGCGAACAACCACTGTCTGGACAGCCGAAGGCCGGGACTGGAGCGAACCATCATGATGATGGACTCGCTGAAGGTGCCACACTTGGGGACATACGTCAACCAGGAAGAGCGCGACAAGGCCTATCCCTTCCTGCTGGAGAAAAACGGCATACGCATCGTGCTGCTGAACTTCACCTACGGCACCAACGGCATCGCCATACAGGAGCCTAACGTGGTATGCCTGATGGATACCACCGAGATACGCGCCGACATAGAGAAGGCGAAGGCGATGCAGCCCGACGCCATCATCGCCCTGCCCCACTGGGGGATAGAATACCAGCAGCTGCCATCGGCACAACAGCGTGAGATGGCAGCCTGGCTGATTCGGAACGGCGTGGACCACGTGATAGGCGGACACCCACACGTGGCGCAGCCCTTGGAGCTGAGCGAAGACAGCTGCCACCTCATCGCATGGTCGATGGGCAACGTGGTGAGCAACCAGTCGAAGCCCAACACCTACGGTGGCTACTTGGTGAGAATGGAACTGACGAAGCGCATCCCCGCCCACACGGCTGGCGACAGCATAGCTGCCGAGGTGAAGCTGAGCGACTGCGGCTATGCCCTCTATTGGGTGAGCCGCCCCAACGACAACGGCTTCAAGCACAACTACCGCGTGCTGCCCATCGACGTGCCTGACTCGGTGCTGACGGGTATGGAGCAGAAGAACCGCTATGCCATACGCGCCTCGATGCGCCGACTGATGGAGCGCCACGCCAAGGGCGTCAGAGAATATCCCATCGACTGATGCTTAGTCGCCCTCGGCAGTGAGCATCCACTCGTCGAGTTGCTCATTTTCAATGCCCAGCGCCTTGGCGGCCATGGTGAGATTCATCCGCTCGGCCATGGTGGGCACGGTGCTGAGCATGCGGCTCCAGGTGATGGATTCCTTATTTTGCGACATTCTTTCTGTATTTTTTGATGATGCTATAAGCTTGGTACATGCCCAGCTCGCCAGCCTTGCTCAGGTCGGCGGTGCCCTCGGCCGTCAGTTCCTGATGCAGACGGCAGAGGCCCCGGTTGTAGTAGGCCTCAGCCAGCTGCGGCTCCGCTTCGATGGCACGGCTGAAGTAGTCGGTGGCCTCGCTGAAGGCTTGCTGCCATGCCAACAGGCACCCCATGTTGTAGAGCAGGTATGCGTTGTTTGGGCTTTGCCGCAAGGCATCCTGTAGGTCGGAGGCCACGGCGTGCTGAGCCATCTCGGTGTTCTTCCCCTCGGAAGCAGCAAAGAGGATGTTGCGCTGTCGGCACACGGCACGCTGCCACAGCGCCAACATCTGCGTAGAGTCTTCTGCCAGCAGAATCGTCAGGTCGTGGATGGCGGCGTCGTTGTCTTGCACGGCAGCGTAGGCCACGGCGCGTTCCAGCAGCAGGGGCATGGTGCGCTGCATCGTCCCTGCCGCGTCGATGGCGGTGCAGAGCGAGTCGATATAGCTGAAATAGCTGTCGGAGTGGCGGGTGTCGAGCTGGGCATGCTGGTTGCTGACGAAGACGGTGCGCCCCTGGCGCAGGCGGTTGAGACGTTCTACGGCAGCATCGTAGTGCCGAGTAGTGCTCACCTCGTCGTGCTGGGCCTGCAGCGAGAGGGCAAACATGGGCAGCAGCTCCATGTCGGCCTTGCGGTTCTGCACGTGGCCGCGATAGTCGCTTTGGTATTCGCGCTCAGGCTCCTGCTCGTCTTCCACCACCAGCTCATTGTATTTGTCGGGGTCCAGGTCGCTGCGCTTGCGCTGGCTGCGCTTGCCATTGCCGGGCTGTATGCCATAGAGGTGCTGATAGAGCTGCTCCTTGTAGACGCGAAACTCCTCCAGCTCGGCCTTCTGCGTCATGCCAAGCCGCCGGTAGCAACGAGCACGATAGAGGATGCCAGTGTGGAAGTTGGGATATTCCTCAATGACCTTCGTGTAGTCGTTGATGGCGCCCTTGATGTCGCCGGTGCGCTCCAGCAGCACGCCCCGGTTGAAGAGGGCGAGCATGTTGTCGGGCTCCAGGCGCAGCACAAAGTCGAAGTCGAGGATGGCGCGGTTGTCGTCGCCCACGTCGGTGCGCAGCAGTCCACGATTGTAGTGTCCCAGGAAGTTGTTGGGTTCCAGGTCGAGGGCCATGTCGTAGTCGGCCATAGCTCCTCGCAGGTTATTCTGGTTGTAGCGTGCCAGTGCTCGGTTGATGTAGTAGCCGCCGGTCTTGGGCTGCAGGTGAATGGCCTTGTCGAGCTGCTGCTCGGCATCGGCCCATTGCGCCCGCCGCAGGCTGATGAGGCTCCTCACCGCCCAGGTCTTCCCGTCGTAGGGGTCCAGCTCCAGACTTTTCTCCAGTGCGGTGATGGCCTGTGCCGTGTCCTTCTGCTGCAGATGCACGTCGGCCTGCATGGTATAGGCGGGGGCATACTGGCTCCATCGCTGATGGATGGTGTCCAGTTCGAGCAGCGCCTCGTCGTACTCCTCGTTCTGGATGTGGCATAGCACCCTGTTGTGCCAGATGGAACGATTGTTGGGCAACAGGCGCAAGGCGCGGTTATAGTCGGCGATGGCATCGTGGTATTTGCTCTGCTGAATGCGGCAGAGGCCACGCAGCTCGTAGATGCCCACCACAAAGGGATTTCGATTGATGGCTTCGGTACAATCCTGCTCGGCGCCGCCAAAATCGTCGAGATGGTATTTGGCTATCCCGCGCAGAAACCACGGCTCATAAAGAAAAGGTTTCTGCGTGATAACCTGGTTGAAATATTGCATCGACAGCACATAGTCCTCGTAGTAGAGGGCTGAGCGGCCGATGGTGATGAGGCGGTCGGTGTTGTATTGCGCCTTGGCAGGAGTGGCAAAGAATGTAGCGTGAAGAATGAAGAGTGTCGCGCAGAACAACATACGCAACACAGAACGTCTGCCATGGCTGCAGAAAACGGAGTTGGAAGCATATTCTTCACTCTTCACTTTCACTCTTCACTTTCACTCTTCACTTTTCACTTCCTCACCGGCTTCGTCTTGTAGTTGCAGTGGTATCGGCCCTGCGTCAGCGCCTTCAGCTTGCTCTTGATGAGCTGCTTGCGCAGGGGCGAGATGTGGTCGATAAACATGTGCCCGTCCAAATGGTCGAACTCGTGCTGCATCACGCGGGCCAGATAGCCTTCCACCCACTCATCGTGCTGCACGAACTGCTCGTCCTGCCACTTCACGCGGATGCGGGTGGGGCGCACCACCTTCTCATGGATGGCGGGCAGCGAGAGGCATCCCTCTTCGGATGATGCGGTGTGGGCCTCGTCTTTTTCCACGATATGTGGATTGATATACACTTGTTGGAAGTCCTTGTATTCGGGATAGTCTTCGGCCAGCGGGCGCAGGTCGATGACGCTCAACCTGATGGGCAGTCCCACCTGCGGAGCTGCCAGACCGATGCCTTCGCTCTGGGCCAGCGTCTCCCACATGTCGGCTATCAGCTTCTCCAGTTCAGGATAGTCGGGGGTGATGTCGTCGGTCACCTTGCGAAGCACAGGCTGACCATATATATATATAGGTAATATCATTGGGAGTTCTTTTGAGTTAGGAGTTCTTTCGAGTTAGGAGTTAGGAGTTAGGAGTTATTTTGAGTTAGGAGTTCTTTTGAGTTAGGAGTTAGGAGTGAGGAGTTAGGAGTTGTTTCGAGTCGGGAGCTTCGAGTTGAGAGCTTCGCGTCGGGGAGTTCTTTCGAGTTAGGGTAACTCCTAACTCCTAACTCCTCACTCAAAGAACTCCTCACTCCTAACTCCTAACTCGTAAGGCCTCCATATAGTTCTGCAAGATGATGGTGGCCGAGATCTCGTCTACGAGCGCCTTGTCCTGCCGTGCCTTCTTTCGCAGACCGCCATCAATCATCGCGCGATGGGCCAGCACGCTGGTGAAGCGCTCGTCGAAGAGTTCGATAGGCACCTCGGGCACAGCCTTGCGCCATCGGTTGACAAACTGGTGCACGCGCTCCCAGTTCTCGCTGGGCTTGCCATTGGGTTGTCGCGGCTCGCCCACCACGATGCGCTCCACCGGCTCACGCTGCAGGTATGCCTTCAGCCAGTCGAACAATTCATGTGTGGCAACAGTAGCCAACCCTCCAGCTATCAGCTGCAGAGGGTCGGATACTGCCAGTCCGGTGCGCTTCCGGCCATAGTCAATCGAAAGGATTCGGGCCAAGCGTCAAAGAGTGTCTATGTCCTTATCGAAATTATTTTGCAGAATAGAGCAGCCACGCATCCTGATAGGTGCCACGCAGCTGGTCGCGGCTCTGCACAGCCGATGCTTTGTCGCTGAAGGTGGAAGCCACGACGCGATACATGTTGCGCTCCTCGTTCTTCACAATCTGTGCGGCATAGCCAGCATTCTTCAGGCGCTGCTGCAGCCCCTCGGCATTGGCAATCACCGAGAACGAGCCCACCACCACGCTGTAGGCCTTCAAGCCGGCGCCACTGACGATTTTCACCACCTCCTGGCGCACCTGCACGTTATCGCGGTTGTCAACCACCTGCGTCTGGTTCGAGGGCACCGTCTGCACCTGCGTCACCACCGGCGTCTCGGTCTTCACGGGCTGCACCACTGTCTGCACTGGCTGCTGGGTCTGAGCCTGCTGCTGGGCCTGAGCCTGGGCCTTCTCGTAGGCCTTCTTGTAAGCTTTCTCACTCGAGCCGCAACTCACCATCGACATGGCCAGGCAAATGCCGGCGCACATAATCACAATTTTCTTCATAGTGTTTTAAAAAATATTATTTGAATTCTTTGAAGTTCGTCACCACCAAAGCTCCTTGGGGCTTTAAGACAGCGCGAAATTACAAATAATCAGCGAAAAAACAAGCATTTTTCTGCATAAACTTTGTTAAATGAACAAAAACTAACATTTTTAACGAAAAAATAACATGTTTTCCTGCCACCGTTAAAGAAAAATTCGTAAATTTGCGGCCAAGAACGAACTGATTGTCTAACTTAAACATTATTCTACAACATGAAAGGATTAGGTTATCTTGGCACATTTATCGGCGGAGCCATCGCCGGTGCCGCCGTAGGCTTGCTGCTTGCACCCGAGACAGGCAAGGACACCAGGAAGAAAATCACCGACACCGTGGACAGCTTCCTACAGAAACACAACATCAAGCTGAGTCATAAGGACGTTGGCGACCTCGTCGACGACCTGGAGGAAGTGGCCGACTAAGCAAAGATGTTCTCGAGCGACAAGCATGTTGAAACCGTCGCACAACTGATTGAGGCGGTGAAAGATTACCTGAGCCAAAGGGCAGAATATGCCCGGCTCGACTTGGCAGAGAGAGCTGTGCGCCTGCTCAAGGCGATAGCTCTCTATGCCCTTTTGCTTTTCATTGCCATCATCGTGGCCATTTTCGTGTCCATGGCTCTCGTCACGTGGCTGTCGCATCATGTGGGCTTCGTGACCGCCTTCCTGCTCATGGCCGCTTTCCACGCTCTCGTCCTGTTCGTAGTGTGGACATTTCGCAAGCCATGGATCGAGCGCCCGCTGGTGCGCCGATTGGCACATCTGCTGCTTGAATGAGGGGGGAAAACCCCTCCCCCCCCAAGCCCCGCCATACTATTGTGCCCCCCTCGGGGGGGGGGCGAAAGGGGGGCTTTACCACTCCTCAATTCCTCAACTCGACAACCATGACAACCGACAACACGAACTCTTCGTACCGCACACTCGACGACATCCGCAACCGCAAGCAGCAGTTGCGCCAGCAGATGGATAGCCAGCAACAGCAGGTGCACCAGCTGTGGCGCACGCTCTTCGTGAAGCCCTCAGAGTCCACGCGGGGACAGTTCGTGCAGTCGGTCATCGCCAATTCGGCACTCGCCATCGATGCTTTCCTGATGTTGCGCAAGCTGCGCCGCAGCTACAAGGATGCCGCCCGCATACTCTCCTTCTTCGGCAAGAAAAAGATGCGCTGAACATTCAAGCAAGAAGGTGCCATCGCAGAAACGCGACGCATGGGTATGGACGAAAAAGCGCAACCAGGTACGGCTGAAAAGACGGTTCCCCAAAAACCATAGGCCGTTACAGGGGGCAGTCTCATCTATTTCCTCCTTTGACTCCTTAGAGGCTTTAATTTAGGCTCCACAAGATTTTGTGTGGGTGTATAAAAAAAGTTTGTTTCTCGTCGTGAAATTCTCGTTCCACGTCGTGGTTTTATCGTTCCACGTCGTGGAATGAATTTTTGTAAGCAATTCGCTAAAAAGTGATGACATGCAGGTGAGCATTGCTGATGACGAGCGAAATGGGGTGCATTCAGGAGAGGCGGCGCACGACAAACAGGGAGCGGGAGGCACCGCAGCGGGAAAAGGGCCATGCTTTTTCGGTTGGCAGCGGGCGGGGACATGATTGGCAGCGGCCGCTGCCAATGATGGCAGCGAACGCCGCCAATGATGGCAACGGCCGCTGCCAACCGAGATTTGTAAGTGATGATGAATATAGAAAAATGGTTATCCGCAATCACCCGATAGCGCCCCGAAGGAGTAATGAGCCAATACCCCAGGGCGATGCCCTGGGGTATTGGCTTGTTGGCCTTTCTTGCGTCCCTCCAGTGGCAAGCGACCAAGGTCGAGCGCAGACAAGCCTATCGAGTACATGCGGATAATCATAACAAAATGTGCATGATGGCCTTTTTCAAGTGTACTCTATTATGTTTTTTAAACGGCAAATCTATCCTTTCCAACCTCAACAGGTCAAAATTTTTGGTTACCTTTGCACGCGTTTTAAATAAAAAGACAGAAAGGGATTAATGGGTGTAAGCTTTCCATACATGTAGGCGTAATAATATATTATATATATGGTTAGAAAACGCTGATATAAAGTGCAGATTATTAACGATTAAAAATAGGAATCATAGCATGAGGGAAAAACTGTTTTTTATTGCTTATACTGCTCTGCTTTGCAGTCAGCGGTGTTAGGGCAACGAGCAACAACAGTGTCAACGTGACGAGGGCATCTATCCAAGAAAGTGTCTATACCTTCACCATGCCCTCCGAGGCCGTCACGGTGGCTACCACCTTCAAGTCGGCCATCTATCTGATGACAGCCAACCACTGCACCATCGAAGCCAGCGTGAACGGTGGGACGCCCACATTAGTCGATGGTTTGGTGGGGGCCATAGGAGCCGACAAAAACGATGTGGTGACGCTGACGGTGACCCCCACCGTCGAGGGCGAAGCCATCAGCCAGACGGCTTTGACATATACCACGACTGGTGGCGAGAACGTCACAGAATACGCCACCAAGGTGGATGCCACAAACTATAAATTCGCCATGCCCGACGACGTCACGGTGACGGTCATGCCCATCAGCGCCTTCGCTTTGGCCGATGATGCCGACAACAGCTCAGTCATCGGTATACACAACGGAGACTACCTCGACGTGATGCTACAGGGTCGCACACTCTACAAAAACGGCAACTGGAACACGCTCTGCCTGCCCTTCGACCTGAAAGAGGAAGGCTGGTACTCGCTGAATGGACGCAAGCTAAGCGGCAAGCCCACCACCGGCCTCTACATTCTCGGAAGCAAAAAAGTCTACGTGAAATAATGAGTCCACTTGAAAAAGTGCACAGCCACTAAAAACAATGCGGAGCCGCTCCCCTCTTGAACCCTGCTTTTCCCCGTATGGGCAGGGTTCAAGAGGGGAGCGGCTCCGCTTTGTTTTTTTCACTACTGCTACCATATTGCGTCTTCTTCAAGTGGACTCAATAATTATTCAGGCAATGGTAAAATAGCCATTTAGGGCTTATGCGTCCATTATAATCGTCCCAAATTATTCACTTATATGCGGATAATCATTTTATGTAAAAAACAAACTGTTTGACGCATAGAAGACATGACATTGTAAAACAATATGAGTCAACAAACCGCATGGAATTCGTTTAATTTCTGCGTTTCTCGTGGTGGTCTTCGACAATTCTCGTAAAATTCGTTGTTAAAGCAATAGGCGGTTGAGTTGATGCGCAGTCCGCCTTCAAACGTTAAATAATCGTAAAAAACAACGAGCGAAAGCCTCACGATTCATTCTTTTAGGCAAAAAAGCAGTACCTTTGCAGTCCGATTATTGGGGAGAGACTTAGAATCCCCTTGGGCGTCGTGTAAATAGCGCTTGTCTTTGGCCGGACATCGTGGTTTGTGAATCGGCGTTCATCATCATTAAAACTTTATAAAGTAAATCTGTTTTTTAGTAATTAAACGAAGAAATGAACACTTTAAGTTACAAGACCGTCTCTGTGAACAAAGAGACAGCCAAGAAGGAGTGGGTCGTCATCGACGCTACCGATCAGGTGGTGGGACGCCTGGCTTCTAAGGTCGCCAAGCTCATCCGCGGCAAATACAAGCCCAGCTTCACCCCGCATGTAGACTGCGGCGACAACGTCATCATCATCAATGCCGACAAAGTGAAATTCACCGGCAAGAAAGAAACCGACAAGGTTTACACACGTTATACTGGCTATCCCGGTGGCCAGCGCTTCAACACCCCCGCCGAGCTGCGCAAGAAGCCCTTCGGAGTGGAGCGCATTCTGAGGCACGCCGTGAAGGGCATGCTGCCCAAAGGCCCCCTCGGACGCAGTCTGCTGAACAACCTCTACGTCTATAACGGCACAGAGCACAAGCACGAGGCCCAGAAGCCCAAGGCAATTGATATTAACCAGTATAAATAATATAAGGAGATGGAAGTAATTAACACTACAGGTCGTCGCAAGAGCTCAGTGGCTCGCGTATACATGTCGGAAGGTTCTGGCAAGATTACGATCAACAAGAAAGACATAACCGAGTATTTCCCCTCAGCCATTCTGCAGTATGTGGTGAAGCAGCCCCTGAACCTGCTGGAGTGCGCCGAGAAATACGACATCAAGGCCAATCTCGACGGTGGTGGCTTCACAGGACAGAGCCAGGCTCTGCGCATGGCCATTGCACGCGCACTGGTGAAAATCAACGCCGAGGACAAGAAGACGCTGAAGTCGAAGGGATTCCTCACACGCGACAGCCGCGAGGTGGAGCGCAAGAAGCCCGGACAGCCCAAGGCACGTCGTCGCTTCCAGTTCAGCAAGCGTTAATATCTGCTGGACGAGTTTAGCATCTAAACCAGGGAGATTCACGTTAGCCGTTTAGGGGGTTAGTCGTTTGGTCGTTTAGGAATAACACTATCGGCCAAAGTGACTTCCCCAAACAACCAAACGACGAAACGGCCAAACGACTAAACGACTACTCCCCGGCTGATTCTAAAGCGAAAGAATTAAAAAGAAAGTAAACAACATCATTAAAGCATTAAAAGCAAAATGGCAAGAACAAATTTTGACATGCTGCTCCAGGCTGGTTGCCACTTTGGCCACCTGAAGCGCAAGTGGTGCCCCGCCATGGCTCCCTACATCTACACCGAGCGCAACGGCATCCACATCATCGACCTCCACAAGACCGTCGCCAAGATCGACGACGCCGCCGAGGCCCTGAAGAACATCGCCCGCCAAGGCAAGAAAATCCTCTTCGTAGGTACTAAAAAACAGACTAAGGAAGTGATTGCCGAGAAGGCAATCAGCATTAACATGCCATACGTCATCGAGCGTTGGCCGGGCGGTATGCTCACCAACTTCCCCACCATCCGCAAGGCAGTGAAGAAGATGGCCAACATCGACAAACTGATGCAGGACGGCACCTTCGGCAACCTGTCGAAGCGCGAGCTGCTGCAGGTGACACGCCAGCGCGCCAAGCTGGAGAAGAACCTCGGTTCTATCGTCGACCTCACCCGTCTGCCCAGCGCACTCTTCGTGGTCGACGTGATGAAGGAGGCCAACGCCGTGCATGAGGCCAACCGCCTCGGCATCCCCGTGTTCGGCATCGTCGACACCAACAGCGACCCCTCGAATGTGGACTTCGTCATCCCCGCCAACGACGACGCCAAGGACAGCGTGGAGGTGATCCTCAACGCTTGCTGCGCAGCCATCGCCGAAGGTCTGGAGGAGCGCAAGGCTGAGAAGGCCGACGAGAAGGCTGCCGACGCTCAGGCTGAAGCCGAGGCCGAAGAGGCCAAGCCACGCCGCGCCGCTGGTGCACGCCGCCCCCGCAAGGATGAGGCTCCCGCCGCAGAGGAAGAGGCTCCCGCCGCAGAATAATTCACCATTCACAATGCAGTCTGCACCATAGACTGCGCCGTGCAGATTGCTTTGTGAATATGGAAAAAACGAAAAACAAAAGAAGGTGCAGTCTTATTGTGCATCATGCATGATGCAATAAAAAACAACATAGAACAATGGACTACAAGCCAAATATGGAAGACATTAAGAAGCTCCGCACCATGACTGGTGCCGGCCTGGCTGATGTGAAGAAAGCACTCACCGAGGCTGAAGGAGACTTCGACCGTGCCAAGGAACTGCTCCGCGAGCGCGGATTGGCCATTGCTGCCAAGCGCAGCGACCGCGAGACCTCTAACGGATGCGTGCTCGTGAAGAAGGTCGAGGGATTTGCCGCCATGATTGCCGTGAAGTGCGAGACCGACTTCGTGGCCAACGGCGCCGACTTCATCGCCATGACGCAGACCATCCTCGACGCTGCCATCGCCGCCAAGTGCGCCACGCTCGACGAGGTGAAAGAGCTGGAAATCAACGGACAGAAGGCTCAGGAAATCGTGACCCAGCGCTCAGGTATCACTGGCGAGAAGATGGAACTCGACGGCTACCTCACTCTCGCTGGCGACAACGTGGAGGTCTACGACCACATGGGCAAGCACATGCTCTGCACCATGGTGCAGCTGAACAAGGAGAACGTCGAGGTGGGTCACAAGCTGGCCATGCAGGTGGCTGCCATGAAGCCCATCGCACTCGACGCCGACAGCATCGACCCGAAGATCCTCGACGAGGAGTACAAGACCGCCGTGGAGAAGTCGAAGCTGGAGCAGGTTCAGAAGTTC
Organism: uncultured Prevotellaceae bacterium; assembly: GCA_902790625.1. Taxonomy (GTDB): domain Bacteria; phylum Bacteroidota; class Bacteroidia; order Bacteroidales; family Bacteroidaceae; genus Prevotella. Next base: position 93,659 of record CADASP010000017.1, on the reverse strand, counting down.
GTCGACATGAAGCTCAACAAGGCTGGCATCAACCCCGCTCACGTGGACAGCGAAGACCACATCGAGAGCAACACCGCCAAGGGCTGGATCACCAAGGAGCAGGCCGACGAGGCCCGCAAGATCATCGCCGAGGCTAAGGTGGAGGGCGAGGCTCAGCTGAAGATGCCCATGATCGAGGGTATCGCTCGTGGTCGCGTGCAGAAGTTCAAGAAGGAGAGCTGCCTCGTGGATCAGGAGTTCCAGTTTGGCGACGGCGACAAGGCCAACGTCAACGAATGGCTGAAAAAGCAGGACAAGGAGCTGAAGATCGTGGCTTTCCGCCGCTTCACCCTCGTTGCAGAGTAATCTTGTAACCTCATCTACTAAAATGGTTTCGCCCGAACAGCGAAACCATTTTTTATTTTGTAAACTATGGGCGCTCTTACACCCGCTGATAGCAGAGATAGTGCTTGCTCACCTGGCGCGACAGCAGTTCCACGTTGAGCAACTCCGAGGCCTGGGTGATGGGGCGCGTAGTGCCGTCCTTGTAGAGGATGTCGATACTGTCCTCCAAGGGCGAGTACATGTCCTTGCGCAGCGTCACCTGGGTCATCAGGAAACGGGTGTCGTCGAGGGGAATGTCCATGCTGCGCGCTATCTGGCTGCGCAATTCTTGCACATATTCCTCGCTGAAGGGCGTCTCGCTCACCTCCACCCGGAAAATACGGCGGTCGAGCATGTCGGTGGCCAGCGTGGCCAGAATCTTGTCGGGCGAGTGCCGCCAGGCCTTCATGGCACTCCAGATGTCGCTGTCGTCCAGCTCCTCATACATTTGCAAGGCCTCCTCGTGCTCGCCGAACCACTGTGCATCCACGTCGTTCTGCAGGAAATAGGCCAGGGCTGGCGAGGCGAAGGGCATCTGTCCCTGATGAGCCAGCAGCTTGGCACGCCGCAGCATGTTGACGAGCACCTTCTCGTAGCCCACGGCCGTCTTGTGCAGATACACCTGCCAGTACATCAGGCGTCGGGTGGTAAGATAGTTCTCCAGCGAGTAGATGCCCTTTTGCTCCACCACCAGCCGGTCGTCGACCACATTAAGCATCTTGATGATACGCGCCGAGCCGATGTTGCCCTCGGTGACGCCTGTGAAGAACGAGTCGCGACGCAGATAGTCCAAACGGTCCATGTCGAGCTGCGAGGAGATGAGCTGGTGGAGAAAGCGTTTGGGATACTCGTCGCGGAAGATGGCGATGGCCATGCCCAGTTGCTCGTGCAGGTCGTGGTTGATTTGTTCCATCATCAGCAGCGAGAGGTCTTCGTGCGAGATGCCACTGATGAGCGTATTCTCAAGCACATGCGAGAAAGGACCGTGACCAATGTCGTGCATCAAGATGGCGGCGCTCACCGCCTCGGCCTCGCTGTCGAAGATGAAGTGCCCCTTCTGTTGCAGCGAGAGAAGGGCCTCGCTCATCAGGTGGAAGGCGCCCAGCGAGTGCTGGAACCGCGTGTGGCGTGCACCGGGATAGACCACCGACGCCAGCCCCAACTGGTTGATGCGATTGAGGCGCTGCATCAAAGGGTGTTGCACCACGTCGTAGAGCAGTCCGCGTGGGATGCGGATGAAGCCAAACACAGGGTCGTTGATAATCTTTGTTTCGTTCATCGGTCTATAGGATAGATGTTTGGGGAATTAGTCGTTTAGTCGTTTGGGGATGTATCTTTAGTTGTTTAGGGAATTGGTCGTTTAGGGGATTGGTCGTTTGGGGATATTGCCGCCGTTGTTTGTTACTTTCCTAAACGACTAAACGACTACCCCCCCCAATCTCCCTACATAGATCACTTGCAGCGTGCGCACCGTGGTATCATGGATGCAGAAGCGGGCGTCGGGGCGGTGGCCCACCAGCCACAAGATGTGCCCACAGGCATCGGTCAGCACTTGTTGGCTCAGCTTTTGTGCAGGCGGCACGTGACGGTCGGTCAGGTAGTCGCTCACCAGCTTGGTGCCCTTCATGCCGTAGGGATGAAAACGGTCGCCAGCCTCGACAGGGCGCAGCGTGAGGGGGAACGCCACACGGTCGGCATCCAAACTGGCTATATGGTTCTGTCGCTTGATGATGCGCCCTTCAAGCAGTTTCAAACTCAGACGTGTTGTCCCCACGACATAGTTTCCTGGCTCTGGTATGCGCAACACGGGCACGGGCTGTGGCAAGGGCGAGAGCAAAAGTCGGCCACGGTGGACAGCCAACAGATGACTGGCCGAGTGCCATTGCCGTCCCGCCTGTGCCTGCGGCAGACGGATAGTGATGTCCTCGATGGTGGCGGGGCTGAAGCCATAGGGTGTGAGCCACTCGAAGAGCAACAACTCAGTCGATGGCTGGCATAGTAAACGGGCAATGTCGATGCCGTCAGCATCCACAAGTGCCGCAAGCTGCTGACGCACGGCTGCATCCAGCACCTTCTGGGCTTCGGCCAATCGGCGTGCCGTGGCCAAAATGTTGTCCTGAGCGCTGAGGCTGATGGCTTGCAACTGGGGCATCACCAGCAGACGCAGTTTGTTTCGAACCACATTGGGCACCAAGTTCGACGAGTCGATGACATACGTTTGCCCTCGGCTTTCAAGCCAACTGATGATGTCGTGGCGGCTCACGCAGAGCAGCGGTCGCACCACATGACCCAGACGCGGTTTGATGCCCGTAAGGCCACGGAGACCTGTGCCACGCACCAGATTCATCAGAATGGTCTCCACCGAATCGTCCTGATGATGGGCCACGCACACAGCCTGTGCCCCCAGGTCGGCGCGCAGTTGCTCAAAATATTTATAGCGCAACTGTCGCGCAGCCATCTCGATGCTCACATGATGCAGCTGGGCATAGGCTTGCGTGTCGAAATGGGCTTTATGAAGAGGCACGTGCAGCCTGTGGCAGAGGTCTTCTACAAACAGCTCGTCGCGGTTGCTCTCTTCGCCCCGCAGCTTGAAGTTGCAGTGCACCGCTTCCACGCGATAGCCCAACTGAAGCAGCACCAACAGCAGACACACGCTGTCGGCGCCTCCGCTCAATGCCACAAGGCAGAGGCCCTCCTTGTCTGGCAGCAGCCGTTGGCTCTCGATAAACTGTTTGATTCGCTCCGTCATCATTGCTTATTCCACATAGAGCACCAGTCCCTTCAGGTATTCGCCTTCAGGGTGATAGATGTTCACTGGGTGGTCGGCGGGCTGGTGCAACTGATGCAGGATGCGCACTTGGCGGCGAGCCTGTGCAGCAGCGGTGAACACGGCGTTGCGGAAATGCTCTTTGCTCACCACCTGCGAGCAGGAGAAAGTGAACAGGATGCCCCCGGATTCAATCTTCTGCAGTGCCTTCGCATTCAGACGGGTATAGCCCTTCAGGGCATTGTGCAGCGCGGCGCGGTGCTTGGCAAAGGCGGGCGGGTCGAGCACGATGAGGTCGTAGGAACCCTTCTCGCCGTCACCGAGGAATTTGAACGCATCCTCGCAGAATGCCTGGTGACGAGGGTCGCCTGGGAAGTTCAGCTCTACGTTGCGACGCGTCAGCTCTATGGCTTGAGCGGAGCTGTCGACGCTGTGCACCAGCTGTGCGCCTCCTCGCATGGCATAGAAAGAGAATCCACCCGTGTAGCAAAACATGTTGAGAACGCGACGGCCCTTGGCATAGCTTTCCAGCAGACGGCGATTGTCGCGCTGGTCGACGAAGAAGCCCGTCTTCTGCCCTTTCAGCCAGTCCACGTAGAATCTCAGCCCGTTTTCAACGGCTGTGTTCTCATCAGTTCCACCAGTGATGAAACCGTTCTGCGGCTCCACGAATGACAATGTCGACTCACTCTTGTAGTACACACTCTCTACGCGCCCCTGCATCACCTCCATCAGCTGGTTGGCAATGGCGTGCCGGGCCAAGTGCATGCCCACGCTGTGCGCTTGCATCACCGCCGTAGTGCCATAGATGTCGATGATCAAGCCTGGCAACAGGTCGCCCTCGCCATGCACCAGGCGGTAGGCATTGGTGGGGCGCTCCACGGGAGCTTCGCCCAAACGACGAGCCAAGCCCATGGCGAGCCGAGCCTGCAGGGCTTGCTGTAGCCTGAAGTGCCAGAAAGCCTCGTCGATGCTGACGTCATCGAAGCTGAGCACACGCACGGCGATGCTGCCCTGTTGATAGTGCCCCACGGCGATAGGCTGTCCACCAGCCGTCATCACCCGCACCACGTCGCCCTCGGCAATACCCTCGTCGACGTGTGCTATGGCTCCCGAGAACACCCAGGGATGAAATCGCAACAGGCTCTCTTCCTTACCTCGCTTTAGCAATACTTGTTTCATCCGTTTCCTCCTTTCTTACTATCAGTTCATAGTCGCCCTCCTTCTTCAGGCGCAAGATTTCACGATAAATGTTGATGCACGCCCACGCGTCGGTGGCGGCATATAACTTCTGTCGGTCGCTGAGCACGTCAACCTCCCAATTGCTCAGCTGCTGCCGCTTGCTTATCTTCTGTCCGAACAAGTTGGCGTAGATCTTCTGCAGACTCATGTCCTCGATGCCCAACTGGCGCACAAGCTCCTGAATCTCGATGAACCTTCCGGGTGTGAAACTACCCAGATGCCGAAGCGAGTTCAGGTCGTCGTGCCACGACAGCCCCACCTTGTCCACGGTGGTGTCTTCCAGCAGCCGCACCAAGTCGGGTGTCAGTCCTATGTAGTTCAGTCGGAACAAGAAGCAGATGTCGTCGGTGGACACCTGCAACAACGACACCCTGTGCTGATGCCCACGTGTGAAGTTGGGCCGCGTCTCGGTGTCGAGTCCCAGCACAGGTCGCGACAGCAGGAAGTCGACAGCACGACGGGCCTCGCCAGCGGTCAGCACCACAATGATGCGTCTGCCAAACTCTGCCACAGGCAGTGATGCTATCAGTGATTTGTCGAATTTGTTATATATGGTTTTTGGCATCTCTCTATCATGTCAGAATTGGAAATAGATGAAGGGCTGAATCTCGCTGCTCTTCACCTGAATAACAATGTAGATGACGGCTGCGATGAGCAAGGCCCCCAGCACCACCCCACCCCGCTTGACGACGGCTATGCAACCCTCGTTCCAGCGGTCGGGGATGAAGTGGCTGACGTAGCCGAAGAGAATCATGGCAAACACCACCCAGTAGCCCTCCACCACCTGCAGGAACAGCTCGGGATGGAAGTCGGTAAAGATCTTTCCAATCATCGTCCACGAAGCCTCAAACGTGCGGTTGCGGAAGAATATCCAGCAGAAGACGACGAAGTGGAAGGTGAGCACCACGGCGAACAGCCGCCGCAGCCCGTGGCTTTGGTAGTGCTTGTCGTGGTGGAAGATGTTCTCGCGCACCCATTTGTGGATGGCGAGCGCCACGCCGTGCATGCCGCCCCACGCCACGAAGTTCAAGCTGGCACCGTGCCACAGGCCGCCCAGCAGCATGGTGATGATGAGGTTGACGTATTGGCGCACTTTGCCACGGCGGTTGCCACCCAGCGAGATGTAGATATAGTCGCGAATCCACGAGGAGAGCGAGATGTGCCATCGCCGCCAGAAGTCGGTGATGCTCTGCGAGGTGTAGGGGGCGTTGAAGTTGATGGGGAAGCGGAATCCCAGCAACAACGCGATGCCGATGGCCATGTCGCTGTAGCCCGAGAAGTCGCAGTAGATTTGCATAGCATAGCCGTAGGCGCCCAGCAGGTTCTCCACGCCGCTGTAGAGCGAGGGGTTGTCGAAGATGCGGTCGACGAAGTTGAGCGAGATGTAGTCGCTGATGACGGCTTTCTTGAACAGGCCAATCATGATGAAGAACACACCACGTGCAAACATCTCCTGCGTCACCTCCAGCGGTTTGCGTATCTGGGGAGCAAAGTCGCGGGCACGCACAATAGGGCCTGCCACCAACTGCGGGAAGAAGCTGACGTAGAAGGCATAGTCGAGCAGCGAGGGCAGCGGTTTCAAGTCGCCACGATACACATCAATGACGTAGCTCATCGACTGGAAGGTGAAGAACGAGATGCCCACGGGCAGGAAGATGTCCCAAGGCTGGAAGTTCGCCCCCACCATCTGCGCCCACATGCCAGCGAAGAAATTGGTGTACTTGAAATAGGCCAACAGCCCCAAGTCGATGAATAGCGACAATGCCACCAGCCATTTCGACTTATGCTTCGCAAGTATGCTTGCTATGAAGAAGTCGCTCAGCGTCACCACTGCCAGCAGGAAGAAGTAGAACCCGCTCGACTTGTAGTAGAAATAGTAGCTGAAGGCGGTGACGAAGAGCAGTCGCAGGGTTCGCGTGTGCTGCATGAGCATGTAGCAGAACGTGAATCCCAGGAAGAGTATCAGGAATAGTCCCGACGAGAAGATGAGCGGCTCGTCGGGGTTGTATGTCAGTTGATGCAGTATATTGTCAATCATAGTAGCTGTGGTATCCTGCCATCAGGGCATCGTAGAGGAGTCGAGCCAGATGGCGTCCTCCCTTGAAGTTGATGTGGGTATAATCCTTGTTGGCCATTCCCTGCTCCACCAGCCCCTTCATGCTCTCGCGGCCTCCCATGGCCTCGAAGAGGTTGAAGAACGACACGGCATGGTCGCTGGCCATGATCTGCTGATAGGCCACCAGCTGCTCCACGCCCTTCATGGTGCGCAGTCCAGCATCGGTGCGCTGGTCGCGGTCGGGCATGCTCACGATGAGGAAGCTGGCCTCGGGGTAAGCCTGACGCAGGTGGTCGATGGCCTCGCCCATCTGGCGGGTGTAGCCCGAGTAGTTGGCCTGCTTGGCGTTGGCCACGTTCAGGCCGAAGTGTAGCACGATGAGGTCGTAGGGTCGCCTGGCGGCAAACTGCGCCAGCGTGGCAGCCGGGATGTTGGCCAGGGTGTAGCCCGCCGAACCGCGCATGCTGAAGTTGTCGACCACCACGCCCTTCGTGCCCTCGAATGCCACGCCATAGAGCAGGGTGCCCGCACCGATGTTGCTGAAGGAATAGCTCACGCTGGAGATAGCGGAAGCCCCCCCTACGGCCCCCGAGGGGGCTTCTATAGTTTTGCTATCAGACGAAGGGTCTAAAGTAGCCCCCTCGGGGGCTGAAGGGGGGGCTTGAAGGATTTGGGCGGCTTTGCTGGCTTGGGGGGCTTTATGCTCCACGATTTGCAGGTTCTGCGAACCTTCTACCGTATTCACCAAGGTGGTGTCGCCATTGATGGTGGTGCGCATGGTGAGTCCGCCGTCGGTGCGCAGGTAGAAGATGGCCTTGTCCCAAGCATTCAGATGGTGGCGCACTTTTGAACCCTTATAGTTGATTTTGGCCCCGTTGGCAGCGGTGAAGTAACGTTGGGCGATGCCTTGGTTGGTGGCCTTGAAAGGCCGCTTCACCACTTCGTACTCATTGATGCCGCTGAAGTTGTGGACCACGGTGGTGCGGAAGCCATGCACCTGACTGGCGCAATCGACCCACCCCACTCCGTTGCCGCCAAACTGGTCTTGCAACAGCTCGCGCAGGTCGGCGGTGAAGATGTCGCCCTCGATGAATGAGTCGCCATAGTAGGCCACACGCACCGGCCGGTTCATCTTCTTCGCATTGGCCAGCGCTTGATAGAAATGGCGCATACCACCAGCCCCACCCTGGGAGTAGTCGAGGATGGAGGAGGTGGAAGCCGAAGCCCCTCCTTCGGCTACGGAGGGAGAAGCCCCCCCTACGGCCCTCGAGGGAGAAGCCCCCCCTACAATCCCCGAGGAAGAAGCCCCCCCTACGGCCCCCGAGGAAGAAGCCCCCCCTACGGCCCCCGAGGGGGCTTCTATAGTTTTGCTTTCAGACGAAGGGTCTATAGTAGCCCCCTCGGGGGCTGAAGGGGGGGCTTGAGGCACTTGAGGCACTTGGGGGGTCTCTGGCACTTCTGGCATAAAGTCCAGGCCATCGCTTTCCACTTCGGGCAGCACGTCGCTCAGCAAGTTCACGCGGCGCAGCTCGGTTTCGCCCACCGACAGCTTCGGCAAGAAATGCAGGGCGAGCAACACCACAACAATAAGCCCAACAAGCGTAAATGTCCTTGCTATTTGATTCACTTCTGGATTGTTCTTTTTCGGTTTTTCACTTTCCACTCATATCCTTCCATCCAAGAGAACAGCAACTCGCCATGAAGGATGCAATGGGCGGGCAGCATCGCGCTGCACAATGATGGTCACACTTTCATCAAGCTGTCGTCGAGGGCCTTCACCCCTTTTTGCGTGCATATTCCCCTCAAGGAAATAAACACCAGGTTGCGAAACAGCAGTTCAATGTTATAATGCTTATAGAGTTGCTGCGTCATGATGTGATTGCCAATGGCGTCGAAAAGCTCGGCAACGATGATGTAGTCCACGTCCTGGCGGAAGTAGCCCTCGTCGACACCCTTGTGCAGAAACTGCATCATGCGTGTGCGGTTGTGGCGGTGGCTCTCGGCGAGCAGCTCCATCACGCGGGGATACTTCTCCAGGTCTTCGTAGAACTGTGGCGCCACCATCTTCAGTTCTTCCACCTTTTTCTTATACACATGCAACAGGATGCTCATCACATTGTGCCCCTGGCTGGCCAGTCGCAGCATCTCCTGCTCCTGCCGTCCTCGGTGCTTCACCACGCCGGCATAGAGCAAGTCCTCCTTGTTGTCATAGAGTTCGTAGAGCGTGCGCTTCGAGATGCCCAGCTCCTGCGAGATGTCGTCCATCTTCACCGCACGGATGCCATGGGCAATAAAAGCCTGCATGGCCGTATCGAGAATACGCTCCTTCAGTTGTAGTTTGTATGCTGTGATGTTGTTATCGTCTGACATATTTCAAGAAATTGAGTGCAAAGGTATAAAAATAAATGCGAATAATGGATTACTCACTTGAAAATTTTGTAACTTTGTCGCGCATTTCTTATCACAAAGCAACACGACACATGGCTAAGATTACCAAAGAGGCTGCCCTGGCCTACCATGAGAGCGGGCGCCCTGGAAAGATTGAAGTGAAGCCCACCAAGGCTTACCGTACACAAACCGACCTCTCGCTGGCCTACTCACCCGGCGTGGCCTATCCCTGCCTGGAGATTCAGCAGAACCCCGACGACGCCTACCGCTACACCGACAAGGGCAACCTGGTGGCCGTCATCAGCAACGGCACCGCCGTGCTGGGGCTGGGCGACATAGGAGCACTGAGCGGGAAGCCTGTGATGGAGGGTAAGGGACTGCTCTTCAAGATTTACGGCGGCATCGACGTCTTCGACATCGAGGTGAACGAGAAAGACCCCGAGAAGTTCTGCGAAGCCGTGGAGCGCATAGCCCCCACCTTCGGAGGCATCAACCTGGAGGACATCAAGGCCCCGGAGTGCTTCTACATCGAGGAGCGCCTGAAGCGCACGCTCGACATCCCAGTGATGCACGACGACCAGCACGGCACCGCCATCATCAGCGCCGCCGGACTGAAGAACGCCCTCGAAGTGGTGGGAAAGGACATCGCCAAGGTGCGCATCGTGGTCAATGGTGCCGGAGCGGCTGCCATCAGCTGCACCAAGCTGTATATGGCCATCGGTGCCAGCAAGGAGAACATCGTGATGCTCGACTCGAAGGGCGTCATCAGCGCCGACCGCCAGGACCTGAACGAGCAGAAGCGTTTCTTCGCCACACAGCGCACCGACCTGCACACGCTGGAGCAAGCCGTGAGCGGAGCCGACGTGTTCGTGGGACTCTCGAAGGGCAACGTGCTCACCAAGGACATGGTGCGCTCCATGGCCCAGGACCCCATCATCTTCGCACTGGCCAACCCCGTGCCCGAGATATCGTATGAGGATGCCATGGACGCCCGCCCCGACGTGCTGATGTCGACGGGCCGCACCGACTACCCCAATCAAATCAACAACGTCATCGGCTTCCCCTACATCTTCCGTGGAGCCCTCGATGTGCATGCCCGTGCCATCAACGAAGAGATGAAACTGGCCGCCGTGCACGCCATCGCCGACCTGGCCAAGCAGCCCGTGCCCGACGTGGTGAACGACGTCTACAAGGTGAACAACCTGCACTTCGGGCGCAACTATTTCATACCCAAGCCCGTCGACCCGCGCCTCATCAGCGAGGTGAGCGCCGCCGTGGCCCGCGCCGCCATCGAGAGTGGCGTGGCCCGCACCACCATCACCAACTGGGAGAAATACAAAGACTCGCTCTCGGTGCTGCTGGGACAGGAGACGAAGCTCACCCAGCAGCTCTATGCCACCGCCGCCGCCCATCCGCAGCGCGTGGTCTTTGCCGAGGGCGTCCACCCCACCATGCTCAAGGCCGCCGTGCAGGCCCGTGCCGAAGGCCTCTGTCACCCCATCCTACTGGGCAACGACAAGGTGATAGCCAAGATGGCCAAGCAGATGGACCTCTCGCTCGAAGGCATCGAGGTGGTGAACCTGCGCCACCCCAACGAGCAGGAGCGACGCGAGCGCTATGCACGCATACTCACACAGAAGCGCCAGCGCGAAGGCTACACCTTCCAGGAGGCCAACGACAAGATGTTCGAGCGCAACTACTTCGGCATGATGATGGTGGAGACGGGCGAGGCCGACGCCTTCATCACGGGTCTCTACACCAAATACTCCAACACAGTGAAGGTGGTGAAGGAGGTCATCGGCATACGACCCGAATACCAGCACTTCGGAGCCATGCACATCATCAACTCGCCACGCGGCACGCTCTACGTGGCCGACACGCTGGTGAACGAGAACCCCGACACCGACACGCTCGTCGACATCGGCAAGCTGGCCGCCACCGCCGTGCGCTTCTTCAACGAGAAGCCCGTCATCGCCATGATCAGCCACTCCAACTTTGGCAGCTCCACCAGCGACGGCGCAAAGAAGGTGAAGCGCGCCGTGGAGCAGTTGCACCAGCTATACCCCGACCTGCCCATCGACGGCGAGATGCAGATAGGATTCGCCCTCGACCGCGAACTGCGCGACGAGCAGTACCCTTTCAGCCGACTCAACGGGCGCGACGTCAACACACTCGTCTTCCCCAACCTCACCAGTGCGCGCTCCAGCTACAAGATGCTGCAGATGCTGGGTGCCGATGCCGAGATTATAGGCCCCATACAGATAGGACTGAACAAGGCCATCCACTTTGTCGACTTCGGAGCCTCGGTGCGCGACGTGATGAACATCGTGGCCATCGCCACCGTCGATGCCTACGTATTCAAACTCAAGGAGCGCCTCCTGGCCAAATAAGCCATGCTCATGCACCGCGTCATCATAGCCCTGGCCAGCAACCACCACCGCCATCAGCACCTGCAGCAGGCACGCCAAGCGCTGCGACAGGTGCTGAGCCACGAGGCTTACACACCCGTGGTGGGCACCCCCGACGCTGCGGCCACAAAGCTGGTGACTGGCACCAAGAGCTATCTCAACCAGCTGGTGGTGGCATTCACCACGCTGCCGGTTGATGAGTTGTGCCAGCAGCTGAAGCAGATAGAAGTCAGCCTGGGGCGCACCAGCGAAATGCGCCAGCGGGGAATCGTGCCCATCGACCTCGACCTGCTGCGCTACGACCAAGAGCGCCACCACCTGCCCGACTGGCACCGCCCCTACACCAAGCAGCTCCTCACCTTGTCCACCAGTAGCGAGCTGTAAAAAGAGTGACGGGTGCCACGAGCTTTCGGGTGGGCATCAAGTTTTACAATCGTCCCACGGCATCAAGCAGATAAAGCAACGCGCAAAACGCGGGGATGCCCTGTCAATAGTTTGAAAAAGCCGTAGAAAGAATTCGAGGTACGGTTGAAAAGACACTGAAAGCGTCACCGCGCAATAGCCGTAGGTCGGAACAACCTGCGGGTATAACGGCAGAAGGTACATCGACCCTGAAGGGGTCGCCCGTGAGCATAGGGGCGACCCCTTCAGGGTCGTTATTACCCAGTACTTGTTATCCGCAGGTCGTTCCGACCTGCGAATGGAACGATTGGAGGTGCAGTTGGCAGCGGGCGGGGACATGATTGGCAGCGGCCGCTGCCAATGATGGCAGCGAACGCCGCCAATGATGGCAGCGGCCGCTGCCAACCGAAATTTGCAAGTGATGATAAATATAGAAAAATGGATATCCGCAATCAACCGATGCCCCGTGCTCGACCTCTGGTCGCTACCAAAGGGACGCAAGAAGGGGCAACGAGCGACCAGAGGTAGAGCACAGACCGTCTATCGGGTACATGCGGAGGATTCCGATTACAACTGCATTGCTTGGGCCTTAGGGCGCAAAGACTGTTTTTCGGGTGATTGCGGAAATCATTAGCGAAGATTTCCATAGTTTCTGTGTGACATTGTAACCCGACGGGCGGCAAGCGTAAAAAAAATATAATAATGTATGCGGGTGTGCGCATAAATAAAAATAATATTGTACCTTTGCATGCAAATTTCGAATCACAAACAACCTAATTGTTATTATCATGACCATCAATGAAATGAACTTTGCCGGCAAAAAGGCAATCGTGCGCGTTGACTTCAATGTGCCCTTAGACGAGAACGGAAACATTACCGACGACACCCGCATCCGCGGTGCTCTGCCCACCCTGAAGAAGATTCTGGCCGATGGCGGTGCCGTCATCATCATGAGCCACATGGGCAAGCCCAAAGGCAAGGTGAACCCGAAGCTGTCGCTGGGCCAGATTCGCGAGGCCGTGGAGAAGGCACTGGGCGTGCCCGTGGCATTTGCCCCCGACTGCGCCAAGGCTGCCGACGCTGCCGCTGCCCTGAAGATGGGCGAGGCCCTGCTGCTGGAGAACCTGCGCTACTATCCCGAGGAGGAAGGCAAGCCCGTGGGCATCGACAAGGCCGACCCCGCCTACGACGAGGCCAAGAAGGCTATGAAGAAGAGCCAGAAGGAGTTTGCCAAGACGCTGGCCAGCTATGCCGACTGCTACGTGATGGATGCCTTCGGCACCGCTCACCGCAAGCACGCCTCGACAGCCGTCATCGCCGACTACTTCGATGCCGACAACAAGATGCTGGGTCTGCTGATGGAGAAAGAGGTGCAGGCCGTTGACAATGTGCTGAGCAACATCAAGCGCCCCTTCGTGGCCATCATGGGCGGCTCGAAAGTGTCGTCGAAGATTGGAATCATCGAGAACCTGCTGGGCAAGGTCGACAAGCTCATCCTCTGCGGTGGCATGACCTACACCTTCGCCAAGGCACACAACGGCGAGATTGGCAACAGCATCGTGGAGCTTGACAAGCTCGACGTGGCCCTCGGCGTAGAGGAGCTGGCCAAGAAGAACGGCGTGGAGCTGGTGCTCGGCAGCGACTGCACCGCCACCAACGGCCTCGACTTCGGCACGATGACCGTGAAGGAGGGAGCCCAAATCATCACCTGCCCCGCCAACAAGGTGCCCGAGGGATTCGAGGGCGTGGATGCTGGTCCTGACAGCCAGGAGGACTTCCGCAAGGCTATCGCCGGTGCCAAGACCATCCTGTGGAACGGTCCTGCCGGTGTGTTCGAGTGCGACAAGTTCACCGCTGGCTCACGCGCCATCGGCGAGGCCATCGCCAAGGCTACGGCCGAGGGTGCCTTCTCGCTCATCGGCGGTGGCGACTCGGTGGCATGCGTCAACAAGTTCGGTCTGGCCGACAAGGTGAGTTACATCAGCACTGGCGGCGGCGCTCTGCTCGAGGCCATCGAAGGCAAGGTGCTCCCCGGCGTGGCCGCCATCAAGGGCGAGTAAGCCTGGACCATCCGGAGAAATCCCCCGGAAAGCCTGGAGTCCCCGAAAATTCTGGAAAATCCGAATATTCTGAATAATCCGAATATTCCGAATAATCTGATAATTCCGAATAATCCGAAAATTCCGGAGATACCAGATAACCTGGCCCCCCGGAAGAATCCGCCCAGCCAGATAATGATTATTGCAATGAAGAAACTCTTTATTACCATCATGGGGCTTCTGGTCGTACTCAGTTGCGGCCAGAAGCCCAATTCTTCTTCCGACGACGTCAGCGACGAACCCATCGACGACGGCACGGAAGAGGTGGAGGCCACCAAGCCATTGGAACTGAAGACCTACACCTTCAGCGACACCCTGGGCATGGCACATGTCGACATCAGCATCGAATTCCCCGTGAAGGGCGAAAAGAAACTGGTGAACGCCATACGCCGCTATCTGTCGGACGTGATACTACAGGAAAGCGACGAGGCCGACCAGGCCGACGGAAAGAGCCTCGCCGACCACCACGGCAAGTTCCACATGGAGCGCATGAAGGAACTGGCCGCACAATATGAAGGCGACGACTACGTGACGGAGGTGTTCTACGATTGGTCGTTCATCAAGCATTACGAAGACGACCACGTCGTTACATTTCTCACCTTGACCAGCCTCTACGAAGGGGGCATCCATGGCATTGGCTACCAGGAGGGCGTCACCTTCTTCAAGAAAAACGGACAACGCTTCGACTACAACATGCTGAAAGGCACCGACAGCGACAAGTTCATGGGTCTGCTGCGCGAGGGGCTGCGACAATTCTTCTCGCCCAATAAGAAAGAACTCATTGACGACACTAACCTGGCGGAAGAGCTGGTCTCCATAGGCGGCCTGGACGAAATCCCCCTGCCCAACGCCGACCCTTACATCACCAGCGAGAAGGGCATCCACTTCATCTACCAGCCCTACGAAGTGTCGTACTATGCTGCAGGCAAGCCTGAATTCGACATCCCCATGAAGGATATTCGACCCTTCCTGACGAAGAAGGCCAAGAGTCTGCTGGAAGATTAGGGGATTAGGAGATTAGTCGTTTGGGGAAGTTACAAATGACGACGGTAACATCCCTAAACAACTAAACAACCAAACCAACAATCCCCCAAACGAGCAAACGGCCAATCCCCCAAACCACCAAACAACCAATCCACCAAACCACCAATCCACCAAACCACCAATCCACCAAACCACCAATCCACCAAACCACCAATCCACCAAACCACCAAACCACCAAACCACCAAACCACCAAACCACCAAACCACCAATCCACCAAACCACCAAACGACCACCCCCCAAACGACCAAACGACCAACCCCCAAACCACTAAAAAATAGTCTGCCCCAAAAAAATGACGACAATGGAAGAACTGCTGAAGAGCATGCAGCCCATCACGCTGGCCGAGATGAGCGGCGTGAAGCTGATGAACCGCACCGACACCAAGTTCGTCACCACCATGCCACGTCTGCTGCAACTGCTGCAGATGGCCCAGAGCGACTACTTCGTGCAGGACATCGACGGAGGGCGCAACATGCTCTACGACACCACCTACTTCGACACGCTCGGCTTCGAGATGTTCCAAGAGCACCAGCATGGCCATGCCGGCAGACAGAAAATAAGATTCCGCACCTACGTCAGCTCCAACCTACAGTTCATGGAAATCAAAACCAAGAACAACCACGGACGCACGAAGAAAAAGCGCATCGAGGTGGACGACATGGACCTGAGCGACCCTGCCAAGCGAGCGTTCATCGCCGACAAGCTGCACTTCAACGTAGACACGTTGCAGCCCCACATGCACAACTATTTCCACCGAGTGACGCTGGTGAACCGCGCCAAGACGGAGCGGCTGACCATCGACACCGAGCTGGAATTCAACAACATCATCACCGGCCAACAGCGGCACATGGGACCTCTGGTCATCGTGGAGCTGAAACGCGACGGACTGGTGCCGTCGCCCGTGCTCGAAATGCTGCGACAACTGCACATACATGCTCACGGATTCAGCAAATACTGCATGGGAGCAGCCATGACCAACCCCTCGCTGCGCGTGAACCGATTCAAGGAAAAGCTGTGCTATGTGCAACGCATATTGAACACAGAAGGAAGACTGCATGCGCAAGAATGACATCTTTAGAACATTATTCCCAAGAATGACAACATAACGATTAATTAATAATGGAACAGCTATTCACAACTGAGTTTTTAAACACCCTGCTGCGATTCTTCATCTGCATCGCCGTGAACTGGGTCATCGTTGACCGTCTCTACTACCGCAAGGCTCATCGCCGCGACTTCTACTTCACCTTCATGCTCATCTCGGTGGCCATCTTCTTCCTCGTCTACTTCATGATGGGCATGGACCGAGGAAAAGCCACCATGGGCGTGGGACTGGGACTTTTCGGCATCTTCAGCATCATGCGCTACCGCACCGACACCATGCCAGTGCGCGAGATGACCTATCTCTTCATCATCGTATGCCTGTCGGTGGTGCACGCCATGATCAACATCGAGCAAGCCGACCCCAATCACACCGCCGACCTGCTACGGCTCGTCATCATCGACTTCATCGTGGTGATGTGCATCCTGCTCTGCGAGCTGAAACTGAAGGTGCAGCAGACAAAACTCGTGCAGTATGACCGCATAGAGCTGATAAAGCCAGAGAAATATGCCGAGCTGAAGGCCGACCTGGAGGAGCGACTGGGCATCAGAATTCTGAAAATCGACGTGGGCGGCGTGGACTTCCTCAAAGACACCGCCGTGCTGAAGTTGACCTACGAGGGCAAAGGCTCGAGCGATGTGGACGGACAATTTCAAATCAGAAAATCACAATTCCGCGTAGTATGAAAAACAGCACAACACTACTGACAAGCCTGGCCATGGCTGCGTGCAGCCTGTCAGCCTGCCCAGCAGCAGCCCAGAGCGACGACTTCGGCATCTGGACCGAGGCCAACGTGGAGAAGAAAATCAGCCGCAATCTGACACTCGAAGGAGGCATGGAGCTGCGCACACGCGACGACGGATTTGGCGAACTGGACCGCTGGAGCATCGGAGTGGGAGCCAGCTATAAAATCACCGACTGGCTGAAAGCATCACTCGGCTACAACCTGCTCGACGACCACAACCACAAGGTGAACAGCAGCGGAAAAAAATATGCCGACTACTGGGGACTGCGCCACCGTCTGAACCTGTCGCTCACCGTCTCGCACGCCATCGGCGACCTCACCATCTCGCTGCGCGAGCGATGGCAATACACCTGGAGGCCAGAGAAGACCGTCGACCGCTATTGGAACTATACCGACGACGACGACGACCGCTACTATGGCGAAAAGGCCGACGAGCACATCTACCGAGGAAAAGGCAGCAACAAATGGCGCAACCGACTACAGTTGAAATACAAGCTCACCAAGCAGTGGAGACCATTCCTGAGTGCCGAGAGCACCGTAGGCGGAAGCGGACTCGACAAGATGCGCTATGCCGCCGGAACAGAATGGCGCATCACCAAGCAACACGTCGTCGACCTGTACTACCTGTATCAGCATAGCCATAAAGACGACGACAGCGAGGGCAATCGGCATGTTTTGGGCATCGGATATACGTTCAAATTTTAAAGAATGTTAAGCGCGGGAAAATAACCCGCGCTTTTTTGTGCCGTTTGGAATAAAAGTACTAACTTTGCACCCGCAAAACAGGAAAGAGACCTAAAGGGTGCGTTAGTTCAGTAGGTTAGAATGCCTGCCTGTCACGCAGGAGGTCACGAGTTCGAGTCTCGTACGCACCGCTGATGAAGCCTCAACCTGCAAGCTAAATTTTAACGGACTGGTGCGTTAGTTCAGTAGGTTAGAATGCCTGCCTGTCACGCAGGAGGTCACGAGTTCGAGTCTCGTACGCACCGCAAATTAAACCAAGCTCATCGAATTACGTCTAATCGATGAGCTTTTTAAATTTTACAACAATGAAGAAGATAATCACACTCGCTTTGATGATGCTCATCACAGCATCGGCCATGGCCCAGCGCAAAACGCTTTCTGCCACACTCTACAAAGAATTCAGGCCATCGGTCATCACATTTACCGACGGACACAAAAGCCGGCAGTCGCTCACCAACGTATTCCTGAAAAACAGCACACTGCTTTTCCCAAAGGGAGAATTCACCATGGAAGCCAACATGGACAACATCCTGGCTGTGGACTTCGAGGGCGACCGCTCGTTTGTGAACATCGAGAACAAGCTGGCCTACTTCGTCGATTCCTACAAGAACAACGCACTCTACTGCATCGAGCTGTTCGACCAGGAAGCCTATGAGCGCAACCTGAAGAACAACGTGAACATCTCGAACCTCGACTTGAGCAGCATCAACAACGACATCATCAGCACCACCACCATCGACCTGAACAACGAAGAGGATTACAAGCTGCCCGTCTTCCGCCATTTCTACATGAAGCTCGACGGCAACTATGTGAAGGTGCACGAGCGCACACTGCTGCGCATGCTGCCCAAGCAGAAGCGCACCATGATGAAACGCATCATGGCCATGCCAGGATTCAGCTGGCAGAACGAAGAGAGCCTGATGCAACTGCTCAAAGTGATCACCGACTAAAACGATTAGTCGTTTGGGCGTTCGGTCGTCTAGTCGTTTGGGAGATTGGTCGTTTAGCCGTTTGGGGAAGTTAGTCATTTAGGAGATTGGGAGATTAGTCGTTTGGTCGTTTGGGGAAGTTACAAATGACTATGGTAACATCCCTAAACGACCAAACCACTAAACGACTAATAACCACCAAACGACTAAAAACTACCAAAACACCAAACGACTAATCCCCCTAAACCACCAAACCACAAAAAAACTAATTCTCCTAAACGACCAAACGACTAATCCCCCAAACCACTAACACCACCAAACCACTAAATAATGACAAACGGACAGTTGCTTTGGGTTGACGACGAGATGGAGCTGCTGAAGCCCCACGTCCTCTTCCTGCAAAAGAAAGGATACGAGGTGACACTGGCCTCGAATGGCACCGATGCCATCGACCTGTGTCAGGCACAATCGTTCGACCTGGTGTTGCTCGACGAGCAGATGCCGGGGCTATCGGGTCTTGAGACACTGCAGCGCATCAAGCAGCTCAGCCCCGCCACTCCCGTGGTGATGGTCACCAAGAGCGAGGAAGAGAACATCATGGAGCAGGCCATCGGACAGAAGATTGCCGACTACCTCATCAAGCCCGTCAACCCCAACCAGATTCTGCTCACACTGAAGAAGAACATACACCGACGCGAGATTGAAACGGAGGTGACACAAAGCCAATACCAACAGCAGTTCCAGCAGATAGCCATGCAAATCATGGACTGCCGCACATGGCACGACTGGGTGGAGGTGTACAAGCGACTGGTGCACTGGGAGCTGCAGCTGAGCAGCACCGACTCGCAGATGACCGACATGCTGGCCATGCAGAAGGAAGAGGCCAACCTGGGCTTCGCCAAGTTTGTGAAGAAAAACTATTTGGAGTGGATGGAGGCCCTTGCCCCCGGCTCCGCCAAGAGCGATGCCCCAGTGCTGTCGCCACAGCTCTTCAAGCTCAAGGTGTTCCCCCTGCTCGACCAAGGCGAGAAAGTGTTCATGGTGGTGCTCGACAATTTCCGCTACGACCAGTGGCGCATGCTGGCACAAGAGATTGGCGACCTCTTCGACATCGACGAGAACCTCTACTTCAGCATCCTCCCCACCGCCACACAGTATGCGCGCAACGCCATCTTCAGCGGGCTGATGCCCAACAAGATTGCACAGATGTTTCCCGACCTCTGGGTCGACGAAGACGAGGAAGAGGGCAAGAACCTCAACGAGGAACCGCTCATCCAGACGCAGCTTGACCGATATCGCCGCCGCGACTCGTTCTCCTATCACAAAATCAACACATCCACCGAGGCAGAGCACCTGATGCAGCAGCTGAAATCGCTCGACCGCAACAACCTCAACGTGGTGGTCTTCAACTTCATCGACATGCTCAGCCACGCCCGCACCGAGAGCCGCATGGTGCGCGAGCTGGCCAACAACGAGTCGGCCTACCGCAGCATCACCCTCTCCTGGTTCCGCCACAGCGTCATCCGCGACTTCTTCCGGCAGCTGGCACAGATGGACTGCAGCATCATCGTCACCACCGACCACGGCTCCATCCGTTGCACTCGCCCCGTGAAAATTATTGGCGACCGCAACACCAACACCAACCTTCGCTACAAGCTCGGCAAGAACCTGGGCTACGACTCCAAGGAGCTCTTCGTCATCAAAGACCCCGCCAAGGCGCAGCTGCCATCACCCAACCTCTCCACCAGCTACGTCTTCGCCACCGGCGACTCGTTCTTCGCCTATCCCAACAACTACAATTACTACGTCAGCTACTATCGCGACACGTTCCAGCACGGCGGCATCTCGATGGAAGAAATGATTATCCCCCTGGTGACGCTCAAGGGAAAGAGGCGCTGATGCCTTCTTTTGTTCTGCCCAGCGCAATAAAGTGCATGTTTGCGCGTTATATAAAGAACATGCGTCACGTCAATACTGCATCATTTATCCTACTCGTCGTGTGGATGCTCTGCGCTTGCGGAGCCGACACGGCGATGAAGAAGGGCGACAAGTTTTTTGCCCTGGGCGAATATTATGATGCCGCCTCCTACTACAAGAAAGCTTATTCGCAAACAGCAGCCAAAGAGCGACCACTGCGAGGGCAGCGAGCCCTAAAAATGGCCGACTGCTACCGCCGCATCAACCAGACGCAGCGCGCCATGGCCGCCTACAACAACGCCGTACGCTACAAGCAGGCTGACACCACGGCACTGCTACACCTGGCACAGCTGCAGCTGAAGAACGGCAGCTACCGAGAAGCCGAGAAAACATTCCTCATGCTCACCGACTCCGCCATGAACAACCCACTCATCAAGGTGGGGCTCGAGTCGGCACGAATGGCACCACAATGGAAAGCCGAAGCCGACTACTCGGGCTACACCGTGAAGAAGCAAGAGTTCTTCAACTCACGGCGCGCCGAGTTCTCGCCAGCACTCACAGGCGACGACTACGACCAGCTGTTCTTCTCGTCGACGCGCAACCAGGCCAAGGGCGAAGAGCTGAGCGGCATCACCGGCACCAAGAATGCCGACATCTTCTTCTCGCAGAAAGACGACAAGGGCAAATGGTCGAAGCCAGAACCCATCGAGAGCGACCTGAACACCGAGGAAGACGAGGGGGCATGCACCTTCTCGTCCGACGGCAAGACGATGTATCTCACCATTTGCAAGACCGACCCCTCCTATCCCCGCTATGCCCAGGTGGCCACGGCCAAGCGCAGCGACGCCTCGTGGGGCAAGGCCACCGTGCTGGAAATCAGTCGCGACACCCTGTCCACCTTCGCCCATCCCTGCGTCTCGCCCGACGGCATGTGGCTCTATTTCGTCAGCGACATGCCCGGCGGCAAGGGCGGCTACGACATCTGGCGCGCCGAGCTCTCCACCAGCGGCATCCTCAGCATCGAGAACATGGGCGAGCCCATCAACACCCCCGGCGACGAGATGTTCCCCACCTGTCGGCCCAATGGCGACCTCTACTTCAGCAGCAACGGCCATCCTGGCTTCGGAGGACTCGACATCTATATAGTTAGGAGTGAGCAAGCCCCCCCTTCTGCCCCCGAGGGGGCTACTATAGACCCTTCGCCTGATAGCAAAACTATAGAAGCCCCCTCGGGGGCCGTAGGGGGGGCTTCACTCCTCACTCTCGAACATCCTGGCTGGCCGCTCAACTCTGCTGGCGATGACTTCGGCATGACCTTCGAAGGACTGCACAACCGCGGCTACTTCAGCAGCAACCGAGGCGACGCCCGCGGCTGGGACCACATCTACTCCTTCGAGAAGAGCGAGGTGATACAGACCGTGAAGGGATGGGTCTACGAGCAAGACGGCTATGAGCTGCCACAAGGACTGGTACACATGGTGGGCAACGACGGCACCAAT
The DNA here is from genome assembly GCA_902790625.1 of uncultured Prevotellaceae bacterium. GTDB lineage: Bacteria > Bacteroidota > Bacteroidia > Bacteroidales > Bacteroidaceae > Prevotella. The sequence goes on along the minus strand of CADASP010000017.1, from coordinate 71,953 downwards.
AAGAAGATATCGGTGCGCGGCGACGGCTCCTTCGTCGAAGAGATCAAGCCCGGCGTGAGCTACGTCTTCCTCGGCACCTGTAAGGGATTCCTCAACCACAAGGAGGAGCTGCGCGTGGAGCCTGTGCTCGAGAGCGAAGAGTATGTGCTGCAGTTCCCCCTGGCCAGCATCACCGCTCCCGTGCTCATCGACAACATCTTCTACGACTTCGACAAGGCCACCCTGCGCCCCGAGTCGAAAGACGCCCTCGACAAGCTCGTGGCCCTGCTCAACGAGAACCCCAACGTGACCATCGAGCTCTCAGCCCACACCGACAACCGAGGCTCCGACCAGTACAACGAGCGCCTCAGCCAGCGGCGCGCCGAGAGCGTGGTCAACTACCTCATCGAGCACGGCATCGCCGCCGACCGACTGTCGCCAAAGGGCTATGGCGAAGGCAAGCCGAAGGTCATCAAGCGCAAGCTCACCGAGAAATATCCGTGGCTGAAGGCCGACGACGAACTCACGCCAGCATTCATCGACGCTCTCGCCGACGAGGAGAAGCAGGAGATCTGTCACCAGCTGAACCGCCGCACCGAGTTCACCGTGCTGCGCACCACCTACGGCATGTTCGACGCCGAGGGCAAGGTGAAAGCGCAGCCCGCCAAGCCCACACAGGAAGAGCAAAACGAAGACGAGGACGAACTGTGGTAAAAGCCTCACCCCCAGCCCCTCTCCAAGGGGAGAGAAAGCCTCACCCCCAACCCCTCTCCAAGGGGAGAGGGGAGTATATAGACTTTACGCAAGCACAAGCCTGAAAAGCATGACTTATGGTACAACTGCCCGATGTTTTTCTTCAGACCACTCGTCAGCTGATGGGTGATGTCCTTTTCGACCGCTATCTGTCTTCGTTTGATGAGCCCACCCCCGTCAGCATCCGCCTGAATCCGAGGAGAAGGAGCCTCTCCCCCGACCCCTCCCGCGATGGGGAGGGGAGTATATACACTCCTCATCAACCACAAGGTTCAGAACTATATCAACCACAAGGTTCAGAACTATTTACTCCCCTCCCCCCAGCGGGAGGGGTTGGGGGAGAGGCTTCTGGGGGAGAGGTTTCCGGGGGTGAGGTTTCCGGGGGAGAGGTTTCCGGGGGAGAGGCTTTTGTCCCCTGGTGCCCCTTCGGCCTCTACCTCCCCACCCATCCCGTGTTCACCTTCGACCCTCTCTTTCATGCCGGTTGCTACTACGTGCAGGAGGCCGCCTCGATGTTCATCCACCACGTGCTGAAGCAATATGCCCAGGCACCCTCTGACATCCTCGACCTCTGTGCCGCACCCGGGGGCAAGTCCACCTGCGCCATCGCCGCACTGCCACAGGGCAGCCGACTGTGGAGCAACGAGCCAGTGAGGCGGCGCGCCAGCATCCTCAGCGAGAACATCCAGAAATGGGGCTACCCCCATTGCACCGTCACCAACAACTATCCTGCCGACTACGTGAAGAGCGGTTTGCACTTCGACATCATCATCTGCGATGTGCCCTGCTCCGGCGAGGGGATGTTCCGCCGCGACCCTCAGACCATCGGCGAATGGAGTCCGCAAAACGTAGAGAAATGCTGGCGGCTGCAACGCGACATCGTAGCAGATGCCTGGCAGTGCCTACTACCCGGCGGGCTACTCATCTACAGCACCTGCACCTTCAACACCAAGGAGAACGAGGAGAACGTGCGCTGGATATTGGAACAGTTCGATGCCGACATCCTGCCCGTGGCCACGCAGCCCGAATGGGGCATCACGGGGTCGCTCCTCGATGGATTTCATCAGCCCGTCTATCGGTTCATCCCCGGCATCACGCGCAGCGAGGGCCTTTTTGTTGCCGTGTTCAGGAAGCGAGCGACGAGCAAAGAGAGCCACCAGCGCAAGCAGGCGAGCAAGGCAAACAGCAAACTGAACATCCTGAACCCACTGGAAGCCTACCCCACCCCAGTAGCCTCGGTGCAGCTCACTTACCAGCAAGCCATGGCCTACCTGCGCCACGAGTCGCTCACCCTGCCGCCCGATGTCCCCCGTGGCATCGTGCAGGTGTGCTTCCATGGCCATCCCCTCGGACTGGTGAAGAACATCGGCAACCGAGCCAACAACCTCTATCCCAAAGAGTGGCGCATCACCACCACACACATCCCAACCGACTACCAGCCCATAGTGGAAACACGAATCTGATAAGTCTATCCACTGCTCTCTCCCCTTGGAGACGGGGCGGGGTGAGGCTTTTGCCTACGGCGTAACATAAATGCGCATGAATGAAGCACGCGCTCGGCTCTGCCGCTTGCTACCGAAGGGACGCAAGAATGAATCATGAATAAGTTTTTTTTGCGCAGCTTCACTGGTCATTCGCGTATACGCCATGCGGCAACAGGGAAAAGTCAATATGTATACTCTACGGAGTCGCAGCAGAAGCCCCGGAGGGGCGACGGAATACAGGCAGGGGCATCGCCCCTGTGAAAGCAGACGGAAAGAAAGCCCCGGAGGGGCGACAGAACACCCTGCCACTCTTCTGGGTTTTACAGGGTTGTGAGCGCGAAATAATCAAATTACTACCAATAACAAAAAATAGTTCGAATAAAATTGCTAAGAACGAAAATAAAGTAGTACCTTTGCAAAAATTTCTTTAATAATTAACTTTTAAAACATTCTATTATGGTTAAACAACTACAAATGAAAATGCTGTTCCTGTTCGGACTGTTGTTCGCAGGGGCAGGAAGTGTGTGGGCAGATAACCCCGTAACAGTGACATTAACGCAATCAGCTCTTGGACTTACAGGTAGTTATACAACTAACACGCAAAAGACATTAGGTGGTATAACTTATGTGTATACTGACTTGATGAAAAACAACGATAATATTCAAGCTAAGGCGTCATCAGGAGTGATTTATAATTCGACAGCATTTCCAGGAGACATAACTTCTGTAGCAATTACACATTCTGGAACAGCGAGAGCTACAACGATTCATGGTAGCAATAATGGAAGCGATTGGACTGAGGTAGCAACGGGTTCTGGCTCTATTACTGGAGATTTTTCAGGTAAAGGCTATAAGTATTTCAAAATCACAAGAGGTAGTAATGCTGCTTATTGGGAAAAAATCGAAATATCATACAGCTCTACAGCTACCGTCGATGCTCCAACATTTTTCCCCAATGGTGGCAGTTTCTCGGATTCTCAAGAAATCACTCTTACTTGCACTACCGCTGGCGCAACGATTTACTATACGCTTGACGGCAAAACCCCCACGGATAATAGCACGCAATATTCTGCCCCGTTCACCATTACGGCTACTACGACCGTGAAAGCCATCGCCGTGAAAACTAACATGGCAAATAGCTCCGTGGCAACGGCAGTATTCACCAAGGTGAATCCCTTGGCCAACATTGCAGCCCTGACAACAAATACCGAAGCAGGCACTTACTACGTCACGCTGACCAATGCTGTCGTAACGTTTGTGAATGGCAACAATGCCTATATTCAGGATGAGAGCGGAGCCGTGGCAATGTATAAGAGCGGCCACGGACTCAAGGCTGGCGATGTGCTCAATGGTATAGCTACCGTCACATACCAGGTGCACAAGGGCACCCCGCAAATCACCGACCTCTCGGGTGTCACTCCCACCTCAGGCAACGCTCCCGAACCCACCACGGTTGCTGCTTCTGCTTGGAACTATACCTTCAACAACGTGCTCAGCCAGTATTTCACCATCACGGGTGTCACCATCACACAAACCGATGGCAAATACTACATCACCTTGGGCAATGACAATGTTCAACTCTACAAGGCTGGAGGTTCAATTAGCAGTCTGAACTTACAACAAAGCTACAACGTTACGGGCTTCCCCACGCTGTACAATAGTGTGAAAGAATTGCAAATCTTCAGCGATCCTGAAAATGCCGAACCCAACATCAGCATTGCCACCACCACCATCAATGCTCCATGCGATGGCGATGACGGCACTCTCGACGTGACTTACAAAAACATTGCCGATGCCACATACGGTGTGCAGTTCTGCGATGCCAACGGCGATGCATTGGAAGGCGATGCCCCCAACTGGGTAGAATTGTTCTTGGACAACGACCATAATGTATCGTATACTATTACTATCAACGAAAACAATGACAAGGCCCGCACCGCCTATTTCAAGGTTTATGCCGAAGTTAATCAAAAGACTGTTTACTCAAACCTCGTCACCATCAATCAGGCCAAATACGTTGCTCCATACGCCACATTGCCCTTCGAATTCAACGGTGGCTTGGCTGATATCGAAGACACAGGAGGCTTGAGCCAAGAGGGTCTTGGCGGCGACTATGGTGATGAAAACGCGAAGCTGAGGTTTGACAGCACTGGCGACTGGCTACTGCTGCGGATAGCTGACGATGATGCTCCGGGGACGCTCACTTTCAACATCAAGAATAATAACTTCAGTGGCGGCACCTTCACCGTGCAGGTTTCTACAAATGGCGAAGATTTTACTGGCTATAAATCGTACACCGAAATTAGCGGCACCCAGAATGAAGAAATTGCCATTAACTCCGATGTGCGCTACATCAAGTGGATATACACCACAAAGGTTTCTGGCAACGTAGGCTTGGGCAATATCAAACTGACAAAGCAGACCGCCCCTGAATGGTCTAACAATTTACCGTCAAGCGTTGAAATTGAACGTAGTGGATCCTACGTGCTCAACCTGCGTGAGTTGGTGTCGGGCGCCCCTGCACCCACTATCACTCTCACTACGGATGTAAGTGATGAGTTCTACACATTCGCAGACGATGTGTTCTCGTTTGAAGCAAATGCCAGCGGCGATTACTCGTTCACTTTCAAAGCCGAAAATGGTGCTGGCAGCGCAACTGCCAATCTCACCGTTACGGTGAAGCAGCCCACGGCATACGCGCTGACCGTCACCAACCTGGAGAACGTTGTATTGTACGTCTTTGACGCTGCCGACGAAAACAATCCACTAATCTCGAATGGCCAACCAAGCGAAGTAGAAGTTTACAACGGTACACAAGTGATGATTAGCGTGTCGGCACTTGAAGGCTATCAGCTGCAGTCGGTGTTGGTGGGCAATGATGAAGTCATCGATGAATTGGATGAATCGGGGGCATACACCTTCACTATGCCTACGTCGCCTGTCACCATCAGTGCCAAGGCCATTGAGCCAGCACCATCTGTCACCTACACACTGGCCTCCAGCATTACGTCGGGCAAGAAGTACATCATCGTGGGACTTGATAATGATGATAACGCTTATGCCATGGGCGCGCAGAAAGCCAACAACCGTGGTGCTGTTGCTGTAGGGACCGTAGCAAACAACAAGATAACCGTGGCTTCTTACGATGTGTATGAGTTCGAAATCACCTCGGTTGGAGATGGCAAGTATTCCATCTACGATGCCAATACACCTGGTTATCTATACGCTGCCAACAGCAATAACAATTATTTGAAGACTGAAGCAGAGCTTGATGACAATGGTAAGTGGACGATTTCGTTTAATAATGAGGATGGTGTTGCAAGCATTATTGCTTCAGAATCAACTAATAGAAATGTGATGCAGTACAATAGTAGTAGCACATTATTCTCCTGCTATAGCACCGCTTCCCAAGCCGCCGTTTACCTCTTCGAGAAGGTGGAGGAGGAGCAGCCTCTCACCAAGACCATCACTGATGCCGAATGGGCTACCTACGTGGCTCCGAAGACCGTGATGACCCCCGTGGGTTTGACGGCCTACATCGTGACAGCTGCCGACGCACAGAAGGGCGTGACGCTGACACCAGTACACATTGTAGGGGAAGGAACGCCCGTCGTCCTGAATGGCGCAGCCAACACCTACACCTTTGTAGAAACTGGTGAACCAGCCGACGACACGAGCGCCAACTTGCTTTGCGTGGTTACTGCCAACACCCCCAACATCACCGAAGCATACGTACTGGCAAAGCCCAATGCAGAAGCAGAGGTGAAATTCTACCACTACGTCAATGCCAATGACCCGCTCGACGAAGGACAAGTTTACCTGCCAGTAGAATACGTCGCAGGCAATGGCAACGGTGTGCGCGAACTCGACATCGACGTGCCAAGCAGTATCAGCACCATGAGCATTGAACAGTCTGCCATGAACAATACGGTCTACGACCTGCAAGGACGCACCGTGGTGCAGCCCACGAAGGGACTCTACATCGTGAACGGAAAGAAAGTTATCATCAAATAATGAATAGGAGGACATCAATATGAAAAAGAACTATAATCAGCCCAACACACGCATCTTCAACGTGCAACTGCACCCGCTGATGGAACAGTCGGAAACCACCATGGGCCTGGGCGGCGACATCACCTCGAAGAACGGATTCCTCTCGCGCGACCGCGGCGAATGGGACGACGAGGACGAGTGGTAAGCATTTGTATGAAGAAAGAAATTGTGGGTAATTAGGGGGGAAATTCTCTCCGCAAGGCAAATTTCCCCTCATTTCCCCGAATTTCTTTCCAAAATAGCACGTAGAGAATGACGCTCGAAAGAGCGAATCACAAGAATCAGGTGATTTGAGGGTCATTCGTTTCAAGCGAACACCCTTTTTAAGGTGTTTCAATATTACTCTGCACGGGGTGAGCCGTAAGGCCTCACCCCGTGTTTCTTTTATCTTATAAGTCCACTTGAAAAAGTCCGCAATATGGTGGTAAAGGTTATTGGGTGGGCCACCTTTACAGGGGCGATGCCCCTGCCTGTATTCTATCGCCCCTCCGGGGCTCTTACGTTCATCATCATCGTTACAAGATTTATAAACGTAACGAATTCCTAATTCCCAATTCCTAATTCCCAATTCCTAATTCCCAATTCCCAATTCCTAATTCCCAATTCCTAATTCCTAACTCCTAATTCCTAACTCCTAACTCAATACACTCCTAACTCAATACACTCCTAACTCCTAATTACTAACTCCATACGCTTCTAACTGCCGATGTATAGGCAGAGCATGCCTAAGAGCACCAGGGCCAGGTCGATGGCCTTGGCGCGGAGGTTCTTCTCGTGGAAGAAGAGGGCACCGCAGATGAAGCTGACCACCACGGAGCCGCGGCGGATCATCGAGACGATGCTGATCATGGCCGATGGCAGCGAGAGGGAGTAGAAATAGAGGAAGTCGGCGGTGGAGAGGAAGAGGCTGATGCCGATGATGGCCCAGTCCCAATGGAAGGGGGTGGTGGCGTGTCGCTTGGGCCACCACAGCAGGGCGAGCATCAGCAGCATCATGCCGCACTGGTAGATGTTGTACCACGACTGCACCATCATGCGGTCGAGCCCCACCCCACCCTCGCTGGCGGGTGCCATCAGGTATTTGTCGTAGAGCCCGCTGAGGGCACCCAGCAGTGCCGCCCCCACAATCATGTATATCCAGTGGTCGTGCTTGAAGTCGATGCCCTCCTTGCGCCCGCTACGGCTGAGGAGCAGAAACGAGGCCACGGCGAGCAGCACGCCCGCCCACTGCCACAGGTTGAGGCGCTCGCCAAAGAGCAGCAGGGCGCCCACGAGCACCATCACGGGGCGCGTGGCGTTGATGGGGCCTACGATGGTGAGCGGCAGGTGCTTCATGCCGAAATAGCCGAGCACCCAGCTGCTGAGCACGATGAGGGCCTTGCCCACGATGTAGCGGTGCTCGGCCCACGTGCCGCTGGCCACGTGGACGATGGTGCCGTCGAGGGCGGTCGTGGTGGCGCTCAGCACGATGAAGGGCAGGAAGATGAGCGACGAGAAGAGGGTGTTGAGAAACAGCACGGGCAGCACCGCGTTGTCACGCAGCGACTTCTTCTTCAGCGAGTCGTAGACGCCCAAGAAGGCGGCAGAGAGAAAGGCAAGGATTAGCCACATAAAGCCCCCCTTTCGCCCCCCGAGGGGATAGCCCCCCTTTCGCCCCCCTTGGGGGGCACGATAGTTTTGCCGACCTCAAGCGGTGAGTCTATAGTAGCCCCCTCGGGGATGGAAGGGGGGGCTTCTGGGGCTTGGGCTTGGGGGGCTTTATACTCTATTCTTTGCAGGAACAGGGCGTTGGCGGGCATCGACTCGCCAGCATCGGTACGCCGCTTGCCCTCGACGACTCGGCAGAAGTCGGCTTGCGACATGCGGCCCCGCCCCACCTCGATGAGTGTGCCCACTACGGCGCGGACCATGTTGCGCAGGAAGCGGTTGGCGGTGATCTCGAAGAGCCAGCGGCCTTCGCCCAATGGGCGCCACTCGGCCTTCGACACATGGCAGAGCGTGGTCTTCACGTCGGCATGGCTCTTGCAGAAGGCGCCGAAGTCGTCGTAGCGGAGCAGCTGCCGCGCCGCCTGGTTCATCGCCTCAAAGTCGAGGGGATAGTGCAGCTCGCACGAGTAGTGGCGCACGAAGGGCTTCTTCTGTGTGTGTATATAATAATAATAGGTACGCGCGATGGCCGAGAAGCGGGCATGTAGCTGGTCGTCCACCTGCTCCACGTGCTGCACGGCGATGTCGTAGGGCAGGAGCTTGTTCAGTTTGTAGGCCAGCTGCTGGCAATCCACATCCCTTTCGTGGTCGAAGTGTGCCACCATCATCGCGGCGTGCACGCCGGTGTCGGTGCGCCCGGCTCCCGTCAGCACGATGTCGCTGCGCAACAACAACGACAGGGCGCGCTGCAGTTCCTCCTGCACCGTGATGCCGTTGGGCTGAATCTGCCAGCCGTGATAGCGCGTGCCATCGTAGCTGAAGGTGATGAAATAACGCATGAGACAATAACCGTTAAAACAATACTATACTATTCTTTATGATTATCCGCATGTACCCGATAGGCGGCCTGCGCTCTACCTTTGGTCGCTCTCTTGCTACCGAAGGGACGGCCTGCGGTCGCTTGCTACCGAAGGGACGGCCTGAAAGGCCAACAGCTCACAGCCCAGGGCATCGCCCCCACCCCATCCCCTGAGGGGCTACAGCGTGGTTTTGCTGCGGAGTGGTATGGCCGAGCTTCCGCGTATCGGGAAGTTGGCTACAAAGATACGAAAAAAAAACGATGCAATCAACGAAAAGAATGAAATATTTTTGTGGGAAGGGGGGAGAGGGGGGGGGAGTTGGGGAGTGAAGGGGAGTGAAAGGGAGTGAAGGGACGATAGTTTTGCCGCAGCCGAGCGGGTGGATTTGTTGGGGGGATTTGTTGGGTGGATTTGTTGGGCACCGTAGGGACGGACCCCGCTCAGTTGGATTTTGGAAAACAGGGAAAAACAAGGAAAACAGGGAAAAAGGTACGGTTGAAAAGAAACAAAAAAATATTCATGAACATTCGTGATTCATTCATGCATATTCGTGTTACGCCGTAGGCTTTTTTTGTCTGCGACGCTACACGAATGGGCATGAATGGCTCACGAATAATCATGAATGCTGCGCAAAATAATATTCATGTTCATTCGTGCTTCATTCATGCACATTCATGTTACGCCGTAGGCAATTAAAAGGTTTTTATCTGTATTATTTGTTTTTATCTGTTTTTCTAAAAAGAATCACTTACGCCACCAGATTTGCCGTCCCTACGGAATGTACCCCGCTCAGTTGGAAAAAACAGGGGAAAACAAGGAAAACAGGGAAAGGGGGGGATGAGTTGTTACGAAATAGAACACTCGACAGATGGGAATCGGAAAGAATGTCAAGATTTTTCAAAAGAAAATTTGTTCACGGATTTGAGGCAATCTGGAACGAAAATGGCCCGAACGGGAGCATTGTTCGGGTCTCGTTAGAGGGAAAGCCGAGGGGGAAAAGGCCAATTTTTGCACACGTAATATGGTTTTGTGCACGTTTTTTGCCCCTATTTGGTGCCTTTTTGCGGTTTTGTAAGCACGCCGAAAAATAAAACGGTAACGCCAAATTTTTTTTTGGCGTTGACTTTTTGCAGCCAGCGATGGCTTTTTTTTGCAAAATTCAGTCCAATGGGTTGAATGACAGTTGTTTAGCAAAACCTCTCAAAACTCGAAAATTTTCGACCAGAAGTTTTTTTGCTCAGAATTTTTGAATTATGGAGGGGTAAAATGGCTATTTTGTCAATATCTTTCCGTTTCCCCGGCCTGTTCCGATATTGAACAGAGGGGGGGGAGGGGGTTGGGGAGTGAAAGGGAGTGAAGAGGGAGTGAAAGGGAGTGAAGGGGAGTTGGGGAGTGAAAGGGAGTTGAGGGGGAGTGAAAGGGAGTGAAGGGACGATAGTTCTGCCGCAGCCGAGCGTAACAGGGTTCAAGAGGGAGTGGCGGCGCATACCGTTGGCGGTAGCCGCTCCCCTCCCCTCAAGGGGAGGGGCAGGGGTGGGGTCTCTAACATCCTGCGAGTGAATGATATACAGACCCCACCCCTAACCCCTCCCCTTGAAGGGAGGGGAGCGGCGGCGGAAAGGGGGCAGAGAGATGCGGGTGGGCGTTGTGGCAATGCCACAACATACGGAACAGAGGGACAAGGCCACAGGAGGTGAGGCTCCTGCAACTCCTGTACTCCTGCAACTCCTGTACTCCTGCAACTCCTGCAACTCCTGCAACTCAAGTGAGGCTACTTTATCAGCTTGCGCTGTTGGTGCCCGCTGACGACGATATAGGTGCCGTGGGGGAGGCGGCGAAGGGCTTCGGCGTAAGGCTGACGGCTGATGAGCAGCTGACCGTCGGGGAGGTAGATGTCCACCACGTCGGTGGCGGCCAATGGCAGGGTGATGGCGCTCTGGATGTCGGCCACGCGCAGCTTGCCATCGTCGAGGAGTGTCGAGGTGTCGAAGACGTAGCCCGCGCCCTGGTCGTCGACCTTCACCACGAAGTCGCCTGTGTGTGTTCCCGTGACGGTGTAGACGGTGATTTCGTCGCCCACCTTCAGCCGCCGCGTCGTGGGTACGCGCACCACGATGGTGTCGCCCGTGTGCTTCAGGTTGCCCTTCACGGTGAGGCGGGTGTTAGATGCGGCCTTCAGCTCGCACAGCGTGGTGGCCCCCTTCTGCAGTGTGAGGCTCTGCAGGGTGGCGGTGCCAGTGATGGTGGCCCCGTTGGCCACGGTGATGAGTCCCGAGGTGATGGCGTTGGACGAAGTGTTGCTGAGTTCGAGCGTGCCTTCACTGACGGTGATGGGCGATGTGTGTCCTGCGGTCTTCAGCGTCAGACGTCCCGTCCCCACCTTCGTGATGCGTGTCGCCTTGAAGAGACCGCTGAAGGTCATGTCCTCGTTGAGGTAGCCTATCTGATAGGTGCTCAGTCCCTCGAGCACGCCGTCGGTGGCCGTTCCCTGCAGCGCGCCAATCTTCAGTGTGGCCGCCACCTGGGTGCCGGCCCCAGCATTGTAGTGAGCTATGTTGGTGGCTGCCTCCACCTTCAGCCGGCATTTCTGCATGTCGGTGACGTTGCTCATCAGTCGGAACTGGCTTCCCTTGGCGGTCAGCGTTCCTTCGAAGTCCTTGAAGTTGAATCCCACGTCGCAGCGCACATAACGTGTCTCCACGGTGAGGTTGCCCTTTCCCTTCACGGTTCCTCCGAGCTTTCCTCGCGATGAGCCGAGTATGCGGTTGGTGGTTCCCTCCTGCACGGTGACGGCATGGCTGAAGTTGGGCACTGTCGAGGTGCTGTTCACATCGATTTGGTGCACCTCTCCTCCTGCGAGCAACATCGGCGAGCCACTGCGCCCGAAGGTGCTGTTCCAGGCCCCTTGCGCCACGATGCCCTTCTTCACTATCAGCCCTGCAAAGTTGTTGGGTCCGCCGTAGGTGAGGTTCAGCTGTCCCGGTCCGTCTTTCAGCAGATAGCCTGTGCCGCCGACGGTGCCCTTCAGCGATAGTGCGCTGTTCTGCTGTGCGATGCGTATGGTGGCGGTGTCGGTCAGTGTGAATCGCCGGTCGGTGCCCATGTTGTCCTTGGCGAGCACCAGCGTTCCTCCGTTGAGCTGTATGGGCGTGGTGGCAGGCGTGGCTCCGAGGGCGCTCTTCTGCCCGCCGTCGTAGAAGTTGGGCACGGTGAGCGTGCCGCCGTTCACGATGGTGGGGCCTGTGTAGTCGCTATACTTCATATTGAGCGTCACGCTGGCAGCGGGGTTCACCGTCAGTGCGCCGTCGCCGCTGATGCCGCCCTCGCCGGTGAGGGTGTAGGTGCCGCCGTCGAAGGCTACGCCAGTGGTGACCATCATCTCGGGCACGGCAACGGCCATGCGCTCGGCCTGGGCATTGAACACCACGCCATCGCCGGGGACGAAGGCGGTGGGGGTGGCGGGGGTGGCGGGAGTGGAGGCTGAGCCTCCACCTACGGAGAAGTTCTGGGCCTTGTAGTTCCAGATGTTGCTCTCGTGGCCTGTCCACACCACGCCCTGCTGCGGCGCGCGCGTGCTGTGAATCTTGAGCACCAGGCGCTTGCCGTCGCGCACCTCTATGTCGTAGTTGATGCCCTCCAGGCCCCGTGTCTTCAGCTTCGCCACGTCGCAGGTGAGGGTGCCTGTGCACTCGGCAATGACGTATTCGGCCCCCTCCTGCTCCGTCAGGTGCACGGTGATGTAGTTGGTGTTGAGGAAGGTGAGGTCGCCCTCAACCATGAGCTTGCTGCTTACGTGGAAGATGCCAGCCGAGTTGGCCAGTGCGCCCGCCGTCACCTCTATATATACATTGCCCGGCAGGGTGACGCTCTTCTGCGAGGTGATGGCCCCCTCGATGAAGCCTGATGCTTCGTCGCCCGGCATCAGTCGGCATCCCTCGTGGTTGAGCGCGCCCTCGAAGGTGATGGTGTCGCTGAGCGTGACGTTGCCGCTGAGCGTGCCCTTGGCCCTCAGCTCCACGGGTCCGGCCACGTCGCCGTTCACCTGCAGTGTGCCCTCGCTGATGATGGTGGGTCCGCTGTGCCTGAGATAGCCCGCAATGAACACTTTGCCCTGCATCGACTTGATGAGCGAGCCGCTGCCGGTGGTGACGATGGCATCGGCGCCCCAGAGGTGCGTGCTCTGCAGGCTATAGTCGTGGCCACGGGGGTTCATCAGATAGATGACGGGCGCGAGGAAGGGTTGGTCGACCATGACGATGTCGCTGTTGTTGCCATAGATGTCGAACATCAGGGTGTTGCCGTCGGTGGCTGTTGCCGTCTGGGCCATGTCGAAGGTGCTGAAGGTGGCGGTGCCCCCTTCCACAGCACGGAAGCGGAGGTCGGCCTGGAAGACGGGCGGCAGCGGGGGCATGGGCATGCCCTCGCCGAGATAGAAGCCGGTGTTGGGGTGCTGATAGTAGCCGCGCGTGGTGCAGTCGCCTCGGTAGTGCGGGTCTTGCTGCAAGCAATAGATGCTGTGGTTGGTGGGCATGGCGGTGGTGTAGCCCACCAGTCCGGTTGAGCCTTGGTCGTTCTGCTTGGCCAGGAGCACCTCCTCGCGCCAGTCGCCCATGATGTCGCCCATGAATGCGGGTCGTGTGCCGGTGGCGGCGTGTGTGGCCCAGTTGCTCTCCTGCGAGAACTCGGCCAGTCGGTCGCCCAGCACCTTGCTCACCATGAGGTTGGTGCCCCATCCGCTGCCTCCGGGCGAGTTGAGCCACTCGCGCAGCAGGTCGCCGTCCCACCAGCATCCCTCGAACATCGAGCCGCTGCGGGTCTGGCCTGTCTTCTCGCCCTTGCAGGTCCACACGTAGTCGTCGACATAGCTCAGCAACTCGTAGCCCTTGAAGCGGGCGTCGATGTCGAGGCAGGTGCCACGGCCCACATCGTAGACCGATGGCAGATACCACTCCTTGACGCGCTCGGCAGTGCGTGCGTCGTAGATGAGCTGTCCCAGGAGTGCGCTCTGCTGTATGGCATAGACCTCCAGGCCGGGGCGGTCGGGGTCGATGTCGCTGAGGATGTAGCGGTCGCCATGACCGATGCCGGGCGAGGCGAACCATCCGTTCTTGGGGTTCACCGAGTAGCCGCCCTGAATCATCTCGTCGGTGCCGTCGCCATCCACGTCGGCCACGCGCAGCTGGTGGAACTCGGCGGGCCAGGGGCGCTTGTCGTTGCGGCTCCAGGTGCGGTCGTGGTGCCAGTTGGTGGGTGTGGCACCCGTCCAGTCGTACTCCCACGTAAATACATAGTTGTGGTGCGTCTTGTCGGTGTCGCGGTCGAGGCACTCCATCACCAGCGAGGGGTGTATGCCGTCGAGATAGCAGATGCAGAAGTGGCCGTCCATGGCGCTGTAGCCATCGCTCATGTAGTTGGGGCGCGAGGTGCGTGTGTAGTGGTCGGCACCGTCGGTCACCTCGTTGTACTTCAGTTCCGAGCAGTCCAGCTCGGCCCCTGTCTCGCCATCGATGACGCTGATGTAGAAGGGTCGGTTGCGCAGTGCCTGGGTGCGGTAGTCAACGATGCCGTCGCCATCCACGTCGGGGTTGGCACTGTGCATGGCATAGAGTCCCCACGAGTTGTTCTGCTTGTCCCAGAATCGTGTGCCGTCGCTTGAGCGTATCATCACCTCGCAGCGTCCGTCGCAGTTGATGTCCCATGCCACCACCATGTCGTTCTGCCCGCCGCTGATGTTCACATTGGGGCCCATGTCGACGGTCCAGAGCAGTTCGCCGGTGAAGCGGTAGGCCTGTATCTTGTGACTGGTGGTGGCGGTGTTCTCCTCGTTGTCGCTCTCGCTGCCCGATGCTGCTCCGGCGAAGAGTCGGTCGACCACCACGGCATCGTACTCGCCGTCGCCGTCGAGGTCCATGGGCCATACGAACTTGGTGCGGTAGTCGTCGCGGTGCAGTACGGTGTTGTCGAAGTCGATGTTGAGCCACACGTTGGGCCAGGGCTGGGTGCGGTAGAGGAAGGGCTTGCTGAGGGGACCCTCCACGCCGTCGGGGCTGATGGCGGCCACGGCATACTCGGTGTTGTTTTGCAAGGCCGAGGGCTTGTAGTTGGTCAGCTGCAGGGGCGTGGCGTTCATCTTGGTGTAGTCGGTGGTGCCCGCCGTGCGCCTGTAGACGTTGTAGGTGGTGCCCTCTGGCTCCTGTGCCAGCTTGCGCCAAGAGATGAGATAGCCCGTGCCGCCCGAGGCGGTGACGCTACGACCGCCCGAGCGGTAGGTGGCCACCACGCCACGGCCCAAAGGCTGTTGCAAGCGCTGCGCCAATGAAGGCAATGCCATCACGGCGACAAGAAGAAGAATGGATAATCTTTTCATGAGTGTGTAATTAGTAGTGAGTTAGTATGGATTCAGTGTGCAAAGGTACAGCTTTTTTCGTCAATTAGCCCCATTTTTCGGCGAAAAAATGCGCTGCAAACCAAGAAAACTATCAGGCCCCGGAAAAAGGCAACGCCTTTTCCTCTCATCTCTAATAAAGTTGATGGCACAGATTACGCTTCGCGTCCTTCAAAAACAAAATAAAACACGATTTGATTGATAATCAAATCTTCTAAGACAAAATATAACATGTTTTTGTTGGTTTTATTTGGTTTTATTTGGTTTTTCAAAAGACCGCTCTGCGGTAGATAACACAGAGGATGAATAATACAACTATGAAAATTTCTTCAAGGTAGCCTTTCAGGGTCGATGTGCCTTCTGACGTTCTATCCGCAGGTCGTACCGACCTACGGCTATTGAGAGGAGACGCTTTCAGCGTCTTTTCAACCGCACGATATCTTTCCAAAGAAGACGGCCTGTTGTGGGCTGAGGAACGGGAAAAGGTCTTTCGGCGTACAGTTTTTTGTCATGGAAGAAAAAAAGAGAATAAGAATACGTTCCTTTCTCGATTTTTTTTGTAAATTTGCAGCACCTAACTACTACGAATCATTATTCTGTTACAAACCAATCTTAAAAACACCAAAACGATGAAACACAAACTAACGTTAGGCTTTCTGCTAACAGTGGGGATGCTGGCTGCCCATGCCCAGCCCCGCTACAACATGGAGAAGATGAATCGCGAGAAGCTGAACCGTGGTGTGGTGGCCATCAAACAAGGGCAGCAGGTGGTGGTGAGCTGGCGCACGCTCACCAGCGACGCCGTGGGCCAGTCGTTCGACGTCTACCGCAACGGCAAGAAGTTGAACAAGAAACCGCTGAAGAAGGGTGGCACCTTCTTCGTCGACGAGCAGCCATCGGGCACGGATGCCGTCTACGAGGTGAAGGGCGGCGGCATCGACGGCAGCTACACGCTGAAGGGCGACGCCCCCGACGGCTACATCGCCATTGCCCTGCAGAAGCCCGACGACGGCACCACCCCCGACGGGCAGCGCTATAGCTACTCGGCCAACGATGCCAGCGTGGGCGACGTGGATGGCGACGGACAATATGAAATCATACTGAAATGGGACCCCTCGAACGCCCGCGACAACGCCCACGACGGATTCACCGGCCCCACCCTCTTCGACTGCTACCGCCTCGACGGCACCCGCCTCTGGCGCATCGACATGGGCATCAACATCCGCAGCGGTGCCCACTATGTGCCCTTCATGGTGTATGACTTCGACGGCGACGGGCGCGCCGAACTGATGGTGCGCACAGCCGACGGCACACGCGACGGCAAGGGGCGCGTTATAGGCGACGCCACCGCCGACTATCGCCACCGTCCACCCACCGAGAGCGAACAGCCTCAGCCACAGGGCGAATGGGGCAGATACAACCGCCAGGGAAGGCCCATGACAGGGCGCATCCTCACCGGGCCGGAGTTCATCACCGTGTTCAACGGGCTCACCGGCGAGGCTATGGACAGCAAGCCCTATATCCCCCAACGGGGCAACGTGGCCGACTGGGGCGACAACTATGCCAACCGCAGCGACCGCATGCTGGCTGCCGTGGCCTATCTCGACGGCATCCACGCCAGCGGCATCTTCTGCCGAGGCTACTACACCCGCAGCGTCATCGCAGCATGGGACTGGGACGGGCATGAGCTGAAGAACCACTGGACCTTCGACACCAACCAGCCTGAGTGGGCCAGCTATGCCGGACAGGGCAACCACAACCTGCGCGTGGCCGATGTGGACGGCGACGGCTGCGACGAGATCACCTATGGCGCGATGTGCGTAGACCACGACGGACGAGGACTCTACAACACAGGCTTCGGCCACGGCGACGCCATGCACCTGACCGCCTTCGACCCCACCACCACGCGACTGCAGGTGTGGGACTGCCACGAGAACCGACGCGACGGCAGCGACTTCCGCGACGCCGCCACTGGCAAGGTGGTGTTCCAGATACCATCGAAGAGCGACGTGGGGCGCTGCATGGCCGCCGACATCGACCCCACCAACCCCGGCGTGGAGATGTGGAGTTCGGACAGCCACGGCGTGCGCAACATCAAGGGCGAGGTGGTCATAGGCACCAAGGACAGCGACGACCCACAGCACAACACACAGGTGACGATGAACGGGCGCTGGCTCAGCGTGAACTTCGGCATCTGGTGGGACGGCGACCTGCTGCGCGAGCTGCTCGACCACGAGACGGTGACAAAATACGACTGGGAGCAGCACAGCGTGGTGGAACTGCAAAAATTTGAAGGACGATTCAACAACGGCTCCAAGTCGAACCCCTGCCTCTCGGCCGACATCCTGGGCGACTGGCGCGAGGAGGTGCTGCTGCGCAACAACGAGAGCACGATGCTGCGACTCTACGTCAGCACCATCCCCACCGAACACCGCATCAACTGCCTGATGGAGGACATCCCCTACCGCCTCAGCGTGGCCGCCGAGAACACGGCCTACAACCAACCCCCCGAAACAGGATTCTACCTCGGACCCGACAAAACCATCAATCCCTTCCTGAAATGACATACAGACCACTACTGGCCACACTGCTCATGGCATGGCCCCTGCTGCTGACTGCACAGCAGCCCGTGAACGACAACAACACGCCGCTGCACCTGATGCGGCCTGAGTACAAGACGAGCTACGGCATCCCCAAGGAGGCCACGGTGAAGCAGACCATCGACCGCGTGCTGCACTATATTGAGCAGGAGACACCCGCCGTGCTGGAAGACCGCTCGACGAAGCGCGAGGTGAGCCAGCTGAGCCAAATCAACGAGAACACCCAGCTGAGACAGGGCGGCTTCAGGCTGACGAGCTACGAGTGGGGCGTCACCTACTCGGCAGCACTGGCAGCCTATCAGGCCACGGGCGACGTGGCCTATCGCGACTATGTGTTCAATAGGCACAAGCTGTTGGCCAACATCGTGCCCACGTATAAGAAGCTACTGGCACAGAACAAGCGCATCGACGGCAACATCCGCCGCGTCATCGACCCCCATGCCCTCGACGATGCCGGGGCCGTGTGCGCGTCGATGATCAAGGCGCTGCTGCTCGACAAGACGCTGCCACTGCGCCCGCTCGTGGACAACTATGCCGACTACATCATCAACAAGGAATACCGACTGGCCGACGGCACCTTTGCCCGACTGCGGCCGCAGAAGAACACGCTGTGGCTCGACGACATGTTCATGGGCATCCCTGCCGTGGCCTATATGGGCCGTCTCACTGGCGAGGGCAAATACTTCGACGAGGCCGCCCGACAGGTGATGCAGTTTGCCAGCCGTATGTTCGTGCCCGAAAAGATGCTCTTCCGCCACGGGTGGGTGGAGGAGATGCAGGTGCACCCCGCCTTCTTCTGGGGCCGCGCCAACGGATGGGCCATCCTCACCCTGTGCGAGGTGCTCGACGTGCTGCCAGCCAACCATGCGCAGCGCCCCGCCATCCTCGGTCTGCTGCAACAGCACGCGCAAGGGCTGGCAGCCCTGCAGCACCACGACGGCTACTGGCATCAGCTGCTCGACCGCGCCGACACCTATCTTGAGACATCGGCCACGGCCATCTACACCTACTGCCTGGCCCATGGCGTGAACCAAGGGTGGCTCGACGCCAAGGCATTTGGTCCCGTGGCCCTGTTAGGGTGGCAAGCCGTGCAGGCACAGGTGAACGAGAAAGGACAGGTGGAGAACGTATGCGTGGGCACGGGCATGGGCTTCGACCCCGCCTTCTATGCCTACCGCCCCGTGCACGTGATGGCCGCACACGGATATGGACCAGCCATCTGGGCGGGGGCCGAAATCATCCGTCTGCTACGCCAGCAGCATCCCAAGCTGAACGACTCTGCCGTACAGTTCTACGACACCGAAGTGCCCACCAATCAGCCCATCTTCAACTACGACGGAAAAATAAGATACTGATTTATTGTAGAAGTCGAAATAAAATGCTACCTTTGCACCCACAGGGAAAAACAGGCCATGAGGCCATCTCTTGAAATGCAAACCGAGCACATGAATTTACGACTTATCATCCTTTCGCTGGCCATGGCGTGCTGCACGATGACCAGCGCACAAGAGCAGGAGACGACGTTCCCCTTCCCCGCGATGCCCGACTCGCTGCGCGAACCCACGGCACGACTGAAGTTCCTGCTGGAACACTATTGGAGCGTATTCAACTTCGACGACACCTCTGACGCAAACAGGGCCACCGCCGAGCAGGGTTTCGTGGACTACATCAACCTGATGCAGCTGGCCGACTCGACGGTGCAGGCCGCCAGCGCACAAATATTCGTAGACAGCATCAGCCAGAAGGAGCATCGCCAGCTGCAGTTCAACAAGCTCATCAACCACTATCTGGACAACCCGGAGTCGCCCATGCGCAACGACGTGACCTACGTCCACCTGCTACGGGCCATGCCCAAGACGCCACAGCGCACCTTCCTGATACAAGCACTGACGAAAAACACGCCAGGCACCGTGGCCGCCGACATCCCCCTCGGCGATGCCATCTGCAGCTGCGACGCGAGCACGCCCGGATTATCCGAAGGCGCCGGAAAATCCCCCGAGCGCCGACTGCACCAGGTGCAAAGCCCCACCACGCTGCTGGTGCTCTACGACCCCTTCTGCGGGCACTGCTTAGAGATGATGCCGAAGATCAATGAGATGATGAAAGAAGGCTACGCTTCGCAAACGTGCGCTATATATATAAATGTGGAGCAGAACACCAAGGCGAATGAGGCCTACTATATATCTTCGCTTCCCGCACTCTATCTGCTCGACAGCGAGAAGAAGGTGCTGGTGAAAGAGGGAACCCTGGAGCAAATAGAGAAGACGCTGAAAGCCCTAAACGAAGGAGGAAAATAGCGGCTGTCAGCCTCGACGCTGGCGCACAGCCTCGTAGAGCAGGATGGCTGCCG
This sequence comes from uncultured Prevotellaceae bacterium, assembly GCA_902790625.1. GTDB lineage: Bacteria > Bacteroidota > Bacteroidia > Bacteroidales > Bacteroidaceae > Prevotella. The sequence continues at coordinate 51,842 of CADASP010000017.1, read as the reverse complement.
AGACGCTCACGTTGAGCGAGTCGAGGCGACCGAGCATGGGAATGCGGATATGGGCGGTGGCCGCTTGTCGCCACTGCTGGCTGAGGCCCGTGCTCTCGGTGCCCATCACGATGGCGGTGGGGCCACGCATGTCGGTTTCGTAATACAAGCTGGAGTCCTGCAGCTGGGCGGTGAGGATGCTGATGCCATGCTCGTGCAGGAAATGGATGCACTCCCCACTGCTGCAAGCCACGGTGGGCACGGTGAAGATGGCCCCGATGCTGGCGCGGATGAGGTTGGGGTTGTAGAGGTCGGTGAGCGGGTCGCACACGATGACGGCGGTGGCACCGGCGGCATCGGCCGAGCGGAGCACAGCCCCCAGATTGCCCGGCTTCTCCACGCTTTCAAGAACGACGAAGAGAGGGGAAAGTCCGCTCCCTGCTCCTGCCGAACGCGAGGGGGTGGGCATGAGTTCGCCGAGCGTGTGCCGACGCTCCTTGACGATGGCGATGACACCCTCGGTGCTGCCACGGTAGGCCACCTTCTCGTAAATGGCAGGAGGCAGCAGGAAAGTCTTCTCGGCCCCGGCGGCGTCATTGGCATCCCTGACGAACAGGCTCTCCACCTCGTAGCCCGCCTGTAGGCAATGCTCCAGTTCGCGCCGCCCCTCCACCACGAAAAGGCCCTCGCTGCGGCGCAGTTGCGACTTCTGCTGCAATTGCAGCAAATGCTTGATTTTTGGATTCTGTGCGCTGGTGATTTCTGTCATCTTCTGTTCATGTCAAATCGTCATCGTGCTGCAAAATTACGTATTTTCGCCAACACGAGCAAACAAAGTTGCGGATTTATTCGTCGTTTCAACGGAAAATAATTACTTTTGCAGGAAAAATGTGACAACGATGTACTGCAAGATAGACTTTTTCCTGCCCGCTGGCCTTCCCGAACTGATGGAGGAGGCCATAGAGCAGCTCGGCCATTCAGCCGTGGTGAGAACCATTACAACGCACAAGATTGAGAACCTGCCATCGAGCGACACGCTGCGCTCAATAGCCTCGTTGGCCAAGGCCGACTATACCGTCATCGTCGTCAAGGCCGTGCCCCTGCTGATAACGAAGGATGCCTTGGAGCGCATGGCACGCGTGGCCGACGACAGCGGGGCTGCACTCGTCTATGCCGACCACATGGTGCGCAAGCAGGAGAACGGCGAATGGAGCGTGGAGCGCCATCCCGCCATCGACTACCAGACGGGCAGCATCCGCGACGACTTCGACTTCGGCCCCCTGCTGCTCATCCACACCTGTCTGCTGCGCCAATGGGCACAGGCTCATGCCACCACTGCCTACCAGTATGCAGGACTCTACGACCTCCGCCTCTACCTGAGCCGCCACGGCGCTCTGCTGCACCTGAACGAGACGCTCTACACAGTGGCAGAGCAGGACAACAGAAAGTCGGGCGAGAAGCAATTCGACTACGTGAACCCCGCCAACCGCGCCGTGCAGATAGAGATGGAGCAGGTGGCGACGGCTCACCTGAAAGCCATCGGTGCCCTCATCGACACCACTGCCTACGCCGATGTGGACTTCGACGAGCAGCCGTTCCCCGTGGAGGCATCCGTCATCATCCCCGTCTACAACCGCGTGCGCACCATCAAGGACGCCGTGGAGAGCGCCCTCTCTCAGCAAACGACCTTCCCCTTCAACGTCATCGTGGTGGACAACCACAGCACCGACGGCACCACCGACATCCTGTCACGTATGTTGTCATACTATGACAACAAACAGAACACCCTCATCCACCTGCAGCCCGAACGCACCGACCTGGGCATCGGCGGCTGCTGGAACATGGCCGTCAACGACGAGCACTGCGGCCGCTTCGCCGTGCAGCTCGACAGCGACGACCTCTACTCCTCGCCCCACACACTGCAGCGCATCGTCGATGCTTTCCACGAGCAGCGGGCAGCCATGATAGTGGGCAGCTATCGCATCTGCAATTTCCAGTTGGAGACGCTGCCACCCGGACTCATCGACCACCATGAATGGACCGACGAGAACGGTCCCAACAACGCCCTGCGCATCAACGGACTGGGAGCGCCACGCGCCTTCTTCACCCCGTTGCTGCGACAGCTGCATTTGCCCAATACCAGCTATGGCGAAGACTATGCCATGGGGCTGGCCTTCAGTCGCCGCTACCGCATAGGGCGCATCTACGACGAGCTGTATCTCTGCCGCCGCTGGGAAGGCAACAGCGATGCCGCACTGAGCGTGGAGCGCGTCAACGCCAACAACCTATACAAAGACCGTCTGCGCACGATGGAGATACTGGCTCGCCAACGCATGAACAAAGACGAAAGGGGCGAGCAACGCGAGGAGAACACATCGCTGCAACGCTTCTTCGAGCGGCAGCTATGCACCTGGCCCGAAGCCCTGCAGCGCTATCGCGACCTGACCAACGCCGAGACGAAAGAATTGCACGTGGGACAGCTGACCTTTGCCGCCCAATACAACCCTGCCCGCATACGCTCCACAGGTGCCGACATCTCGAAGCAAGCACTGGCAGAGCGTCCCTGCTTCCTCTGCGCCGAGAACAGGCCGAAGGAGCAAATGACGGCCCCCCTCCCCCCCCCCCCGAGGGGGGGAGCAGATAGTTCTGCAAGCAAAGCTATAGAAGCCCCCTCGGGGGCAGTAGGGGGGGCTTCGGGAATTGTAGGGGGGGCTTCGGGGACTATAGCTGAAGCTTCCTTGCTCGTCAACCCCTACCCTATCCTGCCCATGCACTTCACGCTGCCCAGCATCAGCCATCAGCCGCAGCGCATCAAGCCCCTCTTCGCGCTGATGCTCACCACGCTGGAGCGCCATCCGCAGCTCACCGTGTTCTACAACGGACCGCGATGCGGGGCATCGGCACCCGACCACGCCCATCTGCAGGCTGGCACATCGGGCATCCTGCCACTACAGAAATGCTGGCCACAGCTACAGCGCAACCTCACCACCATCGTGCAGACCGACGATGACGCGCTGCTGGCCACCATCGACGACTATCCCTGCACGGCATTCCTCATCCGCTCCAAGGACACGTTGAACATAGAACAACTGTTCAATCAACTCTACAGCACCATGCCCATCGCCGACGGCGAGGAAGAACCCATGATGAACATCGTTGGCTGGTGCGAGGCCGACCACTTCGACATTGTGGTGTTTCCGCGTGCCAAGCACCGTCCCGACTGCTATTACAAGGAAGGCGACGGACAGCTGCTCATCAGCCCAGGCGCACTCGACATGGCAGGACTCATCATCACACCTCGCGAGGAAGACTTCAGAAAGATGGATGCCGAGAAGGCCGTAGCCATCCTGCAGGAAGTGAGCCTCGACATCGACCCCACAAGTATCACCCCCACCCCCACCAGCCGAGGCGAGGGCTGCGAGGTCGTCGCCGTGGGCATCGTCAGCGGACAGCGTATTGACTTCCGCCTCAACGGCACCTATCAGGCCAAAGGCGAAAACGTGGAGGGCGAGCAAAGCGTGGAAATGGCCGAAGGAGGGCTGCTGTGGCATGGGCAACAGTATCGCGAGCTGCGCTTCACGCCCGTGCCCACCAAGCGCGAGCGAAGCTTCACGCTGGCCGATGTCATCATTGGCAACGGATTCCACTGGGAGCGCCACCAGCAACAAACCTTCAAGGGAACACTTCGACTGCTGGTAGAGTCAGACAAGGTGCTGGCCATCAACGAGCTGGCCGTGGAGGACTACCTCGAAAGCGTCATCAGCAGCGAGATGAGTCCCACATCATCGCTCGAGTTGCTCAAGGCTCACGCCGTCATCAGCCGCTCATGGCTGCTCAGCCAGATGAGGAAGCGCAAAGAAGAAAGTGGAAAGCGCAAGGAGGGTAACGCCTTCTTCTCGTTTATCAAGAAAGACGACGAGCTGCTGCGCTGGTACGACGGCGGCGAACACACCCTCTTCGACGTCTGCGCCGACGACCACTGCCAGCGCTACCAAGGGATTGCGAACAAAGCGTCCTCCGAGGAAGTAGGGAGGGCCGCTGCTGCCGTGCGCACCACTCGCGGCGAGGTGCTCATCTACGACGGGCAGCTGTGCGACACCCGCTTCTCGAAATGTTGCGGCGGGCGCACCGAGGAATACCAATACTGTTGGGAAGACACGCCCAAGCCCTACCTACAGAGCGTGGAATGCCCATGGTGCGACACCAACGACAAGGACGTGCTGAGCCAAGTGCTGAAAGACTACGACCAGGAGACCACCAACTTCCACGACTGGACAGTGGAGTACGCGCAGCAGGAGCTGACAGAGCTGGTGAGCCGAAAGATGAAGATGGACTTAGGCACCATCACCGACCTCATCCCCCTCGACCGCGGCAAGAGTGGACGCATCTGGCGCCTCAAGATCGTGGGCACCCAACGCTCGTTTATCATTGGCAAAGAACTGGAGATTCGTCGCGTGCTCAGTGAGACACATCTGCTCAGCTCCAACTTCGAAGTGGAGAAGACCGCCAGCGGCAGTTTCGTGCTCCACGGCCACGGATGGGGCCACGGCGTGGGCCTCTGCCAAATCGGCGCCGCCGTGATGGGCCATCAGGGCATGAGCTACCGCGACATCCTCTTACATTATTACCAAGGAGCCGAAATCAAACAGGTATATTAACCCATCCATCATTTATCGTGAAACAGCAGAAAAGAAACCCGTGGGCATGGATTCCCACACTCTACATTGCCGAAGGCCTACCCTATGTGGCCGTCATGACCATCTCGGTCATCATGTACAAACGACTGGGCATCTCCAACACCGACATCGCCCTCTACACGGGATGGCTCTACCTACCGTGGGTCATCAAGCCCTTCTGGAGTCCTTTCGTTGACTTGGTGAAGACGAAGCGTTGGTGGACGGTGACGATGCAGCTCTTCATGGCTATCGGCTTTGCGGCCATTGCCCTGACGTTGCCCACGTCGCTGGCGTTCCAGCTGTCGTTGGCAGCCTTCTGGCTGGTGGCGTTCACCTCGGCCACCCACGACATCGCCGCCGACGGCTACTATATGCACGCCCTCGACAGCCACGAGCAGTCGCTCTACGTGGGCATTCGCAGCACTTTCTACCGCATCGCCACCGTGGCCGGACAGGGGCTGCTGGTCATCCTGGCGGGATTCCTCGAAGACAGCACCGGCAACATCCCCTTAGCATGGACGGTGACCATGGCCATCCTCTCGGCACTGATGCTTGCCGCCTCGCTCTATCACCAGTTTATCCTTCCCCACCCCGATAGCGACCATCCGAAGGAGGGCGTAACAGCACGCAACATCCTGCGGGAGTTCCTCGAAACCTTCCGCACGTTCTTCACCAAGCCTGGTGCCCTGGTGGCCATCCTCTTCATGCTGCTCTATCGTCTGCCCGAGGCGTTGTTGGTGAAGATGGTGAGTCCCTTTCTGCTCGACCCCGTGGAGCAAGGCGGACTGGCACTGACCACGAAGGAGGTGGGCGTGGCCTATGGCACCGTGGGCATCATCGGCCTCACCATCGGCGGCATCCTCGGTGGCATTGCAGCAGCCCGTGGCGGCCTGAAACGGTGGCTGTGGCCCATGGTACTGGCCATCACCTTGCCCGACGTGGTCTACGTCTACCTGAGTTACGCCCAGCCCGCCAGCCTGCTGCTCATCAACGTTTGTATCTTCATCGAGCAGTTCGGCTACGGCTTCGGCTTCACCGCCTACATGCTCTACCTCATCTACTTTGCCGACGGTCCCCACAAGACGGCCCACTATGCCATCGCCACCGGCTTCATGGCCCTTGGCATGATGCTGCCGGGCATGGCCGCTGGCTGGCTGCAGGAGTCGGTGGGCTACCCGAATTTCTTCCTGATAGCCGTGGCATGCTGCGCCGTCACCTTCCTCGTCTGCGCCTTCATCAAGATTGACCCGCAGTTCGGAAAGGAATCATCATGAAGAAATAGGCGATTTCCTTTTGTAAGACGAAAAAAAAGAATTATCTTTGCACCATCATATTAAACATAAAGACTTTGAGAACATGAAGAAACTACTATCAGGCATCATGATGCTGGCCACGACGCTGGCCGCCATGACCTCGCTCACCAGTTGCGAGGACGAAGACGACTACATTGCCCAGAAACTGCGCGAAGGCGACTGGCAGGGTTACATCGATACTTACTACAGCAGTCGCTGGGACCTGAGAGGTAACACCTACGCCACTGTGATGCGTTTCACATCAAAAGGCAGCTATTACACCAGTGGACGCGGCGAAGAGGTGGACTACGATACACGGTCGCCCTACAACGACTACGCCTACTGCACCTTCAAATGGTTCATCGTCGACGGCGACATCACACTCATCTATGACGACGACAAGTGGACACCGCTCTACATCGTTGAATACGGACTGACAGAGAGCCGTTTCTCTGGGTATATCCGCGACATCAGCAACCGCCGAATCAGATTCGACCTTGAAAACACCACTTACAACGACTGGGAACGCTACGGTCACATTGGAGGCTACGGCGACTTTGAGCATCAGAATTGGTATCGCTCACGCACCAACATGGCAGACACCTCAGAGGCTGTTCCTTTCCTCGACCGCACTGACATCGCCCGCCAACAGAGCGGTGAACAAGATGCCGTCAGCGTAGCCAGCGGCGAGTTTGCCAAGGCAATGATGGTAAGTGAGAAGTGAGCGTTTTCCCTCTCACGAATAGGTTTTCCCCTAATGCCTTTTAGGGGAAAACCTTTTTTTATGTGGCCACGATGCAGTAACTTTGCACCATCAAACCACTAAAAACGTTACGATGATGAAAAAGATTTATACTCCCTTCCTGATGGTGCTGATGCTCAGCATGGCAACTATCACCTTCTCCAGCTGTGAGACCGAAGACCAGTATGAAGCCGAAGTGCTGACCGCCGGCGACTGGCAGGGCTACTTGGGCGCCTACTACCACGACCGTTGGGGACTGATTGGCAACAACTACGAGACCGTCATCCGCTTCTGCTCAAGAGGATACGGAGCCACCAGTGGCCGCGGCTACGAAGTGGACTACGACACGCGGTCGCCCTTCAACGACTATGCCTATTGCGAGTTCTCGTGGTCGGTGGTCGACGGTGTCATCACGCTCATCTACGACGACAGTGCCTGGTATCCCGTCTATGTGAGCGACTACTCGCTATCAAGCAGCCACTTCTCTGGCTACATGGACGACGGCACCAACCGCAACATCCGCTTCAAGTTGAGGAACGTGCGCTTTGATAATTGGGACACCTACCGCAACTACTATTACGACGACTATTACTACTCGCGCACCCGCGCCGCCCAAACCGACAGTACGATTACTGACAACGACGAGATGCCCGTCGTACATACGGGTAAAAGCATCGCCAGCGGAGCGTTTGCCAAGTGAGAAGTGAGAGGTGAGAGGTGAGAAATGAGAAGTGGACTACGCACAAACAACTGGCGCAGCCCACTTCTCACCTCTCACCTCTCACCTCTCACTTCTCATATTCCCAGTCCGTCCTGGAACGACACGTCGACCGCCTTACTCTGCAGGATGCGCGAGTGGGGCGGCACATCGTGGGTGAGCCAGATGTTACCACCAATCACTGAGTCGTGACCGATGGTGATGCGGCCCAGCACCGAGGCATTGGAATAGATGGTGACGCGGTCCTCGATGATGGGGTGGCGGGGCACATTCAGCATGTTGCCCTCAGCGTCATACTTGAAGCTCTTGGCACCCAACGTCACGCCCTGATAGAGCGTCACATGCGAGCCGATGATGGTGGTTTCGCCGATAACAACGCCCGTGCCGTGGTCGATGGCGAAGTATTCGCCTATCTGAGCCCCAGGATGGATGTCAATGCCTGTACGCGAGTGGGCCTGCTCGGTGATAATACGTGGAATGACGGGCACCTGCATCAGATGCAGCACGTGGGCCAGCCGATAGTGGGTCATCGTATTCACTATGGGATAGCAGTAGATGACCTCGCCGTAGTTGGGGGCAGCAGGGTCGTTCTGGAACATCGCCTCCACATCGGTATAGAGCAGGCGCTTCACCTCGGGCAACTGGTCGATGAACTGCAACGTCAGCTCCTCGGCCGTAGGTAGGACATCTTCTTCGGAACACTCCTCGCAAAACTGAAGTCCACGCGCTATCTGGCGACGCAGCAATGCGTAGAGTTCCTCCATATTCACGCCAATGTAGTGCTGGCGTATCTGTTCCTCGGGCTGTCGCTTATAGAAATAGTCGGTGAAAATGATGCTCTTGGCCAGGCTCACGATGCGGCGCACCTCCTCCACGCTTGGCAGTGGTGCCTCTCCTGCGGGCATCATCGCCTCCTCTTTCGCGTCGAGTTTCGACAGCTTAGCCACATTGCGCAGCAGCACCTCGTTGATTTTCTTTTGGTCCATAGTGCCAGATTTATTTAGTTTCTAAGTCATCTTCCATCGACCCCAGCATCTTGCTGTCGCCCATCTCCAGCCTGTTGTATAACAGTTTTTTCATCTTCTACAAGTAATTAGTTTTCTAACAGCCGACAAAATTACAAAAATTTGAGCGCAAAACAAAGGAACTCGTTCATTTTTTTGCCATGACGGAGCAAGTTCGTTGTTGTGATGACAAAAGGACGTGCTGTGTTTGCGTTTTGCTTGCAAGGCAAGAATTTATCGACAGACGGAGGGCAGTATGGAAAAATCCCAGGCCGTGGGACAAAAATTTGGCGTTGACTTTTTCGAAAAAGTCAACGCCAAATTTTCATGCCGCATGGCGCACTGTATATCAGCCATTTCCATGGGTAGTGCGAGTAAAGGCATCTTTTATAGTTTTTTTGCACGAAAACCGAACATAATTGGCAAATAATGTGTAACTTTGCAGAAAAATTGAAAGAACATGTTCAGCAAAGAAACTTATATCCGCCGACGCGCGGAACTGAAACGGCTGGTGGGCAGCGGCACCGTGGTGCTCTTTGGCAATAACGACGCACCCGCCAACTACCCCGCCAACGCCTATGCCCCTATGCGGCAAGACTCGTCGTTCCTATATTTCTTCGGACAGCACCGCGAAGGCCTCGTGGGAGTCATCGACATTGACAACGACGAGGAGTGGCTGCTGGGCGACGACATTGACATCGAAGACATTGTGTGGATGGGATTCGTGCCCAGCGTGGCCGACCTGGCTGCCGAGGTGGGCATCACCAAGACGGCCCCAATGGCGCAGCTCCGTTCCGTCTGTCGCAATAGTATTGCGACAAACAGAACCATCCATTTCCTGCCCCCCTACCGCCACGACACCAAGATACAGATCATGGACCTGCTGGGCATACACCCCTCGCAGCAGAAAGAAGCGGCATCGGTGCAGCTGATAAAAGCCATCGTGAAGATGCGCTCCACCAAGGAGCCGCAGGAGATTGTCGCCATCGAGCGCGCTTGCGACGTGGGCTATCAAATGCACACACGGGCACAGAAGCTGATACGCCCGGGAGTGACCGAGCGCTACATCGGCGGACAGGTTGACGGCATCGCCCGCTCGCTGGCACAGGGGGTGAGCTTTGCCACCATCTTCACCCAGCACGGCGAAATCATGCACGGCAACCCCAGCGACGCAAAGCTTGAAAACGAGCGGCTGGCCCTGTGCGATGCCGGCTGCGAGCTGGACGACTACTGCTCGGACAACACCCGCACCATGCCCGTCAGCGGCAAGTTCACCCAGCGGCAACTGGACATCTACTCCATCGTGGAGGAATGCCACGACTACGTGCTGCAAGTGGCCAAGCCTGGCGTGAAATATGCCGATGTGCACTTCGCCGTGTGCCGTCTGATGACGGAGCGTCTGAAGGAGCTGGGACTGATGAAGGGCGACGTTGACGAGGCCGTGCGTGCCGGTGCTCACGCCATGTTCCTGCCCCACGGACTGGGACACATGATGGGCATGGACGTGCACGACATGGAGGGTCTGGGACAAATCTACGTGGGCTTCGACGAGGAGACACGTCCCAACCTGGAGCAGTTTGGCACCAACTGCCTGCGCATGGGCCGACGGTTGCAGGAGGGATTCGTCGTCACCGACGAGCCAGGCATCTACTTCATTCCCCACCTCATCGACCTCTGGCGCAAGGAAGGCCACTGCGCCGAGTTCCTCAACTTCGACAAGCTGGAAACCTACAAGGACTTCGGTGGCATCCGCATCGAGGACGACCTGCTCATCACGTCTGACGGCTGCCGCTTCATGGGCGAGAAGCGCATACCCTACCACCCACAAGAACTGGAAGAGTTCATGGCACAACAAGCCTGAACACAAAAAGGCAGGACACGTTTCTTCATACCAACCATCACCATCATGGAAGAAATAGCAGGCAAATACATCAACCCATATACCGACTACGGATTCAAATACCTCTTTGGCACTGAGCCTAACAAGGACATCACGCTGGAGCTGCTGAACGCCTTGCTACAGGGCAAGGAGGTCATCAAGTCATTGACACTGCTGCCCACCGAACAGCTGGGCGACACCAAGGACGACCGCCGCTCGGTGTTCGACATTTATTGCAAAAACGAAAAAGGCGAGAAAATCATCATCGAGATGCAAAAGGCCGACCAGCAGTGGTTCAAGGATCGTAGCGTCTACTACTCGTCGTTCCCCATCCGCCAGCAGGGTGAGAAGGGGCAATGGCGCTTTGGGCTGAAAGCCGTCTACACCATTGGCATCCTCGACTTCGTCTTCGACGAGGACAAGGATGACAAGGAGTACTACCACCATGTGGTACAGCTGATGGACGTGAACACGAAGACGGTTTTTTACGATAAGCTGACCTATATCTACTTGGAGATGCCCAAATTCCAAAAGACGGAGGCCGAACTGAAGACGATGACCGACAAGTGGCTCTACGCCCTGAAGAACCTGCCCCGACTGTTGGAGCGTCCTGCCGCCCTGCAGGAGCGCATCTTCAAGAAATTCTTTGAGGTGGCCGAGATTGGCAACCTCTCCAAGGAGGAGTATGCCAAATACTTCGAGAGCGAAAAGGTGTACTACGACAACGACGGTGCCATTCGTACAGCGGAAGCAAAAGGCTTGGCCAAGGGACGTGCAGAGGGTCGTGCAGAGGGGATAGAAGAAAACAAACGAGCAAATGCAAGGCGGATGAAAGCCGACAACATGGACATCAACCTCATATCGAAATACACAGGGCTAACAGCTGAGGAAATCAGCACGTTATAAGAGCTGATATTAACAAAAGAAAGAACCAAACTAAAATAACAACAACAATGAAAAAAATTCTTACCTTAGCGCTCCTGGCCACAATGGCCGTGGGCGCACAGGCCCAGGAGGCCAAGAAAGCTGACAACAAACCAGTATTCACCACCATCAAGGAGAACCCCATCACCTCGATGAAGGACCAGAACCGCAGCGGCACCTGCTGGGACTACTCGACCATCTCGTTCTTTGAGGCCGAAATCCTGAAAGCCACCGGCAAGACCTACGACCTCGACGAGAGCTTCGTGGCCAACAAGACCTACATGGAGCGTGCCATCCAGGTGGTGCGCTACCACGGCGACTGCCAGTTTGCACAGGGCGGAAGCGCCGAAGACGTGCTGTCGGTGATGAAGAACCACGGCATCATCCCACAAGGCATCATGCCCTTCCCCGGAAGCCTCTATGGCGACTCGCTGAACAACTTCAATGAGTTCTTCTCGCTGCTTGAGCCCTACGTGGCCGCCATCGCCAAGAGCTCGGCAAAGACCATCTCAAACCAATGGAAGGTGGGACTTCAGGGCATCCTCGACGCCTATCTGGGCAAGTGCCCCGAGAAGTTCACCTACGAGGGCAAGGAGTACACCCCGAAGAGCTTCATGCAGAGCTTGGGCATCAACCTCGACGACTACGTCAGCATCACCAGCTACACACACCATCCCTTCTACACGGGCTTCGCCGTGGAGGTGCAGGACAACTGGCGCTTCCCCCTCTCGTATAACCTGCCCATGGACGAGATGATGCGCGTCATCGACAACGCCGTGGCCAACGGCTACACCGTGGCTTGGGGCGGCGATGTCTCAGAGGAGGGCTTCACCCGCCAAGGTCTGGCATACGCCATCGACGGCGAGAAAGCCAAGAGTCTGGCCGGCAGTGATATGGCACGCTGGCTGAAGCTGACAGCCGCCAAGCGCAAGAACGTCATCGACTCGCTGGGATGCAAGGTGCCCGAGGTGGTTCCCACACAGGAGATGCGCCAGGAGCGCTTCGACAACTGGGAGCTGACCGACGACCACGGCATGCTCATCTACGGCGTGGCCAAAGACCAGTATGGCAAGGAATACTATATGGTGAAGAACTCGTGGGGCGAGACTGGCGACTACAAGGGCGTGTGGTACATGACCAAAGCCTTCATCGCCGCCAACACGATGGACTTCCTCATCAACAAGAACGCCATCCCCAAGGACATCCTCAAGAAGCTGGGCATCTGAGAAGTGAAAAGTGAGAAGTGAGAAGTGACTTTTTACATGATTCATTTTTCATTATTCATTAGCGAAGCGTAACTATGAACGTCAAGTGGAATTTCATACCATCACCGCCCGAACGCGCCCAGCAGGCTAAGGAACTGGCCGAGAAGCTGAACACCAGCCCCATCATGGCCAGCCTGCTCATTCAGCGAGGCATACGCACCGAGTCGGCCGCCAAACGATTCCTGCGTCCGCTGCTGAGCGAGCTCATCGATCCTTTCCTGATGAACGACATGGACGTGGCCGTAGACCGTCTGAACGACGCCATGGGGCGCAAAGAGCGCATCATGGTCTATGGCGACTATGATGTCGACGGGTGTACGGCTGTGGCACTGGTCTACCGCTTCCTGCAACAGTTCTACTCCAACATAGAATATTACATCCCAGACCGATACGAAGAGGGCTACGGCATCAGTCAGAAAGGACTGGAGCACGCCCGCGATGCCGGTGTGAAGCTCATCATCGTACTCGACTGTGGCATCAAGGCCATCGATGAGATAAGGCTGGCCAAGGAGATGGGCATCGACTTCATCATCTGCGACCACCACGTGCCTGACGACGAGATGCCTTGCGCCGTGGCCATCCTCAACCCCAAGCGCACCGACAGCACCTATCCCTTCAAGGACCTCTGCGGCTGCGGCGTAGGCTTCAAGTTCATGCAGGCCTTTGCCAAGAACAACGGCATCCCCTTCTCGCAGCTCATACCGCTGCTCGACTTCTGCGCCGTGAGCATCGCTGCCGACATGGTGTCGGTGATGGGCGAGAACCGCATCCTGGCGTTCCACGGGCTGAAACAGCTGAACCAGAACCCGTCGACAGGTCTGAAAGCCATCATCGAGATTAGCGGACTCACCGGCCGCGACATCACCATGAGCGACATTGTGTTCAAGATTGGGCCACGCATCAACGCCAGCGGCCGCGTGCAGAACGGCACCGAGACCGTTGACTTGCTGGTGGAGAAAGACTTCAAGCGTGCGCTGCAAGAAGCCATCCACATCAACGAGTACAACGAGCAGCGCAAGGACATCGACAAGCAGATGAGCGAAGAGGCCAACCAGATTGTGGAGCGGCTGGAGAGCCAAGAGCATCAGCCGGCCATCGTGCTCTACAACGAAGGATGGAAGAAAGGAGTAGTGGGTATCGTGGCCTCGCGCCTCACCGAGATGTACTACCGCCCCACGGTGGTGCTCTCGTGTCAGGACGGCATGGCCACGGGGTCGGCACGCAGCGTGGCGGGATACGACATCTACAGTGCCATCAAGAGCTGTCGCGACCTGCTGGAGAACTTCGGTGGACACACCTACGCCGTGGGTCTGTCGCTGAAGACGGAGAACATCCCCGAGTTTCGGCGCCGGTTCCAGGAATACGTCAGCCAGGGTATCATGCCCGAGCAGACCGAGGCCATGCTCGACATTGAAGCGGAAGTCGACTTCCGCGACATCACCAAGAAGCTGCACAACGACCTGAAGAAGCTGGCCCCCCACGGCCCCGAAAACCCCAAGCCGCTGTTCTGCACACGCAATGTCTACGACTATGGCACCAGCAAGGTGGTGGGACGGCAGCAGGAGCACATCAAACTGGAACTGGTGGATTCGCGCTCATCAAACGTGATGAACGGCATCGCCTTCGGGCAGAGCGCCGCCGCACGCTACATCAAGTCGAAGCGGTCGTTCGACATTGCCTACACCATCGAGGAGAACATCTACAAGCGCAGCGAAGTGCAATTGCAAATAGAAGACATCAAGCCATCGGAAGCACTCTGACGGTAAGGCATCATCCATAACGGCGCGACGCGCTTCCCTATTGTTGCGGGAAGCGCGTCGCGCTGTTGTGATAGCAGGCCTAATCAACTCCAGGCCATTACTCCATAAAGCCCTGTCGGCGCAGCGTCTGCAACAATGATGTCGAGAGGGCTTCGTTGTCGGCGCGGGTGTAGCGCAGGTCGGTGAACACCTGGGCCAGCGTCTGCTTCTTGTTCAGTTCCACGAAATGGATGTTCTCTGGCAGCTGTTCCTTGGGCAGATAATACTCGTCGATGCGTTCTGGAGTGTAGTCGCAATAAGTTTCGTGGTGCACAAACGAAGCCAGGGGCAGACGGTCGCTCAGTGGCGGCTCTTCAGCGGGCCATCCCACGGTGAGCGTGGCCACGGGCATCACCAGACGTGGCAGACGCAGCACGTCGATAATCGTCTGGGGCTGATAGACGGTGGTGCCCAAGTAGCAATAGCCCAGGCCCTCCTCGTCCATCAGGCAGCAGAGCGTCTGCGCATAGAGCAATGCGTCGGTGGCGGCATTGATGAACGAGAGGAAATTGTCGTAGCCCGGCTCGGCCTGACGGCAACGCGCCCACTGGCTGGTGCGGTTGAAGTCGGCACAGATGGTGAGCACCACAGGGGCATCGGTCACCATGGGCTGGTTGAAGTGGGCGGGAGCCAACTGTTGCTTCACCTCGACAGAGCGGGTGACGACAACGCTATAGAGCTGCAGGTTGCCCATGGTCTGCGTGCGGCTGGCCTCTTCCATCAGGCGGTCGAGCAGGTCGTCGGCAACAGGACGCTCACTATATTTACGGATACTACGGCGAGTGAGAAGATTCTTCATGGATAGATGGTTTAAGGTTGATTATTTTCCCAACATCACTTTGCGCCCTTGCTGACTGTTGGCATTATAAACAATGTAGAGGCCCTTTGTGGTGGGCTGTTCCACTCTACGGCCCTGCAGGTCGAAGACCGAACACTCAACGCCCGACGTTGAACGCTCAGCATCAGCGATGCCATTGGGTAAGTCGGGCACGTAGGGGTCGTCGTTCTGCACCTGTATGGCCAGCACGTCGTCGAGCAGGAAACGCTTCTCAGGGGTGAAGGTGACGCGCACCGGTCCGTTTCCACGCACCAGCACGGTGTACTCATTCCAAGCAAAGGGTTCCAATGTCACCTCCTTGGGTTTTATATCGCCCTCGCCCTCAACGCTCAGTACAAGCGTGGCTCCATCGGTGTTCCAGCCTGCCGCCTTGAACGTGAGCAGCGCTGCCCCCGTCTCGGTCTCGAATGCGGGTGTGGTGGCCTTTCCCGGCGTGAGCATATTGCCAAAGCGCGCACACTGATAGCCGGCATACGGCTTTTGCGCCGTCCAGCCCTCGTTGTCGGGCTTAAAGAGTCCACTGGCCATGGTGACATTCCAAATGCCATCGTTGCCGCCTTTGCCAACGCAATTGTTGAACATCTCGTAGAGCACCGTCCCCTCAGGAATATACACCTCTACGGGGGTGTTTCGGAAGCGGAAGCCCATGGTGCCATCATTGTTGCGGGTGATGCCGAGAATACCCTTATTCATCAGTCTGCCGCCATCCAGGTTGTCGTGATACAATGTGGCTGCAGGGAGCGACGTGTTGGTGAGCGAGTCGTTGCCAAGATAGGGGTAGGCATCGCCAGGACTTCCAATGCCAAATTCGCGGTTGTTGGCGTGGAAGATGGTGCAACGCTGGTGGGTGTTGGTGGGCGTACCATCATGTCCGGGATTGTTGGTGTTCACCAGATTGTTCTCCCAAATCTCTCGGTCGAAATCCACATAGAGGATGAGCATGCCGCTGCCCGGCAGTTCAGCGTCCCATCCCTTCTGCTGACGGTTTTCCAGCAGATAATACTCGTCAGGGTAGGCTTCGTTGCGAATCATGTAAACCTCAGGCATGTCTTCAAGCGGCTTCATGGCCTCGATGGTGATGTTCTCGGTCAGTTCCATTGGCTTCACCCATCCACAGGTAAGCTTGTCGAAACTGCTGAAGCCCGCAGGGCAGAAACTATCTCCATTGTAGCTCCCCCTGTCCATGAGCGACCAGCTGCCCATGCCGAAATTTCCCTCATAAGAAATGTCATACATGTCGGGCAAGCCAAGGCAGTGCGAGAACTCATGGCAGATGGTGCCGATGCCGTCGATGGAGTTGTAGATGCGCTCGTTGGCCACGGCGTATGTGTTGATGAGTGCGCCATCCAGCTCCAGCATTTGGCCGAAATCGCTTTCCTCCAGGTTCCACTCATGGGGCCAAATGGTGGAAGAATCGCCTCCGCTGGCCTGTCCCCGCCCGGCATAGATGCACATCACCTGGTCCACCTCGCCGTCGCCATCCCAGTCATAGTCGTTGAAGTTCACCAAGCTGTCCACGGCCTGACATGCCGCAGCCACCATCTCGCCAGGGCGGGCATCGTCGCCAGCTTCATCGCCAGCGTCCTGACCGTAGTACTGGTAATTTTGGGGCATCTGAACAGGACCCACCACATCGAAGATGAGGTCGAACTTGCCATAGCTCTGCTCCTTGAAATAGTCGTTGACCGAGCCACGGAAACTGCCCTCGCTATATCCTGTCTCGTTGCAGATGCGGGTATAGCGCAGCGAGTCGTTGGCGGGCAAGAACTCCTGGTTGGTAAACTCCACCAGGATGATGAGCCCTTTCTTCTGACCCTCATAGTTCATAAAGTCGCCAATGGCATTGTGGCGTGCTCTGCGTTGTTGACGATTGACGGCAGCTTGACGACGGCTCAGCGAGGCCTGCCGCATGGCGTCAACGTCGGCCAGCACAAACCGCCCATCCTTCTCCACCAGATTTCTTCCGTCTTCCGAAAGCCAGTAGTGCAGGTGCTCGTCGCCCACCAGCTGAGCTTTCACCTCCACGCCATCCAGCAGAAGCGTCTTCCAAATACCGGGTTTGGCAGGAACTGCCGAGGCACAAACGGCTACCAACAGCAGCGACCAAAATGCAAAGAATCTCTTCATCATCATATACATCTATAAAATTGACTGCAAAAGTACAAAAAAAATTCCTTTCGAAGGCCCATAAATGCCACTTTTTTCGTAATTTTGCAGCAGAATTGCGATAAACCCGACATTTCATGGAAAGACAAATAGCAAGCACACGCGAAGAGTTGGCCCAGACATGGCTCAACTGCTATGGAGGCGCACAGAAATTGGCCGAAAAGCTTTCGAACATCGATGCCGCAGTGGCCACCGATGCCGTGGGCAAGCAGCAGGTGCTGCGCCTGCTGGGCCATCTGGCCCTGATAGAGCCTGAGAACACATCGGCCTTCAAGGCCACCGCACAGGTGACCGAGGTGAGGCCCACCGTGCTGGAGTGCGACGTGGTGCGATTTCAGAACAACAAGGAGAAGTGGGTGGCACTGGTGGGACTGCTCGACGGATACCCCTACGAGATATTCACCGGACTGCAAGACGAGGAGGAAGGCATCCTGCTGCCCAAGTCGGTGAGCAAAGGCAAAATCGTGAAGCAGGTGAACAACGACGGCACCAAGCGCTATGATTTTCAATTCGAGAACACACGCGGCTACAAGATTACCGTAGAGGGCATCAACGAGAAGTTCAACCCCGAATACTGGAACTATGCCAAGCTCATCTCTGGCGTGCTGCGCTACGGCATGCCCATAGGCCACGTCATCAAGCTGGTGGCTTCGCTGTCGCTCAACGACGAGAGCATCAACACCTGGAAGAACGGCGTGGAGCGAGCACTGAAGAAATACTTGCCCGGACAAGGCGACAAGACGGAATCGCCCGACGCTGCCGACATCACCGAACAGCCATGACCATCGAGCGCAGCACCATCTTCATCGACCACCTGCGCATGTACGCCCACCATGGCGTGATGCCGCAGGAGCGCACCGTGGGAGCCTACTTCGACCTCTGCTTGCGCGTACATTATAATATATCGCGTGCATGCGCAAGCGACGATGTGGCCCACACGCTGAACTATGCCGAGCTGCTGCAGACGGTGAGGGAGCAGATGCTCATCCCCTCGGCTCTGCTCGAGCATGTGGCCGCACGCATTGGCGAGGCCATCTTCGCACAGTTCAAAGAGGCAACGGCCGTTGAGCTGAAGCTGACTAAGCTGAACCCTCCCATGGGTGCCGATTGCGACGGCGCTGGGGTGGAGGTGGGTTTTGTGAAGGGCTGAGAGACGAGTGTTAATAGACAATCTGAATGATGAAGAGCTACAACGATTATATCTTTAGGAATGCCACGAGTCTGCTGACGTGTGCGTTGGTGGCTCTCTTTGTCTTCCTTCTGCCATTTTCTGCCACCGCTGCCGACAAGCACAAGTTCACACTGGTGATTGATGCCGGACACGGCGGGAAGGATGGCGGTGCCTGTGCCAATGGAGCCAAGGAGAAGAGCATCAACCTGAACGTGGCGCTGGCATTCGGCCGCTACGTGGAGCGCAACTGCCCCGACGTGAAGGTCATCTATACCCGCAAGACCGATGTGTTCATCCCTCTGCACGAGCGAGCCGCCATCGCCAACCGCAACAAGGCCGACGTGTTCATCTCCATCCACACCAACTCGGTGGAGAGCCGCAAGGCCATCACCGGCATGGAGACCTACACCATGGGCATGCGCCGCAGCAGCGAGAAGCTGAGCGCTGCCATGCGCGAGAACGAGGTCATCCTCATCGAGAGCGACTACAAGCAGCACTACGCTGGTTTCGACCCCAAGTCGCCCGAGAGCTACATCATCTTCGACATGGTGAACGAGGCCAACATGGCCGAGAGCGTGGAGCTGGCACAGCTCATCCAGAAGAACGTGTGCGCCACCGCCGGGCGCCCCAACAAGGGCGTGAAGCAGGATGCCTTCTTGGTGCTGCGCGAGACGTCGATGCCCGCCTGCCTTATCGAGCTGGGTTATATCACAACTGCCTCTGAGGCCAAATACCTCACCAACGCCACCAACGTTGATGCCATGGGCAAAGGCATCTACCAAGCCTTCGTGGCCTACAAGAACAAAAAGCAGCCACAACCCACCCCTACCCAGCAGCCACAGCCCCAGCAACCTCCTACGCCGGAAAAGACTGACAAGGCCGATGCCACCATCGAGCCAGAAGCTCCCCCCACCCCACAGGAAGAGGCCAAGGATAGCGGAAACGATGCCGAAGCCACAGCCCTGCCCATCTTCAAGGTGCAGATACTTGCCAGCGACAAGAAGCTGCCCGCCAACAGCCGACAGCTGAAAGGCCTGCAAGACGTGGACTGCTACAAGGAGGGAAAGATGTGGAAATACACCGTGGGGGCCTCTGCCGACTACAACGCCATCTATCGCTTGCGCAAAGGGCTACTCGCCAAATTCCCGCAGGCGTTCATCATCGCCTTCAAGAATGGGGAGCGCGTCGATGCCGCCGAAGCCCTGAGAGAGTTTAAGCTACGAAACAACATCAGATAGTAAACAACAATAAAGACAATATCTTACCAACGTCATGAAATTCTTCACCAAGGAAGTCAACATCGCACTGGTGGCCATCGTGGCCATCGTGGTGCTGTTCATAGGAATGCAGTTTCTGAAGGGCATGTCGCTCTTCTCGTCAAACGATGTCTACTACGTATGTTTCAACGATGTCAGCGGACTCTCATCGTCAAGCCCCGTCTATGCCAATGGCTACCGGGTGGGCGTGGTGCAGCGCATCGACTACGACTACAGCCGCCCCGACCACATCGTCGCTGCCGTTGAGCTGTCGCCACAGCTGCAACTGCGCGAGGGCTCCCACGCCGAAATCGTGAGCGACTTCCTGGGCAACGTCAAGCTTGAACTGCGCTTCGGACCCGCCGAGGGACGACTGCTGGCCACGGGCGACACCATCAGCGGTGCCATGCAGGCCGGACTGATGAGCAAAGCCGCCGAAATGCTGCCCCAGGTGGAGCAGATGCTGCCCAAGCTCGACTCCATCCTGAACAGCCTGAATGCCCTCGCCGCCGACCCCGCCTTGGCTGGGACGGTGCACAACGCACAGCAGCTCACAGCCAGCCTGGGCACCACAGCACGTCAGCTCAACCAGCTCACCGCGCAGCTCAACCGGCAGCTGCCGAAGATGCTGGGCAAGGCCGAAGGAGTGCTGGACAACACCGAGACGCTGACTGGCAATCTGGCACAGCTCGACCTCAGCACCACCATGAAGCGCGTCGACGACGCCTTGGCCAGCGTACAACAGGTGACGGCAGCCCTCAACAGCCCAAAAGGCTCTGTGGGAATGCTACTTAACGATGCCCAGCTCTACCAAAACATCACAACAACCATGCGCGACGTTGATTCACTGCTGGTTGACTTCAAGAACCATCCCCGGCGCTATATCAACGTCTCAGTTTTTGGGAAAAAAAGTAAGTAATTTTAATTTTGTCTAAATAAAAACCTTGCCGCAACGCCGATTCAGCCTATCCTAATTCCGTGAAATAGCAAATAGTTGCATTTTTGCAATAGCCTTCAAGCACTAAAAAACGTGAAACACGCTAAACGGCCAAGGAATAGAAAGTTACAAGCGCTGTAAACACAAGGGGTAAAAACCGACAATTTGCAAGGGTCGGTTTTTTTTACGAACTTTGCACTCACAAAAGTAATCTAAAACGCCCAGATGCAGCAAAGTCATCAGGCTCAATGGCAGCACTGCCTACACCTCATCAGGCAGAACGTCACAGAGCAAATATATAAAACGTGGTTCGAGCCCATTGTCTTCGAAAGCTACGACGAAGAGCAGAAGACAGTGCTGGTGCAAGTTCCAAGCCCGTACATCTACGAGTATTTGGAGCAGTACTACGTGCGTCTGATGGCTTGGTCGCTCAACAAGAGCTTTGCCGAGAACGCCAAACTGAAGTACCGCCTCGTCGTAGACCGCGAGAACGGGCAGGTGCAGGTGGTGGAGGGCGAAGAGCCCGCCACCGTCGACAGCCCCCAGCCCACCACTCGCGCCAACCAGTCGCCCACGGTGCTCGACGCCGCCGTTCCACAGCAGCTCAACCCACAGCTCGACCCTAAGAAGACCTTCAAGACTTTTATTGAAGGCGACTCCAACAAGCTGCCGCGCACCGTTGGCATCACCATTGCCGAGCATCCGGGCAAGTCCACCTTCAACCCCCTCTTCGTCTTCGGCCCCTCAGGCTGCGGCAAGACACACCTCATCAATGCCATTGGTGTGGAGTGCAAGAGCCGCTATCCCCAGCGCCGCGTGCTCTACGTGTCGGCACGGTTGTTCCAGGTGCAATACACCGATGCCGTGCGGCAGAACACCACCAACGACTTCATCAACTTCTACCAGAGCATCGACATGCTCATTGTCGACGACATCCAGGAGTGGGCCACCTCGCCACGCACCCTCGACACCTTCTTCCACATCTTCGACCACCTCTTCCGCTTGGGCAAGCAGATCATCCTGGCCAGCGACCGCCCACCCGTCGACCTCGACGGTGTGAAGGACCGTCTGCTCACCCGCTTCTCGTGTGGCCTCATCGCCGAGTTGGAGAAGCCCAACGTGCAGCTTTGTGTCGACATTCTCAATGCCAAGTGCCGCCACGACGGACTGAAGATTCCTGCCGACGTCATCAACTACATCGCCCATACGGCCAATGGCAGCGTGCGCGACCTGGAAGGCGTGGTCAACTCGCTCATGGCCTACTCCATCGTCTACAATTCTGCCATCGACATGCACCTGGCCGAGCGCATCATCAAGCGGGCTGTGAAGGTCGACAACAAGCCACTCACCATCGACGACATCTTGGAGAAGGTGTGCCAGCACTTTGGCGTCACCCAGCAAAACGTGTTCAGCAAGAGCCGCAAGCGCGAGTATGTGCAGGTGCGCCAAATCAGCATGTACCTGGCACAGAAATACACCAAGATGCCCGCCTCGCGCATCGGACAGCTCATTGGGGGGCGCGACCACAGCACCGTGCTGCACAGCTGTTCAGCCGTGGAGCAGCGGCTAAAGGTCGACAAGGCTTTCTTTGAAGAGCTCGACAGCATAGAGCGCTCGTTCAAGCTGAAACAGTAACGAAGCCATCGCTTAGCAGCCTGCAGCAAGCACCGAGCAGGATGTGGCTATCGTTCGTGAAAATTTGGCGTTGACTTTTTGAAAAAAAGCGTTGACTTTTTGGAAAAAGGCGTTGACTTTTTCCAAAAAGTCGCGCTCCATTTTTGGCAGGGCGTACCCCTTTGCTTTCATCCTCACTCCTGAGTAGCATCTTCTATGAGTTTCCCCTCACGTTCCAGCGCATTCCACAGCGAATAGCGCACCTCGGGGTTGGCTCTTTCAGCCTCTTCGAACAGATGGCGGGCAAACGTGCGGTTGGTGTCGTGCTCATAGGGGCACAGCTTCAGCTGTTTCTCATACTGGGCCAGCTGGGCATAGCGGCTGATCATCGCCTCGGGCACCAAGCAGAGCGGGCGGATGATCTGCAGCGGCATCTTCAGCATTTGCAGTCGAGCCGGCATCGTGCCGAAGCGACCCTGATAGAGCAGGTTCATCAGTGCCGTGTGCAGCAGGTCGTCCTGGTGATGTCCCAGGGCAATCTTGTTGCACCCTATCTGCTGCGCCAGGTTGAAAATCTGCTTGCGCCGATGCCAACTGCACAGGAAGCAGGCGGGCTTGGTGGGCGACTCCTGGAAGCGCGTGGTCAGCAGGTGGAGCGTCACGCCCAACTGCTGGCAGAAGCGCTGCAGGAAGGCAGTGTCGGTGGCATACTGCACATTCTCCATGCGCACGTGCACCGCCTCCACGCTGAATCGTGGATGGGCGATGCGCGCCCGCCGTGCCAGCAGCTCGGTCAGCAGCAGCGAGTCCTTGCCGCCACTCAGCCCCACCAGCACGTGGTCGCCATCGGTCAGCAGGCCATAGGTGGCAAAGGCCCGCACAAACCGTTCGTTGATTTTGCGGAAAAGAAGTTCCTGTTCACTCATTTCGAGGGCAAAATTACAAATTTCTCTGCATACCCTGCCATAAAATGCCGAAAAATTTGTATCTTTGCACCACATATCACCATCATAATGTCACAACCATTAGCTGAAAGACTGCGTCCTCGCACCCTCGACGACTATATAGGCCAGCAACACTTAGTGGGACCGGGAGCCGTGCTGCGCCGGATGATTGAGTCGGGGCGCATATCATCGTTCATCCTGTGGGGGCCTCCCGGCGTGGGCAAGACCACGCTGGCACAGATCATTGCTCACCGGTTGGAGACCCCGTTCTACACCCTCTCGGCCGTCACCAGCGGCGTGAAGGACGTGCGCGACGTGATTGAGAAGGCGCAGAAGGGGCGGTTCTTCAACGAGGCCTCGCCCATCCTCTTCATCGACGAGATTCACCGCTTCTCCAAGTCGCAGCAGGACTCGCTGCTGGGTGCTGTTGAGCGCGGCATCGTCACCCTCATCGGCGCCACCACCGAAAACCCCTCGTTCGAGGTCATCCGCCCACTGCTCTCGCGCTGCCAGCTCTACGTGCTGAAGCCGTTGGAGAAAGACGACCTCCTGGCCCTGCTCCACCGCGCCATCACCACCGACATCGTGCTGAAGGAGCGACAGATAGAGCTGAAGGAAACCGGCGCCCTGCTGCGCTACAGCGGCGGCGACGCCCGCAAGCTGCTCAACATCCTGGAGCTGGTGGCCCAATCCTCCCCCGACACCCCCTTATCCGTAAGCGACGACTTTGTCGTCGCCTGCCTCCAGCAGAACCCGCTGGCCTACGACAAGGACGGCGAGATGCACTACGACATCATCTCGGCCTTCATCAAGAGCATCCGCGGCAGCGACCCCGACGCCGCCCTCTACTGGATGGCACGCATGATTGAGGGGGGCGAAGACCCGCAGTTCATAGCCCGACGCATGGTCATCAGCGCATCCGAAGACATCGGACTGGCCAACCCCAACGCGCTGCTGCTGGCCAACGCCGCCTTCGACACTGTGATGAAGATTGGCTGGCCCGAGGCGCGCATCGCACTGGCCGAGGCCTGCGTCTACTTAGCCACCTCGCCCAAGAGCAACTCGGCCTATCTCGGCATCGACGAGGCGCTGGCCATCGTGCGACAGACGGGCAACCTGCCCGTGCCCCTGCATCTGCGCAACGCCCCCACCAGCCTGATGAAGCAGCTGGGCTACAGCGACGGATACAAATACCCACACGATTTCCAAGGACATTTCACACAACAACAATACCTGCCCGATGAGCTGCAGCAACAGCGCATCTGGCACGCCCAGCACTCGCCGTCGGAACAGAAGCTCTATGAACGCATGGTGAGCTACTGGGGAAAACGATTTGAATAATGAAGATAGTAGTACTCGACGGCTATGCTGCCAATCCCGGCGACATCTCGTGGGAGGGCATGCAAGCCTTGGGCGAGCTGACGGTCTACGACCGCACCGCCCCCACCCAACTGTTGGAGCGGGCCAAGGATGCCCACATCCTGCTCACCAACAAAGTGATCATCAACGACGCCGCTATGGCACAGCTGCCACAGCTGCGCTACATCGGCGTGCTCGCCACGGGCTACAACGTGGTCGACACCGCCGCCGCCCGCCAGCGCGGCATCGTCGTCACCAACATCCCCGCCTACAGCACCGACAGCGTGGCGCAGCTCACCTTCGCCCACATCCTTAACATCACCCACAGCGTCGACCACTACGCCCGCCAGAACCGCATGGGGGCATGGACGGCCAGCAACGACTTCGTGTATTGGGACACGCCGCTCATCGAGCTCAGCGGCAAGACCATGGGCATCGTGGGCTTAGGCAGCATCGGCATGAAGGTGGCCACCATCGCCCGCTGCTTCGGCATGCACGTCAGCGCCCTCACCAGCAAGGCCGCCGACGCACTGCCAGAGGGCTTCAGCAAGGCAACCCTCGACGAGCTGCTGGCCGTCAGCGACGTCCTCTCGCTCCACTGTCCGCTGACGCCACAGACGCACCACCTCATCAATGCCGACACCCTGGCGAAGATGAAGCCCACCGCCATCCTGGTGAACACGGGCCGTGGGCCGCTGGTCGACGAGCAGGCCGTGGCCGATGCGCTGCAGGCGAAGCGCCTGGCCGCCTATTGCGCCGACGTTCTCTCCGTGGAGCCCGCACAGGCCACCAACCCCCTCCTCAACTGCGACAACGCCTACCTCACCCCCCACATCGCCTGGGCCACCTTCGAGGCGCGCCAGCGCCTGATGCAGATGGCCATCGCCAACGTCGACGCCTTCATCAGCGGAAAGCCTATCAACGTGGTCAACGCATAGTTGCACGCCACTTGGTGTTGACATCCCCGTTTACCGCAGCAGTTTCAAGCCGCAATGAAACGAGGGATTGTTGAGATACGAAAAAAATCATATAAAAGATAGGAGTATTCAGAAAAAAAGCGTAACTTTGCAACCGTCTTTACCCACGCCGCATGGGCGATGGGTGGGACAACGACATATTGAGAAGCGTCATTGATGCTTTGTTTTTGACCATTTGAACGTCGGAAATTCAAATCTCTAATCAAAGACAAAAGCGGAGATGAATGCTACGGGTGTAGTATATACAGCCAATGAGTTCGAAGTTCTTATTAGCAACAACAAAGCTGTTGATATTATCCACAAAGTATTATCCAAGAATGAAAAATGTTTTTCAGAAAGCGTCAAACCATATAAACCATTTGGTCTTCGTTCGTATGTGCGTGGAAGAGATAAATATTTTGGAGGAAGCACATTGTTATATAGCAGTGAAGGGATAAGCTATATTGAGCGTGGTTTAATAACAGCGTGCGAAAACATCATAGACAAATACAAAGTAATGACAAGCAAACTTCTTGCAGAACATGCTGGTGAACCAGATAAATCAGGACGTTTTAGGGTCCTTTCACGAACTGAAGTTATCTCGCGAAACACCGTGTGTACCGAATCCTATCTAATCCTTGCTGCTTCAGACAATAAAACAGAAATAGAGAATTGTTACCATTATTGTTGCACAAAATTCTTTAGATTCCTGCTTCTGCAATTCATGTCATCTATTAATATGACAAAGGAAGTGTTCAGTTTCGTCCCCCTCCAAGATTTCACCCGCCCTTGGACTGATGCCGACCTCTATGCGAAATATGGCCTGACGGACGATGAAATCCAGTTCATTGAGTCGATGATTAAGCCGATGGAGTGAAAGGAACTTATCATAATCATTCGAGGCATTATTCATCATCACTTACAAATTTCGGTTGGCAGCGGCCGCTGCCATCATTGGCGGCGTTCGCTGCCATCATTGGCAGCGGCCGCTGCCAATCATTTCCCCGCCCGCTGCCAACCTAAAAAGCATGCCCCTTTTCCCTCTGCGGTGCCTCCCCCTCCCTGTTTGTCGTGCGCCGCCTCTCCTGAATCCACCCCATAGATTACGCTTCGCGTCTTTAAAAAAGCAAGATAAAACCAAATAAAACATGTTTTTGTTGGTTTTATTTGGTTTTTAAAAAGACCGCCCTGCGGTAGACAGCACTGGGAATGAATAATACAGGTATCATCCATGGCCGCTGGCACAGATGGCGCTTCGCGTCTTTCAAAAACACGATTTGATGAGTACACTCCGAAAACCCTTCTCCACTAAAAAACAACCCAAAAACAATGCGCAGCCGTTCCCCTCCCCTCAAGGGGAGGGGTAGGGGTGGGGTCGGGGTCTCTAACATCCTGCGAGTGAATGATATACAGACCCCACCCCTGGCCCCTCCCCTTGAGGGGAGGGGAGCTGCTGCGCCGACTTTCGCGACAATAATGGTTTTCGGAGTAGACTCATTTGATTGATAATCAAATCTTCTAAAACCAGATAAAAACATGTTCGTACGGTTGAAAAGACAA
Organism: uncultured Prevotellaceae bacterium; assembly: GCA_902790625.1. Classification (GTDB taxonomy): domain Bacteria; phylum Bacteroidota; class Bacteroidia; order Bacteroidales; family Bacteroidaceae; genus Prevotella. Next base: position 24,763 of record CADASP010000017.1, on the reverse strand, counting down.
TAGCGTTTTTTGAAGATTCCAGACGCTGAAAGGCTACGGGTAGGCGAGCTTTGCTCGGGAATAGGGGTCGCCCATCTATACTGCCGGAAAGACCTCACGTGAGTACGGGCGACCCCTTCAGGGTCGTTATCACCCCGTACCTACTATCCGCAGGTCGTTCCGACCTACGGCTATTGAGAGGAGACGGCTTCACCGTCTTTTCAACCGTACCTTGAACATGTTTCCGCATGGTTGAGAGGAAGCAAAAGGCAGATATGTTGCCCCTGTACTATTCTCTTTCTGCCATCCGCTGTGCCTCGTGCCTGGCAATCTTGCCGGTGGCGGTGAGGGGGATGCGGGGCACGCCGATGATGCGGCGTGGCTTCCACAGGCGGGGGAGCACCCGGCGGCAGATGGATTGGAGCGGGGCGATGTCGGCGGGCGACTGCACGAGGAGCACCAGGGCCTCGCCCAAACGGGCATCTTTCCGCTTGGCGACGCAGAAGGGCATGGCGAGGTGGGGCTTCAGCAGGCGCTCCACCTCTTCAATTTGTATTTTTATCCCTCCCGAGCAGACCACATTGTCGCGCCGACCGAGGATGCGGAAACGCCCATCGGGGAGCAGCTCGGCCACGTCGTTGGTGACAAGCGTCTGCGGGCATACAAGAGGGGCGTCGATGATTAGACAGCCTTCGCTGCTGAGCGCGAGGGCGACACCGCTGAAGGGCGTGTACCACTCCGTGGCCTCGCTGCCGCTCAGACGGCGCAGGGCAATGTGCGAGAGCGTCTCGGTCATGCCGTAGGTGCTCCACACAGCGTTGGGAAACGACTTCAGCTCGGCGGCCAAGGCATCGTCGATGGCTCCGCCACCAATGATGAGGTGGCGTATGCCCATGAGCCGCTGGCGCTCCTGGGGCACTTGCAGCGAGTTCCACACCTGCAAGGGCACCATGGCAGCAAAGTCGACAGCCTCGCACGCCCCATCCATCTGCGCCAAGGGATGGCTACTGGGTGGAAGGCTGACGAGCCGCAGACCGCAGGTGAGGGCGCGCACCACCATCATCTTGCCCGCGATATAGTCGAGGGGCAGACAGAGCAGGGCGGTGTCGCCCGGCTTCAGCCCCAAAAACTGGCAGGTGATGCGGGCCGAGGCCTCCATGCGCCGCTTCTCCACCCACAGCGGCTTGGGCTGGCCGGTGGAGCCACTGGTGTGCACCAGCAGCTTGTCGCCGGGAGCACTCCATTCGCGAAGAAATTCATCGAGATTCATATTGGTGTGCTTTTAGGGGTGAGAGGTGAGGAGTTTAGTCGTTTGGTATATTTGTCGTTTGGTCGTTGGGGATGTTACTTGGTCGTTTGGTTGTTTTGTCGTTTGGTCGTTTGGGGATGTTACCGCAGCCTAAACAACTAAACGACCAATCCCCTAAACGACTAACTTCTCATTTGGACGTGCAAACTGTTCTCTCACCTCTCACCCCTCACCTCTCACCTCTCAACCATCACCAGGAACCAGTCGCGCAGCACGCCCTTGTAGTGGTTTTGCGAGTCGGCCACGAGCAGCAGCAAGGGAGTGGAGGTGAGGGGTGAAGCCCCCCCTACGGCCCCCGAGGGGGCTTCTATAGTTTTGCGGGACGTAGGGTCTATCGTGCCCCCCTCGGGGGGCGAAGGGGGGGCTGGGGCTGCACACATCCCCTCATAGTTGGCAAACTTGTGCGAAGTGAGTGTTAGCCGCGTCTTGAACTCAGTCACCAGCCGTTTCTGCAGCAGTGGCTGCTGAGCAGGCACCACCTCGTAGATGCGTATCACGGTCGTGGCATCGAGCTTCAATTTGGGCACCCGCACCTGCCGCTCCATCACCAGCAATCGCCCGTCGCCCAAGGCGCACAGCTCCACCACCCCATGACGGTACTTGCGGCTGAGCGGGGCGTCGGGGCGATAGAGATACTGCTGGGCGGGCTGCAGGTCGTCGTCGAAGGCCTGTATGCGCAATAGCGAGTCGCCCCGCAGGGGGCTCTCGGTGGTGGTGAAGAAGCGGGCGGTGAGCGTGTCGTAGGTCAGCGACTCTAACCCCAGGTTGCGGCGTGCCTTCTTGTAGCATTCGGGCATCGCCAAGCGGCGCCCTGTGCGCTTGCCGTCGAGCGTGTACTCGTAGACCTCGTTGTCGGCCTCGCCACTGATGAAGACCGTGTTGGAAGACGGGCGGTAGCAGATGCCCTCCATGTCGCGATTGGGCATGCCGCTGCTGCGGTAGCCCAGGTTCTCGGCCTGGGTGATGCGCTGGGCGGCGCCATCGATGCTGAGGCGGAAGACGAAGAAGCCATCGCCGTCGGCCTTGTCGCTCACCACGGCGTAGCGGTCGCCCTGCAGATGGCAGATGCCGCTGTAGTTGCCGGGGGGGATCGTCTTGGGGAAGTGCTGCTGCGCGGTGGTGGCGAGGGTGAGCCACGAGAGTACCCCCGCCAGCACGCAAGTTAGTCGTTTAGGGGATTGGTCGTTTAGTCGGTTAGGGGATTGGTCGTTTAGTCGTTTAGGGGATTGGTCGTTTAGTCGTTTAGGAGAAGACCCCCTCTCCGCCCCCCCTTCGCTCCCCGAGGGGAAAGCCCCCCCTTCTGCCCCCGAGGGGGCTACTATAGTTTTGCGGGGGGCGTTGGGTCTATATGCTCCCCCCCATAGGGGGGGCGGGGGGAGGGGCTTTTCCAAACGACCAAACGACAAAACAACCAAACAACTAAGATGGAACATCATATCAACTCCTAACTCCTAACTCCTAACTCGTAACTCCTAACTCCTAACTCCTCACTCTGACGAATAGTGCTTCTCACGCATCTGCTTGATGCGCCGCAGCAGCTCGTCGCGATGCTGGGCGTTGATGCCGCTTGCCGAGAGGCCCTTCAGGTGCTGCTCAATCTGATCCAGGTGCTGCAGCATGTAGAGCAACACGTCGCTGCCGTCGATGCGCATGCCACCCGATGTCGTTGGGGGATTCAGCAGGGTGTTAACCTGACTAATGTAGCTGCGCTGCAGGTTGCGGCGCTCCTTGGCCTTCCACTCGTTGCCCTCGTCGATGGGTTTCCACACCAGTGCGAAGAGGTCGGCGAGATATTCATCCACGGGGTAGTAGCCTTGGTTGCAGAGCGAGTTGAGTGTAGAGAGTGACAGCAACTGGTTGACCACCATCTCCTGCATGGAGTTTTGCGAAGTGGTGGGGTTGACGCCTACCTTGTTGATGATGTTTTGGGGATAGAGCCATTCGGGCGCATCAAAGATGTTGCGACCTATATACTCCAACGCCTCCTTCTGACGCTCTTTTGAGGTGAAGGCCACAGGTTCCAGGCCAGGCATGTTGTTGTCCTCGCGCCCGGCGATGTTTCGCAGCACGTGGCCTCGGTAGCGGTTGAACTGGTCGGTGACGGCACGGTACATCTCGCTCAAATCGTCATACTGGTCGTTCTCCTCGTGCGTCCACTTGGGCAGGTTCTCCATCACGCGCTTCAAGTTCTTCAGACCATACTCGGATGCCTTCACCGAGTTGTCGCCCAGGTCTTCGGTCTGTGCGCGCGGGTCGCTGCTGCGGCCTTCGCCTCCAAACCACAGGCGGGGGTTGCCACGCAGAATCTTGGTGGTCTCGGTCATCAGCTTCTCCTTCTCGTCGTATTCGTCCTTGAACTCTGGCCGCCACTGGTAGCCCCACTTGATGGCCCACTTGTCGTAGTCGTTGATGCGGGGGAAGAGTCCCTTGGAACCAATCTTGTCCTCGGGCTGGGCCACGTAGTTGAAGCGGGCATAGTCCATGATGCTGGCGGTGTGGCCATGGGCTTCCACCCACTGCTTGTCGCGCAGCTTTTCCACCGGCGTGGCAAAGGAGGCGCCCATGTTGTGGCGCAAGCCCAGCGTGTGGCCCACCTCGTGGGAGGAGACGAAGCGGATGAGCTCGCCCATGAGCTTCTCGTCGAACTTCATCTTCTGCGCCCGCTTGTCCAAGGGGCCACACTGCACCATATACCACTTTGTAAGCAGGTTCATCACATTGTGGTACCAGCATACGTGGGCCTCGATGATTTCGCCCGAGCGGGGGTCGACGATGTGGGGGCCGTATGCGTTCTCGGTCTCGCTGGGCAGATAGCGGATGGCCGAGAAGCGGGCATCCTCCATGCTGATGGAGCCGTCGGCGGGCAGTTCCTTGGCCACTATGGCGTTCTTGAAGCCAGCGGCCTCGAAGGCCACGTTCCAGTCGTTGACACCCTGGATGAGATAGGGCACCCACTTCTTTGGCGTGGCGGGGTCAATGTAGTATACAATCTGCTTCACCGGCTCCACCAGTTCGCCGCGCAGGTAGCGCTGCTTGTCCTTCGGCACCAGACGGTAGCGCGAGATGAACGACTCGTGCTGTGTCTTGTGCTGGTCGTCGCTGAAGCGCACGAAGCCATTGACGAAATAGCCGATGCGCTCGTCCCACAGTCGCTTACGCATAGGTGTCTCGGGCAACAGCACCATCGACGTGTTGAGGTTGATGGTGACGCTTCCCGTGCGCGATGCGGGCGACGACGACGGTTGGGTGCCGTAGGTGCGGATAGTGGCCACCTCGATATTGGTGGGAAACACCTTCATGGTGTCGATGAAGGTACGGTCGGCCATAATCCCTGCCAACTTCAGCGATGACTTGGTCTGGTTGTCGAACGACGTCAGATGGCTGTCGCCCTTGAAGATCGGTGTCACCTCGATGAGGCTGGCATCCTTCTCGGGGTTTCGGCCTATGACCTTGAACGCCGCCACCATCGGGTTGACGGTCGACTGCTCCAGCGTGCGGGTAATCTGGTCGGCAGGGTCGCTAAGGTGGCTCTGCACATACTGGCGCAGAATCAGGCTGGTGGTGTCGCGCTGTTCGAAGTAGACGGTACTGTGGTTGATTTCCTCGCCGGCAAACTGCCCCAGCTGCTGGGGAACGCCGGTGAAGCGGGTGACGCAGAGCACCATGCGGCCCAGCATCGAGTCGGGCACCTCGAAGTAGTATTTATCCTCGATGTGGCGCACCCGGAACAGGCCGTCGCGATAGGTGCTGTCTTTCTTGAGCAGCTTCTCGTACTCGGTTTCTTTCTTCGGTTCTGCTTTCTTAGGCTTTACGGAGTCGTTGTTGAGCGAATCGGTGCGCAGCGTGTCGGCAGGGATGCTGTCGCGCTGCAAGACGAAGCTCCTGGCCTGCATGCCCAATGAGAGCATGCAACCCAGGAGCAGGATGATTGTTTTCTTCATACTTTTCACTTATCACTTATCTCTCTCTTTTTCACTTGTCACTTTTCACGGGTCGGATGGCAAAGGTGAAATCGTAGTCCTTATAGGGCAGACGATACTCCTCGCGGGGCCATGCGCCCCAACTGTTGACACATCCCAGGCCAAACTGGCGCTGCTGGATGAACACCTGCGTCCTACCAGCAGGGATGAGGTCGCCACTGTGGTGCCCCCACTTCTTGTCCTTCGAAGGGCCGTCGTCGAGCTGGCCCATGGTGTAGGGCATGGCACTGGCCTCCATCGGGGCGTTGCTGTAGAACTCCAGGCCGCTGCCATCGGCACTGAGCACGCGGAACCAGCGCACATCGGTGTGGTTGCCGCTCTCCTGCGGACGCACATACTCGAAGTACTCATCCTGCACCTTGTTGGCATAGACACCAATGAACTCCGACGAGTTGCGGTCGATGTAGTTCTCAGCGGGGCCACGTCCGTAGTATTCTATACGGTCGTACTGCTTGGGCATCTGCAACTGCACGCCATAGCGGAACATGTCGCTCACCTTGGCCTCCTTGTCGGTGACCAGCTGCTCGCGCACAACGACTTCACCCTCGGCAGTGAGGGTATAGGTCATGATAAGCGTGGCAAAGGGCTGGCGCCGTTGATTGTTTCGCTGTCCGGCTACACGAGGCTCCGGTTCGCGCATCTCGAAGGTGACGGCAATGGAATTGTCGGTAGCCTTGAAATCTTTCACACGCATCTGGGGATCCTTCCAAACGGAGAAGCGGTTCTGCAGGCCAGCGCCGTAGTCGTTGTCGGTGGGAGCACGCCAGAACTCAGGAGTGATGCTCTCGCGGAACTGCAGCATGCGCTTACCGTCGACATTCAGATAGTCTATCATGCCCGTGTGCTTGCCAACAGAGAAGTCGGTGCCAGCAGCCGAAAGCTTGATGTAGGTGTTGGTCTCCTCCTTGGTGACATGAGTTCCCTCGGTCGTCTTCAGTTCCGGGAACTTATACTGGTTCAGCGCGAACTGCTGGCGGGCGAGCACCTGTCCCTTCTCGATGAGGGGGGCGACATCCTTCGACTTGAACTGGAAGATGACGAAAATCTCGCTGTCGCCATGATGCTCGGTCACACGGTTGACGACCTGCTGCAACTGCTGGTCGGTGATGACCTTGCGCTGCTGGGGCTGAATGCCGCTGATGTCGATCTTGCCGCCGTGGCCGAAGGTCATGCCAGCAGGACGGCCGGGATTGTCGTGGTGATGGTCGCCGGCACCGCCAACAAACCACTCCAGCTCCATGTCGTCGAGCGTCTTGAAGAAGTTCTCGTTGTAAATCTCAAACTGTCCCTTCTTGAAATCCTTCTCCGTCACCCAGATGTTCTGGTAGTAGTAGCCCACCTCGTAGGCATGGGGGTTCAGTCGGCGGTCGGGGGCGATGACACCGTTGCAGTTGAAGTTATAGTCGCTGGCAGGATACTCGCCATAGTCGCCACCGTAGGTGAAGATGGTGCGGCCCGTGATGGGACTCACATCGCGCATGCCTTGGTCGACAAAGTCCCAGATGTAGCCGCCCTGATACTTCGGCTCCTTGCGGATGAGTTCCCAATACTCCTTGAAACCGCCCATCGAGTTACCCATGGCGTGGGCATACTCACACTGGATGAGCGGGCGCGGGTTGTTGCCCTTGCAGTAGCGCTCGCACCAATTATAGTCGGCATACATGGGGCAGGCGATATCCGTAAAACCGCCTTCGTAGGGAGCACGCTCATACTGCACGGGGCGCGTCTTGTCGTAGTCCTTAATCCAGGTGTAGCACTTCTCGAAGTTGGGGCCAAAGCCGGCCTCGTTGCCGAGCGACCAGACAATGATGGAGGGGTGGTTCTTGAAGCTCCTCACGTTGGCCTCGTTGCGCTCCAGGTGCATCTTCTCGAAGTCGGCACGCTTGGCCAGTGTGGCATCGCCGTAGCCCATGCCGTGGCTCTCGATGTTGGCCTCAGCAGTGAGGTAGATGCCATACTCGTCGCACAGGTCATACCAGCGCGGGTCGTCGGGATAGTGGCAGGTGCGCACAGCGTTGATGTTGAGCTGCTTCATAATCTTGATGTCCTCGATCATGCGCGACACCGACACGATGTAGCCGCCGTCGGGGTCAAGTTCGTGGCGGTCGACACCTTTTATTAATATAGGCTGGCCATTGACGAGCAGTTGGCCGCCCTTAATCTCGATGTGGCGGAAGCCTACGCGCAGGGGGACTACCTCCAGCACCTTGTCGCCATTCTTGAGATAGACATATAAATTATAGAGGTTGGGGGTCTCAGCCGACCAAGGCTTCACATCGTTCAAGTAAATCTCGTGGTTAAGCGCAAATTCATCGCCAAGTGTTCCGTCAGGGAATACAAACCTCACGGCAACCTGGGCTTTTCCTGTCACCTTGGCATCAACTTTCAGCACACCGCGCTTGGAATCCACAAGCCAGTCCTGCTGTACGGTGATATCCTGGATATGAGCCTTCGGACGGGCATAGAGGTACACCTCGCGGGCGATGCCAGTGAAGCGCCAGAAGTCCTGGTCCTCCAGATAGGAGCCGTCGCACCAGCGCATCACCTGCATGGCGATGAGGTTCTGGCCTTTCTTCAGATACTTGGTGATGTTGAACTCGGCGGCCATCTTCGAATCCTCCGAGTAGCCCACGTACTTGCCATTGACCCACACGGCGAGGTTGCTGGTGGCGGAGCCTACGTGGAAGTAGACCTCCTGCCCATTCCAGTCGGAGGGAAGGTCGAACGTGCGGCGATAAGAGCCGGTGTAGTTGTTGGTCTCGCCGATGAAGGGGGGATTGGTGTCGAACGTCGTTCCCCAAGAATAGCCCACGTTCTTGTAAATCTTGTCGCCATAGCCCTCAATCTCGAAAAGGCCTGGCACGGGGAAGTCGACCCACTGCGAGTCGTCGTAGTTCAGGGCGAAGAAGTTGGCGGGAGCCTTGTCGTGGTCTTTCACGAAGTTGAAGCGCCACATGCCCTCCATGGATAGGTAGCGTGCCGACTTTGACATGTCGCCCTTCGCTGCCAGGTCGGCATTCTCGAAGGCGAAGAAATGGGCGCGTCGCGCCTCGCGGTTCACTTGGTTCACGGCGGGGTCGCGCCACACGGGCGTGGCAGCCGGTGCAGCAAAGGCTGTAGCCGTGGCGGCCACTGCGATTGAAAGCATCAGTTTTCTCATCATAATTCTGATAGTTTTTTTAATTGTTAGTATTTAGGTGTTTATCTCATTTTTTCTTAGAAGGGCAAACCTATGGCGAAGTGGAAGGCATAGTCGCGGCTGAAGCGCGGATGCAGGATGGGATAGTGCTCGTCCTCATCTTCCTCGTAGGCAGGGTTGATGGCCTTCATGCCCAGGTCGAAACGCAGGATGAAGTAGCCCATGTTGAAGCGCAGACCCATGCCATAGCTGGTGGCCAACTGGCTGGGCAGGTCTTCCAACCGAAACTGTCCGCCAGGCTGAATCTCATAGTTGCGCAGCGTCCACACGTTGCCAGCATCGACGAAGGCGGCACCATAGAGTTTCCAGAACAGGTGGGTGCGATACTCCACGTTGAGGTCGAGCTTCATGTCGCCCGTCTGGTTGATGAAGTTGATGCGGCCGTCGCGCTCCTTGTACTTGCCAGGTCCCAGCGAGCGCACGCTCCAGCCACGCACGCTGTTGGCGCCGCCAGCGAAGTAGCGCTTCTCGAAGGGCAACACGCTGCTGTTGCCGTAGGGGTAGGCGATGCCGAAGCCCAGATGGAACACCACCTGGTTCTGCTGGTCGATGGCCACCGAGCGCACCACGTCGATGTCGGCCTTCACATACTGGGCGAAGGCGATGTTGAACAGCCGGTGATGGCCTTGGCTGTCCTTGTCCGAGCCAAACACCTGCGACCCCAGCGACAGCACATTGCCCGATGTCTCCACATTGGTCTTCAAGGCCAGCGGCCCCTTGGCGTAGCTATAGCCAAAGCCCAGCTTGGTGATGAACAAATCCTCGTAGTTATAGCGCAGGATGGCATTGCGCGACGTTGCGCTCTCCAAGTATTCCTGTCTGAAGGTAGACGAAATCCAAGGCATGAAGACATAGTTCAGGTCGAGCAGGTCGAGCAGGAAGCGGTCGTGGCGCAAAGGATTGTTCCAGCGATAGCGCCATGAGGCCGAGAGCACGCGGCGGTGGAACTCGGGACGGTCCTGCAAATCGTAGAGCAGCGAAACCTCGCTGGTGGCGTTCAGACTCTGGCGAAGCCTACGCGAGAGGAATGGCATGATGGAGCGGGGGAACTGCAGACGTGTCTCCAACGAATACTCCGTAAAGTCCTGATTGGCATAGCCCTCCAGTCCACGGATGGCCTCGTATGCACCGCGCAATTCCACGCTGAGCACCTCGCTACCACGGAAGAGGTTGCGGTTCTGATAGGTGAGCGAGGCGGCGGCTCCCAGGTCGCCGGCAGTGTTGGTGCCTTCAGGCTGGAAACTGAGCGTCGAGGGTTTGTTGGTCTGTATCTGTATGTTGCAGTCCAACTCTGGCCTACCGTTCACTGGCGTCAGCAAAATGTTGGTGTATTTCACGGCCTGCAAACGGCCGAAGTGGTTGTAGGTGTTCTTCAATCCTGTGGCTGAATACAACTGGCCTTCAGCGATATGCGTACACTCTTCAAGCACGTGCTGGCGCAGGTGCAGTCGTGCATCTTGCGCATCGCCGCTGTCGTAGCCGATGTTGCGCATGGTATAGCGGGTATGCAGGGTGTCGGGGCGGTTGTTCTGCCTGAACAGCCCCAGATGCAGCGTCAGGTCGATGAGGTGCGAGCCACCGATGGTGTCGGCATGGTAGGTGATGAACTCCTTGTGGAAACGATAGTAGCCGCTGTCGGCCAGCAGGGCTGTGATGCGCTTGCGCTCGGCATCGAGCTGACTCACATCGAAGCGCATGCCCTCGTGCAGCAGTCGGCGCACGCTGTCGCCCTGCAACACTTGGGCTATCTGCGGGTCATCAATGCGATAGTGGATGGTGTGCATGAAATAAGGCTGGCCAGGCTGCAGCCAGTAGGTGACGTCGGCCTTTTTCCCGTGCCTTTTCAGCTCATAGTTGGCCTCAGCATTAAGAAACCCCTCGTTGCGCAACTGCTGGCGCAGGTCGCCTCGCGACAGTTCGGCCTTCAGCGAGTCGAACAGCACGGGCGGCTCGCCAATGGCACGCAGCGTGCGGTTGAGCCATTTGGTGGAGTCGGTGCCTGAGAGAGAATAGACGTGCAGCGGCAGTCGCAATGCCGAAAACCACCGCGAGTTGGGCACCTGTCGCAGATAATTGCGCAGCTGAGCCGTGTTCACCTGCGGATAGTCGCCCACCGTGCGCACCTTGACGCTGTTGAGCAGCAACGCATCGTCGGGCACATAGCGAGTGGTGCTGCACGAGGCTATCACCAGCACAGCACACATCATGGCAAACACGGTTCTTATCATTTTGCGCTTTTCGGATTACTCTAATGTCGCCAATTAAATCGCAAAGGTAGCCATTTTTTATGAAATCCCTCGCTGCAAGTAGTTAAATTTCATTAAGGGGGAAGGAAAAACCATCGCTCGGCACGACCAATTCAGCCGTTAATTCGTAATTTTGCAGCTTGAATATGGAGATACACCCCATTGCGCATTTTCATTCACCGCTGACGTCGAAGTTTGGCATCCCCCGCCAGAGCGGACTTGCCAACGACTTGGCGGGCACCATCGTCTTTGAACCCGACTATCGTCAGCCCGAAGCCATCAGAGGGCTCGACGGCTTCGATTTCCTTTGGCTCATCTGGCAATTCTCGGCCAACGGAACCCCCAACAAAAGTGGACTCACGGTGCGTCCTCCTCGCTTAGGAGGCAACCGCCGCATGGGTGTCTTTGCCACGCGCTCGCCCTTCCGCCCCAACGGACTGGGCCTCTCGTGCGTGCGCATCCACCACATCGACACCGACACCAAGCTGGGGCCTGTCATCCATGTGCAAGGAGCCGACCTCATGGACGGCACGCCCATCTTCGATGTGAAGCCCTACGTGGCCTATGCCGATGCCCACCCCGACGCGCGCAGTGGATTTGTCGACCAACAGCAGTGGCAGCTGCTCGAAGTGGACATCCCCCCTACCCTCGCCCAGCATTTCACACCCGAAGAACTGGCAGCCTTGCGACAGCTGCTCGCACTGGATCCACGCCCCAGCTATCACGATGATGCCGAGCGCACCTATGGCATGCCTTTCGGCGGTCGCGACGTGCGTTTCCGCGTAGACGGCCATCGCCTGACAGTGGTGGAAATAGTGCACTGAGGAACGACAAACAAAGAACACTGCATCATGAAAATACAAGACCTGCAAACGCTCTACGCTCACTCGCCTAAAGTGAAATCCCTGACCAAGGCCATCGACAAGCCTTCGGCCAAGCCCATCTGCTTGGAGGGGCTGGTGGCCTCGGCCGCACCCGTGGTGTTCAGCGCGTTAAGAAACAAGAGACCCTTCCTCTTCATCCTTCAGGATGTGGAGCAAGCCGGCTACTTCTACCACGACCTGATGCAGCTAAGCGGCGGTGAGCAAAGCGACTCGGAAAGGCAGGTGCTGTTCTTCCCCTCCAGCTACAAGCGGGCCATCAAGTACGGGCAGAAGGATGCCGCCAGCGAGATACTGCGCACCGAAGTGCTCTCGGTGCTCAAAGCGCAAAGCGACAAGCAGCTGTTCATCGTCACCTTTCCCGAGGCACTGGCCGAGATGGTGGTCACGCGACAGCAGCTCGACACCCAGACGCTGACGCTGCAACAGGGACAGACGGTGGACGTGAACGACGTGCTCAACGAGCTGCGCCAGCTGGGATTCCGCGAGGTGGACTACGTCTACGAGCCGGGGCAGTTTGCCCTGCGAGGCAGCATCCTCGACGTGTTCAGCTACAGCAACGAGTACCCCTTCCGCATCGACTTCTTTGGCGACGACATCGACTCCATACGCACCTTCGAGGTCGAGGACCAGCTGTCGAAGGAGCGTCGGCAGCGGGCCGACATCATGCCCGAGATGTCGGCTGCCGAGCAGAAGGAGTCGCTGCTCACCTTCATGCCCTCCGACGCGCTGCTGGTGATGAGAGATGCTGCCTTCGTGCGCCAGGCCATTGAGCATGCCTATCAGGAGGGATTCTCCACCCAAGCCATGCGCGAGCGGCTGGAGGGAGCCAACGAGATGGAGGCCAAGCAGATTGAGAAAGAGATGCAGCGCGACAGCCACATCATCACCGGCACACAGTTTGCCACCCAAGCCGAGCAGATGCGCCACATCATCGTCAGGCCCTCCGGCGACGACTTCCACATCTCGCCGCAACCGCTCTTCCACAAGAACTTCGAAATGCTCAGCAGCACACTCGAAGACTATATGCTAAAGGGCTACAAGCTATATATTTTGGCCGACAGCGCCAAGCAGACAGAGCGACTGAAGGAGATACTGAACAGCGAGAGCCATGCACCGAAAGGCGATGCACACAGCCTGCACTTCACCCCCGTCGACAAGACGCTGCACGAGGGATTCATCGACCACGACCTGCGGCTTTGCCTCTTCACCGACCACCAAATATTCGACCGCTTCCACAAGTACAACCTGAAGAGCGACAAGGCACGCAACGGCAAGGTGGCCCTGACGCTGAAGGAGATACAGCAGTTTGAGTTGGGCGACTTCGTGGTGCACATCGACCACGGCATCGGCCGCTTCGGCGGTCTCGTCAGAATGCCCATCAACCCTACAACACCTACCAAACCTACAACACCTACAGCACCTACCCAATACCAGGAGATGATAAAAATCATCTACCAGCGGGGCGATGCCATCTACGTTTCCATCCACTCGCTCTACAAGGTGTCGAAATACAAGAGCCAGGAGGGCGGTCAGCCTCCGCGCGTGTCGACGCTGGGCACCGGACAGTGGGAGCGCCTGAAGGAGCGCACGAAGAAGCAAATCAAGGACATCGCACGCGACCTGATACGCCTCTATGCCGCACGCCGCCACCAACGAGGGTTTGCCTTCAGCCACGACAGCTACTTGCAGCACGCGCTGGAAGCATCGTTCATCTACGAAGACACTCCCGACCAGCTGAAGGCCACACAGGACGTGAAGGCCGACATGGAGCGGCCCGTGCCCATGGACCGACTGGTGTGTGGCGACGTGGGATTCGGAAAGACCGAGGTGGCCGTGCGCGCCGCCTTCAAGGCCGCTGCCGACGGCAAGCAGACAGCCGTGCTGGTGCCCACCACCGTGCTGGCCTACCAGCACTACCACACCTTCGCCAACCGACTGAAAGACATGCCCGTGCGCGTCGACTACCTCACACGGGCACGAACAGCCAAGCAGATTACCGAACTGCTGCACGACCTCAGAACCGGAAAGATTGACATCCTCATCGGCACACATAAGCTCATCGGAAAGAACGTGAAATTTCGCGACCTGGGGCTGCTCATCATCGACGAGGAGCAGAAATTCGGAGTGGCCACCAAGGAGAAACTGAGGCAGCTGAAGACCAACGTTGACACGCTCACCATGAGCGCCACACCCATACCGCGCACACTCCAGTTCTCCATCATGGGGGCACGCGACTTGAGCATCATTCAGACACCACCACCCAACCGCTATCCCATACAAACCGAGATACACACCTTCTCGCCCGAAATCATCGTGGAGGCCATCAACTTCGAGATGAGCCGAAACGGGCAGGTGTTCTTCGTCAACAACCGCATCAACGACCTCACCCGACTGAAAGAAATCATCCTGAAATACATCCCCGACTGCCGCGTGGCGGTGGGACACGGACAGATGAAGCCCGAAGAGTTGGAGCAGATAGTGCTCGGATTCTCGAACTACGACTACGACGTGCTGCTCTCGACTACCATCGTCGAAAACGGCATCGACATCCCCAATGCCAACACCATCATCATCAACGCTGCACACAACTTCGGGCTGAGCGACCTGCACCAGATGCGCGGACGCGTGGGGCGAGGCAACCGCAAGGCCTTCTGCTACCTGCTGGCACCACCCCTATCGGCATTGCCCGTCGACAGTCGGCGCCGACTGGAGGCTCTCGAGAACTTCAGCGACCTGGGCAGCGGCATCAACATCGCCATGCAAGACCTCGACATCCGTGGCGCAGGCAACCTGCTGGGCGCCGAGCAAAGCGGATTCATCAGCGACCTGGGATACGAGACCTACCAAAAAATCCTCAACGAGGCCATGGCCGAACTGAGGAATGAGAGTCCCGCCCCATCTCAAAAGGAAGAGGGGAGCATACACACACCACATCAAAAACAAGGAAAAGAGCCATATACTCCCCTCACCCCCGCAGGAGGGGCCGAAGATGGGGCTGCTTTCGTAGCCGACTGCACCTTGGAATCCGACCTGGAGATGTACTTCCCCGACACCTACGTGCCCAGCGACTCGGAGCGCATGCTGCTCTACCGCGAACTGGACAACCTACGCGACGACTCGGAGCTGGAAGCCTACAGGCAGCGCATGGTAGACCGATTCGGCCCTCTGCCAAAACAAGCACAAGAACTGCTGCACGTGGTGCCGCTGCGACGAATGGGAAAACAGCTGGGATGCGAGAAGATTATGCTCAACCAAGGACGAATGTACCTCTATTTCGTGTCGAACCTCAACAGCCCCTACTATCAAAGCCCTGTTTTCGACCGCATCATCGACTTCGCCACGCAAAACGTAAGGCGTTGCAGCCTGCGCGAAGCCGGTGCCGACTCGCAGAAAGCCACCGCCAAGCGCTCCATGACCATCGCCAATGTGCCCACCGTGGAGGAGGCAGTGGCCGTGGCAAAGCAAATACTGAGCGACAAAGGGGCACAACCCTCGTCAAACTGAGCGGTTTTTGCCCGCAATCACCTTCAGCCGAAAGCTTGCGAATCATCACTGTAAAACAGGCTTTTTTCACATGGTGGCCATCCAGCAAAATTTGGCGTTGACTTTTTAAAATTTGGAGCGCTCCAAATTTTTGTCCCAGGCCGTGGGATTTTTGGCATCGCAGCGCAGGGAGGTTACGACATGCGAATTTTACTACCAGTCGCTGTCCCAATCGCTATCGTCGCTATCCCAGCTGCCATCGTCGTCGTCGTCCCAGTCGTAGTCGTCATCGTCATCATAGTCGTCATCGATGCTGCTATCATCTTGGTACCACTCGGAATCCTCAAAGGGCGAGCCGTTGAAACCCTCAAGACGATACTGGTCGGCGTTATCCTTGGTAATCCAGTCGTCGAGCGACTCTGAGAGCGACCAGTTGCTCGACCCAGAATTGTAGCGATACCACGACTTGCCCTGATGATAGTAGCTGGCACCACGATAGTTGTAGTAGCCGTTGGGCACATAGTTGTTGCTCGTGACACCGATGCCGATGAGGAAGGCAGCGACGAGACCTACAATCCACTTCACTATCCCACCACCCGACGAACCCGACGAAACGCCCGACGCATGGCTGCTACGACTAATCACGCTACGGCTTCGGCTTCGGCTGATGGGTTCTTCATAGTCTGTCACGGCACCTCTTCTTGATGCCTTATCCGCCTTCCTCTTGGCAATCTCGTCTTTCAGTTTCGCCAAAATTTCGCCCACAGCAAAGGCTTCGTCGGGACCTTGGTAGCGTATGGCACGCTCGCCGCTGGCCTTGTTCTTGTAAACTACACATTCGCCCCTCTCATCCTTGTAGATGCCAAAGGCCTTGGGCGACTTGACATCCTTGCCAATGAAGAAGCGCGTCACCTCCTCGGGCGGCAGATGGCGGTCAGCATACCACTGCTTCAACTCTTCGATGGTGGCGGGCTGCTTGCGCTGCTGCTGCGGAAGGTTTTCATTAGTCTCTATTAAATCCATGTCTATACATATTTATATATAGGTCTTTTCCACAATCAGTAGGCAAAGGTAGTGATTCTTTTCGTAACGTGCAAATAATTCGCGAACTAATTAATCGCTAATAGCACGGTTGGCCTTCTGCCGTTTTGTCGCGCCAAGCCGACAATTTGACATCCACCGCACCTTGGCACCATTGTTGCAACTACATAAGTGAGCAACGCGATGAGCGAAGCCCAAAAAACAGACAACATGTATAACCTATAAAAACAAAAAACAGGAGGACAAAACTATGATGCCAATGATGAGAACAAACAGCTGGATTCCCGCAGTGTTCAACGATCTTTTCAATACTGAGTTCATGCCGAAGGCCAGTGCCACGGCTCCAGCCATCAACGTAAAGGAAACCGACAAGGCTTACATCGTGGAGATGGCCGCTCCGGGCATGAAGAAGGAAGACTTCAACGTGCACATCAACGACGAGGGCAACCTGCTCATCAAGATGGAGAAGAAAGAGGAGCACAAGGAGGAGGACAAGAGCGCACGCTATCTGCGTCGCGAGTTCTCGTACTCGAAGTTCGAGCAGACCCTCATCCTGCCCGACGACGTGGAGAAGGACCAAATCAAGGCCCGCGTGGAGCACGGAGTGCTCACCGTGGAACTGCCCAAGCATGAGGAGCAGAAGGTGAAGGTGAGCCGCCAGATTGAAATTGGATAAAAAAAAACACATTCCAAGCATTAGCCCCAAGCGCTGTAGCAAACAGCCCTTGGGGCTTTTTTATGCATACCGCCGTGCCGACTGCATCTCCAGTCGGCCATCAGAAATGCCCCCCCACTCTAAGCATTTACCCAAGCGCTATCCCAAACATCCTTTGGGCCTTTCTTGCATGCCGCCGTGCCGACTGCATCTCCAGTCGGGCCCCGACAATCACCAAATCCGTCCTCATGGACACTGACTGTGATTTAAAAAAAGAACGCAATCACAGAAGAGCGCAAAATAAAAAACGCATTTCTTTTGCTCTTCTCTCGTATTTTTTGTAACTTTGCACCCCGAAAACAAAACTCATTTTTTTATTAAGCAAGTATCATGGAAAAAAGTGCATTGCAGATGGCTCGCGCCGCCTATCAGCCCAAGCTGCCGCTGGGACTACAAGGTGCCGTGAAGGCTGTAGAGGGCGAGCCCACACAGAGTGTTGACAATCAGGAAGAAATCAAGAGACTCTTCCCCAATACCTACGGCATGCCGCTCGTGGAGTTCGTACCCGGCGAGGCTGTGGCTCACGAGAAGATGAACGTGGGCATCATCCTCAGTGGCGGTCAGGCCCCTGGTGGACACAATGTCATCACCGGACTCTTCGACGCAGTGAAGAAGCTCAATCCCGAGAACCGCCTCTACGGATTCATCCTCGGCCCTGGTGGACTGGTAGACCACAACTACATGGAGCTGACCAAGGACATCATCGACGAGTACCGCAACACCGGTGGCTTCGACATGATTGGTTCGGGACGCACCAAGCTGGAGAAGGTGGAGCAGTTTGAGAAGGGGCTGGAAATCATCCGCCAGCTCGACATTAAGGCCATCGTCATCATCGGTGGCGACGACTCGAACACCAACGCATGCGTGTTGGCCGAATACTATGCAGCCAAGAACTATGGCGTGCAGGTCATCGGATGCCCAAAGACCATCGACGGCGACCTGAAGAACCAGCAGATTGAGACATCATTCGGCTTCGACACAGCCTGCAAGACCTACTCTGAACTCATCGGCAACATTGAGCGCGACTGCAACTCGGCCCGCAAATACTGGCACTTCATCAAGGTCATGGGACGCTCGGCCAGCCACATCGCACTGGAGTGCGCCCTGCAGACGCAACCCAACATCTGCCTCATCAGCGAAGAGGTGGAGGCCAAGAACATGAGCCTCGACGACATCGTGGACTACATCGCTCAGGCTGTGGCCGTGCGTGCTGCCGACGGCAACAACTTTGGCACCGTCATCATCCCCGAAGGCGTCATCGAGTTCATTCCTGCCATCAAGAAACTCATCGCCCAACTCAACGATGTGCTCGCATTGCCCGAGGCAAAGAACATCGGACGCGACGAGCAGGTGGACTTCGCCAAGAGCCACCTCAGCGAGGAGAACCTCGCCGTGTTCAACAGTCTGCCCGTAGGCGTAGCACGCCAGCTTGCCCTCGACCGCGACCCTCACGGCAACGTACAGGTATCGCTCATCGAAACCGAGAAGCTGCTCTCCACCATGGTGGCCGTGAAGATGGAGAAAATGAAGAAGGAAGGAAAGTTCGTAGGCAAGTTTGCCACACAGCACCACTTCTTCGGTTACGAGGGACGCTGCGCAGCTCCATCAAACTTCGACGCCGACTATTGCTATGCCCTGGGCAACAGCGCCGCTCAGCTCATCGCCGCCGGCAAGACGGGCTATATGGCCATCGTGCAGAACACTACGGCTCCCGCTGCCGAGTGGAAGGCTGGTGGCGTGCCCATCACCATGATGATGAACATGGAAAAGCGCGCTGGCGAGATGAAGCCCGTCATCCGAAAGGCTCTCGTAGAACTCGACGGCGCTCCATTCAAGGAGTTTGCCGCTCACCGCGACGAGTGGGCACGCAAGACGGCCTATGTCTATCCCGGACCCATCCAGTATTGGGGTCCCACCGAGGTCTGCGACCAGCCCACACGTACACTCGCCCTGGAACAGAGCAAGTAAAGTAACAGGGTGAACACTACGAAGAAAAAAAACATTGCCCAAAGCAATAAGCAAGCCAGCAGCGCACAGCCAAAACAGCATAGGCGCAGCAACGCCCAACAGGGCAAAACGACAGCCAAGCAACAGGGCAAGACAACACAAAGAAAGCACAAGCCAGCACGCCGAAAAGCGTCGTGGCTTGTGCTGCTTCGTAGGTATATCTACAACTGGCCCATGTGGATAGGAGCCATCATCGTCTTGGTCACCTGCGGCTTGCTGTGGCGATGGCTCATAGCGCCGGAACACACAGCCACCACCCCACAGACGCCTGTGGGATACAGCGTGCACGGCATCGACATCAGCCACCATCAAGGCAACATCAACTGGGAGCTGCTCCGCAATCGTGCTGTCATCGACGAGCAGCCTCTGCGATTTGTCTTCATCAAGGCCACCGAGGGCAGCGACATCGTTGACTCTCGATTCAAGTACAATTTCCAAGCAGCACGCCAACACGGCATCGTGCGTGGAGCCTACCACTTCTATCGCGCGACGACGCCCGCCAAGCGCCAAGCCGAGCACTTCATCAGCCAAGTGAAGCTGGAAGAGGGCGACCTGCCACCCGTACTCGACGTAGAGGTGAAACCCGACAACGTAAGCCTCGAAGATTTCCGACAAGGCATCCTCGAATGGCTCCTGCGGGTGGAGCAGCACTACAAGGTGAAGCCCATCCTCTACACCTACCACTCCTTCCACCAGCAGTACATGAACGATTCCATCTTCAACCTCTACCCCTACTGGATAGCCCACTACTATGTCGACAGCGTGCGTTATCGTGGCCCATGGGCCTTCTGGCAACACAGCGACGAAGGCCAAATACCCGGCATCAAAGAAAAGGTAGACCTCGACGTTTTTCGCGGCACCTACGACGAACTGCTCCAGCTCACCCTCAAGTGAGGTCTTCCCACATATGCCCCTACCCCTCCAATCGTTGTCTTTCCCTTCGTTTCCCCATCACCCGCCCCATTCCCACATCTCCCCTCATCCTATCCCCCCATCCTATCCCTCTCCTCTCACATTCCACTCCCATTCCACTTTTTTTCTTCAAAAAAACCTCTGGCAGAGTGATCGATCGCGCTGGACTCGAAATCCGGTATACCCTTTCGGGTATCGGGGGTTTGAATCCCTCACTCTCCGCAAAACTGAATGGAAGCCGCAAAAAGGCTTCCATTTTTTAGTGCCTGAAAATCAGCTTTTTATATTTATTAGTCCTTGTAAGTGCTTAAATCTCACCCTAATAAGGGGATAGAGACCTCTCAAAAAGTTCGTAAGATTTTTCCTATGCCATACACTTCAAGCAGTTTATCAGGCTCAGTCTCTATCACGTTGAAGGTGTCTAGTCCGAATTTTGCTACAATGAGTTTGGCGAATTTCGGCCCGATTCCCTTTACTAGTCCATTTCCCAGATACTTCTCAATACCAATAATATCAGCAGGTAGTTCCTCAGTCCACTTCTCTACTGCGAACTGACGGCCATATCTCTTATCAACTCTCCAAGTTCCCTCAACGGTCAGGACAGTACCAACAGTAACCTCATGGAAGTGCCTACCAATGTCTGCTCTTCCCTATAGCCTTTGATATTAGCCTGAAGGACAGAATAGCTGTTCTCTGGATTCTGGAACGTAATTCGCTCTATGGTACACTTAATCCATCGTCTTTTCTCCGTTTAATCCAATTCTTAACCCGATTGTAGCCCTCAACGCCAAGAATTGTTAGGCCACCATACTGACAAGTCTTAGCCAGCCCGAAGAGAATAGTCCATAACACGCCTTTAGCAGCAGGGCTTATGGGCAGTAACATCTGGGCGAAAGAAAGTACATAAAAAGGGATGCAACAAAGAAGGACTATCACCCCTGTACGGAATGATAGCGATTGCAACCAGGATTTTATGCTTTCTGCTTTCATCATTTTAGGTAATATCTATTAATTCATAAATTCGAGTGTAAGCCATTCCGTTAGACTCGCTTCTTGCGGAATCTCGCCCTCATCAGAGGGCTACGGCTCGCGATAGTGTTTGTTTATCCACTCATTGACATGTTGTTTTTGACGATTTGACACGTTTGGACACAGTTATCCCTGTACCGAAGCCAGACCTTTCTCTATGATGGCTGGCTGACAACGGCAGAGCTGCTCATATCTGAAGATGTTATAGACAAGACAGGTGAGGGCCGTGGATGCCTTTGCGCGTATGATTCCGATGCTTCGCACGAAAGAGCCGTTCATCGCTTCCTCCACGAAGCCGAAGATGTGCTCGACCAAGCACCTGGTGCGTGACTTCTCACGGTTGTTCTTCTTCTGTTCATCTGTCAACGGATTGTTTCTGTAGCCTTTTTCGCATATAACAGGCTTCATGCCACATTTCGTGACCACGTCTTCCTTGCCGACATACCCGGCATCGAGCCAGAGGTTCTGCCCCTTGTCTTTCTCATCAATAAGAGGTTCTATGACGTTGGAATCGTGTACGCTGGCATCGGTGGTGTGGTACTTCTCGATGAGTTTTGTCTTCTTGTCGGCCTTCACATGGTCTTTGTAGCCATAATGATTCTCACCGCGCTTCTTCGTCCAGCGGGCATCAATATCCTTGTGGCTGCGCTTGTGGGCCTTGCGCTTCTTCTCTTTCTCGGAGTCGCCGTCCTCAGCCTGCCAAAGGCTACTGCCGTTGCCCTCCTTGATCTGTTTGTTCTCCTCATGGGTGTTGTGCTGGCGGGGAGCTTCCACAAAAGTGGCATCGATAATCTTGCCCTCGTTGAATGACAGGCCGATCGAGTCCAGATATGAGCGGAACTTGTCAAACAGACGGTCGAAAGTACCGTCCTCTGACAGACGGTTCTTGCATGCCCACACCGTCTTCTCGTCAGGAACCTCATCCACGGTGTGAATGCCAAGGAACTGGCGGAAACTCGTGCGGTCGATTATCTGGTACTGGATCTGATGATCGCCCAAACCATAATAACGTTGAAGGAATATGACTTTGAACATCAGAACAACATCTATGGGCTTGCGTCCTGCTGCGCTCTTGACCTCCTTGGGCAGAAGTGTGTCTTCAAGAATCGGGCGGAACATCTCGAAGTCCACCTTCTTGGAAAGTCTCTCAAGGGGATTGCCCATCGCAGAGAGAGCCTCGACTGTCAGCTCTTCCTCAAACAGGTTTTCACTCATTGGCCTGAGGTATATTGTCATTTTCTCCATTGATAGCGCTTGTTTATGCCACAAAGGTACTACTTTTCCTTGAATTATGCAAATAACTTATTGATTATTAACATTTTAATTTATAGAACATCCCTTTATTAATTCCAAGATTCCATCAACTTCATGCTCAACAAATGGCCCCTCTTTGCACTCCAGGAGTACGGAGGATTCGAGACATTCAATGCCATGCCAAACATTCTTCGGTATGTCAACGCCATAGGTTCCACTATCCTGACTGATGACACAGGACTCCAACACTTCGCCGTCATCATTGTAGGTAGATACTCTGACTTTACCTTTCAGGATTACAAAAGTCTCGGCCTTGGTGGGGTGATGATGGACGGGTATGAATGTACCTGGCTCCAGACAATTGAGGAAACGGTGGCATTTCTCATCGTGGTGACAGCCTGGCTTGCTCTACCACGCCATTAATCAGGTTGTCGTCTATTATCTTCATTTTGCAATCTTATATCCTTTGGTTTCTAACGTTTTGATGGCCTTCTCGAAGTTCTCTGCCTTGGTCAGAATGTAGTCGGTATTGAAGGTTGAGATGGCGAAGATTCCTATGTCATTCTCTGCCAGATAAGCTGTAATCTTAGCAAGAATACCGATAAGCGAGAAGTCGAGTACTCCCTCTATGCGGAAAGCCCGCCAACCATCATTTCGTTCTATGATATTTGACGGGACTTTTGACGTCTCGCAAACAAGTGAACATTCTCCGTCAGTTTTCCCGATGAAAACGAAGTCGGACATCAGATCTACCTCAGAATAGTCGGCAACTCTACATACACTAAATGATTTGTTGATGACCTTCAACGGCATAGCGTGAGCCTGATTGGCCATAGCTGAGTTAACCCCATATCCAAAAAGGGCAAAGTCGCCTTTTAGCGGGTCGTCGGGGAAAACCTCAGAAAGTTTGTCTGTCAGTCTCTTGGCGGTTGACATTGTAGCTGTCTTACTTGACAGAAGTCTAAGACGGACAGACTGTTGAAGGACATGTGTGTCAAGAGGAATGATAAGTGTGCGACGGTCGATGAAGTCAGCCCATAAGCCGAGGTCAACAGGTGAGTCGCTACGCACCATCCAGCGCAAGAACAGGCAGATGCGTTTGCAGGGTGACTGTGTATCCTTCGGCACGATATGATTTGTATCAGTATCGGCAAACCACAGGCAGATGGCTTTTATTGCAGACATGGTGTCAC
Organism: uncultured Prevotellaceae bacterium; assembly: GCA_902790625.1. Taxonomy (GTDB): domain Bacteria; phylum Bacteroidota; class Bacteroidia; order Bacteroidales; family Bacteroidaceae; genus Prevotella. The sequence continues at coordinate 1,532 of CADASP010000017.1, read as the reverse complement.
CATCACAGTGCTGGCAAACATATTGGCCTATTGAATCATATTCCAGCAGCATCTGGCGCAACCGGCATAAAAAGATGTTGAACTGGCGGAATGTATAGAGACGATAGAAACAATCATCAGAATCATCAGGAATGTCTTTTGAATACGCACCTGATTTTACCCATTCATAAAGGCTTCCTTTGGCACAATCAAGCAATAATTGTATTTTGGGGACAAACTGCTCCCTGCTGCCATAGCTCAGACACGCAGCAATGAAAGCAGTTACTTCTTGATTGACCTTACCACTTACCTGATGCATGAACCATGACGGATCACCTTCAATGAAAGATGCCGTCTCATACTTTTCAGCATAAGAACGGAGCACTCGGCTCTGCCGCTTGGCATCGCTAAGAACCATTCCGCACTTCATTTTCTTCATTTCTACTAACCCTTCTTTGACTTTCGTATATTTCGCCTTGACTAATTCGTATGAGTTTCGCGTCAGTTCCTGGAGCAGGTTATCAGGGGCAGTCTTTGGATTGATGCCAATCCAGTATTTGGGCGATTCGTTATATGGATTGCCGATGCACTCATACTGCGTCTTCAGTTCTTCGATGCGCTCTGGTTGGCATTTGAGCGAGATGACCGAGAAATCATTGCAGTCAAAAGAATGAGAACATGTGGCCCATTACATAGAAGGGAGGAATCCGCGAGATTGATAATCTCGTGGAGGGTACCCCAACACTCCCTCTCCATTCTTAAACTTCTGGAAAGGAAGCTTCTCTACGATGTCTTCGCCTAATGAAAGGCAAAACTCACGATAGGCTTCTATGTTCATTGTCTTAGCCGATGCTCTTTCCTAATTCGAAAGCCTCCTGCAGTTTCGGATTACCCTCAATCTCACGAGGGTCATTCACTCCTCCGCAGAAGAGTGTGCCTGCCAGACGGCTCTTGGGATAGCAGTCTATCCAGCCCGTCAGGCCTGTCTCTGCACGCTTCGGAGTCAGCTCCTCATCCTCGGCTGCCGTGGTCAGCAGATAGACATCGCGGAACTGATAATCTTGTTCGTACATCGCATTCATGCGGTCTATGAGGGTCTTCATCTGCCCGCTCATCTCGTAATAGTAAATAGGTGTTGCCCAGCATACCACATCAGCCTTCAGCACCTTGGCCATGATGTCGTTAACATCGTCGTTGATGACACAGCGGCCCAGCTTTTGGCAGCCTAAGCAACCCTTGCAGAACTGGATATTCTTTCCAACGAGAGAAATCTTCTCAACTTCGTTTCCGGCAGCCTTTGCTCCTTTAACAAACTGGTCAGCGAGCATGTCGCTGTTTGAGCCATATCGTAGGCTCGTGGATATTACAATTACCTTTTTCATATTTGCTTGTTGTTCGCTAAATTGGAATTTATAAGTCTAAAATAGACTGTATCATTTGTTCATAGTCAGTTATTATTAAAAAGACCTTTTCTCTTGCAGTCTTAAAACCATCGATGTACCTCCTATTGTCATCCTTCAGACTCGCTATGGTGCAATTGCCGACATCTTGCC